>CAWFMH010000002.1:0-1136642 GCA_963816945.1 uncultured Gammaproteobacteria bacterium | reverse complement strand
AGGCACAACATCCGACGACATCGCCCTCGTGGTGCTCCGCAAAACCCCCACCTAAATCCCGCGCCGGATTGCCCTCGGCGCTGCTACGCGAGCGCCGAGCGGCAGTTCACTGCGGATCAAGTCGATCGAGGCACGATGTCGTCGCGCCCTCTAGTCGTCATCACTAATCTGAGCCAGTGCCGCTTTAGCGACACGCCATGACCTCTTCTCGGCGTACGTTTCCGCGGCCGATCCGAGTTGCCGCATCTACGTGACGACGAGCACCTCTACACGTTCGCGTGCTATGCCGTCCTGCACGAGCCGGAAGCCCTTGACGGAGCCGCTGCGCTCGATGCGATCATGTCGGAATACAACTTCAGTGACCGCATGAAGATCCACGTCCTTGAAGTGCTTGAAGCGGCCCCAGGGCTTATCTCCGCGTACGACCGCTTCCGATAGGCATTGGCCTACGGGCCGCTAGGGAGCGCCGGGGGCAGCAGCAGAACGGCACTTTGGACGACCGTCCAGCCGTCATGCTGAGCCCGCTTGACGCGCCAGATCGCCGGTCGGCTTGACCAGTGCGGGTCCGGACTTTGCGTTGTCGGACGACGTCGGCACGGTCTATCAACGGCGCGGTAGCGGCGGAGCTGGAAGCGACGACTTGCACAACGGACACGCGCACTTCGTCCCCGGCGTTCCAGACGGAGCTAGCCATCTCATCATTTCGAGCCCGGATCTAGGCCATCCCGTCAGTCTTTCGTTACGCCATACTCGGTGATGACCTTCGGCCCCGAGCATCGGAGGCACCTTCGCCTCGTAAGCGAAGTGCACATGACTCGATCGCTCCACAGATCGATCGAGAGAAGAACCGCCTCGTCGCCTTGCGGGTGCGAAAGTGCTCACCTACCGGAATGGTGCGCTCATAGTCCCGAAGGGCTCCCGGTGCAGATCGTCACCCAGGTGCTGAATGATGCCCCGACGCAGGCCACCAGTGCGGCAGTTATGCACTCGCCCGAGTTCAGTCAGAGTGGCTGAGGGTCCGGGCCCAACGGCGTGCGACCAGCGAGTGTGCCCGAGCGTCGCACCTCGTCGTAGTCCACTTCCATGACCGCGAAGGCGCCAGCGCTTTCGCCGGCCTCCATACATCCGGATCGATCTGGAGGCCGATCGCGGGAGGATGACAGTGATCTCGGAGATGGTTCCCGACCAGTCCGACGTATCGAGATCGTCGATGCATGCCCAAGCCTGGGCGGAACCGCTCACAAACACGACGCCGTCGTACTTCATCCCAACAGAATGCCGGATTGCCGACACCAGTGCGGCAGTTCTGGCGCACTGGCACTGAGCGCCGACGCTGGCGTTCCGTGCACGGAGATGGCGACCTGGGCATCACGACGACAATCGTCAACTGTGCCCGATGTTGGCTACGCCCTCCGCGATCACGATGACTCCCATCACCACGAAGAAGAGCAGACCACTCCATCGGCTCAACTGAGCGCCCACGGATTCTGGGTCGAGTGGTGGCTTGCGGGGTGCGTGTCTCCGAGCGAGGTTCCGGGTCCGGACCATGTGTGGAACTGCGTAACGGAACCACGCGTAGCCGAGGCCCAGAAGGACCACCCCCACGAGGAAGAAGACGGCAGGCTCGCGGGTGGTGATCGCCGAGACCAAGCTCATTGCTGTCGCGCAGTGCTCTGGGGTTCGCCAACCACGCATTAACCATCGGGCTGCGCCGAGAGCAAGTTGACCGCTCGCGCCAGATTGCCCGCTCCGCCCGGAGAGTGCGGCAGTTATGGCGTCGGTGCTACCGCGCCGTTACCTTGAATGTGCCCGCCTGGTAGTTCACCCTGCCGGCCTCGGCTCCCTCCTCGGCGTAGCAGAGAGCCGTGACCGGATACGTGCCAGGCGTCGCGGGGAACGTGCCATGCCCCTGTTCCGGGATTACGAGACGCGCTGTCCATCGCCCCTTCTTGTTGGGTGAGGTGTCCACGTCGACTCGGCCCGGATATCCCTCAGCGGTGAACCCGATCGGGGTACGCGGTTCCCCACTTGGTTGCACGACGCCGCCACTGCCCGCGGCGTCAGAGGAGTCGACGTGCCCTGTCTGCACATGCACCGTCCATGTGTATTGACTCCAGCCGCGTGGCGGGCACCGGGAGCCCTTCACGGTGACGACGGTCCCTGGCGGTCCACTTCTCGGAGAGATCGCGATGCGATGACTCGGCTCAATCGACTTCTTGGCTTGTGCCCCGCCAGGAGCGAGCACGAAGGCGAAGACACCGAGAACCATGAGGCAGCGCTCAATCATGTCGGTCAGACGCTTCGGCCACGCCGCAGGTTCCCCGTTTCGCACCCGCACAGATTGCCCGGTCGGCTCAGCCAGTGCGGCAGTTATGGCGCGTCGCCGAATCAGCTTCGGACAACGATCAACAGCGTGGCGACGAGCGCAACGAGGCACACGCCCGTGATAACCACGAAGCGTCCCCTCTTCCCCTGTTCCCGTCATCAGATCCCAGTGTGACGACCCGTTGGCGGCCTGCTCGATCTTGTCAGTAGTACGCCGGGTAGCCACCAGATGACGGCATACAACGACGGGAGACTTCCACCCCACGGTCACGCTACCGTGCGCATCGCGATTCGCCATGATGCGCGAAAGCCCACTCTCTTCCAAGGTTGACCCACCGTCGCATCATGCCCGGTCTGACGATGCAGTGCGGCAGTTATGGCGCGGCTCTCACTGTGGACTGTGCCCGGGCCGCTAGGGGCTCAGTGTGGAGCAGAACGTGCGGCGGCAGCACCGGATAGCTGCCGACCACGACGAGCGCCGCACCCGCCGCAAAGGTGCCGCCTGTCAGGCCGAACACGACGACTTGCACGATGGCAGGTTCGCCGAGGAAGCCGCCGTACGCGATCGCGAGCACGAAGTAAGTAGCGACGAAGCCCCACAACATGAAGAACAGTCCGACGCCGATGATCGGTCCCGGAGTGCCCCGCAACAAAGAGCGCATGCGAAAACGCTATCAGTCACCAACCCCCTGATTTCCGGCCGCCGTAGCCGACCCAGCACGTCAGTTCTGCCGCATGTTTGCCATCAGAACAGTCGACCGATCGACACGAGCACGGCCACGGCGCCGATCGCAGTGACGAGCCAGCCACCAACCTGGGAACGGTCGAGCTACCGGCCCGTTCAACGACCTTGGCCCCGAACATCCGGCTCCAGAACGCCGCGTGCTTCTCCCGGCGCTTCACCAGGATTGCGCCGACCGCGATCAGAGCCGCTCCGGCCAAGGCTCCCGCCCACGCCGAGGTTAGTACTCCACACGATTGTCCTCTGACGACGGCACCGCACAACGTAGTTATCGGCAGCGATCGAGCCCGCATATGCCCGCTCTGGAGCGGTTATGGCTGCAGAACCCGGCTCTCGTTCACGGCACGATGATCGGCGCTGCGCCATCTCCACGGCGTGGCGCGCTCGTCGTAGGACACCTGGAACGCGTCGTCGAGGTCGTCGGTGACGTCCCAGGTCGCCGTCAGACGGCCCATGCCGACGTCGATCGCGCAGTTGAGCCCGATCTCGACGAGCTCGCCTTCGGTGAAGTACCGCCGCAGGTCGTCGTAGACCGCGTCGTCGATCGCGAGGTGGTTGGTGGCGAAGAGATCGGCGAAGCGCAGCGCGGCGCGTTCGGCGTCGGTGAGGTCGTCCGCCTCGGCCGGGCGTTCGAGCGAGCACACCAGCTCCTCGGTGACGCCGTCCTGCGACCGCTTCGTCGTAGCGGATGGCCATGCAGCTGCGGCACTGGTTGTGGAACGCGATGCGCAGGCGGATGAGCTCCACCAGCCGGCGCGGCAGCGTGCCGTTGTGGTTGATCGCCTCGGTCACCGCGCCGAGGCCGGCCGCGATCTCGGGCCGGTGCGCGATGATCCCGCCCACGCCGAGCTGCACGCGCATGGGCCGGTCGAGGTCGGCGGGGTCGACACCGAGGTCGACCGGTTGGATCCGGGCCATGTCAGCTCCCTCCGGGGGGCGATCCCCAGTGGTCGAAGTAGGTGATCTCCTCCACCGGGCGACGGTCGGCCGGCCGGAAGTCGTCGCCGGTGTAGTACGCAACCGGCAGCAGGCACGTCTGCACGAAGCCGTCGGGCACGCCGAGCAGCGCGGCGGCCTCCGCCTCGCGGTAGAGGTGCACGGTCGTGAGCACCGAGCCGAGCCCACGGCTGCGCAACGCGAGCATGAAGCTCCACACCGCGGGATAGATCGACGGCGCCCATCCCGCGGCACCACCGACGTCCTCCACGCACGGCACCACCAGCACCGGCACCTCGTGGAGGTGCTGCATGAGGTAGCCGGCGGAGTCGCTGACCCGCGCCTGCTGCTCCTCCGGCGGCGGCACCGAACCGAGGCGCGTCGCCGGACGGTCGGAGGGCAGGTTGCGGTACAGATCGGCGAGCGCGACGCGCACCTCGGGGTCGGTGATGACGAGCCACCGCCACGTCTGCTGGTTCGAACCCGTCGGCGCCTGCAGCGCGAGGTCGAGGCACTCCATCACGACCGTCGGGCTCGACCGGGCGCGTCAGGTCGAGCCGCTTGCGCACGGCGCGCGTCGTGGTCAGCAGCTTGTCGACGGTGTCGAGATCCAATCCCGACGCGCCGCTCTCCCGTGCGCTCAACCGATGCCGTAGAGCGCGAGCGCGCTCTCGCTGGTGATCGCCGCTTCTGCTCGAAGCGTCAGGCCCTCGAGCGCCTCGGTCGAGCTCCTCGGTGACGCCGGGGAACTTGGCGTCGGGGTGCGGGTAGTCCGACGCCCAGATGATGCGGTCGGCGCCGCACGAGCGGCGACTTGGCCGTGAACGCGAGCATCGACTCGTCGGGGTCGAAGCTGATCCAGCACTGCCGCCGGAAGTACTCCGACGGCAGCATCGTCAGGTCACGGCACGTCCCACTGGAACTTCTTGGCAGTGGTGGTCGAGCCGCTCGAGCCACGGCACCAGCCAGCCGCCGTTGGCCTCGAGGAAGATGAACTTGGCGTCGGGGAACCGCTCGCACACGCCGCCGGCGGTGAGGTAGCAGATCGCAGCTCATCACGTCGACGGGGTTGGCGATGGCCTGGGTGAAGAGGATGTTGCGCGCATCGGTCGCCACGCCGCCGCTCGGGCGTCCTCGGTCGTCGAGTCGGCGACGTAGCTCCCGTCGGCGATGCGGGCCGGCGCCAGCCTCAGACCGTCGCACGCGCCCGGGCAGGTCGGGCGCGAGGAACGGGTGGAACGCGATCGGGAGCCCGGTGTCGGCCGCCGCCTGCCAGATCGGGTCGTAGACCGGGTCGTTGAACGGCCGCCAGTCGACCGCCGGGTTCGGGCCGCATGAACACCGACACCATGCCCGGCAGCTCGGCGACGCGGCGGATCTCGTCGGCGACGCCTGCACGTCGTCGGGGTCGTGCATCGGCGGCACCGCGCCGGCGCCGAACAGCCGGCCCTCGCCCTCCTGGGTGTGGTCGGAGCACCAGTCGTTGTACGCGCGGGCCTGCGCCTCGGCGAACTCGACGTCGGCGATCGCTCTGCAGCCCGAGCATCGATCGTCGGGTACAGCACCGCGAGGTCGATGCCGTCCTGGTCCATGTCCTGCAGGCGCGCCTTGGCGTTGTACGCCGCCGGACGCACCTCGGTGTAGCGCATCTCGCCGCTGCGGACCCGGTCGACCGTCTTCGTCGCTGAAGCCCGGCGGTGCCGGCGAGCGACATGCCGTTCGCCGGCATGACGTTGCCGTTGTAGAGCGAGCCACTCCTCGCCGTCGTCGTCGGTCTCGATGTGCCAGATGCGGTCGCGGTACTCGGCGGGCGCGTAGTCGGGCATCGCCGGTCGGGTGCTCGAGGATGTGCCCGTCGGAGTCGATGTAGCGGAGACTTTCCGTCGCGGTCATCGGTTTCCCCCTGGAGTCGAGTCGGCTCCGCCCAGCGTTCCCCGTCCGCCACGAATCCGCAAATTGCACGCCGCCGAATTTCTCCTCCGGCCCCACGTTGCGGTAAGCACAGCGCATGGAACTCAACGGAGTGGGAGCAATCGTCACCGGCGGCGCCTCGGGTCTCGGTGAGGCGGCCGCCCGCCGCCTGCACGCAGCCGGCGCCAACGTCGTCATCGCCGACGTCAACGAGGAGGGCGGCGAGCGGATGGTCGCCGAGCTCGGGCGCAACACCGAGTTCGTGCGCTGCGACGTCGAGAACGACGAAGAGGTCGAGGAGGTCGTACGGGTCGCGTCGAGCCACGGGCCCCTGCGCGGTCGCGGTGAACTGCGGGGGCCGCGCCGGCGGCGGTGGGCGCATCGTCGGTCGCGACGGCACCCCCGCCTCGCACGAAGGCTTCTCGATCACCGTGGAGTCCTTCCTCGTCGGCACCTTCAACGTGATGCGCATCGCGGCCGCGCAGATGTCCAAGGAAGAACCGCTCGAGGACAACGAGCGCGGCGTGGTGGTCATGACCGCGTCGATCGCCGCCTTCGAGGGGATGATCGGTCAGGCCGCGTACTCGGCGGCGAAGGGCGGCATCGTCGGCATGACGCTGCCCGCGGCGCGCGACCTGGCTGCCGTCGGCGTGCGCGTCGTCACCATCGCGCCCGGCACGTTCGCCACCCCCGCCTACCGGATGATGCCGGAGGACCGGGTGAAGGCGCTGGAAGAGCTGAACCCGTTCCCGAAGCGCATGGGCAAGCCCGAGGAGTACGGCGCGCTGGTGGAGCACATCTGCACCAACACCATGCTCAACGGCGAGGTCATCCGCATCGACGGCGCGGTGCGCTTCCCGCCGAAGTAGCAAGGTTGCGTCGCTCGACGGCGCTCGACGCCCTCAGGTGACGCAACCTCGTGCTCAGCGGGCGAGCGCGACGGCGCGGCGGGTGAAGTCGGCGAACTCGCGGGCGTGCGTGCGGTGCACGGTGTGGCCGGCGTCGCGGAACACCACCACGTCGGCGTCGAGCAACGTGGAGAGCCGGTCGGCCGACTGGTAGTCCCACGGCGTGGTGTCGACGCTGCCGCCCACCAGGCACGGGACGTGCACGTCGGCGAAGTCGAACGGCGCGGTCTCGACGAACGAGAAGTCGCGGGCCATCGAGATCTCGTCGGCGGCGCGCTGCTCCGGCGTGCGGCGCGGTTGTCCCGTGCTCCAGCGGGCGAGCATCGGCTTGAGGTCGAGCGACCGGCGCATCATCTCGTCGTGATCGGGCCACCAGTCGGTGAACGGCATCGTCGGTTCGAACACCGCGAGCGACGCCACGAGATCGGGGCGCTGCACCGCCGCCATGAGCCCGACCACGCCGCCGTAGCTGTGTCCCACGACGGTGGCCCGGCGACCGGCGAGGGCGTCGATCGCGTCCTGCGCGTGGTCGGCCAGCGACGTCGGTGGATCATCGTCGCGGGAGCGACCCCACCCGCGTCGGTCGTAGGTGACGACCGTGTGGTCGGGCACGAGCTCCGCCACCATCCCGTCGAAGCTCGTCGAGCGAATCGGTGAGGCCGTGGATCAGCAGGACCACGGGCGCGCCCTCGTCGCCGGGGTGTTCGACGACGTGCATCAGACGTCGCCCCGCGGCTGGTCCGAGCGCGACCGCGCGCCGGACGAAGTCGGCGAAGCCCTTCGGCTGCATCCGGTGCGCGGTGTGCCCGGCGTCCTCGATCTCGACCAGCTCGCAGTCGAGCTCGTCGCGGAGGTGGTCGGTCGTACCGAAGCGCCACCGCGCCGACAGCGTGCCCCGACCCACGATGCGCGGGACCGTGAGCTGCTCCGGCGCGACACGGCGCGTCGGCGATGAGCGTGAGCTCGTGCTGCAGGAGCGCCTGCTCGCGGTCGCGCTCCTCCCGCGTGCGGCGCGGCTTCCCCTCGAGCCCGGCGCCGGAAGTGCGTCTGCTCGTAGGGCGCTTCGGCGGCGATGGCGTCCATCGTCGGCCACCAGGGCTGCCACTGCATCGACGGCTCGAACAGTCCGAGCGCGGTGACCCGCTCGGGTGCCCGCACCGCGGCGAGCAGCGACACGGTGCCGCCGTAGCTGTGGCCGACCACCGTGGCGCGCCGGTCGCCGAGCACCGACAGCAGGTCGTCGGCGTGGTCGCCCAGGCGACGTCGCCGGCGCGGCGTCCGCCGAGCGTGCCCAGCCGCGGCGGTCGTAGGTGAGCACGGTGTGATCGGGCATCAGGTGCTCGATGACGCCCTCGAAGCTCTCGCAGGAGTCGAACACGCCGTGCACGAGCACGACGACCGGCGCGTCGGGCGCGCCGCGGTGCTCTTCGACGTGGAGCGCGGGGTCGATCATGCGCGGAGGAGCCTACGAAGTGCGCCGGGCCGCGCCCACAGAGTTCAGCCGGCGAGCCTCGGCACCGCCCTCACCGCCGTCGGGTCGATCGTAAAACGTGATTGGCCCACGAGATCACCGACGAACTTGCCGGCGTCGTTGGCGTTGCCGAGCAGGTACTCACCCGGCGGCAGGTTCGGGATGGTGAAGGTGAGCTCGGCGTGATGCGGGCCGAAGCGGATCGGCTCCTCGCCGTACGGCTCGAGCGAGATCACGAGGTCGCCGACCAGGGTGCGCGGGCCGAGCGGCTCACCGAGCGGCTCGCCGGGATCCGGCGAGACCGGGATCACGTACGCGTGGTACGGACCCTCGGCCGGGGTGCCCAGGCTCGCGTTGTGCTCCCAGGCGATCGCGGCCCAGGCGAACGCGGTGTCACCTGGTTGGTAGTGCGTGCGGTCGAAGGTCCAATTGGACCCGCCCGCCGACACCGATCCGGTCGACACGGCCAGCAGTGCACCCGTGGCCAGCAGCACCGATGTGAGCAGGCGCGCACGATGCGTGTCATCACCCCGTCGACGCTCGCCACTGCGACGAGGTTGCCCTACCCGTCGACGGTGGCGTCGGCCTCGACGACGGGGATCGAGCGCGGACGACTCACGATGATCTGCACGATCGCGATGAGCAGCACCACGATGGTCAGGGCCCGTTCGGCGAGGGGGACGTTGGTGAAGAGCCCGTAGACCTGGAGCGCGAGCGCGAAGCACTGGGCCGCCAGCGGCAGCGCGATCGCCTTCCAGCCGTAGACCTCGACCGGGTCGAGACGCCCGGGGTGCGGGAGCCACGCGGCGTACACGATCATCACCAGGCCGCCGAGCCAGAGCGCGTCGAACACGGTGTCGGAGCTGTAGCTGTGCCCGAGCGCGTCGACCGAGTAGACCGCGTCGGCGAGGCCGAGCGCGGCGAACCCGACCACGAGCGCAAACCACATCGGACCGGCGCGCCATCCCATGAGCGCGAGCACGCCGAGCATGGCCCCGACGATGATCGCGTCGCCGAGGGGATACGCGAAGTCGACCGCGTCGACCACCGAGGACGAGTTCGAGTGGCTGGCCGCGGGCTCGAGGAACAGTGCGACCCACGGTGTCGCGACCACCAGCATCACGATCACGCCGTCGATCCAGCGGTGCAGCTCGAAGCGCGGGACGCGGTCGCGCACCAGCAGCACGAGCGCGGCCACGATCAACGGGTACCACGCCAACCAGAACACGTCCGACACCGTCGCGGTCGCCTCGGGATCGCCGCGGATCGCCCAGATCGACGTCACCGACGGTCCAGAGCGCCATCCCCACCGCCACGAGCAGCCACGCCGCCCGGTTCCGCTCCGACCGGAACGCCGCGATCGGCGCAGAGCACCGCGGCGAAGCCCTCGGCCACGCAGCTCAGCCACTCGTCGAGCAACGTGTGGATCCCGGTCCGCCCAGGCCCACGAGCCCGTGCACCGCCAGCCCGATCACCATCGCGACGAGCAGCGACGAACAGGACGCGCACGAACGTCGGCACGCCGTCGTGCCACACGGCGAACCGGCGCGGCGAACTGCCGGTGGCGGAGGGAGTGCCCAACCCCCGCACCCTAACGAGCGGGCAACGTAGGGTGACGGAATGGATTCCCTGCAAGAGACCATCGACTACGTGGCGGTCAGCCGGCTGCACCACGCGTACGCCGACATCGCGACCCGGCGGGCATGGGACGAGCTCGACGAGATCTTCGTGCCCGAGATCCCGGTGACCGTCGACCTGCGTGATCGCGACCCGTACGTCTTCGACAGCCGCGACGGCTTCAGGGACTTCGTCAGCGCCGCGGTCGACCGGTTCGAGTTCTTCGAGTTCGTGATCCTGAACTCACGCGTGTACCTCGAGCACGAGGGCGATCCCGACGCCGCGGTGGCGCGCATGTACATGAGCGAGCTGCGCCAGGACCTCGCGGAACGGCGTTGGACCGCGGTCTACGGCGTGTACCACGACCGCTTCCGTCGGATCGACGACCGCTGGTGGTACGTGGCGCGCGACTACTCGTCGCTGGCCCGCCCCGCGCACGACGTCGACTCGTTCCCGTTCCCCACGACCACGCGCTTCTAGCTCCAACCGGCGGCGTTCGCCTCGTCGAACATCGCCTTGACCCGCTCGACGTCGAACGGGTGCTCCGTGGGCGGATCACCCCACCACTCGCTGCGCGGCTTGGTGAAGAAATTGCCGCCGTACACGTGGATGGCGCCGGTGCACTCGCCGGTGCGGTTGGCCACCTCGTGGACGACGTCGTCGCCGAGGAGGCACACGTCGCCCGGTGCCAGCGAACGTTCGCCCGAGTCGACGAGCGTCGCATCGGCCCGCCGGAAGAACCGGTTGTCCTCCCCACCCGAGTAGACGCCGATGGCAGCCCACATCCGGTGGTCGTGCGGCCCGAGCACCATGCCGGGAGTCCACACGATCTTGAGCACGGTCAGGGCGTCGGACACGTGCAGGGGAACGATCTCGCCCCGCTCCGGCGGCAGCGCCGCGGCGATCGCACGCGGGTCGGCCACCGCGCGCTCGACGACCGCCTTCACCGCGAGCCGGGGCTCCGTCTCCTCGATGGCCGCAGCGCACGCGGCGACGAGCTCGTCGACGTCGAACATCGTGCCTCCCGGGTGTCCCCACGACCGTACCGCGCCGGCGGACGGGAATCAGCTGGTCGTGACGATCCGCACGCAGAGCATCTTGGAGATGTTGAAGAGCAGCTTCGCCGCGACGCCGGGATCCTGGTTCACCATCTTCCGTAGCGTGCTCTCGCTCAGGCTGAGCACCCGGACGGAGTCGGTCGCGGCGTAGACGTCGAGGGTGCGGGGCTGTTCGAGCAGGAACGCCATCTCGCCGAACACCTCCCCGCTGCGGATCACGCCGACGACCTGCTCCCCGTCGCGCGCTTCCAGGGTGCCGTCGAGCACCACGAAGATGTTGCGGGCGACACCACCCTTCTTGAGGACGCGGTCACCGGCGGCGCACTCGATGACGTTGCTGTGGCCGAGGCAACGCTCGACCTCCTCGTCGGTGAACTCGTGGAAGGCGGAGATGTCCTGCGCCTCGATCTCGTGCATCGCCGGCGCGGAGGCGCTGCGTGTAGTCGTCGGCGCCGGTCATGAGCGGGCTCAGCACCGCGCCGCCCCCACTGGAGAAGATCTGCGCCACGCTGTCGGGCAGCTCCCCGGCGGCGGTGCCGGTACCCACGCCGGTCAACGCCTCCGGGCCCTCCGGGAACGCGACCAACGGGATGAGGTAGCCCGCTTCCTTGGTGTTGATGTTCGTGCGCGGCGTAGGTGCGCCTCCCCTGGCCGAGGTAGAGCGACAGGAGGTGCGGTTCGCACACGCTGAACTGGATGCGCACGTCGCGTTCGACGCGAGGTGCGATCCCTGCGATCCATGAGCTCCTCGACGAGTCCGGTGCCGCGCAGTTCGGGCGTCACCATCACCCGCTCGCCGACCGCGATGTGCTCGTGCGGCAGCTCGGCGAGGAACGGGGCGAGGCTGTACTCCTCGATCTGGCGCTCCGAGAAGCCGTAGCCGCCCCAGCTGAGTCGTGCGGTGCCGACGACGCCGTCGTCACCGCGGAACGTAGAAGACGAAGCTCTGCTCGTCGTCGGGCTCCACCAGCCGCCGGCCCGCGTGGTCGGCGCTGCCCTGGTAGCGGCCCATCTCCTCGACGTACACCGAGTACCGGAAGCGGTACACCGCCTCCTTCTCCTCCGCGGTCTCGGCCAGGCCCACCTCGTAGGTCATGGCCAGATGGTGACCGCACCGGACGGGTGCTGTCACACCGGCCGGTCGCGGATGGGCGCAGCGCTGTCCGTTCCCTGAACACGCCTTTGCTCGCGACACCGGAAGCTGCCAGGCTCGGCCCGCCATCCCCCCGGCAAGGAGTCCCCACGTGGCTGAAGAAAGAGCTCGAAGTCACACTGGTGTACGTCGCCGCCTTCGGACTCGACGAGGGCGAGTCGATCGGTGGATTGCTCGCACAGGGTGAGCCCCCGGCCGCACTCGCGCACCTGATCATCGACGACTCCGGATAGCGTGGTTGCCACAGGACGACTTCGTGAACCACTTCGCCCCCGACGTCGCTCCGGCGGACACGAACGTGATGTACGCGGTGCAACAACCGCTGGCTGCGGCGACGCTCGGGGACGAAATGGGCGTGCCGGCGTGGAAGCAGGTCCCGACCTGGTACGTGGTGGCGCAGAACGACGAGGCCATCCCGCCCGACGCGGAGCGCCTCTTCGCCAGTCGGATGGGAGCGACGACGACGGAGCTCCCGTCCAGCCACGTCGTGATGACGTCGCATCCGGATGAGGTCGCCGACGTGATCAAACAAGCCGCCAACGCGTAGACGGCACGCCTCAGGACTACGCCACGGCCTCCGGGGGTACCGAACAGGCCGTGCCCAACGCGAGTGCGACCCGCGAGCGGGTCCGGCGCGACATCGTCCGGCTGGCCCATCGTGGCCTGGGCGTCTCCGAGTTCGCGGAGGCGGCGGCCCGTTCGCTCCGAGGGGCGTTGCCCTTCGAGGGGATCTGCCTGTTGACGATCGACCCGGCCACGCTCCTGCCCACCGGCGAGTACGTCGAGAACGGCCTGCCCGCGGGATTGGTCCCCCGCCTCACCGAGATCGAGCTCCGCGAACCCGACGTCAACAAGTTCGCCGCGCTCAATCGCGCCACCGAGCGCGGCCGCGAGCCTGAGCGGCGTGACACGCGGTGAGCTCGATCGCAGCCTCCGTCAGCGTGAGCTCCGCCACCCCAGCGGTTTCGGCGACGAGCTGCGCAGCGTCCTCACCGATTCCGTGGGGGCCTACGGCGCGTTGACGGTGCTCCGGGAGACGGCGAGCCCGAACTTCACGCCCGCGGAGGTGCGCTTCGTCGCGTCCCTGGCCGCACCCCTCGCCGAGGGCGTCCGGCGGGCGACGATGCTCGGCGAGACCGCCGACCGCGACGACGAGGTCGGCATCCTGGTGCTCCGCCCGGACGACACCGTGGAGATGGTCGATCGAGGCGCCCGCCGCTGGCTCGAGGAACTGGGCGCGGGCACCGACCAGGACACGCTCCCGCCGGTCGTCCGCGCCGTCGCCACCCGCACGCGCGAGATCGGTGGACCGGCGGGCGGTGGTCGAACCGACCCGGTGCACGGCGCGGCGCGGGCGCGAGCGCGCACCACCTCCGGGCGTTGGATCGTCGTGCGCGGCTCCCTGCTCGGCGCCGACGACACCGCTCCCGTCGCGGTGCTGCTGGAGGCGGCGCGGCCCCCCGAGCTGGCGCCCCTGATCGCCGATGCGTACGCGTTCACCGACCGCGAACGCCTGATCACCGAGCTCGTGGCGCAGGGACACTCGACCAAAGAGATCTCCGAAGCACTGCACCTCTCCGCGTACACGGTGCAGGATCACCTGAAGTCGATCTTCGACAAGTCGGGGACGAGCTCCCGTGGGGATCTCGTGGCCCGCATCTTCTTCGACCACTACGCGCCCCGCCTGACCGATCCGCAGGAGTCGTAGCCGCGCGTCGGAGTGGAAGATCCCAGCGATCTGGGATACCAGGACCTGGCCGCACGCGTCACCCTTGATCGCACGACGCGAGCACCCGCACGGGTGCTCGCTGCGAAGGAGGACGATGCACACCGGACTCGGAGAACGACGAGTGCTCGTGACCGGCGGATCCGGAGCGATCGGACGCGCCATCGCGGTCGCATTCGGGCGTGAGGGCGCGACCGTGGCCCTCACGTACCGGACCGCCGGCGACGCGGCACGCAGATGTCACGCGGGAGGCGACCGAGGCCGGTGCCCGCCGCGACGATCGTCGTGCCCCTCGACCTCGGCGAGCCCGCCACGATGCGAGCGTCGGTGGCGTCCATGGAACGCGATCTCGGCGGCACCATCGACGTCCTCGTCAACAACACGGTCAGCGTGGCCGGACGCGCCGCCGGATGTGCGGTTCGAAGACGCCCCGCTCGCGGCGATGCGCGCGTCCGTCGATGCCAACCTCGTCGGCGCCTACGCACTCAGTCAGGCGGTCGTGGGCCCCATGCGCCGCCGACACTGGGGTCGGATCGTCCACGTCTCCACGGGGTTGACCGAGGACGGCTTCCCCGGTGCCGCGCCGTACACCACGCCCAAGGCGGGGCTCCACGGTCTGGCGCGCACGATGTCGCGCGAGCTGGCGGCCGACGGCGTCCTCACGAACGTCGTGATGGCCGGCTTCGTCCCCCACGGCGCGATTCCCCCGTCGCTGCTCGAGCAGGGACGCCGGTCGGCGGCGACGGGTCGCCTCACCACGCCCGAGCACGTCGCCAACGTGATCGTGTTCCTGTGCTCCGAATCCAATGGCGCCGTCACCGGCGAAGCGGTGCGGGTCGACGGCCACTTCTACCCGATCGCCGCGTAGCCACGCGGCACCACCGAGGAGATCCTGATGGGAACACTGGTCGTCACCGAGTACATCACGCTCGACGGCGTGATCGAAGCCCCCGGCGGCGGCGAGGACTTCGTCCACGCCGGCTGGACGTTCCGCATCGAGCGGGGCGACGACGGCGACGCGTTCAAGCTCGCCGAGACCCGCAACTCCGCTGCGCTGGTGTTCGGGCGCCTCACCTACGAGGGCATGGCGGCGGCCTGGCCCTACATGACGGGTGAGCTCGCCGACCTGTTCAACGGACTTCCGAAGTTCGTCGTGAGCACCACGATGCAGGACGCGTCCTGGAACAACACCGAGGTGCTGGGCGGAGACCTCGCCGACGACGTCGAGATGCTCAAGCGCAAGTTCGACGGAGACATCGTCGTCCACGGGAGCGCCCGTCTCGTGCAGGCGCTCCTCGAGCGCGACCTCGTCGACGAGCTCCGGCTGATGGTGTTCCCCGTCGTCCTCGGCACGGGGAAGCGCCTCTTCGGCGACTCCGACGACGGCGACGCGACCCGCCTTCGGCTCGTGTCCACGTCGGTGGTCGGCGACGGCATCGCCATCCTCACGTACGCACCGGTCGCGCACGCACCGGCCTGAACCCGCCCACGCACGCGAACACGCCCACGCGAACATGCCCGCGTGAACATGGAGGTCCCAGCATGTCGGAACCTGCAGTTCCCATGGCTCCTGCCCGCACCCCCGAAGGGCTCCACACGATCCTCGAGGATGCGTTCAACCGGGCCGACCTCGATGCCTACACCGCAGCCCACGAGGACGACGCCACCCTCGTCGTGCCCCCCGACGGCACCACGGTCCACGGGCACGACGGCATCCGCACCGCGGTCGCGCCCATCTTCGCCCGCCACCCCCGGCTGACCAGCGTGGTCCAGAAGAAGCTCGAGGGCCACGAGCTGGCGGTCACACACGCACGGTGGACGCTCGTCGTCCCCGGTGACGACGGGGCGCCGATCGAGACCAGCGGCCGGGGCACGATCGTGTCGCGTCGCCGACCGGATGGCACCTGGAGGATCGTGCTCGACGATCCCCTGACCCCGGTCTGAACCTCGTCGAAGGACGGTCCGATGCAGCAACGCCACGTCCCGATCCTCGTCGTCGGCGGCAGCCTGACCGGGCTGTCGACCGCGCTGTTCCTCGCCCGTCACGGCACCCCGAGCCTCACGATCGAACGCCACCCGACGACGACGATCCAGTACAAGTTCCGCGGGATCTCGCCCCGCTCGATGGAGATCTTCCGGGACGCCGGAGTCGAGTCGGCGATTCGAAGCGCGTCCACCCTCACCCAGGAGGCCGAGATCGCACACGGTCGCAACCTGGCCGACCCGGACATCACCTGGATGGGCGACGCGTGGCCCGACACGACGGCGGTGAGCGCAACCGGGTTCGGCACGCTCGACCAGGACCGGCTCGAGCCGATCCTCCGTGCGCGGGCCGAGGAGCTCGGCGCGACCTGCTGGTTCGACACCGAGCTGGTCGACCTCGCGCAGGACGACGACCTCGTGACCGCCCACGTGCACCACCGCGACACGGGCGTGGACGAGATCGTCACCGCCGACCACGTCGTCGCGGCCGACGGTGTCGACGGGACGATCCGGGAGCGCGTCGGCATCGGCCGACAGGGCCCGGGTCCGCTGCAGCACTGGATGAACCTCATCTTCGACACCGACCTCGAACCCCGCATCGGCGGCCGTGCGTTCACGTCGTGCTTCGTGACCGACGTGAACGGCACCCTGGTGCCGCGCGACGCGGCCCGCTGGTTGCTCTCGGTGCAGTACGCACCGGAGGCCGGCGAACGTCCCGCCGACTTCGACGACGAACAGGTGCGCACCCTCGTTCGCCGCGCCGCGGGCCGTGACGACGTACGCGCCGACCTCTTCGACGCCCGGTCGTGGGAGGTGGCGGCGTACGTCGCCGACCGCTTCCGATCCGGTCGCGTCTTCCTCGTCGGTGATGCGGCGCACGTGATGCCCCCTACCGGTGGCTTCGGCGGGAACACGGGCATCCACGACGCGCACAACCTCGCGTGGAAGCTGGCCGCGGTGCATCGCGGCGACGCGCGCGACGCGCTCCTCGACACCTACGACGCGGAGCGCGGCCCGATCGTGCGCGGCGACCGTCGCGCAGGCGCTGGCACGGCTCTCGGCCTGGTTCGAGGACCCGGCGGGCAAGCTCCCACCGCCGGTCGACATCGTCGACGGGCTGTGGGTGATCTTCGGCGGCGTGTACCCGGACGGGGCGCTCGTCCCCGAGAGCGACGCCGGCGCACCAACATCTGAGGACCCGTTCGAGGACCCGACGACGCCCAGCGGCCGCCCCGGGCCGCGCACCGCACGCCCTCGTCGGGTCCGACCGGGTCGCCGTCCACGACCGCTTCGGCGACGGGTTCACACTGGTCACGACCCCGGCCGGTCGCGGTTGGTCCGACGCCGCCGCGGCCGTGGGGCTCGGGGTCGTGGAGCTCGACGACGGCAGCCGCTACGGCATCGGTCGCGACGGCGCGTCGCTCGTGCGTCCCGACGGCGTCGTGGCGTGGCGCACGGCCGCGCCGCCTCGCGGCGCGGCCGCTGCACTGGCGGACGCCTTCCGCGCCATCGACAGGCGTCGGGCGAGCCGCAACCCGGACGCGCTCGTCGGAGGGCCGCGAGGACCGGTCGAGCGACGTGATGCCGATCACGTGCCGGCGGCGTACGCCTTGACCACGGGCTCGAGCTCGGCCGGCGTGGCGCCGTGCATGATCACGCCGTCGCACGCCGAGGTCGAACTGGTTGCGGACCGCGGCGACGCACTGCGTCGGGCGTGCCCGTGGCCGTCGGCGCGAGCCACTCGTCGGGGATCAGCGTGGCGACGTGCTCGAGCTGCTCGGTGGTGGCGGCGCGGTCGATGGCGCCCTGGAACGTCGACCACGAACTCGTCGGCCCGGAAGCGCTCGAGCACGGCCGGGTCCCAGCCGTTGGTGCGCACCAGCAGGTCGCCGTAGCCCTGGAGGTAGGTGGCGAGTCGGCCCGACCGTCTTCTTGCAGCCGCAGGCTCGGGCGCGATGTGGTCGCCGACGGTGGCGAAGCACGACCACACCTTCACCGCATCGGGGTCGCGCCCGGCCTGCTCGGCGGCGTCCTTCACCGTCTTCACGCACGCGCGCGGTGGTCTCGTCGGTGAAGAACGTGTGGAGCACGACCTCGTCGAACGCGCGCCCGCCGAGCTCCAGCGAGTTCGGGCCCGAACGCGACGAGCCCGAGCGGGATGTCGACTCGTCGAACGCGCGTCGAGGTGGAGGTACGGGCCACGATCCGGCCGGGCCGTCGTGGCCGAGGATCACCTCGCCCGCCCAGAGGCGGCGCATGAGGCCGGCGAAGTCCTCCATCTGCGCGGTCGTGATGTGCGGGAGCCCGATCGCGTCCTGCAGCGGCGTCGACGCCCCGGCCGAGCCCGAGCGTGAAGCGGCCGCCGGTGAGGCGGTGCATCGTCGTGGCGTAGGCCGCGGTGACCATCGGGTGGCGGGTGTTGTGGTTCGTCGCCGCGGTGGCGATGCGCGATGCGCTCGCTCACGGCGCCGACCGCGCCCGAGAGCGTCGCCGCCTCCTTGATGTTGAAGCGCTCCGAGATGAAGGCGGTGCCCGAGCCCGAGCGCCTCGGCGTGACTGCACCTCGGCGATCAGGTCGCGCGGCGACGTCGGGTGCGCCGGCGAGCGTGTAGAAGCCGAGTTCCTCGAAGTGCGCCACCAGTCGACTCTCCCTACGATCGTGCGATGTCCGAGCATCCTGTCACACCCGCCTACGCGTTCGACCCGGAGGTGGCCGGGCTCGCAGCGCTCTCGGTGATGCCGCCGCCGACCAGCGCGGACGAGGCGCGCGAGGTGACCGCGTCGATGTTGGCGATCATGTCGGTGGACCTCGACCTGTCCGACCTCGACGTCGACGATCGCGCGATCCCGGGGCCGGCCGGCGATCCCGACGTCATCGTCCGGGTGTACGCGCCGAAGGTGCGGGCCACACCGATCGTCCCCGCGATCCTCTACATCCACGGCGGTGGCTTCTACGTCGGCAGCATCGAGACGGAGCACGGCGGCGCTGCGCGCCTGGCCCGCGAGCTCGGCGTCGTCGTGGTGTCGGTCGAGTACCGCCTCGCGCCCGAGCACCCGTTCCCCGCCGGGCTCGAGGACTGCTACGCCGCGCTGCGTGTGGCTGCACGACCAGGCCGACGACGCTCGGCGTCGATCCCGACGCGCATCGCGATCAACGGCGGCAGCGCCGGCGGTGGCCTCGCAGCCGGCACTCGCGCTGCTCGCCCGCGACCGTGGCGGACCCGCGATCTGCTTCCAGTACCTCGGCATCCCCGAGCTCGACGACCGGCTCGAGACGCCGAGCATGCAGCAGTTCCACGACACGCCGATGTGGTCCCGCCCGCAGGCGGAGCAGAGCTGGGAGTGGTACCTCGGCGACGCCCACGGCGCCGACGACGTGTCGCCGTACGCGGCACCCGCTCGGGCCGACCGACGTCGCCGGCCTGCCGCCCGCGTACATCTCCACCATGGAGTTCGACCCGTTGCGCGACGAGGGGATCCTCTACGCGCTGAAGTTGCTGGCGGCCGGGGTGTCGGTGGAGTTGCACTCGTTCCCGGGCACGTTCCACGGCTCGGCCATCGCCACCGACGCGGCCGTGACCCGGCGCGAGGGCGTCGAGCGCATGACCGTCCTACGGCGCGTCCTCGGCCTCGACGGCGGCTGATCCCTCGGCGGCGACGAGTGCAGCGAGCGCGTCGCGGGTGAGCGCGATGGCGTCGTCGAGCGTCGCCGGCGGAACGTCCATGGGATCCGGTTCGGGCAGGTCGGGAACCACGGACCGCGCCACGCTCGCACCGGTGGGCGTCGCGAACAGGTATGCGTGCAAGGGGCCCGCCGCCGAGCTCGCCGACCGGCGCAGCACGCAGAGGCACAGGCTGAGCAGGGTCGCTTCGGAGTTCCCGAAGTACGACTGGAGACGGTCGAGGCGGTCGAGCAGATGCGCGGCGGCGACGTCGGTCGGGAGACCGAGCGTCGCGAGTGATCCCCACGCCGACGTCGTGGCGATGATGAAGGTGTCCGCCGTCTGTTCGGCGAGGGCCTCGGCACGACGCAGCGCCAGCAGCGCCGCGCCGGGGTCCGTCTCCCGCAGCGACATCGCGAGCGTCGCGTAGGCGACAGGGGCCCCGACCAACGCTGCTGCCGTGGTCGCCTGCACCGCGCGCCGGGCGGCGTCGGGATCGGTCGCGGGCGGCAGGTTGCGAATCGAGCGCGGCGTACAGCTCGAGGTTCGCACGTTCGATCGACGAGAGCCCGGGCGTCGACATCGCTTCGTCGAGCACCGCGACGGGATCGCGCCCATCGCTCGTCGCGAGGATGGCGTCGAACGGCGCGATCCACGCGCGGTTCCGCGGCTCCCGCGACGCGTCCTCGAACGCGGCGATGTGACGGGCCATGCTGTCGTAGTCGTTCCCGGAGGCGCTCGCGATCGCCATCGTGTAGTGCAGCCAGTGCGCATCGGGCAGGTCTTCGATCCCGGCGACGGTCATCGCGCTGGTGGTCCACCGTCCCGTTTCCGGATCGGCTGCGGCGCGCGTGTGCAGTCCGGCCAGGCGGAGCGCCAGCACCGGATCACCCGCGGTGACCGCGAAATTGACCGCCTCACGCCAGTTGTCGTGCTCGGCGACGAGCGTCGCCCGGTCGACCAGTCCCTCGACGTACCAGTCCGCGACCGGATGGTCCACGATGTCCGCCATCCACGCCGCGTGCGCGCCACCGACCGCCTCGGCCTCGCCGGCGGCCGCGAGCTGCTCCAACGCGAAGACCCGCACCGTCTCGAGCAGGCGGTACCGCCCGGGCTGCGGTTCGCGCTCGAACTGCACCAACGACTTGCGCACCAGCGACGCCAGCGCGGCGTCGTCGCCGCACACGGTCGCGCGCCGCGTCCGCGGTGAACCCACCGGCGAACACCCCGAGCCGGCGGAGGAGCCGTTGCTCGTCGTCGCCGAGGAGCTGGTGTGACCACTCGAGGGTGGCCCGGAGCGTCTGGTGCCGGTCGACCGATCGGCGGCGGCCCGACGCGAGCAATCGGAAGCGGTCGTCGAGGCGGGCGGCGATGTCCGCGGCCGCCATCGTGTCGACCCGGGCGGCGGCCAACTCGATCGCGAGGGGTACGCCGTCGAGCCGGGCGCAGATCTCCTCCACCGCGTCTCGGCTGGCACCGTCGAGCACGAACTCGGGATCGACGCTCTGGGCGCGCTCGACGAAGAGCGACACGGCATCGGTCTGGGCGTCGAGTGGACGCACGGGGACGACCTGTTCGCCCTCGACGTCGAGGGGCTCGCGGCTGGTCGCGATCACGACGACGTTCGGGCAGCGAGCCAGCACCGCCGACGCGAGGTCGGCGGCGGCGTCCACGACGTGCTCGCAGTTGTCGAGCACGAGGATGCTGCGGGTGGCGCCGAGATGGTCGCAGACCGCGTCGACGGCCGCTCCGTTCGGCGTCGGCGCGGCGGCCAGCGCTCCGACCACGACCGAGCCGACCGCGTCGGGATCCCCGGTCCGAGCCAGCTCGGCCAGCCATGCACCGCCCGGGAAGCGCGGTTGCACGTCGATGGCCGCCTGCAGCGCCAGACGGGTCTTCCCCACTCCACCGACGCCGGTCAACGTCAGCAACCGTCGCGACACCACGAGCTCACGCAGCCGCTCGAGGTCGCGCGCACGACCGACGAACGAGCTGAGCTGTGCCGGAAGGTTGCCACTGGCGACATCGAGCGAGCGCAGGGCCGGGAACACGTGCCCGAGCTCCCGGTGCGTCACCTGGAACACGTACATCGGCGCCGCGAGGTCGCGCAGCCGGTGCTCACCGAGATCGACGAGCTCGACCTCGGGTCCGACCGAGTCACGCACGAGCTGTTCGGTGAGCTGCGAGATCACCACCTGACCGCCGTGCGCCACGCTCATGAGCCGAGCGGCGCGATTCAGCGACCGAGCCGTAGTAGTCACCGTCGCGCAGCTCCGCGGTACCGGAGTGCAAGCCCATCCGCACGCGGATGGGCCCGGTCTCGCCCCAGGCCTCGTCGTCGAGGAGCAGCTGGCCGGCGACCGCGGCGCGGACGCCCGCATCGGCGAGCGCGAAGACCGCGTGCACACCGTCGCCGGTCGTCTTCACCACCGTCCCGCCGTGGTCGACGACCGCGCTCGCCAGGATGGCGTCGTGACGCGCCAGGGCACCGCGCATCGCGTCGGGGTGCTCCTCCCAGAGACGGGTCGAGCCCTCGATGTCGGTGAACAGGAAGGTGACCGTCCCCGACGGCAGCTCGGTCACGCGCTCCCCCGCACTCGGCCGAGCCACCAGTATCTCAGGCCGTCGTAGAGTCCGGGACATGCGTGCTGCCGTTCTGAACGACGCCCACCAGCTCGAGGTCGCCGAGGTTCCCGATCCCTACACCGGGGACGGGCGAGCTCGTGCTCCAGGTGACCGCGTGCGGCATCTGCGGCTCCGATCTGAAGCTGCGACCGTCGATGCCCGCCGGCCTGGTGATGGGCCACGAGTTCTGTGGCGAGATCGTCGCCACCGGCGCCGAGACCGACGACCAGTGGCGGATCGGTCGCCACGTGACCGCGCTGCCGCTCATCGGCTGCGGCCGGTGTCTCGCCTGCCTCGCGGGCGAGCCCGCGCACTGCGAACAGGGCGACATGGTCGGCGTCGGTGGAAGCCCGGGCGGGTTCGCCGAGTACGTCCGCGTCGACCAACGCGAGACGGTGGCCCTCCCCGAACGCCTCGACCCTGCGCTCGGCGCACTCGTCGAGCCCCTCGCGGTCGGGCTGCACGCGGTCGAGCGGGCGCACATCCGATCCGGCGACAAGGTGCTCGTCGTGGGCGCAGGACCGGTCGGGCTGTCGGTGATCGCGTGGGCGGCGAGGAGCGGCGCGAGCGAGCTCGTGGTGTCCGACCCGTCGGCGGTGCGACGCGACCGCGGCCGCGCAGTTCGGCGCCACCCGCACCGTCGATCCGTCCGCCGAGCCGCTCGAGCCGCGCTACGACGTCGTGATCGAGTGCGTCGGGTCTGCCCGGGCATCACCGACGTGTGCGTCGGTGCGTCGGTGCGCCACGGGCACGTGGTGATCGCCGGGGTCTGCACCAAGCCCGATCCGTACGTGCCCGATCGCCGCGCTCGATGAAGGAGCTCAGCGTCGACTTCGTCGTCTACTACACGCGGCGCGAGTTCTTCTCGGTCGCCGACGCGCTCGGGCACGATGCCGATCGACGCCGCCGCGTTCGTGAGCAAGCGGGTCGGACTCGACGACGCCGACGCGGCGTTCACCGAGCTCATCGAGGCCAAGGACCAGCGCAAGATCCTCGTGCTGCCCTGATCGCGAGGCGAGGGGTCAGGCCAGGGCGACGGTCGCGGTCGCCGGCACCAGCACCGTGTCAGGCGTCGTCGTGGTCGAGCACCGTGAGCTCGAGGTCGACGAGACGTTCGCCACCCTCGTCGCGGACCGCAGTGACGATCCCGCGCGCCTCGACGGTCATGCCCCGCAGGTTGGGCGAGCGGAAGCTGCAGCCCATCGCGACGATGCGGCCGTCGTCGCCCATCCAGTCGCGGACGAGGTTGTGGAGGTACGACCACATGAGGTTGCCCATGCCGAACGCGCCGGGGAACCCCTGCGCGCGGCCGGCGTCGTCGTCCATGTGGATGGGGACGAACTCGTCGTTGACCGCCGCGTAGCGGTTCCAGTTGTGGAACCCGGTGGTGCGGACGAACGCGGGCAGCTCGGTCCCGACGGTGACGGAGTCGCGGTCGACGGCCATGTCAGTACCGGATCAGCGTGCCGCGCGACGTCTTGACCGTCTCGCCCCGCTGGTTGGTCCAGGTGTCGATGTTCGTGCTGAAGAGCATGAGCCCCAGGCGTCCTTCTCGTTCCTTGTACTCGCCGAGCGTGGTGGTCGACGTGATCACGTCGCCGGGTCGCATCCGTACGCCGTAGTCGACCTCGGTGCCGCCGTTGATGATCGCCGTCGTGGCCGGCGCCGGGAGCCCGAACGTCTCCTCGGGGCCGACGAAGCCCCCTGTGGCCCGATCGACCACGCCGGCTTCCGCTTCCGTCTGGGTGAGCCAGGCGAACGGGTTGAAGTCCTCCGGGGCGACGATCCCGCCGTGCGCCGTGCTCGCGGCGTACGTCCGCGTCCCAGAAGAGGCGCGGCGCCGGCTCCGGGTAGTACACCGCGATCGCCCACCGCCGGATGTCCGAATCGGTGATGGGGAACGAGGTGGAGCTGCGCAGCTCGAGCCCGACGAGATCGAGCATCTGCGGCGTGATGTGCGAGTCAGGCATGCGGGCGGAGCATAGGCACGTGCTCGTCGAGACGCCAGCCGGCGAGCAACCTCGGTGCCCGCAGACACGTCGGCTCGACGCGCTCCGGAGCAGTTGATCTCCTCGGGTCGTGGGTAGGGAACTCCGATGAGCAGCCTCACCGCACGGCAACGAGCCAACCTGCCCCCGAAGGCGTTCGGTCTCCCCGAGAAGGCCCGGACCAAGAAGGCCCGGAAGGGCACCGGGAACTACCCGATCCCCGACAAGGGCCATGCCATCAGCGCGCTGCGGCGGTCCGAGCGCAGTACGAGCGCGGCAACCTCACCGCGACGAGTACGAGCGCATCCAGCGCAAGGCCAAGAGGAAGCTGAAGAAGAAAAAGAAGAAGACGAAGAAGTAGAGGACGATCGCGCTACGCAGACCGCGTCGCGGTGGCGGCGCGCGTTCGCGATAGGCCTTGGGGCTGAGCCCGTAGCTGCGCTTGAACGCGGTGCTGAACGTGAACGGGCTGCCGTACCCGACCTGCTGCGCCACCTGGGCGACGGTCGTCCCACGTTCTCGACAGGAGATCGGCCGCGGCGCCATGCGCCAGGACGTGAGGAACGTCATCGGTGGTTCGCCGACGAGCTCGTGGAAGCGCCGCGCCAGCAGCGCTCGCGACACGCCGACGTGTGACGCGGCGACCCGACCGTCCACGGCGTGTCGGGCTCGTTCTGCATGAGCCGTACCACTCGACCGATGATCGGGTCGGTCTGCGCGTTGAACCATGCCGGCACGTCGATCGAGTCGGACGCGAACGCGGCGCGGAGCGCGGTGACGAGGAGGAGATCGAGCAGCCGATCGAGCACGACCTGCTGACCGGGGTCGGCCCTGGTCATCTCGGCTTCGAGGAGCGCGACGATCGGGTTGTCCCATTCGGTGGCGCGCTGCACGACGATCGCGGGGAGCGCTTCGAGCAGCCCGCGGCTGATCTCACCCTCGGTCTGGTAGGCGCCGACGACCATCACGTCGGGGCCGTCGGCAGCATTGCCCCACGTCCGCACACCGAGCTCCATGGTCTCGGCGAGGCTCGTCCCGTCGAGCGTGCGACACGCGCCACCCGGATCGACGACGATGGTGGGCTCGGCCTCGGGGTCGTGCGCGACCACGTAGGGATCGGGACCGCGCACGAGGACGACGTCACCACCCGCGAGCACGACCGGGCCGTCGAGTGCGTCGTGGCGCAGCCACACCTCGCCCCGGGTCACGACGATCACCGCCAGCGGCGCCTCGTCCTGCACCCGCACCGACCACGGCGGCACGAACTCGACCTTCACCAGGAACGCGGCGTGGGCCCGGGGACCGTCCAACAACGACGTCAGTGCGTCCATCCGGCAACCGTAGACGACAAGACATGGATTGGAGCGTTCTGATCATGGAACGTCTCAGTCGGATGTGGCTTGATGACCGCATGACCGACACCGTGCTCGTCCTCGCCACCGTCACCGTGGGACTCACCGCCGGCGTGATGTTCTGCTACCAGATCGCGATCATGCCGGGGCTCCACGAGCTCGGCGACCGCGACTTCATCCGCGCCTACCAACGCCTCGACCAGAAGATCGTGAACCCGCTCTTCGTCGGGGTGTCGTTCCTCGGTGGCGGGGCGCTCCTCGTCGTCGCCACCGCGCTCCAGGAGGCGGGGACGTCGCGCTTCACCCTCCTCGGTGTCGCCACCGTCGTCTACGTGGGTGCCGTCCTGCTCCTCACGATGGCCTTCCACGTCCCCCGGAACAACGAGCTGGCCCGGGTCCCGGTCGACCACGCGTCGGACGACGACCTCGCGCGGGCTCGCGCCCGGTTCGAAGGACCGTGGAACCGTCTGCACATCGTGCGCACGCTCGCCTCCATCGCGTCGCTCGCGCTGGTCGCGGCCGCGCTCCTCGACAGCACACCGTGACCGTGCCGCCGACGGATGTCAGAGCCGGTAGCCGCCGTCGACGGAGATGACCTGGCCGGTGATGCCCGCACCCTCGTCGGAGGCGAGGAGCGTGGCCATGCCGGTGAGCTCCTCGGGCTCGAGGACGCGGTGCTGCGCGTTGTCGGCGTCGCGCGACTCGCCATCGCTTCGTCGACCGGCGTCCCCGCGCGCTTCGCCACCTTCTCGAAGTCGAGCAGCGACGTGTTGGTCCATCCCGGGCACAGCAGGTTGACCGTGATGCCGTGCGCGGCCCGCCGACACGGCAAGTTGCTTGGTCATCCCGATCGAGTCCGTGCTTGGCGGTGGTGTACCCGACCGTGCCGCCGCGCGCTTCGACGCGCCCGACCCGATGCTGATGCACCCGCCCGAACCGGCGCTCACGCATCCCCGGGAGCGCCTCCCGGGTCGTCCAGAACGCCGACGTCAGGTTGAGCGTGAGCGTGTCCTCGAAGCTGGCGTCGTCGCCGTCGAAGGGATCGTGGCCGCGCGCCGACCGGATCCGCCGACGTTGTTCACGAGGATGTCGACCCGGCCGAACGCCTCGATCGCCTCGCGCACGGGGCGGCGGGCATCGTCGCGGTCGGAGGCGTCGGCGACGACCGTCAGCGCCGGTGCGCCGCCGTCGTCGGCGATCTGGGCGACCACCGCGTCGAGGTCGGACTGCGTGCGGGACGAGATCGCCACGGTCGCGCCCTCGCGGGCGTAGCGGAGCGCGATCGCCCGCCCGATGCCCCGTCCGCCGCCGGTGACGACCGCCACGCGGCCCGAGAGCTGCCCCACGGGCCGACCTTATACTCCGCGCAATGGCATGGGATTTCTCGACCGACCCCGAGTTCCAGGCGCAGCTCGACTGGATGCGCGAGTTCGTCGACAACGAGATCGAGCCCCTCGAGTTCTTCTTCGACGACATGACGGCGGGCAACTGGCGCAAGCTCACCGCGCCGCTGAAGGAAGCAGGTGAAGAACCGCGGCCTGTGGGCGTGCCACCTCGATCCCGAGCTCGGCGGTCAGGGCTACGGGCAAGTGAAGCTCGCGCTGATGCACGAGATCCTCGGTCGCTGCCGAGTCCGGCGCCCGAACATCTTCGGCAACCAGGCGCCCGACTCGGGCAACAGCGAGCTCATCGCGATCGGCGCGCACACCCGAGCAGACGGAGAAGTGGCTCGAGCCGCTGTTGCGCGGCGAGATCACGTCGAGCTTCTCGATGACCGAGCCGCACTATCTCGGGCAGCGATCCGACGATGATCAAGACGTACGCCGTGCGCGACGGCGACGAGTACGTGATCAACGGACACAAGTGGTTCGCGTCCAACGCGGCGGTCGCCGACTTCATCCTGATGATGGTCGTGACCAACCCCGACAACCCGCCGCACAAGGCGGCGTCGATGATCATCATCCCCGAAGGGCACGCCGGGCCTCAACATCGCCCGCAACGTCTACAACATGCACCATCCGTATCCCGGGTCACTTC
Organism: uncultured Gammaproteobacteria bacterium; assembly: GCA_963816945.1. Taxonomy (GTDB): domain Bacteria; phylum Pseudomonadota; class Gammaproteobacteria; order Xanthomonadales; family Xanthomonadaceae; genus Luteimonas. The sequence continues at coordinate 1,109,148 of CAWFMH010000002.1, read as the reverse complement.
CGCGCCGGTGGCCACGCCGAGATCTTCCTCGAGAACTGCCGCGTGCCGGTCGCGAATCGCATCGGCGGCGAAGGCGACGGCTTCGTGCTCGCGCAGAAGCGCCTCAACGGCGGGCGCATCCATCACGCGATGCGCTGGGTCGGTCAGTGCAACCGCGGCGTTCGAGATGATGTGCGAGCGCGCCGTGTCGCGGTCGACCAAGGGTCAGCTCCTCGGCGCAGAAGCAGATGATCCAGGAGATGATCGCCGACTCGGCGGTCGAGATCCGGGCGCTGCGCCTCCTGGCGCTGCACTCCGCGTGGGTGTGGGACACGCAGGGCGCGTCGAAGGCGCGCATGGAGATCGCGCAGCTCAAGTTCTGGGGCGCGCAAGGTGCTCCAAGAAGTCGTCGACCGGGCGATCCAGGTGCACGGCGCGCTGGGATGGACGACCGACCTGCCGCTCGCCGAGATGTTCGTGCTCGCCCGCCAGATGCGCATCGCCGACGGCGCCGACGAGGTGCACAAGGCGTTCGTGGCCAACGATCGATGAAGGCGTTCGCGCCGGTCGAAGGGCTGGCCGAGCGAACACATCCCCACCCGCAAGGCCGAGCTCCGCGATCGGTTCGTCGAGTACCTCGACAACGAAGCGGCGAACTTCTAGGGAGCAGGCTGATGGCAGCGGAGCAGACCAACCCGGTCGAGATCGACGAAGCGGTCCCGCCCGAGCGCCTCGGACCGTGGGTCGCCGAGCACGTGCCCGGGCGCGAGTGGCGACGTCGAGGTCACGCAGATCGCGGGTGGCTCGTCGAACCTCACCTTCCGCGTGCGCGACGGTGAGCACGACTGGGTGTTGCGGCGCCCGCCGCTGCGTCACGTCCTCGCCACCGCGCACGACATGGGACGTGAGCACCGCATGCAGTCGGCGCTCCAGTCGACCGACGTGCCCATCGCCGCGCAGGTGGCGGCGTGCGACGACGAGTCGGTGATCGGTGCGCCGTTCTACATGATGGCCCGCCTCGACGGCGTGGTGTACGACGACGTCGACGCCACCGCGTCGCTCACCGACGACCAGGGACTGGCGGCATCGTTCGAGCTCATGGACGTGCTCGCCCGTCTCCACGGCGTCGACTACGAGGCGGTGGGCCTCGGCGACTTCGGTCGACCCGCCGGTTACCTCGAACGTCAGGTGAAGCGCTGGCAGACCCAGTGGGAGAAGTCGAAGACCATCGAGATGCCGGTGGTCGACGAGGTCGCGCAGCGTCTGGAACGTCACCTCCCCACCGACGGCCGACACGCCATCGTCCACGGCGACTACAGCTTCAACAACACGATGTTCCGGCGCGACGACCCCACCCGGATGCAGGCCGTGCTCGACTGGGAGATGTCGACGCTGGGTGACCCGCTCACCGACGTCGGCATGGTCGCGGTCGTACTGGACCGACGTCGGCGAGATCATGTGGCGCAACCGCAAGCCGCAGGCACACCGCGCCAACGCCGGCTTTCCCGACGTCGACACGCTGCTCGACCGCTACGCGACCACGAGCGGCACCGACCTGGGGCAGATCGACTTCTACCGCGCGTTCGCCACCTACAAGTTGGCGGTGATCGCCCAGGGCGGCGCGCGGCGCGTCGAGCAGACCGATCCCGAGCGCGCGGCGCGCGTCACCGGCACCGTGCAGCAACTCGCCGACCTCGCCCTCGAGCTGACCAAGGGGTACTGATGACCGTCGCCACTCCCGTCGACTTCGAGGCGTACGGCGACTATGCGCCGCCGCCCGGCGCGTACGAGCAGCAGGGCAACATGGCGACGCTCGTGTACCCGATCGACGGACGCGTCGCCGACGACGGCTCGACGCCCTTCCGCGCCGACGCGGGCCGGTACCACCTCTACTACTCGTACTACTGCCCCTGGGCGCAGCGCCCGATGATCGCGCTGAAGCTGCGCGGCCTCGACGGCGTGATCTCGTCGTCGGCCGTCGACCCGGTCCGCGACGGGCGCGGCTGGGCGTTCCGCGAGGGTCGAGGTCACGGACCCGATCCGGTCAACGGGTTCCCGCTGCTTCGCGACGCGTACCTCGCCACCGACCCCACGTTCGCCGGGCACATCTCCGTCCCGGCGCTCTGGGACCGCGCGACCGACCAGCTCGTCAGCAACCACTACACGACCATGACGATCGACCTGGAGACGCAGTTCGCCGAGTGCGCCGATCCCACCGTCGACCTCCGGCCCGACGCGCTCGACGACGAGATCCACGAGCTCAACACCGCGATCGTCCGATCGCTCGCGACCGCGGGATACGCGGCGATGGCCGTCACCACCCAGTCCGACTACGACGCGGTCAGTGATCGCGTGTACGCCGCCCTCGACGACTTCGACCGGCGCCTCGCCGATCGGCGCTTCCTCACCGGTGACACCATCACCGACGCCGACCTGCTCCTCTACGTGCAGCTCGTGCGCTTCGATCTCGTGGCAGTGCCGCTCGGTCGCCTCACGCGGAAGCGGCTCGTCGACCACCCGAACCTCTGGGCGTACGCGCGCGATCTGTACCAGCGTCCCGCGTTCCGCGACACGACGGACTTCGACCACATCGCCCGCGGCACCTTCGGCACCGGCGCGGGGATCCGCACCCACCGCATCGTCCCCGCCACACCCGAAGCCGGCTGGGACGAGCCGCACGGCCGGGGCTGAGTCACACCGCCAGCTCAACCGAGGGCGAGGAGCTTGGCGAAGCTGAGCTCGTGGCCGTCGGGGTCGCGCACGTGGAAGTAGCGCTCGCCCCACGGCGCGTCGGCCGGGGTCATCTCCGGCACGTACCCGCATGCGACTGCGCGGTCGTACATCGCGTCGACATCGGCGACCCAGAAGATCACGCGGCCCCAGATCGCCGGGACCGGTGCGTGCGCGGGATCGAACTGCACGTTGAGGAAGCCGTCGCCGACCCGATACGTGGTGAAGGGAGCATCGGGCCCGCCGACGACCGACTCGAAGCCCAGCGCGGCGTAGAACGCGCACGACGCGGCCATGTCCGCGGTCACCAGCGTGACCGCGTTGATCATCTCCACGCCGCTCAACCAGCCACCCAGACCTTGATCAACATCTGTTCGTCGTCGTCGGCCGACACCGCGATCATGCTGCCACCTCCGGGTCGGAAACTTGGCGGGAACCTGGCGGGTCGGGAACCTGGCGTCCAGCATGCTCGCGTGCCACGCTCGCGCCGTGCCCAAGGACCCGGCGGAGGTCGTCCTCCCACTCCTGCAGCCCCTGCTCGGCGACGGCGAGGAGCTGCGGGGTTGGTGCCTCGCGACCGAGCAGAGCACCTTCAGCGGTCACACGACGGTGGTCGGCGTCACCGATCAGCGACTCCTCGTCCAGGCGGTCGACCGCAAGTTCCGCGCCAAGGACGAGCTCCTGGCCATCCGGCCCGACGAGCTGGCCCAGGCGAGCGCGGACGGCGCCGGTGGTGGTTGGTGGACCGCCAGCGAGGCGATCCTCGACGCCACCGCGCTCACGCTGAAGCTCGAAACCACGAGCGGGGCCAAGCGCAAGCTGACGATGATGCGCGGTGGCGGCGGGACCTTCGGGAAGCTCGGCGGCGGCGAGGCGCAGCAGCAGGGCATCGACGCGCTGGCCGAGTGGCTACGCGCCGCCGGCTGACCTAGCCCGGTCGCGCGTCGGCGCGACGGACCGCGCGGACCAGGCAGCGCGGCGCGCCGAGCACGAACGCGCGGCCGTCGAGATCGCCGTCGATCCGCTCGAGTACGAACCCGCGCACGCCGAGCGCGTCGACGACTTCGCGGCACGTCATCACCCGGTGGCGGACGACGCGCTCGGCGCGCTCACCGCCGCGTTCGAGCACCATGTGCGTGACGAGAGTCGACGTCGGCGCGTCGTACTCGTGGGCATTGGTGAGCGCGACGTCGCCGAACTCGTGGCGATCCGCGTCGCCGGGGTCGAGGTGCGGGAGGATCGATTCGGCGGCAGTGGCCACGTCGATCAGGAACGGCGCCCCGGGTCGCAGCACGCGCGCCACCCCGGCGAGGAACTGGTCGGTGCCGGCGGCGTCGAGGTAGCCGAACGAGTTGCCCATGCACCACGCGCCGTCGAACACCGCCGGTTCGGGCAGCACCGCGGCCAGGTCGCGCATGTCGCCGAGAACGGCGCTGACCCGGGGCGGTGCCTGGGCGGCGAGCGGCTCCACCGCCGCGACCGCGAAGTCGACGGCGACGACGTCGTTTCCGCGGGCGGCGATCCGGGCGCGCGAGCCGACCGCGTCCGGCGGGGACGTCGAGCAGCGTGCGCTCGCGCCCGTCGGCGAGTCCGAGGCATGCGGCGAGCCACGCCGACTCCTCGTCGGAAGCGGCGTCGGGGACCAGCGCGTCCCACACGTCGTGGGCGAGCGCGTCGAAGAAGGTGTCGTACCAGTCGTTCATCGGTTGGATCCTCTCGGAGCGAGAGGCGCGCGGTCTACCGCAATCGGGGCGCGCGCCGTCGGGGTGCGATCAGGTGGTGCGATCGGTTGCTCACCACGGCACCCTCGGGTCCGGCTGACGAAGGAAGCCAGCGTACGTCAGACTCCCGGGCATGAGTGGACTCGTTCTCTCCGGACTCGAGGGCAAGGTCGCGGTCGTGACCGGCGCCGGTCGCATGCGCTCCATCGGTCGTCCGATCGCAGTGGAGCTCGCACGCGCCGGATGCGACGTGGTTCTCACCGGGACCGGGCGCCCGGTCGAGCGCTACCCCGACGACGAGCAGCAGGTCGGATGGCGCGACATCGACTCGGTCGCCGACGAGGTGCGCGCGCTCGGGCGTCGTGCGCTGCCCGTCGTGAGCGACGTCTCGGATCCCGACGCCGTCGATGCGCTCGCCGGCAGCGTGCTCGACGACCTCGGTCGGGTCGACGTCGTGGTGAACAACGCGGGCGCCGGCGCGCGGTGACGACCGGGTGCCCGTGGTCGACCTCCCGGTCGAGCAGTGGCGCACCGTCATCGACGTGAACCTCAACGGCACGTTCTACATGAGCCGCACGTTCGGCCAGCACCTCGTGGCGCAGGGCAACGGCGGCAGCATCGTGAACATCTCGTCGATCGGCGGCAAGCTGATGGCTGCGCGCACGGCGGCGTACGCGGCGTCGAAGGCGGGCATCCACGCGCTCACGTGCGCGATGGCGTCGGAGCTCGGTGGCGACGGCGTGCGCGTCAACGCGATCTGCCCCGGCATCATCGACACCTTCCGCCTCGACGACATCCCTCGCGGCGAGCGCTGGGACGCCATGGTCGAGCGTCAGATCCCGCTCGGCCGGGCCGGCACGGGCGAGGACATCGCCTGGATGGCCGTCTACCTCTGCTCCGACCAGGGCTCGTGGATCACCGGCCAGCTCTACACCGTCGACGGCGGCACCCTCCCCGGCCGCTGACGCTCCTGTTCCGCCAACATCTCGAAGTTGACCGTCACATACGTACGCGAACCTTGAGATGTTCGGGCCGGGGGGCCGGGGGCACGGGGGCGGGTCAGCGCGGGGTGGGGAGCGAGACCAGGTCGCGGGTGAGGGCGTCGACGTCGCGGGCGCCGATGAGGGCCATGGTGCGGCGGACGTCGGCGTCGAAGCAGGTCGAGCACGTGGTCGACGCCCCGCTCGCCGGCCGGCGCCGAGGCCGTAGAGGTAGGCGCGGCCGGCCATGCACGCGCGCGGCGCCGAGCGCGACCGCCTTGACGATGTCGCTGCCCCGCCGGACGCCGCCGTCGCAGATGATCTCGATGCGGTCGCCGACCGCGTCGGCGACCGGCGCGACGAGGTCGAGCGATGGCGGGCGCGGAGTCGAGCTGGCGTCCGCCGTGGTTCGACAGCGCGATGGCCTCGACGCCCGCGTCGGCGGCGATCATCGCGTCGGCGACGGTCTGGATGCCCTTGACCACGATCGGGCCGTCCCAGACCGAGCGCAGCCACTCGACGTCGCGCCCACGTGAGGCCGGGGTCGAACTGCGTGTGCGATGTACTCGGCCAGCGACGACCGCGGTCGACGCCGTCGCCCACCGTGCTCGCCGGCGACGTTGGCGAAGCGGATCGGCTCGCTGCGCACGAACTGCCCACGTCCAGCCCGGGTGGATGGCGCCGTCGAGCAGCGTGTCGAGCCCGATCTTCGGCGGCAGCTCGAAGCCGCGCCGCACGTCGCGCTCGCGCCGGCCGAGCACGGCGGTGTCGACGGTGAGCACGAGCGCCTCGAACCCCGCCGCCGCGGCGCGCGTCGACCATCTCCTTGCACAGGCCGCGGTCGCGCCACACGTAGACCTGGAACCACTTGCGGCCGTCGCTGACCGTCGGCGACCTCCTCGATCGACCGGGTGCCGAGCGTCGACAGCGTGTACGGCAGCCCGGCCCGCGCCGCGGCGCGGGCGACGGCCAGCTCGCCCTCGCGGATCGGCGATGCGGGTGAAGCCGGTGGGCGCGAGCACGAGCGGGTAGCGGCAGCGGCCGCCCGAGCAGCGTGGTCGACGGATCGACGTCGCCCACGTCGCGCAGCACCCGCGGGCGGAACGCCGATGCGGCGGAACGCGTCGGTGTTCGCGCGCCATGCGTGCGCTCGTCCTCGGCGCCGCCGTCGATGTAGTCGAACACGCCCCGCGGGCAGGCGCCGCCGGGCGATGCGCCGGAGGTCGTGCGACGTTGGCGGCCCGGGCCAGGCGGCGGGTGACGGGGTCGAGCTCGAACCGGCGGAACCGCATCACCGAGCGGAGCGTCTCGATCATCGACATCGGACGAATGCTAGAAGAGGGCACCTCGACGAGGAGGGGTTGCCGTGGAACGGTTCCAGGATCGACGCATCATCGTGACGGGTGGCGGCTCGGGCATCGGGCGCGCCACCGTGCTGCGACTGCTCCGGGAGGACGGCATCGTCCACACCGTCGACGTCGACGAGCCCGGGCTCGTCGGCACGGTCGAGCTGGCCGAGGCCGAGGGCGTCGGACGGCTGCTCACCACCGCGGTGCTCGACATCTCCGACGAGCAGGCGGTCGACGCCGGCGTGGGGGCGACGGTCGAGCGTCTGGGCGGGCTCGACGTCCTGGTGAACGCGGCGGGCATCCTGCGCGCGTCGAACACGCACGAGTGCACGCTCGACATGTGGAACCAGGTGATCGGCGTCAACCTCACCGGCACGTTCCTCATGTGCCGGGCCGCCATCCCCGCGTTGCTCGAGTCGGAGCATGCCGCGATCGTGAACTTCAGCTCCACGTCGGCGGCGTTCGGTCACCCGTACATGGCGGCCTACGCCGCGAGCAAGGGCGGCATCGACGCGATGACCCACACCCTGGCCGTCGAGTACGGCAAGCGCGGCATCCGCGTCAGCGCGGTCGCGCCCGGCAGCATCCAGAGCGGCATCACCGAGACGACGGGCGGCATGATCCCCGCCGACGCCGACTGGGCGCTCTTCTCGAAGATGTCACCGGTCGTCGCCGAGGGCTTCGCGCCGCCCGACGTGGTGGCGTCGGTGATCGCCATGCTCGCGTCCGACGACGGCGAATTCGTCACCGGCACCGCCATCCGCATCGACGGCGGCGCGCACGCCTGATCCGCGTCGCTCGCGCCTCCTACGGCGTGGTGAGGTCGGTCTGGTACGTGTAGCGGTTCGACTCGGTGCAGTCGAACGTGCCCGCCTTCTTCGGGTACATCCGGTTGAACTTGCCGCCCTTCCACTGGACGACCATGAAGCAGCTCGACGGCACCTTGCCGCCGATGTCCACGGTCCCCGTCATGCCCCCGGCGTCGAAGCTGTGCAAGCCCTCGAGCGCGGTGAGCAACGACGCGCGTGTGAGGCCGTCGGACGACTTGTTCGCGGTGTCGGCCGCCTCCTTGAACGCGAGCACCGCTTCGAAGCCGTAGACCCCGAACGCGCTGGCGTTGTCCTTGCCGATGTACTTCAGGTAGCCGGCGAGCGTCTTGTTCGACTTCGCCTCCGAGAACGGCAGGAACCCGAGGTCGACGTACTCGCCGTCCATCGCGTCACCCGCGGCAGCCATCGCCTGCTCGTCGTAGCAGGCACTGGTGCACTGCCAGACGACCTAGCTGGAGTCGACGCCCTGGAGCGCGGCCTCCTGGCGCAGGAGCACCGCGCCCGGAGTGGTGAGGCCGTTGTCCGACCAGTTGGAGCCGTCGTTCTTCATGGCGGTCACGACGGGCGTGAAGGCGCTCTGCGGCGACGAGTTCGACAACGACGGCATGCTGGTGACGTCGATGCCCGCGTTCTTGGCTGCGTCCGCGAGCGAGTCGGTCGACCGCGCCGCGTCGGGCGAGTCGCTGCTCTTGATGAACGGGCCCTTCAGGTCGCCCTTGTGCTGCTTCGACAGGTACTTGAAGACGCCCTGGTTGGTGCGGTACGTCTGCGGGTTCTTCCCGACGGTCGAGCAGTCGATCATCGACGGGATCACCGGGAACGACACCGGCGCGCACGCCTGGGGAGTGCCGAGCACGATGGAACCGATGTCGGGCAATGCCGGTCGCCTGGCCGGCCTGGTCCTTGCACCCGGTGAGGTCGTCGAGGCCGGTGAAGAGCGCGGTCGCGGTCCCCACCATCGCCAGGTCCTGGCCACACGCGGTGATGATGGCGTTGCGGGTGTCGTTGGGGTTGAGGTGCGAATCGATGAAGTCCATCTTCAACGTGCGCCCGGCGACGCCCCCGTTGGCGTTCACGAACTTCACGCCCGCCTCGGCGCCGTCGACGATGGGCTTGAACGCATTCGGCGCGAGTGAGTTGTCGACGTCGGCGATCACGGCGATGTTGATCGTCTTCGCGGTGACCCCGATCTCGCTCGCCGCCTCGGCGGCACGCGGCGACCCGGCCCCGGCGGGCAGCACGAACGCGGCGACCAGCGCCACCCCCGCGACGAGCACGAATGCAGTACGACGGACCTTCGGCACGGTTCCCCCCTGGATCCCGACAGCGGGCCGAGGGTATTGACCACCCCTGCTTACGTCAAGGCGGGCGGTCCGGGCCGGGGTAGGGCCGGGGTTCAGGCCCGGGGTCAGGCAGGCGTTCAGGCAGGCGTCCACGCCGAGACCGCGGCGGCCACCATGGCCACGAGGTTCTCGACGAAGGCCTCGTCGTCGAGCACGTGGCGGGACGGACGGGTCGTGCGCTCCTTGGCCCGCTCCCGATCGGCGACGGCGTGGAGGATGAACGACGTGATGAGGCTGCACCGCTCGTCGAGGATCGACTGCGGGACCGCGGGCATGCGTTCGGCGAGCAGCGCGTAGACCTCGTTGCCGCCCGTGCGGGCGAGCACCGACTCCAGCTCGGGGCTGAACCGCGCCGGGTCCTCCCCCGCCAGCTCGGCCACGATCAGCAGGCACGCCCGCCCCCGCCAGCCGCTGGCCGCGAGCTCGGCCGCCGGGCGCACGATCGCCTCCACCACCGCGCCGACGTCGTCGTCGGGTGTGCGCATGCCTTCGCCAGCAGCTCGCCCTCCCGCTGGGCGAGGAACTCGACGTGGCGCTCGAGGACCGCGCAGAGCACGGCCTCGCGCGAGCCGAAGTGGTACCGGAGCGCGGCGCGGTTGCGCTGCCCGGCGCGGCGGGTGACCTCGATCAGCGGACGCGTTCCACACGCCCTGCTCGGCGAACTCGTGCGCGGCCGCGTCGAGGAGACGGTCGCGGGTCGTCGACGCGTCGCGAGGCATCCGGAAATCGTAGGGCGACCGAGGCAACCGTCCGGATGACGACACGATCGGAGGGGTGCTGCTCGATGGGCCGGTCGGAGCCCACGGAGCAGGAAATTCGCACGCCCTGACGGGATCTGACACTGTGTCAGATCCAAGCCGCGCATCCGGGGGAACGTGATGGAATTCGGGATCTTCGTCCAGAGCTACACGCCGGAGTTCCGCCGAGAGGTGACGACCCCGAGGCCGAGCACCACGCGATCATGGACGAGCTCGAGCTCGTGAAGCGCCGCCGACAAGGCCGGCTTCAAGTACGTCTGGGTGACCGAGCACCACTTCCTCGACGAGTACTCGCACCTGTCGGCCAACGACGTGTTCCTCGGCTACCTCGCGCACGCACCGAGCGCATCCACCTCGGCTCGGGCATCTTCAACCCGCTGCCCGCAGGTGAACCACCCGGCGAAGGTCGCCGAGCGGGTCGCGATGCTCGACCACCTCTCGCGAGGGCGCTTCGAGTTCGGCACCGGCCGCGGCGCGGGCAGCCACGAGATCCTCGGCTTCCTCCCCGGCATCGACGGACCTCACCGAGACACGCGAGATCTGGGAAGACGTCATCGCGCGAGTTCCCGAAGATGTGGATGCAGGACGAGTACGAGGGCTACGAGGGCAAGTACTGGTCGCTGCCGCCGCGCAAGATCCTGCCCAAGCCGTACGAGAAGCCGCACCCGCCGATGTGGTACGCCGCCGGCAACACGTCGCAGCTACGAGATGGCCGCGCAGCAGCGGCCTCGGCGTGCTCGGCTTCTCGGTCGGCGACCTCGACGACATGGAGCCGGTGCGTCGAGGCGTACAAGAACGACGATCGGCGAACGCCGAGCCGATCGGCGCGTTCGTCAACGACAACGTCATGGTCACCGACGCGCGGCGTTCGTGGCCGAGGACGCGCGAGGCCGCGGTGCAAGTCGACGGTCGACGCGCGAGCTCAACTACCTGCAGAGCAACGTGTTCCGCTACCACGACACGTTCCCGCACCCCGACGGGCTCCCCGACTGGCCCGAGCTGATCCCCGACTACGACCGCCGACGACGATCCGCGGCGTGGTCGGTCAGCTCGGCGCAGTCATCGTGCGGCGACCCCGACGAGGCGCTCGACGCAGTGCCAGCGCTGGGAGAGCGCCGGCGCCGACCAGCTCGTGTTCGGCATCGGGCACGGCCACGCAGGAGGAGACGCTCGAGACGATCCGGCTCATGGGCGAGCACGTCATCCCGAAGATCGACACCGACCCCGTGCACCGCACGACCCGGCTACGGCGCGGTGAGGGCGCGAAGATCTGACCGTCCCCACAGCTTCCTCCCGCCTCGAACGACAGGAACCAGCGATGAGCAACCCCTTCAGCTACGAGGACAAGCGCGTCGTCGTCACCGGCGGCGCGACCGGCGTCGGCGCCGGCCTCCTCGACGTCCTCGCCGAGCAGGGCGCCGAGCACGTGACCGTGCTCGACCTCAAGGAGCCGACCGGCCCGCACGACGACTTCATCAGTGCGACCTCGTCCGACCAGGCCGCGGTCGACCGCCGCGGTCGCCGCGCATCGACGGGCCCGTCGACGTGCTGTTCAACAACGCCGGCGTCGCCGACACGTCGCCGCCGGCGACGGTCATCTCGGTCAACTACCTCGCGCTGCGCCGCCTCTCGGAGGGCCTGCTGCCGACCGATCCCCGACGGCGGCGCGATCGTCAACACCGCGTCGATCGCGGGCGGCCAGTGGCCGACCCACCTCGACATGATCAACGAGCTGCTCGACCTCGGCGGACTGGGAGTCGACGCTGGCCTGGATCGACGCGCAACCTCGAGCTCGGCACGCAGCCGTACGCCTTCTCCAAGGAGCTCGTGCAGGTGTACACGATGCGCTCGTCGCGCCCGACGATGCAGCGCGGGGTGCGCACCAACAGCGTGTGCCCGGCGCCGATCGACACGCCGCTGCTCAAGGACTTCCGGGAGACGATGACCGACAAGCTCATCGACTGGACCGTCGAGCAGAGCAACGGCCGTCCGGTCTCGCCCGCGAGGTGGGCCGGTGCTCGCGTTCCTCGGCAGCGACGCCGCGGCGTACGTCAACGGCGTGAACCTGCTCGTCGACGCCGGCTTCACCGCCGCGATGACCACCGGCCAGGTCGACTTCGCCGCCATCTCCTGACGACCTCCCGAGGGCTGGCGATGTCCACCGTCGCAGTCGAGCGGGTCGCCGATGCGATCCGGGTGATCCGGCTCGACCGACCCGACCGACTCAACGCGATCTCGTTCGAGCTCGTCGCGGATCTCCACGACGCGCTCGACGAGGTCGCGGCCGACGAGACGTGCAAGGTCGCGGTGCTCACCGGCGCCGGTCGCGGGTTCTGCGCCGGACTCGACCTGCGCGACTTCGGCACCCCACCGTCGGCCGGTGAGCACCCGCACTTCCCCGCCGGCACCGACCGGCCAGTCGTTCATGGCCAACCTCACCCAGCACATCCGCGCCACCCCGCAGATCGTGCTGGCGGCGGTCAACGGCCCCGCGTACGGCGGCGGCCTGTCGCTCGCGCTCGCCTGCGACCTCCGCGTGGCCGCGCGTCGGCCACGTTCTGCTCCGCGTTCATCAAGACCGGGCTCACCGGCACCGACATCGGCGTGACGTACCTGCTGCCCGCGCCTGATCGGCGTGTCGCGCGCGTTCGACCTCATCGTCACCGGCCGAACCGTCGACGCCGACACCGCCGAGCACCTCGGCATCGTGTCGCAGGTGTTCGACGACGACGGCTTCCTCGATGCCGCGCTCGGCATGGCCGAGGGCATCGCCGCCTACACCGGCATCGGGTTGCGCATGACCAAGGAAGTCATGTGGGCCAACCTCGACACGCCGAACATGGCCGCGTGCATCGCGCTCGAGAACCGCAACCAGGAGATCGCCGGGAAGTCGCCCGAGGTGCAGGAGTACATGCGCGCCTACAGCGGGCGCGTCACCGGCTAGCGACGGGACTAGCTGGTCTGCTTGACCAGTTCGATCAGGTAGCCGTCGGGATCGCGCACCATGGCGACGGTGAGCCCCATCGTTCGATGGTGCGGGGCTCCAGTTGCGACGTGCCACCCTCGGCCATCGCCCGCTCGTAGGCCGCGGCGACGTCGTCGCACGCGAGCACGATCTTCTCGTACCCGGTGCCGATGTCGGGTGCCTCGGTGCGCGCCGGTGTACTTGATCAGGAAGATCGACACCGGCGTCGCCGTCGGCGCCGACAGCACCTCGTGCATGTGACCGAGGTCGTACTTGCCCTTCTCCTGCAGGCCGAGGCCACGCGTGTAGAACTCGGTCGACCGGTCGAGGTCGGCGACGTTGATGCCGAAGCCGGAGATCTGGTTGCTGCTCATCGCCGGGGGACACTATCCGGGAGCGGACGACGCGTGGGATACTGGCCGGATGGACACGCCCCTGCTCGGGTTCTCGCACCTGCAGTTGCGGGTGCGCGACGTCGATGCCAGCCGCGAGTGGTACACCACCGTGCTCGGCGTCGAGACGATGACCGCGGCCGACGACGGTTCCTACGTCGCGCTGCAGCACCGGCCGTCGCACATGGTGATCGTGATCTCGCGCCGCATCGAAGGCGCGCATACACGTCTTCGATGCCGAAGATCCGGTTCCCCAGCTTGGCCACTGGCTGGAAATACCGTACCGACTCTATCCCGCATAGGGTCGCACCCTCGGAGTAAGCCTGCTCGCAACTGCTATTGCCGAATGTATAAGGGGGCGTTTCTTCTGCATCGGAGTAGAAGCTGGTGTCGTAGAGCCTGCCTGCCACCAGTTCCCAGCTGGAATGGAAGTCGGCGCGGGTTGCCGGGCAGTTCCAGCGTCGCCGTCCTGAGCATCGTGCTGTCGCGTACCGGGAAATAAGATGACTGGCATACGTGCCGGGACGTTGAACGTACGGCAGCATGGGAGCAAAGCTCGCAGAGCGCCAATCACCCAGCACGGAAGCGCCCGAGGGGCTCTCGAAGAGGCCGGGACGAACATCGTGGCGTATCCCGCCAACGTCATGTCCCCATCGGGGTGCCCGACGGTGGCCACGTATTTACGAATCCCAAGGTTGCCGCATCGCCGAATCCGACAGGCCAATACGTGGCGCGGGCGTTGGCACTCCACTCATCCGCTTCCGTGAGTTGTCGAAGCTCCAGCGAAAGCCGGCTGCCCGACGGTTAACGGCTGCATATGACGATTCACCTTGGACCCGGTTCCGACGTATTGCAGTCACCTGACGTCGAAGGCATGCACCGCGATCTCGCACGGCACTGCATATGTGATCTCCATGATCTCCGATAGCCGGGAACAAAACACCGGGAGCGGCAGTTGCTCCCCGATAGCGACCTGTCCAAGCGAGGTGCCACGGCCGGGCCGGATACCGTCCAGAACCTCGAACTGACCGACCAATGGGAAGGAGGCGCGGAAGAACCGGTGTAGGTGATGAATTCTTCTTTCACCACCATCCAAAGGCTGGCCGTTTCACCTACGAACATCCGCGATACGTTTCCGCACCGAGCCGACGTAATCCAGCCAAGCTCGGGCCCGTAGTAGGTAGACGTCTCGATGATGCTATTGGGATGAAGCCGGACATCCCCCGAAGGCAAGCGTTCGCTGACGAAACTTGCATCGGTGCGCGACGACGATGTGTTGACCAGATAGCCGTTCGGGGTCTTCTCCACCGACTGGGCCGACGGGTAGACCATCGCGCCCTGGTCGAGCCCGACCGCATCGAGCAGGATCAGCCTGTCACCGAGGTCTTCGGTGGGGAAAGCGACCGAGGCGGCGTCCGCCATGTACTCGTGGCGGTCGAGCAAAGCCCTGTTCTGCGTCGCGAATGAGGTGAACGCCTGCTGATTCTGCAGAAGCGAAAGACCATCGGCGTAGCCTGCGGGCAGCGCTACATCCTGGCGTGCCAAGGCCTTGAGTGCCGAGTTTGCGATCGCCAGATCTCTCCATTGCACGGACCGCATGACTTGCTCATGCGCGCCGTGGTCGCTGGCGCGTGACCCAGTGCCCGCAGGACGAAATGGGTCAGGGCCGTGTCGAAGGCGGACAAACGCAGCCGCCCAAGCGACTCGTCCATCGTGAGGACGTGGTCGGCGCCCGCCATGCGGGTGAGCTTGGCGACGGTTCCGGCCAGCGCGACGTGCTTGAATCCAGCGCCCTCGACCCAGATCGTCACCATGGCGTCGGCACGCGCGCCGCTGATTTCGACGACATAGTCCGGCAGCGTGACCGTCGAGGTCACGACAGCGTTGCCGACCCGGACCCACGCCGTGCCCGAGGTCGCGGCACCAATATCGTGGACTGTTCCCTTCAGCGTCAGGGTGCCCGACACCACCGGTTGCCTTCGCCACGACAGTCCGCCGATGGCGCTCGCCTTCGAAGCGGGAAGGTGGCCTGTTGAATCCGCCTTGATCGCGGCCCAGACGAGGGATCCCATCACCACTGCGAGGACCAGCCCCGCTGCGGCGAGCGCATGTTTGTTTTTCATCCGTTTCCCCTGTGGCTCCTACCAGTCGCAGAGCCGTCCGGCGGCAAGTTTACCGGGGCGCACTGACGCGCGCGCAGCCAGAAAAAGGCTAGCCGCCCTGACCCCAGGGTGGCGGCGGTGGCGCAACTGGCCCGGTTAGGTCGAACTCCACCCGGAACAGGCGGCCGTTCGGGCGCGAGAGCTGGTAGGTGGAGCTGCCGCCGGGCTGCAACTCGATGGCCCAGGCGTTGTCGATCGAGGCAACCAGGTTCTCGCGGCTGAACATGGCCTTGGAGAATGCATCGGCCGGAAAGGCCTGCCTGTGCGCCGTGCCCGGTTCGAGCGTGTCGCCGCCGTACTGCGTCACGGCATCTTCGCCACCGTCGGCGTGGCGATGGTCATGCTTCAGGCGCAGGCCGGACGTCGTGCGGGTCACTACCCAGGTGCGGGAACGATCATCGCCGACATGGAACGGGATGCGGATGATGTCCGCGCTGCATTCGCGTACGTGCATCACCAGCGCCTTGCCTGCGAACGATCCCTGGCCGGCGTTGGCGTATCGATTACGACACGGCCGGCATAAGCCTTGCCGCACAGGAAGCAGAGACCGGCAAAGAAGGCGGACGCGGCTTGCGATGCGTCCGTCTCCGCCGATGGCGCATTGCCCGGGGCGGATGGCGTCGTCGCACACGCGGACAAGGTGGCAAGGATCGCCGCGCAGCGCGTAACGCAGGAGTGCAGGCATGCGGGAAAGGTACCGCGAGCCGCATCCGCGGCAAATCGCTGCCCTGACCACACTCGCCCTGACCACATTGGCTCAGGCCGCATTCCATTCGTAGAGCGCAACAACTCGCTCGGCGCTTCAGTTCGCCGCGCAGTCGCTGTTGCAGTCGTCCCAACTCGTTCGCGCGCGCGCCGCCCTCCGCGTACAGCCCGGGATCGACCAGTTCGCGGTCGAGCGCGCGATCGGCGTCTCGAATTCGGCGACTTGCGATTCGACCTTCGCCAGCTTGTGCGGATCGACCTTCGTCTGCTTGACGGCCGGCGTGGCGCAGGCGCTGCCTGCGGCATCACCGGCGGCGATTTGGCGTCGCCGGCGTTGGCGCGCGTGCGCAGCCACGCGGCGTATTCGTCGAGGTCGCCTGCGAACGGCTTGACCACGCCGTCGGCGACGCGCCAGAACGTATCGCTGACCAGCCCGATCAGGTGGCGGTCGTGCGATACCAGCACGATCGCGCCGGGGAAGTCGCTGAGCGCCTCGGCCAGCGCCTCGCGCATTTCCAGGTCGAGATGGTTGGTCGGTTCGTCGAGCAGCAGCACGTTGGGTTGTTTCCACGCGATCAGCGCTAGCGCCAGGCGCGCGCGTTCGCCGCCGGAGAATCTGTCGATGCTCTCGAATGCGCGATCGCCCGGGAAGCTCCACTTGCCGAGGAAGTTGCGGAATCCTGGATCGCGACGTTGGGCGAAAGCTCACGCAAATGGTCGATCGGCGACGTGCCGGCGACCAATGCCTCCACGGTGTGCTGGGCGAAGTAACCGATGCGCAGGTCGCCATGCGCGTAGCGCTCGCCCGTGAGCAACGGCAATTCGCCGACCAGCGTCTTCACCAGGGTCGACTTGCCGGCACCGTTGGGGCCGAGCAGGCCGATGCGGTCGCCGGCTTCGAGGCCGAAGCCGACGTCGTGCAGGATCGTGATCGCTCCCTCCCGCTTGCGCAGGGGAACAGCCGGTAACCGCAATCGGCGTGATTCAAGCGCAACAGCGAATTCGGCAGCTTCAGCGGCTGCGGGAAATCGATGCGCACCTCGCGCTCGGCGCGCACCGCTTCGGTGCCGGCCATCTTCGCCAGGCGCTTGACGCGCGACTGCGCCTGCTTGGCCTTGGCCGCGCTGGCCTTGAAGCGGTCGATGAAGCTCTGCAGGTGCGCGCGCTCGGCCTGCGCCTTCTCGTGCGTGATCTGCTGCAGGCGCAGCTGCTCGGAACGCTGCCGTTCGAACGAGTGTAGTCGCCGGCGTAGAGCTTGGCCTTGCCGCCGTGCAGGTGCAGCGTGTGCGCGGTGACGTTGTCGAGGAACTCGCGGTCGTGCGAGATCAGCAGCAGCGTGCCGGGATACTTCAGCAACCATTGCTCCAGCCACAGCACCGCGTCGAGGTCGAGATGGTTGGTCGGCTCGTCGAGCAGCAGCATGTCCGACGGCGTCATCAGCGCGCGCGCCAGGTTCAGGCGCACGCGCCAGCCGCCGGAAAACGTCGACACCGCGCGCTGGTGCGTCTCGGCCGGGAAGCCGAGCCCGTGCAGCAGCTTGCCGGCACGCGCCGCACCGTCGTAGCCGCCGACTTCCTCGAGGCGATGATGCGCTTCGGCGACCGCTTCCCAGTCCTCGTTGGCGAAGGCATTGGCTTCGGCCTGCAGCGCGTCGTGCACGGCCGCATCGCCGGCCAGCACGAAGTCGATCGCCGCATCCGGCAGCGACGGCATCTCCTGCGCGATGCTGGCGATGCGCACGCGGTTGGGCACGTCGAGATCGCCGCGGTCGGCCTCGATCTCGTGGCGCACGGCAGCGAACAACGACGATTTGCCGGTACCGTTGCGGCCGACCACGCCCACGCGCCAGCCGGCGTGCAGGGTCAGGTCGACATCGGACAGCAGCAGGCGTTCGCCGCGGCGCAGGGCGAAATTGCGGAAAGAGATCATGGGGCGCGGATTCTACAGAAGGCGACCGGCACGAGGCCGCCGCGAACCCGGATTGTGCCATTTCATGGCTGCTTTTTCGTGGATCGGCGCCAAAAAAACAGGCGGCAAGAGCGCGTTTCGCGACGCAAGCGTGCACGCGACCCACCACGGCGGTGTGCGAGCATGACGCTCATCCGCAATCCGCGACGGGAGTCCCGATGCCCCACCACACCTCGCTGATCGCCCTGCTGTGCATGGGCTTCGTGCTGGCCTTCGTGCTCGGCCTGCTCGCGCAACGCTTGCGGCTGCCGCCGCTGGTGGGCTACCTGATCGCGGGCATCATCGCCGGCCCGTTCACGCCCGGGCTTCGTCGCCGACCAGACGCTCGCGCCGCAGCTGGCCGAGATCGGCGTGATCCTGCTGATGTTCGGCGTCGGCCTGCACTTCTCGCTGCGCGACCTGATGGCGGTGAAGGCCATCGCCATCCCCGGCGCGCTCGCGCAGATCGCCTTCGTCACCGCTGCTCGGCTTCGGCGCTGGCCCGGCTGCTGGGCTGGACGCCGCCGCAACGGCCTGGTGTTCGGCCTCGCGCTGTCGGTGGCCAGCACGGTGGTCGTGCTGCGCGCGCTGGAGGAACGGCGCCTGCTGGACACCCGACGCGGCAAGATCGCGATCGGCTGGCTGATCGTCGAGGACCTGGCGATGGTGCTGGCGCTGGTGCTGCTGCCGGCGGTCGCCGGCGCGCTGGGCGAAGGCAGCGCAAGCGGCGATGCACGGCCGTCGGCGCGCATCGCTGGTCGGCGCTGGCGCTGGACGCTGCTGAAGGTCGGCGCCTTCATCGCGGTGATGCTGGTCGTCGGCCGCCGCGTGATCCCGTGGATCCTCGAGCGCGTCGCCGGCACCGGCTCGCGCGAGTTGTTCACGCTGTGCGTGCTGGCGATCGCGCTGGGCGTCGCCTTCGGCGCGGCGCAGCTGTTCGACGTGTCGTTCGCGCTGGGCGCGTTCTTCGCCGGCATGCTGCTGAACGAGTCGGAATTCAGCCACAAGGCCGGCGCAGGATTCGCTGCCGATGCGCGATGCCTTCGCGGTGCTGTTCTTCGTCTCGGTCGGCATGCTGTTCGACCCGGCGATCCTGCTCGACCATCCATGGCTGGTGCTGGCGACGCTGCTGATCATCATCGTCGGCAACGCGCTGGTCGCGTTCGCCTTCGTGCGGCTGTTGAAGCTGCCGATGGGCACGGCGCTGACGATCTCGGTGAGCCTGTCGCAGATCGGCGAGTTCTCCTTCATCCTGGCCGGCCTCGGCCTGACGCTGAAGATCCTGCCGCAGGAAGGCCACGACCTGATCCTGGCCGGCGCGCTGTTGTCGATCATCGTCAATCCGTTCCTGTTCACGCTGCTCGACCGCTGGCAGGCCAGGCAGAACATCAGGAAGCGAAGGACGCCGAGACGGCACGCGCAGAGCTGGCGGAATTGCATCGTGTCCCCGACGAAGTCACCGGCCATGCCATCGTCGTCGGCTACGGCCGCGTCGGCAGCCAGCTCGTGCACTTGCTGCACGATCGCGGCGTGCCGGTGGTGGTGATCGAGGACGACGCCGACCTGATCGCCAAGGCACGCGCGGCGGGGCTGCACGCGGTGCGCGGCAACGCCGCCTCCGAACGCGTGATGCTCGAAGCGGCGCCCGCGCGCGCGAAGCTGGCCGTGTTCGCGATCCCGAACGCGCTGGAAGCGGGCGAGACGATCGCGCGGCTGAAGGTCATCAATCCCGAAATCACCGTGCTGGCGCGGGCGCACAGCGACAACGAGGTCAAGCACCTGCTCGCGCACGGCGCCGACGGCGCGGTGCTGGCGGAGCGCGAGCTGGCCTACTCGCTCGCGGAGATGGTGATGGCGACGCCGCCTTATCGTTCGCTGCGGGCGGCCGCTACCTGAGGTCTCTCCGATGGCTGCACGTGCAGCGATTGGCGGCAAAGCCTGCCGTGATTGTGCGTTGGGCGGCGGACAGCGGCCTGCATGGCTTCCGGCAGGGGACGGCGGCTTGCAGCGGACCAATGCTGCCCGCATCGTTCCATACCGAGGCCGGCCACCATGCGCTCCCTTCTCTGCTTTCTCTGCGTGCTCGTGCTGGGAACAGCGCATGCGCAACCATCCAACTGGCAGCAGGACTACCGCAAGGTCGACGTCGCCGAAGGCGTCATCTCCTTCATCGCCAACGACTCGCCCGGCGGCGTGGTGCAGGGCAACGTCACGCTGATTTCGGGCAAACGCTACAGCCTGGTCATCGACTCGGGCCAGTACCCGGGGCTTGCGCGCCGCATGATCGAGGAGATCCGTGCCAGCGGCGCACCGCCGGTGCGTTACCTGATCAACACGCATTGGCACGGCGACCACCTGATGTCGAACTTCGTCTTCCAGCAGGCGTATCCGGAGTTGACGGTCATCCAGCACGCCGAGACTGCGCGCGTGGGCGCGAAGACCTATGCCGACTGGGCGACGAAACAGATGGACGAGCTGAAGGCCTACCCGGCGAAGCTCGACAAGGCCGTCGCGACCGGCAAGACGTCGAAGGGCGTGGTGCTGACCGAAGATCAGCGCGAGAGCTTCCGCGTGGACTCGGCGTTGATCAAGCACTGGCTGGCGACATCGTCCGATACGCGCTGGGACGCGCCGGACGAGACCATCACGGGGACAGCGACGTTCGACCTCGGCGGACGCAGCGTCACCGTGCGCCATTTCGGCAAGGCCAACACCACTGGCGATCTCGTGGTCTGGGACGCGAACACCAAGACGCTGGTGGCCGGCGATGTCGTCGTCGCGCCTACGCCTTATTCATTCGGCTCCTACCATTCCGAATGGATCGAAGTCCTGGCTGCGATGCGCGCGCTGAAGCCGGCCCGCGTCGTGCCCGGCCACGGCGAGGTCATGCGCGACGACAGCTACCTGCAACAGCTGTCCGCGCTGCTGACCGAAACGCGCACGCAGGTGCGCAAGGCGGTCGCCGACGGCAGGACGCTCGAGCAGATGCAGAAGGAGATCACGCTGCCGGACTTCGAGAAGCAGTTTGCCGGCGGCGATCCGACGCGCATCCGCGCCTTCCGCGGCTTCTATCTCGAGCCCGGCATCCCGCAGGCCTATAAGGAAGCGAAGGGCGAGCCGCGTTCCGAGTGAGCGTCTGAAGCAGCCATCCGCTTGCGTCGATGCGCAGGCGCCCTGGATCAGTTCCCTCCCCCGCTGCGCGGGGGAAGGAGTTTGTGCGAAGAACCAGATGGATCGGGTGCGTGCCCGCGCCCTGCCAGCTAGCCTTTGGCGAAGACCAGCTTGCCGCCATCGGCATCGACCTGCACGGTATCGCCGCTGCCGAATTCGCCGCCGAGGATCTTCTGCGCGAGCGGATTCTCCAGTTGCTGCTGGATCGCGCGCTTGAGCGGCCGCGCGCCATAGACCGGGTCGAAGCCGACGTTGCCGAGCAGTTCGAAAGCCTTGTCGCTGACCGTGATGCGGATGCCGCGTTCGGCCAGTCGCTTCTCGAGGCCGCGCATCTGGATCTTGGCGATTTCCTTGATCTGCGCCTTGTCGAGCGGATGGAACACGACGATGTCGTCGAGGCGGTTGATGAACTCCGGACGAAAGTGCGACTGCACGACCGCCATCACGCCGGCCTTCATCTGCGTGTAGCTCTCGGCGGAATCGGCGCCGCCGCTCTCCTCGTAGACACGCTGGATCATCTGCGAGCCGAGGTTCGAGGTCATCACGATGACGGTGTTGCGGAAATCGACGGTGCGGCCCTGGCCATCGGTCAGGCGGCCATCGTCGAGCACCTGCAACAGGATGTTGAAGACGTCCGGATGCGCCTTCTCGACTTCGTCGAGCAGGATCACGCTGTACGGACGGCGGCGCACCGCTTCGGTCAGATAGCCGCCCTCTTCGTAGCCGACATAGCCCGGAGGCGCACCGACCAGTCGGCTGACGGCGTGCTTCTCCATGAACTCGCTCATGTCGATGCGCACCATCGCGTCGTTACTGTCGAACAGGAATTCCGCGAGCGCCTTGCACAGTTCGGTCTTGCCGACGCCGGTCGGCCCGAGGAACAGGAACGATCCGCTCGGCCGGTCCGGATCGCTCAATCCGGCGCGCGTGCGGCGCACCGCATCGGACACCGCCTTGATCGCCTCGTCCTGGCCGACCACGCGAGCGTGCAGGTGCGATTCCATCTGCAGCAGCTTCTCGCGCTCGCCTTCGAGCATCTTGCTGACCGGGATGCCGGTCCAGCGTGACACGACCTCGGCGATCTCCTCGGCCGTGACCTTGTCCTGCAGCAGCGTGAAGCCCTTCGTCTCGACTTCCTGCGCGGCCTTGAGCTGCTTCTCGAGCTCAGGCAGCGTGCCGTATTGCAGCTCGCTCATGCGCGCATAGTCCTGGCGACGCTGCGCGGCCTCCAGTTCCAGGCGCGCGGCTTCGATCTGCTCCTTGAGCTTGGTCGCGCCCTGCAGCGTCGCCTTCTCGGCCTTCCACACTTCCAGCAAATCGTTGAACTCGCGTTCGAGCGTGGCGATCTCGGCTTCGAGGTCGGCCAGGCGCTGCCTGGATTCGGCGTCCTTCTCCTTCTTCAGGGCCTCGCGCTGGATCTTGAGCTGGATCAGGCGGCGTTCCTTGCGGTCCATCTCCTCGGGTTTCGAATCGATCTCCATGCGGATGCGCGAGGCGGCCTCGTCCATCAGGTCGATGGCCTTGTCGGGCAGCTGGCGATCGGCGATGTAGCGATGCGACAGCGTGGCCGCGGCGACGATCGCCGGATCGGTGATCTCGACGCCGTGATGCACGGCGTAGCGTTCCTTCAGGCCGCGCAGGATCGCGATCGTGTCCTCCACGCTCGGCTCGCCGACGTACACCTTCTGGAAGCGGCGCTCCAGCGCGGCATCCTTCTCGACGTACTTGCGGTACTCGTCGAGCGTGGTCGCGCCGATGCAGTGCAGCTCGCCGCGCGCGAGCGCGGGCTTGAGCATGTTGCCGGCGTCCATCGAGCCTTCGGCCTTGCCGGCGCCGACCATGGTGTGCAGTTCGTCGATGAACAGGATGACGTTGCCTTCCTGCTTGGCGAGGTCGTTCAAGACCGCTTTCAGGCGTTCTTCGAATTCGCCGCGGAACTTGGCGCCGGCGATCAGCGCGCCCATGTCCAGCGACAGCACGCGACGTCCGCGCAGGCCTTCGGGTACCTCGCCATTGACGATGCGCTGCGCGAGACCCTCGACGATCGCGGTCTTGCCGACGCCGGGCTCGCCGATCAGCACCGGATTGTTCTTGGTGCGCCGCTGCAGGACCTGGATGGTGCGACGGATCTCCTCGTCGCGGCCGATCACCGGATCGAGCTTGCCCTTCTCGGCGCGCTCGGTGAGGTCGATCGTGTACTTCTCCAGCGCCTGGCGCTGTTCCTCGGCATTCTCGGATTGCACGGTTTCGCCTCCCCGCATCTGTTCGATGGCGGCTTCGATCTTCTGCCGGTTCGCGCCCGCGGCCTTGAGTGCGCGACCGGCTTCGCCGTTGTCGTCGAGCAAGGCCAGCAGGAACTGTTCGGATGCGATAAACGCGTCGCCGCGTTGCTGTGCGAGTTTGTCGGCGACGTTGAGCAGGCGCGCCAGGTCGTTGCCGAGCGAGACGTTGCCGGCCTGGCCGCTGACCTTGGGCAGCTTGTCGAGCGCTTCGCCGAGGCGTTCGCGCAACAGCGGCACGTTGACGCCGGTCTGCGACAGCAGCGGCTTGAGACTGCCGCCGGACTGGTCGAGCAAGGCGGCCAGCAGGTGCACGGGTTCGATGAGGTTGTGGTCGCGGCCGACCGCGAGCGATTGCGCGTCGGCCAGCGCCTGTTGGAAGCGCGAGGTGAATTTATCCATGCGCATGGAGGGTCTCCGGAGCTTGGGGGGCCGAGCGTTCGGCCAATAGCATCAGAATGTGGCCGTTAATTCCCGATGCAAGCGGGCCGGATGCAGGAAGGCAGATCCCTCACTGCGTTCGGGATGACAATGCCAGGCGGCCACTTGTCGAACGTCAGGCGGGTTCGAGCCAGCCCTCGTAGCGGATCAGGCGGCCGATCCACGGCATCGCCGCTTCGACCAGGAATTCGTAACGACCGGCCTGTTCGCGTTCGCGGCAGCGCACGTCGGCGAACCATGCTGCTGGCAAGGGCAACACGCCGAGCACACGCACGCCGACCGTGCGCCAATGGATGGCGCCGTCGCGCACTTCAAGCGCGAAGCGGAATCGCATGGGCCCGAGGCGTTCACCGAGCTGGCCGTCGTGCGCGCTGAGTCGCGAGACCATCGCCGAGCCGCCGAAATCGCGGCGCCAGATTTCGCCGCGATGGCCGGTTTCGAAGACGACGATCGTGGCGACATCCTGCGCCGAGTGCGGCAACCCGGCGATCGTGGCGCACAGATTGGCGAGCGGATGCGTGCCGCGCTCGATCCGCGTGCGGCCCGCATAGCGCCCTTGGCCCCTGATCGAATGCAGGGCACGCACCATCGGCCGCAGCTCCGTGAAAGCGGGGCCTAGCAACTGCTGGAACAATGGAAGCGGCATCGCGATTCACGCTCGTTTACGACCTGCACCGGCAGTATGGCGCAGGCATGCAGGACACCCAAGACACCGTTCCGCTCCATCGACCCGACGACGCTGCGCATGCGGCGCGCGCCCCGAACGCTGGCATGGCCCGACAGGCGCCGCCGATGCCGGATCGCGATTGGGCGCTATTCCTCGACGTCGACGGTTGTTTGCTGGATTTCGCGGCGACACCCGACGGCGCGATCGTGCCGGACGAAGTGCCCGAGCGACTCGCGATCTGGTCCGATCGCCTGGGCGGTGCGTTGGCGCTGGTCAGCGGACGTTCGTTGCTGCAGCTAGACCGGTTGTTCGAACCGCTGCGCCTGCCCGCGGCCGGCCTGCACGGACTCGAACGCCGACATGGCGATCGTCGCAGCGAACCGCTCGCGATCCCGCTCGAACTCATCTCGGTCTACGCGCAGGCGCAGCGCCTCGCCGACGCCTGGCCGGGCATCTTCATCGAGGACAAGGGCGCGGCCATCGCGCTGCACTGGCGGCGCGCGCCGGACGCAGAGCGCGTGCTGACGGAGTTCGCGTCCGCGACGCTACCACGCCTGCCCGGCTATCGCCTGCAGCCTGGCGACCATGTCGTCGAACTGCGTCCGGCGATGGCGGACAAGGGCAACGCGATCGCAGCCTTCCTCGATGAGGCGCCGTTCGCCGGTCGTTTGCCGGTGTTCGTCGGCGACGACCTCACCGACGAGAGCGGCTTCGCCGTGGTCAACGCACGCGGCGGCATCAGCGTGCTGGTCGGCGCGCGCAGCGACAGCGCGGCCACGCATGCCTTGCGCGATCCGGCCGCGGTACGGGCCTGGATCGCGATCTGATCTCGAACAAGGAGTAACGCTTGGCATCCCGTAACCTCAACCTCGGCGTAGTCGGCAACGGCAGTTTCGGCGCGCTGATCGACGCGCAGGCACGCGTGACCTGGTGCTGCGTGCCGGCCTTCGATGGCGATCCGGCGTTCTGCGCGCTGCTGGAACCCGAGCTCGACGGCGGCGACTGGGCCATCGAACTCGAAGACCTGGCCGAAACCGAGCAGGCGTACGCCAGCAACACCGCCATCCTCAGGACGATCCTGCGCGACAACCGCGGCGGTGCGATCGAGATCACCGACTTCGCGCCGCGCTGGCACCAGAATGCGCGCTTCTACCGTCCGGTGATGCTGATACGCCGCGTGCGCGTGCTGTCCGGCAATCCGCGCGTGCGCGCGCGCCTGCGCCCGCTCGCCGACTGGGGCGCGCGCGTGCCCGAACGCACCTGGGGCAGCAACCACCTGCGCTTCCTGCTGCCGGGCTTCACGCTGCGCATGACCACCGACATGCCCTTGCGCCTGCTGCGCGACGAGCTGCCGTTCGTGCTCGACCGCGAACTGCACTTCGTGCTCGGCCCCGACGAGACGCTGACCGAGCCGATCGCGGCGTTCGTGCGCGACGCCGAGCACCGCACCACCGGCTACTGGCGCGAATGGGTGCGCTACCTGTCGATCCCGCCGGAATGGCAGGAAGCGGTGATCCGCAGCGCGATCACGCTGAAGCTGTGCCAGTACGAGGACAGCGGCGGCATCATCGCGGCGATGACCACGTCGATTCCGGAGGCGCCGCACACGCCGCGCAACTGGGATTACCGCTATTGCTGGCTGCGCGACGCCGCGTTCGTGGTGCGCGCGCTCAATCGCCTCGGCGCCACGCGCACGATGGAGGAATACCTGCGCTACATCTTCAACCTCGCCGTCGGCGAGGATGGCGCGCTGCAGCCGGTCTACGGCATCGCCTACGAGGCCACGCTCGCCGAGGAGGAAGTGCCGCAACTGAAGGGCTATCGCGGCATGGGCCCGGTGCGACGCGGCAATCTTGCCTGGCTGCAGAAGCAGCACGACGTCTACGGCAGCGTGGTGCTGGCCTCGACGCAGCTGTTCTTCGATCGCCGGCTCGAGCATCGCGGCGACGAGGCGATGTTCCGTCGCCTGGAACCGCTCGGCGAGCGTGCGTTCGCGCTGCACGACCAGCCCGATGCCGGCTTGTGGGAATTCCGCGGCCGCGCGCACGTGCATACCTACTCGAGCGTGATGTGCTGGGCGGCCTGCGACCGGCTGGCCAAGATCGCCGACAGCTTCGCGCTGCACGATCGCACGCAGCTGTGGCGCGAGCGTGCCGACACGATCCGTGCGCGCGTGCTGGCCGAAGCCTGGAACGTGGAGCAAGGCCATTTCGCCGATGCCTTCGGTGGCGAGCGCCTCGATGCCTCGCTGCTGCTGCTCGCCGATCTCGGTTTCATTGCGGCGAACGATCCGCGCTTCATCGCCACCGTCGAGGCGATCGGCAGCAAACTCAAGCGCGGCGACGGCCTGTTCCGCTACGTCGTCGCCGACGATTTCGGCGAGCCGGAGACCAGTTTCACGATCTGCACGTTCTGGTACATCGACGCGCTCGCCGCGATCGGTCGCAAGGACGAGGCGCGCGCTCTGTTCGAACGCGTGCTGGCGCGGCGCAATCCGCTCGGGCTGCTGTCGGAGGACCTCGCCTTCGAGGATGGCGAGGCCTGGGGCAACTTCCCGCAGACGTATTCACATGTCGGGCTGGTAATGGCGGCGATGCAGCTGAGCCGACCCTGGCAGGATTTCTCGTGAAGCTTGTCATCCCGAGCGCAGCGAGGGACCTGTTGTCTGCCTCGCCACAGTGCGCGGAGTCGGTCCTAACCGGCCGGCAACAGGTCCCTCGCTGCGCTCGGGACGACAAGGGGGCGACATGAGCCGCCTCGTCGTCGTCTCCAACCGCGTCGCCGTGCCGGACGAATCGCACGCCGGTGGCCTCGCCGTCGCGCTGCAGGCGGCGCTCGAGGAAACCGGTGGCCTGTGGTTCGGCTGGAGCGGCAAGATCGATCCCGATGCTTCCGGACAGATCCGCGAGCAGCACGCCGGCAACATCCGCTACGTCACCGTCGACCTGTCGCGGCAGGACCACGCCGACTACTACAACGGCTTTGCCAACCGCACGCTGTGGCCACTGCTGCATTTCCGCGTCGACCTGGTCGATTACAGTCGCGAGACCTACGCCGGCTATCGCCGCGTCAATGCCTTGTTCGCCGAGAAGCTCGCGCCGCTGCTGCGCGAAGACGACACCGTGTGGGTGCACGACTACCATCTGATCCCGCTGGCGAAGCTGCTGCGCGACGCGGGCGTGCGCTGCAAGCTCGGCTTCTTCCTGCACGTGCCGATGCCCTCCTCCGACCTGCTGGCCGCGTTGCCCGACCATGCGCGCCTGTTCGAGGGCCTGTCGTCGTACGACCTGGTCGGGTTCCAGACCGGGCGCGACCTCGAGCGCTTCCAGGATTACGTGCGCCTGTTCGGCCGCGGTCGCGTGGTGGAACCCGGCGTGCTGGAAACCGAACACGGACGGCGCCTGCACGCCGGTGCGTTCCCGATCAGCATCGACACCGCGCACATCGCGCGGCAGGCCGCGGCCGCGGTCGGCAAGGCGAGCGTGAAACGCCTGGCCGCGAGCCTGTCGAACCGTGCGCTCGCCATCGGCGTCGACCGGCTCGACTATTCCAAGGGGTTGCCCGAGCGCTTCCGCGCGTTCTCGCATTACCTCGATCGCCACCCGCAACAACGCGGCAAGGTGACATTTCTGCAGATCGCGCCGTTGTCGCGCGGCGAAGTCGCCGAATACCGCAGCCTGCGCAGCGAGCTCGAGCGCCTGGCCGGACATATCAACGGCACCCACGCCGATGCCGACTGGACGCCGATGCGCTACGTCAACCGCAACTACCCGCATCCGACGCTGACCGGCTTCTACCGCATGGCCAGGGTCGGCGTGGTGACGCCGTTGCGCGATGGCATGAACCTGGTGGCGAAGGAGTTCGTCGCCTCGCAGGATGGCGACGATCCTGGCGTGCTGGTCCTGTCGAGCTTCGCCGGCGCCGCGCGCGAACTGGGCAGTGCCTTGCTGGTGAATCCCTACGACCTCGACGGCGTCGCCGATGCGATCGCGACGGCGGTGGCGATGCCGTTGCCGGAACGCCGCGAACGCTGGCAGGCGATGATGACGCACCTGCAACAGCACGACATCACTGCTTGGCGGCGCAGTTATCTGCGGGCGCTACGCGAGGTTTGAAGTTTGCAGATGAGTTGCTTCTGCCCTTCTCCCGCGCAGCGGGGAAGGTTGGGATGGGGGCGGAAGGATGCGCGATCGCTGATTGCTAACGAATGCATCGAACGCAATTGCATTGGCAGAGATTTTGCCGTCATTCCCGCGAAGGCGGGAACCCAGTGTCTTCGTCCTTCCCTTTCGAAAGACAAAGTCACTGGGTTCCCGCCTTCGCGGGAATGACGGCAAGGGCATCAGTCGGCATTGACATCCGTCGCCTGTGTTCGCACATCGCGCTGCAGCGACAGCAATCCCATCACCACAGCAAGCGCGACGTAAGCACCTGCGAACTGCAGCATCACGATGCGCGGCAACCCTTCCAGCATCCACGGCAGGTAGATGCCGCCCTGCGGATGCACCGAATGGATCACGCCGAACGTAGTCAGAACGGCAGCGACCAGCAGGAAAGCCACGGCGCGTCGCAGGCGCGCGTCGATCATCGCCGCCACCGCCGACGTCCACAGCATCGCGGTGATGATGAAGCCGTTGCCGAGCGTCACGATCACCGCCAGCTCGGGCAGGCCGTGGCCATCGACCGTCGTCATCAGCTCGCCGAAGCGCTGCGGCGCGATCCAGGCCGGATTGCCGACCTTGATCGCAAGCATGTAGGCCACCGACGGCAGGAATCCGAACACCATCGCCGTCGCATGCCGCTGCGGTGTCGCCTGGAAGGCCTGCGTGGTGATGTCGAGCGCGACGTAGACGATGATCGGTGCCAGCACGGCCAGCGGCAGCCATTGCACCAGCCCCGAGACGATACCGAGCATGCCGCCGATGCCGATGAACAATCCGGTCAATAGCGTGTAGCCGCTGCGCGCGCCCATGTGCTTGTATGCGGGCTGGCCGATGTAGGGCGTGGTCTGCGCGACGCCGCCGCAGAAGCCCGCGACCAACGTCGAGAACGCTTCGACGAGCAGGATGTCGCGGGTGCGGTAGTCATCGCCGGCCGCGCGCGCGCTCTCGCTGACGTTGATGCCGCCGACCACCATCAGCAGGCCGAACGGCAACAGCAATGGCAGGTAAGGCACGGTCGCCGGCAGGCCTGCGATGAAACCGAGCGACGGCCACGGCAACACCAGCTGCAACGGCACCGGCTGCGGCCAGGCGAAGCCCGGTGCGCCCATGCCGAGCGCGCCGAGCCCGTAGTACAGGATCGTGCCGAACACGAAGGCGACGAACACGCCCGGCAGCTTCACCGGCAGGCGGCCCTTCGCGACCAGCACGTACAGCAGCAGCCCGAGCGTGGCGAAGCCGACCAGCGGCGAACGCAGCGCCTCGACCAGCGGCAGGAAGCCCATCAGCACCAGCGCGATGCCTGCGAT
The DNA here is from genome assembly GCA_963816945.1 of uncultured Gammaproteobacteria bacterium. Classification (GTDB taxonomy): domain Bacteria; phylum Pseudomonadota; class Gammaproteobacteria; order Xanthomonadales; family Xanthomonadaceae; genus Luteimonas. Next base: position 1,079,259 of record CAWFMH010000002.1, on the reverse strand, counting down.
CGAACCGAGCAATCCGGCGCGCGGAATCAGGCGCGTGATCGCGTCGCCGGCGAACGACAGCACGAACTTCAACGTGCCCATGACGATGAGCGAGGCCATGCCGAGTTGCCAGGTCGCGATTGCGGCGGCGTTCGCATCGAGGCCCTGCTGCTTGAACGCGACGAACGCCGGACCGAGCACCAGCAGTGCCATGCCGATGCTGGTCGGCGCGTCGAGGCCGAGCGGCATCGCGGTGACGTCGTCGCGCCCGGTCTTCGCGGCAAGGCGCCGCGCCATCACGGTGTAGATGACGTTGCCGACCAGCACGCCGAACGCGGTGCCGGGGAACATGCGCGTGAACACCACGTCCGCCGGGAATCCGAAGATGCCGATCAGGGCGGCGGCGATGAAACCGAGGATCGACAGGTTGTCGACGACGAGGCCGAAGAAGCCGTTGAGGTCTCCGGCAACGAACCAGCGGGGTTTGATGTCGGTCATCGATGGATTCCGGGTTTGTTGCCCCTGCCCCCCGCACTGCGGGGAAGGTTGGGATGGGGATGAGTGGATCCGGGATCATCGCCCGACACGAATGCATCGAACGCGACTGCTCGACAGTGTCGCATTCGATGTGTCACATCAAGACAATGCGATCGGCTCCGGTTGCCCCCACCCTAACCCTCCCCCGCAAGCGGGGGAGGGGAATTTCTCAAGGCTGCTGTGCGAAGGAGCGCTGATCAGAACCGCGCCGTGAACTCCAACCCATACGTCCGCGGCTCGTTGATGAAGCCGGTCAGGTTGTTGAAGTCGATGCCGCCGACGATGCGCGTCTGGTCGGTGATGTTGCGGCCGAACACGGCGACTTCGTACTTGCCGACATCCCAGTTGTAGCCGACGCGCAGGCCGCCTTCGAGCGAGGACTTGCCGCGGAATTCCTCAGATTCGTACAGGAAGAAGTTCACTTCGCTGCGATAGGCCCAGTCGGTGTAGACGAAGAACTCGCCGTTGTCGCCAACCGGGATGCCATAGCGCGCGGTCACGTTGTGGACCCACTTCGGCGCCTGAGGCAACGGGTTGCCGTCGATGATGTAAGAGCCCGTCGGCAAGCCGGTAATCGGGTCGAACACAGGCTCGTCCGTCACCGTGCAGCCACCACCGCAGCCGGGCACGGCCAGGCCCGGATCGTCGATTTCCGTGTCGTTATAGCTGCTACCCAATGTCACCAGCAGGCTGTCGGTCAGGTAGGCCTCCAGGTCCAGCTCGAAGCCCTGTCCGATCGTCTTGTCGGCGTTGAGCAGCGTGGCCGTGTTGGAGCCGCCGCCGACTGCGATGATCTGCTGTCCATCCACGTCATAGCGGAACACGTTGAAACCGATGCGCGCGCGCTTGTCCCACAGGTCGGCCTTGACGCCAGCTTCGTAGGAAATGACCTCTTCCGAATCGGCCGTGGAGACGCCGCCGAAGGCGAGACGGCCCTGGATCGACGGGGCGCGGAAGCCCTTTGCGACACGCGCATAGAAGTTCACGTTGTCGTTGAACGCGTACAAGCCGCTGACATCCCAGCTGACGTCGTCGACATCGGTATTGACCAGGTACGGACCACTGACTGGCGTACCGAACGGCACGGCCTGGATGACGCTGGCGGAGAAGTCCTTCTTGTCCTTGGTGTAGCGCAAGCCGCCGCGCAGCTTGAACTTTTCGGTGACGTCGAAGTCGCCGGAGGCGAACACCGCCCACGCTTTGTTGCGCTGGTCCTGCACGGCCCAACCGGTCTGCGGATTGCCGGGCGTCAGCGAGTCGTAGTTGAAACTGTCGATGGTGATGTCTTCGTCGAAATAGAACATCCCCGCCTGCCAGTCGAAGCGGCCCCATTCGTTGGACTCGAGGCGGAATTCCTGGGTGATCTGGCGATGATCGGGCAGGCCATCGGCGGACTCGGCGGCGAATAGCGCCTCGCCCAGCTCGTCCGGAACGGTGGCGAAGAACGTGTAGGCCGCGCCACCATCGATATCGCCGCGATTCAGCGATTCGGCCGTTTCGTACCCGGTGATCGAGTACAGATTCACGCGACCGAATTCCCAGCGCAGGCGCGCGCTAGCGCCCCACGTCTCCAGCTCGGAGAAGTTCACGCCGTCGACCGAGACCTTGTCCTTGTCGAAGCCGGGCCTGAAGTTGTTGCTGCCGGGCTCGATGATGTTGGCGCGGAACAAGCGCGCGGTGCCATTGAGGTCACGGCGATGCACGTTGAACAAACCTTCGAATGCATCGCCCTCGTACAGGAATTGCACGCGCGCGGCCGACTCGTCGTAGCCTTCGAAGCCGTCGCTCGGCCCGGGATAGGTGTTGTCGACCCAGTCGTCGCGACGCTGGTACAACGCGGCGACGCGCGCCGACCAGCGCTCGGTCAGCGGGCCGCCGACGGCGCCTTCGAAGTTGAAGGCGTCGTAGGAACCGACCGACACCTGCGCATAGCCCTCGAAATCCTGCGACGGCTTGGCCGACTCGAACTTGACCACGCCAGCCGGCGTGTTGCGGCCGAACAGCGTGCCCTGCGGACCGCGCAACACTTCGATGCGTTCCAGGTCGAACACCGGGAAGCCCTTCAGCAGCGGGCTCTCCTGCACCACTTCGTCATAGATCAGCGAAACCGGCTGCGAGGCGTTGAGGTCGAAGTCGGTGTTGCCGAGGCCGCGGATGTAGAAGCGCGGAAAGGCGCGGCCGTACGAGGATTCGATGTTGAGGCTGGGCACGCGTCCGGACAGGAAGCGGATGTCGTTGCCGCCCGAGCCGAGCACGTCGAGCTTCTCGCTGCTGACGGTGCTGATCGAGACCGGCACGTCCTGCACGTTCTCGGTGCGGCGCTGGGCGGTGACTTCGATGGTGTCGAGGGTCGCGGCTTCGTCTGCCGGCGTGGCAGCCGGCGCCGTTTCCGTGGCCGGCGCTGGATCCTGGGCGGCATCCTGGGCAAAGGCGACGGTGCCGAGCGGAAGCAGGGCCGCGATGGCGAGCATCAGGCGATGGCGGGGCAGCGCGCGCGAGCGGGCGCGGTCAGCGACAGGCTGGGTCATGGCGGTGGCGTTCCGGAAAGTTTGGGGAGGCGCCACGGCCCCCTGCCGTAGCATGTCAATATTGCGTTAAGGCGACAGTCGGGGCAAATGGTTTTTCCCGATGCCGACATGCCGGGGTATGCCGCGTCCCCGCCTGATGCTGCCTCAGCCGGCCCGATACACCAGCGTCGCCATTCGGCCGCTGCGCTGGTCGCGGCGGTGCGAATAGAAGCGGGCGGCGTCGGAGATGGTGCACAGGCCGCCGCCGCTGACGCGGCGCACGCCCGCATCGGCAAGGCGCAGACGCGCCAAGGCATAAAGATCGACACGCCAGTGGCCGGGCCGCGTCGCCGCGAACGCGGAACCTGCGCGCGGATCGCCCGAAACAAAGGCCTCGAAGACCTCCGCCCCGACTTCATACGCCTGCGGACCGGCTGCCGGGCCGAGCCAGGCGATCAAACGGTCGGGCGACGTCTGCATCGCCGCCACGGTGCGCTCCAGCACGCCCGCCGCCAGTCCGCGCCAGCCGGCATGTGCGGCGGCGACTTCGCTGCCGTCGGCGGCGGCGAACAGGACTGGTAGGCAGTCGGCGGTAAGGATGGTCAGGACGATGTTTTCGCCCGAGGTGACTGCGGCGTCGGCTTCGGGCTCTTCAGGATCAAGGGATGCAACGGCACCCCTCCCCAGCCCTCCCCTGCGCGCAGGGGAGGGAGCATCAGCGTCGAAGCACACGACCTGCGTGCCATGCACCTGCCGCAGCCAATTCGGCGCGGCCGGCAGGCCGGCCTGTTCGATCAGCGCCTGGCGATTGCGCGCGACCGCGTCGGGCTCGTCGCCGCAGCGGGCACCGAGATTGAAGCGATCGAACGGCGCCGCCGACACGCCCGGCCCGGTCCGCAGCGTGGTGAACGCGCGTACGTTGTCCGGCGCCGGCCAGTCGGCCGCCAGCCACGCGCTCACCGGCGCGCGACCTCGGCGTGCGCGGCGCTGTCCTCGCGCAGCACGCGCAGCAGGTGCTGCATGTCGGCCGGGATCGGTGCGCTGCAGCGCACCGGTTCGCCGCTGATCGGATGCATGAATTCCAGCGTTTCGGCATGCAGCGCCTGGCGCTTGAAACCACGCAGGGCGTCGATCAGGGCCTCGTTCGCGGCCTTCGGCAACTTCAACGGACCGCCGTACAGGGGATCGCCGAGGATCGGGTGCTTGAGGTGCGCCATGTGCACGCGGATCTGGTGCGTGCGCCCGGTCTCCAGCCTGCATTCGAGCGCGGTATGGGCGCGGAAGCGCTCGCGCAGCCGGTAGTGCGTGACCGCGTCGCGACCGTCTTCGCGCACGGTCATCTTGAGGCGGTCGCGCGGGTGGCGGTCGATCGCCGCGTTCGCGGTGCCGCCGGAGACGAGCGCGCCGACGACGATGGCAAGGTACTGGCGGTGGACGTCGCGCGACGACAGCTGCGAAACCAGCGCGGCATGCGCCTGCAGCGTGCGCGCTACGACCATGACGCCCGAGGTGTCCTTGTCGAGCCGGTGCACGATGCCGGCGCGCGGCAGTGCCGACAGCCCGGGATCGCGGAACAAAAGGGCGTTGACCAGCGTGCCGGCAGGATTGCCGGCGCCCGGATGCACCACCAGCCCGGCGGGCTTGTCGAGCACGAAGACCTCGCTGTCCTCGTACAGCACGTCGATCGGGATGTCTTCGGGCAGGGCGTGCGTCTGCGTGTCGAGCACCGCCACCAGCGTCACCGCCTCGCCGCCGCGCACCGCATCGCGCGGTCGTACCTGCGCGCCATCGAGCAGGGCGTCGCCGGACTTGATCCATTCGGCCAGGCGCGAGCGCGAGAACTCCGGGAACAGTTCCGCCAGCACCGCATCGAAGCGCCGCCCGGCGCTGGCCTCGGGCACGCGCGCGCTGCGCGCCGCGTCCTCGACGGCGGCTTCCAGTTCCAACTGTGTACGACCTGGCTGTGTAGGATCTGGCTGTGTATCGGAAGAGCGCATGCGGCGGCGGTCCGTCGGGTTGTGGTGGGTTAAGGGGGCCGCCTTGCGCGGACTGGTATTATCGGCGCTTCGTGCCTTCAGCGCCCAGACTTCGCCCATGACCTCACGTCTTCCGCTTGTTTCCAACGCCTCCCCGCGCAATCCGATGCTGCGCTCGGCGCTGCTGCTGGTCCTGCTGGCCCTGTTCACCCTCTCCGGCTGCGCGCGCCTGAAAGGCATGTTCAAGGACGACGACGAGAACGAAGGCGTGCCGGTCGAGCAACTCTACGAAAAAGGCCACAAGTCGGTCCGTAACGGCAACTGGGACAACGCGGTCAACAACTACAAGCGCCTGGTGGCGCAGTACCCGTACGGCAGTTACACCGAACAGGCGTTGATCGAAACGGCCTATGCGCAGTACAGGATGGGCAACAACGAAGAGGCGATCTCCACCATCGACCGCTTCATCCGCACCTATCCCACGCATCGCAACACCGCCTACATGTACTACCTGCGCGGCCTGGTCAATTCCAACCGCGACACCGTATTCCTGCAGAAGGTCTGGGCGCTCGACGCCAGCCGCCGCGACCTGGCCACGCCGAACCAGGCCTACAACGACTTCACCATCGTCACCGAGCGATATCCCAACAGCCGCTACGCCGCCGATGCGCGCCAGCGCATGGTTGCGCTGCGCAACCTGTTCGCGCGCCACGAAATGGAGACGGCGCTGTATTACATCCGCCGCGGCGCCTGGGTGGCGGCTGCCGATCGCGCCAAGTATCTGCTCGAGACCTATCCGCAGAGCGAATATCAGAACGACGCGATCGCGGCCCTCGCCACGGCCTACACCGGCCTGGGCAACGAGACGCTCGCCAACGACGCCAAACGCGTGCTGCAGCAGAACGATCCGCAGCATCCGTACCTGACCGGCGACTGGCCCGACTATCCGTGGACGGTGCGCAAGCTCAATCCGTTCGCCGGAGAGAAGTCGGCGCTGGACAAGCAGAAGAAGGACTGATTCTCCGTCCTCCCAAAAATAAAAGCCGCCTGAGGGCGGCTTTTATTTTGCCTTCTGCTCGCGGATCAGGCTTTGTAGCCGTTGCTGATCGGATAACGCCGCTCGCGGCCGAACGCGCGCCGCGAGACCTTCGGTCCAGGCGCCGCCTGGTGGCGTTTCCATTCGCTGACGCGCACCAGGTGCAGGACCTTGTCGACGGTGGCCGCATCGAACCCGGCCGCGACGATTTCCGCGCGCGATTGCTCCTGGTCGACGTGGCGCAGCAGGATCGCATCGAGCACGTCGTAGGGCGGCAGTGAATCCTCGTCTTTCTGGTCGTTGCGCAGTTCCGCCGACGGCGGTCGCGCGATCACCGCGGGCGGGATCACGGGCGCCCCACCCACCGTGTTGCGCCAGCGCGCCAGCGCGAACACCTCGCTCTTGTACAGGTCCTTGATCGGCGCGTAACCGCCGCACATGTCGCCGTAGATGGTGGCGTAGCCGACCGCGTACTCGCTCTTGTTGCCGGTCGTCAGCAGCAGACCGCCGAACTTGTTGGACAACGCCATCAGCAGCGCGCCGCGGGTGCGCGACTGCAGGTTTTCCTCGGCAGTATCGACGGCCTTGCCGGCGAAGATGTCCGCGAGCGCATCGAGATAGCCCTGAAAGGGCTTCTCGATCGGCAAGGTCAGCAGCTCCACGCCGAGCGCGTCGCACTGCTCGGCGGCGAGGTCGTTGCTGAGGTCGGCCGTGTAACGCGACGGCATCCTGACGGCGGTGACGTTGCCGGCGCCGAGTGCATCGACCGCGATCGCCAGCGCCATCGCCGAATCGATGCCGCCCGACAACCCGAGCCAGGCCTTGCGGAAGCCATTCTTGGCGCAGTAGTCGCGCGTGCCGCGCACGACTGCGCGCCAGGCCAGCCCGTCGCGGCTCTCGTCTTCCTCGAGTGGCCAGTGCACGTGCGTGAACTTGCCGCTGGCATCGTCGTAATCGGCCACCAGCCAGTGGTCCTCGAATGCGGCGGCAGCGGGATGGATCAAGCCGTCGCCGTCGGCCAGCACCGACGCACCGTCGAAGACGAGCGCGTCCTGGCCGCCGACCACGTTGAGGTAGGCCAGCGCGACGCCGCGGCCTTCAATAAGAGTTTCGCGCACGCGCTGCGCGAGCAACGCATCACGCTGCGCGTGCTTGTCGCGCTCGAATGGCGAAGCATTCGGCACCAGCACCAGCCGCGCGCCTTCGCGCACGGTCTCGGCCAGCGGTTCGGCGAACCAGAGGTCTTCGCAGATCACCAGGCCGACATTGATGCCACCGACCTCGAACACGCAGGCCCCGCCGTCGGGGTCGACATCGAAATAGCGGCGCTCGTCGAACACCGCATAGTTGGGCAGTTCGCGCTTGCGGTAGGTACGCTCGATGCTGCCTTCGCGCAGCACGCTGGCCGCGTTGTAGACCACGGCGCCTGCCGACTGCGGCCAGCCGACCACGGCGAGGATGCCGCGCGTACTGGCGGCGATGGATTGCAGCGCCGCCTCGCAATCGGCAAGGAATCCCGGCCGCAGCAACAGGTCTTCCGGCGGATAACCGCTGAGAGCGAGTTCCGGGAACAACACCAAGTCGGCGCGATGCACGTCGCGCGCCTCGGCGATCATCGCCACGATCCGTTCGGCGTTCTGGACGACGGCGCCGACCGGGAAATCGAACTGGGCGAGGGCGATGCGGAGGGTCATGGTTGGTTTCGGTCGCCTGTATCGGACGGAGCGCCTGCCTGTCTCCTTTCCACGCTGGCGTGGGAAGGAGACAGGAGGTGGATCTCAACCCTTCAACCGCTTCGCAATCGCCGCACCCAGATCGCCGGGCGACTTCACCGTCGTGACGCCCGCAGCTTCCAGCGCGGCGAACTTGCCCGCCGCGGTGCCTTTGCCGCCCGACGCGATCGCACCGGCGTGGCCCATGCGCTTGCCCGCGGGCGCGGAGGCGCCGGCGATGAAGCCGACCACCGGCTTGGTCACGTATTCGGCGATGAACTCCGCGGCTTCCTCTTCGGCGCTGCCACCGATCTCGCCGACCATGATGATGCCTTCGGTCTGCGCATCGTCCTGGAACAGCCTCAGGCAATCGATGAAGTTCAGGCCGTTGATCGGGTCGCCGCCGATGCCGATCACCGTCGACTGGCCGAGGCCGGCGTCGGTGGTCTGCTTGACCGCTTCATAAGTCAGCGTGCCCGAGCGCGAGACGATCGCGATCTTGCCGGGCATGTGGATGTGACCCGGCATGATGCCGATCTTGCATTCGCCGGGCGTGATCACGCCCGGGCAGTTCGGGCCGATCAGCACGACGTCGTCGTACCCCTTCAGCGTGTTCTTGACGCGCAGCATGTCGAGCACCGGAATGCCCTCGGTGATGCAGACGATGACGCGGATGCCGGCGTCGGCCGCTTCGAGGATCGCATCGGCGGCGAACGGTGGCGGCACGTAGATGACGGAGGCATCGGCGCCGGTTTCGGCGACCGCTTCGGCGACGGTGTTGAACACCGGCAGGCCGAGGTGTTCGCTGCCGCCCTTGCCCGGCGTGACGCCGCCGACGACCTTGGTGCCGTAGTCGAGCATCTGCTCGGCGTGGAAGGTGCCTTGCGTGCCGGTGAAGCCTTGCACGATGACCTTGGTGTGCTTGTTGACCAAAACGCTCATGTAATTCGAATCCTTAGAGTGTCGTCCCGAGCGCAGCGAGGGACCTGCTTGTCGCTTGGGGAAAAACAGGTCCCTCGCTACGCTCGGGACGACAGTGATGATCAGGCGGCTTTCTTCGCGGCGGCGACGACCTTCTTCGCACCGTCGTTGATGTCGTCGGCCGATTCGATCGCCAGGCCGCTGTGCTTCAGCAGATCCCTGCCGGCCTCGACATTGGTGCCTTCCAGGCGCACCACCACCGGCACTTCGACGCCGACTTCCTTGACCGCGGCGATGATGCCCTCGGCGATCATGTCGCAGCGCACGATGCCGCCGAAGATGTTGACGAAGATCGCCTTCACGTCCTTCGACGACAGGATCAGCTTGAACGCCTCGGTCACGCGCTCCTTGGTGGCGCCGCCGCCGACGTCGAGGAAGTTCGCCGGCTCGCCGCCATTGAGCTTGATCACGTCCATCGTCGCCATCGCCAGGCCGGCGCCGTTGACCATGCAGCCGATGTCGCCGTCCATGGTCACGTAGTTGAGGTCGTGCTCGCTGGCGAGGACTTCGGTCTCGTCCTCCTGCGCCTTGTCGCGCATCGCGACCAGGTCGGGATGGCGGAACGAGGCGTTGTCGTCGGAGTTGACCTTGCCGTCGAGCACCGCGAGATCGCCGTTGGTGAGGATCGCCAGCGGGTTCAGCTCGACCAGCGCCAGGTCCTTGTCGTTGAACAGCTTGTACAGGCCCAGCATGATCTTGGTGAGTTGGCCGACCTGCTTGGCGTTGAGGCCCAGCGCAAAGCCGAGTTCGCGCGTCTGGTAAGGCTGCAGGCCCTGCACGAAATTGATGTTGAGGGTCTGGATCGCATCCGGATTTTCTTCAGCGGTCTTCTCGATCTCGACGCCGCCATCGGACGAGGCGATGAACGTCACCGACTGCGTGCTGCGATCGACCAGCACCGACAGGTACAGTTCCTTGGCGATGTCGGTGGCCTGCGTGACCAGCACGCTGTCGACCGGCAGGGCGACGCCGGCGGACTGGTAGGTCTCCATCTTGGTGCCGAGCATCGCGGTCGCGTATTCCTTGACCAGCTCGAGCGTCTTGGCCAGTTTGACGCCGCCGGCCTTGCCGCGGCCGCCGGCATGGATCTGCGCCTTGACCACCCAGAAATCGCCGCCGATGGCCTTCGCGGCCTCGACCGCCTCTTCCGGCGTGCGCGCGACGCGCCCGGCCGGGACTGCAATGCCGTAGTCGGCAAACAACTGCTTCGCCTGATATTCGTGGAAATTCATTTGGGATCCATGCGGGGAGAACGTTCCGTGCGCAATCGCCTGGGACGCGATGCCGGCTGGACGAACCAGCGCGGCACGGACCGGCAAAGGGCGCGGACGGCGCGCTATTCTCGCCCATGCGTCCGTCGCGGGCAAAGTTCTGCGCCCGGGGCCGCGCGCCTATACTCGCGCCACGCCCCGCATGGAACGCCGCTTGCCGAAACGCCCAGCCACCGAGTTCGCCAACGGTGCCCTGCGCCGCGAGCTGTACTTCTTCAACCTGTACCGCGTGCTGGAGGCGGCGCTGCTGGCGCTGATGGTATTCGGCCCGGCAGGCACGCTGATCGGCGCGCCGCGCGATGCGGCCATGGGCGAGGCCGTCGCCCTCGACCTACCTGGTGTTCGCGCTGGGCTTGCTCGTGCACGGCAGGCAAGGCGGCGCGTTGCTGCCGCAGGTGCTGGTCGGGGTGGCCTTCGACATCGTCGTCGCGTCCCTCGCGACCCACGCTCTGCCCGCCAGTGCCGGCCCCGGCATCGCGATGATGCTGTTGTTCAACGTCGCTGCTGCCTCGTTGCTGTTGCGCCTGCGCCTGGGCATGGCGGTGGCCGGATTCGCAGCCGCGGCCCTGGTCGGCGAATATCTGTGGAGCAACCTGTCGGTCGAAGGCACCGATCGTCCGCTCGCGGAACTGCTGATGTTCTCGGTCAGCTATTTGTCCGTGGCGATGCTGACCAACCAGCTCGGCAAGCAGATGCGCGCGACGCAGGCGCTGGCCGACCAGCGTGGCGCCGAGGCCGCCAACCTGGCCGAGGTCAACGAACTGATCATCCGCCGCATGCGCACCGGCGTGCTGCTGGTCGACGGCGACGGCCGCATGCGGTTGGCCAACGAAGCGGCGTTGCTGCTGCTCGGCGATCTCGGCGAAGGCCAGCGCAACCTGTCGCGGGCCTCGCCCGAACTGGCGCGGCGACTGGAGCACCTGGCTGCAGGACGGCAAGCAGGACGAAACGGCGATGGCCTTCGGCAGCGAGCAGACCGACGTGCTGCCGCGCTTCGCGCGCCTGCGCGCCAACAGCAACACCTCGCTGATCTTCCTCGACGACACCTCGCTGGTGTCGCGGCGCGCCGAATCCCTCACGCTGACCGCGATGGGGCGCTTCTCCGCCAGCCTCGCCCACGAGATCCGCAACCCGCTCGCCGCGATCAGCTACGCCACGCAGCTGCTCGAGGAGTCCAAGAACATGGACGTCGGCGACCGCCGCCTGCTGCAGATCGTCCACCAGCAGTGCATGCGCACCAACGCCATCGTCGAGAGCGTGCTCGGCATCGCCCGCCGCGAGCGCGCGATCGCCGAACACGTCGACCTGGTGCAGTTCGTGCGCCAGTTCGTCGAGGACTACCAGCAGACGATGCCGATGGAGAGCGACATCCTGCGCACCGGCGGGCAGCTGCCGGCGCTGCCGGCCCTGGTCGATCCGCGCCACCTGCAGCAGATCCTGACCGTGCTGGTGCAGAACGCGCTCAACTATGGGCGCATGCCGGGACAGCCCGCGCGCGTGACCGTGCATGTCCACGAGCTGGACGAGGTCCCGGTGATCGACGTCAGCGATCGCGGCCCCGGGGTGCCGGACGCGGTCGCCACGCAGCTGTTCCGGCCGTTCTTCACGACCTCCGAACACGGCACGGGGCTGGGCCTGTACATCGCCCGCGAGCTATGCCGGGCCAACGAGGCGACCCTGGAATACGTGGCCGTCCCGGCCGGCGGCGGCTGCTTCCGGATCACGCTCGCCGGGCGGCATGTGCTCTTACCGGCATAAAGTGTCAATATTGGTCACCTTTCCTGCTTGCTAACGGTCCGCGCATGAGTGACGAAACCCGCAGCGCCCTGATCGTCGACGACGAACACGACATCCGCGAGCTGCTGGTGCTGACCCTGGGCCGCATGGGCCTGCGCACCGACACCGCCCCCAACCTAGCCGTCGCCCGCGAGATGCTCAGCACCGTCGCCTACGACCTGTGCCTGACCGACATGCGCCTGCCCGACGGCTCCGGCCTGGAGCTGATCGGCGAGATCTCGACGCGCTTCCCGAACACCCCGGTGGCGATGATCACCGCCTTCGGCAACGTCGAGGCCGCGGTCGAGGCGCTCAAGGCCGGCGCCTTCGACTTCGTCAGCAAGCCGCTCGACATCAACGTGCTGCGCGGCCTGGTGCGGCAGGCGCTGGAGCTCAACACGCGCCGCGAAGCCAATCCCGACGCCGGCGGCGACCGCCTGATCGGCGAATCCGAAGTCATGGTCGCGCTGCGCCACACCATCGCCAAGGTCGCGCGCAGCCAGGCGCCGGTGCATATCAGCGGCGAATCGGGCACCGGCAAGGAACTGGTCGCGCGCACCATCCATGCCTACGGCTCGCGTTCGGCCGGACCCTTCATCCCCGTCAACTGCGGCGCGATCCCGACCGAGCTGATGGAAAGCGAATTCTTCGGCCACAAGAAGGGCAGCTTCACCGGCGCCCACGCCGACAAGCCCGGCCTGTTCCAGGCGGCCGACGGCGGCACCCTGTTCCTCGACGAGGTCGCCGAGCTGCCGCTGCCGATGCAGGTCAAGCTGCTGCGCGCGATCCAGGAAAAGACCATCCGCCCGGTCGGTGCCTCGACGGAGGTGTCGGTCGACGTGCGCATCCTCTCCGCCACGCACAAGGACCTCAACGCACTGGTCAACGACGGCCGCTTCCGCCACGACCTCTACTACCGCATCAACGTCATCGAGCTGCAGGTGCCGGCGCTGCGCGAACGCGAGGGCGACCTGGCGCTGCTGTCCAAGGCCATCCTCGAGCGCCTCGCCCACGCCATGCACCGGCGCATGCCGAGGCTGTCATCGGAAGCGCGAGCCGCCCTCGAGGCCTATCCGTTCCCCGGCAACGTGCGCGAGCTGGAGAACATCCTCGAGCGCGCGCTGGCGATGGCCGACGACGACGAGATCAGCACCGCCGACCTGCGCCTGCCCAACGTGCCGAACGCCCAGGCCGCCGCGGTGGCCGCCGTGTTCACCGGCAGCAACGATCCCAACGCCCGCGATCCGCGCCACATGGATCCGCGCGAGACCGGGAGCAGCGCCCTACCCTCGTACATCGAGGAAATCGAACGCGCCGCGATCCAGCAGGCGCTACAGGAAAGCCGCTACAACAAGACCAAGGCGGCGGCCAAGCTCGGCATCACCTTCCGCGCGCTGCGTTACAAGCTGAAAAAGCTCGGCATCGACTGACCGGGCGCGCCTCGGTCGACCGATGCGCCCTGTTTCTGCCCTCACCTGCCTGTCTCCCCTCTTTGCCAAAAAGGGGTGAGATTTGCTCTTGCGCGCAGCCCCGCCGTAAATAAAATTCCGCCCACGCCATATCGAGATCTCCCATGACTCGCTGGAAAGCCTCGGGTACGCACCTGTGCCTCAGCATCGTCGTGATCGGCGGCATCGCCGCGTTCGCCTTCACTACCTGGTACCCGGACGGCCTCTGGCGCGTCGCCGGGCTCGACCATTTGCTACTGGTGATGCTCGGTATCGACCTGACGGCCGGGCCGTTGTTGACGCTGCTGCTGTATCGGCAGGGCAAGTGGGGCCTGAAGTTCGATCTTGTCGCCATCGCCGTCATGCAACTCGCCTTCCTTGCTTACGGCCTACACACGCTGTGGCTGGCGCGTCCAGTGTTCCTGGTTGGCACGCCGGATCAGATCACCGTCGTGTTCGCCAGCGAGATCGAGGACTCAGCCCTGGCAAAGGCGCCAACACCTAAACTGCGACGACTCTCCTTGACCGGTCCAACATTTGTCGGAACGCGGATGCCGACCGATCCTACCCTTCGCGCAAAAGCGATGGCCGAGTTCATGGCAGGGGGTGCCGGTATCGAGCGATCGCCAAAGTATTATTTCGACTATTCGAAGATCGCGCCCGAACTACTGCGAAATGCGCGCGACGTGAGGGAAAACGCCACCATTACGGCCTCGGATATACGCAGGACAGGCAGGACGCCCGAGCGCTTGCGCTGGGTACCGATTGTATCGGCACGCGGAGAGGGCATCATCTTGCTCGACGCGCACAGCGGCAAGCCAGTGCACATCATCGCCACCGAGTCCTAGATCAGAGTCCTAGATCAGAGGCGCGCGGTTCCGATCCAGCCGGCACCGAGGACTGGCGTCAGCCGTTCCAGCGCGTTGACGACCTTCTGGAATCCCAGGACGGTGGCCTTGGCCGCCCCACGCTGGCTGGAGATCATCTCCTGAAAGCTTGCGTGATATGGCGCCAGCGACACGAGATCGATACCGGCCCGGGCAAATAGCGTACGCAGCGTTTTGTAGGAATAGATCTGGAGATGATCCTGGTGCGTCGATTCCCGGCCGGCCAGGCCGATCAGGAAGTTATGCCAACAGCATGCATTCGGCGTCGAGAACACCAGTGCCACGTCGCGCAGCAGCGCGTTCTCTTTCATGCTGCGCAGCAATTCGAGCGTGTTCGGAAGGTGCTCGATCAGCTCGCCGACGACGATGACGTCGGGCTTGCCATGCTGCCGGATGATCGGCGACAGGTCGAAGATGTCGGCATTGATGATCCGACCGTTGCCTTGCGTGACGAGTCCCTCGGACGGCACGCGTGGTGAGTTGTCGATGCCAATCACGCTCGCCGCCCTGCCGCACAACCGTGCATGCAGCCAATCCCCGCTATCCTTTTTCACATCGACCGCTGTTTCATCGAGCGCGCCCAGGTCGAACACCGTCTTGCCGTCGACGAGGCTCTCGATGTACTCCAGCCGGTCAACTGGCCGGGGTACACGAAACGCCTCCAGGGCGCTGTAGTTCAAAGGTTCCACAGACGGACTCCCGCAAGATTACCGGCCCGGTCGATATGCGCGTGCAACATGCGACGGCTTGCGGCAAACGAATTAGGCGACATCGATACGCACGATGTAGTTGGGGGCGTCGACTGCCCGAAGTCCGATTTCGTTCGATACATGACCGGGAAAGAGCTCATCGGCCAATGCACGGAGGCCGGACATGGACACCAGCACGACACCTCGATCGCCACTGATATACCAGTCGCAGTACAGGCTCAGCATGGAGATGAAGTGCCCCGGCTCCAGGTCCTTGACGAAGATCGAACCTCGGTCGCGCACCGCATGTCGCACAGCTGACAGAAACCCATGCCGTTGCCCGACCGGAATGTGGTGAAGTACATCAACGATGATCGCTGCATCGTAGGAGGCCGGCGAAGCAGCCGCATGATCCTCGATGAAGGTCTTCGGGAGGAATTGCACCCGCTCCAGGAATCGCGGCTCTATGAACTTGCCGACGCTGTCGGCAACGTCGACCATCACCACCGTGATGTCCGGACGCAGGGCGAACAGTTTATTCAGGAGCTCGCCATCGCCGCCGCCAATATCGAGCACCTTCGCCTGCTGCGGCAACGAATCCGCCAGGCGGGTTGCGACCTTGCCCAGGTCGACGAAAACCTTCCTGTAGACGCCGGCGACGCGTCGCTCCAGCGACGCGGGCATCCACCGCCGTATTGCGGGGCCGATCTTCATCGCTGTTCGCCGCGTGACAGCAACTGATGCAGCGTGCGACGAGGCACGGACGCGATGTCGTACGCGAGGAAACCCAGGATCAATTGGATACCCACGATCACCTGCAACGCCACGAGCATGACGCTACCCGCCGAAGCCGTGACGCCCGTCCGCGCCGACTCGACCCAAAACCACAGGCCCATGAACGAGCCAACGCCTATGAAAAGACTGCCCAGTACCAGTTCGATCGACGCCAGCGAGAGGTCGCGCAGGAAATAGTTGTAGAAGATGCGCTTGAAGGTATTGCGCACGTGCTTGGTGAAGAAATCGACCAGGATCCGCCAGATCCGCATGTTGCTAATCTCGTTGCCATAGCGCGCATCCATCGGCACATCCGCCACCACCGCGCGCAGCGTATTGAGCCGGAACAGCATGTCGGTCTCGAAGAAATAGCGCTTGCTGATCTTGGCAAGCGGCAGCTTGGCAACGACCTTGGCATGGATCGCCGTATACCCATTGGTCGGGTCGAAGATATCCCAGTAGCCGGACGAGATCTTGGTCATGAACGACAACACCGCGTTGCCGAAGATGCGCAGGCCCGGCATGTTGCCGATCTGCGCCAGGTCGTAGAAGCGATTGCCCTTGGTGTAGTCCGCCTCGCCACGCACGATCGGACCGATCAGCTGCGGCAGCGCGGCCGCATCCATCTGGTCGTCGCCGTCCATTTTCACGATCACGTCGGCGCCATCGGCCAGCGCACGCGCGTAGCCCGCCATCACGGCACCGCCCACTCCAAGGTTGGTCTCGTTGAAGACCACTGTCACGCGGTGATCGTCGCAATGCTCCTGCACGTGTCGTCCTGATTCCTCGGGACAGCGATCATCGACCACGTAGATCATCTCGACCAAGGCTGGAATCTGTGCGATGACGCGCAGGACCTGACTGCGGACACGGTGGCATGGAATGACCACGGCAATGCGCGGCAACCGCGGCGCAGCGGCAGCGGTCGCAGGCAATGTGCCGGTCTCCATGGCCTGGCGTACCGATGCCTGGTCGATTTCCATAACAGCAAGCTGCTCGCGGGTCGGGCTCATCGGTCGGATCCGGTCTCGTAGGACAGACTGTACGCGCGTGCCAACAGGCGTGCGATCGGATCGGGCCACAACGACCGGAACATCATCAGGTCCTCGGCCGCGCGCACGCCCTGGCGGATCGCATCGCTGGTTTCGCTGCCGGCATGGATTCGATGCAGCATCAGCACCTCGCGGATGTAGCCGAACGCTCCATCCTTCACTGCCAGGCGCATCCATGCGTCCCAATCGAGGTTCACCTTGAGATCCTCACGGAAGTTCACCCCGGCCGCGGACACCTTCATCGTCACCGATGGGCACGAGATCGGACAGCCGAACCTCAGCAAGCGCAACTTCGCACCCGTCCGCGACACCGTCGGTCGGCCGAGGAATCCCAACTCCAGCAACAAGCGCTTGATCATTAGCATCGGAGTCGTGTCGCGCCGCTGGCCATCCAGCGATTCGCCGTAATCCGTGAACAGCAGCACGGTCTCCGGCTCGCTGGTGGCCATCGCCATGGTCTGTTCGGTGAATGCCGGCAGGTAGAAGTCATCCTGGTGGGCGAGGGTCACCCATGGCGTCCGTGCCTGCGCCAACGCGAAGTTCCAGTCGTGGCCGATTCCCGCATTGGGGGAATGAGTCGCGAGACTGGCTCCGAATTCGCCAACGAGTGCCTCCAAGCCGTCGAACGGCGTGGAAGTTGCCACTACGACCGGCGATGGGCGCGTCTGCGCACGCAACGATTCCAGGCAATCACGCAGGTGCTCGGAGAGGCCGTATGCCGGTATGACGAAGGTATGGTCGAGCCCCGAGGTCATCGCAGGTCCAGCACCGGTTCCGCGCCGTCAGGCCTTGCCGAGCATGGAGATCATCAGCACGCCTGCCGAGACGAGCACGATGCCGGTCCATTGCAGCGGTGCCAGGCGCTCGCCGTACAACTGCCAGCTCAGTAGCGCCATCAGGATGTAGAAAAACGCGCCGGAGATTGCGAAGGCCATGCCCAGCTTGACGCGGCTCAGCACCATCATCCAGACGATGAAGCCGACGCCCTGGATCATCACTGCGACCCACACCTTGGGCGACAACATCACCGCCAGCAGCCAATCGAGGCCTGAAGGAACGGGCGTGCGCTGGGCGATCCTGACCACCGAATCCTTGAGCAGCAGCTGGCTCCCCAGGGTCGAGCAGGTCACGAACAGGATCATCAGGATGTCGCGCATCATGTCTTGTGTTGCCCCGGTTTCCGGGCGCGATCATGGCATGCCTCGCCAAGCAGAGCCTCCGCGACTGCAGTGATGCGATCATCCGACCGCATTCCAGACAGCTCGTTCGTGCACCAGTCCACCGAGAGGTCGCTGAACGTGATGACGCAAAACGTCAGTTTCGTATCGCAAGCGACGCATCGCGTCACCTTCCATGGTTTGGGCCCGAGCTGGGGCCGAATCCATTTCGTGACTAGTCCATCATTTTTGGATATTGGCCGCGATCGTGCGTGCATTGGCACGCCTTATGCATAGACTTCCCATGCACGTGCTAGTCGCACGGCTGCCCACGGACCGGATGACCGGCCTCGAGGCACGTGAAGTCAAACACTCCTAGGGGATACACCATGAAGAAGCACCAGGGTTTTACCTTGATCGAACTGATGATCGTGATCGCGATCCTCGGCATCCTGATCGCCATCGCTCTGCCGGCGTACCAGGACTACACCGTTCGCGCCCGCGTGTCGGAAGGTGTCGCCCAAACCGCACCGGCCAAGCTCGCTGTCGCCGAAACGGCCTCCAGCAAATCTGGCGGTTTGGCCAGCGTAACCACCGCGAACAGCGGCTTTAGCTTCCTGCCGAACAGCAGCGACTATGTCGCGACCATTAACGTGGCAGCTGGCGGGATCATCACCACCACGACGAAGGCCACCGGCGCAACGGCCGAACCTGTGATGGTGTGGACGCCGGCCCAGTCCAACGCCACCTCGGCGATCAACTGGACCTGCACAACCACGCCGGTCGCTTCGCAGAAGTACGTGCCGGCTGAGTGCCGCCCGTAACATCGGATCGTTTTTGACGCTTTATACGACCCCGGCTCCCGCCGGGGTCTTTTTTTCGAGCGGTTCTGGCACCCTGCCGTGAGACATGGCAGCGACACCGGTATGCCCAGATGAGCGATTCAACACGCGGCAAGCTGCTGCTTTGCTTGGCGATGGCTGCGGCAGCCAGCCTGTATTGGGCTGGGTTGTCGGGTCCTTACCTGTTCGATGACTTCTGGAATCTGACGCCCATAGAGAATTGGTACGGCGGCACCCAATCCTGGCGGCAAGCGCTGCTGCCCAATCGGGACTCAATTGTCTTTTCACGTCCAGTGGCAATGGCGAGCTTCATGCTCACAGTTTGGTTGGGTGGCCTCGGTACATTCCCGGTCAAGCTCGGCAACCTGGTCCTTCACCTGCTTTGCGGCGTGCTCATCTGGTGGATTCTGCGTCGAGCGCTGAAGGCAGACCCGAGCCTATCTTCGCGCGCTGACTTACTCGGCTCCATTGGCGCTTCGATCTGGCTGCTGCATCCCCTGCATGTGAGCACTGTGCTGTACGCGATTCAGCGCGTGACACAACTCGGCGCCTTTTTTGCGCTGGCATCAGTTGCCGTCTACATGGTCGCGCGAACACAACTGGCCGCCAATCGTAGCCGTATCGCATCGCTGAATCTGTTCGTAGCATTTCCCGTGCTTCTCGTACTCGGATTACTCAGCAAGCAAAACGCCGCGACGGCGCCGTTCTTGTGCCTTGTACTCGAGTTGGCGTACTTCGCGAGCGACGCGCCGCGCGGACGGCATATCCGTGCCTTCTTTGCGCTGTTCGCTCTGTTGCCATTGCTGGCTGTGGCGATCGCCATCACGGTCCAGCCAGCGATCTTCTTCGAAGGTTACAGAGATTGGGGCTTTACCCTCGAACAACGATTATTGACCCAACCACGCGTGCTTACCGACTACATCGGGATGCTTTTGCTGCCGTATGCGCCGTCTATGGGCCTCTACACAGACGACTTCCCAGTTTCGACTGGACTCCTAAAACCGGTCACAACCTTGCTGGCAATACTTACGCTTGCCGTGATTAGTCTTCTAGCTTTCGCTGTTCGCAGGCGAGCACCAAGCTTTTTTGCGGGTTGGTTCTTCTTCCTGTTGGCTCATGGCGTGGAATCAAGTTTCCTGCCGCTTGAGATGTACTACGAGCATCGGAACTACCTTCCTTCGATCGGACTTTTCCTGGCTGTGGTCGGGCTAGGCGCGCTCATGCCCAGTAACCTGCGAACCAATGTGTTAAGTCTGCGCGGGCTTGGTTTCACCGCAGTATCGGTATTCCTGTTTGCGCTATCGATAGCAACCTTGGGGCGTGTCCTCGTGTGGCAAGACCGAGAAAGCATCATCGTCCAAGGCGTCAATCAGCATCCACGTTCGCTGCACGCAGTTTTCGACAAAGCCTCGCTTGAGATCGATCGCAAGAATTATCAAGCGGCAAAAAAGGCGCTTGCACCGCTGGTCAGTTCGTCTGAACCCCGAAGCCGAATTGTCGGAAAGCTTTATCTGGTCGCAATCAATTGCATGAGCGGCGGCACGATGGATGCGGACCTTCTGCAATCGGCCGTGGCAGATGCAATGCCGCAACTGACCGTCTATGAAGCACAGATGATCAAGTTGCTGGACCAAGCCAGCCAGCTTGGACAATGCCGCGGCGTGGTTGAGGGCCAGTTGGCAGACGCCTTCGCAGCCTTGCTCGCAGCGGCGACCTTGCAACCAGAAACTAGCCCCAACAAGTTTGTGATACGCGAAATCATCGCCAGACTGTATGCCAGGGCAGGTCGATGGCCCGAGGCCGAAAGCCAGGCGAAAACTGCGTGGGGGGCAGGGCGAAACCCGCCGACTGGCGCATTACTTGCTCGCTTGTACTTGAAGAATGGCAAGTACTCGGAAGCCAAACAGGTCCTGACAACCCTGGAGCGTTCGATCGATCCGGCAGACAAGGGCGGCCAAATGGAGCTCCAGATGCTGCGACAGCTGAGCCAGGCTCCAGCCTCCCCTGCCGAGAAGTGAGCCTGAGGTCCCTTGAACAGGCGGGGCCGTATGGGGATCCTCTCCCCCTGTATCGCTTTTTGTAGACAAATCCGCATCCAAGGCAAATTTTTTACAGTAAAGTCGGGTAAACCCTCGGGGGAGGAGGTAAATTCATGAACGCGGTTCCGGCAGCCAACCTGGTGGGCATCACCGGCATTGCCCGGCGTCTAGTGCTTGATGGCGCCCTCGATGAAAGTTCGGCGCGCGAGGCGCTGGAAGCGGCCACCCGCGAGCGAAAGCCGATCTCCAACTACCTTCGCGACAACCGCCTCGTGACCTCGGCGCAGATGGCGGCCGCCAATTCGATCGAATTCGGCATGCCCGTGTTCGACCCGGCGTCGATGGACGGCACCCAGAGCGCGATCAGGCTGGTCAAGGACGAGTTGCTCGCGAAACATAATGTATTGCCGCTGTTCAAGCGCGGCGGCAAGTTGTTCGTCGGCATGGCTGACCCGACCAATTCGCATGCGCTTGACGAGCTCAAATTCCATACCAACCTCACGGTCGAACCGATCCTGGTCGACGAGGACAAGATTCGCCGCATCGCCGAGCTATGGCTCGAGTCGCACGACGCGCTTGGCGACACGCTCGGCGATGGCGACGGAATGGACAACCTTGACGTCAGCGGCGGCGATGACGACATCGCCGATGACCGCGGGGTCGACGGCAAGGGTGACGACACCCCGGTCGTCAAGTTCGTCAACAAGGTGCTGATCGACGCGATCAAGAAGGGCGCGTCGGATATCCACTTCGAGCCTTACGAGAACGACTATCGCGTGCGCCTGCGCATCGACGGCATCCTCAAGCAAGTCGCGAAGATGCCGGTCAAGCTCAATCAGCGCATTACGGCGCGCCTGAAGGTCATGGCACAGCTGGATATCGCCGAGAAGCGCGTGCCGCAGGACGGGCGCATCAAGCTCAACCTCAGCAAGACCAAGCAGATCGACTTCCGCGTGAGCACGTTGCCGACGCTATTCGGCGAGAAGGTCGTGCTGCGCATCCTCGACGCGCAGCGCCGCCAAGCCTGGGCATCGACAAGCTCGGTTACGAGGCCGACCAGCAGAAGCTGTTCCTCGATGCGATCCAGCGGCCTTATGGCATGGTGCTGGTCACCGGTCCGACCGGTTCGGGCAAGACCGTCTCGCTGTACACCGCGCTCGACATCCTCAACGACGAGCAGCGCAACATCTCCACGGTCGAGGATCCGGTCGAAATCCGCCTGCCCGGCGTCAACCAGGTGCAGCATGAACGTCAAGCGCGGCATGACCTTCGCCGCAGCGCTGCGCAGCTTCCTGCGACAGGACCCGGACGTCATCATGGTCGGCGAAATCCGCGACCTGGAGACCGCCGAGATCGCGATCAAGGCCGCGCAGACCGGCCACATGGTGCTCTCGACGCTGCATACCAACGACGCGCCGCAGACCATCGCGCGCCTGATGAACATGGGCATAGCGCCGTACAACATCACCAGTTCGGTCACACTTGTCATCGCCCAGCGCCTGGCGCGGCGCCTGCACGACTGCAAGCGCGAGATCCAGATCCCCGAGCATGCCCTGCTCGCCGAAGGGTTCACGGCCGATGAGGTCCATGCAGGCATCAAAACCTATGACGCGGTCGGTTGCGCAGATTGCACCGAAGGCTACAAGGGTCGCGTCGGCATCTACCAAGTCATGCCGATGAGCGAAGACATCCAGGCCATCATCCTCGAAGGCGGCAACGCCATGCAGATCGCCGAAGCCGCGAAGAAGGCCGGCGTACGTGACCTGCGCCGCTCGGCGCTCGACAAGGTCAAGAACGGCCTAACCAGCCTCGCCGAAATCAACCGCGTCACCAAGGACTAACCCCATGGCCGTCTCCCGTACCGCCGCCAAGAAGCAGACCACCGTCGTCCGCCGAGCCGAGGCCGCTTCCCCTGTTCGTCTGGGAGGGCACCGACAAGCGCGGCAAGAAGATGAAGGGCGAGCAGGTCTCGAAGAACGCCAACATGTTGCGCGCCGAACTGCGCCGTCAGGGCATCAAGCCCCAGGTAGTCAAGCCGAAGCCTAAGCCGCTGTTCGGCAGCGCCGGCAAGACGATCTCCGCCAAGGACATCGCGGTGTTCAGCCGCCAGATCGCGACCATGATCAAGTCCGGCGTGCCGATTGTGCAGGCGCTGGAGATCATCGGCGGCGGCCACAAGAACCCGAAAATGAAGGCGCTGATCGACAGCCTGCGCGCTGACATCGAGGGTGGCTCGTCGATCTACGAGGCGATGGGCAAGCATCCGGTGCAGTTCGACGAGCTGTACCGCAACCTGGTCAAGGCCGGCGAATCAGCGGGCGTGCTCGAAACAGTGCTCGACACGATCGCGACCTACAAGGAAAACATCGAGAGCCTCAAGGGCAAGATCAAGAAGGCGCTGTTCTACCCGGCGACGGTCATTGCCGTGGCGATCCTGGTCAGCGCGGTCCTGCTGGTGTTCGTGGTGCCGCAGTTCCGCAAGACCTTCGAGAGCTTCGGCGCGGACCTGCCGGCCTTTACCTTGATGATTCGTCGCGGCCAGCGACTTCCTGATCGGATGGTGGTGGGCTGATCCTGGCGATCATCATCGGTGGCGTGATGTTCTTCCTCTACACCTACAAGCGGTCAGCGCCACTGCGGCTAATGATGGACAAGTTGATGCTTAAGATTCCGGTGATCGGCCAAGTCCTGCAGAACGCCGCGATCGCGCGTTTGCGCGTACGCTGGCGACTACGTTCAAGGCCGGCGTGCCGCTGGTCGAGGCGCTGGAAATCGTGGCCGGCGCCACCGGCAACAAAGTCTACGAGAATGCCGTATTCGCTGATCCGCGACGATGTCGCGGTGGGCTACCAGCTCAACATGGCGATGAAACAGGTCAACCTCTTCCCGCACATGGTCGTGCAGATGACCGCAATCGGCGAGGAGGCCGGCGCGCTCGACACGATGCTGTTCAAGGTGGCCGAGTTCTACGAGGAGGAAGTCAACAACGCAGTCGACGCGCTGTCGAGCCTGCTCGAGCCGATGATCATGGTCTTCATCGGCGGCGTCGTCGGCGCATGGTGATCGGCATGTACCTGCCGATCTTCAAGCTCGCCGCGGCGATCTAGACTCGCTGCATGGCATTCCTGGATCAAAACCCCGGCCTCGGCTACCCCGCCGCGGCCGGCTTAGGATTGCTGCTGGGCAGCTTCCTCAACGTGGTCATCCTGCGCCTGCCCAGGCGGCTGGAATGGGAGTGGAAGCGCGACAGCCGCGAGATCCTCGGCGAGCCCGATCTTTACGATCCGCCGCCGCCGGGCATCGTGGTCGAGCGGTCGCACTGTCCGCACTGCCAGCACCAGTTGTCGTGGTACGAGAACATTCCGGTATTCAGCTGGCTGGTGCTGCGCGGCAAATGCCGCCACTGCAAGGCGCCGATCTCGGCGCAATACCCGCTGGTCGAACTGCTGACCATGGCGCTGGTGCTGTGTTGCGTGTGGCGCTTCGGCTTCGGCTGGCAGGGCTTCGGCGCGGTCCTGCTGACCTGTTTCCTGATCGCGCTGGCGGGCATCGACGTGCGCACGCAACTGCTGCCGGACCAGCTCACGCTGCCGTTGCTGTGGCTGGGCATCATCGCGGCGATCGAGAACCTCTACCTCGGGCCGAAGGCGGCGCTGCTCGGCGTGATCGCCGGCTACGTGGTGCTGTGGTCGGTGTGGTGGGTGTTCAAGCAACTCACCGGCAAGGAAGGCATGGGCCACGGCGACTTCAAGCTGCTCGCCGCGCTCGGCGCGTGGGTCGGGCTCGACGGCATCCTGCCGACGGTGCTGTTGTCGTCGCTGGTCGGGGCGATCATCGGTTCGATCTGGCTCGCTGCGAAAGGCCGTGATCGCGC
Source organism: uncultured Gammaproteobacteria bacterium (assembly GCA_963816945.1). Lineage (GTDB taxonomy): Bacteria > Pseudomonadota > Gammaproteobacteria > Xanthomonadales > Xanthomonadaceae > Luteimonas. The sequence goes on along the minus strand of CAWFMH010000002.1, from coordinate 1,054,722 downwards.
AACCCCTATTCCGTTCGGGCCGTATCTGGCCATCGCCGGCTGGATCGTGTTCTTCTGGGGCGAATCGCTGATCGATACCTACATGCGGGTATCGGGACTGCAATAGCGCAACCCGCGCTGCTGGCACGCTCGTCGGCGCGCAGCCGACCTGTTTGACTTCCCGCGCACCGGCACCATGCGGTACAAGGCAGGCATGAGCACCCCTTACGTGATTGCACTGACCGGCGGCGTGGCCTCGGGCAAGAGCTCGGTCGCGAGCTGCTTCGAGCGTCTGGGCGTGGTCGTGGCCGATGCGGATCTTGCTGCGCGCGAAGCCGTGGCGGCGGGCTCGGAAGGGTTGGTGGAGGTCGTCACGGCATTCGGTGCCGGCATGCTGGACGCATCAGGAAACCTGGATCGCGCCGCGATGCGGCGCGTCGTGTTCGGTGATGCCGACGCACGCAGGCGCCTGGAAGCGATCGTGCACCCGCGAGTGCGCGCCGCGCTGCAAGCTACGTGCACGGCCGCTACCGGTCCCTATGCCATCGCCGCGATCCCGCTGCTGGCCGAAGGTGGCGGCCGTGATGCGTATCCGTGGCTGGATCGCATCCTCGTCGTCGACGTACCGGTCGAGTTGCAACGCGAGCGACTGTTGCGCCGCGACGGCATCGATGTGCCACTCGCCGACCGCATGATCGATGCACAGGCATCGCGGCAGCAGCGACTCGCGATTGCCGACGACGTCGTCGTCAACGATGCCAGCCTCGAAGCGCTGGCCGTGCACGCCGACGCCCTGCATGCGCTCTACCTCCGCCTGGCCGCGTCAGCCGAGCGGTAGCGGCCACAGACTGCGGATGGCGGCGATGCCCTGCGCGCCGTGGCGGCGCGCTTCGCCGATATCGGCAGGCGCCATGCCGCCGATCGCGTAGAGCGGCAGCGATGTCGCTTCGCGCAGGCGTGAAAAGCTCGTCCAGCCGATGCCGCTGACCTGGGGATGCGTGGGCGTGGCGCGGACCGGCCCGAGTACCGCGAAATCGCAGCCCAGGCGCTCGGCGGCCAGCAGTTCGGCCTCGTCATGGCACGAGGCCGACAGCGCGATCTTGTTGCCCACCGGGCGCGCGTCGTGCTCACGCAGCTGCGCAGCGGGCAGGTGCAGGCCGATGCCGAATTCGCGCGCAAGGGCGAGGTCGCCGTTGACGATGATCTCGGCATGGGCCGCTTCGCCGCGCAGCACTGCAGCGGCGACCAGCCTGCGGCGCCGTTCGCGATCGACGCCATGCAGGCGCAACTGCAGGCGGACGATGCCGGCATCGAGCGCGCGATCGAGCCCCGTCAGCCACGCGCCGTCGTCGTCGCCGGGCGCGGGGGTGATCAGATAGCGATCGGGCTGGCGCAGTGCGGCGACCACCGGGCGATCGGCAGGCGGCATCGCATAGCTGGCGAGCTTGTCCGGCGGCACCCAGGCCAGCGCCTGGCCGTCGAGCCCTTTGGGCGTACCGCGGTAGGAGGTGATCCGGCGCACTTCCAGCCGCAGGCGTTTGTGCGGATAGGCCTGCGGCACGGCGATCAGCGGTGCGCCGACGTTGGCCTCGATGCCGAGTTCTTCGTGCAGTTCGCGCGCGAGCGCCGCTTCCGGCGACTCGCCCGGTTCGCGCTTGCCGCCGGGGAATTCCCACAGCCCGGCCAGGTCGCGCCCTTCGGTACGGCGCGCCAGCAGGATGCGGTCGCGGGCGTCGCAGATGACGCCGGCGACGACTTCGACGGGAGGGGAACTAGACACTCTGGTTCATGGAGCTTCCCTCGCGCCGCGCAGCGGGGAGAGGGTGGCACGCAGCGCCGGGTGAGGGGTGCGTGTTCGCGGTATGGATCGGACGCAAGTCATTCGAACATCCCGCTCCGCTCGCCCCTCATCCGCCTTCGGCACCTTCTCCCCGCTGCGCGGGGAGAAGGAAGATCGGATGCGCTACAGCAACTGTCCATGGCAATGCTTGTACTTCTTGCCCGACCCGCAGGGACAAGGATCGTTGCGGCCGACCTTGGGCATCGCGGCGGCCTGCGCCAGGCGCGGGGCTGACATCTGCCGCTTCTTCGTCGGCGCCGTAGCCACCGGCTTCGGCATGCTGGAACTGCGCCTGGCGCATCTGCGCTTCGACCTGGCGGCGTTCCTCGGCCTCCATCGCCGCGACTTCCTCCTCGTTGCGGATGCGCACGCGCGCCAGCAGGGTCACGACTTCGCGCTTGACCTTGTCCAGCATCTCGCTGAACAGCTCGAACGCTTCCTTCTTGTATTCCTGCTTCGGCTGCTTCTGCGCGTAGCCGCGCAGGTGGATGCCCTGGCGCAGGTAATCCATGCGCGCGAGGTGCTCCTTCCAGTTCTGATCGAGCACGTTGAGCATGATGTGCTTCTCGAGCATGCGCATCGTCTCGGGCCCGACCTGCGCTTCCTTGTCGGCAAAGACGCGGTCGAGCGTGTCCTGGACATGGCGCGCGATGCCTTCGGCATCGAGTTCGGACTGCTCCTGCGCCATCTTCACCAGCGCCAGCTGCTGGCCGAATTCCTCGGCGAGCGTCGCCTCCAGGCCCGGCAGGTCCCACTGCTCGTCGATCGAGTTCGGCGGCACGAAACGCTCGACGATATCGGCGACCACGTCGTCGCGGATGCCCTGCACGTTCTCGTGCACGTCCTCGGCTTCGAGCAGTTCGTCGCGCTGGCGGTAGATCACCTTGCGCTGGTCGTTGTTGACGTCGTCGAAGTCGAGCAGGTTCTTGCGGATGTCGAAGTTGTGCGCCTCGACCTTGCGCTGCGCGTTGGCGATCTGCTTGGTCACCAGCGGGCTTTCAATGATGTCGTCTTCCTTCAGGCCCATGCGCGCCATCACGCGCTGCACCCAGTCGGCGGCGAAGATGCGCATCAAGTTGTCTTCTAGCGACAGGAAGAAGCGCGACGAGCCCGGGTCGCCCTGACGACCGGAGCGGCCGCGCAGCTGGTTGTCGATGCGGCGCGATTCGTGGCGTTCGGTGCCGACGATATGCAGGCCGCCTGCGGCCTTGACCTCGTCGTGGCGGCGCTGCCAGTCGCGGCGCAGGCGCAGCTTGTCGACCTCGCTGGCGTCCTCGCCGAGTTCGGCCAGTTCCACTTCGAGCGAACCGCCGAGCACGATGTCGGTGCCGCGGCCGGCCATGTTGGTGGCGATGGTGACGGCCTTGGGACGGCCTGCCTGCGCCACGATCTGCGCTTCGCGCTCGTGCTGCTTGGCGTTGAGCACTTCGTGCGGGATGCCTTCGGCCTTGAGCTGCTCGGACAACATCTCGGAGACTTCGATCGAGGTGGTGCCGACCAGCGCCGGCTGCCCGCGTGCGTAGCAATCCTTGATCTCGGCCGAGACCGCGCGGTACTTGCCGGCGCGGTTGAGGAACACCTGGTCGGAAGAGTCCTTGCGGATCATCGGCTGGTTGGTCGGGATCACGATCACTTCCAGGCCGTAGATGCTCTGGAATTCATAGGCCTCGGTGTCGGCCGTGCCGGTCATCCCGGACAACTTGCCGTACATGCGGAACAGGTTCTGGAACGTGATCGAAGCCAGCGTCTGGTTCTCGCGCTGCACCGGCACGCCTTCCTTGGCCTCGACCGCCTGGTGCAGGCCGTCGGACCAGCGCCGGCCGACCAGCGTGCGGCCAGTGAACTCGTCGACGATGATGACCTCGCCGTCGCGCACGATGTAGTCGACGTCGCGCTGGTAGATCGCGTGCGCGCGCAATGCGGCGTTGAGGTGGTGGACGACGTGGATGTTGTGCGAGGCGTACAGGCCATCGTCTTCGCCCGTGAACACGCCGGCATTGCGCAGCAGTTCCTCGGCGTGTTCCTGGCCGATCTCGGACAGGTGCACCTGCTTGCCCTTCTCGTCGACCCAGTAGTCGCCCTCGCCTTCCTCGGTTTCCTGCCGCGTCAGCGACGGCACGATGCGGTTGACCTTGATGTACAGCTCCGGTGACTCGTCGGCCGGGCCGGAGATGATCAGCGGCGTGCGCGCCTCGTCGATCAGGATCGAGTCGACCTCGTCGACGATCGCGTAATGCAGGCCGCGCTGGAAGCGGTCTTCCTTTGCCAGCGCCATGTTGTCGCGCAGGTAGTCGAAGCCGAACTCGTTGTTGGTGCCGTAGGTGATGTCGCTGGCGTAGGCGGCGGCCTTGTCGGAATGCGGCATGCCCGGATAGACCACGCCCACGCTCAGGCCGAGCCAGTTGTAGAGCTTGCCCATCCATGCGGCGTCGCGGCGCGCGAGGTAGTCGTTGACCGTGACCACGTGTACGCCCTTGCCTTCGAGCGCATTGAGGTAGACCGGCAAGGTCGCGACCAGGGTCTTGCCCTCGCCCGTGCGCATCTCGGCGATCTTGCCCAGGTGCAGCACCATGCCGCCGATCAGCTGCACGTCGTAGTGGCGCATGCCGAGCACGCGCTGCGAGGCCTCGCGGCAGACGGCGAAGGCTTCCGGCAGCACCTTGTCGAGCGATTCGCCGTTGGCGATACGCGCCTTCAGCTCCGGGGTCTTGGCCTGCAGGTCGGCGTCGGACAGCGCCTGCATCTGCGCTTCGAGGACGTTGACCTTGCCGATGATGCGGCTGAGTTGCTTGACGAGACGATCGTTGCGGCTGCCGAAGACGCTGGTGAGCAGGCGATTGAGCATGTGGGTACCGGGAAGCGTGAATGGGAGGCGGGACGCGTGCGGTCGCCGCAATAAAAAAGGGCGCTGGGCGCCCTGTTTTTGGCAACGCGCATTGTAGCGTGGGGGTGAGGACGAGCGCTCACAAGGCATCGCCTTGTGCTCGGCCGAACGCCCGGAGCGGCTGCGCCGCGCAGGGCCGGGATTGGCCCGGATCCTCGCAGACTACGAATTGCTGCTGGAGACGGGCAACAGCGCCCGATTACCCCCGCATCGCCTTGTGCCCGCAAACGCCCGAAGCGGCTGCGTCGCGCAGGGCTGGACAAGAATAGGGAATAAGGAAGCTGCCCGAAGAGCACCCTCATCCGGCGCTGCGCGCCGACTTCTCCCACAGGCGGGAGAAGTAAGAAGTAAAGCCGCCGTTGCGCGCCCTCTCCCGCTTGCGGGAGAGGGCTGGGGTGAGGGCAAGCCGGTCGCGGGATTCTGCTGGCGCCACGAAGAGCGCCCTCATCCGCCGCTACGCGTCGGCTTCTCCCGCAAGCGGGAGAAGCAGCAGGCAGGCATCAACCCCGCTTCACACCCTTCTCGCCCAGGAACTTCCGCGGATTGACCACGCGGTTGTTCTCCCAGACCTCGAAATGCACGTGCGCGCCGGTCGAGCGGCCCGTCGAGCCTGCCTTGGCGATCTGCTGTCCGCTGCGCACCAGGTCGCCGACCCGTACCACCAGGCGCGAGTTGTGCGCATAGCGCGTGACATAGCCGTTGCCATGGTCGACCTCGACCACGTTGCCATAGCCCGAGCGCCTGCCGGCGTAGGTCACCACGCCGTCGCCGACCGCCATCACCGGATCGCCGGTATTGGCGTCGAAGTCGATGCCCTTGTGAAACGCGGCGCCGCCACCGAACGGATCGGCACGGCCGCCGAAGCCGGAAGTGATGTAGCTGCGCGCTACCGGCGATCGCGACGGGATCGCGCTGCGGTCGAGGGCGCGGTTGAACAGCAACGATTCCAGGACCGACAATTGTTCGCCGGAGGTCTTGAACTGCGCCTCGAGTTGGCCGAGGCCGGAGCGCAGTTCGCCCGCGGGCATGTCGCGGACCGGACCGACACCACCGACGCCGACCGGCTTGTCGAAATCGAACTCGCCATCGCCGAGCTGGCCGATGCGCGTCAGGCGATCGCCGAGCGCGTTGAGGCGGTTGGCTTCGGCCTGCAGTTCGCCGAGGCGGGCGGCGAGCGCATTCACCTCGCGCTGCGCCTCGCGGCGAGTCGTCTCGAACTGGCCGCGCTGGCTGGCGGTCTGCGCCTGCAGGCCGGCGACTTCGGCCATGCCGATGCCGGTGCGGGCGCCCGCGCCGCAGGCGACGCCGGTCGCCAGCAGCATGACCACCGCGACGGCAGGGTTGCCGATCGCGGCATCGCGCCATTGCCGCCCGAGATTCACGAAGCGGACGCGCGTATTGTTGAGCAAGCTATGCAAGGTCATTGTTCTCATGTCTCGTTCCGGATCCAGGATGCCTTCGAACCCGAATCGCCCGGCTGGCCCGCAGCCGGCGCTGGATGCGCTGCTTGCGAACAGTGTTGGCGATCCGATCCGCCGAGCGCTCTGGCTCGACACCCTGGACCTTCGTTTGCGTCCCTACCTGCCGCCGTCACTGGCCGCGCACGCGCGGCTCGCGAATGTGGATGGCACCAAGCTCGTTTTCCTCGCCGATTCGCCGGTGTGGCATGCCCGCTTGCGGCTGGCCGGCCCCGGTCTCCTCGACGCCGCCCGTTCCGTCGGGCTGGATGTCACCGAATTGGTAGTAAAAACAACGATGCAGCCGATGAACCCGAACCCTCGGGCAGGATCGACTGCGGCGATTGCACCTCTGGTGCCGGCGTCTGCACGCGATGCGTTGCAGAGCGCCTTGGCGTCGCTGCGCGAGCCGGAAACCGGATCGGGCGACGACGTGTCCTAAGTACCGGTATCCCTGTCCTCCCCGGCGGCCACTTTGCGTTGTGCGAAGACGGCGTGAGGGGGACGAGGCATGCTACCGGCCCAAAACCACCCAAGGGTTAAGGGATCGCTAGCTTTCCGCTATAAAATCGTTAAATTTCCGTAAAGCCGTCACATCCCGCTCACTTCCATGAGTCGGGTTCAGCTTAGAAATCAATATGTTGCGCTCGGGCTGGTTGCACGAGCCGGGTGCGCTCAAGCAGGCAGCGGGGTGCCGAAGGCGACGGGCGCGCTGGCGGCGTCCGCAAAAGTGACTTCTTCCCACGCGGAAGATTCGGCCATCAGGGCGCGGACCAGCTTGTTGTTGAGCGCGTGGCCGGATTTGAAACCCTCGAACGCACCGATGATCGGATGGCCGGCCAAATACAGGTCGCCGACCGCGTCGAGGATCTTGTGGCGCACGAACTCGTCGGCATAGCGCAGGCCGTCGTCGTTGAGCACACGGAACTCGTCGAGCACGATCGCGTTGTCCATCGAGCCGCCGAGGCCGAGGTTGCGCTCGCGCATGAACTCCAGGTCGCGCATGAAGCCGAAGGTACGGGCGCGGCTGACTTCCTTGACGTAGGACGTGGTCGAGAAGTCGACCTCGGCACGCGACTGCGACGTCGGGATCATCGGATGGTTGAACTCGATCGTGAAGCCCAGACGGAACCCGTTGTAGGGCTCGAAGCGCGCGATCTTGTCGCCGTCGCGCACCTCGACCGCCCGCTTGATGCGGATGAAGCGCTTCGGCGCGGCCTGTTCGGCGACGCCGGCAGACTGCAACAGGAATACGAACGGACCCGCCGAGCCGTCCATGATCGGCACTTCGGGCGCCGACAGGTCGACGTAGGCGTTGTCGATGCCGAGGCCGGCCAGCGCGGACAACAGGTGCTCGACCGTCATGACCTTGCCGCCGTCCTGCGACAGGCCGGTGCAGAGCATGGTCTCGGTCACCAGGTCGGCGCGCGCGGGGATCTCGACCACGGGGTCGAGGTCGATGCGACGAAACACGATGCCGGCATCGACCGGAGCCGGACGCAGCGTGAGATAGACCTTCTCGCCGCTATGCAGGCCGACGCCGGTGGCGCGGATCACGTTCTTGATGGTGCGCTGGGGGACCATGATTCGGGGGATGTGCGCTCGGCTCTTGGATAGTGACGCCTGGAGGGTCGGAACCCTGTCGGAGTGCGGCCCGCGGACGTCCAAACGGATCGCAGGTTAACACGCAGCATGCTGAACCTGAACGGAAGCGATGCAGCGTTCCAGCAACCGACTCGTCATGAAACAGCCATCACGCGACGGCGGGGTGAAAACTCCATCGGGCCGGCGCAGGCCCGATGGACAAGGGACAGGACACTCCGCAGGGGCGCAACTTGGCCGCGACAAGCCCTCCTAGAAGCTCGTCGCGGGCAAGGCCGCTCCTACGCGGAAAACACACGCGCATCCGTGCGCGTGCTTTTGATCGACATGTTGCTCGACGTGTTGATCAATCGGCCTGCCGGCGCAGGAACGCCGGGATGTCCAGGTAGCTGCTGTCGTTGCCGAAATCCGCCACCGCCGGCGTGGAGACATCGTTGCCGCTACGTCCTCGCAGGCTGGCCGCGATGCTCGGCGCGGCGCTGAACGTGTCAGCGGCCTCGTCGATCAGCATGCCGGTAGTGCCGTCGCGGCGGCCCTGCGTGTTGATCAGCTGCACGTGCGGCTTGCGGACGGCGTCGCGCGAATAGTCACGCTCCTGGTAGTCGCGTTCGCCGCGCACTGCCTGCCGGCTCGCAGCGCGATTGAGCCCGGTTGCCACGACGGTGACCCGCACCTCGTCCTGCATGTCCGGATCGAGCACCGTGCCGATGACGACGGTCGCGTCCTCGCTGGCGAAGTTCTCGATGGTGCGGCCGACCTCGTCGAACTCCGCCATCGTGAAGTCCGGCCCTGCCGTGATGTTGACCAGGATGCCGTTGGCGCCGGCGAGATTGACGTCGTCGAGCAACGGATTCTGGATCGCCGACTCGGCGGCGGCCTGGGCACGATCGTCGCCGCGCGCGCTGCCGGTGCCCATCATCGCCAGGCCCATCTCCGACATCACGGTGCGCACGTCGGCGAAGTCGACGTTGATCAAACCCGGACGCACGATCAGGTCGGCGATGCCCTGCACGGCGCCGAGCAGCACGTCGTTGGCGGCACGGAAGGCCTGGATCATGGTCGCGTTGCGACCGAGCACCGTGATCAGCTTCTCGTTCGGGATCGTGATCAGCGAATCGCAATGCTGCGACAGCTCGTCGATGCCCTTCAGCGCCACCTGCATGCGGCGACGTCCCTCGAACGGAAATGGTTTCGTGACGACGGCGACGGTCAGGATGCCCATCTCCTTCGCCAATTGCGCGACGACCGGCGCCGCGCCGGTGCCGGTGCCGCCGCCCATGCCGGCGGTGATGAAGACCATGTCGGCGCCTTGCAGCGCGTCCATGATGATCTCGCGGTCTTCCAACGCCGCCTGGCGGCCGACTTCGGGATTCGCACCCGCGCCGAGTCCCTTGGTGACATTGCTGCCGAGCTGCAGTTGCAGCTTGGAGCCGCAGTTCTTGATCGCCTGCGCATCGGTGTTGGCGGTGATGAACTCCACCCCGTCCACGCTGCTGTTGACCATATGCGCGACCGCGTTGCCGCCGCCGCCGCCCACGCCCACGACCTTGATGATCGCGTTCGGAGCCATTTTCTCGACTAGTTCGAAATGCGCCATGTCCGTGTCCTCTCGTTATGTGTTGCTAGATTCGAATCGGTTGGTGTCGCCAAATGCTGCAATCGTCGTCGCCTCGCCTCTCGCCGATGCGCCTTCGCACCGGCCTTCGCCCTCGCCTGCGCAGCGAGCGCGTTCAAAATTCACCCCGGTACCAGTCCTTCACCTTCTTGAAGAAACTGCCGGCGCGCCCGGTCGGGATCACCGGGCGTCGCGGATGCTCGATCTGGCTGCCCAGCAGCAACAGGCCGACGCCGGTGGCGTGCACGGGATTGCCGACCACTTCGCCCAGGCCGGTCACGTGCTGCGGGATGCCGATGCGTACCGGCATCTGCAGCATCTCTTCGGCCAGTTCGACCACGCCTTCCATCTTCGAGGCGCCACCGGTCAACACCATGCCGGCGCGCACCAGCTCCTCGAAGCCGGAGCGGCGCAGTTCCGCCTGCACCATCTCGAAGATTTCCTCGTAGCGACCTTGCACCGCCTGCGCGAGCGCGTGCCGAGGCAGGCGACGCGGCGGGCGATCGCCGACGCTCGGCACCTGGATGCTTTCCTCGGCCGTCGCCAGCTGCGCCAGCGCGCAGGCGTAACGGACCTTGATCTGCTCGGCTTCCGGCGTCGGCGTGCGCAGCATGTGCGCGATGTCGTTGGTGACGTGATCGCCAGCGATCGGCAACGACGCCGTGTGGCAGATCGCGCCCTGCACGAACACCGCCAGGTCGGTCGTGCCCGCGCCGATGTCGACGAGGACCACGCCGAGTTCGCGCTCGTCGCTGGTCAGCACGGCGGTCGCCGAACCCAGCGAGGACAGGATCAGGTCGTCGACCTGCAAACCGCAGCGCGCAACGCATTTGCTGATGTTCGCTGCGGCCGACTGCGCGCAAACCACGAGATGCGCATGCACCTCCAGGCGCACGCCGGTCATGCCGACCGGATTGCGGATGCCTTCCTGCGAATCGTCCAGGACATATTCGCGCGGGATCGCGTGCAGGATTTTCTGGTCGGCGGGAATCGCGACCGCTTTCGCCGCTTCGAGCACGCGATCGAGATCGGAGTACGTCACCTCGCCATCGCGGATCGGCACGATGCCGGGCGAGTTGCGGCACTGCACGTGGTTGCCGGAGATCGATGCATAGACCGAACGGATCTCGCAGCCGGCCATCAGCTCGGCCTCCTCGACCGCGCGCTGGATCGACTGCACCGTCGATTCGATGTCGACCACCACGCCGCGCTTGAGCCCGCGCGATTCGTGAGAACCAATCCCGATCACCTCGATCGGGTTGCCCGGGGAGTACTCGCCGACCAGCGCCACCACTTTCGATGTGCCGATGTCGAGCCCGACGATCAGTGCCTTGTCGCCTTTGCGGTTCATGTCTGTGTTTGCCCTTGCACGTGCGGCACCGAGGCCGGCTTGGGCGCGAACGCCGGCCAGCTCAGTGCAAAACCATTGGTGTAGCGGAGATCGGCGCGCGTCAGCGGCGATTGCTTTTGTGCGAGCAACTGCGGCATCAGGCGTGCGAAGCGGGTCAGGCGCAGTCGCGCCTCGCTGCTGCCGATCACCACTTGGGTGCCGTTCGACAACGTCAGCGACCAGCTGCCGCGCGGATCGACGGAGAGCGTACTCACGTCATAGCCGCTCGGCGCGAACATCGCGCGTGATTCGTTGTACAGCGCGACCACGTCGGCGACGCGCGCCTCGGGCGCGTCGAAGCGCGGCAATCCCTTCGGCACCTGGATCGCGCCGATCGGGAACAGGCGGCCGTGTTCGGACAGCAGCCGGTCCTTGCCCCACTGCGCGAACGGCCTGTGTTCGATGACGCGCACCTCGAGCACGTCGGGCCAACGCTTGCGCACTTCGGCGCGCTCGACCCAGGGCAGCTTCGCCACGGCCGCTTGTGCGTCCGCGAGCCGGATTGCGAAGAAGCCGCGCTGCGCGAACGGCAGCACGGTCGTGCGCAGCTGCTGCGGATCGACGCGCTGCATCTCGCCGCCGACGCGCAGCGTGCGCAGCGGCCAACGTTCGGCGCCGATCCAGCCGTTGACCACGGCCACGACCGGCAGCGCGACCAGCGCCAGTGCGAGCGCCCAGGCGATGATGCGCAGCAGGGCGTTCATGCGCTGCCTCCATGCATTGCCGCGCAACGACCAGCCAACGCGCCGTCATTCCGAGCGTAGCGAGGGATCTGATGTGCCCTTCCTGCGCACCGGAAATCAGATCCCCCGCTGCGCTCGGAATGACGGCGCGGATGGCGGTAGCGAGGCGCGTTCATCACGATGCCTCCGGTATCGATGTCTCGAGGATCCGCCAGCACAATTCCTCGAAATCGATGCCGAACGCAGCCGCGGATTTCGGCATCAGCGAATGGCTGGTCATGCCCGGCGCGGTGTTCGCTTCCAGCAACCAGTTGCGGCCATCGCGGTCGCGCATGAAGTCGACGCGCGCCCAGCCCCTGAGGTCGAGTCCGGCGAACGCCCGCTCAGCCTGCGCGCGCGCTTCTGCTTCGCCGCTTTCATCCAGACCCGGGCAGATGTATTGCGTGTCGTCGGCCACGTACTTGGCGTGATAGTCGTAGTACTCGCCCGCCGGCACGATGTGGATGCTGGCCAGCGCCTGGCCGTCGAGCACTGCGATCGTGTACTCGCCGCCCTCGATCAGCTGCTCCATCAGCAGCTCGCCCGGATAGCGCGCGGCGAGCTCGACCGCTGCTTCGAGGTCCGCATCGCTGAAGACGCGACTGACGCCGACGCTGGAGCCTTCCAGCGACGGCTTGATGATCAGCGGCAAGCCGAGGTCACGCGCCGCCGCATGCACGTCGTCGCCCTTGGCGAGGCGCAGGTAGCGCGGCGTCGGCAGGCCCATCGACAGCCAGACCTGCTTGGCGCGGATCTTGTCGAGGCTGAGCGCGCTGCCGAGCACGCCGGAGCCGGTGTACGGCACGCCGAGCGCTTCGAGCAGGCCTTGCAGCACGCCGCTCTCGCCGTCGCCGCCGTGCAGGATGTTGAAGACGCGGTCGAATTGCTTGTCCTGCAACTCGCGCAGCAGGTTCGGCACGCCGTCGACGGCTTCGGCGGAGACGCCGCGCGCGCGCAGGGCCTCGAGCACGTTGCGGCCGGAATCCAGCGACACTTCGCGCTCGGACGTATTGCCGCCCATCAGCACGGCGACGCGGCCGAACGCGGCCGGATCGTCGATCCTCATCGGGCTGACGCGCGCTGGAATCTGCTTGCTCACTTACTTGCGGTCCTTTTGGGTTTGCGATGGCACGTCGAAGCCGTGCGTGGCGAGGTGTTGCGCGGCGTGGCCGATGTCGCCGGCGCCCATCAGCAGCAGCAGGTCGCCGTCGCGCAGCACGTCGGGCAGCACGGCCGCCAACTCCTGCGCGCCGCCGACGACGACCGGATCGATGCGACCGCGCGCACGGATCGCGCGCGCCAGCGACTTGGCATCGGCGCCGGCGATCGGCGCTTCGCCGGCGGGATAGACCTCGGTCAGCACCAGCGCGTCGACGCTCGACAGCACGCCGGCGAAATCGTCGAACAGGTCGCGCGTGCGGCTGTAGCGATGCGGCTGGAACGCGACCACCAGGCGCTTGTCCGGCCAGCCGCCGCGCGCGGCGTCGAACACCGCCTGCAATTCCTTGGGGTGATGGCCGTAGTCGTCGACCAGCTGCACTGTCGCGCCGCTCGGCGTGCGCAGCTCGGCGAGCAGGTTGAAGCGGCGACCAATGCCGGCGAACGCTTCCAGCGCGCGCGCGATGGTCTCCGGCGCCACGCCGAGTTGCCAGGCGACGGCGGCAGCGGCCAGCGCGTTCTGCACGTTGTGGCGGCCCGGCAGCGCCAGCGTCACCGGCGTGCGGTTGTTTTCGGGCAGGCACAAGGTGAACTGCATGCGGCCGCCGGATTGCTGCACGTCCTCTGCGCGCACATCGGCTTGCGGATCGAAGCCGTAGGTCATCAGGTGGCGCGGCGTCTCCGCCGCCAGCGCCGCGACTTCGGCATCGTCGATGCACAGCACCGCCAGTCCGTAGAACGGCAGGCGGTGCAGGAACTCGGAGAATGCCGCCTGCACGCGGGCGAAGTCGCCGCCGTAGTTCTCGAGATGATCCGCATCGATATTGGTGACGATGGCGATCAGCGGATTCAGGCGCAAGAAGCTGCCGTCGCTCTCGTCCGCCTCGGCCACCAGCCAGTCGCTGCCGCCCAGGCGCGCATTGGCACCGGCGGCCAGCAGTTGCCCGCCGATGACGAAGGTCGGATCCATGCCACCCTCGGCGAGCACGCTTGCCAGCAACGAGGTGGTCGTGGTCTTGCCGTGCGTGCCGGCAACGGCGATGCCGCGGCGGAAGCGCATCAGTTCGGCCAGCATCTCGGCGCGCGGCACGATCGGGATGCGCTGCGCGCGCGCCTCCATCAATTCGGGATTGTCGCGCTTGATCGCGCTCGACATCACGACGCAATCGGTACCGAGCACGTTGGACGCGGCATGGCCGCGATGCACGGTGGCGCCGAGCTGCGCGAGCCGGCGCGTGACGGCATTGTCGGCAGTATCCGAGCCCGACACCTGGTAGCCGAGCGTGCACAGCACTTCGGCAATACCGCTCATGCCGACGCCACCGATGCCGACGAAATGCACGCGCGAGTAACGGCGCGCGAGGTCGGCCTTGGCCGAATCCGCGGCACCGGAGCCGCGCCGGTCCATGATCGTATCGGGCGGACCACCGGTATCGAGCAGGCGCCGGATCATGCCGTCTTCCCCAGCGTGGGTTCGACGCGCTGACGCAAACGGCTGGTGCCGCGTACCGCGGAACTGGCCGACTGCGCCGCCGGCTGCGTCGTCGGTGGCTGCGAGCTGTTGTACGACGAACCCACTGCCGCCGGCGCTGCCTCGCCACGCAGCCGCGCGACCTGGCGCACGGCGCGGTCGAGTTCGTAGGACACGCGCAGCAGCAATCCCAGTGCCGCGCAGCTCATCAGGATGCTGGACCCGCCGTACGAGATCAGCGGCAGCGTCAGGCCCTTGGTCGGCAGCAGGCCGAGGTTGACGCCGATCGAGACGAAGCTCTGCAAGCTCATCCACAACGCGATGCCGAACGCGCAATAGCCGGCGAAGTGGCGCCGCATCTCGACGCAGCGCAACCCGATCCAGAACGCACGCCCGGCCAGCAGCGCATACAGCCCGATCACGAGGCACACGCCGACGAAGCCGAGTTCTTCGGCGATCACCGCCAGGATGAAATCGGTGTGTGCTTCCGGCAGGTAGGCCAGCTTCTGGATCGAACCGCCGAGACCGACGCCGAACCATTCGCCGCGACCGACCGCCATCAGCGCGTTCGTCAACTGATAACCGCTGCCGAACGGATCGGCCCAGGGATCGACGAACGAGGTGAAGCGGCGCATGCGGTAGGGCTCGGCGATCGCGATCATCGCCAGCAGCGGCAGGCCGACCAGCACCGGACCGAACATGCGCGGCAGGTGCACGCCGCCGAGCACCAGCATGCCAGCGGTGATCGCCAGCACCAGCGACAGCGAACCGAAGTCCGGCTGCAGGATCAGCAATGCGACGAGCGCGACGGCGACGCCGAGCGGCTTGAGCATCGCGATCCAGGTCGCGTTGACCTCGTCGCGGAAGCGGACCAGGTAGCTCGCGAGCCAGACGATGTACATCAGCTTGACTGCTTCGACGGCCTGGAATCCGACGATGCCCAGGTTCAACCAGCGCCGCGCGCCGTTGACGCTCTTGCCGATGCCGGGCACGAACACGGCCAGCAGCAGCACGAAGCATCCCAGCAGCAGCAGGCGGTCGCGCTGCTCGATCGATTTCAGCTCTGTGCGCATCATCCACACGCCCAGGCCGATACCGACCGCGAGGAACAGCAGATGCCGCGCCAGGAAGTAGTACGGGCCGACGTCGAGGCCCTCGCCGATCGCGATCGAACTTGAACCGACCATCACCACGCCCAGGCTGGCGAGTGCGATGGCGACGCCGAGCAGCCACGGGTCGTAGCGACCGGTGATCGCATCGAGCCGCGTGGCCTGATGCGCAGTGCCTGGGTGCGTGCCGATGTGGGAGGCGATCGCCATCAGCGCACCTTCAACGTGGCGAGGCCGACCAGCACCAGGATCACCGAGATGATCCAGAAGCGCACGATCACGCGCGGCTCCGGCCAGCCCTTCAGTTCGAAGTGATGGTGGATCGGCGCCATCCGGAACACGCGCTTGCCGGTGAGCTTGAACGAGGCGACCTGGATCATCACCGACAGCGTCTCGACCACGAACACGCCGCCCATGATCACCAGCACCAGTTCCTGGCGCACGATCACCGCGACCGCGCCGAGCACCGCGCCGAGCGCGAGCGCGCCGATGTCGCCCATGAACACCATCGCCGGATAGGTGTTGAACCAGAGGAAGCCGAGGCCCGCGCCGGCGATCGCCGCGCAGATGATCACCAGTTCGCCGGCCCCGGGAATTTGCGGGATCTGCAGGTAGCTGGAGAACACCGCGTTGCCCGACGCGTAGGCGAACACGCCGAGCGCGCAGGCGACCAGCACCGTCGGCATGATCGCCAGCCCGTCGAGGCCATCGGTCAGGTTGACGGCATTGGAGAAGCCGACGATCCAGAAATACGCGATCGCGACGAAGCTGATGCCGGCCAGCGGCAACGCCACCGCCTTGAACATCGGGATGTAGAAAGTGGTTGCCGCCGGCACGTCGGCGCTCACCAGCAGGAACACGCCGGCGGCAAGGCCGAACACCGACTGCAGCAAGTACTTCCAGCGCGACTTCAAACCGTTCGGATCGCGCTTGACGATCTTGATCCAGTCGTCGTACCAGCCGATCGCGCCGAACGCGAGCATCACCGCGATCACCACCCACACGTAGCGGTTGCGCAGGTCGCCCCACAACAGCACCGCGGCCAGCACCGTCATCAGGATCAGGCTGCCGCCCATCGTCGGCGTGCCGGCCTTGGAAAAATGCGTCTGCGGACCATCCTGGCGGATCGGCTGGCCGCCCTTGTACTGGGCGAGCTTGCGGATCACCGCCGGTCCCCACCACAACGACAGGAACAACGCCGTCAGCGCGGACAGGATGCCGCGGAACGTGAGATAGCCGAACAGTCCGAACAGGCCTTCGACCTGCTGCAGCCAACGCGTGAGTTCAAGCAGCATGCGCAGCGCCCTCCCCTGACAACAGCGCGTCGACGACGCGATCCATCGCGCTTCCGCGTGATCCCTTCACCAGGACCACGGGAAGTTCGGCGGCGGCAGCGCTTTCCGCGGCCGCAATGCCTTCGGCCGCAAGCTGCAGGTCCGCGCGCAATGCCTGCGCGAGCTGTGCGTGCGAATCGAAGTTGCGCGCGCCGCTGCCAAAAGCTTCAGCCGCGGCAGCGCTCAAGGCGCCGAGTGCATACAACCGTGCGATGCCTGCGCCCTTCGCGCGGCGCCCAGCCTCGGCGTGCAGCGTCGCGGCGTCGGCACCGAGCTCGCGCATGTCGCCTAGCACCAGCCAGCGCTCGCCGGGCAACGCCGCGAGCGTGGCGATCGCGGCATCGAGCGAGGCCGGATTGGCGTTGTAGCTGTCGTCGATCAGCAACGCCCCATTGCGCAGGCGATGCGTGCCCAGGCGGCCGGCGACCTGCTGCGCGGCGCCGAGGCCTGCGGCGATGACGTCGAGCGCGATACCCGCTGCGAGCGCAAGCGATGCGGCTGCCAGTGCATTGGCGACGTTGTGCCGGCCCGGCAGCGACAGCGCGACGGCGGCCTCGCCCTGCGGCGTGCGCAGCGTGAACCGGGAGCCGCCGACGGACTGCTGCAGGTCGCGTGCGGTGAGGTCGGCGCTGGCGTCGAGGCCGAAACGGATCAGTTGCCGGCGATGCGCGCGCTCGGCGAGCACGCGCTGCTCGAACCAGGGCGAGAACGCATCGTCTGCATTGATCACCGCCACGCCCTCGGCAGGCAGCGCGTCGTAGATCGCCGCCTTGGTGTCGGCGATGCCCAGCAGGCTGCCCATGCGCTCCAGATGCGCGGGCGCGACGTTGTTCACCAGCGCGACATCGGGACGGACGATGTTGGTGAGATAGGCGATGTCACCAGGCTTGCCGGCGCCCATTTCGTAGATGGCATAACGCGCATCGTCGGGCGCGTCGATCACTGCCAGCGGCAGACCGATCTCGTTGTTGCGATTGCCGGGATTGGCGTAGGCGACGCCACCCTCGCGTTCGACCGCGCGCTGCAGGATCGACAGCGCCAGCGTCTTGACGCTGGTCTTGCCATTGCTACCGGTGACGGCGATGACCTTGGTCCGCCGCGTGCGCTGCAATGCCGCGGCGAAGGCGGCCAGCGCGTGCTCGGTGTTGGCGACCACGACCTGCGGCAGCGCCCGATCGCCTGCCTCGGAAACGAGCGCGGCGCGGGCGCCGAGATCTGCCGCCACGGCGACGTGGTCATGACCGTCGAAGCGTTCGCCCTTGAGTGCGACGAACAACGCCGCGCGACCATCGCTGGCATCGAGCGTGCGCGTATCGATCGACAGCGCGTCGATCAGCACGTCGTCGCCATGCAGGCGGCCGCCGGTCCATTGCGCGATGCGAGACAGCGGCATCGGCTTCATGCCCTGCCCTCCAGCACCGCTTTGGCAACCTGCGTGTCATCGAACGCATGCCGCACGCCGTTGATTTCCTGATAGGGCTCGTGGCCCTTGCCAGCGATCAGCACGATGTCCTGCGCTCCGGCCTGTTCGATCGCGCGTGCGATCGCCATCGCGCGGTCGCGCTGCACGACGACGATCTGCGGATCGGCGAAGCCGGCGAGGATGTCGGCGACGATCGCGTCGCCGTCTTCGCCGCGCGGGTTGTCGTCGGTGACGATGACGGCATCGGCATGGGCTTGCGCGATGGTCGCCATCTGCGGCCGCTTGCCGCGATCGCGTTCGCCGCCGCAGCCGAACACGCAGACCAGGCGTCCGCGCGCATGCACGCGCAGACTGGTCAGCGCCTGCTCGAGCGCGTCGGGCGTGTGCGCGTAGTCGATCACCACGAGCGGCGCGACACCGTCGCCGCCGAGGCGGTTCATACGACCCGCGATCGGTTGCAACTGCGCCAGCGTGGCGGCGATCTCGGCAGGCGCTTCACCGAGCGCGTGCAGCGTGCCGGCGACGGCCAGCAGGTTGTCGATGTTGAAACGACCGAGCAGCGGCGAGCGCAGCGCGAACGCTGTACCGTCGATGCGCAGGTCGAAGCCGATACCGCTGGCGTCGAGCACGATCTTGTCCGCGCGCACCATGGCCTGCGCGTGGCCGCGGGCACTGAGGCCGACGCGGCGCAGCGGCGCCGGCAGCGCGTCGTGCAGTGCCTGCCCGAAGGCATCGTCGAGATTGATCACGGCCGCCTGCAGCCCGGGCCACGCGAACAGCCGCGCCTTGGCCGCGCCATAGCTGTCCATGTCGCCGTGGTAGTCGAGGTGGTCGCGGGTGAGGTTGGTGAACACGGCGACCGCGAAATGCACGCCATCGACCCGGCCCTGCTCGAGCGCATGCGAGCTGACTTCCATCGCCACCGCGGCGGCGCCGGCATCGCGCATGTCGGCGAGCAGCGCATGCAGCTGCAACACCAGCGGCGTGGTGAATCCGGTCGGGGCGACTTCGCCATACAAACCCGCACCGAGCGTGCCGATGCTGCCGCAACGCAGGCCGCGTGCGTGCCAGGCCTGGGTCAGCAGCTGCACGGTCGAGGTCTTGCCGTTGGTGCCGGTGACGCCGACCGTGGTCATCGCCTGCGACGGCCTGTCGTGGAAGCGATCGGCCATCTCGCCCATGCGCGCGCGCAGGCCCGGCACGGCGATCGCATCGGCCGGCGCGGGCAGGTCCTGCGGCGCCGGCGGTTCGAACAGGATCGCGCTTGCACCGGCCGCGTGTGCCTGCTCGATGAAATGCAGCCCGTGCGTGCCGAAGCCGCCGATCGCGACGAAGGCATCGCCCGGTTCGATCGCGCGGCTGTCCTGCACGAGGCCGTTGATCGTCAGCTGCGGCGGTACCGCTGCGACATCGGGCAGCAATTCCACCAGCGGCATGGCGCGGCTCATTGCTGCAACTCCGGCAGCGGCGACAGTGGCAGGGGCTGCGGCGCGGGCGGCAATATCGTTGCTGCTGCAGGCATCGCGACGGCCGCGACACCACCACCGCCGGCACGAACACGCTTCGCCTCGGCAGCAGCCTGCGCCGCGAGCCAGGTGTCGATGTCGTCCGGTGGCACGTCCATCAGGCGCAGTGCGCCTTCCATGACGTTATGGAAGACCGGCGCGGAGACCAGACCACCGTAATAGCCGCGGCGGCCGGGCTCGGGATCGTCGATCACCACCGCCATCGAGAAGCGCGGGTTGTCGACCGGCACGACGCCGGCGAAGAAGGCGACATAGCGGCGCGAATAGCCGCCGCCGCTGGCCTTGCGCGCGGTGCCGGTCTTGCCGGCGACGTGATAGCCGAGGATCGCGGCCTGCGTGGCGGTGCCGCCCTTCTCGGTGACGGTCTGCATCATGCGCATCACTTCCTGCGCGATGCCGGCGTCGAGCACTTCCTTGGCCTCGTTGCGCTGGCCCTTGACGAAGGTCGGCGCGATCGCACGGCCGCCATTGGCGAGCGTGGCGTAGGAGTGCGCGATCTGCAGCGGCGTCACCGACAGGCCATAGCCGTAGGACATCGTCTGCTTGCTGGTGCCGCTCCAGCGCGACGGCGCCGGGAACAGGCCGGCCGCTTCGCCCGGAAAACCGCTGCCGGTGCTGCTGCCGTAGCCCATGCGCCGCACGAACGAGTAGAACGTCTCGTTCGGCAACAACTGCGCGATCTTGGCTGCGCCGACGTTCGAACTCTTGGTGATCACGCCGGTGGTGTCGAGCACGCCGTAGTTGTGCGTGTCAGTGGTGCGGTAGCGTCCATTCGGCATCCAGCCCGGCGCGGTATTGAAACGCGTCTGCGGCGTGATCACGCGGGCCTCGAGCGCTGCGGCCACGGTCAGCGGTTTCATCGTCGAGCCCGGCTCGATCAGGTCGGTGACCGCGCGGTTGCGGTGCGCATCGCGGTTGCCGCCGCTCACGGCGTTCGGGTTGTACGAAGGCAGGTTCGCCATCGCCAGCACTTCGCCGGTGGCGACGTCGAGCACGACGGCCGAGCCGCTGCTGGCACCGCTTTCGAGCATCGCGTTCTTGAGCTCGCGATAGGTGAGGTACTGGATGCGGCGGTCGATGCTGAGCGTCAGGTCCTTGCCCGGTTCGGCCGCGCGTACCAGGTCGACGTTCTCGACGATGCGGCCGCGACGGTCGCGGATCACCTTCTTGGCGCCAGCGGTGCCGCGCAGCCATTCGTCGAACGCGAGTTCGACGCCTTCCTGGCCGTGGTCGTCGATGTCGGTGAAACCTAGGATGTGCGCCATCGCTTCGCCCTGCGGGTAGAAGCGACGGAACTCGCGCTGCGAGAACACGCCCGGAATGTTGTGCGCCAGGATCTTGCGCGACTCGGCCGGATTGATGCGGCGCTTGAGCCACATGAATTCCTTGGCCGCGCGCTGCGACACCTTGCGCTTCATGTAGTCCGCCGGCACGCCGAGCGCCTTGGCCAGTTCCGGCAGGCGCGCCGGGTTCTTCATCAGCTCCTGCGGATTCGCCCACACCGATTCGACCGGCGAGGACACGGCCAGCGGTTCGCCGTTGCGGTCGGTGATCATGCCGCGCGTGGTCGGGATCTCGATCTCGCGCAGGAAGCGTTCGTCGCCCTGCTTGCGATAGAAGTCGTTGTCGATCAGCTGCAGGTCGACCGCGCGCCCGACCAGCGCCAGCGAGGCCAGGCCCAGGGTACCGAC
The DNA here is from genome assembly GCA_963816945.1 of uncultured Gammaproteobacteria bacterium. GTDB lineage: Bacteria > Pseudomonadota > Gammaproteobacteria > Xanthomonadales > Xanthomonadaceae > Luteimonas. The sequence goes on along the minus strand of CAWFMH010000002.1, from coordinate 1,033,521 downwards.
CACCAGTTGCAGGCGGCCGCGCAGGTTGAACTGCGCGCGCATGCGCGGCTTGATCGACTTGCCGGCATCGCGCTTCAATGACTCGCGCTTGCCCCCGCGGCCGGTAATGCGCTCGAAGAATCCAGGCGTGCGGTTCATGGCCGTACCACCACGATGTCGCCCGCTTCCGGGAATTTCATGCCCAGTCGGTTGCGCGCGACCTGGTCGATGCGGTTGCTTTCGGCCCAGGTCGCCTGTTCGAGCTGCAGGCGTCCGAATTCGATGTTCAGTTCGTCGCGCGCCTTCTCCAGCCGCGACAGCTCCACGAACAGCTGACGATGCTGGTGGCGCGCATGCACCACACCGATCGCGGAGACGACGCTGGCGAGGATCAGCACGGCGACGAGGATGCGCAGGCTCATGGCGTGCCCGCCTGCGCCAGCTTCTCCGCCACCCGCAACACCGCGCTGCGCGCGCGCGGGTTGGCGACGAGTTCGGCGGACGTCGCCTTCTGCGCGTCGTCGATCGGCAACAGCGTCGGCATGAACGTCTGCGCGACCGGCAGGCGGCGGTTTCCTGGCGGCGCCTTGGCGTGACGGGCGATGAAGCGCTTGACGATGCGGTCCTCGAGCGAGTGGAAGCTGATCACCGCCAGGCGCCCGCCCGGATTGAGCGCGGCATGCGCGGCGTCGAGGCCGGTCTCGAGATCGGACAACTCGCGATTGATATGGATGCGGATCGCCTGGAACGAGCGCGTCGCAGGATGCGTGTCGCTGGCGCCGCGGCCGACCTGCGATGCGATCAGCTCGGCCAGCTGCGCGGTGCGCAGCAGCGGTTCGGCCTCGCGCCGCGCCACGATCGTGCGCGCGATGCGGCGGCTCATGCGTTCCTCGCCATAGGTCCACAACACGTCCGCGATCTCGCGCTCGTCGGCACGCGCCAGCCATTGCGCCGCGCTTTCGCCGCTGTCGGGATCCATACGCATGTCGAGCGGGCCGTCCTTGCCGAAGCTGAAACCACGCTCGGCGACATCGAGCTGCGGCGACGACACGCCCAGGTCGAACAGCACGCCGTCGAGTCCGGCGCGGACGGCATCCCAATGCGCGAGGTCGGTGAAGCTGCCGCGATGGATCGACACGCGCGAATCGGCGCCGAACTCGCGCTCGGCGACCACGATCGCTTCGGGATCCTTGTCCATCAGCAGCAGTCGACCTCCCGTGCCCAAACGCTCCAGCACGCCGCGCGCATGACCTCCGCGCCCGAACGTGCCATCCAGGTATGTCCCGTCCTTCACCACGCGCAGGCCTTCCATCACCTGCGCGAACAGCACTGGAAGGTGGGCGGACTTGGCGTCCGCGCCACCGCCGGTCACAGCTGCAGGTCGAGCAGGTCCTCGCCCAGATCTGCGTCGCCGATGGTCTGGCGGATCTGTGCGTGGTGTGCCTGCTCGCTCCACAATTCGAACTTGTCGCCCATGCCCAGCAGCACCGCGCGCTTCTCGATGCCGACCGCGCTGCGCTGGCTCGCCGGCACGCTGATGCGGCCGCTGCCGTCGGGCTCGACGAAACTGGCCGCACCGACCAGCTTCAGTTGCAGGTTGCGGCTGACGCTCTTGGTGCGCGGCAAGGCGTTGACCTGGTCGCGGACGCGCTCCCAGACCGGCTGCGGATACAGATAGAGGCAGCCTGCTTCGAAGGGGCTATAGGTCAGGACCAGGCGGTTGCCACACTCGCGCGCGATGACGTCCCGGTAGCTGGTCGGGATGGCCAGCCGGCCCTTGTCGTCGATCGTGATGGCGGTCTCGCCCTGGAACACCCAACCCTGCCCGGTTTTGCCCGTCTTCGGCGGGCTTCAGCGTCGAAAAACCACGAATATCCCGGTTTTCCCACAAGACGCCACCTTAGGAGTGGCTCACAGGGTTGTCAACATGTTTCAAGGTCGAAATTCATCAAGCCGGTCAATGACTTGCGTCGAACTTCAGAGAATTGTTCAAGCTTTATCCACAAGCCGCTGTTTAGTCTCAAATTTTGAGATTTAGCCAGTTGGCAGAAGCCCAGCTCATGGCATCGGCGCACCCAAAATCGACCGTGCTGCACTGCCGCATCGCTCGATAATAGCTCAGAGCAATCGAATGTTTGATATCGATAGGTCTAGTTAAAGATAGGGGCCCCTGCGTCTGGATCCGCCGGCGACGCCGGAGCCCTCGCAGCGTCGTCGTCCGCCCCAAACAACTACGGCCCCTTGCGGGGCCGTAGCGATACGCTCCAGTGGCGCGCTATCAGAAGCGCTGCTGGTACTTCAGGTACACCATGCGGCCGATATCGAAACCACCGTAGTACGCGTAGCCCGAAGACGGGTTCGAGTACATCGGGGCCGCGTAGTGCTCGAACACGTTGTTCGCACCAAGCGACACGGTGGCATTCCAAGGCGCATTGAAGCGCACCTGCACGTCGTGGAACGTGTTGGAACCGATCTCGTCCTGCGGATCGATCTGGCCCCCCAAGTCCGGAGCCGTGTACTCGGGAAGATTGCAACGATCCTCGAACGCGCATGCTTCCTTGACGCCCGAGAAGTAACGGGCAGTCCAGCTCACACCCCAAGGACCGTTTTCCCACGACAAGGTCGCATTCGAGCGCAGTCGGAACACGATGCCACCGGCGCCCGCAAATCCGTTTTGCTGAGACGGTGGCGTGCTCTGGTCATTATCGACCTTGAGTTCGTTCTTGGAGGTGTACGAATTGAGCCAGGCGACGCCGAACTTGCCATAGTCCGTGTTCATCGAGTACGTCAGGTCGAAATCGAAACCTTCGGTTTCCACGAAGCCAGCGTTGATATTGCTGGTGAAGAACGACGTGATGACGCCATTCGCGTCACGCGTGAATCGCGATCCGCTCGGAGACGAGCAACGTGATTCGATACCGCGTACGTAGCAGTCTGCCAGCACGTTGGTTTCGGAATCGCCGACGATCGTGTTCTCGATCTTCACCGTCCACCAATCGAGCGTCAGGTTCAGACCTTCGGCGAACGTCGGGCTCCAGACCAGGCCAAGGGTCTTGGACTTTGAGGTTTCCGGCGTCAGATCCGGGTTGGAACCCGAATCGAAGGCTCGATCGCTCTGGTCTTCCGGGCCTTCCGACAGGCCATCTGCCGTGTTGGCGCGCTGGCGGAAGTTTGCAGGCACGTCGGCCAGGCAGCGTGCAGACCCGGCAGCGATGCCGTAGATGCTGTCGCACGGATCCCGATAGAACGAGAACGTCTGGGAACCGCCGCCGTACAGATCCGCGATGGTCGGGGCACGGAAACCTTCCGCCCAGGTGCCGCGCACGAGCAACGATTCCATCGGCTTCCACTTGAAACCGAACTTGCTGTTGAGCGTGTCGCCGAAGGTGTCGTAGTCGGAGTAGCGCGTCGCCAGGTTGACCGACAGTTCCTTTGCTCCCGGCATGTCCGCCAGGATCGGGATCTGCAATTCGCCGTAGACCTCGTCGAGGCTGTATGCACCACCGGTGGGACCCTGGCCCAGGTCGGTCGAGTCGCCCGTTTGCGATAGCGCGTCCGGCGAGAACGAACCCGATTCCTTGCGGTGTTCGACGCCTACGGCGAGGCCGAGGTCGCCTGCAGGCAGTGTCGCCAGGGTACCTGCCAGGTTGGCGAAGTAGTTCTCGGTTTCGGTTTCCGACACGGCCTGTCCGACGGGGAACAGGAATTGACGCACGTTGGCATCGCCCAGGCTGTTCGGCGAGTCGTAGCCGAACGGAATCAGCGGATTCCACGGGGTGCAGGCGCCGCCGCCAGTGCCCAGCGTGATCGGGTTGGCCGCCGTACCGCACTGGACCACGCCATCGGCATTCAGGAACGACGGACCGGTAGCGCGCGCTACTGCCAGCTTGTTGAAGTTGCCGGTGCTGATCTGCTCGCCTTTGTTCTGGTTGTACAGGTAGCCCGCATCCCAATCCCAGAACTTGCCGCCGCTGGTCTCGAAAGAACCGCTCAGGGCTCCGGACCAACGAAAGGTCGTGACGTTGTTGAACACTTCACGCGGCTGCTCCCAGCCACGGCGCACGAAGTTCACGTTTTCGCCGACCGGGTTGAAGTAGCTGTCGGCGTCGAGGCCGCCGATGATGTTGCCATTGGCATCTTCCTGCACAGCCGTCTGCGCGAACGCACCGGACTGGAACGGATAGCCGGCATTGCGCGCGAAGGACTCGCGATCGGTGTACAGCATGTCGGTCTCGAACGAGATCCAGTCGGCAATGTCGTAGCGACCATTGAGGAACAGGGACTTGCGCGTGATGCCGCTGAACACCGTCGACTGCTCCTGCGGGAACGTCTGGTCGATAGCGGGATCAACCGGGCGATAGCTGGAAAACAGCGCCGGATCCAGGCCCGGAACGTCGCGGCGCAGCGTGTAGTTGACGCCGTTGTAGGAGAACTGGCCTTCCTTGCGCGAGCCCGATGCGCCGCCTGGACGTGCCGGGGAATCCGGACCGACCGGGAAGGTGTCCTTCGAGAACCAGCGGTCCGGAGCGAAGACCGGATCTTCCTTGGTGTATTCCACGCCCGCCGTCAGGGAGCCCTTGTCGCCGGAAAAACCCATCAGGAAGTCGTACTGGCTACGCTGACCGTCGCCTTCCGAGTACTGGCCCAGATAGACGTTGGATTCGGCGCCATTGAAGTTCTTGCGGGTAATGATGTTGATCACGCCCGCGATCGCATCGGAGCCATAGATGGAGGACGCACCATCCTTCAGGATTTCGATGCGCTCGACGGCGACCGCCGGGATCGAGGCGACGTCTTGCAAACCCTGGTTGGTCTGTCCAAGCCGCTTGCCGTTGAGCAGGACCAGGGTGCGGTTCGGGCCGAGGTTGCGCAGATCGATGTAGGTTCCGCCGACCGATTCACCGGAACTCAGTGGCGCGGTACGGCTGATGGCAGGCGAGCCGGCACTGGTGGTGTTCTGCAGGATGTCCGCGACGGAATTGAAGCCTTGCTTTTCGATCTCGGCACGGTCGATCAACAGCACCGGCGTCGACGTTTCCACATCGACCTGGCGGATGCGCGAACCGGTGACTTCGATGCGATCGAGTTCGGTTGCCTCGGGCTGGGCGGCTGCGCTGGTGTCCTGCGCAAGGGCGGGTAGTGCGATCGACATGGCGGTACCCGCCATGAGGGCGAACCGGATCGCGTCCCGCAACAACGTTGTCTTCATGGATCTCTCTCCAACTTGGTTATTTAGTTATGACCATCTGGTTAAAGCGTCGTTAAAACCCGACCGTCGGACAGTAAGGACACGCCACCGGCAAGGCGTGCTCGTCCTCCGCGTTCGACGTGCCCGAAATCGCGTTCTCGGAACATTCGGTTGCTGTGCTCGTCGTCGACATGTCGAGCAAATGACGCTGCGCGCGTTGCCGGCGGTTACAAAAACTTGTCTGCGCGATGTGGCGGTGTGCGGCGCGGGCAGTCGAAGCGCTGCGCCCGCGACGCTGTGGAGCGGTTCATGAGCGCGACCGGCAGCGGCGGAGAGCAAGGCGCCATGCGCCTTTCATCGATACGTCATCGATACGTCGCAGCTCCGAGGCCGAAACGTCTGCGCCCATTCGCTACTTCGGGCCCGCCAATCCACATCCTCGGTCAATCTCCAGAGCAACCACGGACAAGTGCCCCATGCAGCTGTTTCATCAGCGCGCCGGCCAGGGAAGCGGCGTCGATCTTTCGGCCATGGCGAGTGCGCCTGCGACGCTGCAATGCGTGCGCGGCACCGGACGCGGCAGCCACGCGCTGCTGCCCGCCGGGCCGCTGTCGCTCTGGTTCTGCCTGAGGGGAACGCTCGAGATCGACGGCAGCGACGGTCCGTTCCGGTTGCAGCAACGGATGTTCCTGCCGCTTTCGGGTGCTGCGCAGGTGCGCGGCGTCGGGCGCGAATGCGCCGACTGGGTCGTGCTCGCGATACCGCCGTCCGTGCTCGGCCGGCTGGCGCGCGGCCGGGACTTGCGGCGACGACCCGATCCGCTGTTGTTCCCGACGCCGCTGCCGATCACGCGGCCGTTGCTGCGCGCGCTGGTCGCGTTGCTGCGACAGGCCGGCGAGCGCAACCAGGCGACGATCGACATCCTGCTGGAGTCCCTGGTGCAGGCGGCGCAGCAGGCACAAGCGCCGACGGATGCCTGGATCGAACGCGCCTGCGGCCGCAGCGAAAGCCACCGGCGGCAGGTCGTCCTGCGGTTGCTGAGCCCGCGCAACCGCATCCTCAACGAACCCTTCGGCGTGCACGACCTGGACACGCTCGCCGCCGCCGCGCGTTATTCGAAATCCCACTTCCTGCGCATGTTCCGCGACGTGTTCGGCTCCACGCCGCACGACCTGCTCATCGGGGCACGCATGGAACTGGCCAAGCAGCTGATCGCGAACAGCGACCTGGCGATCGCCGAAGTCGCGGCCAGCGTCGGCTACGAAAGCCGCTATGCGTTCTCGCGGTTGTTCAAGAAGCGTGTCGGCGTCACGGCTTCGGATTATCGCCAGGACGCGCCCGCGCCGCTGCCGCGCGCGGCCTGAACGCCTGACAGAACGGCAAGTTGCGCGCAAGTGCGCATGGATGAATGCGCTTGACACGCAGGTGCGCATAAAATAGGGGCGTCAGCGCTGTGCATCGCCGCGTTGGCGCCGTGGATGCGTTGTGGACACTCGGATGTCCCAGTGGCTGCGGAATCAACACACCTCCCCCAGTCGCCCGACGGAAGTCGCACCGCAGGTGCCCTTGTCCCCAGACGCCACGCCCGACCGCAGCGACGACTACAAGCGCAATTTGCGCGTGGGCGAATTCCAGGTCGACCCGGGCGCTTTGCTCGTGCACTCCGATGCGCAGTCGGTGCGGCTCAAACCCAAGGCGATGGCGGTGCTGCTCGAACTCGCGCGCCAGCCCGGCATCACGCTGACCCGCGAAGAACTGCTCGACCGCGTCTGGAAAAGCACTTACGTCACGCCCGGCGTGGTCGCGCATGCGATCACCGCGTTGCGGCGCGCGTTCGGCGATACGCTCGAGCGACCTGCCTATATCGAGACGATTCCCAGGATCGGCTATCGGCTGATCGCGCCGGTCGAACTGGCCGACACCGGCGCCGCGGACGAAGCGCTCGCACAAGCGATGGCTGCATCGTCCTCGTCGCAAGCGCCCGAGCGGCCTGCCGCCTCGCAGCAATCGTCGCAGCACGCGGTCCGGTTTGCCTGGCGCACGTCCCTGTTCACCGCGATGGCGGTGATCGGACTGGCCACGCTGCTGGCGCTGTGGTGGCGCGACAAGCACGCACCGGCGGCGCCGCCACTGGCGATCTCCGACGTGCGCCGAGTGACTTTCGCCACCGGCCCCGAAGTGAACCCGCGATTGAACGCGGGCGGGGACTGGCTGGTGTACACCGGTGCGGCAAGGCTTGGCGCAAAACCGCAATTGTTCCTGCAGTCGTCTTACGGCACCCAGCCGCGCGCGCTCGCGCCGGGTGATCACGCCGAGCGACCGGCCTGGTCACCGGAAGGCAGACGGGTGGCCTATGTCTGGCAGGAAGGCCATCAATGCGAAATCCGTATCGTCAACATCGATGACGGTTCGCGTCAGACGGCGCTGCATTGCGCTGCCGACAGCGTGATCTACCTGGACTGGAATCCGGCCGACGCAGGCATCCTCGCCTACACCGCCGTCGAGCCCGGCCAGGTGGGCGGTGTACGAATCCAGTTGGTCAGCGATGACGGTGGCTGGCGACCGAAGGCGCTTGCATACGACCGTACCGAGGACAACCTCGACCTCTACCCGCGCTTTTCGCCCGACGGCCGCACGATCGCGTTCCGCCGCGGCGGCAACCCCAACTCCGATATCTACCTGATGTCCGTGGCCGACGGGCGCGTCACCCGCCTGACCGAACTACGCGCGCGGATCAACGGCTTCGACTGGCTGCCCGATGGCTCGGGGCTGGTGTTCGACTCCGATCACGAAGGCCGGCAGGAGCTGTACTCGATCCTGCTGTCGGACCGCATCCTGCGGCCGACCGGTCTCATCGATGCGACCGCGCCCGATGTCGCCGCCCGCGACTGGCATGTGACGTACCAGATGGAGAACTGGCAATCCTCGCTGGCCGAATTGCCGCTACGCGATGGCGCCACGCCGCGCTTGCTGGCGCCGTCGTCCGGTCGTGATCGCGCCGCTGCGCTGTCGCCCAACGGCCGCCGCATCGTATTCGTGTCCGATCGCGATGGCAGCACGCAGTTGTGGTCGCTGGATACCGCCAGCGGCCACACCGAACGCCTGACCCGGCACCAGAATGCGCGCGTGGACATGCCCGTGATCTCACCCGACGGACAGCGCGTGCTGTACATCGTTCGATCGCGCGGCCGACACGAGTTGTGGGAGTACCGCTTCGACGACGAATCCAGGCAACGGCTCGAGGAGAATCCGGCGTCGCTGCGCAATGCCGTGTACGCCGCAGATGGGCGTTCGATCTGGTACGTCGCCTGGCAGGGCACGCGCTGGGCCTTGTACGGCTGCGAACGCGGGCCTGGCGTGATCGCCTGCGCCGGCAGGGAAACGCGCCTGTCCGCCTGGCGCGTCGAACGCACGCGCATGAACGGCATCGACGTGCTGTTGCTGGGATCGCCGCACCGCCCGCGCCGCGAGCTGGAGATCGTCGCCGAGGCCGGGCTGCGTTCGCTCAAGAAGCTGCAGATGCCCGCCAGCGATGCCTGGACCGTGGTCGACGACACCATCTGGTATCTGCGCGGCGCGGGCACGGACAGCGCCGACATTCCGACCCTGCACGCCTTCTCCCTGGCCGACGGCACGAACCGCACGCTCGCCAAGTTTCCCGGCCTGCGTCCGTTGGGCTATACGCCGTTCGTGGTCACTTCGGACCGCAAACACGTGATCCTGCCGACGATCACCGAGAACAGCACCGACATCGCCTTCGCCCGGATTGCGAAAGCCGCTGCCCGCTGAATGGGACGAAGGCGCCCGTTTGCCGCGCGAAAGCGCAATTTCGGCAACGAAACAAGGCATGTCCGGGAACACCAGGCAGCAAACGCTTGATCGACACTACGGGCAAGGGCGAGACATCCCAAGCCAAGTGAGATCATTGCGCACTGCCCACCCTCTCTCGGGCCGTGCGCTATTTTTTTGGGAAGCGCCGCCGGACTGCAGGCGCGCAGCACGTTCAGTGGGCGCGACCAGCAGCCTTCTTCCGCGAGCGTTCGACTCATGGCTTCGCTGGGTCGAAATTCACCGCGACATCGCGAGCGCTTCGATCAATGTGCCGCGATCGGGAACACCCTCACCCGTCCTCTCCCGCGAGCGGGAAAGGCGAGTTGGAACCGTGCGGGATCGGGTTTTCGCAAAAGATGCTTACCGCGACATCGCGAGTGGCTTCGATTGATGTGTCGCGATCAAAAGCGCTCTCACCCGTCCTCTCCCGCAAGCGGGAGAGGTGAGTTGGTGCCGGGCGGGACCGGTTTCGATGGGTCATCGTCGATCCTTGCGCTTCTCGCTTCGGAGCGACTTGGTTTTTGGGTGGCGGAGCCGGCCGATAAGCCGGGTTCTGTCTTGGACAGTCATTCCTCTAGGCGCAACGTCGCCGTTACGCTCGAGCAACCTACCCGGACCCGACGCGGGCCACGTCATAGGGTCCCTATTTGGTCTTGCTCCCGGTGGGGTTTGCCGTGCCGGCCTGTTGCCAGGCTCGCGGTGCGCTCTTACCGCACCATTTCACCCTTGCCACGCGCGTCTTGCGACGCCGTTCGGCGGTATCTTTCTGTTGCACTTTCCGTCGGCTCGCGCCGCCCAGGCGTTACCTGGCACCGTGCCCTGTGGAGCCCGGACTTTCCTCGGCACCCGCATCCATCGAAATGGCTGCGGATGACGCGACTGTCTGGCCGACTCCGCCACGGCCAGTGTCTCACGCGCGGCGGCCGCGAACCCTAATCGCTGCCATACAGCGCCTTGCGCGGCGCGCCGCTGAGTTCGGCGGCAAGCTTGGCGGCGGTGGATGGGGGCAGGTGTTCGCTCAGTTTCGCGTAGAGGCGCCGGCCCTCGACCACCCTGGCCTCGGCTTCCTCGCCGATGCCCTGCACCAGCACCACGAACTCGCCCTTGCGCTGATTGGGATCGGCGCCGATGCGCGCGCGCAATGTCTCGAGGGGACCGTCGAGCACGGTCTCGAACAACTTGGTCAGCTCGCGCGCGATCACGGCGCGGCGCGCGGCGCCGAACACGGCGACGAGATCGTCCAGCGCATCGGCGATGCGATGCGAGGATTCATACAGCACCAGCGTGCGCGTCTCGCTGGCCAGCTGCGACAGCCGTTCGCGTCGCGCCGCGGCCTTGGCCGGCAGGAACCCTTCGAACACGAAGCGGTCGCTCGGCAATCCGGCGACGCTCAATGCCGCGATCACCGCGCTGGCGCCGGGTATCGGGCTGACCTTGATCCCGGCCTCGCGCGCGGCGCGCACCAGGCGGAAGCCGGGATCGCTGACCAACGGCGTGCCCGCGTCGGACACCAGGGCCAGCGCATCGCCGCCGCGCATGCGCGCCACCAGCTTGTCCGCCAGCTCGGCCTCGTTGTGCTCGTGCAGCGCGATCAGGGGCCGCTCGAGCCCGTAGTGCGACAGCAGTTGCCGCGTGTGGCGCGTGTCCTCGGCGCAGACGGCGGCGACGCTGCGCAGCGTGTCGAGCGCGCGCGGCGAGAGGTCGCCGAGGTTGCCGATCGGCGTAGCGACCACGTAGAGCGTGCCGGCCCCCGGCACCGCTGCGCTGGGGGTTGCCGCATCGGACGTGGCATTGACGGCAGCCCTGGGCATCGGTGATGACATCCTCTCGTTGACGTGCGGGTAGGTAGAATCCTAGCTGTTCCCACATGGACGGCGCCGATGCCCCCCGTGACCAGCCCCAGACTGAACCGCTTTTGCATGATCCCGCGCCAGGCCACGGGGCATGCGACTTCGAGCACGGCGCATTCGACCAGCTGGCTGCTCATCGCTGCGGCGCTTGCCGTGGCGCTGGCCAGCTGTGCGACCGTGCAGGTCAGCGGTGCACCATCGCAGCCCGACGCCGTCGCATCGGACCCCGCGCGCGCCGCTCATTGGCATTTCGACGCCGGCAACCGCCCGCCTGCCGAGCGCGACGGCTATCGTCCGCCGGTCAAGCTGGCGGTCCTGCTGCCGTTGTCCGGCGCCTTGTCCACGGCCGCCGCGCCGGTGCGCGACGGCCTGCTCGCCGGCTACTACGGCGAACAGCGACGCCGGCCCGAACTCGTGTTCTACGACACCACGGGCACGCCGGCCGGGGCGGTCACGGCCTACGCCAAGGCCGTATCCGAAGGCGCCGACCAGGTGCTCGGCCCGCTCGGCCGCGACGAAGTGGCCGCCGTGTTCCGCGACGGCCAGGTCACCGTGCCCGTGATCGCGCTCAACCGCGGTGTCGCCACGCCGCCCGCCAACAATGCGAGTTTCTCGCTGGCGCCCGAAGACGAAGGCATCGCCGCCGCCGAATACCTGCTGTCACGCAAAGCGCGCCGCGTGCTGGTGCTGAGCAACGGCGACGACGGCGCGCGCCGCAGCGTGAACGCCTTCCGCGAGCGCCTGCAGGCGCGCGAAGGCAGCATCGTCGACACCATCGCAGTGGTCGGCGACAAGCCTGCCGATCTGACGACGGCCTTCCTCGCCTCGGCGCAGAAGGAAGGCGGCATCGATGCGGTGTTCTTCGCAGTGAAGAGCGCACAGGCGCGCGTCGTCGCACCGCAGCTTTACGCTGCAGGCCTTGGCGGCAAGCCGCGCGTGGCGACTTCGCAACTCGCCTCCGCCGGCACCAAGCCCGAGCAGAACATCGGCCTCGACGGCATCGCCTTCCCGACCGAAAGCTGGACCGCCGGCGGCATGCGTGCACTGCCGCCTGCTGCCGGCGTCGGCGCGCAACTGCCGACCGCGCGCGGCCCGGCCGCCAAGCTGTTCGCGTTCGGCTATGACGCCTGGCAGCTGACCGCCTATCTCGAGCACCTCGCCAACAGCGGCAGCGCCAGCCTGCAGGGCGCGACCGGCGTGCTCAGCATCGATCCGACAGGCAACGTGCTGCGCTTGCCCGCATGGTCGACGTATAACGGCGGTGTCATGGTGCCGCTGACGACCGGTAGTGGCGGCTGATCGCCCGCAGCCGATCGATCGCCGCGCGCGCGGCGCCAGCGTCGAAGCCGCAGCCCGCGAGTATTTGCTGCGTGCAGGCTTGCGCGACGTGGCCGCGAATGCAGCGTATCGCGGCGGCGAGCTCGATCTGGTCATGTTGGAAGGCGCCACGCTGGTCTTCGTCGAAGTGCGCTACCGGCGCGACGCGCGCTTCGGCGGCGGTGCCGCCTCGGTCGACGCGGGCAAGCGCCGCAAGCTCGTGCACGCGGCGCAGGCCTTCCTGCATGGGCATCGCGAGTTCGCTGCGGCGGCGTGCCGGTTCGACGTGATCGATGCTAGTGGTGATCCCGAGCATCCGCAGATCATCTGGCTGCGCGACGCGTTTCGCGCGGACGACGCTTGACCCTGTTTTCAAAACTGGTGTCACGCGTTACTTCTCGTAATTTCGCGCAAGTGGCAGCTTTGCTCCCTCCCCTGCGACGGCAGGGGAGGGCTGGGGAGGGGTGTCTTCAGGTCGCTTGCTTCCCCGCCGCAAGGCAACCGCGTTCACGCTTTGCGCGAAAGCTTTGCTCCAGGGAACGAAGCAAGCGACATGTCACTGGATCCCCGCTTTCGCACGATGACGAGCACTTACGCGCGTAACGACGCACCATGTGCAGCGCCCTACAATGCGCACATGCCCGCCCTGCCCGCCTCGCTCAACGACGAACTTGCCACCCTTCTCGGTGACGGTTGGCGCGTCACGGAAGGCGAGCGCCAAGCGCATGGCGGCGACTACTCCGGCCGCTCCGCACTCCCGGACGCGGTCGCGTTACCGGCCGACGCCGCACAAGTCGCCGCGATCGTGAACGCCTGCCGCGCGCACCGCGTGCCGATCGTCGCGCGCGGCGCCGGTTCCAGCAGCACCGGCGCGGTGTTGCCTACCGCCGGCGGCGTGGTGGTGTCGTTCGAGCGCATGAACCGCATCGTCGACATCCGCGCCGCCGATCGCGTCGCGTTCGTCGAACCGGGTGTGTTGAATGGCGACCTGCAACGCGCACTCGCGCCGCATGGCCTGTTCTGGGCGCCGGATCCGGCCAGCGCCGACACCTGCACGGTCGGCGGCAACCTCGCCTGCAACGCCGGCGGCCCGCACACCGTGAAGTACGGCGCCACGCGCGACAACGTGCTCGGCCTGGCAGCCGTCACGGGTTTGGGTGAACTGATTCGCTGCGGCAGCGCGACCACCAAGGATGCGACCGGCTACGACCTCACCCACCTGCTGGTCGGCAGCGAAGGCACGCTGGCGTTGATCGTCGAAGCCACGCTCAAGCTCACCCCGCTGCCCGCGCAACGTGCCAGCTTGCGCGCGCGCTATACGGACGTCGCCAGCGCCGCCGCGGCGGTGGCGCGGATCATGGCGCAACCGGTCGCGCCGGCGATGCTGGAATTCATGGATGCGGCCTGCATCCGCCTCGCACGCGAGATCGGCGGCGCCGACATCGAGGACGCCGGCGCCCTGCTGATGATCGAGGCCGATGGCGATCTCGCAACGCTGCCGCACGCAGTCGCTGCCTTGGAAGCCGCAGCGCGTGGCAACGGCCTGATGACGCTCGAATCGGCACCCGATGTATTCGCCAGCGAGAACCTCTGGGCCGCACGCAAGGCGCTGTCGCCGGCGTTGCGCAGCATCGCGCCGGGCAAGATCAACGAGGACGTGGTGGTGCCCGTTTCGCGCATCCCCGAACTCATCGACGGGATCCAGTCGCTGTCGCGAGAATTCGACATCCCGATCGTCACCTTCGGCCATGCCGGCAACGGCAACATGCACGCCAACATCCTGTTCGATCCGGATGACGCCGGGCAGAACGCGCGTGCGCGCGCCGCACTGCCACGGCTATTCGCGCTAACGCTGTCGCTCGGCGGCACCTTGTCCGGCGAGCACGGCATCGGCCTGGCCAAGCGCGATTTCATGGTGCATGCCTTCGATGCGCCGACGCTCGCGGCGATGCGCGCGATCAAGCAGGTGTTCGATCCCGACGGCATCCTCAATCCGGGCAAGGTCTTGCCGCCGGCGTGACGCGCCTATGTGCGCGTCCGGAAATGTTCGTAACCGGCGCTCGCAGGCGTCCAAACCTCGCCTTTCGCGTCAACTGCCCGCACGCCGCTGCCCGCCACCACGCGTCCGATGCGCGTGAGCGGCGTCGAGGTCGAGGCTGCGACGGCAGCGATCCTGGCATCGGCGTCTCGCGGCGTGCAGAAGCACAATTCATAGTCGTCCCCGCCAGCGGCCTGCAAGCTCTGCCGGATTTCGGCGTTGAAACCATCCACCAACGCCGCCGAAGCCGGCAACGCATCGATCGCGATCTCGATGCCGACGCCGCTCGCGCGCGCGACGTGACCGAGGTCGGCCAGCAGACCGTCCGAGACGTCGATGCATGCATTGGCGACGCCGGCAAGCGCGCAACCGGCGGAGACGCGCGGCGTCGGCCGATCGAGGCGATCGCGCAGCGCCGCATCGACGCCGAGTCCGGCACGCCACTGCGCCAGCGCACCCGCGCCATCGCCGAGCGTACCGGTGACCCAGACCTCATCGCCGACGCGCGCGCCATCGCGGCGCAAGGCGCGTCCGGGTTCGACCAGGCCGAGCGCGGTCACGCAGATCGACAGCGGTCCGCGCGTGGTATCGCCGCCGACCAGGGCGACGTCATGCTGCGCGGCCAGCGCGAGGAAGCCGTCGAGAAAACCATCGACCCACGCGGCGTCGCCGTCGGGCAGCGACAGCGACAACGTGCACCACGCCGGCAGCGCGCCCATCGCCGCGAGGTCGGACAGGTTCACCGCCAGCGCCTTCCAGCCGATGTCGGCGGGCGCGGTGTCCTGCGGAAAGTGCACGCCGGCGTTGAGCGTGTCCATCGCCACGACGATCTGCCGGCCGGGCGGAGCCTGCACGATCGCCGCATCGTCGCCGATGCCGAGGATCACGTCGTCGCGGCCGGCGGCGCGGGCACGAATGCTTGCGATCAGATCGAACTCGCCCAAGTTGCCTCCCGGCTCGGCCATCCCGCGCGAAGCGGTCTCCGCTCACACATCCGAGAATCGCAAGCCCAAGGAACCTATTTGGCCCGCGACCCCTGGATCTCGACCGCACGCCATTCCGCAGCGGCCTTGTCGAGCACGCCGTTGACATAGGTGTGGCCGTGCTCGGAACCGAAGCGCTTCACCGTCTCCAGCGCCTCGTTGATGATCACGCGGTACGGCACGTCGAGCCGGTGGCGCAATTCGTACGCGGAGATGCGCAGCATGGCGCGCTCGATCGGGTCGACTTCCTCGACGCCGCGATCGAGGAACGGTGCGAGCGCGACGTCGAGGTCGGCGTGGTGCTTGTCGACGCCGCGCACCAGGTCTTCGAAATATTCCAGGTCGGCGACTTCGTGCGCCTGCTCGTGCGCGAACTGCGCGATGACGTTGCGCACGTCCGCACCCGACATCTGCCAGGCGTAGACCGCCTGCAGCGCGCGCCGGCGCGCGACGCGAACGGCCGACCGGGTCGATGCCGTCCTTGCTGCGGTGATGGTTGTGGTGAGCGGCTCACGGCAACTGCTCCAGCAACTGCGCCATTTCGATCGCGACCAGCGCCGCTTCCTCGCCCTTGTTGCCGTGGCTGCCGCCGGCGCGTCTTTCCGCGTCCTCGGCATCGTCCACGGCCAGCACGCCGTTGCAGACCGGCAGGCCGAAATCCAGCGACACGCGCATCAGGCCGTCAGAGCAGCCGTCGGCGACCTGTTCGTAATGGCGCGTGTCGCCGCGCACCACGCAGCCGAGCGCGACGATCGCGCGATGCGCGCTACCCGCGGCGATGCGCGCGGCGGCGACCGGAATCTCCCAGGCACCCGGCACGCGGATCACGTCGATCGCATCCTCGGCCACGCCGTGATCGGCGAAGGCCTTGCGCGCGCCGCTGACCAGCGTATCGGTGATGCGCGGGTTCCAGCGGCTGGCGATGATCGCGAAACGCGCGCCGTCGGGGGCACGCAGGTCGCCTTCGTAGTGGGTCATGCGAGTGTCGACAGCTCGGGGGAGGTCCAGTCTAGCAAGGCGGGGAAGTCGGACACGCCTTGTCGGTGTCGATTACAGCTCCACGTACTCGACGACCTCGAGCCCGAAGCCTGCCAGGCCTACCTGTTTGCGCGGCGTACCGAGCACGCGCAGCTTGCCGAGGCCGAGATCGGCCAGGATCTGCGCACCGGCGCCATTGCGGCGCCATTCGGCCAACGCACCGCCGCGCGTCGTCGTCGGCTCGGGTTGCTCGCGGATCCGGGCCAGCAGGGCGTCGGGCTCGTGCTTGTCGCCGATCAGGACGAGGGCACCGCGGCCTTCGCGCGCGATCGCGGCGAGGACATCGCCCACGGCGGGCCCGAAATCGCTGCGCCGCCAGTGCAGGCCGTCGGCCAGCGGGTTCTGCATGTGCACGCGCACCAGCGTCGGGCTGGACGCCTCCGCGTCGCCGCGCAGCAACGCGAAATGCAGGCCGTGGCTGAGCCGGTCGCGATAGGTGAACAGCTTGAACGCACCATGCTCGGTGTCGATGTCGCGCGCGTCGACGCGTTCGATGGTGTGTTCGGTATCGAGGCGATGACGGATCAGGTCCTCGATCGAACCCATCTTCAGTCCATGCTCGCGCGCGAACGCTTCCAGTTGCGGGCGGCGCGCCATGCTGCCGTCGGGGTTGAGGATCTCGACCAGCACGCCGGCCGGTTCGAAGCCCGCCAGCATCGCAAGATCGCTTGCGGCCTCGGTATGCCCGGCGCGATTGAGCACGCCGCCGGGTTGCGCCATCAGCGGGAAGATGTGGCCCGGTTGCGACAGGTCCGACGGCGCGGCATCGGGACGCACCGCGGTGCGGATCGTATGCGCGCGGTCGTAGGCCGAGATGCCGGTGGTCACGCCTTCGGCGGCTTCGATGCTGACGGTGAAGTTGGTGCCGTGCGCGGAAGTGTTGTCGCGCACCATCGGCGGCAGGCCGAGCTGCCGGCAGCGTTCGCGCGCCAGCGACAGGCACACCAGGCCGCGCGCGTGCGTGACCATGAAGTTGATGTCGGCCGGGCGCACCAGTTCGGCGGCCATGATCAGGTCGCCCTCGTTCTCGCGGTCCTCGTCGTCGACGATGACGACCATGCGGCCGGCGCGGAGTTCTTCGAGGAGTTCGGGGATGGGAGAAAACGACATCGCATTCGCTCGGGTTGGTTTTGCTGGTCGTCATCCCAGCGCAAGCTGGGATCCATTTTTGCTCTTCGGCACGAATCCGGCGAGCGACAAGATCAAGTTGGATCCCAGTTTGCGCTGGGATGACGACGGAATGGGATCGGCTCTCGCCGCGACGGCGACATTATGGCGGTGCGGATTGCAGCAAACGCTCCACATAGCGCGCGACCAGGTCGACTTCCAGGTTCACCGCAGCGCCTATTGGCGTCTGCGCGAACGCCGTATGTTGCGACGGTATGCGGGATCAGCGCGACCTCGAACCCTGCCTCGTCGACCGCATTGACGGTCAGGCTGACGCCGTCGACGCAGATCGATCCCTTCAGGGCGACGTACTTCAGCAGCGCCACCGGCGCGGAAAAGCGCCAACGCTGCGCGCGCGCGTCCGGCGTGATCTGCTCGACGCGCCCGACCCCATCGACATGCCCGCTGACCAGGTGCCCGCCGAGACGATCGGTCGGCAGCATCGCGCGCTCCAGGTTCAGTGCTGCGCCCAGCGGCAGATCGCCGAGCGTGGTCAGCGCCAGGGTTTCATTGGAAGCATCGGCCGCGAAGCTGGTGGCATCGAACGCGACCACCGTCAGGCAAACACCGTTGAGGGCGATGCTCTCGCCCAGCGCGACATCCGCGAACGGCAGGCTGCCGACGGCGATGGTCAGGCGCGCATCGCCGCCGCGCGCTTCGCGTGCGCGCAATGCGCCGACGCCTTCGATGAGCCCCGTGAACATCAAACCTTCCTTCGTGCGTGCAGGAAGAACGGCCAGCGCAATGGCTGCGTCGCAGCGGGCTCGCCCCACGCGATCGCGATGGCCCCGGCATGGGCGGCTACCGGATCGGTGCCGTTCGCCTCCCGATAGCGCTTGACTGCGGAAAAACTGGAGAAATAGCCGAGCAGTCGCGGCAGGCTCCAATCCGCGTGCAACTCGAACGCAGGTGGTTCGATGCGCTCGAACGGCCAGTCGAACTGCGCATAAGCCGAATCGACGAACGCGCGTTCCGGCGGCCAGTACGGTTCGATCGCTGCGCGCAAGGCGTCGACCGCTGCCAGCAGGTGCGCGGGCGGTTCGATGTCCTGGTAGCCCCAGGCAACCAGCAGTCCACCGGGCTCGAGCACGCGCGTGCACTCGGCGAAGAACGCGTCGCGATCGAACCAGTGCAGCGCCTGCGCGACACAGACCGCATCGACGCTGGCATCGGGCAGGCTGCAGCGCTCGCCGGGCTCGACCGCGAAGGTGATGTTGTCGGGACCGCGGGCCTGCGCGATCTGCGCGGCGCTCGGATCGGTGGCGAACACGGCATCGAACACGCGCGCGAGGTCGCGGCTGGCCTGGCCGCTGCCGCAGCCCGCTTCCCACACCCGACTGCGTGCCGGCGCGGTTCGCGCGATCCAGTCGAACAGCGCCGCCGGATACTCCGGCCGCGCACTAGCGTAGTCGGCCGCTGCCGCGGAGAAATGATCGGCAAAGGCTTTGCCTGCGATCGGGTCGCTCATGCGCGAGCCGCTTCCGGTTGCAACAGCAGGCGTACGTCGTCGCCGACACGGCGTGTCTCGACGATGCGCATGGCCAGCCGTTGCGCCATGGCGTCGATGCGCAAGCCGTCGAACAAGGGGCGCGCGCGTTCGCCGAGCAGGACCGGCGCCACGTACAGCAGGAGTTCGTCGACGAGCCCGGCGGACAGGAACGCACCGGCCAGCGTGGCGCCGGCTTCGACCTGCACTTCGTTGATCTCGCGCGCGGCCAGCAGCTTCAGCACGGCCGAAAGATCCAGCGAGCCGTCCTGCATCGCGACCGCGGCATGATCGGCGCTGAATCCCTGCGGCGCCTTGGCGTCGGGGGCGTGCAAATAGAGCGTCGGCGCTCCGCCCTCGCGCACGCGGCCGCGCGCGACCGTGGCGAGGCCCGGATCGAGCACCACGCGCAGCGGCGCGACGAACTCGGTCGCATCCCCGAAACGCACCGTGAGCTG
Source organism: uncultured Gammaproteobacteria bacterium (assembly GCA_963816945.1). Lineage (GTDB taxonomy): Bacteria > Pseudomonadota > Gammaproteobacteria > Xanthomonadales > Xanthomonadaceae > Luteimonas. The sequence goes on along the minus strand of CAWFMH010000002.1, from coordinate 1,014,186 downwards.
CGGATCGTCGGCCAGCACGGTGCCCGCGCCGGTCAGCAAGGCGCCGGCGCGCGCGCGCCAGCGATGCACGTCGTCGCGCGCGGCATCGCCGCTGATCCATTTCGACTCGCCGCTCGCCATCGCGCTGCGGCCGTCGAGGCTGGTCGCCAGCTTGACGCGCAACCACGGTCTGCCGCGTTCGATGCGCGACAGGAAGCCGCGGTTGAGGTGGCGCGCCTGGGTTTCCATCAGCCCGTGTTCGACTGCGATACCGGCCGCGCGCAGCTTCTCGAAACCGGCACCGTCGACCTGCGGGAACGGATCGCGCATCGCTGCGACGACGCGCGCCACGCCGGCGGCGATCAGCGCATCCGCACATGGCCCGGTGCGTCCGGTATGCGCGCACGGCTCGAGCGTCACATACGCGGTCGCGCCTTGCGCGCGCGCACCGGCGGCCTGCAGGGCGAACACCTCCGCATGCGGCCCACCCTGGCGCTGGTGCCAGCCTTCGCCGACCACTTCATCGCCATGCGCGAGTACGCAGCCGACCATCGGATTGGGCTTGGTCGTATAGGCGGCACGCTCGGCCAGGCGCAGGGCCTGCGCCATCATCGCGTGGTCGGTCGCACTGAACACCGGATCACTCACGCGAATAGCGACCGCGCTCGGCTCCGTCTTCCCACGGCCAGGCCGGCACCAGGTCCTGGCCGTCGACGCGCAGGCGCATGCGCTGGAACCTGGGCTCCGGAGACTGCGCGGGGCCATCGGTCTTGTCCGGGTCGAGCAGCACGTGAGTGCCGTCGCGACTCCAGCGCCCCTCAGCGGTGAGATCGAGTGCGCCATAGGCGAGGTACCACTGGAAACGGCCGTCGGGCCGCAGCAGCAATTCCGAACCCGTTTCCATGATGCCGCTCAGGTAGTAGTGCCCGACGAGGTCCGCATCGATCGCCGTGGCGGCGGCGGGCTCGACTGCCGCCGGCTCCGCGGCATGCAGAGGCGAGGCCAGGCACAGGGCGAGCGCAAACAGACAGGCGTGGCCTTGCGCGTGCCAGCTCACCGCTTGCGTCCCTTGTCGATATGCACCACCTCGGCGCCGAGCAGCGGCAACTGGCCCTCGCCGGGCAGGTCGCGTTCGAGGCGGTCGAGTTCCTCGCGGAAATCGGCGACATCCTCGAACGAGCGGTACACCGAGGCAAAGCGCACGTAGCCGACGTGGTCGAGTTTACGCAGCTCCGCCATCACGAACTCGCCGACGCGGCGCGAGGCGATCTCGCGCTCGGTGGTCATGCGCAACTGGTGGATCACGGCGCGCACGGCGCTTTCGATCTGTTCCTCCGAGACCGGCCGCTTGTTCAATGCGCGATCGAAGCCCATGCGCAGCTTGCGCGCGTCGAACGTATCGCGTCGGCCGTCGGACTTGATGACCACCGGCAGCTTGAGCTCGATCGTCTCCATCGTGCTGAAGCGCTCGCCGCAGGCTTCGCAGACGCGCCGGCGGCGGATCGTCGCGCCGTCGTCGCTGACGCGCGAATCGATGACGCGGGTGTCTACGTGCTGGCAGAAGGGGCAGTGCATGGATCAGGGGCGAGTCAAAAGGAACGAGTAAGGAGGAACGAGTGAGGAGCGAGTAGCCAGGGACGGGTCGCTCGGAACCAGTGGCATTGCTTCCACTCGTTCCTCGTTCCTCTGCACTCGTTCCTCAACCATAAACCGGAAACTGCGCACACTGTTTCTCCACGTTGGCCCGCACGCCCGCGATGACCTTCTCGTCCTTCGGCGCATCCAGCACATCGCAGATCCAGTTCGCCAGCGCCACGCAATCCGTCTCCATGTAGCCACGCGTGGTCACGGCGGGCGTGCCGATGCGCAGGCCAGACGTCACGAACGGCTTCTGCGGATCGTTCGGCACCGCGTTCTTGTTGACGGTGATGTGCGCCTTGCCGAGCGCGGCTTCGGCATCCTTGCCGGTGATGCCCTTGCCGATCATGTCGACCAGCATCAGGTGGTTCTGGGTGCCGCCGGAGACGATCTTGTAGCCGCGCGCGATCATCGTTTCGGCCATCGCCTGCGCGTTCTTCACGACCTGCTGCTGGTAGGCCTTGAACTCCGGCTCCAGCGCTTCCTTGAAGGCCACGGCCTTGGCCGCGATGACGTGCATCAGCGGGCCGCCCTGGATGCCGGGAAAGACGATCGATTGCAGCTTCTTCTCCATGTCCTCGTTGCCACCCTTCGCCACGATGAGGCCGCCGCGCGGTCCGCGCAGCGTCTTGTGCGTGGTCGAGGTGCAGACGTCGGCGTGCGGCACCGGGTTCGGATAGACGCCGGCGGCGACCAGGCCGGCGACGTGCGCCATGTCGACGAAGAAGATCGCACCGACGGACTTGGCGATCGCGGCCATGCGCTCCCAGTCGATGAACTGCGAATAGGCGCTGAAACCGCCGACCAGCATCTTCGGCTTGTGCTCGTCGGCCAGGCGCTGGACCTCGTCGTAGTCGATCAGGCCGTCGCCGTCGACGCCGTACTGCACGGCGTTGAAGAGCTTGCCGCTGATGTTGACCTTGGCGCCGTGGGTGAGGTGGCCGCCGTGCGCCAGCGACATGCCGAGGATGGTGTCGCCCGGCTGCAGCAGCGCGAAGTACACCGCCTGGTTGGCCTGCGAGCCGGAATGCGGCTGCACGTTCGCGTACATCTTGTCGAACGCGGCGCCCGAACAGCTGCTTGCAGCGGTCGATCGCCAGTTGCTCGGCGATGTCGACGTATTCGCAGCCGCCGTAGTAGCGCTTGCCCGGGTAGCCCTCGGCGTATTTGTTGGTCAGCTGGCTGCCCTGGGCCTCCATCACCCGCGGGCTGGCGTAGTTCTCCGACGCGATCAGCTCGACGTGGTCTTCCTGGCGGCGGTTCTCGGACGCGATCGCCGCGGCCAGTTCGGGGTCGAAACCTTCGATGCGGGAGTCGCGGGGGAACATTGAGGCTCCAGGGGGACGGACAGCGCTGGATTGTAGCGCCCACCGCCATTCGACGGCATTTTCAGCCGGCGCCGGACAAGGTTGACGGCCGTTTCACCGCCGAGCGCGCAGCTCACGGCATGGCGCCGTGCGGGCAACGAAAAAGGGCGCGTCCTGCGACGCGCCCTCGCTGCCTGCAACCAGCCATGGCTGGCTCAGTGGCCGCCGTGGTAGATCAGATCGGCAATGACGCCCGTCGCCAGCGCGACCAGCAGGAAATGGCCGTGGTCGTCGCGCCTCCAGCCGTAGCCATGCGGCGGATAACGCAAGCCGTAGCCGCGATAGTCGGTCACCACGTAGGTCGGGCCGTAACCGGGACCGTAGATGCGACCGCCACGCACCCAGCGCGGCGGCGGCGCGTAGTAATAGCCGGTGCGATAGCCCGGCCCGTTCCAGCGCGGCGCCGGGTAGTAGTGACGCTTGTCGTGGCCGTAGGCATAGCCGTGGCCGCGACCGCGACGGTCGTCGTCCCAGCGGCGATCATCCCAGCGTCGATCGTCACGGCGATCATCTCGGCGATCGTAGTCGCGGCCGCGATCGTGGTGACCGCGATCGCTATAGCCCGATCGCTATAGCCCCGATCATCCCGGTCGTGGCCCCTGTTGCCGTCGCGGGCGATGGCCGGCATGGCCACCGCCGACAGGACCAGCAGCAGTGACGCGCCGAGCTTGGTGAGCGAATGCATGGTGTTTTTCCTTGTCGAGGGACGTGCCGCAAGCATCTGCCCGGCCGGCTGAATCGCATCCTCCTGAAACCGGGCCCGACGACGGCCGTTAAGACGCCAGCCAGCCGCGCCATCCCGGTATAATTCGTCTCATCCCTCGGCCTTCGTTCGCCTGCACAAGGCTTGTGCGGGTTCGGGCAGCGCCTTCTCCCGGAGTTTCCATGTCGCAATACATCTTCACCATGAACGGCGTCAGCAAGACCGTGCCGCCGAAGCGCCAGATCATCAAGGACATCTCGCTGTCGTTCTTCCCGGGCGCCAAGATCGGCCTGCTCGGCCTCAACGGCGCCGGCAAGTCGACGGTGCTGAAGATCATGGCCGGCGTCGATACCGACTTCAACGGCGAGGCGCGCGCGCAGCCCGGCACCAAGATCGGCTATCTCGCGCAAGAGCCGCAGCTCAACCCCGAGCACACCGTGCGCGAGGCGGTCGAGGTCGGCGTCGGCGACGTGCTCAGCGCGCAGGCCGCGCTCGACCGCGTCTACGAGGCCTATGCCGAAGAAGGCGCCGATTTCGACAAGCTCGCCGCCGAGCAGCAGCGCCTCGAGGCGATCCTCGCCAGCGGCGACGCGCATACGCTCGAGCACCAGCTCGAAGTCGCCGCCGACGCGCTGCGCCTGCCGCCGTGGGAAGCGATCATCGGCAAACTGTCCGGCGGCGAGAAGCGCCGCGTCGCGCTGTGCCAGCTGCTGCTGCAGAAGCCCGACATGCTGCTGCTCGACGAACCGACCAACCATCTCGATGCCGAATCGGTCGAGTGGCTGGAACAGTTCCTCGCCCGCTACGCCGGCACCGTGGTCGCCGTCACGCATGACCGCTACTTCCTCGACAACGCCGCCGAATGGATCCTCGAACTCGATCGCGGCAAGGGCATCCCGTGGAAGGGCAACTACACCGACTGGCTGACGCAGAAGGACGCGCGCCTGAAGCAGGAAGAGTCCGGCGAGAAGGCACGGCAGAAGGCGATCCAGCGCGAACTCGAATGGGCGCGCAGCAACGCCAAGGGCGGCCGCAGCAAAGGCAAGGCGCGCTTGCAACGCATCGAGGAACTGCAGGCGGTCGACTACCAGAAGCGCAACGAGACCAACGAGATCTTCATTCCGCCGGGCGAGCGCCTCGGCCAGTCCGTGGTCGAGTTCAAGGGCGTGTCGAAGAGCTTCGGCGACCGCCTGCTGATCGACGATCTCAGCCTGATCGTGCCTTCGGGCGCGATCGTCGGCATCATCGGTCCGAACGGCGCCGGCAAGTCGACGCTGTTCAAGATGATCACGGGGCAGGAGAAGCCGGACAAGGGCTCGATCACGATGGGACCGACGGTCAAGCTGGCCTATGTCGACCAGAGCCGCGATGCGCTGACCGGCAACCACAACGTGTTCCAGGAAATCTCCGGCGGCGCCGACATCCTCAACATCAACGGCATCGAGATCCAGTCGCGCGCCTACATCGGTCGCTTCAATTTCAAGGGCCAGGACCAGCAGAAGCTGGTCGGCACGCTGTCGGGCGGCGAACGCGGCCGCCTGCACCTGGCCAAGACGCTGCTGCAGGGCGGCAACGTGCTGCTGCTCGACGAGCCGTCCAACGACCTCGACATCGAGACGCTGCGCGCGCTCGAGGACGCGATCCTCGAATTCCCGGGCAACGTGTTCGTGATCTCGCATGACCGCTGGTTCCTCGACCGCATCGCCACGCACATCCTCTCGTTCGAGGGCGACAGCCATGTCGAGTTCTTCCAGGGCAACTATCGCGAATACGAGGAAGACAAGAAGCGCAGGCTGGGCGAGGAAGGCGCGCAGCCGCACCGGTTGCGGTTCAAGGCGTTGAAGTGACGATCCGGCGCGCGCCCGCAACGCGGACGCGCCTTTGCCGGATCGTCATCCCGAGCGCAGCGAGGGATCTGCTGCTGCGCCCGGCATCAACACAAGACCGAGATTCCTCGCTACGCTCGGAATGACAACACTGGTGATCGCGGACAGCAGATGAACTTCATCACAACCCTCAAGAACCGCTGGTCCAGCGCCAACTCCCTCGTCTGCGTCGGCCTCGACCCCGAGCCCGCGAAATTCCCGGCGAAGTTCGTCGATGACCCCGACGCCATCTTCGCCTTCTGCCGCGACATCGCCGACGCCACTGCCGACTACGCCTGCTGCTTCAAGCCGCAGATCGCGCATTTCGCCGCGCGCCGCGCCGAAGACGCGCTGCAACGCCTGATCGCGCATCTCCACGCCACGCATCCCGGCATCCCGGTGATCCTCGATGCCAAGCGCGGAGACATCGGCAGCACGGCCGAGCACTACGCAGCCGAAGCGTTCGACCGCTACGACGCCGACGCCGTCACCGCCAATCCTTACCTGGGTCGCGACTCGGTGCAGCCGTTCCTCGATCGCGCCGACAAGGGCATCGTGATCCTGTGCCACACCTCCAATCCGGGCGCACGCGATTTCCAGGAGCTCGACGTCGGCGGCAAGCCGCTGTACCTGCGCGTCGCGGCTACCGTGGCGAACAAGTGGAACGCGAACGGCAACTGCGCGCTGGTCGTCGGGGCGACGTTCCCCGAAGAGTTGGCGCAGGTGCGCATGCTGGTCGGCGACATGCCGCTGCTGATCCCCGGCGTCGGCGCGCAGGGCGGCGATGTCGCGGCCGTCGTGCGCAACGGCCGCAGCAGCGACGGCAGCGGGCTGATGATCAGCTCGTCGCGCGCGATCCTGTATGCGTCGGGCGGCGACGATCATGCGCAAGCGGCGCGCAACGCGACCAAGGCGCTGTGCGACGAGATCAACCGCTACCGTTGAAGGTATCGTGTTTCCGAAATTTTCGGAGCGCCTTCGACCGCGAGCGCCGGCAGGTCAGCGCAGCAGCGCGCGCAACGCGGCAAACGGAAAACGCGCCCAGATGGCGCCGTAAACGCACAGGCGCGTGAGCAAGCCGCGCCGCGGTGCCTCGAACTTGCGGAAATAGCGCGCCAGCCCGCGATGCCGGTGCCATTCGACGAACAAGGGGCGCGCCTGGCTGGAGATGCCGCGCAAGTGCACCACGCGCACGCCGTTGGCGACCGCGATCGCCGCGCCGGCAAGGCGGGCGCGGCGGCACAGGTCGAGATCCTCGGCATGCAGGCGGTAGCCGCTGTCGAAGCCGCCGAGGCGATCGAACAGATCGCGCGACAACAGCATCAGTGCGCCGGAGATCGCATCCACGCCTTGCAGCCGCAGCGCGTTGTCGGGTGCGATGCCGAGCTCGCGGGCAGCGCGCGAGCCGAGCATCGCGGCGAAATCCGGATCGCGGCGGCGCGCGGCCGGATCGCGCGCGCCGTGTTCGTCGACCAGGTCGGCGCCGAGCAGGATGTCGCGGCCGGCGTCGTGCGCGGCGTCACGCGCGAGATCGCGCAATCGCGACAGCGAATCCGCCTCGACCAGGCAGTCGGGGTTGACGAACGCCAGCCACGACGCGTCGCATTCGGCGGCACCCTGGTTGCAGGCGACGGAGAAGCCCGGGTTGTCGGGATTGCCGATGAAGCGCACGCGCGCGTCGGCCGCGGCGTGGCGCTGGACGATGGCGAGGGTACCGTCCTGCGAGGCATTGTCGATGACGCGGATCTGCGCGACGCCGTCGGCGGCGCGCAGGCGCGCGAGGCAGTCGTCGATGGTCGCGCCGCTTTCGTGGCTGACGACGATGGCGGCGATGTCGGCCGCGGGCGTCATGCTGACTGCGTCCTCATCGAAACTGACCGGATGAAGAAGAAAACATTGTCATCCCGAGCGCAGCGAGGGATCTGCTGTCGACAAGCAGGTCCCTCGCTACGCTCGGGACGACAATATTTCCGGACTGCTGCCGGCAAGCCGTAGCGCATCAGCTTTCTCCCCGTGGAAGACCAGCCTCGCCCATGAACAGTTCGCGCTGCGCCTGCGGCGGATCGATGCCCGCGTAGCCGCGTGTCAATGCTTCGCGTGTTTCGCGCAAAGGATCCTCCATCAGGAAATTCGCCAGCCGCGCATGCCACGCCGGCCAGCGCACCGCGAGCGCGTCGAGGTCGCCGTCGGCGGGGCCGCCTTCGCCACCGCGCGCGACGAACGCCGTTTCGCACAGCGCATTGCGCCAGCCGAGTCCGGACAGGCGCAGCGACAGGTCGATCAGCGCCGCGTACCACGAGGCGTAGCTCGCCGCATCGAGCCCGCCCGCGCGGCGGCGCGCGTTGCCGCGCAGGGCAACGGCGTGATCGACGGCGGCGGGCAGCTCGGGATGGTGCGGCGGCATCGCCGCGGCGGCCTGCGCCAGGCGTTCGGGCTCATCCGGCAACGGCGCGATCTCGCCGCAGCGCGGCCAGGCGGCGGCTTCGCCGGCGTTGCACCACGGCGTGGCGGTGGCGATCGAGGCGTCGCGCGAGAAGCACGCCGCCAGTTGCAGCGCCCAGCCCGCCAACGGCACGGCATCGGGCGCCAGCACGATCACGTCGCTGTCGCCGCAGGCTTTCAGGGCTTCGTCGAGGTGCGCCACCTCGCCGATGCGGCGCTGCCGCCGCGTGTAGTCGGCACGCAACGGCGTGCGCGCGAGCCAGCGTTCGATGATCGCCAGTCCTCGCGGACCGGCCTGGGCGTCGTCGGCCAACCAGATGCGCGTGCCCGCAGGCGTGGCGGTGTCGAGCGCGGCGAGGCAGGCGTCGAGGGCGTCGTCGTCGACGCCGACCGGCAGCACCACCACTGGCAATTCGGTCATGCCCTGCCCCGACAGGCGCTCACCGCTACTGCTTCGGTTTCCGGTTGAGCGGTTCCATGGCGCGGAAGCGGCGGCTGTATTCGTCGGTGAGGTCGCGCGACTCGCCCGGATCGCGGACCAGCGTCGGCGTCAGCAGGATGATCACCTCGCTGCGTTTCTGCCCGGTGTTCTGCCTGCCGAACAGACCGCCGATCACCGGGATGCGGCTGAGCCCGGGAAAGCCGGACGAACCGCGCGTCACGCCGTCCTGGATCAGGCCGGCCAGCAGCGTCGTGTCGCCGCTCTGCACGACCGCGTTGGTCTTGAGCTTGCGCGTCGAGATGCGGACATTGCCGTTCGCATCCGGATTGCCGGTCGGCGAGCTGACTTCCTGGACGATGTCGAGGAACACCGTGCCGTCCTTGGTCACGCGCGGACGCACCTTGAGGATGATGCCGGTGTCGAGGTACTGGACCTGGCTGACCGTGTCGTTGCCGAGGCCGGGGTTGACCGTCACCGACGAGATCGGGATGCGGTCGCCGACGTTGAACGTCGCCTCGTAGTTGTTGCGCACCATCACCGACGGCGACTGCAGCATCTGCACGTCGGTGACTTCGTCGAGCGCGCTGATCACCGCGGCGGCGTTGCGGCCGAGGAAGGTCCAGGCCAGGCCGCGGATTGGTGCCGCCGGCCGGCTTGATGCTGCCCGCGAGCGTGCTCCAGGTATCGCGGCCGACCGCCGTCGGCAGGCCATTGTCGGTGACGGCACGCTCGAAGAACCAGTTGACGCCATAGCTCAGGTCGCCGCTGAGCGCCACTTCGGCCACCTGCGCCTCGATGTGGACCTGCAACGGCATCACGTCGAGCCTGTCGATGACGTCCTTGATCGACTTCCATGCCGTCGCACTCGAACGCACCAGCAAGGTGTTGCTTTCGTCGACCGCCGAGACGCCGACCTTGTCGCCGTCGACCTCCAGCGTGACCGCGGCATTGCCGCCGGCGCGCTCGCCCAGCGATAGCGAGCCGCCGCCCATGCCGCTACTGCTGCCACTGTCGCCATTGCCGCCGCCGATCGTCGCCGAGCTGTCGCCCTTGCCGTCGATGCCGCTGTCGCCGATCGAAGTGGATTCCAGGCCCGGCATCAGCGACGCCCGACCGCCGCCGTCGCTGCCGCTGGAGCCGCCACGACCGCCGCCATAGACCTCGGCGAGGCGCTCGGCAAGATCCTTGGCGGTGATGTACTTCAGCTCGTAGGAAAACAGGCGCACGCCGTCGCCGGCACCGTCGATACGGTCGATCCACTGCTGGATATCGTCGAGATAATCCGCCTGCGCCGTGATCGCCAGCACCGCATTGGCGCCTTCCAGCGGCATGAAGCGGAACATGCCGGCGACCGGCGACTTGCTCTGCTCGCCGAATACCTTCTCCAGGTCGGCCACGACCTTGGCGGCCTTGCCCGTCTGCAGCGGGAACACGCCGACCGACATGCTCGACATCCAGTCGACGTCGAACACCTCGATCGTGCGCAGGTAGTTCTCCAGCTCGCCGCGCGTGCCGGAGATCGTGATCAGGTTGCGGCCGTTGTCGACGCTGACGATCGAGTTCGGGCGCGCATAGGGCTTGAGCAGCTTTTCCATCTCCGTGGCGGAGATGTAGCGCAGCGGCACCGCGCGCACCTCGAATCCGCGCGCGGTCGACGGCGAGCCGGTGCGCGGCGCGACGGCACCGGTGGCCACGGCCTGGTCGGCGGGCACGATGTTGTAGCGGCCGTCGCTGTAGACCATCCGCGCGTTGTTCCAGCCGAGCACCATCTCCAGCAGCGACAGCGCCGCGGCCGGGCTGACCGGCTTGGGCGTCGCCAGCGTGACCGTGCCCTGCACGCCCGGCGCGATGACGTAGTTCTGGCCGAGCATGTCGCCGAGGATCGCCTTGACCACGGCGTGCAGCGACTCGCCCTCGAAGTTGAAGGTCGCCTCGCCGGTGGTGCCGGCCAGGTTCGGCAGCGGCGAACTGGCGGCGCTACGGTTGATCGTCTGCCCGGTGCCGCGGCGGATTTGTGCCTTCGGCGTGCCGTCGTCCTCTTCGCCCGCGAGCGGCTGCGCCTGCGCGCCATCGGCGGTGGTCGCCTCCGCGCGCGCGGCCTGGGCGAGGCGCGGCGTGTTGCCTTCGCGCCTGATGTTCGGCGCCGGCATCGAGGCACACGCGGCCAGCAGCGTGGCCAGCAGTGCGGCGGCGAGGGGCGGAAATTTGAGGCTGAAGTTCATTCGGTCACTCTACGGGGTCTTAGTCGGTGCTGGCTGTTTCGACTGCTCCAGCAATTGCGCGCGGCGGGCCTCGATGCGCTGCCGGATCGCCTCGGCCTGGGCCTCGGGCGAAGGTTGCGCGCCGCTGTCGACAGCCGCGGCGTCCGGTGGTTGCGCGGCCGGTCGATTCGCCGCCGGCGGTACGGGCAGCGGAATGAGCGCGCGGCTCTGGCGTGTACCCGGTTGTGGCTGCGGTCGTGGCGGTTGTCCCGGCTGCGGCGGCGCGGCGACCGCCGTCGGCGGCTCGCCACCGACACCGTCGAACACGCGCAACTCGAGCGTGCGTTCGCCCTCGGGCCCGTTGAAGACCACGCTGCGGGGCTTGACGCTGGCCAGCGCCCAGGCCTGCGCGGTTTCGGGTGCTTCACCGATTTTGAGGCGGACCGGATCGCCGCCCCCGGTCGGCTGTACGATCGCCATCGTCAGGCGCGGCGTCAGCAGCACGCTGGTGAGGACGAAGTCGAAGGTGTTTTGCTCCTCGCCCTCGCCTTCCGGATTGATGAAGAACGGCTGCGGCCGGCGATCGTCGCTGAACAGCGGTCGCGCGCCGATCTCCGAATACTGGCCCAGCGGTCCCAGGCGCTCCGCTCCGGGCTTGGCGGCCTGCGGCAGGCGCTGCAGCAACGACGGATCGTCGGGCAAGACCTCGATGCGCCCGCCGAGGCCGAACAAGCCCAGCGCCCAGATCGCCAGCGCCCAGCCCGCCACCGCGGCGAGTAGCCAGGTCCTCGGACCGGCCCAGGCCTTGCTGCCGCCTGCGTCTGCGGTTCCGTCAACGCGCATTCGCGGAGGCTCCGGGCAGCGGTTGGCCAGGCAGAGGTTGAATGTAGCCGTAGAGGTCGAAGCTGACGTCGAGTCCGCCGTTCTGCGGCCCCTGGCCGGCGGCGAAGAAATAGCGCTGCACGAGCACGTTGAGGTTGTCGACGAACAGGCGCGGCGCGCCGCTCTCGAGCGAATGCAGCACCGCGGCGAGTTCCGGACTGCCACAGCGCAAGCGCACCTGCACGACCACGCGCGGGAAGCGCTGCTGGCGCGGTTCGGTCAACGGTGAGCGGTTGGTGATCGCGCAACTGCGGTTGCCGGGACTGGCTTCGGCGACGGCGGTTTCCAGGCGCTGCACGAGCGCCGAGGTCGCCAGTTCGGGCGTGCGCTCGGGCATGAAGCCGGGAATGCGCGCGGCCTGCGCCTGCACCGCCTCGAGCCGCTTGCGCACGTCCGGCGCCTGCTTGAGTTCCATGCGCGCGCGCAGGTCGCGCTGCTGCAGGTTTTCGATCCTGTCGTTGAGATCGACGATGGGGACCGTCCACCACGGGTGCAGCAGCACCAGGTAGGCGAGCACGAGCAGCGCGGCCAGCACGCCCAGCGCCAGCCAGCGCTCGCGGTCAGGGATTGCGTCGCGCACGCGCGTTCTCCTGGTTCGACCTGTCGGCGTTGCCGTTGGCCGGTGCGGCGGCGATGGCGAGTTCGGCGGTCAGCGTGAAGCGGTCGCGGCCGGTGCGCGGATCGGGCTGCAACGCGCCGGTCAGCGCCGGCGAGCGCCACAGCTTGGAACCTTCGAGGCGCTGCACCAGCGCAGAAGCTTCGCCGCTCAAACCGATCAGCAGCAGGCGGTCGTCCTCGATCGACAGTTTTTCCAGATACGTCGAATCGGGCAGGCGGCGGCTGAGCTCGTCGAGCACCTCCACCGTCGTCGGCCGCCCCGCACGCGTGGTCTGCAGGAAGCGCAGGCCCTCGACGGTGTCGATCAGCTGGCGCTTGTCGATGGCGACGCGGCGCGCCTCGTTGACGTGCTGCGTGGTGGTCGCCTCGAACGCATCGGCGGCCGCCTCGCGGTTGGCGAGCATCTGCCACAGGCCGGCGGCGAGCGCGATCACCGCGACTGCGGCCAGCGCCAGGTTCCACGCGCGCCACGGATCGGCGCGACGGCGGCGCTGGGCGCCGGGCAGCAGGTTGACGCCGAGCGCACGGCCGTCGCGACCGGCCATGTCGACACCGGTCAGCGAACCGGTCAGCGCGCCGAGTCCGGCGAGCGCCGCATCGAGCGTGTCGCGCGGCACCACCACGAGTTCGGCCTCGAGCTGGCCATCACCCCGGCGGCCGGTGATGCGCGCGTCGTAATGCACGCCGGCGGCGGTGAACGGCGTCTGCCGGTCGATTTCGAAGGCCAGCACGTCGCGCAGGCGGTCGGCGGCCGCGGCCGGCAAGGTGAGCGGGCGGCGCAGTCCGCTGGCGGCCGGCAGCAGCAACCAGCGCGGCAGGTCGACGATGGAATGCGCCAGCAGCGGCGCCAGCGGATCGTCGGCCATCGCGTCCGCCGCCAGCGCGTCCGCGCCGACCGCATCGCCCGGCCAGGGCACCTGGCCCAGGTCGCGGCGTTCGTCGCCGCGCTCCAGCGACAGGCGCAGGCTGTCGCCGTCGGGTTGCAACAGCAGGCGCGCGCGGGCCAGGCCGAACAGGGCGCGCAGCCGCGCCGGCATCCAGGTGGCCAGCGCCTGCAGCCACCAGTGCCAGAGGCCGCCGATGCCGCGCACGCGCACGCCCCAACCCCCGAAACGATCGCGGGCGGACGTGGGCGCTGCCGCGCTGGCAGCGGCAGTTTGATCAGCAGGCATCATCGCGGCGAAGCTCCTTCCTCCCAACGCAGCGGCGTATAAGCCGAACCCGGCACGCCACTGGCTCCCGCGCGAACCACGACCCGCAACGTCGCTTCGCGGCCGTCCGGGAGCCGCGCGCGGCTGTCGATACTATACGTGCCGCTGCCGGAGCCCACGAGGGACTGCTGTCCGGGGAGCGGAGTTCCGCTGCGCTGCTGCAGGATCGGAGTCGGGTCCACGCCCATCGCTTGCAGCACTTCGGCGCTGGCATAGGTCTGGTCGGGCTGGGCCTGGCCGGTGTAGACGGTGAGGTGTTCGGCGACCTTGGCATATAGCGCCGGCGTCATGCCCAGGACCTGTTCGACCTCGGCCACGGTGTCGAACGGCGCATCCTTGGCGCCGTAAGGCCGCCCGGCCGCGGCGTACTGCGGATCCTCGGCACCGCCCTGCGGCTGGCTGAGGGGATCGGGATCGCGCCAGTCGATGATCGCCGAGGCGACGCTCGCGGCGAGGTCGGGTTCGGCACCGACGGTGCGGAACAGCGCGTCCAGCAGCGGCTGTTCGGCAGCGTTGAGGTCGATCTTGGCGGTCTCGTCGACGATCTTCACGGTGATCGCGGCGTCGCCGAAACGCCACTGGTAAGGGCGGCCATCGGGCAGCCATTGCCGGGTGGGCTCGGGGTCGACCACCCGCACCATCGCGTATTCGAGGCCGGCGCGCGCGGCCTGCTCGGCGACCACGCCCTGGCTGAGGACGCGGCCCTGCAGGTTTTCGATCCGCGCGGTCAGCGCGAACGCGCCGACCAGCGCGGTCAGCAACGCGATCAACCACATCACCAGAAGCAAGGCGGCGCCCTGTGCATTCATGACAGGGATTTTCGGCAGGCATCGCAACCGCGCGCGTCCGATCACCGGAACTCCCCGGTGCCGCCGGCGCTCGCCGACTGCGGCAAGGCGACGACCAGCATCGGCCAGACCATCCCGTCGGCGCTCTGGATGTCGATGCGCACCTGCAGCGGCAGGCGATCGGTGGCGCCCCAGTCGTCCAGCCAGTCGCCGAGCTGGTTCTGGTCGTCGAGGCCGCGATAGCGGAAGCGGGCCTCCTTGAGATCGGGCACCAGCGCTTCGGGTGGGCGCGCGTCGCGATCCTCCACGACCTCGCCGGCCAGCACCATTGGCAGCGACACCACCAGGCGCGCACCATTACCGTCGTCGACGATGCGGACATCGTGCAGATGCGGACCACCGCGACCGAGGTAATCGGGCAAGTCCGCCACGAAGCGCATGCGATCGGGTTCGCCGATGAAGCGCAACTGCGTGCCCGTGGTCTCGTCGATGCCGAAGCCGATCGGCAGCGCGGACGCGATACGCCGACGCAGGAACCCCTCGACCGCGCGCATGCGCTCGCTGCGCTGCGCCATCAGCTCGCCGCGCTGCGAGGTGATGGTGGCGGCGCGGAGCGTGGCGAAGGCGAGTGCAAGGCCGGCGGCGAGGAGGACGGTGGCCAACAACACTTCGATCAGGGTAAAGCCGCGGGCGTTGCTCCCTCCCCTGCGAATGCAGGGGGCGATGAGGCCCGCTTGCGAGCCATTGGCTCGCGGGCCGAAGAGCGCCTGAGCGCTACGCGCGAAGGCCGGGGCGGCTGGGGAGGGGTTGCGTGGGATCCGGTTATCCCTTCGAAGGACTTCCCGCGATCCGACGACACCCCCTCCCAACCTCCCCCTGCATTCGCAGGGGGAGGAGCTGGAGCGCTTGCACACGCAGCTCATCACAGCGAGACGCCCTGCGTCGCATCCGGCGCAACCAACCGCAACGACTGCAGCTGCAGGCGCTCGCGCGGGCCGCCGTCGCGCCACTGCACCGACAGCACCAGCCGCATCAGTTGCGGTGCGGACGGATCGACGCCGGCCTGCGACGCCTGCGCCACGTCGACGTACGGGACGACTTCGAGCGACCAGCGATAACGTCCGCCCTCGAACTCGCCGTCGCGTCGCCCGGGCTGCAGTGCCTCGCCGACGCCGGTCTGGTCGAGTAACGATTGCGCATGCAGCGTGGCGCGTCCGGCGTCCGCCGACCAACGCACCTGTCGCGCCGCGCCGGACAGCGTGCCGAGCAGCAGTGTCATCGCCAGGGCCAGCAAAGCGAAGGCGACGATGACTTCGATCAGGGTGTAGCCGCGCTGGCGGTTCATCGAAGAGCGCCCTCATCCCATCCTTCTCCCGCAAGCGGGAGAAGGGGAGCTGGTGCCGGGCGGGACACACTTCGATCCGCAACAGCGCACGTCAATGGCAATGCCATTTTCATTGGCGGTCTTTCTGTGCGCGGTGCAGGCTCACTTCGCCCGTCAACCAGGCAACGTCGACATTCCACGCTGCGCCACGGCTGTTGAGCTGCACGCGCCCGCCCGTCGATGCTCCATCGGAAAAGAACATGATCGCGCCGATGCCATCGCGCGGTTGCACTTCGCGTGCGCCGGTGAAGACGATGCCGAGTTTCTTCGGGATCTCGCCCTTGCGTCCGTTCGCGCCCTGCCACACGTGCGCGCGCGGATCGATCGCGAAACTCTGCGGCTTGCCGGTAGTGATCGCCTGCGCCCGCGCGTAACGCAGATTGGCGGCGATCTCCTTGGCATTCGATCGCAGTTGCAGGCCGTCGAAGCCTCCGCTCAGCGCCGCCGTCGCCAGCAGGCTCGCGGCGGCGATGATCGCCACCACCAGCAGCATCTCCAGCAACGAGACGCCGCGAACGAGACGCGGCATTGCGGACGGACCTGGCTTGCGGCCACCGCTCATCGCCAGCCGGTCGGAAGACAGCATGCGCGGACCCTTGCTGCCGATCGGCTTATTCGTACTTGACGTCGGCGTTGTAGCTGTCGCCACCGGCCTGGCCGTCCTTGCCGAGGATCACCAGGTCGAACGGCCCGGCTTCACCCGGCACGCGATATTCGATCGGATGCCCCCACGGATCCTTCAGCTCCGCCGCCTTCGCGTACGGACCGAGCCAGCCGCTGGCATTGCCGGGCTGGGTGACGAGGTCGTCGAGCGAATTCGGCAGGCTGCCGGTGTCCATCTCGAACTGCTCGATCTTGCCGGCCATCGTGCTGACCTGCGACTTGGCGAGGTTGGCCTTGGCGCGATCGGCGCCGCCAAGCACGCGCGAGCCGACGAAGGTCAGCACCGAGCCGATCAGCACGATCACGATGATGATTTCGAGCAGGCTCATGCCGCGCTGCGATGCGCGCGACGGCACGCGCCGAATGGAGCGCGAGAGGCGCGGAGATTGGGATTGGGAAAGGCGCATTGCGTTCATCCTGTGGGGTCGTCGTCAGCCGATGGCATTGGTGAGGTCGTAGAGCGGTGTCAGCACGGCGAGGATGACCACGCCGACCACGCCCGCCAGCACCAGCGTGATCACCGGTACGAGGGCGGCCAGCATACGGTCCAGTGCCTGACCGGTTTCCTGCTCGAAGGTGTCGGCGGTCTTCAGCAGCATCGTGTCGAGCGCGCCGGACTCCTCGCCGACCTGGATCATCTGCAGCGCCAGCCGCGGGAAACGCTTGCCTTTGGCCAGCGCCGCGGACAGACCGGAGCCGTTCTTGACGTCGTCCGCGGCATTTTCGACATCGGCGGAGAGCGCGCGGTTCCCGAGCACGTTCCTGCCGATGCCCAGCGCGGTCAGCAGCGGCACGCCGTTCTTCAGCAAGGTACCGAGCGTGCGCATCAGGCGCGCGGTCTCGAGCTTGGCGACCAGCGGGCCGGCGAACTTCTGCCGCAGCAGCCATTCGTCGAAGCGCGCGCGGAACGCCGGTTCGCGACGCTTGCGGTCGAACCACCAACCCGCCAGTGCCGGGACCGCCAGCAGCACGATCCACCAGTCGCGCACGAACAGGCCGAGACCGAGCACGATCCGCGAGAACAAGGGCAGCTCCGCATCCAGGCTCTCGTACATCGAGGCGAACTGCGGCACCACGTAGCCGAGCAGGAACAGCAGCGACAGGCCGACCATCGTCACCAGGATCGCCGGATAGATCAGCGCGTTGATGACGCGGCCCTGCAGCGCGCGGCTGCGCTCGAGGTAGTCGGCCAGCCGTTGCAACGTCTCGTGCATGCTGCCGCCGGCCTCGCCGGCGCGCACCATATTGATGTAGAGCCGCGAGAACGCACCGTGCTGGCGTTCCAGTGCGGTCGACAACGCCGTGCCGCCGCGCACGGAGTCGCGGATGTCGGTCAGGGTGCGCTTGGCGACTTCGTCTTCGGGCAACTCGAGCAGGATCGTCAGTGCGCGATCCAGCGGTTGACCGGCGCCGAGCAAGGTCGACAACTGCTGCGTGAACTGCACCAGCCGCGCGCCCGCGAACGGCTTGGGCTTGAACAGCGCCTTCCACGCCGATTCGCCGCCGCCTTCCGACGCCAGCCGCGCCTCGATCGGCAGATGTCCCTGCTCCTGCAGGCGCAGCACGACCTCGCCATCGCTGGCGGCTTCCATCTGGCCGTCGAGCGTTTCGCCGCGGGAGTTGAGGGCTTTGTAGCGGTACAGGGGCATGGGGTCCGGAGAATCGGTAATCGGTAATCGGTAATCGGTAATCGCGTAAAAATTTTGCTCGTCATTCCCGCGAAGGCGGGAACCCAGCGACTCTAATATTCAACCAACAATCTCCTGCCAGCGATCGTTCCAGTACGGATTCTGCTCTTCGATCAATCGGATTTTCCAAGCTCTGTTCCACTTCTTGATCTGCTTCTCGCGCGTGATTGCCATCTCCATCGTGCCGTGCAATTCGTACCACACGAGCTTCGTAACGCCGTACTTCTTCGTGAAACCTTCAATGACATGCTCGCGGTGTTGCCATGTTCGAGCGACCAGATCGCTGGTAACTCCGAGATACAAGGTTCCGTTGCGTGCGCTTGCGAGCAGGTAAACAACTGGTTGCCTGTCCATAGGCGAAAATCCAAGTCACTGGGTTCCCGCCTTCGCGGGAATGACGATTTCTAAGCTAGTCGACAAGCTCGGAGTTACGCATCCTCCGTCACCCGCAACACTTCCTCGATGGTCGTCATCCCCGACAGCGCCTTGATGATGCCGTCCTCGTACATCGTGCGCATGCCGTTGTCGCGCGCGAGCTGCTCGATTTCGCCCATGCCGGCGTGGCGCATGACCGCACGCCGCAGGTCGTCGTTCATGACCAGGAATTCCATGATCGTGGTGCGACCGAGGTAGCCGGTCGGCGCGATCGCCGAGCCGCGCGGACGATAAAGATGGATCTCGCCTTCGGGCTGGTACTTGCGCAACGCGAAGCGCTCGATTTCCTCCGGCGACGCCGGATACCTTTCCGCATGCGTCGGCTCCAGACGCCGTACCAGGCGCTGGGCGAGGATGCCGTTGACCGTGGAGGTCATCAGGTAATCCTCGACGCCCATGTCGAGCATGCGGGTGATGCCGCCGGCGGCGTTGTTGGTATGCAGCGTGCTCAGCACCAGGTGGCCGGTGAGCGCGGACTGGATCGCGATGCGCGCGGTCTCGAGGTCGCGCATCTCGCCGATCATGATGATGTCCGGGTCCTGGCGCACGATGCTGCGCAGCGCCGCGGCGAAATCCAGGCCGATCTGCGGCTTGGCCTGGATCTGGTTGATGCCTTCGATCTGGTATTCGACCGGATCCTCGACGGTGATGATCTTGACGTCGGCGGTATTGAGCTTGCTCAGTGCCGTGTACAGCGTCGTCGTCTTGCCCGAACCGGTCGGGCCGGTCACCAGCAGGATGCCGTGCGGCTGTTCCAGCACTTTCTGGAACTGCGGCAGGAAGTTGTCGGTGAAGCCGAGCCGGTGGAAGTCGAACACCACGGTTTCGCGATCGAGCAGGCGCATCACCACGCTTTCGCCGTGCGCGGTCGGCACCGTGCTGACGCGCAGGTCGAGTTCCTTGCCCTGCACGCGCAACATGATGCGGCCGTCCTGCGGCAGCCTGCGCTCGGCGATGTTGAGCTTGGCCATGATCTTGACGCGGCTGATCACGGCGGCGGTGAGGTTGGACGGCGGGCTCTCGCCTTCCTCGAGCACGCCGTCGATGCGGTAGCGCACCTTCAGGCGGTTCTCGAACGGTTCGATGTGGATGTCCGATGCGCGCAGTTCGACGGCGCGCTGGATGACGAGATTGACCAGGCGGATCACCGGCGCCTCGGAAGCGAGGTCGCGCAGGTGCTCGACATCGTCGAGGTCGCCGCTCTCGCCTTCGGCGGTTTCGACGATCGCGCCCATCGCGCTGCGGCCCTGTCCATGCCAGCGCTCGATCAGGTCGTCGATCTCCGAACGCAAGGCCAGGCGCGGCCGCACCTCGCGCCCGGTCGCCAACCGGACCGCGTCGAGCGCGTACACGTCCTGCGCATCGGCCACCAGGACGTCGACGTGCGATTCGCCTTCGCCGATCGGCACGATATGGAATTGCTTCATGAACTTCGCCGTCAGCGCCACGCCTTCGGGCGGCAGTTCCGGCGCGTCCTTGGCGCTGACCAACGGCAGGCCGAGCACGGCCGCGCTGGTCTCGGCGTGGTCGCGTTCGGACACCAGGCCCAGGCGCGCCAGCAGCGTCAGCAGGCTGCCGCCGGTTTCTTCCTGCAGGCGCCGCGCGCGCACGAGGTCGGCGTCCTTCAGGCGACCCTTCTCCAGCAAGGCCGCGACGATGCGCTCGTCGGCGCTCGCCTCGACGTCGCGTCCTTGCAAATTTTGTTCAGCCACTACGTTCACGCCGCCCTCCGCGGTCACCGCAAAGACTTTAACAGGAGGCGGCCGTCGGGGTCGCCGTTCAGGGACCGGGCCGCCTTCAATTCCCCCACTGCCAGGAGTCCGTCATGTTCAAGTCCCCATTCCCTGTCATCGTGATGAGTTGCGCCGTCGTCACGGCGCTGGCGTCGCCGGCGCTGCGCGCGGCGGTGATCGAACGCCAGGAAGTCAGGCTCTCCGCCGACGTCTGCCAACCATCGCGCCCGGGCGCGGACAGCACGTTCCGCAGGCGTCCGCTGGCGATGGAGAACGAAGGCACCAGCACCGTGTTCCTCACCTGCGCGTTCGGCGGCGTCTTCAACGGCGTGCCTTCGCAGAAGACGCTGACCGTCGGCTTCCTCAACTCGACGGCAACCGCGGCCACGGCGACCTGCACCCTGGCCGACGCGCACGAAGGCGTGCTCAATCCCGAGTTCTTCGTGAAATCGATCTCGGTCGCGCCCGCGGGATCGCCGGTGACGCTGCTGCAATGGAGCGCGGTGGCCGACAATGGCGGCGACCGCTTCACGTATCCGGCGGTCAACTGCGCCATACCGCCCGGAGTCGGCGTCGCCGTGACGTTGCATACCTTCGACGAGGAAATCGGCAACTGAGCCATCAGCCCGGCGCCGTTCGCCTGCTCAAAGCGTTCGCCAGCAAAAGGCCGGCATCAGCGCCGGCCTTTTCCAGCGACTCGTCGCTTCAGCCCACCCAGCTGCGCGCATTGCGGAACATGCGCAGCCACGGCGAATCCTCGTGCCACTCGCGCGGCGCCCAGCTCAGGTTGGCGCTGCGCGGCGTGCGCTCGGGATGCGGCATCAGCAAGGTCACGCGGCCGTCGTCGCTGGCGAGTCCGGCGACGGCGTCGGTCGAGCCGTTCGGGTTGGCCGGGTAGCGCTCGGCGGCGCTGCCGTCGCCGGCCACGTAACGCAGCGACACGCGCGCGGCCGCGCGATCGAGCGGCGTATCGAATTCGGCGCGGCCCTCGCCATGCGCGATCGCCACCGGGATGCGCGAGCCGGCCATGCCGCGGAAGAACAGCGATGGCGACTCGACGACTTCGAGCAGGCCCAGCCGCGCCTCGAACTGCTCGCTGCGGTTGCGCAGGAAAATCGGCCAGTGCGCGGCGCCGGGGATGATCGCCTTGAGTTGCGCGAGCATCTGGCAGCCGTTGCACACGCCCAGCGCGAACGTGTCCTCGCGCGCGAAGAATTCCGCGAACGCATCGCGCAACGCATCGCGTTCCAGGATCGACGTGGCCCAGCCGCGTCCGGCGCCGAGCACGTCGCCGTAGCTGAAACCGCCGCAGGCGGCGAAGCCCGCGAATGAATCCAGCGCAATGCGACCTGCGATCAGGTCGCTCATGTGCACGTCGATCGCGCTGAAGCCGGCACGCGTGAACGCCGACGCCATCTCGATCTGGCCGTTGACGCCCTGCTCGCGCAGGATCGCCACGCGCGGCTTCGCGCCGGTCGCGATGAACGGCGCCGCGATGTCGTCGGCAGGATCGAAGGCGAGCTTCGGCTGCAAGCCGGGCGCATCGAACCGGCGCACCGCGGCGCGCTCCTCGTCGGCGCATTCGGGGTTGTCGCGCAGGGCCTGCATCGCGTGCGTCACCGACCACCATGCGTCGAACAGTTCGTCCCAGCGCCACTCGGCGAGCGTGTCGCCATCGTCGTCGATGCGGATGACCGGCGCCGTGGTCGGCCGCGCGATGCGCTGCGCGCATTCGATCAGGCCGTGGCGCGAGACCAGGTCGGCGAATTCGGCGCGATCCTCCGACGCGATCTGCACGACCGCGCCGAGTTCCTCGTTGAACAGCGTGCGACAGGCATCGTCGCTGCGGCCCTCGCCCCAGCCGTGCAGCGCGATCTCGATGCCCATGTGCGAGCAGAACGCCATCTCGCACAACGCAGCGAAGGCGCCGCCGTCGGAGCGGTCGTGGTAGGCACGCAGCAGGCCGGCCTCGCGTGCGTCGCGGATCAGTTCGAAGAAGCCGCGCAGGCGCTGCGGGTCGTCGAGGTCGGGCACGCCATCGTCGCCATGGCTGCCGCCGAATCCGTCGAAACACTGCGCCAGGATCGAACCGCCGAGCCGCTGCTTGCCGGCGCCCAGGCCGATCAGCCACAACTCGGTCTCCGGCTCGCGCGACAGCAACGGCGTCAGCTGCGCGCGCACGTCGGCGACCGGCGCGAACGCGGTCACGACCAGCGATACCGGCGACACCGACTTCATCGCCGCGCCGTCGTGCGACCACTGCGCCTGCATCGACAGCGAATCCTTGCCGACCGGGATGCTGAGGTCGAGCGCCGGGCACAGTTCCATGCCGACCGCCTTGACCGCCTCGAACAGCTTCGCGTCCTCGCCCGGATGACCGGCGGCGGCCATCCAGTTGGCCGACAACTTGATGCGGTCGAGCGCTTCCACCGGTGCTGCGCACAGGTTGGTGATCGCCTCGCCCACGGCCATGCGCGCGGCGGCGGCCGAGTCGATCAGCGCGATCGGCGTGCGTTCGCCGATGGCCATCGCTTCGCCGGCGAATCCTTCGAAGCCGGACAGCGTGATCGCGCAATCGGCGACCGGCAGTTGCCAGGGCCCGACCATCTGGTCGCGCGCGGTCAGTCCACCGACCGTGCGATCGCCGATCGTGATCAGGAAGTGCTTGGACGCGACCGTCGGATGCGCGAGCACGCGCAGGCCAGCCTCGTGCAGATCGATGGCGTTCGTCTGCAACGGCTTCCAACGCGCGTCCGGCACCTGCTGCGTGTCGCGATGCATCATCGGCGGCTTGCCGAACAGCACGTCCATGGGCAGGTCGATGGGCCAGTCGCGCCCTTCATGCTGCGCGCTTTCCAGCGTGGCGCCATGGCCGACGACGAGGTGCTCCTGCGCGGTTGCGGTGCCGACCACCGCGAACGGACAACGTTCGCGCAGGCACAGCGCCGCGAACTCGGCGACGCGTTCCTGCGGCACGCCGAGCACGTAGCGCTCCTGCGACTCGTTGCACCACAGCTGCATCGGCGACAGCGACGGGTCGTCGCTGGGCACCTGGTCGAGATCGATCACGCCGCCGACGCCGGAATCGTGCAGCAGTTCGGGGATCGCGTTCGACAGACCGCCGGCGCCGACGTCGTGGAACCAGAGGATCGGATTTTGCGCGGCCAGCGCGACGCAGCGATCGATGACTTCCTGGCAACGCCGCTCCATCTCCGGGTTGTCGCGCTGCACGCTGGCGAAATCCAGGTCCTCGGCGCTGTCGCCGGAAGCGACCGAACTGGCCGCGCCGCCGCCGAGCCCGATCAGCATCGCCGGACCGCCGAGCACGATCACCGCATCGCCGGCGGAGAGCCTGCTCTTCTGCACCATCGGCCGGTCGATCGCGCCGAGGCCGCCGGCGAGCATGATCGGCTTGTCGTAGGCGCGTACCAGCGTTCGCCGGCTTCGTCGAGCCGCTTCGAAACTGCGGAAATAGCCGGTGAGGTTCGGGCGTCCGAATTCGTTGTTGAACGCCGCCGCGCCGAGCGGACCATCGAGCATGATTTCCAGCGCCGGCGCCATGCGCGGATTGAGCGTGCGCTGTGTTTCCCACGGCTGCGGCAGCGTCGGGATGCGCAGGTGCGAGACGCTGAAACCGCTCAGTCCCGCCTTCGGCTTGCCGCCGCGACCGGTCGCGCCTTCGTCGCGGATCTCGCCGCCGGCACCGGTACTGGCGCCGGGGAACGGCGAGATCGCGGTCGGATGGTTGTGGGTCTCGACCTTGATGCAGAACGCGCTCGCGGCGGCGTTCTCGGCACGGTATTCGTGCGTCTGCGGATCGGGGCGAAAGCGCTTCGAGAAGTGGCCCTCGACGACGGCGGCGTTGTCGCTGTACGCCGACAGCGTGTGCTCCGGCGTCTGCGCGTGCGTGTACTTGATCATCTTGAACAGCGACGTCGGCTGCTCGCGTCCGTCGATGGTCCAGGAGGCGTTGAAGATCTTGTGGCGGCAATGTTCGGAGTTGGCCTGCGCGAACATCATCAGTTCGACGTCGCTGGGATCGCGCCCGAGTTCGCCGAAGCGCAGGCGCAGGTAGTCGATCTCGTCGTGCGCCAGCGCCAGCCCGAGGCGCGTGTTGGCCGCTTCGAGCTGCGCCAGCGAGATGCGCTCGAGCGCGCCGCGTGCCGGCGTGGCGAACAACGCCGCGGCCGCATCGCGATCGGCGAGCAGCGATTGCGTCATCGGATCGTGCAGCAGCTTCGTCAACGCGGCCTGCGCCTGCGCCGCGGCCGGCCAGCCCTGCAGGTCGATGCGGGTGCCGCGCTCGACGCGCTTCACCGGCAGGCCGGCACCGCGCAGCAACTCGGTGGCCTTGCTGGCCCAGGGCGAGATCGTGCCCAGTCGCGGCAGCACGAAGCGCGAGATCGCGTCCGCAGCCTGCGGCGCGATGTCGTCGTCGGCCTGGAGGATGCGATGCAGCGCGGCGGGGTCCGGGGCCGCGCCGGGCTCGGGTTCGACCCAATAGACATGCCAGGCGCCGCTGACGCGGACGCCGGGAACGAGGGCTTGCAGGCGATTTTGCAGACGTTCGCGCCGGAACGGCGACAGGGCCGGGAGGCCCTCAAGGACGATCATGCCCGGGGAACCGTGGAACGGGTTGGCCATTGTAGCGGAGCCGGCTTGGTGCCGGCTCCGGAAAGACTCGTTGGCGAGGCGGTCATGCCTCCGACGAGCATGCCTCCGCCGATCAGACGCCGCTGGCCGGCGCGGCGATGGTGCCCGGCGGCTTGGGCGCGGCCTCGGCGGCCAGGCGGTCGAGCGCGGCGCGCAGGTCGGCCGGCGGCATGTAGCCCGGCATCTGCACGCCTTCGGCGGTGATGATCATCGGCGTGCCGGTCAGGCCGGCGCGCTGGCCGATGTCGTACTGCATCGTCACCGGGTTCTTGCAGTTGCGATTGGGCAGGATCTTGCCGTTCTTGGCGTCGGTCAGCGCCTTCCTGCGATCGGCCGAACACCACACGGTCACCATCTTGTTGAAGTCGGCGCTACCCAGGCCCATGCGCGGGAACGCCAGATACTGGATGGCGATGCCCTGGCGGTTGTACTCGGCGATGTCCGAATGCAGCTTGCGGCAATAGCCGCATTCGACGTCGGTGAACACGGACACCGTGTACTTCGGATTGGGCGGCGCGAACACGATGCGGTCGCTCACCGGAATGGTCTTGAGCAGCTTGCGCCGCACTTCGGCGAGGCTGGCCTGGCCGAGATCCTTCTGCGCATCGATGTCGTACAGGCTGCCCTGCAGCAGGTAACGGCCATCGTCGGTGACGTAAATCACTTGGCCTCCGACGATGACTTCGCGAAACCCCTTGAGCGGCGCGGCGCCGATGTGGTCGATCTGCACCTGCGCGTTGAGCTTGCGGATGGCATCGCGGGCGCGTTCGTCGGGCGTGCCGGGCTTGACCGCGGGCGCCGCGGCATCGGTCGCGTTGGCCTTGGCGGTGGCCGCGGGCGCCGGCGACTGCGCGCAGGCGGACAGGCTGACGGCGCTGAACAGCGCCAGGAAATAAGGCTTCATGCAGGTTCCTGGGAAATCGGGGGGATCAAATCTGTAGATCGGCACGGACGCAGGCTTTTCGACCACTGCGGCAGAACGGGGTTCCTCGCATTCTCGCACGAAGCCCCGCGCTGTCCCCTGCCCTTCACGCATCCCCCACACAGATGGCCATGCGGGCGACCACGCAGACGGCATCAAGCCCGTGGATGGTGTGCAGCATGCAGTCGCTTGAGCTGCTCGCGCGCGACCAGCGTGTAGATCTGCGTGGTCGACAACGAGCTGTGGCCGAGCAGCATCTGCAGCGCGCGCAGGTCGGCGCCGTGGTTCAGCAGGTGCGTGGCGAAGCTGTGGCGCAGACCGTGCGGACTGATGCGCGCCGGGTCGATGCCGGCCACGGCCGCGTAGCGCTTGACCAGCACCCAGAACTGCTGCCGGCTCGGCGCCGCACCGCGCGTGCCGACGAACAGCGACACGCCCGCGCGCTTGCCGGCGAGTTGCGGCCGCGCCTGCGCCAGGTAACGCTCGAGCCAGTGCTGCGACTCCTCGCCCAACGGCACCAGCCGCTCCTTGCTGCCCTTGCCGAGCACGCGGACGACGCCCTGGCGCAGGTTGACCGCAGTCGACGGCATGTCGACCAACTCGCTAACGCGCAAGCCGGCGGCATACATCAGTTCGAGCATCGCGCGATCGCGCAGGCCGAGCGGCGTGGTCACGTCCGGCGCCGCCAACAACGCTTCGATGCGCTCTTCGCTCAGGGCCTTGGGCAGCGATCGCGGCAGCTTGGGCGGTTCCAGCAGCGCGGTCGGATCGTCGCCGCGCAGTCCCAGCCGCAGCCGCAGCGCGAAGAACGCGCGCCAGGCCGACAGCAGGCGCGCGTTGCTGCGCTGCGAATAGCCTTCGCGCGTGCGCCAGGCGAGATAGTCGAACAGCGACGCGCGATCGGCGCCGCCGAGCCCGCCGCCCGCGCCGTTGCGCCAGCGCGCGAAGCCTTCGAGGTCGCGGCGGTAACTATCGAGCGTCGGTCGCGCCAGTCCGCTCTCGGCCCAGATCGCATCGATGAACGCCTCGATCGCGCGCACGTCCGCTTCGGGCGGCGGCGGCTGGCGCATGGCTTGCGCGCGGCGTTCGGCGGGCGTGGTCGACGGCATGCGGCCGAGCTTAGCAACAGGCGTCGTGGCGGGTTCCATTATCCTGTGGCGATGACCGAAGCCGTCATCAAAACGAAAGAGCCGCCGTTGCTCGGCTGGCGCCTGCTTGCGCTGTTCTACGACCTGTGGCCCGCGCTCGCGATCTGGATGGCGACGGCGGCGCTGTTCACGGTGCTGCACGACAACCAGCCGCTGGCGGCATTCAGCATCGGGCAGATCAGTCTGTGGCTCGTGTGCTGGCTGCTCACCGGCGTCTATGCCGTGCTCAGCTGGCGACGCGGCGGACAGACGCTCGGCATGCGGCCCTGGCGCCTGCACGTGGCGGACCGCGATGGCGCGCCTGCCCCCGTGCGCTCTCTGGTGTTGCGTTATCTGGTCGGCACCGTGTCGCTGCTGCTCGCTGGCGCGGGCTTCTGGTGGGCCTGGGCCGATCGCGAACGGTTGACCTGGCACGACCGTTTTAGCGGCACGCGATTGCGGCGCCTGCCGAGGCGTGCTGCCTGAGGCGGTGCGGCTGCAAAAATCCCGTCGCCGCGCGATGCGCGGATCGCACTCCTAACCCGACCGACGCCGGAACAGATACGCCGAGATCGCCAGCATCAGCGTCGGCGGCATCAGGTAGGCGATGCGGTAGTCGAACTTGTAGACGCCGGCGAGCGAGACGAACTGGTTCTGCAGCAGCCAGAAGCCGAGCGCGAACACGATGCCGATGAACAGTCGCTTGCCCAGGCCGCCGCTGCGCAGCGTGCCGAAGGCGAACGGGATCGCCGCCAGGCACAGCGCCAGCACGTTGACCGGGTAGAACCAGCGTCCCCAGTAGTGTTCCTCGAACTCGCTGGCGTCCAGGCCGTTGCGCTTGCGGTACTGGATGCTGCTGCGCAACTCGGCCGCGGTGAGGTAGCGCGGACGGGAGATGTTCGACGCGCTGGCGGCCAGGGCCGCGGCGTCGAGTTTCGAACTCCAGCGCTCTTCCATGACTTCGGTCTGCGTGACCGATTTTTCCTCGAAATAGGTGCGCTTGACGTTGCGCAGCAGCCAGCCGCTGGGGCGATGCTCGGCGCGGCCGGCGTGGGCGATGGACTCGAGCCGGCCGTCCTTGGCGAACTCGTACAGGCGCACCTCGTTGAGTTCCAGCCAGCTGTCGTCGCCGTCGTTGCGCTCCTGCCCGCTTTGCGCATTGAGGAAGGTGTCGCCCTCGCGCGCCCACAGGCCGGAGTACTGCGCGACGATCATGTCCTTCGATTTCGCCGATGCCTTCAGGCCGTCGGCACGGCGCTGGCCCCAGGGGCCGAGCGTCTCGCCGTTGATCATCATCAGCACGGTGAGGACCGCCAGCGTGCCCGCCACCGCCACGCTGAGGCGCCTGCGCGACAGGCCGATCGCGCGCAACGCGGTCAACTCGGAACTGCTCGCCAGCTGGCCCAGTCCCATCAGCGCGCCGATCACCGCCGCGGTCGGGAACATCATGTGTGCGCGACGCGGCACGGTGTAGGCGACATGCGCCAGCGCGCTGACGAAACCATAATCGCCCTGGCCGATGTCGCTGATCTGCGATACCACCGCCAGCAACGCATCGAGTCCGACCAGCACCGCCCAGGTCAGCAATACCGTGCCGAGCACGACGCGGCCGATGTAGACGTCGTGGATCTTGGGAAAAGGTTTCATGCCGGCGTCCGGGTCATGCCGTCGAGGGTCATGCCGTCGAGGTTCATGCCGTCGCGCCCGCGCGCACGATCCTGCCGGCGCGGACGCGGCCGTCGCGCAGGTACATCCACGACGCCACCGCGAGCAGCGGCAACACCAGCCACCACAGGCCCAACCAGCCGGGCAGCTTGTCGTCGCCGAGCCAGTCGGTGCCGAGCAGCATCAGGTTCATGCCGACCAGGTAGGCGAGGAAGCCGAACAAGATGCGGCCGTAGCGCGCCTGCCGCGGCGAACTGCGCGCCAGCGGCACGGCCAGCAACGCGAAAGCCAGCGCCAGCAGCGGTGGCGCGATGCGCGCAGTGGATCTGCGCATTGGCCTCGGGCCGCGCATCGCCGAACAACTCGGTGGTCGGCAACATTTCCGGGTCGTTCTCGCGGCGTTTCCTCTCGCCTTCGGGCAGGCGCAGTTCGTTGCTGGCATAGCGCATCAGGCGGAAGTCTTTGCCGTCGTTCATCGGGCCCTCGACGCGAAAGCCCTCGTCGAGCCTGAGAAAGCGCTCGCCGTCGCCCTCGAATGTCATGGCGCCGGTCTTGGCGGTGGTCACGTCGAGGCGGTCGTCCTGCTGTCGGTAGACGAACACCCGGCTGCAGACGCGTGCCGTCGTTGGACATCGAGCCGACATAGACGACGCCACCGCCGCCGCCAGGCAGTTCGGTGAAGCGGCCCGGTTCCAGTCCGGCGACCAGCAGGCTGCGGTTGCCTTCCTGGATCATCTTTTCCGAATAGCGTTGCGCCCAGGGCCCGAGCCACAGCGAGCACACCCCGATCGCCACCAGGAACGGCACGACCACCATCAACACCGGCCGCAGCAGGCGGACCGGTCCGACGCCGATCGAGGTCAGCACCGGCATCTCCGAATCGCGGTAGAGGCGGCCCACGCCGAGCAGCAGGCCGATCATCAGCGCCAGCGGCAGGATCAAAGGCAGGTAGTTGAGGATCTGCAGTCCCAACTGCGCCAGCATCAGCCCCGCCGGCACGCGACCGCGCGCGATGTCGCCGAGCACGTCGGCGAAAATCCCGCCCAGGCTGACCATCATCAGCACGACCAGCGCGGCGAAGGTGGCCTGGGCGAATTCGCGGAACAGGTAACTGTCGAGCTTCGGCATCGGGCAGGGTTGCTTTAGACTGCGGGGTTCGGAATCGGCACGTGGCCGCGGCAAGACGCGGCATGCCCAATGACTGGGCCGCGCTCGATTGTACGGAACTCTCAATTAACGCCCCGGAATCTGGTTGATGACCCTCGAATTCACTCTGAACCACGACGCGCCGGCCTCGGCCGCGGTCGACTGCATCGTGGTAGGCGCCTTCGCCGATGGCGCGGCGGGCGACAAGGCCCTGACCCCGGCCGCACAGGCCCTGGACGAGGCGAGCGGAGGCCGCATCCGCGCCCTGCTCGAGCGCGGCGACGTCGGCGGCAAGACCGGCAGGGTCGCGATGCTGCACGACCTGCCCGGCGTGACCGCGCCGCGCGTGCTCGTGATCGGACTCGGCGACGCGCGCCAAGTTCGGCGTGCCGCAATACATCAAGGCCGTCGGCGACGCCGCACGCGCGCTCAAGATCGGGCCAACGGCCAGCGCGCTGTTCACGCTGTCCGAACTCGAGGTCAAGGAGCGCGACGCCGCCTGGAACATCCGCCAGGCCGTCATCGCCTCCGGCCATGCGACCTATCGCTATACCGCGACGCTCGGCGAGAAGAACAAGAAGAAGAAAGACGAAGCCGGCCTGACCGCCCTCGCCATCAGCGGCGACGACGGCACCGCGCTGGCCCAGGGCAAGGCCATCGCCGCCGGCGTCGCCTTCGCACGCGAACTCGGCAACCTGCCGCCGAACATCTGCAACCCCGCCTATCTCGCGCAACAGGCGCAGCAATTCGCCGGTCGCTTCGACAAGGCCGAATGCGAAGTGCTCGACGCAGCGCAGATGCAGGAACTCGGCATGGGCTCGCTGCTGGCGGTGTCGCAGGGCTCGGCCAATCCGCCGAAGCTGGTGGTGCTGAAGTGGAACAACGGTGGCGACGCCAAGCCTTATGTGCTGGTCGGCAAGGGCATCACCTTCGATACCGGCGGCATCAACCTCAAGATCGCCGGGCGGCATCGAGGAAATGAAGTACGACATGTGCGGCGCGGCCTCGGTGATGGGCACGTTCGTGTCCGCGGTCGGCATGCAGTTGCCGATCAACCTGGTGGTGGTCGTGCCCGCGGTCGAGAACATGCCCGACGGCAACAGCTATCGTCCCAGCGACGTGCTGACCAGCATGTCCGGCAAGACCATCGAGGTCGGCAACACCGACGCCGAGGGCCGCCTGATCCTGTGCGATGCGCTGACCTATGCGCAGCGCTTCGAGCCGCAGGCGCTGCTCGACGTCGCCACGCTGACCGGCGCCTGCGTGGTCGCGCTCGGCAAGTACGCGACCGGCCTGATGAGCAAGCACGACGACCTGTCGAACGAACTGCTCGCCGCCGGCGAGGACACCTTCGACCGTGCCTGGCGCCTGCCGCTGTGGGACGAATACCAGTCGCTGCTCGATTCCACCTTCGCCGACGTCTACAACATCGGCGGCCGCTGGGCCGGCGCGATCACCGCCGGCTGCTTCCTGGCGCGCTTCACCGAAGGCCAGCGCTGGGCGCACCTGGACATCGCCGGCGTCGCCAACGACGACGGCAAGCGCGGCATGGCGACGGGCAGGCCGGTGGGGTTGTTGTCGCAGTGGCTGATGGATCAGAGCCGGTAGCCGGTAGCCGGTAGCCGGTAGCCGGTAGCCGGTAGCCGGAAAGCTTGCGCCGTACGCGTTTCGGCTGCGGTTATCGGCTATCGGCTACCCAAAACAAAGCCCCTCAATCTCAGGCCGACCCTCCCCACATGCCCCGCGCCGACTTCTACCTGATCGCAAAAGACCGCTTCAAGGCCGAACCGCTGCGGCTGGTCTGCGAACTCGCGCGCAAGGCCTACGACGCCAACCTGTGGACGCTGGTGCTGGCGCGCGACGCCGCACAGGCCGAGCAACTCGACGACATGCTGTGGGACATGGGCGAGGATGCCTATATCCCGCACCAGATCGCCGGCGCCGATGTCGACGAGGAAGAGGCCGCCGGTGCTGATCGCGCCGCCCGACGTCGATGCGCCGCTGCGCCCGCTGGTGATCAACCTGCGCGATGCCGCGGTCGAAGGCGCCTTCGACCGCGTGCTGGAAGTGGTGCCCGCCGACGAATGCGCGCGCGAGCCGCTTGCGGGACGCTGGAGCAATACAAGGCGCGTGGATTGGAACTGAACAAGTACGACATGTAGCCTCCTCCCTCGCCCCGCGCAGCGGGGAGAGGGTGGCGCGAAGCGCCGGGTAAAGGGTGCGTGTGCGTGCTTCATTGCCCAGGATCAAAACTGGATCCCGGCTTTCGCCGGGATGACGAGCAAAAAAAGACAGCGAAACAATGACCACCCTCGCCCCCGGCTACGACCCCAAACAATTCGAAACCCGCCTCTACGCCGAGTGGGAAAGCAGCGGCGTCTTCGAGCCGCGCGGCGACGGCCCGCCTACACGATCCTGCTGCCGCCGCCCAACGTCACCGGCACGCTGCACATGGGCCACGCATTCCAGCACACGCTGCAGGACGCGCTGATCCGCTACCACCGCATGCGCGGCTACGGCACGTTGTGGCAGATGGGCACCGACCATGCCGGCATCGCCACCGAGATGGTGGTCGCGCGCAACCTCAGCCGTGAAGGCCTCACGCGCGACGACCTCGGCCGCGACAAGTTCATCGAGAAGGTGTGGAAGTGGAAGGCCGAATCCGGCGACACCATCGAGCGGCAGATGCGCCGCCTCGGCACGTCGGGCGACTGGTCGCGCAGCGTGTTCACGATGGACCCGATGCCGTCGCGACGCGGTGATCGAAGCCTTCGTGCAGCTGCACGAGGAAGGCCTGATCTATCGCGGCCAGCGCCTGGTCAACTGGGACCCGGTGCTGAAGACCGCGATCTCCGATCTGGAAGTCGTCAACGAGGAAGAGGATGGTTTCCTCTGGTCGATCTCCTATCCGCTGACCGACGGCAGTGGCTCGCTGCGTGGTCGCGACGACGCGGCCGGAGACCATGCTCGGCGACACCGCGGTGGCGGTGCATCCCGACGACGAGCGCTACGCGCACCTGGTCGGCAAGACGATCACGTTGCCGCTGACCGGTCGCGAGATCCCGGTCATCGCCGACGATCTACGTCGAGCGCGAATTCGGCACCGGCGTGGTCAAGATCACGCCGGCGCACGACTTCAACGATTACGCGATCGGCCAGCGCCACAAGTTGCCGCTGCTCAACATCTTCACGCCCGACGCCGCGATCAACGATCTGGCGCCGGAAAAGTATCGCGGCCTCGATCGCTACGCCGCGCGCAAGGCCGTGCTTGCCGACCTCGAAGCCGCAGGCCTGCTCGTCGAAACCAAGCCGCACAAGCTGCAGGTGCCGCGCGGCGACCGCAGCGGCCAGGTGATCGAGCCGTATCTCACCGACCAGTGGTTCGTGAAGATGGACGGGCTGGCGCAGCGCGGGCTCGAGCTGGTCGAAGGCTCCGATGGACAGCCGGGCTCGATCCGCTTCGTGCCGCCGAACTGGATCAACACCTATCGCCACTGGATGGAAAACATCCAGGACTGGTGCATCAGCCGGCAGCTCTGGTGGGGACATCGCATTCCGGCGTGGTACGACGACGCCGGCAAGATCTACGTCGGCCGCAACGAAGCGGAAGTCGCGCGCGAAGCACTGCGCTCGCCGACGACGATCGCCTTGCGGCAGGACAACGACGTGCTCGAAACCTGGTTCAGCTCGCAATTGTGGCCGTTCGAAACCATGGGCTGGCCCGATCCGGACGCGATGCGCGAACGCGGCTACGACACCTACCTGCCGTCGTCGGTGCTGGTCACCGGCTTCGACATCATCTTCTTCTGGGTCGCGCGCATGATCATGGCGACCGACAGGCTGACCGGGACGGATCCCGTTCAAGGACGTCTACATCACCGGCCTGGTGCGCGACAAGGAAGGCCAGAAGATGTCGAAGTCGAAGGGCAACATCCTCGACCCGCTCGACATCATCGACGGTATCGCGCTGGAGGATCTGGTCGCCAAGCGCACCACCGGACTGATGAAGCCGAAGGACGCGCCGAAGATCGAGAAGGCCACGCGCAAGGAATTCCCCGACGGCATCCCCGCGTTCGGCGCCGACGCGCTGCGCTTCACCATGGCCGCGCTCGCCGGGCCACGGCCGCGACATCAAGTTCGACCTCAACCGCGCCGAGGGCTACAAGAACTTCTGCAACAAGCTGTGGAATGCGACGCGGTTCGTGCTGATGAATACCGAGGATGTCGCCCTTTCTGCAGGCGACGCGCTCGAGCCTGTCACCGATGCGGAAAAATGGATCCTGGCGCGCCTCGCCAAGGTCTCGGCCGAAGCCGAAACCCATTTCGCCAGCTATCGCTTCGACCTGCTCGCGCAGGCGCTGTACGAATTCGCCTGGAACGAGTTCTGCGACTGGTTCGTCGAGCTGTCCAAGCCCGCGTTGAACGGCGACGATGCGGCCGCAGCCGCGAGCACCCGTCACACGCTGCTGCACGTGCTCGAAGCGTTGCTGCGCCTGTTGCACCCGCTGATCCCGTTCGTCACCGAGGAACTGTGGCGGCAGGTCGCGCCGCGCCTGGGTAGCGCAGACGACACGATTTCCCTGCAGTCCTACCCGCAGGCGGCCGACTTCGCGGGCGGCCAATACGAGCAAGCCGAAACCGACATCGAGTGGCTGAAGCAGATGGTGTCGGCGCTGCGCCGCATCCGCAGCGAACTCGGCGTGTCGCCGGCGAAGGCGGTCACGCTGCTGTTGCAGGCCGGCGATGCGAACGATCACGCCCGCATCGCGCGCTACGCATCGCAGTTGCAGTTCCTCAACAGGCTGGAGGCGATCGACGTCATCGCCGGCGATCCGCCGCCGGCAGCGGCGGGCATGGTCGGATCGTTGAAGCTGTTCGTGCCGCTGGCAGGCCTCGTCGACCTCGATGCCGAACGCGCGCGCCTGGACAAGGAGCTCAAGCGCGTCGAAGGCAGAACTGGCGAAGTCGCAGGCCAAGCTGGCCAGCGAGACCTTCGTGCAGAACGCGCCGGCGGCCGTGGTCGAACAGGAGCGCCAGCGCCTGGCCGACTGGAGCGCGCAGCGCGACGCGCTGAGCCAGCAGCGCGCGCGTCTGTGAGCTTGTAGAACTCTCCACAAGAAGAGCGCGGGCTCGAGTGATCAATGCAGATCAACGCGTGCTGATGACCGCGCACCCTGAAATGAGGCAGCGCTCGCGCTGCTACGCCGCCGGATCCTCGAACAACTCGATCGCCATCACGATCGCATCCTCGCGTCCCTGCTTCGCCGGGTAATAGCGCGGGCGCCGGCCGATCTCGTTGAAGCCCTCGTCGTGGTACAGCGCGATCGCGTTCGGATTCGACGGCCGCACTTCCAGGAACACGCGCTCCGCGCCATGTCCGCGCGCGAGCTTCAGCAGCGAACGCAACAGGCGGCGGCCGTGGCCGGTGCCTTGCAGGTCCGGATCGATGCAGATGTTGAGCACGTGCGCCTCGCCGACGGCGACGCTCAGCACGCCGTAGCCGATGATCGCGCCGTCGAGGTGCAGCACCCAGGCCGGATAGCCGGCGCGCAGGCAGTCGCGGAAGATGCCGTGCGTCCACGGGAACGGATAGGCGCGGCGTTCGATCGCCATGATCGCGTCGAGGTCCTCCTCGCGCATCGGCCGCAGGCTGGCGCGCGCGAGGTTGCCGTCCTGCGCCGCGACCGCACTCATGACGGCCCGACCCCGTTCATCCAGGCTTGGCCGAGTGCCGCAAGGCGCGCACCTGCGGCCACAACGCGCGCTTGGCCGCGCCGTCGCCGCGCAGGCGCGCGATCGGCCAGGCGCGGTACAGCGTCGCGGCGTCGTCGGCCGCGGCCGTGCGTCCGGCCGCGCGCAACAGGGCGTGCAGCAGGGCGTCATCGGGGATGGCCGGTGTCGTCGTGGCCGGCGCGACGCGATAGACCACATGGCCGAGCGCCTCGAGCACTTCGCGCTGGATCGGATCCCACTGCATGCTCATGCCGCCACGTCCGGCGTGCGCCAGCGCCGCAACCACAACACCGGGCCGGACAGCGCGTACAGCAGCGACACCGCCAACAGCGTCTTCGGCGGATCGATCCACAACGCGATCAGCGCCGCGACGACGACCAGCAACGCGACGAACGGCACGCGGTCGGACTTCGGCCCGCTGCCGCTGCCCTTGAAGCTGCTGTAGCGGATGCGGCTGACCATCAGCAATCCGGCGACCACGGTCATCGCCAGCGCGGCGAAACGCAGTTCCTCGCCGCTCCAGCCGAGGTCGTGCAGCGTCCACACGAAACTTGCCATCAATCCCGCTGCAGCCGGACTGGCCAGCCCGATGAAATAGCGCTTGTCGACGCTCGCGACCTGGCTGTTGAAACGCGCCAGCCGCAGCGCCGCGCAGGCCGCATACAGGAAGGCCGCCAGCCAGCCGATCTTGCCGAGCGTCACGCCGTCGAGCTTCATCGCCATCAGCGACCAGTGATACATCACCAGCGCCGGCGCCATGCCGAAGCTGACCAGGTCGGCGAGCGAGTCGTACTGCACGCCGAACTCGCTCTGCGTATTGGTCAGCCGCGCGACCCGGCCGTCGAGGCCGTCGAGGATGCCGGCGACGAAGATCGCCACGCAGGCGGCTTCGAAACGCCCCTGCGAGGCGGCGATGATCGCGAAGAACCCCGCGAACAGCCCACCGGTGGTGAACAGGTTCGGCAGCAGGTAAATACCGCGTCCGCGCGGGCGCGGCAGGTCGGGTTCGTTCATGCTGCGAGTGTATCGCCTGCCCGTTCGGCGGCCCAGACGGCGCAAGGCCTGGGCCGGTCCCACGAGGCGCGTCACGCTTCGCCATCGCGCGACTTGCGCCTGCGCCGGCGCGGTGCTGCAATCGCGACCCGCATCCCGCAGCGGCAGGAGTGTCACATGCAACGTTCCCTGATTGCCCCGTTGGGCCGCGCCATCGTCCTGGCATCGGCCTGCGCGGCCTTCGCTCCCGCTGCTGCGCCGGTGAGATCTACCAGTGGAAGGACGCCAAGGGCGTGACCCACTATTCGGAGACGCCGCCGCCGACTGGCACCAACTACCAGCAACGCGAGATCAGCAGCGGCGGACAGGCGCAGGCAAGCCAGCAGGTCGCCGCCGTGGCGCCCGTCGAAACCGCGCAGTGCACCAGCGCACGCAAGAACATCGAGGCGCTGAAGAACAAGGGCGCCGTGCAGCAGGACACCGATGGCGACGGCAAGGCCGACAAGACCCTGACCGATGCCGACCGCGCCAACGAGATGGAACTCGCCCTGGCCACGGTAAAGGCGACCTGCATCGGCACCTCGCCTGCGGCCAAGCCCTGAGTCATGAGGCTGGGCTGGGCCTTGCTGCTCGGCCTGATCGGCGGCATCGCGCTGGCCTGGTGGCTGTCGCGCGAGCCGCCCGGAGACGCAGCGCGAGAAGCAGGAGCGCGCCGAACGCGCGGCCGCCGCCAATGCCGAGGATGCCCGCCCGGTGCTGTACCGCTGGCGCGACGCCAGCGGCGCGCTGCAGATCACCGACAAGCCGCCCAAGGGACGCAAGTACGAGCGCGTCGACGTGCAACCGCGCGATGGCATCGAGGTGGATGGGTCGCGGCAGTAGGCATTGCTCCTCCCCCTGCGAATGCAGGGGGCGAAGCTAGGCGCTTGCGAGCCACTGGCTCGCGCTTCGCTGAGCGCCAGCAAGTTGCGCTTGCTGGCCGGCGGGTTGGGAGGCTGGCTTTTGATCTGCACTCGCGTGCTCCAAAGGCACCCCTCCCCAGCCCTCCCTGCATTCGCAGGGGAGGGAGCTAAACCATGCTGCATGGCACAATGAACGCCCCGCCCGATTTGTAGCCGTTCGCCGATGCGCCTGTCGCAGTTCCATCTCCGCACCAGCAAGGAAACGCCCGCCGACGCCGAGCTCATCAGCCACAAGCTGATGCTCAAGGCCGGCATGATCCGCAAGCTCGCCGCCGGGCTCTACACGTGGTCGCCGCTGGGCCTGCGCGTGTTGCGCAAGGTCGAGGCCGTGATCCGCGAGGAAATGGACGCCGCCGGCGCGGTCGAGATGCTGATGCCGACCATCCAGCCGCGAGAGCTGTGGGAGGAAACCGGGCGCTGGCAGAAGTTCGGCGGCCAGCTGCTCAAGATCAAGGATCGCAAGGAGGCCGAGTACTGCTACGGCCCGACCGCCGAGGAAGTCGTCACCGACTTCGCGCGCAACGAACTGGCCAGCTACAAGCAGTTGCCGGTCAACTTCTACCAGATCCAGACCAAGTTCCGCGACGAGATCCGCCCGCGCTTCGGCATCATGCGCGCGCGCGAGTTCCTGATGAAGGATGCGTATTCGTTCCACATCAGCGACGACGACCTGCTGCGCGAGTACCACAACATGCTCGCGACCTACGCGCGCATCTTCACGCGCCTGGGCCTGAAGTTCCGCGCCGTGCAGGCCGATTCCGGCGCGATCGGCGGCGAGGAGTCGCAGGAATTCCACGTGCTGGCAGACTCGGGCGAGGATGCGATCGCGTTTTCCGACTGGTTCCGACTACGCCGCCAACGTCGAACTGGCCCGCGCCGCCGAGCCCGGCCCGCGTCCGGCGGCGGCGGAAGCGATGCGCAAGGTCGAAACGCCGACGCAGAAAACCTGCGAGGACGTCGCCGAGTTGCTCGGCATTCCGCTCGCGCGCACCGCCAAATCGATCGCGGTCATGACCGAGGCCGGATTCGTGCTGGCGCTGGTGCGCGGCGACCATGCGGTCAACGAGATCAAGCTCGCGAAGGTTCCCGGGCTGGCCGGCTACCGCATGGCCAGCGAAGCGGAGATCCTCGAATTCCTGGGCAGCGAGCCCGGTTTCCTCGGCCCGATCGGCGCCCGCAAGACGATCCGGATCGTGGCCGATCGCGAAGTCGCGGCGCTCGCGGATTTCGTCGTCGGCGCCAACCAGAACGGCTTCCACATCGCCGGCGTCAACTGGGGTCGCGATTTGCCGGAACCCGACATCGTGGCCGACATCCGCAACATCGTCGCCGGCGACGACGCCCCGGACGGCAAGGGCAAGCTCGCCATCGTGCGCGGCATCGAGGTCGGGCATGTGTTCCAGCTCGGCCGCCGCTACGCCGAGGCGATGGACTGCAGCGTGCTCGACGAAACCGGCAAGGCGGTCGCGCCGGCGATGGGTTGCTACGGCATCGGCGTGTCGCGCATCGTCGCCGCGGCGATCGAGCAGAACCACGACGAAGCCGGCATCCTGTGGCCCGAGCCGATGGCGCCGTGGCACGTGGCGGTGTGCATGATCAACCCGAAAAACGATCCAGCCGTGGCTGAGGCCGCATCGGCGCTTTACGTCGAACTGAACGCCGCCGGCATCGACAGCGTGCTCGACGATCGCGGCCTGCGTGCGGGCGCGATGTTCGCCGACATCGAGTTGATCGGGATTCCGCATCGCGTCGTGGTCTCCGAACGCGGACTCGCGGCGGGGACTTTCGAGTACCGCGCGCGTAACGCGGCGGATTCCGAAAATCTCGATCGCGCCGCATTGCTGGAACGCCTGCGCGCAACCTGAAAACGGCTCCGAAAAGTCGCGTGTCGACACGGCGGATTTTGCCGTGACGCATGTTTGGCCATTATCATGGCCGCGCAGGCCAAGGATGGCGATCCCGATTCCCCCCATCCGGAGCACTGAATGACGATCGATTTGAACGCCCTGTCGAGCAGGGAGCTCGATGCCCTGATCAACCAGGCCAAGAAGCGCAAGACCACGCTGACCAAACGCAAGCCCGTCGCCACGGTGCGCAGCAAGCTTGCGGCGCTGGCGAAGGCGGAGGGTTATTCGATCGCCGAGCTGTTCGGCGGTGCGGCCAAGGCCAAGGCCACGAGTCCAGCCAAGAAGCGCGTTTCGCCGAACAAGGGCCGCAAGCTCGGCAAGGTGCCGGCGAAATACCGCAACCCGGCCAATGCCAAGGAAACCTGGAGCGGTCGCGGCAAGCACCCGCGCTGGCTGGCGGCGCTGACCAAGAAAGGCAAGAAGGCCGAAGATTTCCTGATCAAGAAGTGACCATAAAAAAACCGGCGCAAGCCGGTTTTTTATTGTCATCCCGAGCGCAGCGAGGGATCTTGATTTCGGCGTGGTGCGATCACAACAGATCCCTCGCTACGCTCGGGATGACATCTGATTCAAAGATTCCGCCGCGTCGGCATCAGCAAATTGCCGAACAGCAAGCCCGCGATCAGCGCCAACAGAATATTGATCACGCCAAGCACCGCGTCCTGCCCGGCTGCGACGTCCTGCTGTTGCAGCAGGGTCATGACGCCGCGCAGGCTGGCACTGCCGGGCACCAGCATGATGATGCCGGGCACGCGCACGATCGCGCCGGGACGATTGACCCAGCGTGCATAGGCGTTGCCGCCTGCGGTCAGCGCCAGCGCCGACAGGAAGATCCCGACCGGGCTGCCCCAGGCATTGCCGGCCAGCCGCGAGATCAGGTACCCCGCCATCGCCGCCAGCATCACCACCGGATAGTCGCGGCGGTTCGCGCGGAACAGCACGGCGAATGCATAGGCGGCGAGCACCAGCGCCGTGCCTTCCACCCAGTACGGCTGCGGCCGCGAGCCCTGTATCTGCGGATCGAGGCCGACCAGTTGCGCCAGCGTCAGCGCGATCATCGTGCCGACCGAGAGCTTGAGGATGGTGGTCACCGCGCCGGCGAAGCGCGCAGTGCCGGACACCAGGTGCTGGCTGGTGAGTTCGTTCATGGCATTGGTCAAGCCCATGCCGGGCAGCAGCACGATCAACGACGCGATGATCACGGTGTTGAGGTTCAGCGGCGCGACGAACGTCGCCACGGCGATGGCGACGAAACCCGCGAGCATCGCCGCGATCGCATCGCCGGCCTCCTTCAGCCGCGGCCGGTTGCGCGACGCCAGGTCGAGCAGGCCGATCAGCAATCCGGTGCAGCCGGCGGTGGCGATGTCGAGCCACGGCAGCCGCAGCAAGCCGGCGACGGCCGCGGCGGCGAGGCCGAAACCGAACACCTGCAGCGCCTTGCCGCGCCAGCGCAGCGGACGCTCGAGCGCGCGCAGCGCGGCGTGGCCTTCGGCGAGTCCGAGCGTGCCGGCCATGACCTCCTCGGCGATGCGGTCGGCTTCGCACAGTTTGTACAGGTCGGTCTCGCCCGGCGCGAGGCGGATCACGCGCGTCGTGTCGCTGTCGCCGGGCGGTCTTTCGGGATCGCTGAACGACAGGATCATGCCGGTCGGGTTCGACCACGCTTCGCATTCCAGGCGCAGCTTCTGCGCGACCGCCATCAGCGCGCCTTCGAGGCGCTGCGCGGTGGTGCCGTAGCTGTGCAGGCGTTCGGCCAGTTCCAGCATGAAGGCGATGCGCGCGGCGTATTCGCTGTTGACGGTATTGGCGGCGCTGGCGGGAAAGGGTCGCGACATGGGCGAAAGGATCGCATGCGCGCGACGGGCAGGCACGACTTGCATCGCGCTCGACGCTCGTTCACGCGGACCTGATCGTCATTCCTGCACGGGACGCGAACCGGGTCTCCTAGTCATCGGCAGCTCAGGTCGCCGGGTGCCGGCCTGCGCGTGCGCGGCAGCCGGGTGATCGGATTTGGAGGTTCCCTGTATGCTCGCCGCGCAGAGGGCTCCTATCGCACGCATGAGCGCATCCCACAGCCAGGCGCCGAGTCTCGACATCGACCACCAGGCAGGCGAGCGCCTGCGGCTGCGTGGTCGCTGGACGCTCGAGTACGCCACCGAAATCGGCGAAGTCCTGCGTGGCGCACCCAAAGACGCGCAAGGCATCGACGCCAGCGGCGTCGACCGGCTCGATTCGGTCGGCGTGCTGCAGCTGTTGCGGTTCGCGCATCGCCATGGCGTCGACGAAGCGGCGATGACGTTCCGGCAAGACCACCTCGCGCTGGTCGCCGCGATCGAGGATGTCGCCGACGACCGTCCGAAGAAGAAGCGCGACTACGGTTTCCAGGCGGCGATCGGCCGGCTCGGGTTCGCGGTGCAAGACAACTGGAAGGAGATCATCGCGCTGGTGAGTTTCCTCGGCGAGAACCTGCTCAAGCTGCTGCGCGTGTTCAAGGAGCCGCGCCGCCTGCGACCGGTGTCGATCGTGCACCACATGGAACAGGTCGGCCTCGATGCGGTGCCGCTGGTGTTCCTGTTGTCCTATCTGGTCGGCGCGGTGATCGCCTTCCTCGGCGCCAACATCCTGGCGGACTTCGGTGCGACGATCTTCGTGGTCGAACTCGTCAACATCGCCTTCCTGCGCGAGTTCGGCGTGCTGCTCACCGCGATCATCCTCGCCGGCCGCACAGCCAGCGCGTTCACCGCGCAGATCGGCGCGATGGTCAGCCGCGAGGAAGTCGATGCGATCCGCACGCTCGGGCTGGATCCGGTCGACCTGCTGGTGTTGCCGCGGGTGATCGCGCTGGTGATCACGCTGCCGCTGCTGACCTTCATCGGCATGATGGCCGGCCTGCTCGGCGGCATGTCGGTCGGCGCCTTCGAACTCGACATTCCGCCGCAGGCCTACCTGGCACGCGCGCACGAGACCATCGAACTGCGGCATTTCCTCGTCGGCATGTCGAAGGCGCCGGTGTTCGCGCTGGTGATCGGCCTGATCGGCTGCCTGGAAGGCCTGCAGGTGCAAGGCACGGCGCAGTCGGTCGGCGAGCGCACGACCTCGAGCGTCGTGCAGACGATCTCGCTGGTGATCGTGCTCGATGCGATCGCGGCGATCTGGTTCATGCAGATGGGCTGGTGAGCACATGACGACGCCCATGCCGCAGCACGAAGCTCCGCGCGAACAGGCCGCAACGCCTGCGCCGATCATCCGCGTGCGCGGCCTGGTCAACCGCTTCGGCGACCAGATCGTGCACGACGGGCTCGACCTCGACGTGCGTCCGGGCGAAATCCTGGGCGTGGTCGGCGGCTCGGGCACCGGCAAGTCGGTGCTGATGCGTTCGATCATCGGCTTGCGTCGGCCCGATGCCGGCGAAGTCGAGGTGCTCGGCGTCGACGGTCTCTCCGACGACCAGGACGATCGCCTGAAGATCGAGCGCAACACCGGCGTGCTGTTCCAGGACGGCGCGCTGTTCTCGTCGTTGACCGTGGGCGAGAACGTGCAGGTGCCGCTGAAGGAACACCATCCTGACGTCGGCGATTCGCTGCGCTACGAGTTGTCGCTGCTCAAGGTCAAGCTCGCGGGCCTGCCCGCCGATGCCTTGAACAAGCTGCCGTCGCAGCTGTCCGGCGGCATGCGCAAGCGCGCCGGGCTCGCGCGTGCGCTGGCGCTGGATCCGCCGCTGCTGTTCCTCGACGAGCCGACCGCGGGGCTCGATCCGATCGGCGCCGCCGCCTTCGACAAGCTCACGCGCACGCTGCAGCAGGCGCTCGGGCTGACCGTCTTCCTCATCACCCACGATCTGGACACCCTGTACGCTATC
Source organism: uncultured Gammaproteobacteria bacterium (assembly GCA_963816945.1). GTDB lineage: Bacteria > Pseudomonadota > Gammaproteobacteria > Xanthomonadales > Xanthomonadaceae > Luteimonas. The sequence goes on along the minus strand of CAWFMH010000002.1, from coordinate 971,180 downwards.
TGCGACCGGGTGGCGGTGCTGGCCGACAGGAAGGTGGTCGCCGTGGCGCCGCTGGCCGAGATCGAGCAACTGGACCATCCCTGGATCCGCGAATACTTCCACGGTCCGCGCGGCCGCGCCGCGCAGGCCGGGCAGCACGAGATGCGCAAGGAAATCTGACGATGGAAACCAAGGCCAACTACGTGCTGATCGGCGCCTTCACCATCCTGGTGACGGTATTCCTGCTGCTGTTCGGGCTATGGGCGGCGAAGTATTCGTCCGACAAGACCTGGCAGATGTACGACGTGATCTTCAACGAACCCGTCACCGGTCTGACCGAGGGCAGCTCGGTGCAGTACAACGGCATCTCCGTCGGCACGGTCGAGGAACTGCGGCTGGCACCGAACGATCCGCGCCGCGTGCTGGCGCGACTGAAGCTCGAGGCCGCGGCGCCGATCAAGGTCGACACCAAGGCCAGGCTGTCGCAAGCCGGCCTGACCGGCAGCCCCTTCATCCAGCTCACCGGCGGCAGCCCGAACGCGAAGCGGCTCACCGACGTCGACAAGCGCGAGATCCCGGTCATCCAGACCCAGGCCTCGGCGCTGCAGAACATCGCCGACACCGCCAACCGCCTCGTCGCGCGACTCGACCAGGTACTGAGCGAGCAGAACGTCAAGCGCATCGCCAACACGCTGGAGAACATCGAGGCGATGACCGGCGCGATCGGTGGTCAGAGCGAGGATCTGAAGGTGTTGATCGTCAATGCGCGCACCGCAAGCGAGCAGCTGCAGGTCACGCTCGACACGACCAACCGCGCCGTCGGCGACATCGATCGCGAACTCGTGCAGCAATTGCCGAAGCTCATCGCCAAGCTCGATTCCACGCTCGCCAAGATGGACTCGGCCGCCAACGGTGCCGACAAGATCCTCAGCGAGAACCGCACCGCCATCAACAGCTTCGCCAACGACGGCCTAGCGCAACTCGGCCCGACCTTGGGCGAGCTGCGCTCGCTGATCCGCGACCTGCGCCGCATCAGCGACCGCCTCGACGCCAGTCCCGCGCGCTATCTGCTGGGCCGCGATGCACCGAAGGAGTTCGAGCCGAAATGAAGAAGACGGGAATCGGGAATCGGGAACCGGGAGCCGGAAGGCGGTTCCGCATTGTGGCCGTGGCCGTGTTGGCGATCGCCTTGGCCGGCTGTTCGCTGCTTGGCGGCGGCAAGCGAGACAAGGCGACGATTTACGCGCCCGATCCGCGCGTCGTCACCGATCCCGCCTGGCCGACGGTCGCCTGGCAGCTCTCGGTCGGTTCGCCGACCGCGGCGCGCATGATCGACAGCTTCCGCATCGCCGTGCGCCCGACGCCCGGCGAGCTGCAGGTCTACAAGGGTGCGAGCTGGGCCAAGACGCCGACCGACATGCTGCAGGACACGATCCTGCGCGCGCTCGAGGATTCCGGCCACATCCCGGCCGTCGCGCGCCAGGGCACGGGCATCAACGCCGACTACAAGCTGGTGATGGACATGCGCCGCTTCGAGGCCGCCTATGCCGGCGCCGCAGTGCCGTCGGCAACGATCGAACTCAATGCCAAGCTCGTCCACAGCGTCGACCAGAACGTGGTCGCCTCGCGCACGTTCCTGCACGCCACGCCCGCGACCGGCACCGACGTCGCCGCCGTCACCGATGCGTTCTCGCGCAGCCTCGGGGACATGGCTGGCGACGTGGCGGGTTGGGCGCTGACGACGGGCGACGCGCATGAGCGGAGTGCGCACGGGTCAGATAAGCACTAGTTGGGGCACTGCAGCATCTTTGCCCTTGACCGGGATCGGGGAAGAAATGGATCGCCGCCAACTTGCAGCGTTAGCTGCAATTTTTGTCGCCCTGCTTGTCAGCTTGGTCAATGCTCCTTATCCGGAGCAAATGTACCTGCAGCACATACCGACATTACTCGTGCTCGTCATATGGCCTTTCCTGGCTCGACGCTTCCCGCTCACGAACCCAGCATTCGGTTGCATCTCCGCGTTCTTGTTGCTCCATATTCTTGGAGCCAGATACATCTACTCCTACGTCCCTTACGACGTCTGGTCGAACCGCCTTGTTGGCATTTCAATTTCCGAGCAGTTCGGATTTAGTCGCAATCATTTCGATAGAGTCGTGCACTTCTCGTTTGGCGCACTATTTGTCAGGCCAATTTGGGAAATCTGCGTGCGTTACATGCAACTACCTCGTCGATTCGCCTATTACGTCGCCTTTGAGTTCGTCCTCGCATTCAGCATGCTTTACGAGCTATTGGAGTGGGGTCTTTCTCTTGCACTCGCCGGCGCAGATGCTGATGCCTACAACGGACAACAAGGCGATATGTGGGATGCCCAGAAGGACATGTCGCTCGCGCTCCTCGGAGCTGCTATTTCACTAGCGGTCCTGTTCCACACGCGCCGGAGTAGACACGGCGTGCCTCCTAACGATGCATTCAAGCCGAAGCCGCTTCGCAGAACGTAGGCTGGGTTGGCTTCTCCAACCCAGCATGTCCGCCTGCGCAATCGCTGGGTTGATGGAGCCAACCCAGCCTACGCCTGCACGGTCCCGATGCGACGGAAGGTCAGGTTGATGCGCGCGCCGACCGGCTTGGCGGTGCGCGGCAGCGCGTGCTGGTAGTGGCGCTGGGTATCGCCGCGCATCAACAGCAAGCTGCCCGACGGCAGTTCGAGCGCAAGCTTTCGCGCGGGGTCTTGGCGGTCCTTCAGCACGAACCGCCTCGTGGCGCCGAGACTCAGCGAGGCAATCACCGGTTGCGCACCGAGCTCGGGTTCGCTGTCGCTGTGCCAGCCCATCGCATCGCGGCCATCGCGATAGAGATTGGCAAGCACGCTGTTGAAATCGACTCCGGTTTCGCTGCGCAAGCGCGCGCGGATCGTCGACAGTGCATCCGGCCACGGACGCGGCTCGAAGCGAGTGCGCGAATAGGTGTAGACGGCATCGGGATCGCCGATCCAGCAACTCAGCCGCGGCGAGTCCACCTCGCGCCCGAACAGGCTGATGCAATGCGTTTCCCACGCAATCGCGTCTCGCAACGCGGCGAACAGCGCGTCGGCTTGCGCCGGCGACAGCCAGGCGCGGTCGAGTTCGAGATCCGCACCTGCGAGTTCGATGTGCTGCCATCCGGCCATGCCCGGATGCTGCCTATTTGCCGCCTTCACCGCAAACCCGCGACAATGCGGCGAGTCTCGAAAGGCGACGTTTCCGGCTCGTCATTCCCGCGAAGGCGGGAACCCAGCGACTTTGCCGTCGAACGCGCAAGTCACTGGATCCCCGCCTTCGCGGGGACGACGGTGCCATTGACCGTTGCTACGTGACCTCACAGGAATTGCATCCGGACCGCCAGCATGAGCACACAAGCCAGCACCGACACTGCCCAGGAAGCCCAGGAAGCGGCCCCCCGCGACGTCATGGAATACGACGTCGTCGCCGTCGGCGCGGGCCCGGCCGGACTGTCGTTCGCGATCCGGCTCAAGCAGCTCAATCCCGACATCAGCGTCTGCGTGATCGAGAAAGGCGCCACGATCGGCGCGCACATCCTGTCCGGCGCGGTGATCGAGCCCGGACCGCTCGACGCGCTGCTGCCGGGCTGGCGCGATGCGCCGCCGCCGATCTGCGTGCCGGCGACCGAGGACGAGTTCTGGCTGCTCAGCAAGACCGGCGGCACGAAGTCGCCGCTCGTGCCGCCCGGCATGAACAACCACGGCAACTTCATCGTCAGCCTCGGCGCGCTATGCGCGTGGCTGGCGCCGCAGGCCGAGGCGCTGGGCGTCGAGATCTATCCGGGGTTCGCCGCGTCGGAAACGCTGCACGACGCGGACGGCAAGGTCATCGGCGTGCGCATCGGCGACATGGGCGTGGCCAAGGACGGCACGCACAAGCCCGGCTACACCCAGGGCATCGACATCCACGCCAAGGTCACCGTGCTCGCCGAAGGCGCGCGTGGACACCTCACCAAGCGGCTGGTCAAGCAATTCGAGCTCGATGCGGACAGCGACCCGCAGGGTTATTCGATCGGCATCAAGGAGCTGTGGCAGGTGCCCGCCGGACGCGTTTCGCCCGGCAAGATCGTGCACAGCATCGGATGGCCCGCCGACACGCAGACTTATGGCGGCAGCTTCCTGTATCACCTCGACGGCGATCGCATCGCGCTCGGCTTCGTCAGCCGGGCTGGATTACAAGGATCCAAACCTGGCGCCCTACGAAGCTCTTCCAGCAGTGGAAGAACCATCCGTCGATCAAGTCGCTGCTCGAAGGCGGCAACATTCTTTCGGCCGGCGCGCGCGCGATCGTCAGCGGCGGCTACCAGTCGCTGCCGAAGGTCGAAATGCCCGGCGCGCTGCTGATCGGCGACACCGCCGGCCTGCTCAACGTGCCGAAAATCAAGGGCACGCACCAGGCGATCCGCAGCGGCATGCTCGCAGCCGAGCATCTGGCGCAGTCGCTGGATCCGGCCGGCTTCGACGCGCAGGCTGCGCGCTTCCGCCGCGATGAAGGAATTGCGCAAGGTCCGCAACATCAAGCCGGGGTTCAAGCGCGGGCTCTGGTTCGGCTTGCTCAATGCGGCGTGGGAGACCATCACTTTCGGATTGTCGCCCTGGACGCTGAAGAACAAGGCCGACTGGTCGTCGTACGACAAGGTCGGCGAGCGCGAAGAACCCAAGCGCGACTACGTCCAACGCACGCTGCCGCCGCGCGACCGCCTCGCCGGCGTTTACTTCGCCGCCACCGAGCACGACGAGGACCAGCCGGTGCATCTCAAGGTCGCCGACACCAGCATCTGCGTGACGCGCTGCACCGAGGAATACGACAATCCGTGCACGCGCTTCTGCCCCGCCGCGGTCTACGAGATCGTCGGCGAGGGCGCCGACAAACGCCTGCAGATCAACGCCGCCAACTGCGTGCACTGCAAGACCTGCGACATCAAGGATCCCTACGAGATCATCACCTGGGTGACGCCGGAAGGCGGCGCGGGACCGAACTACCAGAATCTGTAGCCGTCATCGCCACGCTTCTCGCCTGCCTTCGGTTGCAAGCGCCGCTGCAGCGGCGTCCTCCGGATGGCGGCGCGCGTACTGCGGCGAAAACAGGCTCAGGCGATTGTCCCTGAGCAATCGCAGCAGTTCGATGCGCCGCTCGAGCGGCAGCGTGCACAGGTTCATCGCCAGCGGACAACCGGCCGGCGGATGCAGCGGATCGCGCGCCACTGCCGCCATCGACATCGCCATCAGCCTGTTGTGGGCATCGATGCGTGGTTCCCGGTGCTTCGCCAGGTAGGTCACCGGCACCTGCACCAGCAGCACCGCGAGCGCGGCTGCGGCCAGCCAGCGCCGGTAGCGCGCATCGGATCGCTGCAGCACCCATGCCATTCCCATCAGCAGCAGCGCGATGATGCCGAACTGGTAAAAACTCACGTAGCGCGGTTGATCGAGATAGGGCGCGCCCTTGACGAAAATGCGCGCGACCAGGATCGCGGCGACGTGCGCATAGAACATCAGCATGAGCATCGTCGCGGCCAGCCATGCCGCGCCGGGACGCAGGCGCAGCGCCGCCCACCAGAACCAGACATGCGCAACGAGCAGCAGCAGCGCGAGGCTGGCACGCACCGTCGACGCATGCTCGCCTGCCAGGCCATGCAGCGACTCCGCGGCCAGCAGCCCCGACGACGCCGGCACGGCGAACCACGTCCAGGCATCGCGCCATTGCGCGGCCAACCCTTCGAAGCGCACTGTCAAGGGCTGGTTGAACATCGCCTGGGTCGTGCCGCTGGTCTCGCCGAACGCCCAATAGACTCCGCGGCTCAGCAGCACCGCGACCGCGATCACGGCCACCGCCTGCCAAGCCCGTCTCATCGCATCGCCGCGTGCGCCATAGAAGAGCAATGCCAGCACCAGCGCGGCCGCATCGAGATAGACCGAGTCGTCACCGACGATGCCGAGCGCGAGCGTCGCCGCCGCCAACGGCCAGAACACGCCGCGCCGCAGCGCATGCCAGCCGGCAACCAACATCAGGAACGCAAGCAGATAGACCGCATACCACATCGTCACCATCGAGTAGGTGTAGATGAAGGAGCTGTTGAGCGAATAGAACACGCCCGCTACGGCGGCGAAGGCGAGGTAGAACGATGGCGGCCGGGTCGCGTGGCGGTCTTCAGCGACCATTGCGCGATAGAGCACCAGCAGCGCCGCCAGCCCGAAGACCATCGCGAGGAATCCCTCGAGCAGGAAGTCGAGTCCGAAATAACGGTAGTTCAGCCACATCACCAGTTTGTTGAGCGGCTGTGCGTGATCGACGCCGGCGCGCTTGACGAGAAAGTTACCCAGGTCGAGGCGGCCGGCGATGGCATCGGCCAGGAACGGATGGATCATCGTCCAGTTGTCGGACGCAATCAGCGACCAGTTCACGGCGCGCAGGTGCAACGCCGCGTTGCCGAAGGCCAGCGCCACCAGGCACCACATGGCCGCGCGCGACGCCCGCTCCGGACCATGCATGGGAACACTTCGGATCACGGGGCATGTCTGAGGCGAAGACAGGCGCGATTGTATTGCACGTACCAGTCGAGGTCCCTTCCTGCCTCAGCTCCTTCCTCCGCGCAGCGGGGAAGATTGGGACGGGGGTACGCGAATCCGCAATCGCCACGCGATGCGAACGCATCGAACGCCGCCGCTTGGCAACGTCGCACTCGATGTGTCATCACGACGCGGTCATGCGGCTCCGGCAACCCCCGCCCTAGCCCTCCCCCGCAAGCGGGGGAGAGAATTGTTTTTCGGGGCTGCGGACATCGTCATCGACAGCTGCGTTTCGGTGACCGCGACACGCGCAGGTATGATTCCGCTCATGCGCAAACCTTCTCCTCCCGCGGCCAACGTCGCTGCATCGGGGTCACGCGGAAATGAGGCTGTCGCGCACCGTTCGTGGCTGCTTGACGCAGCCTTCGCCGTGCTCGTCATCGCGGCCGTGCTGGCCATCGCCTGCCTGCACTATCAGGGGCAGACGCTGGCGCGCGGACCGGACCAGGCCGATGTCCAGCTGTCCTTCTTCTACGACGCCAGCCGTGCGATCCGCGAGGAAGGCCTGTGGGCGGCGATGTACACGCCCGGTCTGCAGGCAGGTATCCCGAACTGGTCGAATCCGCACGGACATCCGCTGTATCCGTTGTTCTTCAATTGGCTGGGCAGCGACGCGACCGTGTTCGACACGCTGGATCGGCTCAACTGGATCATCTACCTGCACCTCGCGATCCTCGGCGGCGGGGCGTTCCAGCTCGCGCGCATGCTCGGCGTGCGCCTGCTTCCCGCGATCGGCGTCGGCCTGGTCCTGCCCTGGTTTCCCGCGATCCGCAGCGCCGCCGCATGGCCGGAAATCATCGCCGGACTGTCCTGGCTGCCATGGCTCTTTGCTTACCAGGTGAAGCTCTACACCGCCGCCGGCAGAAGCGATGTGGTGGTCGGCGTCGCCGGCGCTGCAGTGGCGGCAACGCTGTTGGTCTATGCGCAGCCGGCGCAGAACCTCGTGTTCGCAGTGTTCGGTTCCGCCGCTGTCTGGCTGCTGGTCGGCATCCAGGCGCTGGCGCGACGCGATCGCGCTGCCATGCGGCGGTTTGCGCTGACCACCGGCTGGCTCGCGCTCGCGGCCGTGATCGTCGCGGTCGCGGCCGGCGGCTACCTGCTCGAGGTGCTGCGCTTCCACGACCAGTCGGTGCGCTGGCTCGGCCGCTACGGCGGCTACGTCGTCGGCGAGCAGCCGCTGCCGATCGGTGCGCTTCGCCTGCATGCGCTCGGTGCGGACGACATCGGCCTGCTGGCGGCGTTCGAATACCGCAAGGGCATCGGCAATGTCTATCTCGGCATCGCGCTGGTGATCGCAGCAGCGTCGTTGGCGGTGATGCGCACGCCTTCGCCGGCGCGCATGCCGGTCACCTGGGCGTTGCTGGCGTGCGCGCTGGTGGCGACGTTGTTCTGTTTCTCCTTCATGGTGCCGCTGATCAGCGTGATCCCCGTCGCCAACAAGGTGCGCGAGGTCACCTGGTGGTCGTGCCTGGCGGCCGTGCTGCTGTTGCCATTGGCCGCGCTGGGGCTGCAGGCCCTGGGCGAGCGTGCCACGGCGGGGCAGCGACGCCTGCGCGATCCTTGGATCTGGACGTCCGCCGTCGGGTTTGCGCTGGCGATGGCGGCGACGCTGCTGGCCGCCACGTCCTACCGCATCGAGGCGGCCATCGCGCTCGCCATCGGCTTCACCGCGCTTGGTTGGTCGCTGCTCACGCGCAGACGCGCAACCTTGATCCGCGACGTCGCGTGCGTAGCCGTCCTGGTCTGCGCAGTGTGGATCCCGTTCCGCCACAACATCGAGTTCGCGCGCGCCGATGCCATGTTGTTCCAGCCCGACCGCGTGCAGGCGCGCGCCGATGCCGCGCGGCTGTCGTCGTTGTTGCCCGATGCTGCGAACTATCGCGTCGTGTTGGGTGGCTTGCCGAACTCGGACCTGCTGACGCACGCCTACGCCAACCTGGGGTTCCGTTCGACGCGGGGCGGTATCGGTCCCCTGGACTACGCCAAGTACCGGCTGCTGTCCGCGCCGAATCCCGCCGTCTCGGCGCTGTACGGCGTGAAGTACCTGCTGCTGCCGGACACCGCCGCGAAGCCTGGCGACCGCCGCTTGCGTCCTGGTCTGTGGTTGCGCACGAATCCTGCTGCATTGCCGCGCCTGTTCTTCGTCGGCGGCGGCTTGCGCGTGGTCGAGAACCCGGTCGAGACGCTACGCGCCGCGGGCAATGCCAATCCCGTGCAAGCGCTGGTCGCGCGGCGCGATCTGCCCAAGGCCCTCGATGTCGATCTGTACGGACAAGGCGTGCCCGCGATCGCCATGCCGCGCCTGTCCGAGAACCGGCGCACACGTCTGCACGCGACGCTCGACAGCGACCGTCCCGGACTGCTCGTCCTCAACGAGGACCCGGACGCACGATGGCAGGCCCGCATCGATGGCAAGCCAGCCATCGCATTCCGCATCAACGGTTTCCAGACCGCATTCGCGATCCCGGGCGCGGGCCACCACGTGGTCGAGATCGGCCGTCCCGGCCGGCTCTTCGAGCACGTTCCTTAAGCCGTCGCGTGGAATCCGCTGACGCCAGTTGCACGCGCGAGACGCGCCGACGACCGTGTCGATGGCACTATCCACCTTCGCTCACGACCTGCCCGCCCACATGCGCCTAGCCTTCGCCACCGCCATCAGCGCCCATGGCCTCGATGAAGACCTGCCGCTGCTGCTGAAGGCCTGCGCCGAGGCCGGCATCGCCGCGAGCGTGCTGGCCTGGGACGATCCGACCGTGTCGTGGTCGCGCTTCGACGCGGTGCTGCTGCGCTCGACCTGGGACTACACCGAACGGCTCGCGCCATTCCTGGCCTGGTGCGAGCGCGTCGATCGCGTGACCACGCTGCTCAATCCGCTGCCGGTGCTGCGCTGGAACACCGACAAGCACTACCTCGCCGACCTGCAGGGCGCCGGCGTGCCGGTGGTGGCGAGCGTGTTCGTCGAACCCGATGCCGAACCGTTGCCGGCCGTGCAGGTATTCCTGTCGACCTTCGCCGATGCGGCGGAATTCGTCGTCAAGCCCGCCGTCGGCGCCGGCTCGCGCGATACCCAACGCTATGCGCGCGCGCAGGCCTTCGCCGCGGCCAATCATGTCGGCAGGCTGCTCGCGGCCGGGCGCGGTGTCCTGTTGCAGCCCTACCTGCCGTCGGTGGATGTCGACGGGGAAACCGCGCTGCTCTATTTCGATGGCGAGTTCAGCCATGCCATCCGCAAGGGCCCGTTGCTGCGTCCGGACGAAGGCCCGACCAGCCACCTGTTCGCCGCCGAGGCGATCACCGCCCGCACGCCCGGCGACGACGAGCTTGCCGTCGGCAGCGACGTCCTGGCCGCACTGCAGGCACACCTGGGCCTGGAGACCGCCCTGCCCTATGCCCGCGTCGACCTGATCCGGTCCCCCGAGGGCCAGCCGCAGTTGCTGGAGCTCGAACTGGCCGAACCCTCCCTGTTCTTCGCCCAGGGTCCCGGCGCGGCGGAGCGCTTCGTGGAGCGGCTCTGCGCCCGTCTGCGGCTGCCGGGGGCGACAAAGTCGCGCCGTTCCGGTGCAAGCCGGTAAAATCGCCGGTTCTGGCAGGCCTGCTGGCCGCGCCACCCCCACAAGGAATCCCCGCACGATGAAGATCCTCGTCGGCTACAAGCGCGTGGTGGACTACAACGTCCGCATCCAGGTCAAGCCGGACGGTTCCGGCGTGGTCACCGACGGCGTCAAGCTGTCGCCGAATCCGTTCGACGAAATCGCGCTGGAAGAAGCCTTGCGCCTGCGCGACAAGGGCATCGCCACCGAAGTCGTGGTCGTCACGATCGCGCCGGCCGACGCCCAGGCGCACCTGCGCAACGGCCTGGCGATGGGCGCGAACCGCGCCATCCACGTGGTCAGCGATCAGCCGATCCAGCCGCTCACGGCCGCACGCGCGTTCCTGAAGCTGATCGAAAAGGAGCAACCCGACCTCGTGATCCTCGGCAAGCAGGCGATCGACGACGATGCCAACCAGACCGGGCAGATGCTCGCCACGCTGTGGGGCCGGCCGCAGGCGACGTTCGCGTCGAAGCTCGACATTTCGATGGAAGGCGACGCAAACGGCAAGGCGACGGTCACGCGCGAGGTCGATGCCGGCCTGGAAACGCTGGAAGTCGATCTGCCCGCCGTCGTCACCACCGACCTGCGCCTCAACGAGCCGCGCTTCATCAAGCTGCCGGACATCATGAAAGCCAAGAGCAAGCCGATGGAGACGATCGCGTTCGCCGATCTCGGCGTGGACTCCGGCGACACGCTCAAGACCACGCAATACGCCGCGCCGCCGAAGCGCGGCAAGGGCGTGATGGTCAAGGACGCGGCCGAACTGGTCGCCGCGCTCAAGCAGAAGGGCTTGCTCTGATTTCGTCATCCCGCGCAAGCGGGCTTTCAACAGCCGACTGGCTGGTCATGACGGCAAGAAAATAAGGAACGAATCATGTCCAAAGTGCTCATCATCGCCGAACACCTCGACGGCAAGCTCAATGCGTCCACCGCCAAGTGCGTGTCGGCCGCGCAAGCGCTCAAGCCCGACAGCATCGACATCGCGGTGCTCGCCGCCGATCCCGCCAGCGTTGCCGGCGAAGCCGCGCAGATCGCAGGTGTTGCCAAGGTGCTCGCCGTCGCCAATGCCGCCAACGCCAATGCGATCGCGCAGGTGCTCGCGCCGCAGATCGCGAAGCTCGCCGACGGCTATACGCATGTGTTCGGACCCTCGACCACGTTCGGCAAGGACCTGATGCCTTGCGTCGCCGCCCTGCTCGGCACCGCGCAGGTCTCCGACGTCATGGCGGTCGAATCCAGCCACGTCTTCAAGCGGCCGATCTACGCCGGCAACGCCATCGTCACCGTCGAGGCGCCGCACGACCATCCCGTCGTCGCGACCGTGCGCACTGCATCGTGGCCGGAAGCGGCGAAAGGCGGCAGCGCAGCCATCGAGAACGTGAGCGTCGAAGCGACGCTGCCCACGCATACGCGCTTCATCGGCCTGGCGGCAGGCAAATCCGACCGTCCCGACCTGCAAAGTGCCCGACGCGTGGTCTCCGGCGGCCGCGGTGTCGGCTCGCAGGAAAATTTCAAGATCATCTACGACTTCGCCGACAAGCTCGGAGCCGCGGTCGGTGCCTCGCGCGCGGCGGTCGACGCCGGCTACGTGCCGAACGAGTTGCAGGTCGGACAGACCGGCAAGATCATCGCGCCGGAACTGTACGTCGCCATCGGCATCAGCGGCGCGATCCAGCACCTGACCGGCATCAAGGATGCCGGCACGATCGTCGCGATCAACAAGGATGCCGAGGCGCCGATCTTCGAGATCGCCGACATCGGCCTGGTCGGTGACCTGTTCAAGCTGCTGCCGGAGCTGGAAGCGGCACTTTGAGCAAAGTCGACGGTACCGCCACGGCGCCGTTGCGTGTCGTGCTGTGGGGCACGTGCGATACCGGCAAGCCGCGTGTGCGCATCCTGCGCGACGGTTTGCGTGCGAATGGCGTGGATCTGGTCGAGTGCCGCGTGGATATCTGGAGCGCCATCCAGGACAAGAGCCAGCTCAAAGGTCCGTCACGATGGATCGGGTTGCTCGCGCGCGTCGTGCTCGCCTATCCGGCGCTGATATGGCGTTACCTGCGATTGCCGCGACACGACTGGGTGCTGCTCGGCTATCCCGCCATTCCCGACATCTTTGTCATCCGCCTGTTCGCGTGGCTGCGTAGATCGCCGGTCGCGATGGACTGGTTCCTGTCGGCTTACGACACCGTGGTCGAGGATCGCAAACTCGTCGGCAAGCGCCATCCGCTCGCGTGGGTGCTGCGGGGCGTCGAATGGATGGCCGTTCGCCTGGCCGACGTGGTGTTCATGGACACGCGCGCCCATGCCGCGCGCATGGAAGCCATGTTTGGCCTGCAGGCGGGCGCTTGCGGGCGAGTCTGGGTCGGGGTGGAGGACAGCGTGTTCGACGGCTCCTCCGTTGCCGCGAACGGGCCATCGGGACGGGTCGCTCCGCAGCAGGTCGCTCCGAAGCAGGTCGCTCCGATGCAGGTCGCTCCGATGAAGGTGTTGTTCTATGGACAATTCATACCGCTGCATGGACTGAGCACGATCATCGGGGCCGCCAGGGAGCTGCGCGACGAGCCGATCGACTGGCTGCTGATCGGCCGCGGCCAGGAAAGCGAGCGCGTGCAGGCGATGCTGCGGGAAGTGCCGCTGGCGCGGGTAAGCCTGCTCGAATGGGTCGAATACGAGGACCTGCTGGGCCATATCCACGACGCGGACGTCTGCCTCGGCATCTTCGGCACTTCGGACAAGGCAACGAGCGTGATCCCGAACAAGGTGTTCCAGATACTCGCCGCCCACAAACCGCTGATCACGCGCGATTCGCCCGGCATTCGCGAACTGGCCGGTGATGCGTATACCGACGTCGCTCTCGTCGACGCCGGAAATGCGCGAGTCTTGGCCGATGCGCTGCTGGCATGGCGCAACAAGCCGCCGGCATCCGATCCGCGACGCGGCGCGCTGGTGGCCCGCTTCACGCCCGCCGCAATCGGGCGGCAATGCATCGAAGTGCTGATGCAGAGGCAACCGTCGTGAAGCGTTGGTTGCGATGGATCGGCATGGCGCTGGCCATCGCCGGCAGCATTGCCTTCGTCGGTTATGTCCTGTCGTCGCTGCATGTCGAGGACCTCAAGTCGCATCTGTCGCCGACCGCGATCGTCGCGCTGCTTGGTTCCATCCTGCTATACAGCCTGGTCGTCCCATTGGGCGCGCTGGCATGGAAGCAACTGCTTGCGGATATGGGCCATCGGGTCCGCTTTCCCGCGCTGAATGCCATCCTGCTCGCCACCCAGGCCGGCAAATATCTGCCTGGAAACATCGGCCAGCACATCGGACGCATCGGACTTTCGCTGTCGCACGGCATCCCTGCCGGCATCCTGATCGCGAGCATGGCCTACGAAGTGGTGCTGTTGCTGCTCGCGGACGTGCTCACGGCAGTGGTCTCCGGCGCATTGTCGAAGCCCGGATTGCAGCTTCTCCTGCACGATCGCGGCATGGGGTTGGCGATCGTCGTGGCAGTCGCCATCGCTGGTCTCGCCGCGATCCCCCTGCTTGGCAAAGTGTTGCCGGCACTCGTCGAACGGATCGTTTCCAGAAACGGCGTCGCGGTCGAGCGACTACAGCCGCTTCGCTTGAAGACCATGGCGATCGTGATCGCGATCGACGCCGGCGCGATGCTTTGCGTCGGGGCCAGCATCAGCGTGCTGGCCCTTGGATTGTTCAAGAACGTGCCGGTCGACTTCGCACTGTTGACCGCCGCCTTCACGATCGCCTGGGCCGTGGGCTTCGTCACCCCGGGAGCCCCCGCCGGAATCGGCGTGCGCGAAGCCCTGCTGTTGTTGATGTTGAGTCCGAGCCTCGGCGCAGCCGACGCCTCGTTGCTGATCCTCGCGTTGAGAATCGCGACTACGCTGGGTGATATGCTCTGCTTTGCCGCCGGACTCGTGCAGATGGCGTGGATGCGCCGCAGAGGCCCGCCGCTCACGGGCGCTCAGCCTTGAAGGCTGCACCGCCGCACGGTCACCTCATGCAACCATCTGCGGCGTCACCCGATCTGAGGACCCCGCCTTGGCCATGATCAGCGACGCCCTGCTCGGCCCCGCGTTCCCACAACACGGATGGGTACCGGCGCCGCGCTACCTGATGCGACGCGCCCGCATCCTCGACATGACGCGTGGGCTGCGCCCGGGGCATCTGCTCGAAACGGGACCGGGCGCCGGCACGTTGCTGATCGAGTTCGCCGGCAACGGCTACCGCTGCGAGGCCCTTGAACTGTCGGACGAGGCACGCGGACTGGCGCGCGAACTGATCGCGACCTCCGGCCAGGACGTGCAAATCCACGACGGCGTCGGGCCCGGCTGGGAAGGAAGGTTCGACTATCTGTTCTCATTCGATGTCCTTGAACACATCGAGGACGATGCCGGCGCGCTCAAGAACTGGGCATCCTGGCTCAAGCCGGGCGGCACGCTGCTGTTGTCGGTTCCGGCACGCATGAAGCTGTGGACGGCGGGCGACGAATGGGCCGGCCACTTCCGGCGTTACGAGCGCAACCAGTTGATCGCCTTGCTACAGGCATCGGGATTCGAGATCGAGGTCTTTGAGTGCTATGGCTTCCCGCTGACCAACATCACCGAGCGCGTCAGTGCCGCGGCCTATCGCAAACTCATCCATCGACAGGAAGATTCCGCCGAGCGCAACCGCAAGGCCAACAACGATCGCAGTGGTATCGATCGCCGCCCGCACATGCGCCTGTACCCGTTGCTCAAGTCACTGCCGGGCCGGCTCGCGATCCGATTCTTTCTCGGAACGCAGAAGCTGTTCTTGAACAAGGACTGGGGCAGCGGCTACATCCTGCGCGCCCGCAGGCGATAAACCGCGACGGCCGCCACGCACGCGTGACACATTTCCCATTAGCCATGAATGCAACGACATGAAACTAGAACCGACCGGCGAACGGATGATCATGGAACATTACAAGTCCTCGCCCGAGGACTACGTGATCTACCTGCTGCATATCGCCACTTACCGGTTCGCGGAACAGTTCACGCGCGGCAAACGCGTGCTCGATTTCGGCTGCGGCAGCGGTTATGGCTCGGCGCAGATCGCGCAGACCGCCGCCCACGTGACGGCGGTGGATGTCGCCGAGGATGCGATTGCCTACGCGCGCGATCACTTCCGCCGCGACAATCTGGAGTTCCGCGCGATAGACCCGAGCGCGCGTCTGCCGTTCGAAGATGCAAGTTTCGACACGGTGCTGTCGTTCCAGGTCTTCGAGCACGTGTCCGACACGGCGCACTACTTATCGGAGATCCGCAGGGTGCTGGTGCCGCAAGGCCAGCTGGTGCTGGTGACGCCTGATCGAAGCACGCGCCTGCTGCCGCTGCAGCGGCCCTGGAACCGCTGGCACTTGCACGAGTACGGCAAGCACGAACTCGCTGATGCGATGTCGCGCTACTTCGATCGTGTCGACGTGCTGGGCATGACTGCGAAGCCGGAGATGATCGACATCGAGTTGCGCCGCTGCAACAAGGTGAAATGGATGACGCTGCCGTTTACGCTGCCGATCATGCCCGACCGCTGGCGCGTCGCCGCCCTGAACGCCATTCATCGTCTTCGTGGCGAAAGCGCACGCACCGGAGAGCCGCGCGAATATCCGTTCACGGTCGATGACGTACGGATCGCAGCCAATGTTGCGCCATCGGTCAACCTGGTCGCCTTGGCATCCTGAGCGTCGCTCATCCGACCTGGCGCGATGCCGCCTAACGAAGACGTTCCGATCCGCGACAGACCTGGCGATCGTCAGACGATTGCCGGCGTGGCGAGTCTTCTGTTCCGATACGAAGCACGGCCAGCCGACGGCCGGCCAGCCACGCCTCAGCGGTTGGCGGGCGGCGCCGGTCGCCAGCCTGATGGATAAGCGCCGGCATAGGTAGACACGAACGTGGTGCCGTTGCCGATCCAGATATAGACAGCGCGCGTACTCTGACTTGTCCAGGCGAGGTCGGCCTTGCCGTCACCGTTGTAATCGCCATATGCCGCAATCGAATAGCCTGCGCCGATGCCGCCAATCGAGAGGCTGCCCGCGCTGCTGAAGCCGTGCATGAGCCGGTAATGGAAGACTCGCGTGGTCGGATTGTGGAACAGGATGTCAGACCTGCCGTCGCCATTGACGTCGGCCATGCCGACGACGTTGTAGCCGCTGCCGTAATCGCCGATTCGTGCCGAAGTGAAGGTTTCGCCATTGCTCGCCCAGACGTAGAGATCGCGCGACGCGCTGGTCCAGAGCACGTCCGCCTTGCCGTCAGCGTTGACGTCGCCGTAGGCCGCGACGCGGTAGCCCGCGCCGACGCCCCCGATCGTGCGGTTGGCCGCGACGACACCTCCATTCATCGCCAGATACTGGAACTGACGCGTCGTCGGGTTGTGCAACAGCACGTCTGATTTACCGTCGCCCGTGACATCCGCCGCACCGACCACGTTGCGCCCCGGGAATGTGCCTTGGTACACGTTGACGAAACCGGCACCGTTGCTGACCTGTAGCAACAACAGGCCATCGCTGCGCTGCCACATCAGGTCGCCCTTGCCGTCGCCGTTGAAATCACCGGTTCCGACGGGCGCGTAGCCGGCACCGGTAGCGACGGACAGCCCCTGCTGGATCGCCGCTCCGTTCATTCGCCACCAGGCGAACCGATTCAGGCTGACGCTGTGCATCATGAAATCCGATCTGCCGTCGCCATCGACGTCACGCGTGACCTTGCGCGCGGGCGGCGGGACCACTTCATTGCGGAATGTGGCGACGATGGGAATGGTCTGCGTCAGACTGCGCGCGTTGTCGGCGTTGGCGGTGCCGCAAGGAATGCCCAGGCAGTTGCTGATCCTGGGGTTCGAGAACAAGCGCGCGATCGGTTGGCCGCTGTCGCCGTAGGCCATGACCGTATGAAACCCGGTGCCATCGGGCTGGGTCGTCTTGTAGCCGTAGGAATAGCTGAAGGCACCCGGCGAACTCGAATTGGCCGCATCATGGGTCGAGCCCATGTTGTGCCCCAATTCATGGGCCAGCGATTCCGGCAGGCAGAAATTGTTGCCGTCGGCACCATCGCTGACGACCGAGTAGCCGAAGAACTCATCCGCGGCACTGATGCCTTGCAGGTCGCCGCCGATCAGCCAGGCGACACCGCACCCCGCGTTCTCCGGCACGTTGAACTTCCTCACCAGCGACACGAGATCCGCGCCGTACTGGTTGCGGGCCGCACGCAATGCGGAAAAGGCCGCTGCAGGGGGGATCTGCGTGGAGGGCGCGCGGAAGCCGGTCAGTTCTTCCAGCGCGGTGTTGTTGTCGGTGTTGTCGGCATAGGTAACGCGCATGGCATGGACCAATCGGACCTGCGCATTGACCTGGCTGTTGGAATACGCCTGGTTACCGACCTCCACGAGAAAATTCAGCCGTGTCAGTGCTGCCGAATCGCCACCTTGCGCCGTCGCAAAGCCGGGCGTGTAACCGATGATGAGGTCGACGACCGTCGTGCCAGTGCCCTTTTGCGCCATGCCAACGGCGCTGTCCGCTACACCGTGACGTTTGGGTGGAACGATGAAGTCGGGCGGCCGCGGGCCCGTCGAACTCCTGCTGGCCTGCTTCAACGCCATCGCGTCGGTTGCCACCAGCCAGCTAGCGCCGTCACGCATCACCAGCTGCAGCGGCGGCTTGCCCGTCTCGGACAATGCGCCGTAGGCAGCCTTGGCCCCGAATGTGATCAGCGCCTCGTCGAAGGGTCCGCCACCTTCCAGACGTCCGATCCAGGTCCAGTCGCCCGAAGCGTGCTCGACGTGGCGTTCGTATCTGTAATTGAGGATGCCGCCGCTCGGGCTGGCGATGCGCAGCGGACCGTCGATGATCGCGTGCAGGGCATGCTGCTCGCTGACCTGGCTCGCGTACCAAGTGTAGGCCCCTCGGCGGCGGCCAGTTTCGACCCGGTATTCGGCGACGACGCCGCGGTCGGGCGAACTTGCATAACCGGCCGATGAAGGAAGCACCGCCGTCACGACGACTGGCTGCAACGCGGTAGCCGTCGCGGTGCGCTCCGGAGGATTGGTTTTGGCCACCTCGGCATCGTGTCCGGACGAACAGGCAGCGAGCGCCGCCACCATGCCGCACGCAAGCATCCACCTCATCAATCCCGTCCCCTGGCATGTTGTCCATGACTCTAGATACCACCAAAGCGAGGCCGCGGATGCAGCGCTGTCGTTGAAAAAGACCCCGGCATCCTTGCAACGCGCGTCGGCCATCACATTGTCATCGCATCCGCTGGCTCACGCCGCTGCGGAACCTGACCAGCTGAATGCGCATCCGGTCTTCTCACGCAGCGTCTCCAGTTCGACGTCCGGCGCGATCTCCACCAGTTCCAGGCCGTCCGCGGTCACGTCGAAAACCGCGAGTTCGGTGATGATGCGGTCGACCACGCCGACGCCCGTCAGCGGCAGGTCGCATTGCGGCAGGATCTTGTGGCTGCCGTCCTTCGCCGTGTGCTCCATCAGCACGACGACGCGCTTGACGCCGGCGACCAGATCCATCGCGCCGCCCATGCCCTTGACCATCTTGCCGGGCACCATCCAGTTGGCGAGGTCGCCGCTTGTCGGTGACCTGCATCGCGCCGAGGATGGCCAGGTCGATGTGGCCGCCGCGGATCATCGCGAACGAATCGTGGCTGCCGAAGTAACTGGCGCCCTGCACGCGCGGTGACGGTCTGCTTGCCGGCATTGATCAGGTCGGCATCGACCTCGGCTTCGGTCGGGAACGGACCGATGCCGAGCAGGCCGTTCTCGGACTGCAGCCAGACGTCCATGCCATCGGGAATGTAGTTGGCCACCAGCGTCGGCAGGCCGATGCCCAGATTGACGTAGGCGCCGTCGGTGAGTTCCTGCGCGGCGCGTTGCGCCATTTCGTCGCGGGTCCAGGGCATCGTCGGGTTCCTCTGTGTTCGGCACGGCGGCTCAGCGCGCGCACGGTGCGCTGCTCGATGCGCTTTTCGGGAGTCGCGTTGTGGACGATGCGGTCGACGTAGATGCCCGGCAGGTGCACGTGGTCGGGATCGATCGCGCCGATCTCGACGATTTCCTCGACCTCGGCGATGCAGACCTTGCCGGCCATCGCCACGGCCGGGATTGAAATTGCGCGCCGTCTTGCGGAACACCAGGTTGCCCGACTTGTCGGCCTTCCAGGCCTTCACCAGCGAGACGTCCGCCTTCAGCGCTGTCTCCATCACGTAGTGATGGCCGTCGAATTCGCGCGTCTCCTTGCCCTCGGCGACGACCGTGCCGTAGCCGGTGCGGGTGAAGAACGCGGGAATGCCGGCACCGCCGGCGCGCAGGCGCTCGGCCAGCGTGCCTTGCGGGTTGAACTCGAGTTCGAGTTCGCCGGCGAGGTACTGGCGTTCGAATTCCTTGTTCTCGCCGACGTAGGAGGAAATCATCTTCCTGATCTGCCGGGTTTCCAACAGCAGGCCCAGGCCGAAGCCATCGACGCCGGCATTGTTGGAGATCACCGTCAGGTTCGCCGACGCCGCTGTCGTGCAAGCGCCGCGATCAGCGCCTCGGGAATGCCGCAAAGGCCGAAGCCCGCCCACGGCGAGGGTCTGGCCATCAGCCACCACGCCGCGCAAGGCGTCGGACGCGCTGGCGTAGAGCTTGTCCATCGCGTGGCGGACGGCGGGCGACGCGTTGACAGTGACCATGGCTGACCGGATCCGATTCGGATGGAAGGCGCAGTTTACCGGTTGCCGGCGCCGCCTGACCTCGTACTTTCCGGCAATGGACGGAGCCTGCGAACGGTGCGCCTGCGGAACCCACGGCACGCCACTCCGGCTGCGCGCGGTCCCGCCTGGTCGATGCGATGCCCGCGAGCCGTACAGCCGTTGCGCTCGGCACACGCTTCGCGCGTCCTGCGAATCCGGCCGGTCATCGAACAGATCGATTTGCGCACGCCCAAGCCGTCGAAGTAACAGATTGTTAAGGAGCAGGACGTCCGGGTATTTGTCCGCATTGCACCGATTCCGGGACAACGTGGCGCCTAGCGTCGATAATCACGCGGCGCTGCCTACCAGGCTTGCCATCCAGGGACTGCATGAAACTCATCATCCAAATACCGTGTCTCAACGAGGCCGGCACCCTGGCCATCGCGCTGAATGAACTGCCGCGCACCGTGCCCGGTTTCGATCAGGTCGAATGGCTGGTCATCGACGACGGTTCCACCGACAACACGGCCGATCTCGCGCGGCAGCTGGGGGTGGACCATGTGGTCCGGCATCCGGTCAACCGCGGCCTGGCGGCGGCTTTCATGACCGGTCTGGATACCTGCCTGCGGCTTGGTGCCGATGTCATCGTCAATACCGATGCCGACAACCAGTACCAGGCCGCGGACATCCCGATGCTGACCGCGCCGATCATCGAAGGCCGCGCCGACATGGTGATCGGGTCGCGACCGATCGATGAGACCGAACATTTCTCCTGGATCAAGAAGAAGCTGCAGCGCCTCGGCAGCTGGGCGGTACGGGTGGCGAGCAAGACCACCGTCGGCGACGCGCCCAGCGGATTCCGCGCCATCACGCGCGAAACCGCGATGCGCCTGAATGTCTTCAACCCCTACACCTACACGATCGAAACCATCATCCAGGCGGGACTGAGCAATCTTCGCGTGTTGTCGGTTCCGATCCGCACCAATGCCGACCTGCGTCCGTCGCGCCTGGTCAAGAGCATATCCAGCTACGTGCGCAGGTCCTTGGTGACGATCCTGCGGATCTTCGTCATCTACCGCCCGATGGCGTTCTTCTTCTGGCCGGGGCTTGTGTTCAGCCTGATCGGCGGCGTACTGGCGCTGCGCTTCCTGTACTTCTATTTCGTCGCCGGGACCGGCGGCGGCCACGTCCAGTCGCTGATCTTCGGCGCCCTGTTCGTCATCCTTGGCGCACTGATGTTCATGATCGCGCTGCTGGCGGACATGATCACCGCAAACCGGAAGCTGCTGGAACGCATTGCATTGCGCGTACAGCAGGTGGAACACGGGCTCGCCGGTTCCGGTCCGCATTCCGGGAATACAGCGCGGCAGACGCTCGACGGCGTCGACGACAAAACCTGGTAACCGCCTGCGGCGCATCGCTGGCGACCGCGATCGCCGCCCATCGTCGCGCTTGGATGCTTGCAGGCAAGCGATGCGACGATCGGTTGCCTGTCGCAGGATCCTGAGACAGGCGGTCGTTCAATCCACGGGCCGAGATCCCGGCCTGCGCCGACATGCGGCGCAACTGCGTTCAAGCGGGCGACTTGACCACCGCGACCCGTGTCGTCGTCGGGCACAGCACGACTTTGGCGCCAGCAGTCTGCACGATGCTGACCGAATACTCGCCGGCTTCGACCGTTGCCAGCGCGGTCAGGACATTGAACCCTGCGTTCTCGAGTGCGGGCGCTTTGAGCACGCGCGCCACGTCGGGGCGACTGAGGCCTGCAGTGCCGGTGACCCCGTAAATCGCGGGGCCGGCGAGGACGATCGTGAACTGGTCGGGCACGCGCTTGGAGGCATCGGACACCCATCCGACGAAGCGTAGCTCGCCGCCTGCCTCGACATTGACCGTTTGCTTTGCCGCGGGCTGCGCGTTGATCTTGTCGATCGTGCACGGCACCTTGATCGCGCCGGCCGGATCGGGCGCCTCGATGACGGCGAACTGCACTGCCGGCACCGCCGGTGCGGGCGGCGCGGCCTTCGGCGCCTGCGCGCCTGTTTGCGCGCCGGCATCGGTCTTGCCGCCTTCCTGGGTGCATGCGACCACTAGCGTCGCCAACATGGGCAACAGTACAACCGTCTTGAATCGATTCATGGAGAGAGTCCTGCCTGGCTGGAGAGTCGAACGAAAAACACTGAATTGACGATCTCGGAGTGGGCGCCCCAAGGTCTAGATGCTGCCACCCGGATCGCGCCTTTTTCTCTTGCGCAAGACGCGCAGCGATGCCAGTAACAGTATGACGATGGCCGTTATAGCCAGACCAACGCGCCAATAGGGGGGGCGGTACACGAATGTGAGCTCGCTGGTCCCGGCTGGAACCGCGACCGCGGGAAGCACGCCCTTCGCCAATCTGATCGTCGCATCACGACCGTTGACGCGTGCCTGCCAGCCCTTCTGGTACTGCATCGGCACGACCACGAAGCCGGCAGACGGCGCCGTGGACTGGATCACGAAGTGGTGCGGACGATACCGCAGCAGCCGCGCACCACCGGTTCCTCTGTTGGCGAAGGACTCGGTCAGGCCGGCGGTCCAATACGCGCCGCCGGCGCAGCCGGAGTTTTCCGCGACCGCCACGCCGTGGCCATCGGTCAGGATGGCAAGCGAGCCGTCGAGCGGTCCGAAGAAGATGTAGTTCAAAGACCCCGGCACGATCTCACCGCCGCGACGCACGTGTCCTGGTACGTCCTTCAGCACCCAGGCGGTCAGGTTCAGATTCTTCGGTCCGGGAACGTACTTGAGGACAAGGTCGTAGTCGCCGGCCTCGATGCGCGGCCCCGCGAACTTGAACGTCGCCATGTGATTGTCGAGCACCTTGGCCGCCGGCAGCCTGGCGCTGGTGACTTCGCGGCCGCCGGCGACGCGCAGCGAGGCCATCACTTCACCATCCAGCCCGGTGGCTCGATAGGTTGCGAGCTTCACCGAGATGGCGGTCAGGTTGAAGCTCTTCGGCAGCCGCACCGCCTGCGCCACGGACAGATTATTGATCGGCGCCAGCGGTACCAGTTGCCTGCCCTTGGAGCGGGCGTGGACTTCCCTGCCGCCGGTCGAACTCGGAAAAACCGCGTAGCACAAGGCCACCGCATCGCTGAGATCGCCTGGCCAATGGAAATCGCTGACCACGATTGCGGTCGATGTCGGAGAACTGAAGGGCTCGTCCGCCATCGCATCGAGGAGATTGTGCAGCTGCGACGAACGCATCGCATGGCCGAACCATTCGCCGAGCCCGACCGCGCCAAGCGTACCGGAGTGCAGGAAATAACTGCTGTCCTGTCCGACGTACTGGAACGGACGGATCCTGTCCTTCAGCAACGCCAGTTCCTCGCCGACGGGGTAGAAGTAGCGCGACGGCGTGGGTCCGTTGAACCTCCGGAATTGCTTGCCCAGGTCGACGCCCTGGATCGCGCAGATCAGCGCTCCAAGCAACAACAGCTGCGGTCCGCGCTTGACGTACCGCATCAGCCAATCCATGCCCGACGCCGCCAGCAGGATGATGCCGATGTCCAGCAGCAGGATCGCTCGATTCCAGGGATTGTTCGACAACACCGGCAGGTGCGCGCCGATGGCGCGGGGCAGCAGACCGAACACCAGGATCACGCCGACGGCGACCAGGACCACGCCGGTCCAGGCCAGCGCATCCCGCCTGCGCACGACCAACCTGCCGAGGCCGGCCACGGCGAACAGCAGGGCTGCCATGCCCACGTACATGTTGCCTTCGACCTGCGGACTCCTCCCGGCCCAGGGCATCGACAGCAGTTTCGCGTGGGTCGCCAACGTGAAGGGGCTGCCGCCGTGCCGGTAACTCAGGTCCGTCGCGCTGATGCCCGCCCACAACGTCAACAGGGGAATCGCGACGAGCGCGGCCCCGGCCGCGATCCCGGCGAGCACCCCGGCCAATCTGCGCAGGTCCGGCTTGCCCTCCTGCAGCGCAATGCCGACACAGGCATAGACGAATGCTGCGCCGAGTCCGAGCGCCACCACATACGGAAATCCGCCAAGCAGCAGCAGCGCCGTGAATCCGGCGATGCCGATGAATCCACGCAACGATGCCCGCGCAGCAAAGTGGCTGACGGCCAGCAACAACCAGGGGACCCAAATGGCAGTGTGCGTATGCGGCCAGAACAGCCAGGCGGTGATGAATCCGCAGGCCATGTAGCTGATACCTGCGAATACGCTCGGCCACGTCGAGTAATGGCGGGCGACCAGGAGGTGCATCCCGAGCCCGGCGATCACCATGCAGGCCAGGACCGAGAGGTAGAAGCCGAGTGCGGGATCAGGCGCGGCCGCGAACAGCGCGAAGCCGACGGTCAATTGCGCATTGCTTGGATCCAGCAATGCCGCGTGGCCGCCGGCAGGCAGCGGATTCCACAGCGGAACAACGCCCTTGCGTATCTGCCGACGCGATTCCATCCATCCGGGCACCAGGGCGTCGAGGATGTCGGAGCGCTCGGGATTGCGGACCTCGACCTTTTCGCCCTGCGGATTCCAGCCGGGGTACGAGGCGAGCACATCGAATGGGCCGGTGGTTTCACCACGCAATGGATTGGCGCCGATGAAAGCCGCGGCAATCGCGACGTAGAAGCAGGCCCAGAGCAGCAGCCTGGTCAGGCTCGTGCGCGTGATGCGGTTCTCTGGATTAGGCAAGTTGCAGACATCCACGGAAAATTTGGGGTGACAGCGGCCGCCAGTCTCACAGCGGCGCCCGAAAGACGCCTTGCGGCGTTGGCTGCCAGCGAACAGCTTTCGGCAGGCGCGTAGTCGTCGCGACGGCAATGCGTCCGCCTGGTACCAGACGACTGCAAGCAGGCCGGTA
This sequence comes from uncultured Gammaproteobacteria bacterium, assembly GCA_963816945.1. GTDB lineage: Bacteria > Pseudomonadota > Gammaproteobacteria > Xanthomonadales > Xanthomonadaceae > Luteimonas. The sequence continues at coordinate 946,442 of CAWFMH010000002.1, read as the reverse complement.
GCGCGACGGACGATCATAGCGATGCCCGTCCGGCATGGATACCGTGGACCTCGCGGGTCGCCAAACGCCTTGGGCCGCCGCGCGAACCTTGTAGCGCGGGCCTCGACGCCTCGTCCGGAGGCCCTCGCTTGACCTGCGCCGTCCGCCTACCCAAGCTAACCGGACAAGAAAGCAAATGGGCCCCGCCATGCGGTGGCCCTTTGCCGCGGCAGAGAACAGCAGCATCGATGAACCAAACACCGGAACCGCACTTCGACCGTTATGCGAGCCGCTATCGCGACCTGCATCGCGACAGCGTGCGCCTGAGCGGCGAAGAGCCCGACTATTTTGCGGCCTACAAGGTCGATCACATCGCCGACCAACTGGGGCCGGACATGGCCCGGCAAGCCCTCGCATCCTCGATTTCGGCTGCGGGGTCGGGCCTTCGATCCCGCACCTGCTGTCCGCATTCCCCCAGGGCCAGGTCCACGGACGTGGACGTGTCTGGCGAAAGCATCGCGCAAGCCAATGCGGCCCATCCCGATGCTCTTTCGGGTTGCTCGGCGAGACCGGGCTGCCGCTGCTCGATCACTCGATCGACGTCGTGATGGCGGCGTGCGTCTACCATCACATCGCGCCGGCCGAACGCGAGCGCTGGACCCATGAACTGCATCGCGTGCTCAAGCCGGGTGGCCACTGCTTCATTTTCGAGCACAACCCGCTGAACCCGCTGACGCGGCGCGTGGTCAAGGATTGCCCCTTCGATGACGATGCGATCCTGCTGCCGCATCGGGAAACGCTGGAGCTGTTCGAAAGAAGCGGTTTTTCGCACCGGCGATTCAGCTATATCGTGTTCTTCCCGAAAGCGCTCGCCTTTTTGCGGCCCCTGGAAAGACTGATGTCGAAACTGCCACTAGGCGCGCAATATGTCGTCCATGGCCGCGCCTGAGGAGGCTCTTGACGATGCGCGACGTACCGCGATCGGCAAATCGCGCGGGCACCTGCGCTTGCCCCAGCGGCACGCGGGCATCGCTGCCGTATCCAGGCTCGCCTCGCGTGATCGTGGGCAATGGCCTGCTGGCGCAAAGTCTCGCCGAACGCTATGCGCACGAACCCTGCGTCACGATCTTCGCTTCCGGCGTTTCCGATTCCGGCGAGCGTCGCCCGGCCGAGTTCGAACGCGAACGGCGCATGCTGCAGGACGCGGAATATCGCCCAGGCAGCCGGCTGGTCTACTTCGGAAGTTGCGCCGTCGTGGTCGGGGTCGGACAAGCGCAGACCCCTTACATGCGGCACAAACGCGACATGGAAGCTCTGGCGCTTTCGCGTGCGGATGGTCTGGTCATCCGCCTGCCGCAAGCCGTCGGCATCACCTCGAACCCGCATACCCTGACCAACTATCTGCGCGACAGGCTGCTTTCCGGCGAACGATTCGCGTTGTGGTCGAAGGCCGAGCGCAACCTGGTCGACATCGATCACGTCGCTGCGATCGCCACGGCGCTGATCGACGATGGCCTTCCACCACAGAGCCTGGTCGCGATCGCCGCGCGGCGCTCGCTGCCGATGGCCGAGATCGTGGCCATCTTCGAGCACGTCATGCAGCGGCGCGCGAACTACGTCGTCGAGGACAAGGGCTCGCCGCTACCCATCGAGCATCGCGTCGCCGACGCGGTCGCCGGACGCCTGGGCATCGATCTCGGTGGCGACTATGCGCAACGCGTCATCAGGAAATACTATGGCCGCTATGCGCCAGCCTGAAGTCTCCGTCGTCATTCCCGTCTATGGCAGCGCCGGCATCCTGCCGGAGCTGGTGCGGCGCCTCGAAGAGCAACTCGAGCCCGTGTTCGGTGCGGATGGGTACGAGGTGCTGCTGGTCGACGATTGCGGTCCCGACCGCGCGTGGCAGGCGATCGCGTCGCTCGCGCAGGATCACCCATGGTTGCGCGGGATCGAACTGCGCAGCAACGTCGGCCAGCACAACGCGATCATGGCCGGCCTGCGCCGCGCGCGCGGTCGTTTCATCGTGACGATGGACGACGACCTTCAGCACGACCCCGCCGACGTACCGCGCCTGGTGGACAGCCTCGGCCAGGGATACGACTTGTGCTATGCACAGTTCGAGGACCGACAGCACGCGCTGTGGAAGCGGCTGGGCAGCCGCTTCAATGATTTCGTGGCGGGCCGGTTGCTGAAAAAGCCAAAGGGCCTATACCTGTCTCCGTTCAGGGCGTTCCGCGATGACGTCCGCGACGACGTCTTGCGCTATGAGGGACCCTTCGTCTACCTCGACGGCCTGTTGTTGCAGAGCGCGGGCAGGATCACCACGATCGTCACGCACCACCACGCCCGCAGCGACGGCAAGTCCGGCTACAGCCTGCACAAGTCGATTTCGCTTTGGCTGAAGATGGCGACCAGCTTCTCGGTAACGCCGCTGCGTTTCGTCACCATCGCGGGCATGGTCGCCTCGCTCTTCGGCTTCGCGCTGGCGCTGTGGGTTTTCGTGCAGAAGATGCTGTCGCCGGAGATCGCGGTGGGCTGGTCGTCGCTGATCATTTCGGTGTTGCTGATGGGCGGATTCCAGCTGCTGGCGCTTGGCGCCATTGGCGAATACATCGGCCGCATCCTGCTGACCCTCAACAATCGACCGCAGTATCTGGTCCGCGGCACCGTGAACTTCGACGACGACGATCGCGAGGTGCGCGATCGCGCGCAGTGAAGTTGGAAACCCAGCCCTCGACCGCCGGGAAAATCGCCCGCTTCGCGATCGTCGGCGGCCTGAGCACGGTTGCCTACGGCGCCTGTACATGGCTTGCCGTGGAAGTCCTTTCGATGCCGCCGCTGCTGGCGACGCTCGCGGGCTACCTGGTGGTCATTCCGCTCAACTTCGGCCTGCAGCGGTCTTTCACCTTCCGCTCCACCGGCATGCTGCGCGCGCAGGTTCCGCGTTTCCTACTCGTGCACGCTTGCAACATGGCCGCTTCCTTCGCGGCGATGTGGTGCGTCGTCGAGTGGATCGGCGCCGACTATCGCTGGGGGATCGCCGCGACCATGACGCTGGTGCCGATCCTGGTGTTCGTCGCGCTCGATGCCTGGGTGTTCGGTAGTGGACGGCACGCTCGCGCGCAGCATGGCGGAGGCCGTTGACGTACGCCGCGTTTGCGACACGAACGCAAGATCACTCCCGGCCCGCGTTGGCCGTCTCGTCCGCGGCGCGTTTCGTCGCGGCTTCGATGATGCGCAGGCGGCTGTCGACATCGCGGTAGGGCGTGGCATCGATGATGCGCGACAGCGTGCGCCAGACCGATTCCACCGAGAAACGTTGCTCCACGAACGCCAGTCCCGCTTGCGCCGCCTGCATCCAGGCTTCATCGTCGCGGATCAGGTCGATCACATGCCTGGCCGTCATCTCGACATCGTCGGTCACGCGCAGGAAATCGGCATCGGACAAGCCCTGTGCGCCGACGCTCGTGGTGACGCATGGCACGCCGTAGCGCATCGCTTCCAGGACTTTGCCCTTGAGCCCGGCGCCAAAGCGCAATGGCGCGACGACCACGCGCGCGCTGTGATAGAACGCGATCAGGTCGCGCTCGGGGAGGTGCCCGGTGACCAGCACATCCGATCTACCCAGGCTGACGACGGCGTCGGAGGGGTCCGCTCCGACCAGGCAAAGGCGATAGGCCGGGCAGCTTCGATGGACGATCGGCCACACCTTGCGCGCGAACCACAGGGCGCCGTCCTCGTTCGGGGCATGCGCGAATCCGCCGACGAAGAGCACGTTGCGCCTGTCCTGCAGGCCCGCGCCCACTGTCAACGGCATCGGCTCGTACGCGAACAACGGAATCGTTTCCGCTTGCGCATCGACGTCATTGTTCCGCAACCACTGCCGCACATGGTCGGTTTCGCCTGCGGCAGGGTAGAGGATCATGTCGGACTTGCGCCAAAGATCTTCCTCGATCACCCGCGAATGATGCGCGAAGCCCAGCAGATCGGGGTTGGAATCCACCTTGCTCTGGCTGATGTAGCGCAGGTGGTGGATGTCGTGTCCGTAGTACAGGATCCGCGCCGCGCTGTGCCGCAGCACGGCATCGATGTGTTCAGCGGCGACTACCGGACGACTGAGCACCACGTAGTCGAAGTACCGGCCGTGATCGGCCATCCATGCCTCGAATGCGCCGTCGCCGCCATCGAACAGCTCGAATCCATGTGTCCGCAGGTCGGCTGCGTAGGCGGCGTCCGGTTCCGGCTCCTGCGCCCAGAACTTGACCGTCATTCCCTGCAGCTGCATGACACGCATCAGTTGCAAGATCGCGCGCGAGCCGGCGTCACGATCCGCCCGCGGAGCATAGCGATCGACCACCAGCACTGTCTTCTTCAGCTGCGCGCGCTCCCGCGCCAGGAAGGCGTGCGCTCCAGGCGGCAGGTGCTCGCGTTGTAGCGTGTCTCGCCAGACTTCCTCGAACTTGCCGCGATTGCTTTCCTGGAAGGCCTTGATGCCCGATCCAGCATCCGTCCCATGCGACACGCCCTCGTGGTGGACCACCTCGGAAAGCGGCTGAAAGTAGGTCTTCAGTCCACGGATTGCGCGCAGGCGGAAAGCGAGGTCGGTGTCCTCGTAATAGGCCGGCGCATAGCGTTCGTCGAATCCGTCGAGGCTCCGGAACACGTCGGCCCGCAGCAGCAACGACGCGCCGGAGACGTAGTCGACTTCGCGCACGAAGTTGTAAACGGGACTCGCCGGGTCGCTCGACCTGCCGACATTGCAGGCATCGCCGTCTGCCCAGATGATGCCGCCGGCTTCCTGCAGTCTGTGATCGGGGTACAGCAGCTTCGAGCCCACGAGGCCGCAGTCGGCGAATTTCTCGAAGACCAGCAACATCGCCTCGAGCCACCCCGGCGTGACGAGGGTGTCGTTGTTGAGGAAATGGATGTATTCGCCGCGCGCCAGCTCGCGTGCCTGGTTGGCCGATCGCAGGAATCCGAGGTTCTCGTCGTTGACGTGGTAGCGCAGTCCCGGAACGCTATAGAAGCGCGCCATCTCTGCTTCGCCCGAACCATCCTCGATCAGGATGACTTCATAGCTCGTCGCGCCGGCGCAGCGGCGGATCGCGCGCAGACAGGCCAACGTATGTTCGAACTGGCCAAAGGCCGCGACCACGATCGACACGGCCGGTTCGGCGACCTCATCGAACGCCAATCCGAAGATCGGCAGCTTGCCGCGATCGGGGCCGGCATCGGGCGGTGCGACCTCGGCAGGCCGTCCCAGCAGTGCGGACAAGCGACGCAAGGGCTTGGTAAATCGCCAGGAACGCGAGGCCAGCAGCGATGCCACTGTCGCGCGCCATGTCGCCAACGACACGGCCTGCATTTCTGCCCAGGTGCGCTGCTCCTGCTCCCGCCCCCGGGCGTCGGCGGCTTCGATCTCGGACACGCTGGCACGACGCGCCATCTCTTCGGCATGCGCCTGGGCGCCCACGCAGGCTGCGTGAAGTTCCCCCAGGGTGCCATTGAGCGCGCTCAACCGAGCGTCGCGCTCGATCAATTCCGCTTCGATGGCGCTGCGCTTGCGCTCGACCCAGGCCACCTCGTCGTTGGCTTCCGCCAGCGCGGCCGCGCGCAATGCGTCGCGGTCGCCTTCGAACAGGCAGAGGTCGTAGACCTCGTCGACGGGCAGCTCGACGCTGGCACGCGTCGCCATGGTGACGCGGTCGAGAACGACCACGCGCGCGCGCTGCAACGGGCTTTCAGGGTCGTTCCTGCTGCGACTCAAGCCGATATAGACATCGTCAGCGCCGAACGCCAGTCCGCGCGCGTAACCCGGCAACGGATATTCGGCGACCTGCGCAAAATCCCGATAGGCGCGCAACGTGTACGTCTCGGAGTCGCACAGCCACAGCACGCCATCGTGCGACGTCAACGAATGCGGCTGCGACAGGCCCGTCAGCAGCACCTCGCCCGAGACGACATCGATGACATGGCCGGCACCACGAGTCGCACCCTTGTAGCCGCGGTGCTGCTCGAATGCGCCGAACCTCGAGCCGAGCAGGCGACCGTCGTGGAAACAGATGGAATTCAGGTGCGCGGAGTCGTGTTCCCCGGCAAGCGTCCAGCGTTCCACTTCGCGAAATTCCGCGTCGAGCTTCAGCACGGCATTCAATTCCGTGCTGACGACGTAGGCGTGCCCGTCGTGCCACGCCACGTCGTGCAGGTCCAGCGGATCGTCCGCAAGCTGCACCGTCTGCAGGGTTCCACTGTCGAGCCGCCGCAGCCGATTGCTACCGTCGGACTGCCGCGCCAGAAGCAATCCGTGCGGCGTGATCGCGATCCCGGTCGTTTCCACGGTCGATATGCGCTCGATTCCTGCGCCATCGAGCAGGAATACGCCACCGCCGTTGGCGCACGAAACGAGCAATGTGTCGCGCAAGGCGTGTTTCACGCGAGCACCCGGATGCGACCGATCCCGCGGTCACCGATCGAAATGCTGGCCTCGAGATCCGCCAGCCCCTCGGCATGCGTGTTGTCGCCGAGCACGTTCAGCACGATGGAATCGGCGCGGCGATCGATGGCGATGATTTCGCTACCGGTCTGGTCGAATCGCGACACGCCGACGGTGACGAAGTAGTGGCCGCGCAACAGCGAGCAACGCAGGTCGAACTCGGCGATCGCGACCGTGCCTGGCTCGCAGGCATATAGCTGGCCGCTGGAAACGAAGGTGTTGGAGCTGTAAACCACCGCGCCGGTTACCGTACATACGCGCACGCCGAAAATCAGGCGGTCGAGCGCATTCGGCAGGCTGTAGCGGACGTACAGCTTGAATGGCGCGCGTGCCGCCACGAGCGGGCCATAACCATGGCTGCTGGAAATCAGGTAGTCGCAGGTCACCGCACCGCCTTCGCCGACTCGCGTCTCGTCGCGGTTGTAGCCCGGGCGCGAGGCGAAGCGATCCACATGTCCGCCGTTGAGGAAGGCGGTGAGTTCGTCGTCGTCGGTATTTTCCTGGGCGAATGCCTCGGCGTCGTTCGTGCCGTCGTCGCTGGTCTCGGTAGAGTTGTCGCCGAACAAACGTCGCAGGTACTCCTTGACCGCCAGCTTCGCCTCGCCGTCGAATACCAGCTCGCCGCGTTCGAGTAGCACACCGCGATCGCACAGGCGCAGCATCGAATCGATGGCGTGCGTCACGAACAACAGGGTGCAGCCCTGCTGGCGCATCTGCTCGATGCGCTTGTGGCATTTACGCTGGAAATAGATGTCGCCGACGGACAGGGCCTCGTCGACGATCAGCACGTCCGGATCGGTATGCACCGCCACGGCGAACGCCAGGCGCACGAACATGCCGCTTGAATAAGTCTTGACCTGCTGTTCGATGTGATCACCGATCTCGGCGAACGCGATGATCTGGTCCATCCGTTCGGCGATCTGGGCAGCGCTCAGGCCAAGCAGGCTGGCGTTGAGCCCGATGTTCTCGCGGCCGGTGAACTCCGGGTTGAAACCCGCGCCGAGCTCAAGCAGGGCGGAAATGCGCGCATGGGTCCGGACTACGCCGCTGGAAGGCTGCACGATGCCGGCGATGATCTGCAGCATGGTGGACTTGCCCGAGCCGTTCTTGCCGATGATGCCGATGGCTTCGCCGCGCCGCACCTGCAGGCTCACGTTGCGCAGCGCCTGGAACTCGTCGTTCGCCTGCCTGCCGGGCAGCAGCGTGTGCAGAAGCCGCTGGTAGGGCTTGTCGAAGGATGGATACGACTTGCCGACGCCGTCCAGGCTGATGACGACCTCAGAGGACATCGGCGAACCCCTTGCTGGTTGCACGGAACCAGGCATAGGAGAGATAGAGCGCGATGAGGCCGGCCAGCGTGTACTGCGCCAGCCCCCACCAGTCGGGCGCCCTGCCCCACAGCGCGACGTTGCGCACCTGGTCGATGAAGAACGTCAATGGATTGAGGTGGAAGATGGCCTGGTACTTCGGCGGCAGCGTATCGACGGGAACGATAGCCGACGACAGGAAGAACATTGCCGTGACGATCACCGGCGTGGCCTGCTGAATATCGCGGACATACACGCCCAGCGACGCCACCACCCACGTGACGGATACGGTCAGCAACACCAGTGGCGCGACGACGACCGGCACGAGGACGATCAGCGGTGAAAACCTGCCGTAGACGAGCGCGCTGAGGACCACGAACACAATCAGGTTCATCGCCATGTGGAACAGGGCGGAGAACACGACCGACCAAGGCAGGACATGCAGCGGAAAGATGACGCGTTTGACATAGTTGGCGTTGTCGATCATCAACCGCGGCGCTCTGGAGAAACATTCGGCAAAGAAGCCGTGCACGATGATGCCCAGGAACAGCACGATGCCGAATTCGGCGTTGTCCCCCGAAACCTGCTGCCAGCGACTCTTGAAGATCTGGCCGAAGGCGATGCTGTAGATCGCCAGGATCATCAACGGTCCGATCAGCGACCAGAGCATGCCGAAGCTGGCGCCGCGATAGCGACCGAGGACGTCGCGGCGGGTCAACTCGCGCACGAGATTGCGGTGCCGGCCGAAAACGTCGAACGGGCCGGTCAGCACGGCCATGGCGCGATTGCGGGGCGTGCGTGCGGAACCGTCAGTCATGGCAGGCCGCGAAGTAGTCATCGAAGTCCGGCTCCGTCGGTCCTTGCCTCAGGCGCCGTCGCATGTGGAACCACGGGGCCCGGATGGACGAGTACCGCGCGGCCACTGCGGAGCGATTCCCTCATCGGCAGCCGCGGTGGGATCGCCAACGGGAAATTGTGGCCGTTGACGCCCAGGTTCGGGTTGTAGGCGGGATCCCACAGCAATGACCTGCCCCAGCGCGCCTGCATCTTGGCGACTTCGCCATCGAAGCGTTCCTTCTTCTGCGGGCTGTCCTCGTAGCCGCGCGTCGCCGATTCGTAGTGGTAGAGCTCTGCCCAAGGCGTCCAGACATTGCGGTAGCCACGCTGGGCGAGGCGCAGGCAGAAATCGATGTCGTTGAAGGCGACCTCGAGCGACTCGTCCAGCCCGCCGACCTCCTCGAACACACTGCGTCGCACCAACAGGCAGGCCGCAGTGACGGCGGTCAGGTTCTGCGTGAGTTGCGCGCGGTGGTGCTGGCCAGGAAATCCGCGCGGCATCGAAACGTAGGCGTGTCCGGCGACGCCACCCAGGCCGATGATCACGCCGGCATGCTGGATGTGATCGTCCGGGTAGTACAGCATCGCGCCGACCGCACCGTTCTGCGGAAGCATGGCATGGGTCACCATTTCCTCAAGCCAGTCGGCATGGATCACTTCGATGTCGTTGTTGATCAGGCCCAACACCTCGCCCGTGGCCTGGCGCGCGGCAAAATTGTTGATCCGTGAGTAGTTGAAGTGCGCGTCGTAAGGCAACACGCGAATGTTGCCGCGTGCGGCGCTCTTGTCGAAATAGGCGAGGGTTTCCGGCTCGCTGGACTGGTTGTCGACGATGAGAAGTTCGAGATTGCGGTAACTCGTCACGTCGAGGATGCTTTCCACGCAGCGTTCGAGCAGGTCGACGCGGTCGCGCGTCGGGATGATCAGGCTGACCTTGGGCTCGGCGCTGCCCAGCGAACGCTTCACGCGATAGCCGCCGGTCACGGGCGTGACCTGCGCGTCGGGATGGCCGGTGGCCCGCATATGCTCTTCGAGCGCACGCTTGCCGGCCTCCTGGGCGTACGACTTTTCGCCGCCGGACAGCGCGGTAGAACCGGCGATGGCGCGCCAGTGGTAGAGCACGTGCGGAACGTGGCCGATTTCACCCGCGTCCAGTCGCGCCACGCAGCGCAACGCCAAGTCGTAATCCTGGCTGCCTTCGAAGCCGCGCCGGAAGCCGCCGAGGCTGCGGATGAGCCCGGCCTCGTACACCGTCAGATGACAGACCATGTTGTGGCTGAGGAACAGCTCCGGGTTCCAGTCCGGCTTGAAATACGGATCGAAACGCACGCCCTGGTCGTCGAGCTTGTCTTCGTCCGAATAGATCAGCTTCAACGCCGGTTGCTCGTTGATCGCCTTCGCCATGAGGTAGAGCGCGTGCGGCGCCAACTCATCGTCATGGTCGAGCAACGCGATGTAGGTGCCGGTCGCGGCCTGCAGGGCACTGTTGGACGCTTCCGAGATATGGCCGTTGACCGGGCGCGACACCACGGTGATGCGCGGATCGCGCGCGGCGTATTCCGCGAGCGCCCGCGCCACGTGCGGCGCCGTCGAAGCATCGTTGGCGATGCATAGTTGCCAATGCCCGTAGACCTGGGCCAGCACGCTGTCGATGCAACGGCGCAGCCATTCCTCGGGCGTGTTGTAGACCGGCACCAGCACCGAGATCACGGGCTTGTGCGCGAACGAGCGCGCGCGGTCGCGCATCTGACGCAGGTCGCCTTCGTTCAACGTATCGAAACGCTGGATCCATGCCTGGTAGTCGAGCGATATGCCGACATGATGCGCTTCATGGAAGCGATACAGCCAGTCGCCGAAACCGCGCACACCGCCGGCACGGACGGCAGCGACCAGGTCCGACGACACCACGCGCAACAGCGACGGCTGCGCCGCGACGCGCGAGACCAGGCGGCGCAGCATGAGGCCAGCGGCCGCGAGCTTGCCGATCCGCGTCAAACGCATCGTGCCGATCTGAAAGACGCATGGCGCAGTGGAGGGATCGAAGCGCAGGCGCCGGACGTCGTGGTCGAAGCGCACCACCGTTCTCAATGTGGCGTACGGTGTCTCTGGCTTGGGAATCGGCACCCTTGCCTGGTCGCCCGATCCCTGGCCATAGTCGGGATAGAAGCACGGGTTGTCGAGGTAGCCCTCTTCGACGTGCAGTTCCAGCTCCAGCAGATACCAGCCCGCATCGAACCGCTCGCCGTCGCGATGCGACACGCGAAATTGCGGATCGACGCCGACGGCACTCCAGCGGTCGCGGCCATCGACCGCGTGCTCCTGCTCCAGGTGGTGAAGAGGGCGCAGCGACAGCGCGATGCGGCCTGGTGCGGCTGCTGGCGTCATCGCACTTTTCCGCTTATGCAAGCGTCACGTGCTCGAGCGTCTGTGGCATTGGATCGCATTTCGTTCACCATCGACACGTGCCTGCCGACGCGGCGGTCCGCCGTCATGCGCCCAGTGCGCGATCGAGATCCGCGCGCAGGTCATCGAGCGCTTCGATTCCCACGCTCAAGCGGACCAAGTTGTCGGCGATCCCCAGCACGGCGCGCCTTTCCGGAGGAACCGAGGCGTGGGTCATGATGGCGGGGTGATTGACGAGGCTTTCGACGCCGCCCAGCGATTCGGCCAGCGTGAACAGCTCGGTGCGTTCGCAGAAGCGCTTCGCGGCTTCGGCACCGCCCTTGATCGCGATCGAGACGATGCCGCCGAAGCCGTCCATCTGTCGCCGTGCGAGCGCATGCTGCGGATGTGAGGCGAGCCCGGGATAGATCACCTGCTCGATCGCCGGATGCCCCTGCAGGAATTCAGCCAGTGCAGCGGCGTTGTCGCAGTGGGCCTTCATGCGCAGGTGCAGGGTCTTGAGGCCACGCAGCGCGAGGAAACTGTCGAAGGGTCCTTGCACCGCGCCGACCGAGTTCTGCAGGAACGCGATCTGTTCGGCCAGCTCGCTGTTGTCGCCGACCACCAGCATGCCGCCGACCATGTCGGAATGGCCGTTGAGGAACTTGGTCGCCGAATGCATCACGAGATCCGCGCCCTGTTCGAGCGGACGCTGCAGGATCGGCGAGGCGAAGGTGTTGTCGACTGCGACCAGCAGGCCATGGCGATGGGCGATCGCCGCGACCGCCTGCAGGTCGACGATCTTCAGCATCGGGTTGGTCGGGGTCTCGACCCAGAGCAGCTTGCTGGTGGGCCGGATCGCAGCCTCGAGCGCGCCGGCGTCGGTCAGATCGACGTAGCTGAAATCCAGTCCGGCGCTGCGCCGGCGCACGCGCTCGAACAGGCGATAGCTGCCGCCGTACAGATCGTCCATCGCAATGACATGGCTGCCGCTGTCGAACAGGTCGAGCAAGGTCGCCGTGGCCGCGAGGCCGGACGCGAACGCGAACCCGCGGCTGCCGCCTTCGAGGCCGGCGACGCAGCGCTCGTAGGCGAAACGGGTGGGATTGTGGGTACGCGAATACTCGAAACCCTGATGCACGCCCGGACTGGATTGGGCATAGGTCGAGGTCGCGTAGATCGGCGGCATCACCGCGCCTGTGCTGGGATCCGGAGACTGCCCGGCGTGGATGGCCTTGGTGCCCAGCGCCCAATGATCGGCCCCGGTGTGGCCCTTCCCGCCTTCGTTCTTCATGCCCGTCGATCCCGTCATTCGGCCGCGGATTCTACCATCCGTCCCGAATCGGCCGCGCCTTACTGAACGCGGCGACGCAGGTAGTTCAGCAAGTCGATCCGCGTGATCAGGCCCAGGAACTGGTCGCCGTCGACCACGATCGCGACGTGTCCGCGGTCGAACACCGGCAGCAACGACTCGACCGGCGATTTCACATCGAGGATGTCGAGCTTGCTGACCATTGCCGTCGACACCGGGTCGCGGAACCGCGCCTCGTCTCCATAGACGTGCAGCAGTACGTCGCTTTCGTCGAGGATGCCGATGATCTTCTCGTCCTCCATCACCGGCAGTTGCGATATCTCGTATAGCTTCATGCGCTGGTAGGCGGTGACCAGCAGGTCGTTCGGCCCAACCACCACGGTGTCGCGTTGCGAGTACTGGCGCACGATCAGGTCGCGCAGGTCGCCGTGCGGCTGGCGCTCGAGGAAGCCGTTGTCGAGCATCCAGTAATCGTTGTACATCTTCGACAGGTATTTGTTGCCTGTATCGCAGACGAACATCAGCACCTTCTTCGGCACCGCCTGCGCGCGGCAATACTGCAGGGCCGCATGCAGCAGCGTGCCTGTCGACGATCCGCCGAGGATGCCCTCCTGCTCGAGCAACTCGCGCGCGGCCAGGAAGCTCTCCTTGTCGGTCACGGCGTAGGCCTGCTTGACGCGTGTGAAATCCGAGATCGCGGGCAGGAAATCCTCGCCGATGCCTTCCACCATCCAGCTCGCGGACTTCTCGCTCAACGTGCCCTCGTTGATGTATTCGGCCAGGATCGAGCCGACAGGATCGGCAAGGATCAGCTCCACGTTCGGCGCATGCTCGGCGAAACAGCGCGACAGCCCGGTCATCGTGCCGGAGCTGCCACAACCGAAAACGATGGCGTCCAGCCCGCCGACCTCGGCCATCTGCCGCAGGATTTCCGGGCCGGTGCCGAACTCGTGCGCGGCAGGGTTGTCGGGATTGCCGAACTGGTTGATGAAATAGGCGCCCGGAGTTTCCGTGGCGATGCGCGCAGCGAGGTCCTGGTAATAGTCGGGATGCCCCTTGGCCACGTCCGAACGGGTCAGCACCACTTCCGCGCCCATCGCCTTGAGATTGAAGATCTTCTCGCGGCTCATCTTGTCGGGAACCACGAGGATCAGCTTGTAGCCCTTCTGCCGCGCCACCAGTGCCAGGCCGATGCCGGTGTTGCCGGCCGTGCCCTCGACCAGCGTGGCCCCCGGCGCGATGTCGCCGCGCTTCTCGGCCGCGTCGATCATGCTCATTCCGATGCGATCCTTGATGGATCCGCCGGGGTTCTGGTTCTCGAGCTTGAAGTAGAGCTCGCATACGCCCGTGGCCAGGCGCTGGGCCTTGACGATCGGCGTGTCGGCGATCAGTTCGAGGACGGAGGAATGGATCGGCATGCGGAAATCGACGATGACGCCGCGTTGCGCGGCCGCGGCCGAATTATCCGCTGGAACCTCATGCGGACACCACTCATCGCTCGACCGGCCTGGGGCCGCCTTGGGCAAGGGAGCGAAGGGGCGAACAGCACGCGGGCGGCGACGGCCGACGAGGATGGCCGGCGCCGCCCGCGACTACGAAGTCATGCCGTCGACGACGGCATGGATCATCGGGGTCAGTGATGGAGCGTGTCGTAGATCCGGGTGAGGCGATCCTTGGCCGCCAGCTTCTCGCGTTTCATTTGCGCGAGCGTGACATCGTCGACCGGAAGCACGCCGAGTTCGGCGTCGAGTACCTTCTTGTCGAGATCCTTGTGGCGCTGGTACAGCTGTCGGAACTCGGGGTTGGCCTGGAACATGGCGTCGAGTTCCGCTTGGGGTTGCCCTTCGAACATGGATCCTCCTTCAGCTCAAATGCAAACGCCCCGGCCAGGAGCGGCACGGGGCGTTACGGGGGGAAGTTACCGGGGAGAGCAGCAGGGCCGCCACGCTGCGGATGCCTGTTGCAAGGGCATCCGCACGGTCGCTTCCGGCGGCATGCTCCCTCGCAGTGGCGTTGTCGATCATCGGCTGGGCTCTGCTACCGAACGGCAAAGGCGAAAATGCGACCGTTCGGATAACTGACCCTACTCCTCCGATTTCCGGGGAGCAAGCCTCTCCCATGGGGTCGGCCGAAAGCTGAACAACATGGCAGGCAGAGGTCGGCGCAGGTCTGCCTGGCGGATTGCGAAGATCCGCCAAGACGTTGATTAAGAAGGATAGACGCGCTCGTTACGGACCCGCATTGGGCGTTCAGGGCCTCTTCTTCGGCTTGGGTTTTGGCGGCGTTGCCTGACCTTCGCCCGACATGAGTTCCGCCTCGCGCCGGGCCAGCTCGGCTTCACGCTGGCGGGCGGCGCGGAGCTTGTTGGCCTGATCCCCGGCCACGTCGTCGAGCACGAGTTCGGCGTCCTGGCGCGCCAACGACTCCTCCTCAGCCGCCAGGCGCAGGCGCTGGGCCTCCTCGGCCTGGATCTGTGCCTGCACGCGCAGACGCTCGGCCTCCTGGCGCGCCCGTTCGGCTTCCTGACGGCTGGATTCGACCAGTAGTTCGCTGCGCTCGCGATCGAGACGGTCGATCTCGCGCCGCGTCGCTTCGGTGCCTGCGGCGATCTCCGCGATCTCGACGCGGCGCTCGGCGATCTGCAAGGCGCCATCGCGCTGCCGGCTGCGCGCTGCGGCCAAGGCGTCGATCGCCTGGCGCGCCTGCAGGCGCTCGTAGGCCGCGAAGGTGTTGATGCGGCTATCCGCCTCGATCGCCTGCAGGCGCTGCGACAGGCGTGCGGCATCGGCATCGCCTTCCGCCGCGCGCACGGGCGCGAATGCGAAGAACATCACAAAACACAACATCGGCGTCCGCAACCTGCTCATTGGCCGCCCTCCATCCGCAACCGCTGCCGCAATTCGGCGATCTCGCGGCGTCGTTGCGCCAGTTCGGTATTGGCCTCGGCCTCGCGGCTGCGCGCATAGGCCAGGTCGGCGTCGGCGGCGGCGATCACGGCGAGGCTGCGCGCATCGGCGTCGCTGCCCTTGGCCATGGCGGCCTGCGCCCGTGCCAGCGAACTGCGCGCCTGGGCGATTTCCGCGGACGCATACTGGTCGGCGTCGGCACTGTCGGCACGCGCGATCGCCTGCTGCGCCGCGGACAATTCCGCCGTAGGCGCAGGCAGCGACGCACACCCCGCCAAACCGAGCACGAGGCCGGCACCAAGGCCCTGCAGCGTTGAAGTGATTTGTGCGAAGCTTGTGCGCATGGGGGCCGTGTCCGTTGGGGGCGACGCGCGGCCATTGTCATCAGCATCCGCGGGAATCGCAACGATCCCGCGCAGTGGGGGTTCATGTATGGACATCGGCTATTTCCTGAAGCTGATGACGGAAAAGAATGCCTCCGACATGTTCCTGACCACCGGCGCGCCGGTGTACATCAAGGTCGAAGGCAAACTGTATCCGCTCGGCAACACCGGCCTGCCCGCTGGCATGGTCAAGAAGATCGCGTACTCGCTGATGGACGAGGGCCAGGTACCGCTGTTCGAACGCGACCTCGAACTCAACATGGCGCTGTCCCTGCAGGACTCCGGGCGATTCCGCGTCAACGTGTTCAAGCAGCGTGGCGAGGTCGGCATGGTGATCCGCTCGATCCGCAGCGTGATCCCGAGCATCGAGGAGCTGCAGCTGCCGCAGGTGCTCAAGGAAATCATCATGGCGCCGCGCGGCTTGGTGCTGATCGTCGGCTCCACCGGCTCGGGCAAGTCGACCACGCTGGCGTCGATGATCGACTTCCGCAACAACAGCACATCGGGCCACATCCTCACCATCGAGGATCCGATCGAATACCTGCACCGCCACAAGAAGTCGATCGTCAACCAGCGTGAGGTCGGCCTCGACACGCACGCGTTCCATAACGCGCTGAAGAATGCGATGCGCGAGGCGCCGGACGTGATCCTGATCGGTGAGATCCTGGACGCCACCACGATGGAGGCGGCGATCGCCTTTGCCGAGACCGGCCACATTTGCCTGGCGACGCTGCACTCCAACAACGCCGACCAGACCATCGAGCGCATCCTCAACTTCTTCCCCGAGGCCGCGCACAAGAACGTGCTGATGAACCTGGCGCTCAACCTGCGTTCGGTCGTCTCGCAGCGCCTGGTGGTCGGCGTCGACGGACGCCGCATGCCGGCGACCGAAGTGCTGATCAACACGCCCGTGATCCGCGACTTGCTGCGCCGCGGCCAGG
The DNA here is from genome assembly GCA_963816945.1 of uncultured Gammaproteobacteria bacterium. Lineage (GTDB taxonomy): Bacteria > Pseudomonadota > Gammaproteobacteria > Xanthomonadales > Xanthomonadaceae > Luteimonas. The sequence goes on along the minus strand of CAWFMH010000002.1, from coordinate 929,902 downwards.
TGCACGAGATCAAGCAGGCGATGGAGGAGTCGCTCGAGGACGGCATGGAATCGTTCGACCAGTGCCTGTTCCGGCTCTACAAGGAAGGCCGGATCGAGCGTGAGACCGCGCTGCGCGCAGCCGACTCGCGCGACGGCCTCGCGCTCAAGTTCCGCTTCTCCGAGGGCGGCACCGGCGAACACGATCCCTATGCCGACGTGTTCGACGCGGCGGGCTCACAACAGTAATCGCCACGTAGGGCGGGCTTCCGCCCACCGCTTTTCTGATGGAACGGGTGGGCTGAAGCCCACCCTACGTCGCTACGTCGCCGGCGCGTCCGGTTGTCTCTCCGGCCGTGCAGCGTCGAACGCGGGCAGCGCCAGACAGGCCGCATCGATCCGCACGATCGTCGGGTAGGGCTTGAGGTCGATTCCGAAGCGGCGGGCGTTGTACACCTGCGGGATCAGGCAGCAATCGGCGATGGTCGGCGCATGGCCGTCGCAGAACGGGCCGGTCGAGGGATGATTCTGCAGCAGCGCCTCGAACGCATCGAACCCCTGCACCATCCAGTGCCGCGTCCAGACATCGCGCTCTGGCGCCGGCACGCCCCAGTCGCGTTCGAAGTACTGCATCACGCGCAGGTTGTTGAGCGGATGGATGTCGCAGGCCACCAGTTGCGCCAATGCGCGCACGCGCTGGCGATCGCGCGCGGTCGCCGGCAACAGCGGCGGGGTTGGCCACACCTCGTCGAGGTATTCCAAGATCGCCAGCGACTGCCGCAACAGCCGGTGTCCGTGCTGCAGCACCGGAACCAGTTGCTGCGGGTTGGCGGCGGCAAATTCGGCGCCGTGCTGCTCGCCGCCGTCGCGCAACAGGTGCACCGGCGCGATGTCGTAAGGCAGCGCCTTGATGTTCAGGCCGATACGCACCCGATAGGCAGCGCTCGAACGCCAATACGAATAGAGGCTTAGCCGGTCGGTCACTGCGCCGCTCCCCTGCGGTTCGACCGCGGCTGGCCGCGCGGTGCCGAGCACCTTAGCTCGGACACCACCGGCACGGAAGACCGCTCGTCGCGGCAGGTTCCACGTCCAGCGCTCAGGGCGCAGGCTGGCGCTCGATCCGCTGCTCGATCGCGCCGAAGATGCTGCGGCCCTCGCCGTCGAGCATCTCGATGCGCACGCTGTCGCCGAAGGCCATGAACGGCGTCACCGGCTTGCCCAGCTCGAGCGTCTCGACGGTCCGCTTCTCGGCAAAGCACGAGGCGCCCTTGCTGGTGTCCTCGTTGGCGATCGTGCCGGAACCGACGATCGTGCCGGCCGACAACGGCCGCGTCTTCGCCGCATGCGCGACGAGCTGCGCGAAATCGAACTGCATGTCGACGCCTGCTTCAGGCGCACCGAACCATTCGCCGTTGATGTGCGTCAGCAACGGCAAATGCAGCTTGTTGCCGCGCCAGGCAGTGCCGAGTTCGTCCGGCGTCACGAACACCGGCGACAACGCCGAACGTGGCTTGGATTGCAGGAAGCCGAAACCCTTGGCCAGCTCGCCCGGGATCAGGTTGCGCAGGGAGACGTCGTTGACCAGTCCGATCAGCTGGATGTGTTCGGACGCCTGCTCGGCCGTCACCGCCATCGGCACGTCGTCGGTGACGACCACGATTTCGGCTTCCAGATCGATGCCGTAGGCCTCGTCGACGACCTTCACCGGGTCGCGAGGGCCGTAGAAACCGGCGCTGGTGGCCTGATACATCAGCGGATCGGTGTAGAAACTCTCCGGCACCTCGGCACCGCGCGCACGTCGCACGCGCTCGACGTGCGGCAGGTAGGCGCTACCGTCGACGAATTCGTAGGCGCGCGGCAACGGCGCGGCGAATTGGGCGAGGTCGACGTCGAACACGCCGTCGGCACTGCCGTCGTTGAGCGCATCGGACAGGGCCGCCAGGCGCGGAGCGAGGTTGGACCAGTCTTCGAGCGCGCGTTGCAGTGTCGGCGCGATGCCGGTTGCGCGAACGGCTTGCGCGAGGTCGCGGGAGACGACGACGAGCGTGCCGTCGCGGCCGCCTTCCTTCAGGGAACCGAGTTTCATCAGGACTCCGTCGAACGGGATCGGGCTTGCTGTCGCAATTGTAACTTTTGCACCGGTGATCGGGATTTCGTGCCGACACCAAAGCAGTAGCGTCAATCCTCACCCTGGAACGCACCGGCCCGATAGGTCAGCACGAGGGTGTCTCGATAGCCGCCGGCGTCGAGCGGCTGGATCGGCGTGGACTCGTGGATCACGCGCGTGTCGTCGAGCACCAGCATCGACCAGGGTTCGGTGAGGGTAAAGCGCTGGCCGTTCGGTCCGGCGGCGTCGAATACACGCGTTTCGCCGCCGTTGATCCCGACTCGGCCGACGACCAGGACCGCGACGAAATCGACCCCGTCGCGATGCGCGCCTTCCGGCGTAGGCCGACCGATGCCGTCGCTTGGTGTCGATGCGGAACTGGTGCGCTTCGACGTGCCACGGCCGCACGGGTTTCAACTGCGCAAACTGATCGCCGAGCGCTTGCAGCAAGCGCTCCCAGGCTGGCTGCGACACCACGGCGGGTGTGATCGGTTCGAACCAGCGCTGCATACCACCGTGCAGTGCGTTGTAGTCCCGCGACTGCCAATGCGCGCGATGCGGCGCCTGGACCACATTACCCGCATCGACCAGGAAACAGGAATGCCGGCGCCGGCGGTAGCTGCCGCCATCGCGCAAATAGCGATCGGGCTGCAAGGCGTCCCAGCTCGGCTTGAGCGCGTCGAGCTGCGCGATGGTCACGCCGCACAAGACGGCCACGTCGTCCGCCGCGAGCACGGCATAACCGCGTTCGCGCAAATCGGTCAGCAGTCCGCTGGCAGGTGTGTAGGGCGCAGAGAAGGTGGCGACCATGGCAGGCTCGGGATCTTGCCGAAGACGGGATGCGCTGTCTGGAACGCGAAAGCCCGCGCGAGGCGGGCTTCCGGTGTGGCTTGGTGCTGATCGGCCGCACATCGCGACTTTGAATTGGCAGCCCCGGATGGATTCGAACCACCGAATGCCTGAGTCAGAGTCAGGTGCCTTACCGCTTGGCGACGGGGCTATATGTGCATCGTTATCAGAGCACGGCGATTGTAACGCCGCGCCCGGCTAACTCGAAACTTAGCGCTTGGAGAACTGCGTAGCGCGGCGCGCCTTGTGCAGGCCGACCTTCTTGCGCTCGACTTCGCGCGCGTCGCGGGTCATGAAACCGGCCTTGCGCAGCTCGGACTTCAATGTCTCGTCGTACTCGACCAACGCGCGGGCGATGCCGAGGCGGATCGCACCGGCCTGGCCGGTGGTGCCGCCGCCGGCGACGGTGGCGTTGATGTTGAACGACTCGGTGTTCTTGGTCAGCTCGAGCGGCTGGCGCACGATCATGCGCGCGGTCTCGCGGCCGAAGAACTCGTCCAGCGGACGCTCGTTGATCGTGATCTTGCCCTCGCCCTTGCGCAGGAACACGCGTGCGGTGGAGGACTTGCGACGGCCGGTGCCGTAATTCTGTGTGATCGCCATGTCGGTCTCGGGTGCCTTAGATGTCCAGCAGCTGCGGCTGCTGGGCGGTATGCGGATGCTCGGGGCCCTTGTAGACCTTGAGCTTGCGGTACATGGCGCGGCCGAGCGTGTTCTTCGGCAGCATGCCCTTGACCGCGATCTCGATCACGCGCTCCGGGTGGCGCTCCAGCGCCTGGCCGAGGGTCTCGGTCTTCATGTTGCCGATGTAGCCGGTGAAGCGATGATACTTCTTGTCGGTCAGCTTGTTGCCGGTGACGTGGATCTTCTCGGCGTTGATCACGACGAGATAATCGCCGGTATCGACGTGCGGGGTGTAGACCGGCTTGTGCTTGCCGCGCAGGCGGCGCGCGAGTTCGGTGCACAGGCGACCGAGGGTCTTGCCTGAGGCGTCGACGAGGTACCAGTCGCGCTGGACGGTCTCGGACTTGGCGGAAAATGTTTTCATGACGAACTCTGGGTTCCGGTCTAGTAGTCGGGCTGATTCCGCGGAAAGGCTCCGAGGGAATTTTGCCGCGCGTTGTGAATTGCGGGACGAAAGAGGCGGAATGATACCGGCCGCGTGCTGGCGCCGCAAGTCGCCCAGCCCCTCAAAGCGATTCCCCGCGCCTTTCCGATGGTTCTTCTCCCAGAATAGCCGCATGGCCAATCGCATCCTGTCGCCGCTCGACCGCTTGCTCTCGGGCACCCAGAACGCCCTGGAAACCGTGGTCGGCGCCCCCGTGGCCCAGCGCCCCAATCCCGCCGAAGGCACCGGCGACCTGGTCCTGGACGAGCCCGATCGTCGCCACGCCGCCGGTCTGATGCGGATCAACCACGTCGGCGAGGTCTGCGCCCAGGCCCTGTATGTCGGCCAGGCGGCGGTTGCGCGCGACGCCGGCACCCGCGAACAACTGCTGGCCGCAGCGCAGGAGGAAACCGACCACCTCGCCTGGTGCGCCGAGCGCCTGCGCGAGCTCGACAGCCGGCCCAGCCTGCTCAACCCGCTGTGGTACGCCGGCAGCTACGCGATCGGCGCCCTTGCCGGCCTACGCGGCGACGGCTGGAACCTGGGCTTCGTGGTCGAGACCGAGCGCCAGGTCGAGGCGCACCTCGCCGAGCACCTGCAGACCTTGCCCGCAGCCGATGCCCGCAGCCGACGCATCCTGGAGACGATGAAGGCCGATGAGGCACGTCACGCCGAGCATGCCGAGGCGCAGGGCGCGCGCGTGTTGCCGCAACCGGTGCCGGCGCTGATGGCGGCGGCGTCGAAGTTGATGAAGGCGGTGGCTTACCGGATATGAGTCGGCAGCGTTTCCCTTCTCACCGCGGAGCGGGGAGAAGGTGCCGAAGGCAGATGAGGGGCGACCGAGTGGCGATCTGTGACCACGGCGCTACGAGCCACGTTCGCGACACTCACCCCTCACCCGGCGCTGCGCGCCACCCTCTCCCCGCAAGCGGGGCGAGGGAAAGGCGCCTTGGTCGCGGCCCGCGACCTCACTCCACCAGATTGCGGCCGTGGAACAGTTCTTCGATCTCGCGCTTGAGCAGCGCCTCGATCCGCATCCGGTCCTTGAACGACAGGTTCGTGGCCTTTTCCTCGAACAGGTAGTTGTCGAGGTCGAACTCCTTCAGGTGCATCTTCGTGTGGAAGATGTTTTCCTGATAGACGTTGACGTCGAGCATCTCGTACCGCGCCTTGACGTTCTTGGCGAGGAAGTCCTGGATCGAGTTGATCTTGTGGTCGATGTAGTGCTTCTTGCCCTTGATGTCGCGGGTGAAGCCGCGCACGCGGTAGTCGGTCACGACGATGTCGGACTCGAAGCTCTCGATCAGGTAGTTCAACGCCTTCAGCGGCGAGATGACGCCGCAGGTGGCGACGTCGATGTCGGCGCGGAAGGTGGCGATGCCGGCCTGCGGGTGCGTTTCCGGATAGGTGTGCACGGTGATGTGCGACTTGTCCATGTGCGCGACCACGGCGTCGGAGATCACGCCCTTGGCGGCCGACTTGTCGATCACCGGTTCCTCGGAGATCAGGATCGTCACCGAGGCGCCCTGCGGATCGTAGTCCTGGCGCGCGATGTTGAGGATGTTGGCGCCGATGATGTCGGCCACGTCGGTGAGGATCTGCGTCAGCCGATCGGCGTTGTATTCCTCGTCGATGTACGCGATGTAGCGCTGGCGCTCATCCTCGGACACGGCGTAGCAGACATCGTAGATGTTGAACGACAGCGCCTTGGTGAGGTTGTTGAAGCCCTGGAGCTTCAGGCGCGGGAGCGGTTTGACCACGATGGTCGTCCCTCCATGGGGGAGAAGGCTGGTTTGCGAAGGGGCGGATTATGCGGCAAAGCGCTGCCCACCGCTGAGACCGTTTGCCGTCGGCGTGATGACGTCCTACTCTTGTGCCATCCTTCGTTGTAGCCCCTATGAACCCCACCCCCGTGGCCGCCCTGCTCAACACCTACCGTCGCCCGTCGAATCCGTTGGCCCCGTCGGCGGCCACCCTCGAGCGTTTCCTCGCCCATTGCCACCGTCGCCGCTATCCGCCGCGCACGGAAGTGTTCCGTCCCGGCGATCCGGCTGGAACGCTTTATTACGTCATCACCGGCTCGGTCAGCATCATCACCGAGGAGGACGACGGTCGCGAACTGGTCCTGGGCTACTTCGGCACCGGCGAGTTCGTCGGCGAGATGGGCCTGTTCATCGAGTCCGACCGGCGCGAGGTCATCCTGCGCACGCGCACCCAGTGCGAGCTGGCCGAGATCAGCTACGAGCGCCTGTACCAGTTGTTCGAAGGCCCGCTGCATCCCGATGCGACGCAGATCATGTACGCGATCGGCGCGCAGCTGTCGCGGCGCCTGCTCGACACCAGCCGCAAGGCCGGGCGCCTGGCCTTCCTCGACGTCACCGACCGCATCATCCGCACCCTGCACGACCTGACCCGCGAACCCGAGGCGATGAGCCACCCGCAGGGCACCCAGCTGCGCGTGTCGCGGCAGGAGCTGGCGCGCCTGGTCGGCTGTTCGCGCGAGATGGCCGGCCGCGTGCTGAAGAAACTGCAGGTGGACGGCAAGCTGCACGCGCGCGGCAAGACCGTCGTGCTCTACGGCACGCGCTGACCTCGTGTCGGCGCATTTCGAACCGCCCGACCCGCTGCCCGAAGCCGACCTGCGCAGCGCTTCGCCGATGGACGCCGACGATGTCGGCGCCCTGCTGTCGGAACTGGGTTATCCCTGCGACGTCAAAGATGCCGCTCAGCGGATCGCCACGATCATCGACAACGATCGCCAGGCCCTCGTGATCGCCCGCTGCGGCGGCGTGGTTTGCGGGCTGATCGCACTCGACTTCATGTACTACCTGCCGCTCGACACCACCACCTGCCGCATCACTGCGCTGGTGGTGACACCGACCGCTCAAGGGCGCGGGCTTGGCCGACAGCTGCTGCGCGAGGCGGAGCGCCGTGCCCGCGCCGCGGGTGCCGCGCGCATCGAGCTGACCAGTGGTTCGCAGCGCACCGACGCGCACGCGTTCTACAAGGCCTGCGGCTATAGCGACGGCACCGTGCGCTTCATCAAGCGCCTCGGCGACGCCTAGGCGAACGCGCCGCGATCTCCAGGCGCGTAGCGGGGATGATCCCGACGTGCCAGCAACCCGACACGCGCATTGGGTATCGACCGGTCCACGCCTGCGCCGCAACCGGGCCGCCGATCAGGAGGCCGGCTCAGGAGGCGACGGAAACCGCCTCGCCGCCGCGCCTGACGCAACCCCAGTTGAGGATCGGCGTGCCGGCCGGCAACTCGCGCCGGAATAGTTCGATCTCGTCGAGCTTCGGATTCACCACCACCGGCGCCCTGGCCGCACGCAGCAGCGGCAGGTCGGCGCTGCTGTCGGAATAGGCGCTGGCGATCTCGCCGCCATAGCCGGCATCGCGAATCATGCGCAGCTTCTCCTCGAAGTGGCAGTGGCGCACCGCCATCACTGCACCGAGGCGCGGTCCGACCTTGGTGCCGATCACCGGCACCTTCTCGTGCGCGACGAAACGCAGGATCTCGCGCGCGAGTTCCGGCGGCGCGCCGGTGGCGATCAGCACGCGGTCGCCTGCGGCGAGATGGTGGTGCAGCACGTCGAGCGCGATCGGCAGCAGGCGCGCGCGCAATGAGGCTGCGTGCCGGGCGACGTAACGATCGATCAGCAGGTCGAGGTCGCGGCGCCGATGGAAGCCGATCGTGCCCAGCCAGACGTACCCGGAAATGCCCCAGCGCCGTGTCGGCAGCCACGCGACCATCGGCCCGAGTAACGGGCGTAGCAAGCAAGGCGGCGATCGTGCGCAGGGGATTGCGCTGCAGCAGCCATTTGAACAGATGGCTGCCCGAGTCGCCGTCGTAAAGGGTGTGATCGAAGTCGAACACGATCAGAGGTGCGTCCGCACGCGGCGTCGGGTATTGCTTGTCCCGAGCGGACTCATCCCAGGTCGGTTGCTCCACGACAGGTGTGTTCGCAGCGGATTCGCTCAGCGCCGAATGACTCATGGCTGGAAGAATAAGCGATGCAGCGCGGCGCCCGGATCGGGTTCGCGCATGAAGGCCTCGCCGACCAGGAAAGCCTCGACCCCGGCGTTGCGCATCCGCGCCACGTCGTCGCGCGAGAAGATTCCGCTCTCGGTGACCAAGCGGGCACCGTGCGGCACGGCATCGCGCAGCGCCAGCGTGGTATCGAGCGAGACCTCGAAGGTGCGCAGGCTGCGGTTGTTGATGCCGAGCAACGGGGCGCGACCGGCGCCGCCAAGCAATGGCCGCGCACGCTCGAGTTCCTCCTCGTCGTGCACTTCCACCAGTACGTCCATGCCCAGTTCCAGTGCCAGGCCACACAGGTGCGCCAGCCGCGCATCGTCCAGCGCCGCCACGATCAGCAGGATGCAGTCGGCGCCGAGCACACGCGCCTCGTGGACCTGGTAGGGATCGACGGTGAAGTCCTTGCGCAGCACCGGCAGCGTGCACGCAGCGCGCGCCTGCTGCAGGTAGGCGTCGGCACCCTGGAAGAAATCGACGTCAGTCAGGACCGACAGGCAGGCAGCGCCGCCGGCCTCGTAGCTGCGGGCGATCGCATGCAGGGTCGAAGTCGGCGCGGATCACGCCCTTCGAAGGGCTGGCCTTCTTCACTTCGGCGATGACCGCGGGCATGCCGGCGGCGATTCTGGCTTCGATCGCGGCTGCGAAGCCGCGCAACGCTGGCGCATCAACGGCGCGCGCAACGAGTTCGTCCAACGGAACGCGCGCCGCACGTTCGGCGATCTCCTCGTGCTTGCGCCGCACGATCGTGCGCAGTACATCGCTATCGGGCATGACATTCATGGTGCATCTCCGCAGGCTTCCGGCAACGGCATTTGCGGATGCCACTTCTGCCGCTGCAGGCAGTCCAGCAACGAAACGATGCGGTCGCGCGCCGCCAATTCGTGGATCGGCAGCACCAGCAGGTCGCCGTCGCGTGCCCACTCGAGTGCGCAGCGTGCGGCCTCGACTTCGTCGAGCCGTACTGCGATCGCATCCTCGCCGATGCCGGAACGCAGCAATTCCGCCCGCATGATCGTGGCGATCTCGCCCGAGCCGCGACCGCGCTCGTAGCCACCACTGTCCTTCAGCACGGCCAGCTCCGGCCGGAATCCCGCTGCGGTGGCCGCGACCGCGCGCAGGTCGGCATCCTCGCGGTTGCCGGCGTGGCCGAGCAGGATCGCCAGACGTCCCGCGCGCTGGTCGGCACCGACCGCATGCAGCAGGCCGCGCAGGCCGTCCGGATTGTGTGCGTAGTCGAGCACGACCTGCAGCGCGTCGAAGTTCCAGCGCTGCAATCGTCCCGGGTTGTCGTCGCGCGCGTCTCCGAACCGCAGCAACGTGCCGGCGATGGTGGCCGCCGCGACGCCGAGCGCGGCGGCAGCCAGTGCCGCGGCCGCGATGTTGGCGATGTTGTAAGCGGCGCGCGCCTGCAGCGTCAGCGGCATCGCCGCGATGCTGCCGAGATCATGCTCATCGCCGCGATAGTGCAACCACAGGGCACCATCGCGGACGCCACAGGTCGCGCCGCCCGCCTGGCGATGCGCTTGCAGTTCGTCCGAGTCGTAGTCGAGTGCGAACCAGCCGATCGGACACGACAAGGTTCGCGAGCGCCGTTGCAGCACGGGATCGTCGGCGTTCAACACCAGCAAGCCACCGTCGCCGATCGCCCGCGCGACCGTGAGCTTGACCATGGCGAGATCGTCGAGATCGTGCACGCCGTATTCGCCGAAGTGATCGGCGGCGATGTTGGTGACGACCGCGGCATCGGCCGAACACGTCGCCAGACCACGGCGCAGGATGCCGCCGCGCGCAGTTTCCAGGATCGCGGCCTGCGCGTCATGCTGTCGCAGCGCCGTTCGCGCACCGGTCGGCCCGGAGAAATCGCCGGACTCGAGCGCCTGCCCATCGAAGAACACGCCATCGGTACAGCTGTGCGCGGTGTGCCAGCCATGCGCGCGCGTCATCGCCGCGATCAGGCGCACGGTGGTGGTCTTGCCGTTGGAGCCGGTGACCAGCACGGTCGGGATCGCGTGCAATGCCGGCCAGTCGACGGCGGTCGTGGCGGGTAGCGCATCCATCGCCCACAGCGCGCTGCCGTCGCCCGCACCGATCGACACGGCATCGTCGTCGGGCAGGAATGGAAGCGCGCGCCTGGCTGCTTCGCGTTGCAGGGCACGCAACACGGGACTGGCCTCGGCGCGGGCGACCGCCTGCAGTGTCTGCAACGCGGAGTCTGCGTCCCAGATCGCGGCATGGCCAGGCGCGTGCAGCGTGAGGAATCCTTCTGCCCCTGGCGCGCGCAATGCGGCCGACCACCATGCCCATTCGTTGACTTCGGTTGCCGCATAAAGCTGATCGAACGGAGCAGCGAAGGTCAACGAGGCCCCGGTACGATGCTCTCGGACCACGATCTTGTCGTCCGGCCAGCCGAGGGCCTTGCGCGCGACATCGATGTGATCGCGCCAGCGCGCCAGCGCTTCGCCCTGGAATGACAGGCCGGCTGCGGTCTCCAGCGCCGCGCCGGTGCCGGGAAAATAGACGTTGCAGCCGGTCAGCCGGCGCGAATCCTCGAACGGTTCCGGATGCACGGCGCGTCAGTCGCTCTCTTCGCGTTCGAACACCAGCCCGCGCTCCTCGCGCACGACCCCTTCCATCGCCGCGAACATCGATTCGTCCTGGCGCGTGTCCAGCGCCGGCAACTCGACGCGCGCCGCGACCCTGGGCGCCTCGCCCGTCGGCTGGAACTTGGTGATCTGCTTCCAGGTGCGGGTCAGCGCATCGGCGAACACCAGCACCAGGTCGCCGTGCACGGCCATGCGCAAGGCGGCATCGACGGCGAGTTGTTCGTCGGGAATGATGTCGATCGCGGCATCGCTCACGCCCTGCGCCTTCAACTCGGTGGCGATGATGCGCGGCACCTCGTCGCCATCGCGACCCCGCAGCGCGTCGTCGCGGCGCACGACATAGCGATCGAACTTGCCCGCGACCACGCCGGCGATCGCGCGCAGGTCCTCGTCGCGACGGTCGCCGGGCCCGGCCAGCACCACGATGCGACGGCCGCTGACATCCAGGCGCTGCACGAGGTCCGCCATCACGCCCACCGCGTGCGCGTTGTGGCCGTAGTCCATCAGCACCTTGAACGGATGCTCGTTGTAGACGTTCATGCGCCCCGGCACCTGGAAGAACGTGGTGTCGAAGGTGCGCAGGCCCTGCCGGATCGCGTCGAGCTTGATACCGAGGGAAAAGCCCATGGCCGCGGCGACCATCGCGTTCTGCACGTTGTGCAGCGCGCGGCCTTCGAGCGTGGCGGGAATCAGGTGCGTCCACATCAGCGGAATATGGCCGCCCTTGTCGTACAGCGTGATCATGTGGCCGTTGACGCCCGCCTCCAGCGCGCAGGCGCGGCCGCCGGCGCGGATGTGCTCGCGCACCAGGCCGTGCGAGGGATTCATCGTCACGTAGCAGATGGTCTTCGCGTCGGTGTAGGCCGACATCTTCAGCACGTTCGGATCATCGGCATTGAGCACCGCGCATTCCTTCGCCACCTCGACGACCACGCGCTTGATCTGCGCGAGCTGCTCGAGCGTGTCGATGCCCTTGAGACCGAGGTGATCGGACTGCACGTTCAGCACCGCGCCGACGTCGACTTCCGGCACGCCCATGCCCGCGCGCAGCAGGCCGCCGCGCGCGGTCTCGAGCACGGCGATGTCGATGTGCGGATCGGACAACACCATGCGCGCGGACACCGGTCCGGTCATGTCGCCCTCGACTGTGCGCTGGCCGTCGATGTAGACGCCGTCGGTGGTGGTGAGGCCAGGCGTGTAACCGGCCATCTTGGCGATGTGCGCGAGCATGCGCGCGGTGGTGGTCTTGCCGTTGGTGCCGGTGATCGCCGCGATCGGCACGCGCGCCGGCGTGCCCGGCGGGAACAGCATGTCGATCACCGGCCCGGCGGCATCGCGCGGCGTGCCTTCGCTCGGCGCGACGTGCATGCGGAAGCCGGGTGCGGCGTTGACCTCGCAGATGCCGCCGCCGATGGTCTTGTAGCTCTCGGCGATGTTCGGCGAGATGAAGTCCACGCCGCCCACGTCGAGCCCGATCGCGCGCACCGCGCGCACGGCCATGTCGCGGTTGTCGGGATGGATGATGTCGGTGACGTCGGTCGCGGTGCCGCCGGTCGACAGGTTCGCGGTCGAGCGCAGGTAGACGGTTTCGCCGTCCTTCGGCACCGACTCGGCGTTGTAATCCACGCGCTCCATCATCATCTGCGCCTGCGCATCGAGTTCCAGGCGCGTGAGCACCTTCTCGTGGCCGACGCCGCGGCGCGGGTCCTGGTTTACTTGCTCGACCAGCGCGGCGATCGTCCGCTTGCCGTCGCCGACGACGTGGCCGGGTGTGCGCTTGGTCGCCGCGATCAGCTCGCCGTTGACCACCAGCAGGCGATGGTCGTCGCCGCCGACGAAGGTTTCGACGATGACCGACCGGGAATGCTCGCGCGCGGACTCGAATGCGGCGCGGATGTCGTCGTCGTCGGTGATGTTGATGGTGATGCCGCGGCCGTGGTTGCCGTTATACGGCTTGAGCACGACCGGACCGCCGAGCTTGCGCGCGGCCTTCAGCGCCTCGGTGTTGCTCGACACCAGTTCCTGGCGCGGCACCGGCAGGCCGAGCGAGCCGAGGATCTTGTTGGTTTCCTCCTTGTCGCTGGCCAACTCCACTGCGATGTACGGCGTCTTGCCGGTCACGGTCGCCTGGATGCGTTGCTGGTATTTGCCATGGCCGAACTGGATCAACGACTGCTGGTTCAGGCGCAGCCAGGGGATGTCGCGCTCCTCGGCGGCGCGTACCAGCGAGGCCGTCGAAGGGCCGAGTGCGCGGCGCTGCGCGTAGCGGATGAAGTCGTCGCGCGCCTCGTCCCATTGCCAGTCGTCGGGCACGCTGCCGGGCGTGCGCAAGTCGGCGGGCAGCAACGAGTTCATCAGCTTCAGGCCGAGTTCGCCGGCGGCGATGCCCTCCTCCTTCTGCGCGTACTCGTACACCACCGAGTACACGCCGGGGCGATCCTCGCTGATGCTGCGCGTCTTGCCGAAGGTCACGTCCTCGCCGGCGACGTTCTGCAACTCGATCGCGACGTGCTCGAGCACGTGACCGAGCCAGGTGCCCTCGCCTTCGCGCATGCGGCGGATGAAGCCGCCGGGTTCGCGGTACGAGCAGCCGTGGTCGGCCAGGCCGGGCAGTGCCGCCACCAGGCCGTCGACGAAGGCCGCGCCGAGCCTGCCGGTCGGCCAGGCTTCGAGCGCGCCGAGGTCGAGTTCCAGGCGGATGACCGGAAAATGGGCATACAGCGACGGCCCGACATAGACGGCGCGATTGAGGATCCGCATGGCTACCTCACCAGCTTTCAGGTTTTCTGTGTCGCCAATGTACCCGGCGAGGCCTGACGCGTGTGCAGGTTGTAGGTGGCGCCGGCGACCAGGATGTGCACGGTCAGGCCGAGCAGGCAGACCGGCTGGCTCTGGCTGACGTCGGCCATCGACGAGAATTCCATCCCGCCGGCATCGACCACGGTGACCGAGCCGCTGCCCTCGACCTCGAGCGTGTTGTCGGGGCCGATGAAGGCCGCAGTGTCCTCGTCCAGGCCGATGCCGATCGCGAACGGGTTGTACGCCAGCGCCGCGACCAGGCGGCCGAGGCGGTCGCGCTGGCGGAAGTGCTGGTCGATGATGAAGCGATTGGTCAGCCCCAGGCCCGGCGCCAGGCGCACGCTGCCCGCGCGGGGGGACGACCCTTCCTTGCCGAACGCGATCATGTGCTCGCTGAGGATGCTGGCGCCGGCGCTGGTGCCGGCGACCGGGACGCCGCGCGCGTTGCGTTCGCGGATCAGCTTGGCAGCGGGCGTCCCGCCGATGATCGTGGAGATGCGCAGCTGGTTGCCGCCGGTGAAGAACACGCCCGAGGCGCCCTCGATCTCGCGCAGGAGATCCTCGCGCTGGCCGTCGTTGCGCTCGACGAAATCGATCGCGACCGAGCGACCGGCTTCGAGCCGCTCGAACAGCTCGACGTAGCGCTGGCCGGTGTCGGCCTTGCGGCTCGCGGTCGGGATGATGACGATGTTGGCATCGCGCCCGCCGCACAGCTGCACGAAACGCTTGAGGATGCGACGCCGCGTCTCACGGTCCTCGGCGCCGCCGATGGGGACGATCCAGCCACGCTCCTCGCCCTCGGCGACCCTGCTCGGACACATGCAGCCACGACTCCTGTTGACGAGTGGCGCGGCGGGTTCGACCGTCGCGCCAGAACGTCAAAAATAACATGCCGCGGCCGGACCCCGGTCGCGGTCGTGGCGCCATGCCGCGGCTAGTGACTGCCGTAGGCGCGCTCGACGCGCGCCACGCGCACCTCGAAATGGTCGTACCACAGCCAGCGCCCGCGCTCGCGGATGACCGAATTCTCGGACTGCGCCTTCCATGTGGAAATCGCATCCTCGTTCGTCCAGTAGCTCACGGTGATGCCGAACCCGTCGACGCCGCGCGTGCTTTCCATGCCCAGAAATCCCGGCACTCTTTTCGCCAGCGACAGCATGTGATCCGACGCTGCTTCGTAGCTGTCGTTGTCGTTGTCCTTGCGCCGCGAACTGAAGATCACCGCAAAGTACGGTGGCCTAGGCAGTGCCGCGAACCGGTCCTGCGACTGCTCCTGCTCCATGACGTTCCCCCTGTGCCTGCGTCGTGCAGACGAACTGCACGAGTCTGGCACGGGCTTCGCCGCTGGCGAGGGCTTCACGCGCGCGCATGACGCCACTGTCGATCGAATCTGTGACGCCCGCCGCATAGAGCGCGGCGCCGGCGTTCAAGGCGACGATGTCGCGCGGCAGGCCGGGCTTGTCGTCGAGCGCCTCGCGCAGCATCGCCATGGACTGCTGCGCGTCGTCGACGCGCAGGTTGCGGCTGGCGGCCATGGCGATGCCGAAATCCTCCGGATGGATTTCGTATTCGCGTATCTCGCCGTCGCGCAGCTCGCCGACCAGCGTGGCCGCGCCGAGCGAGATCTCGTCCATGCCGTCGCGGCCCCAGACCACCAGCGCGCGCTCGGCGCCGAGTTCCTGCAGCACACGCACCTGGATGCCGACGAGGTCGGGATGGAACACGCCCATCAGGATGTTGGGCGCACCGGCCGGATTGGTCAGCGGGCCGAGGATGTTGAACAGCGTGCGCACGCCCATCTCGCGGCGCACCGGCGCGACGACCTTCATCGCCGGATGGTGCAGCGGCGCGATACATGAAGCCGATGCCGCATTCGGCGAGGCAATGCGCCACTTGCTGCGGGGTGAGCTCGATGTCGGCGCCGAGCGCCTCGAGCACGTCCGCGCTGCCGGATTTCGACGACACGCTGCGATTGCCGTGCTTGGCGACGCGGGCGCCCGCCGCCGCGGCGACGAACATCGACGCGGTGGAAATATTGAAGGTATGCGCGCCGTCGCCGCCGGTACCGACGATGTCGATCAGGTGCGTCTTGTCGGCGACCGGCACCGGCAAGGCGAACTCGCGCATCACCGTGGCCGCGCCGGCGATTTCGCCGACGGTTTCCTTCTTGACGCGCAAGCCGCTGAGGATCGCGGCGGTCATGGTCGGCGAGACTTCGCCGCGCATGATCTGCCGCATCAGATCGACCATCTCGTCATGGAAGATCTCGCGATGCTCGATCGTGCGCTGCAGGGCTTGTTGCGGGGTGATGGGCATGGGTCTGGATTCTGGGAGCGCGTATGCCGGAGCGTTCGATGGCGTGCTACGAGCTCCAGGGCCCACCCTACGTCATCGTTACCGTTCCAGGAAATTCTTCAACAAAGCATGTCCGTGCTCGGTCAGGATCGACTCGGGATGGAACTGCACGCCTTCGACCGGATGTTCGCGGTGGCGCAGGCCCATGATCTCCTCGACCGAGCCGTCGTCGTTCTCCGTCCACGCGGTGACCTCCAGGGCTTCGGGCAAGGTCGCGCCATCGACGACCAGCGAGTGATAGCGCGTGGCCTCGTATCCGTCCGGCAGGCCCGCGAACACGCCGCGTCCCCGGTGGCGGATGCGCGAAGTCTTGCCGTGCATGATCCGGCCCGCGCGCACCACATCGCCGCCGTAAGCCTGGCCGATGCTCTGGTGGCCGAGGCAGACGCCGAGGATCGGCGTCGTCGCGCCCAGCGCGCGCACCACGTCCAGCGATACGCCGGCCTCGTTCGGCGTGCAGGGCCCCGGCGAAATGACGATGCGCTCCGGCGCCAGCCGCGCGATCTCCTCGACCGACAACTCGTCGTTGCGCACCACCTTCACCTCGGCGCCCAGCGTCTGCAGGTACTGGACGAGGTTCCAGGTGAAGCTGTCGTAGTTGTCGATCATCAACAGCACGGCGACTCCGGCGGCGGAGCCGCGCGAGAAGGCAGGTTTCGGAGCCGGCAATCTATCGGTGCACGGCGCGCGTGGCAAACCGCGCGCCGGGATCAGGCGCGATTCATGCCTTCACGGTTCGCCGAAACAATGCCGCGCGCCCGTGCACGGCGGTATCGGCGTGGCCGGATTGATCGGCCGCCCGCGCTCAGGAATCGTCACGGCCGTCGCGGCGCCGAGACCACAGGGCGCATTGCGGCGGCCGACGCTGCCCGATCCGCAGACCGAGACGACGAATCCGTTGGCGTTCTCGGACAGCACGCGCACGCTGAACGCGCGACCCGGCGCTGTCCAGGTCTCCCCAACTTTGAACATCGAGCCCTCGTTGTTGGCGCGATTGGCCGGCGGCACGGCCGCGTCCATGCTCCATGCCGGCTCGTTACGCGCCGTATTGACCTGATGGATGATCACCGCATTGCCGGCAAGGTTCGCGTCGTAGTTGCCGACACGCTTGCGCGCTTCGATCGTGTAATGGTTCGAGGCAGGCTCGCCCAGCACGAACACCTGGATCATCTGCGTTTGCGACGAGCCGATCAGGCTGGCGCGGTCGAGCTGGATACCGGAAACCTGCGTACCCGCCGAGATCACGAGCCTGCGCGGCACATCCATCCAGCCCAGCAGCATGCGGTGGTAGACGTTGATGTGCTTGGCGATGGTGCCGTAGGTGGCATTGCTGGCCGCGTTGTTCCAGGCGTCGCTCATCACGTCCCACGGATTGTCGTAGGGATCGCTGTCGCCATCGGAGTTGTTGGCATGCGGCAGGCCGTAGCCGTGCCCCATCTCGTGCGCCAGCGGCGCGAGGTTGCCGAACGACCACGGCGGATTCCAGGTCGAACTCCAGCACTTGTTGATGCCGTCGAGCGTCGTGCAGCGGCGGCCGCCCCAGGCGTAGCCGTCGAGGTCGCCGTTGAACATCATGTTGATGCCCTGCACGCCGCCGTTGGCGGCGAAGTCGACGGTCGCGTTGGCTGCGGTGGTGCAATCGCTGAACAGCTGGTTGAGGTTGGCCGATTGGCCGGCGGGAATGTAGAACGACCGCGGATGCGGCAGCACGAACCAGCCATGCGCGCTGCTGCCGGTGAGGTTGATCTTGTCGTAGGAGACTTCGCGCCAGTAGTGGTCGAGCTGGCCAGGGCTGTTGCCGTACTGCCCCGCGAAGAAGCTCAACGGCTGCTGCTCGGTCGCGATATCGCTGAACTTGCACATCAGCGTCACCCAGACGGTCGTGCCGAGGATCTTGTTGCCGGCCTTGGCGGCGTCCGCCGGAACGATGGCATCGATGCCGTAAGGCGTTGCGCCTTTGGACACCGGCGAGAAATCGACTGCGATGCGGCGGCCCGACAATGAATACAAGTCGCCTGCAGCGCGCAGGGCCTGCACGGGATCGAGTGCGAAGCGCTGTCCATCGTCGCTCACCAGCGCTGCACGGAACTGCGCTTGGCCGCGACCCTGAGCCGGGTCGCCCCATTGCAGTTCGAGGCGGCCTTCGACCACGGTGGCCCAGGCGGCCATCGACGACAGCAAGGCCATCGAAGCCGTCAACATCACCGCGATCGTCTTCATTGCTGCGCTCCCTACGATTCCCCTGCTGGAACCGGAGTATGCCGGGACGACGCAGCCCCTGCAGCGTCGATGAAGGCATCCATCAGCGCAAACCATGTAATTCTGCGAGCTCGATCACATCGACCGGTCCGGTCGGACACGGCCAACGTGAATTGCATCGCTTTCTTTTATAGGCCCTTGGCCGCCTCGGCCACCGCCCGGAACAACGCCCTGCCCTTGCTCATCGTCTCCTCCCACTCCTTCTGCGGATCGGAGTCGTGGACGATGCCGGCGCCGGCCTGCACGTGCAGGCGGCCGTCCTGGATGACGGCGGTGCGGATGGCGATGGCGGTGTCGGCGTCGCCGTGCCAGCCGATGTAGCCGATGCTGCCGGCATAGACGTTGCGCTTGACCGGCTCGAGTTCGCGGATGACTTCCAGCGCGCGGATCTTCGGCGCGCCGCTGACCGTGCCCGCCGGAAACGTGGCGCGCAGCACGTCGGCATAGCTCAGGCCTGCCTTCAGCTTGCCGGTGACTTCGCTGACGATGTGCATCACGTGGCTGTAGCGCTCGATCACGAACTGCTCGCCGACTTCCACCGTACCCGGCTCGGCGACGCGGCCGACATCGTTGCGGCCGAGGTCGATCAGCATCAGATGCTCGGCGCGCTCTTTGGGATCGGCCAGCAGTTCGGCTTCCAGCGCGGCGTCGAGCTCGGGCGTCGCGCCGCGCGGGCGCGTGCCGGCGATCGGGCGCACGGTGATCTCGTCGCCCTGCTGCCGCACCAGGATCTCGGGCGATGAGCCGACCACCTGCGTGCCGCCGACATCGAGGAAATACATGTACGGCGACGGGTTCAGCGCACGCAGGGCGCGATAGACGTCGACAGGGCGCGCCTGGAACGGCACCGACAGGCGTTGCGACAGCACCACCTGGAAGATGTCGCCGGCAATGATGTAGTCCTTCGACTTCTCCACCGCGGCGATGAATCCCTCGCGCGTGAAGCCGGAGACGAAATCGGCCTCGTCGAGCGCCAACGGCTGCAGCGTCTCCGGATAACCGGCGCCGGCGTGGCGCAGGCGATGGCTGAGCTCGTCGAGCCGGCGGTTGGCGCGCGCCCAGGCCTGCGCCTCGCGCGGGTCGGCGTGCACGATCAGGTACAGGCGACCCTTGAGGTTGTCGAAGACCGCGACTTCTTCGCTGAGCATCAACAGGATGTCGGGCGTGCCGAGTTCGTCGCGGCGCGCGCCCGCCGCATCATTGGCGAAGCGCGGTTCGATGTACTGGATGCATTCGAATCCGAACCAGCCGACCAGGCCGCCGGTGAAGCCGGGCAGGCCTTCGAGCCTGGGCACGCGGTGCTCGCCGCGCAGCCGCTCGACCTCCGCGAACGGATCGGCGACCTCGCGCGTCTGCGTCGCCTCGCCGTAGTCGGTGACCGACAAGGTATGGCCGGCGAAGGCATACACGCGCCTGGCCGGCAGGCCGATGATCGAATAGCGGCCGAAGCGTTCGCCACCTTCGACCGATTCGAACAAATAGGTATACGGGCCGTCGGCCAGCTTGAGATAGACCGAGAGCGGCGTGTCGAGGTCGGACAGCACCTCGCGCACCACGGGAATACGCGTGTATCCGGCGTCGGCGAGGGACTGGAACTGTTCGGCGTCGAGATGCATGCGGGACCGCGCGCTGGATGAGGGGGCAGTATGCCAGCGCACGGCTCGGGCTACGGGCGCGCTCGCGCATGCCGGCGCGTGACGACGGCTAGGCCGCGGACTCCCGGTTCCCGGACAGCAACGGACATCCCGCCGGCAGATGCATACGCACGCGTCGCGCAATGCAGTCGATGCGGAAGCGCGTCGACTCGACCGGTTCGCCGTCGAGGTTGAGCGTGAATGGCCGCGGCGCCTCGATGATCACCCACGGCAGTTGCCTGCGTTCCGCGACGCGCTCCAAAGCGGCGGCCCTGCCCTCGCTGAGCACGGTCCCGATCGTGCTGCCGACCTCGCCCTCGAGCGACGGCACGATGGTCAGGTCGAGCAGGCCGTCATCGATCACCGCATCCGGACACAAGGCCTGGCCGCCGCCGGCCTGCCTGCCGTTGCCGATACCGAGCGCGATGAAGCCGCCGCGCCACTCGAACGATGCGCCATCGACGTTCGGGCCGGTGATCCGCGCCTCGATCGGCTCGATGCGACCGAGTTTCGCCATGCCGGTGACGAGATAGGCGAGTCCGCCGAGCATTTTCTTGAGGCCTTCGTTGGTCTCGGACGTGACCTGCGTGCCGAAGCCGCCGCTGGCGAGATTGGCGCACCAGTGCCTGCGGTGATCGGCTTCGAGCTTGAGCAGGTCGATCGGCTGCGCGGATCGCGCCTGGATCAATTCGAGCGCGGCCATCGGTTCGATCGGGATCTGCGCGGCCGTGGCGAAGTCGTTCGCGGTACCGAGCGGCACCAGGCCGAGCGACGGCAGGGTATCGGCATCCTCGTCGCGATGCGCGAGCGTGGTCGCGACTTCGCTGAGCGTGCCGTCGCCGCCGGCAGCGACGATCGTATCGATGCCGTCGTCGATGGCTTCGGCCACGTAGCGTTCCGCATCGCCGCCTTCCCAGGTCACGCGCACGTCGACGGAGATTCCCTTCTCGCGCATCGCCAGCACCGCATCACGCAGGGGATCGTCGCCCGCGGACTTGCCATTGAGGATCAGGCGCCAGTGCGGCTTCGGCATGGGCTTTGCGTTGTCGGCATCGTCGCGACAGGCTAGCAGCGCCGCATTCGCGACCGGTGAATGTCACCGGATCGTCATCGATGCGGCGGAACATGGAAGGCCATAGCAAGGATGAACGGCGGAGGCTGGATTGCCTCCATTCTTCCAGGGCCGATGCCGGGCAACCGGCATCGGCCTTTTCAATGCGCGATCAACGCGTCGCGGCGACCGCGTCGCGCATGCGGCGGATCACCTGTGCGTAGTCCGGCTGGCCGAAGATCGCCGAACCCGAAACGAACGTGTCCGCGCCCGCCGCGGCGATCTCGCCGATGTTGTCGGGCTTGACGCCGCCATCGATCTCGAGCCGGATCTCGCGGCCGCTGCGCTCGATGCGCTCGCGCACGCGCCTGAGCTTGTCGAGCGCGGATGGAATGAAGGACTGTCCGCCGAAGCCGGGATTGACCGACATCAGCAGCACCAGGTCGAGCTCGTCGAGCACGTAGTCGAGCGCTTCCACCGGCGTCGCCGGGTTGAGCACCAGCCCGGCCTTGCAGCCGTGCGACTTGATCAGCTGAATGGTGCGATGCACGTGCGCGCTGGCTTCGGGGTGGAAGCTGATGAGGCTGGCGCCGGCCTTGGCGAAGTCGGGCACGATGCGGTCGACCGGCTCCACCATGAGGTGCACGTCGATCGGCGCGGTCACGCCGTGCTTGCGCAGCGCCTCGCAGACCAACGGGCCGATGGTGAGGTTGGGCACGTAATGGTTGTCCATCACGTCGAAGTGCACCCAGTCGGCGCCGGCCGCGAGCACGTTGTCGACCTCTTCGCCGAGCCGGGCGAAGTCGGCGGACAGAATGGAGGGGGCGATGATGGTCGGGAGCATGGCTGGGCCGGCGGAGTCGATGTGCGATTCTAGCTTGCCCCATGCGGCGCCCGGCCCTGCGCCCGCTAGCGACGACCCTTGCGCCTCAGCACCTTGATGCGGTCGTACGCGCCATTGATCGCACGCGCTTTGCCCTCGGCCTGCCGTCGCAGTTCATCGGCAGCACCGGAGAGCTTGTCAGGGTGGTACTGCGTGATCAGCCGGCGATAGGCGAGGTCGACCTCGGCATCGCTGGCCTCCTCGGTCAGGCCGAGCACGGCGTAGGGATTGTCGCGCGGGCTCTTGAACCAGTCGGCGTCGAAGGCGTGGCCGATCAGCAGGCCGATCAGCGCGCCCAAAAACGGGTTGCCGCGCAGCAAGGCCGCGCCGGCGACGAAGCCAAGCAACTTGCCGTACCAACGCCTCATGGAGTCGTCTCGCCTTTCATCGCTGCCTCCAGCCCGTGCCGGCGCGAGTGTACCTGCCGCCGCGCACCCGGCCGCCGTAAACTAGCCGCTTTGACGGGGAAAGCGCTTGGCGACCACGTTGCTGACATCCGACCTGCCCGGCCTGGCGCTGCGTCATCGCGGCAAGGTGCGCGACGTGTTCGACCTTGGCGACGAGACGCTGCTCATGGTCGCGACCGACCGCCTCAGCGCTTTCGACGTGGTCCTGCCCGATCCGATCCCGGGCAAGGGCGAGATGCTGTGCCAGATCAGCAATTTCTGGTTCGCGCGCACCGCGCACCTGCTACCCAACCACCTCACCGGCATCGATGTCGCCAGCGTATTGCCCGAAGGCGTCGATGCCGCGTTGTACGCACAACGGTCGGTCGTCGCGAAGAAGCTGAAGCCCGTGCCGGTGGAGGCGATCGCGCGCGGTTACCTGATCGGCAGCGGCTGGAAGGATTATCAGCGTACCGGCCGCGTCAGCGGCATCGCGCTGCCCGACCGCCTGCACCAGGCCGAACAGCTGCCGCAACCGATCTTCACCCCGTCGACCAAGGCCGCCGTCGGCGACCACGACGAGAACATCGATTTCGACACGATGGTGCGCAGCATCGGCGCCGGACTCGCCGAGCAGGTACGCGACGCGACGTTGCGCCTGTACGGCTTCGCCGCGGACTACGCCGCCGAACGCGGCATCCTGCTGGCCGATACCAAGTTCGAGTTCGGTACCGATGCCGATGGCCGTCTGTATGTGATGGACGAGATGCTGACGCCGGACTCGTCGCGCTACTGGCCGGCCGACGAATACCGCGTCGGCAGCAGCCCACCGAGCTACGACAAGCAGTTCGTGCGCGACTACCTGGAGACGCTCGACTGGGACAAGACCGCACCCGGACCGCGCCTGCCCTCGGACGTGATCGCGCGCACCCGCGCCAAGTACGCCGAGGCGCTGCAGCGGCTGGCCGGCATTTCCGTGGATTGATCGCGCCGACGCGCGCAAACTACGGTTCGGGCTCAAGCCTGCAGGAGATCGTCATGAACGCCACCACCCATGACCACGATCGACCGATCGACCGCTGGTTCGCTAGCTACTCCGGCGACCATCGCAACGACACCAACCAGCGGATCCACGTCTTCGCCGTGCCGGCGATTCTGTGGAGCGTGATCGCGCTGCTGTGGTGCATCCCGGTGCCGGGCACCTGGTTTCGTGCCGGGCTGTGGGCGGCGCTGGCGATGTTCCTGGCATGGATGTTCTATTTCCGCGCCTCGCGCCGGCTCGGCACCGGCATGCTGGTGCTGTTCGTGGTGCTGTCGTGGCTGACCCGCTGGCTGTACGACACGCTCGGCGTGCAACAGTTGCTGATGTTGGCCATCGCGGTATTCGTGGTGGCATGGATCGCGCAGTTCGTCGGACACAAGATCGAGGGCCGCAAGCCGAGCTTCCTCACCGACCTGACTTATCTGCTGATCGGTCCGGCGTGGGTGCTGGCGAAGCTGTATCGCAAGATGGGTTGGGGTTATTGATGCTCTAGCTCCGCCCCCTGCAAATGCAGGGGGTGAAGCGGCACGCTTGCGAGGCATTGCCTCGCGTGCCGCTGAACGCACTCAAGCTGTGCTTGAGGGCCGGACAGGTTGGGAGGGGGTGCCGTCGGATCAGGCGCAACTCTCCGGAGGCATCATCCGGTACCAGGCAACCCCTCCCCAACCCACCCAACCCTGCGGTTTCGCCTCCGGGCGTTCGTCAGCACGCGCGCCAATGGCGCGCAAGCGTGCTCCCTCATCCCCTGCATTCGCGGTGGAGGGAGTTTGATGCGCAAGCCGTCATCCATGCCTCCTCGCGATCTCGCGCTGCTGTTGGTGATCTGCCTCGTTTGGGCCATCAATTTCCTGACTTCGGCGTTCGCGTTGCGCGAGATTCCGCCGTTCCTGTTCACCGCGATACGCCTGGCGATGCTCGCGGTGCTGCTCGCGGCCTTCATCAAATCGCCCCCCCGTGGGCAATGGCCGCGCCTGGCCGCCGTGGCACTGATCACCGGCGTGCTGCATTTCGGCACCAGCTTCTGGGCATTGCACATGGCCGGCGACCTGGCTTCGCCGGCGATCGTGATGCAGAGCTATGTGCCGATGGCCGCGTTGCTGGCCTGGTTGTTCCTCGGCGAGCGTTTCGGTTGGCGCACCGGATTCGCGATCGGCCTGAGTTTCGTCGGCGTGCTGGTGCTCGGGTTCGACCCGATGGTGCTCGACCATCCGGCGGCGCTGCTGGCGATGCTGGTGGCGGCGCTGTTCCTCGCGATCGGCACGGTGCTGATGCGCGGCTTGAGCGGCATCGACATGGCCAGCCAGCAAGGTTGGACGGCGATCCTGAGCGTGCTGCCGTTGCTCGCGTTGAGCGCGCTGTTCGAGCCGGGCGGCTTCACCGGCCTGCGCGAGGCGAGTTGGATCGGCTGGGGCGGCGCGCTGTACGCAGCGGTGTTCGCCTCACTGGTTGGACATGGCCTGTATTACCGGCTCGTGCAGCGGCATCCGGTTGCGCAGGTCACGCCTTATCTGTTGCTGTCGCCGATGTTCGCGATCGCGCTGGGCATCGCATTCTGGGGCGACCATCCGGGCCCGAGGCTGTGGATCGGTGGCGCGATGGTGCTCGGCGGCGTGCTGCTGATCGCGCTGCGTGCGCTGGCGAAGGCGCGAACATTGCCAACTGCGGAAGAGCTCTAGCGACGGGCCGAAATCGTTCGTCATCCCAGCGAAAGCTGGGATCCATCTCGACCTTGTTCGGCAGTAGCAAAAAATCAAAATGAGTCCCAGCTTTCGCTGGGATGACGGAAATCGCGCGCTTCCTAATCGGATGCGGCGAACATCTCCGCTGTCGGCTGGAACGAGCGCGGCGCATAGCCGAAATCACGCGCGGCAGGCGTGATGTCGAACACCAGGTCGCTGCGCATGCGCTTCACCGCGGCTTCGCCGAAGCCCTGCGCGTAGCCGGCCGCGTGCGCCGCGGCCAACAGCAGGTTGAACAGCGGCGACGGGACTTCGCTGAGTTTCACCGGCGGCTCGATGACGGCCAGCACGCGCGCCACCATGTCCCGATAGGTCAGCGTCTCGCCGCCCGGCAACGCGTATGCGCGGCCATGGGTGGCCGCGACAGCCGTTGTCGCGAAGGCCGCCGCGGCGAGGTCGCGCACATGCACCGGCTGCCGCAGGCCGCGCGCATCACGCGGCAGCACGAAGCGATGCCAGCGGCGAGCGATGTCGACGATTCGGCTCAACGTCTGGTCGCGCCCGGCGCCGTAGACCAGCGTCGGCCGCAACACGGTAGCCGCGGTAGCGCGCGCGGCCGCGCCCTCGAACACCGCACGCTCGCCCTCGCGCAGGCGTGCTGCGACATCGCGTTCGTCGGCATCGGCCGAGCCGCGCTTGACCTCGACGCTGGTCGAACCGAAGGCGACTACGCGCGCCGCTTCGACCTGCGCGCTCGCATACCAGCGCGCGAAGTGGTCCAGCGGGCCGCAACTGAAGATCGCATCGACCGAGCGCGGCAAACCGTCGGCACGGTCGAGGTCACCGCGCAACCAGTGCAATCCGGGCGCATCGATCTGCGGCTGGCGTGACACCGCATACAGGCGCCAGCCATCGTCCTGCAGCAAGTCGAGCAAGGGTCGGCCGATCTGGCCGCTACCGCCGAAGACCAGCGCCGTGCGCATGTCAGCGCGCAGCACCGGATGCGGGCGGCAGCACCGAACGCAACCAGAAATAGCCGAGCAGCGCCGCCAGCAGCGAGGCCGTCAGCACGCCGATCACGCTCTCGGTATAGCGCAGGCCGTCCCCGGAGAACGCCAGCGAACCGATGAACAGACTCATCGTGAAGCCGATGCCGCACAACAGCCCGAGTCCGAGCATCGCGCGCAGGTCCATGCCGCGTGGAAATTGCGCCAGCTTCAGGGCGCGCATCGCCAGTGCGGCGCCAATGATGCCGAACGGCTTGCCGACGAGCAGCCCGAGCGCGATGCCGAGCGGCAACGGCGACAGCACGTCGTCCAGCGTCATGCCAGCCAGCACGAGCCCGGCGTTGGCGAACGCGAACACCGGCAGGATGCCGTAGGCAACCCACGGATGCAGCGCATGCTCGAGCGTTTCCAGCGGCGACTGTCGCGCCGCCTCGTCTCTGTGCTTGCGCCGGTCCAGGTGCGGGATCATCAGTCCCGTGACCACGCCGGCGAGCGTGGCATGCACGCCGGACTTCAACACGCAGACCCACAACACGACACCGAGCAGAAGATACGGCGTCAGCGCCGCCACGCCGCGGCGGTTGAGCGCGAACATGAGTGCGATCGCCACGCCGGCACAGGCCAGCGCGGTCAGCGACAGGCCGTGGCTGTAGAAGATCGCGATGATCAGGATCGCGATCAGGTCGTCGACCACCGCGATCGTCGACAGCAGCAGCTTCATGCCCAGCGGCACGCGCGAACCGAGCAGCGCGAGCACGCCGAGCGCGAAGGCGATGTCGGTCGCGGTCGGAATCGCCCAACCGCGCATCGTCGCGTCTTCGCCGCGGTTACATGCCCAGAAGATCAATGCCGGCACCAGCACGCCGGCCGCCGCGCAGACCAACGGCAGCGCGAGTTGGCTGCGGCTGGACAACTGTCCCGACACCACCTCGCGCTTGATCTCCAACGCGACCAGCAGGAAGAACACCGCCATCAGGCCGTCGTTGATCCACAGCAGCAGCGGCTTGGCGATCTTGACCGCGCCGACGCCGACCTGCACGGGCAGATTGCGAAAACCTTCGTAGGCGCCATCGAACGGCGAATTGGCGCAGATCAGCGCCAGCACGGCGGCAGCGATCAGCACGATGCCGCCCGCGGCCTCGAGCCGCAGGAATTCCGACAACGCATGGAGGGCGCGCGCGCGCAAGGAACCGGCCGGCATGGTCATGCCGACATTCTACGCAGCGACAAGCACAGAGCCGTCAGCGGGCCAGCAACAGCTCGAACGCCAGCCAGGCGATGAAGCCGATTAGCAGAATGCCACCTTCGCTCTTGGCGATGCGCAGGTCGCCACGAAGCATCGGATACAGCACCAGTGCAAAGGCGAGCGCGGCCGGCAGTTCGAACTGCACGAACGATGCGGGGATCGGCACGGTCCGGAACGCGGCCATGCCGCCGAGCACGACCAGCAGGTTGAACAGGCTCGATCCGATCACGTGGCCGGCGACGAGATCGCCCTGGCCGCGCCGCGCGGCGGCGACTGCAGCGGCGACCTCCGGCAGCGCGGTGCCGATGGCGACCACGATCAGGCCGGTCAGCAAGGGTTCCATACCGAACGACACGCCGATGATCGGCGCGCTCTGCACGATCCAGCGCGCGCCGAAATACAGCACCACGATCGCGATCGCGAAACGCAGCAGGTTGAGCCAGAAATGGCTGCTGGTCGCGGCGAAGGCACCGATCGTCTCGCGCAGTTCAGGGCTCTCGCGCCGCGTCCGTGCCAGCGCGAAGGCGAGCACGGCAACGAATCCGAGCAGCAGCCCGAAGCCTTCGATCCGGGTCAGCACGCCGTCGTAGCCGAGCACCATCACCGCAAGCGTCGCAATCACCAGGCACAGCAGCAATGGTGCGAGCGCGCGCCAGCGCACCAGCAACGGTGCGGCGAGCGCGGCGGCGCCGAGCGTCAGGCCGAAATTGACGACATTGCTGCCGACGGCGTTGCCCAGCGCCAATCCCTGGCTGCCGGCCCACACCGCGCGCGCGTTGACCGCGAGTTCCGGCAACGACGTGCCGAACGCGACCAGCAGCAGTCCGGTGACGAACGGCGAGGTACCGAACCGCTGCGCCAGCCCCGACGCGGCTTTGACGATGGAATCGCCACCAAGCGCGAGCAGCACAAGTCCAAGGACGAAGAATCCGACGGCTTCCCACATGGCGCGTCCCTCCAGCAGCGTGGCGCGATTCTATGCCCGGGCCGCGCGACGAAGGCGAGAGTTGTAGCCGGTACGGCATTGGCGCCCGGAACAGGTCGATGCGAGTGTCGTGCCCGGCGAGCAGCCAGGGCGCAGCGCCTGGCGACATGTTCTGCAGAGGTTCGACGGGCATCCCGCAGAACCTCCGGAGCACGCCCAAGGCCCATGCTGCATCGCAACATGCAACCATCTGCGGCCTGGCCGCATCCACGGTATAGTCGCCGGTGCAATCCGCCCCGGCGCGGCCCCAGGATCGTTGCCATGTCCAGACTCCTCGTTTGCCTGCTGATGGTGTTCGCCTGCCTGCCCGTACTCGCACGCGAAGTGCGCCTGCAAAGTGCCAACGGCGACGGCGGCACCTGTCCCGAGGCCACTGCCGAGGTCGTCGTGCAGCCGCGCAACAAAGGCAAGCGCGCGGCGATCGCGGCGCCAGACAAGGCCAAACCTGCTACCTACCGTGGCGACGACGGCAGCGGCGTGCGTGCGCCGCGTTGGCACAGCTTCGTGCCCGGCATGTTCCGCTGATCGCGAATCGCGTCAGCGCAGCTTCGTCCGAAACCCAGCGTCAAATCAGGCCTTGCAAGGCCTGCGTCCACGGAGCCCGGGCTTGCGCGGCCTGATCTTGCAGGAATGATCCTGCAGGGCCTGATGCAGCGACTCCTCGGCCCCGCGCCGATCGATCCCACGCTTTGGCGCATCGTCCGCGAGCGAGTGCGCTGGATCGGTGCGCTCGACGCCGATCGCGATGCCAGGCTCCGTACGCTGAGCGCACGCTTCCTGCATGAAAAGACCATTACGCCCGTTGCCGGATGCGCGCTCGACGATGCCCAGCGCATGCTGCTGGCCGCGCTGTGCTGCTTGCCGCTGCTCGAATTCGGGCGCGAAGGTCTGCGCGGCTGGTCGCAGCTGATCGTCTATCCCGATGCATTCCGCGTGAACCGGACGCACGTCGACGCCGCAGGTGTGCTGCACGAGTGGAACGACGAACTGATCGGCGAAGCCTGGGAAACCGGCCCCGTGATCCTGTCCTGGGCCGATGTGCAAGCCGACCTCGACGAACCCGACGCCGGCTTCTGCGTGGCCGTGCATGAGATCGCGCACAAGCTCGATGCGCTCGACGGCGCGCTCGACGGCACACCGCCGCTGCCGCGCAGCTGGCAGCGCGCATGGGCGCGCGATTTCCAGATTGCCTTCGACGCGCTGGCGGCGCAGGTCGATGCCGGAAAGGACACCGCCATCGATGGCTACGCCGCGGAGGCGCCTGAGGAATTCTTCGCGGTATGCAGCGAATACCACTTCAGCGATCCGCTGCGCCTGCGCGAGGCCATGCCGGACGTCGCCGCGCACCTGACGCGTTTCTACGGCGCCTCGCCGCTGGCCTGATTTGCTGGGTCCGGCATGCCGACGGATCGGATCGCCGGTTGCCCGTTGCTCACTGCATCGCCGTCACGATCCTGCTATCGATTCTCGCCCGCCGCCCTCCGCGCGCGCGCCACGAAGCCCGGCGCCTTCTCGAAACCGATCAAACGCAGTTCGCGTCGTTCGAGGCCATCGTAAAAATACAAAGTCGCCGGTGGCCCGATGATGCCGAAGCGCCGCATCAGCGCCTGGTCGACATCATCGTTCGCGGTCACATCCGCCTTCAGCAGCACGAAGTCGGCAAGCGCCGCATGCACGGTCGGCTCGGTGAAGGTGTACTTCTCCATTTCCTTGCACGACACGCACCAGTCGGCATAGAAATCGAACAGTACCGGCTTGCCCTGCGCCTGCGCGGCGGAAATTTCGCGATCGAGATCCTGGCTCGACTTGATCTTGCGGAATGGCAATTCGCGCATCTCGTCGCCGCCGCGCAGGATGCCGGCCAGCGGCTGCAGCGGATCGCGACCGCCACCGAGCGCGCCGAACAGTTCCGCAGCGCCGAGCAGCGCCAGCACGAGGCCGGCGAAGCGTGCAAGCACGCGTATGCGTTGGTTGTCCGGCCCCGCTGCCGAGAACGCCCAGGCCGCCGCGGCCAGCGCAAGCAGGCCATACAAGCCGAGGCTGACCGTTGCCGGCAGGATTCGCGACAGCATCCACACCGCCAGCGCGAGAAACACGAAACCGAACACGCGCTGCGCGGCTGTCATCCACGGTCCGCTGGTCGGCATGCCCCGACCCGCCGCGGCGCCGAACGCGAGCAGCGGCACGCCCATGCCCATCGCCAACAGGAACAGGGCGGCGCCACCGAGCACGGGGTCGTGCGTCTGGCCGATGTACAACACCGCCGCCGCCAGCGGCGGCGCCACGCACGGCCCGACGATCAGCGCCGACAGCGCCCCCATCGCGGCGACGCCCGGCAACGAGCCGCCACGCTGTTTATCGCTGATCGACCCGAGCCGCGCGCGCAGGACAGCAGGCAATTGCAATTCGTAGAACCCGAACGACGACAACGCCAGCGCCACGAATAGCAGCGAAAAAGCCACGATCACCCACGGCGTCTGGAATGCGACTTGCAGGTTGGCGCCAACCAGGCCGGCCACGACGCCGGCCACGGTGAACACCAGCGCGTTGGCCACGATGTAGACCAGCGACAGCACCAGCGCACGCCGCGTGCCGATGCGCGTGCCCTGCCCGGCGATCAAGCCGGAGAGGATCGGGATCATCGGCAACACGCACGGGGTGAACGCCAGCAGCAATCCGGCGCCGAAGAAACCGAGCAGCGTCCACCAGCGATTGCTGCCGGCGAGGGCGGACGCGATCCGGCTGTCTTCGGCCTGCGCGGCAGGATCTGCCTGCGCTGAGTCAGCTTCAGCTCCGATATCGCTGCCAGCAGGCGCAACGGCCGTCGCGACCTGACCCGGACTTTGCCGAGCAGTACGCCCATTCGATGCCTGCGACGCCGGGTCCGCGGCCGCTCCCGCGAGAGCTGCGTTCGCGCCCAGCCGGCCCGCAGGCACCGTCACGCGCACGGTGCGCGTCATCGGCGGGTAACAGATGCCTTCGTTCTGGCAACCCTGGAAGGTCGCGGACAAGGTCACCGTTTCCGCCCCGGGTCGCGTGCGTCGCAACGGCAATGGCACGTCGATGCGATCGAAATACACGACCACGTTGCCGAAATGCTCGTCATGATGCGACACGCCCCTTGGCCAGCGCGGGCGTTCAAGCGCGATGGCCGGGGTCTTGTTCGGTTCATTCCGGGACTGGACCAACTCCAGCTGCGTGCGGTCGCGATAGAGGTAATAGCCGCGCGCCGGCGTGAAGCGCAGCAGCAGCGTATTGCCGTCGCTGGCGATCGCTTCGAAGCCGAACGCCTGTTCCGGCGGCAATGGCAGGGGTTCGTTTGCGCCGGTCGATGCGCCTGCCAGCGGCGCGCCGCCGCCCGGCCCGAGCCTGCGACCCAGGGCTGCGAGGCCACCATCACGATCCTGTGGCGGCGTCGGCAGCGGGATGGTGATCGTGCGCGTTTGCGGTGGATAACAGACGCCGAGATCGGCACAGCCCTGGTACTTCACCTTCAGCGTCACCCGTTCGGTGTCCGCCGCAGCCGCGCCGACGAGGACGGCGCCGACGCGATCGCGATAGGTCTCGACTTCGCCGAAGAATTCGTCGGTATGCTTTTCACCAGCTGGCAGTTGCAAGGCCGTGGCCTTGAATGCAGTGTCCGCCGGCAGCGCATTCATCCGATGCCGGTAGAGGTAATAGCCCTTCGCGATCGTCCAGGTCAGCTCGATGCGGTCGCGTTGCGGCGCACTGGCGACCAGCGTGAAAGCCTCGTCGACCGGCAACAGGTCGTCCTCGTCGACTGCCGCACCCGATACGGCAGGCAACAGTGCAAGCACGAACAGCGCGAACATCCTGCAGCACCCACCCCTCATCGATCGCTCTCCATGTGCGTCTGCTCGCCGATCCAGTCGAGATAAGCGGCCAGGCCGCCCGCGACTTCGACCGCGATCACTTCAGGCAGTTCATACGGATGCAGCTCGACGATGCGCGCGATCAGCGCATCGCAGCGCTCGCGTGCGGTCTTGATCAGCAACTGCGTCTCATCGACGTGGCCTACCCTGTCTTGCCATCGGTAGACCGAACGCATGCCCGGCACGATGTTGACGCAGGCGGCCAACCGCTCCGCGACCAGGGCGTCGGCAATCCGGGTAGCGATTTCCGCATCGGAACAAGTGCAAAGGCAAACGAGGGCGGTCACGGGCAATTCGTTTCAGTCTGGCAAGCCGCATAGCCTAGCCGCATCGCCCGACGCCGTCTGTGCAGCGAT
This sequence comes from uncultured Gammaproteobacteria bacterium, assembly GCA_963816945.1. Classification (GTDB taxonomy): domain Bacteria; phylum Pseudomonadota; class Gammaproteobacteria; order Xanthomonadales; family Xanthomonadaceae; genus Luteimonas. The sequence goes on along the minus strand of CAWFMH010000002.1, from coordinate 897,640 downwards.
CGTCGACCTGCGCGAGACGATCGCTAGCGGACAGCGGGCTTACGTGTCCGGCCGGTGCGCTGCTGGGCGAGCTGCTCGACCACTTCGACCAGCGGCGCACGGGCACGCGCGGGCGATTCGCGGAAGGCGTGCAGCAACCGCAGTTCGAGCGGATCATCGACCAGCAGTGCCTCGGCCGTGGCCACCGAGTCGAATTCCATGTCCTTGGACAGCACCATCGTGCCGCGGCCAGTCGCGAGCCATTCGAACTGGACATGCGTCGTCAGGGCGATCTGGCGCATGTGCGCGACGCTGGGATTCTTACCCTGCGCCGCCTCCCAATGACTGACGGCACTGCGCTGTACTCCGACGGCCGCCCCGAGTTGCGCCTGCGACAGGTTCGCATGGCGCCTGGCAAGCCGAATCCGCTGAGATGCCGTCATCGCCGCTCCATGGCACGTCCTGCTTGATCTTGGCCGAGAGACATTAATGGAGCGTACTTGGCCGGAATAGCGATCTTGTTAGCATTGCTCACTAGGTGAACGAAATTCAACTCAATTTATGCGCTTTTGGTAGCAGACCGAGTCCGATAGCGCACGAATCAGGCACATAGACGTGGCCGGTTGCGTGCCTGTATTGCGTTTCCGGGGTGTCCGGGCCCTACCTGCCCTTCAAATTTGGAATGGGCGCGTCATCCTACGGCCTGTCGATAGGAAGTCGGCCTCGATACGGAAGTTGCAGAGGGGAGGAGACCGCGCAGACGCGCGTCGCCAGGTAGGCATCTCTCCGGAGCGCGCTCAGGCGCGCTCTTTTTTTGCCTGCTTTTCCCCGTCGGGTCGGGCCGCGAAAACGACCTGCGGAATCCTCGTCGCTTGAGGCGACGGAAGGATGGCGGTGGTGGCTATGGGTGGACTCGAACCACCGACCCCAGCATTATGAGTGCTGTGCTCTAACCGGCTGAGCTACATAGCCGAAACCGCACACAAATCGCGGCGGATCGCGAATTCTCCACGTCATGACGCCACGCGTCAATTGCGACGCCTGCGCTTGTCGCCCTGCGCGTGCCGTGGCAGAGTCGGGAACAGTGGCGTCAAGCCAAAAACTCTAGGAGTCCGCATCGTGATCGATCCGGACGGTTACCGACCCAATGTCGGCATCGTGTTGATGCACCCGGATGGCCGGGTGTTCTGGGCCAGGCGAGTACGCCGGGACGGATGGCAATTCCCGCAGGGCGGGATGAACACGGACGAAACCCCGCTCGAGGCCATGTATCGCGAACTGCGCGAGGAAACCGGCCTGCTACCCGAGCATGTCTGCGTACTCGGAGCCACACCTGGCTGGCTGCGTTACCGACTGCCGCCACGCGCCGTGCGCCGCAACGATCGCCTAGTCTGCATCGGCCAGAAGCAGGTCTGGTACCTGCTGCAGCTGACCGGTCAGGAAAGCGATCTGTGCCTGGATTTGACTGACAAGCCCGAATTTGACTACTGGCGCTGGGTCGATTTCTGGTACCCGCTGGAACACGTGGTGACCTTCAAGCGTGGCGTGTACTCCAGCGCATTGCGCCATCTGGCGCCGTTCGCGCGCCAGATCGCCGGTCTGCAGGCGGTACCGATGCCGGGTCCGGACCTGCGTGCGCGGGGCTCGCGGTTTGGCCAGCAGCGGCCGCGTGGACGGGCAGCTCAACCCCCAAAATCGGGACAGGCACCCGATTCCGGACAGAACTGATCCGGACACAATTGACAATCATTCTCATTCATGGCGGAATGACCCTATTCCGTCATGGGGTTCCGAACACGTGTACGTCTGTCTCTGCAATGGCGTCACCGAACGCGATATCCGCCAGGCCGCCAGCGCCGGTTGCCGAACCATGCCCGAATTGACCATGCGTACCGGCTGCGGCGCCACCTGCGGCAGCTGCGTGACGATGGCGACAGCCGTGTTGCACGAAGCGCGGCAGGCCGAGCACCGCTCGGCGATCGAAGGCTTGCTGCCAGTGCAGGCGATGTCGCACGCCGCCTAGCCTTACGGCACGCGATCGCATCGGCGCAGCGCCGCCGGATGCATACGATTCGCGTTTCGTCATCGCGCCCGGCAATTCGCTAGAGTTCTTGCCTGACGCAAGCCGGAGCAAGGCGATGAAGGGCGATGCCAAGGTCATCGAGCACCTCAACAAGGCGCTCTACAACGAACTGACCGCGATCAACCAGTATTTCCTGCACGCCAAGATGCTGAAGAACTGGGGTCTGAAGGAACTCGCCGACCACGAATACCACGAGTCGATCGACGAGATGAAGCACGCCGACAAACTCGCCGAACGCGTGCTGTTTCTCGAAGGCCTCCCGAACTTCCAGGCCTTGGGCAAGTTACGAATCGGCGAGAATCCGCGAGAGCTGTTGGAGTGCGATCTGGCACTGGAACTGGAGGCGCTGCCGACGCTCAAGGACGCCATCGTTCACTGCGAAAGCGTCGGCGATTACGTCAGCCGCAAGCTGTTCGCCGACATCCTCGACTCCGAGGAAGAACACATCGACTGGATCGAAACGCAGCTGGATCTGATCGCCCGTCTCGGCGAGCAGAACTATCTCCAGACCAAGATCGACGAGTAGCGTTGCGCGTCGGCCGGTGCCGCGCGCCATGGCGCAGCAGTCCGCTTACGCCTCGGCGGCGTTGCGTGTCGAAGTCGTTCCGAGCAGTGCGTGCCGCGCGCGCGCGAATTCGTTGGCGATGACGGCCACGGCGACTGCCGGCCGCTCGAGCGACTCCGCACGTGCGCCCAGCTCGACCCGCTTGGCCGCGGCCGACAACGACATCGCACCGAGATTGGCGCTGGAGGATTTCAGCGAATGCGCGGCCTCGCGCAGCCCTGCGTAGTCCGGCTTCACCGCGGCATTCTCGAGCGCCTGGATGAGGCGCGGGGTGTCTTCGAGGAACACCGCGATCAGCCGATCCACCTCGCCGCCGAGCAGCGCGCGCAGTTCTTCGACGATCTCCAGATCGAGTACGGCCGGTTGCGATGGCCTCTGCGACGATGCCGGTGCGATCGGTTCGCCGGCGGAAGACGATCCCATGCTCATGTCCCTGGATCCTCGTATCGCATCGGGTGAAGAGGCCGGTTGCGTGGCGGCGGAGGCCATCACCAGCGAGTCGGCGGAGGCGACGCTGTCGGCCAGTGCCTGCAGCGGTTCGTTTGCCGGGTCGGCGACGAGCCCGGCGGCATCTTCGGCCTCATCGACCGGCGTGTGATCGGAGGCAGCATCGGTGGCTCGCGGATTCCACCAGCGATGCAGGCAACGCTCGAGTTCGCTGCGCGTCACCGGCTTGGCGAGGTAGTCGTCCATGCCGGCATCCAGGCACTTCTGGCGATCTCCGGCCATTGCGTTCGCGGTCATCGCTACGATCGCCAGGTGGCGGCCGTCGTCGGCGGCTTCCTCGTTTTCGCGCCAGCGGCGAGTCGCGGTGTAGCCGTCCATGACCGGCATCTGGCAATCCATCAGCACCACGTCGTAGCGCGATGCCGACATGCGCAACAAGGCAGCTTCGCCGTTGCTGGCGGTATCGCAGTTGACCCCCAGCACGCTCAGCAAGCGCTGGCCGACCATCAGGTTGACGGGATTGTCCTCGACCAGCAGGACGCGCGCGGGACGCATGGGTGCCTCCGGTGTCGACTCGATCGGGCCCGCCGTACTTTCCGCAGCCGGGGCAGTCGCCGCGGGGGGAAGTGCCGCTGAGGTCAACGCCGCACGCAGGTCCGCATCCGGCGCCTGTCGGCTGAGCAGGGTGATGCTGCGTTGCAGTTCGTCCGGCACCGGATCGTCGCCGTAAAGGCCGACCAGGCGCAGGTCGCCGTAGACGGCATGGCGCTCAAGGTTACGGTGCAGCGCCACGGACGTGTTGCGCATGCCCGCGAGGTCGGCGAGCACGATCGAATAGGCCCACGGCGCGCCCTGGTTGGCGGCGGTGCGCAAGCGGTCGAGCGCTTCCTGCGTGGTCTCGACCGAGCTCACGCGTAATCCCCAGTTCGGCAGCAACATGCTCAGGCGCAGGCGCAGGCGCGGATCGGCGCTCAGCAGCAGCAGGCGCCCGGTGGTCGAAGCCTGCTCGCGCGTCGGCATGTCGCCGTGCACCTTCAGCAGCGGCACTTCGAACCAGAACGTCGCGCCATGGCCTGGATCGGACTCCACGCCGATGCGTCCGCCCATCAGGTCGACGATGCGCTTGGAAATGGCCAGACCCAGCCCGGTGCCACCGTATAGACGCGTGGTCGAGGCGTCGGCCTGGCTGAAGGCCTGGAACAGCCGCGGCTGCGCGGCCGCGGTGATGCCGATGCCGGTGTCCCGAACCTCGAACCGCAACAGATGCTGCGCGGCGGTCTCGCCGGTGCGCTGCACGTGCACGGATACCGAACCACGTTCGGTGAACTTGACGGCGTTGCTGATCAGGTTGCCGAGCACCTGGCGCAGCCGCACCGGATCACCGCGCACGGGCAGGCGTACGCCAGGCTCGATCTGCAGGCTCAGGCGCAAGCCTTTGGTCTGCGCGGGGCGCTCCATCAGCTGCAACACGCCTTCCAGCAATTCGCGCAGGTTGAAAGAGGTGGTTTCGAGCTCGAGCTTGTCCGCCTCGAGCTTCGAGTAATCGAGGATGTCATCGACGATGCGCAGCATCTGCTGCGACGACAAGTACGCCGTGCGCACCCATTCATTGTGGTCGGGCTGCAGCTGCGCGTGCATCAGCAGGTCCAGCATCGGCACGATGCCGTTGAGCGGCGTGCGGATCTCGTGGCTCATGGTGGCGAGGAACTCGCCCTTGGCCATCACCGCCGATTCCGCGGCCTGCTTGGCCTGACGCAGCTGTTGCTCGAGTTGTGTGTGGCGATCGAGTTCGCGCTGCAGTTCGCTGACTTCTTCTTCCCTGTGGCGCGCCCGTTCCTCGCTTTCGAGCATGTCCTTCTCGCGCTGCCGCAGCGCGAACACGACCGCGGCGATCGCGAACAGCGCCAGCAACGCCAGCACCAGCGCTGCGCCCTGCCAGGGACCGGCCAAACCGAGCACGTCGAGTCCCAGAAACAGCGCAGCGCCTGCCGCGGCGCCCAACGCCAGCCAACGCAACATCAACAACGAAGGTCGCACGCGATTCATCCTGGTCGTGTCCCCGTTCACGGCACTCATGTTCACAGCACCCATGTTCACAGCACCGAATGATTGAAATCGAAATCGAGGCCGACGGCTGCGCCTTGCACCAGGTTGCCCTGGATGTAGTCGACGCCGCTCATCCACAGCGTCGCCGCAGCCTGCGGATCCTCGACCTGTTGTCCGATCACCTGCAGTCCTAGCCGATGCGCGCGCTCGATCGCGGCGCGCATCTCGTCACGAACGCCGGTCTCGTCCAGCCGCGTCGCATAGCGCGCCGACAGGCGAACGAAGCCGAGCGGCAGTTGCGCCAGCAAAGCATCGGCCTCGTCGCTCGACTGGTACTGGCTGAGACACAGCTGCACGCCTGCCGGCACCATCGCCGCACAGAATTCGTGCAGCGCGACGGCATGGACCAATGCGTCGGTTTGGCGCACGTCGATCACGAGCGATGCGCCCTCCACTTCGTTCGCAGCCATCGTTTCCAGCAGCCAGCCGGCATGACCTTCCCGGGTCAGGCTGCGCGGCGATTGCGAGACGAAAAGTCGGACCGGATTGTTCTCGCTCTTGCGGCGGCGCAGAACCTCGACCGCATGTTGCGCCACGCGGCGATCGATCTCGTACATCAGGCCCGCGGCTTCCGCCGCGGGAATGATTTCTGCCGCGGTATGCAGCTCGCCGCTCTCGTCGCGCAGGCGCAGCAAGGTCTGGTACTGGGCTTCGTCGCCACCGGCGACCGCGACGATCGGCTGGTAAGCCAGCTCGAAACGCTCCGCTACGAGGGCAGCCCTGAGTTCATCGGCGAATGCGCCCAGACGCGCGTTGTCGACGGGCGCCGGCGCTTCGTAGGCAGCGATGCCGATCGGCAGTGCACGCGCCTGCCGCAACGCCTGTTCGGCGGCGGCGAGCGCGCTGCTGGCATCGCCGAAGGCGTGCTCGAGCGACGCGTAACCGACCAGCGCGCGCAGGCGCAGGGCCTCTTCGCGGATGGTGAAGGCATGCCTGCCGAGGCCGTCGCGCAGGGTGCGCGCCCAAGCCTGCTGGTCGTTCGGATCCAGATCCGGCGCATACAGCAGGAAGGTGTTGTCGTTGAGCCGCGCCGCCGGCGCATCGACCGTGATCGTCGCAATCTGCCGGCCCGCTTCCGTCAGCACCTCTTCCAGCGCCTCGTAGCCGAAGCGATCGCGCAATGCGGTGGTGTTCTCGATCTCGACGAAATACAGCGCGCCTTTCGCTTCGCCAGGGATCGCCGCGTTCAGGCGTTGCAGGATGCTGGTGCGCGTGTGCAAACCGGTCATCGGATGGCGGCCGTCGGCCACGCCCTGTCCGACGATGCCCAGCCCGCGCGACGCGCGCGCGCGCTTGACCCGGCTCAACACGGCGGCGATGAGATGGCGCGGCCGCACGGGTTTGCTCAGGTAGTCGTCGGCGCCGCTTTCCAGCACTTCGAACTGCCGTTCGGGGTCGGTGTCGCCGGTCAGGAACACCACCGGCGTGTGCGCAAAGCCGACGTGGTTGCGGATCAGTCCGGTCAGTTCGGTGCCGCTCATGCCCGGCATGTGCAGGTCCATCAGCACCAGGTCCGGGTGGAACGCCTCCATCGCCTGCATCATCTCGCTGCCAACGGAGACGACCTTCGCCTGCATGCCGGTGCCGTTAAGCACGCTTTCGGCGAACAGCGCCTGGCTGCGGTCGTCTTCGACGATAAGGATGCGATACGGCGGCTCTCCATCGCTGCTCGTCGCTGCCTGCGATGCCAGCATCGGGATTTCGGACAGCTGCGTCGTGCCGTCGTCGTCGCCCGGGAAGCTTGCCGGCGGCGCATCCTCGCACCACCTGCGCCAGTACTGTGGCGGCGGGAATTCCGCACGCACCGAAGCACCGCCTGCAGGGCCGGAAGGCTTCGCGGTCTGGGCTTTGGTGGATACAGGCACGGATCGCGGCTCCTGGCGGGTTCCCCTCCCCGCCGAGTTTGCATTATGCGGGCGCGCGCCGCGCGGCGTGTAACGGGCCGCACAGTTCAAGGCGGACTTCATGGACCCCTGCCCTAAGGCCGGCCCAACCCGGGCGCTGCGATCCGGCAGTTCAGCCAGGCCGCGGCCTGGGCGCGCGGCGGAAGAGTTTGCGCCATATCCACCACATCAACAGCGCCACCACCACGCTGATGAAGACCACGAGCGACAGCGCCAGCCAGGGATGCGAGAACGCCAGCGCCAGACCGCCGACCACCGCCACATCCTCGGTCACCGATGCGGTCCAGTTGCTCACCGGTTCGGGCGAGGTGTTCATCAGCGCGCGCGAGCCGGCTTTCAGCACGTGGCTGGTCAGCGCCACCCCGGCGCCGGTCGCGAGCATCCCGGCGCCGAGCTGGCCATCGGGCGACAGCGCCGCGGCCGCGAGAAACGCCCCCGCGGGCACGCGCAGCAAGGTATGCAGCAGGTCCCAACCTGAATCCACGCCCGGGATCTTGTCGGCGAAGAACTCCGCCACCGCCAGCACGCCGGAAACGCCCAACACCCACGGCGACTGCGTCACCTGCAAAGCCTGCGGCAGGTCGAGCCAGCCGAACGCGCCGGCCACGCCGACGCCAAACACCGTCAGGTACACGCGAATGCCGGCGAGCCAGGCCAGCAGTACGCCGATCGCGAACAGATGGGCTTCGGACATGACGTTTGCTCCGTCCATGTCGCGGCCGGGCAGGCCGCATGCGGCGGATTATATCGGCGGACTTGTTGGCTCCGTTGCGCGGCCGAGCGCCGAGCGCTGAAGGCTTCAGCAGCGCCTGCCCTCGATTGTCGGCTCTCGTCCCCGGACTCCCAGCCCTTGCTCGACGATCAAGCGCTCGCTATACCGTTCCGATGACCGACACCCCCACACCGCCGCCCGACCCGGACATCGACCCCACGCACGTCGAAGCCGCCCCTCCCGCGGCCGCGCCCACTGAAGTGCACGACCATCGCTGGGCCTACGCGCTGATCGCGATCTTCCTGCTGGCGGTCGCCTTCGGCGTCTGGGGCGCCTGGAAGGCCTTCGCGCCCGCGCCCGACGATCCGAGGACGCAGTTGCGCGCCCAGCAGGCCAAGCTCGACGAACTCGAACAACGCGTCGCCACGCTGACGCGCTCGGACCAGATCACGCGCGATGCCAACCGCGACCTGCAGGGCACGCTGGCCGAACGCGACGAGGAGATCTCCGGCCTGCGTGCGGACGTGGCGTTCTACGAGCGCTTCGTCGGCGCCACCGGGCAACGCCGAGGCTTGAGCGTGCATGAACTGCACCTGCTGCCGCAGGCCGGCCAGGCCTGGCACTTCACCGCCACGCTCACCCAGAACCTCAACCGCGGCGCCGTCAACAGCGGACGGCTGACGGTGTCGGTCGAAGGGACGCGCGCCGGCAAGCTGCAGCGCCTGGCGTGGTCGGATTTGCGCCAGGAACCGAATGCGGAGGGCAATCCGTACTCGTTCAAGTACTTCCAGCAGGTGGAAGGCGACCTGGTGCTGCCGGCCGGGTTCCAGCCACTACGGATCAGCGTGCGCCTCGATCCTGCTTCGGGCGCCGACGTGGAACAGTCGTTCACCTGGGCCGAAGCGACGCGGCGCACCGCTGCCGGCGCTTGAAGCGATCGACCCCGCCCCCCATCCTGTAAGCATGGAAACCGCCGCCACCATCGCCGCACCCGGCTACCAGTCCCTGGATCGACCGCTCGACTTCACCTCCGCCGCAGCCGCCAAGGTGCGCGAGCTGATCGCCGAGGAGGGCAAACCCGAGCTGAAACTGCGCGTCTATATCCAGGGCGGCGGTTGTTCGGGTTTCCAGTACGGATTCGAGTTCGACGAGCAACAGGGCGAAGACGACCTCGCCCTGGCCACCGATGGCGTGGTCCTGCTGGTCGATCCGCTGAGCCTGCAGTACCTAATGGGCGCGGCCGTCGACTACACCGAAAGCCTGCACGGCGCGCAGTTCGTGATCCGCAATCCGAACGCCAAATCCACCTGCGGCTGCGGCTCCTCGTTCACGGTGTGAAGTCCGCAACGACGCCTTTCGCCTTCGTCGATGCGGCGCTCGACCGCGCCGATGCGCTCCGCGACGACGACGAATCACTGCGCAGGTACTGGCCGCAGGCACGCATCGTCCTGATCGATCGCGATGGCCGCGCCTTGGTCGACGGCGATGGCGGCCTGCATGCGACCAACGTCGCCGAGCTCGCCGACGCCCGCTTCGGCATGGCGCCGGACGAGGTTTATGCCGATGCGATCTTCCTCGGCCTGCACGAAGGCCATGCCTGGTTCGCCGCGGCCACCGAAACGCTGCCCGAAGCCCTGCCGCGCATCGACCTTCGCAGCGCTGCGACGACGTGGCCGGCGTTCGAATCCACCGTCTTCGCGCAAGCCCGCGCCGTGCTGCATTGGCGCGCGCGACATCGTTATTGCGCAGCGTGCGGCGGGGCCCTCGCCTTCGTGCGTGCGGGCTGGATGGGACGCTGTGCGCAGTGCGGCCTCGAGCACTATCCGCGTACGGATCCGGCCGTGATCGTCGCCGTCAGCGATGGCACGCGCCTGTTGCTGGGACGACAGGCCTCGTGGCCGGCGCGCCGCTATTCGACGCTGGCCGGATTCGTCGAACCCGGCGAATCGCTCGAACAGACCGTCGCGCGCGAAGTGCTCGAGGAATCCGGCGTGCGCGTGCGCGGTTGTCGCTACCTCGCTTCGCAGCCATGGCCGTTTCCCGGTTCGCTGATGCTCGGCTTCGTCGCCGATGCCGAACCCGATACGCCGCGCATCAACGACGAACTGGAAGACGCGCGCTGGTTCAGCCATGACGAAGTCGGCGCCGCCTTGCGTGGCGAGTCCGCGGACGACGGTCTGCTGGTTTCGCCGCCGATGTCGATCTCGCGCTGGCTGATCGAGACCTGGCACCACGCGCAGGGCGCGCCTCATAGGAGCCCGCCCCGGACTTGATCCGCGGCCACGGCATCGCATCCACGCGATCGTGCCCGCACCCATGCGGCTGGATTAAACTCGACGCATGTTCGTGACCCTCGTCGCCGTCATCGTCGCCCTCGTCCTCGGCCATGTCGCGCCTTCGCTCGCCGCATCGGTGAGGCACTTCGACTGGTACGACACGTGGCTGCGCTGGCTCGACGGTCGCCTGGCGCAGAACGAATGGTGGCGCGGACGCTACGGCATCGCATTCGGCCTGGTGCCGCCTCTGCTGGCGGTCGCGCTGTTCCAGATCGCGCTGGATGCGCCCTTGCTAGGCCTGGTCGGATTGCTGTTCGGCATCGTAGTGCTGTTCTATGCGTGGGGACCGCGCGATCTCGACCTCGACGTGGATGCGATCGTCGAAGCACGCGATCCGCTGGCGCGCCGCGAAGCCGCGGCACGGCTGTCGCCGCTAGCCGCCGACGATGCTGACGACGCGCGCGCCACGGTGCTCGACGGTCCGGCACTGGTCGAGGCGGTATTCCGCAACGCACTGCAGCGCTGGTTCGGCGTGCTGTTCTGGTTCCTGCTGCTCGGCCCGTTCGGCGCGCTGCTGTACCGGCTCGTCGCACTCGCCGCCGAAGGCGAACCGCGTCGAGCGTTGCCGCCGGAAGCCGCGGCCGGCGCGCAGAACCTGCTGATCCTGCTCGACTGGCCGGTGGCGCAGTTGATGACGCTGTCGATGGCACTGGTCGGCAACTTCGACACCGTCGTCGGCGCGTGGAAGGATGCCGGCGGCGCTTCACTGCAGCTCGATACCGGCTTCCTCGCCGCCGCCGGACGCGCCAGCGTGCGCAGCGAGCTCGCCGACGAGGCGCAGGAGTTTTCCGAGGAAGGCGTCTCGACAGCGACCGGCATCGTCACGCAACTCGGCGAACTGCCGGAGTTGCGCGACGCGATGAGTCTGGTGTGGCGCATCCTGCTGGTGTGGCTGGCGGTGCTGGCCTTGTTCGTCGTCGCGGGTTGGGTGAGCTAGGAGCTGAGAGCGCTTACGCGGCACTGCCGCGTGCTCTCAGCGAACAGACGCGCTATGCCGCGTCCCCGCGCAACTCGCGCACCTTAGCTTCCAGCACTTCCGCAGTCGCATCCGCTCCGGCGATCGGCGCGGCCACCACTACTTCCACATGGGCCCGGAACCGCCGCGGCACGCGCATGCGACCCAGGCGCGAATCGTTGTGGCTCCACATGCTGTGCCACATGCCGCGCAGCGCCATCGGCACGACCGGCACCGGCCGGCCTCTCGACGACGCGCTCGCGAGGACGCGTTCGATGCCCGACTTGAACGGCGCGATCTCGCCGTCGCGCGTGAGCCGGCCTTCCGGGAAGATGCCGACGATCTCGCCCTCCGCCAGCGCCTGGTCGATCGCGTCGAACGCGCGCTGCATCAGCTCCGGGTTCTCCCGCGCACCGGCGATCGGGATCGCCTTGGCGTTGCGGAAGATCCAGCGCATCACCGGGATGTTGAAGATCTTGTAGTACATGACGAAGCGCACCGGCCGCGGAATGCTGGCGGCGAGGATCAGCGCGTCCATATAGCTGACGTGGTTGCTGACGATCAGCGCCGGGCCTTCGTCGGGCACGTGCTCCTCGATGCCGCGTACGCGCAGGCGATACAGCGCGCGCACCAGCACCCAGCTCAGGAAACGCATCAGGAACTCGGGCACCAGCGTGAAGATGTAAATCGCAACGAGCGCATTGGCGATCGCCAGCGCCAGGAACACCTGCGGGATGCTCCAGCCAAGAAAACGCTGTACCACGATGCCGAGCACCGCCGCGAGCACGATCAGCGCGGCGTTCTGAATGTTCATGCCGGCGATCACGCGCGACAGCTCGCCGCGCGGCGTGCGGCTCTGGATCAGCGCGAACAGCGGCACCACGAAGAAACCGGCGAACAGCCCGATGCCGGTCAGGTCCATGACGATGCGCCAGCTGCCCGGCTGCTGCAGGAAACCGGCGATGTCGAGGCCAGCCAGCGGCGCTGGCCCACTACGCGCGAAATACAGGTCCAGGCAGAACGCAGTGATGCCGAACGCGCCGAGCGGCACCAGGCCGATTTCGACGCTGCGCGCCGAGAGCTTCTCGCACAGCAGCGAACCGACGCCGGTGCCGATCGAGAACAACGCCAGCGCGAAGATGTAGAGCGTTTCGTCGCCGCCCAGATTGACCTCGGCATAGGTCGGCAGTTGCGAGGTCAGCACCGTGCCGATGAACCAGAACCACGACACGCCGAGGATCGCGTTGCGCACCGCCGGCTGCTTCTTGGCCAGGCGCAATACGGCAACGGATTCGGGGATCGGGTTCCAGTTGATCTTCAGGTCGGGCGCGCCGGCTTCGGCACGCGGGATGGCGCGGCTGACGAGATTGCCGGTGATCGCCAGCACCACCACCGCGACCGCGGCGACCACGGGGCCGTTGTCGCCCGCCAGCTTGAAGATCAGCCCGCCGAAGATCATGCCGACCAGGATCGAGATCGACGTGCCCATCTCGACCAGGCCGTTGCCGCCGGTCAGTTCCTCCGGTTTCAGCACCGCAGGCAGGATCGAATACTTCACCGGCCCGAACAGCGTCGACTGCACGCCGGTGGAAAACAGCGCGACCAGCAGCACGACCATGTTCTGGGTCAGGAAGCCGACCGCCGCCAGCGACATGATCACGATCTCCATCGTCGTGGTGATGCGGATCAGTTTCGACTTCTCGAGTTTCTCGGCGATCTGTCCGGCGGTCGCCGAGAACAGGAAGTACGGCAGGATGAACAGCGCAGGTGCGAGATTGGTGTAGAGCGTGCGTTGCTCGGGGCTGATGCCGAGGTAGAACAGCAGGCCGATGATCGCCTGCCGATAGACGTTGTCGTTGAACGCGCCGAGCGCCTGGGTGGTGAAGAACGGCAGGAAACGGCGCTTGCTTCAGCAGCTCGAACTGGTTGTGGGCCATGCGTCCCCCGGGGTTTGCGCAGGAGACTAGCAAACGCAGCGCTTACTCCCTCCCCTGCGAAGGCAGGGGAGGGTTGGGGAGGGGTGCCGTCGGATCTAGGTGCACTTGCTGGAGTCAGGCTCAAAGCGTGCTGTCGTCAAGATGCACGAGCGCCCACGCCACCCCCTCCCAACCTCCCCCTGCATTCGCAGGGGGAGGAGCTAAGCCCGCTCGCGCTCGATCGCACGCCAGCCGATGTCGTGCCGATGGAACTCACCGCGCCACGAAATGCCGGCCACTTCGGCATACGCCAGGCGCTGCGCCTGCGCGACGGTGTCGCCCAACGCGCACACGCACAGCACGCGGCCGCCGGAAGTAACGACATGATCGCCTTCGATCCTGGTGCCGGCATGGAACACCTTCGTATCGGCGATATCCGGCACGTCCCAGCTGTTGATCGCATCGCCGAGCTGCGGCGTGCCCGGATATCGTTCGGCCGCCATCACCACGCCCAGCGAAGGCCGCGGATCCCACAGCGCCTCGACGGCGTGCAGGCGTTCGTCCAGCGCCGCCTCGATCAGGTCGACCAGGTCGGACTGCAGGCGCATCATCACCGGCTGCGTCTCCGGATCGCCGAAGCGCACGTTGAATTCGATGACTTTCGGCGCACCGGATTTGTCGATCATCAGGCCGGCGTAGAGGAAGCCGGTGAATGGGATGCCGTCGGCAGCCATGCCGCTTACCGTCGGATCGACCACCTCGCGCATCACGCGTGCATGCACCTCGGGCGTGACCACCGGCGCGGGCGAATAGGCGCCCATGCCGCCGGTATTCGGACCGGTGTCGCCATCGCCGATGCGCTTGTGGTCCTGCGAGGTGGCCATCGGCAGCGCGGTGTTGCCGTCGACCATGGAGATGAAGCTCGCCTCCTCGCCGTCGAGGAATTCCTCGATGACCACGCGCGCACCGGCCGTGCCGAAGGCATTGCCGGCGAGCATGTCGCGCACCGCGTCCTCGGCTTCGGGCAGCGTCATCGCGACGATGACACCTTTGCCGGCAGCCAGGCCATCGGCCTTGATGACGATCGGCGCACCTTTTTCGCGGACGTAGGCCAGTGCCGCATCGGCATCGGTATGCACCGCGTAGTACGCGGTCGGGATGCCGTGGCGCGCGAGGAATTCCTTGGCGAAGGCCTTGCTGCCCTCGAGCTGCGCCGCGGCGGCGGTCGGCCCGAAGATGCGCAAGCCATCGGCACGAAAGCGATCGACTACGCCCGCGACCAGCGGTTGCTCGGGTCCGACCACGGTCAAGGCCACGCCTTCGCGCGTGGCCAACGCGAGCAAGCCATCGATGTCGGTCGCCGCGATCGCGACGTTCCGACATTTGTCTTCCATCGCCGTGCCGGCGTTGCCGGGCGCGACCAGCACTTCGTCGACCCGCGGCGACTGCGCGAGTTTCCAGGCCAGTGCGTGTTCGCGGCCGCCCGCACCGATCACCAGAATTTTCATGCCCAGCCCCCGTTTTCGACATCCTCCCCGCGAAGGCGGGGCTTCCAACAGCCGCAACGCTGGTCATCCAGTGACTTCAGCGCTTGCCACGCCCGAGCCGAGGGCATCACGGAACATCCATCTGTCACCGCCTTTCGCCTAGGCAACGGCGAACACGACGACGATCGGCCGGTTTCGGCCGGGGATGACGCCCGGCCGGCCATCAATGCCGGAAATGCCGAACGCCCGTGAACACCATCGCCAGCCCATGTTCGTCCGCGGCGGAGATGACTTCATTGTCGCGCATCGAACCGCCAGGCTGGATCACGGCCTTGATCCCCGCAGTCGCAGCCGCATCGATTCCATCGCGGAACGGGAAGAAGGCATCGCTCGCCATCACCGAGCCCGTGACCACCAGCCCGGCTTCCTCCGCCTTCAGGCCGGCGATCCTGGCGCTGACCACGCGGCTCATCTGGCCCGCGCCGATGCCGATGGTGCGCGATTCCTTCGCATACACGATCGCATTGGACTTGACGTACTTGGCCACGCGCCAGGCGAACAGCAGGTCGTCGAGTTCGGCCGGCGTCGGCGCGCGTCGCGTCACCACTTTCAGCTCGTCGCGCGTCACCTCGCGGATGTCGCTGGTCTGCATCAGCAGGCCGGAACCGACGCGCTTGACGTCGATGTTGTTGCGGCCGTCGCCGTGCGCGATGCGCAGCACGCGCACGTTGGCCTTCTTCGCGCAATAGGCGAGCGCGGCGGGCTCGTAGTCCGGCGCGATCAGCACCTCGACGAACTGGCGGTCGAGGATTGCTTTCGTCGTCGCCGCATCGAGCGTGGTATTGAAGGCGAGGATGCCGCCGAAGGCGGAGGTCGGATCGGTCGCGTAAGCCAGCTCGTAGGCATCGCCGCAGGCAACGCCCTGCGCCACGCCGCAGGGATTGGCGTGCTTGACGATCACGCAAGCCGGCGCGTCGAACTGGCGCACGCACTCCCAGGCGGCGTCTGCATCGGCGAGGTTGTTGTAGCTCAGTTCCTTGCCCTGCAGCTGGGCGAACGTCGCCAACGTGCCCGGCACCGGATAGAGGTCGCGATAGAAGGCGCCCTGCTGGTGCGGGTTCTCGCCGTAGCGCAGGTCCATGACCTTGACGAAGTTGCTGTTCTGCTGCGCGGGAAACAGGTTGCGCGTGCCGTCGTCGTTGATCGAGGAGAGATAGTCGCTGATGCAGGCGTCGTATTGCGCAACACGGTTGAACGCGGCCGCCGACAACGCGAAGCGCGTGCTTGCCGACAACGCGCCGCCGTTGCCCTCGAGTTCGGCGACGATGGCGTCGTACTGCGCCGGTTCGGTGGCCACGGCGACGTGCGCGAAGTTCTTGGCCGCCGCGCGCAGCATCGCCGGGCCGCCGATGTCGATGTTCTCGACGATGTCGTCGAAGCTGCCGTGCGGGTCTGCCGATACCTTCTCGAACGGATACAGGTTGAGTACCAGCAGGTCGATCGGATCGATGCCGTGCTCGGTCATCACCGCGTCGTCGATGCCATGGCGCCCGAGCAGGCCGCCGTGGATCTTCGGATGCAGCGTCTTGACGCGGCCGTCCATGATCTCCGGGAAACCGGTGACCTCGGAGACGTCGCGCACCGGCAGGCCGGCCTCGCGCAACGTCTTCGCGGTGCCGCCGGTCGACAGCAGTTCGATGTTGCGCGCGGCGAGCGTACGCGCCAGCCCGACCAGGCCGGTCTTGTCGGAAACGGACAGCAGCGCCCGGCGGATGGTGACCGGCTTGCCGGTGAGGTGATCGGGCGTCATGGAGGTGCGCGTCGGAAAGGAGCGGCGATTATAAGCGTCGCGATGACGCCGACTCGCATGCCGACGCACGCGCCCACTCAAGCGGACAAACCGTATTCCCTGAGCTTGCGGCGCAGCGTGGCGCGATGGATGCCCAGCATTTCGGCCGCGCGGCTCTGGTTACCGTCGCAGTGCTGCAGCACTTCAGCGAACAGCGGGATTTCAAGCTCGCGCAGGGCGATGTCGTAGAGGTTTTCCGCGCCGCTGCCGTTGAGGTCGCCGAGGTAGCGACGCACCGAATTGGCGACGTGATCGCGCAATGGCACGCGTCCGGCGGAACGACCGGCGGGGCTCGTGGACTCTGATCGATCGGTGGTGCTCAGGACACTTCCCTCCAGTGTCGTCCCGTGAAGCTGGTCCGCGACGATACGATCTGCATCGGGCGTCTCGTCGGCGGGAACGCGAGTCTAGCGCGCCATCGTCGCGCTCGCCAATGCGATGCCGGTTCCGGTTCAGTGGAACTCGAAGGTGAACGCGACAATGCGCGGCGCGGGTTCGATCACGTCCATGGCGATGGTCGCGGTCTGTCCGCTATCGAGCCCGGCTTGCGTTGGCGTGGCGCCGAGGTATTCGGCTGCGCTGAAGCTGCGCGCACCGGCTTCGCGGCCCTCGACGTCCGACAGGGTCAGCGCCAGGCGCGGCCAAGGCTGCGGCCAGCGCGCATCGTTACGGAAGCTCGCGGTGACGCGCAGTGCGCCTGGAATCGTCGGATGCGGACGTACATCGCGACCGAGCAGGGTGAATGCGCCCGCTTCGCGCCACGGCGGCACCGTGCAATGCAGCATGCCGCACAGCGACGTGATCCACGGACGCCAGCGCGCGTTCGCGGCAAGCTGCGCGCGATCGGCAAGCAGCAGCTGCAACACGAGCAGCAGCGCCAGCCCCACGATCGCCAATGGCGCGCGCCATCCACGCACCGGACGCGATGCACGGGCGCCGGGTGCGCGGACGAAGCTTGGCGCCGATCTTGCAACACGAGCTTCGGTGCGGGCCACAGCGACGGCGGGCAACGGCGTGACTTCTTCCGCAACGATGTCTTCAGGCGCTTCCGATGATGGAGGCGTTTTCCGCGCCTCATGCAGCGCTTCCGCTGCAAGGTCCGGCTGTGGAGCGGGCTCGACCCCGGTGATCGGCTCTGGCTCTGGCTCTGGCTCGGAGATGGGGTTGGGTATCGACACGGCATCGCGGGCATCGTCGGACGCCGCGCCGGCGCGTTCGATCTCGATCTCGATCGCTGCCGGGCCCAGCATGGCTTCGGAAACATCATCGACATCGATCGCGCGCGCATCCGCGGCCGCGGCAACCGCGGCCTCGTCCTCGATCGGCGACACGACGGCGAAGACGTCTTCGGCGAACCCGGCCGTGTCATTCGTTACCGGTTCCACGGCACTGCCTGCGTCGATCGGCGGCAACGCTGCGGGCTCCGGTGCGATCGCCGAAGTTGCCGTCACTTCGGGCACGACTTCCGCATTCACCGTGCGCAATGCGGCCGCGCAACGCGGGCAGCGTTCCGGCGGCAGGTCGCTGGCCGGATCGGTGGCGACCAATGCGTTGCAGTAGGGACAGTTGATGAACATGCGCGCTATTTTTCGTCAGTTGATCATCGATGGGAACACTTCGATGGAGGCAGGGATGCGGAAGCCGACCACGCCGTCATGCGCTCCGGCGCTGTCCGTCGATCCGCACCCAATCGCCTTCGTGCGCCACCACCAACCGCTCGAACCAGGACGCATAGCGATCCAGCAACGCGGACTGCTGCCCGTCGAGGATGCCCGACAGGGCGATGCGGCCGCCCGGCGCGACACGCGCGGCGAGCGTGTCGGCAAGCGCTTCCAGCGCAGAGGCAAGGATGTTGGCGACGACCACCGGATAAGTCGCCGCCGGCTCGTCCTGCGGCAGGTACACCGCCAGCCGATCGGAGACGCCGTTGCGTTCGGCATTGTCGTGCGTGGCGAGCAACGCCTGCGGATCGTTGTCCACGCCCACCGCCTCGGCCGCGCCGAGCTTCAGCGCAGCGAGCGCCAGGATGCCGCTGCCGCAGCCGAAGTCGAGCACGGTGGCATCGCGCAGCGTGCCCTCGCCGGCAAGCGCGTCCAGCCACTGCAGGCACAACGACGTGGTCGGATGCGTGCCGGATCCGAACGCCAGGCCCGGGTCGAGCCGCACGACCGCTGCATCCGCCGCGCTGGCTTCCGCCGGCAGTGCATGGTTCCACGGCACGATGAAGGTGCGTGTGCCGAAGCTCAGCGGGGCGTACTGGTCCATCCAGGCACGCTCCCAGTCCTGGTCGTCGACGGCGCGGAAGCGTGCGCGCGACCAGTCCAGCGCAGGGTCGAAGGCATCCAGTGCCGCCAGTAGCAGCAGCGCATCGGCATCACCGGGGAACAGCGCCGACAGCGTGATCTCGTCCCACAGCGGCGTTTCGCCGACGCCGGGCTCGAGGATCGCGTGCTCGTTGCCGGTGTCGGCATCGGCGTCGAGCAGGGTCACCGCCAGCGCACCGATGTCCTCGAGGGCATGCTCGTAGCGCGGTTGCTGCGCCTCACGACACTGGATGGCGAGTTCGAGGAAAGGCATGTGTGCTCCGGACGCGGGCCGGGGCCGCATCGCGATGCCTAGGATACGTGGTCGGTTGTAGCGCGCCGCGCCTGTCAGAGGCCCGGCGGCAGGCGCACCTCGAAGCGCGCGCCGCCGAGTTCCGGCGCCGCGCCGATCGCGAGTTCGCCGCGATAGCTGTGCACGATGTCCTGCACGATCGCCAGGCCGATGCCATGGCCCTGCACGCGCTCGTCGCCACGCACGCCACGCTGCAGGACATGATGGATGCGCTCTGGCGGGATACCGGGGCCGTCATCGTCCACCGTCAGCAACAGGCCCGGGCGGCGGTTGGGTGCGGTGTCGCCGGCCCTGGCGGTCAGCAGCACGCGCGAGCGCGCCCACTTGAACGCGTTTTCCAGCAGGTTGCCGAGCAGTTCCTGCAGGTCGCCGGGTTCGCCGTGGAATTGCGCATCGGGAGCGATCTCGAACTCGCAGACCACGCCCTTGGCGGCGTAGATCTTCTCCAGACCGCGCACGATCTGCTCGGCGTGCGGTTCGATCGCCACCGGCGCGGCGAACAACTTGTGGCCGCCGGAGGCGCCGCGCGCGAGCTGGTAGCCGACGAGGTCGTTCATGCGTCGCAGCTGCGTATCGACGTCCTCGCGCAGTTCCGCTTCGCCGGCGTGGCTGTCCAGGCGCGTGCGCAGCACGGCGAGCGGCGTCTTCAGGCTGTGGGCGAGGTCGGCCATGGTGTTGCGCTGGCGGTCGAGGTTCTCGCGCTCGCTCTCGATGAAGGCGTTGATGCTGTCGGTCAGCGGCTCGAGTTCGCGCGGATGGCGTTCGCTCATGCGCGTGGCCTGGCCGCGCTGCACGCGCTTGAGTTCCTCGATCACGCGGCGCAGCGGCCACAGGCTCCAGCGCAGGATCACCGCCTGCAACAACAGCAGGATGCCGCCGGCGATGCCGAGATAGCTCCACAACGCCTGGCGGAACACGCGCACCTGGCCGGCCAGCGAGCCGGCGTCTTCCATGATGTAGATCGTGTACGGAAACTCGGCCTCGGGCCGGCGCTCCAGGTCCCACACGAAACCACGCCCGTAACGGAACACCTCGCCGAGGCTGCCGTCGCTGTTGACGATCGGCAGCGGCCCCTCGAACTTCTCGTCGCCGCCATCGAGCAACTCCGCTGCGGGCAATTGCGGACCGCGCGCCGAGCCCGAACTCCAGCCGCCGTTGGGCAGCACGACCTCGGCATAGAGGCCGCTGCCGGGGCGTTCGAAGCGGGCGTCCGGCGGCGACTCGGGCGGATACAGGTTGCCGTCGCGCAGGAAATCGATGTCGCCGGCATAGGCCGACGCGAAGCCTTTCAGGCGATCGCGCTGCAGTTGGCCGGCAACGTCGACGAAGGCGCGATCGAGCGCATAGCCGGCCAGCGCCAGGAACGCGAGCAGGCCGAGGCTGGCGGCAAGCAGCTGCCGCGCCTGCAGCGAACGCGGGCGCCACGGCAGCAGGTTACGTTGCACCGCCATCGGCGGCTCCCTTTGCGCGAGGCAGCGAGAACATCAGGTCACGTGCGTGGACGAAGCGGTCACGGCGATCGTTGCAGCTGGCAGTCGTTGCAGCGCCATGCGAGCAGCCACCTGCTCCGCTTCGCGAAAGTATCAGGCTTCTCCGCTCCGCGAAAATATCAGGCTTCTCCGCTCCGCGGAATGGCGAAACGATAGCCTCGGCCGCGTACGGTCTCGATCGGCTTGAGCGCGCCATCGGGATCGAGCTTCTTGCGCAGGCGGCCGATGAAGACTTCCAGCACGTTGGAGTCGCGATCGAAATCCTGCTGGTAGATGTGCTCGGTGAGGTCGGCCTTCGACACCAGTTCGCCGGCATGCATCATCAGGTACTCGAGCACCTTGTACTCGTAACTGGTGAGGTCGACGTTGCCGCCATTGACGCTGACGGTCTGCGCGGCGAGGTCGAGCACGACCGGACCGCATTCGAGCGTCGGCTTGCTCCAGCCGGCAGCGCGGCGCACGAGCGCGTTGATGCGCGCGAGCAGTTCCTCGACATGGAAGGGCTTGACCAGGTAATCGTCGGCGCCCTGCTTGAGGCCGTCGACCTTGTCCTGCCAGCTCGAACGCGCGGTCAGGATCAGCACCGGGAACTGCTTGCCTTCGTCGCGCAACGCCTTGACCAATTCCATGCCCGACATCTTCGGCAGACCGAGATCGATGATGCCCACGTCGAACGGCACCTCGCGACCCATGTACAGGCCTTCCTCGCCGTCCTGCGCGGCATCCACGGCATAGCCTTCGCGCTTGAGGCGCGCGGCGAGGGTTTCACGCAAGGGGGCTTCGTCTTCGACGAGCAGAATACGCATGGTCACTCCGGACGCTGGGGGCCTTGGACGGCCTGAATACGGTAAGGGTGCGAGCTTAGTCGTCGTCGTCGCGTGTAGGGGGCGGCGGCGGACGACGCTCCTGCTGCGGGTCGTCCATGTAGACGCGCACCCGACCGCGGTCGTCGACGACCTTGATGCGGTTGACGTCGCGCCCGTCGGACTGCATGCGCTCCGCACTCAGCACCTGGCCGCGCGTCGAGCGTTCGATGCGGCGCACCGAATCGGACAAGGCATCCTCGTTGCGCGGCCGGCGGTCCTGCTGCCGCTCGGGCTGGCGGCCCTGCGACTGACGTCCACGGTCGCGCGGCGGATCCGCCCAGGCAGCCGCCGACGCGGCGGTCGCCGCGATGGCCAGCAGGATGGTCAGCAATGGACGGCGAAGCATGGACATCGGAACAGGATCCTGGCCGGGAGGCCATCGGCGATTAGGGTCGGTGTCGCGCACCTTTTCCCCAGGTGAGGGGAGATTCTCGAAAGATGGCGGTGAATGGGCCTTAACTTTTCGTTTATCCGATGGGCCGACGTTCAGGCCGAGGCCGCCTAGAAGATCTCTCCGACGCAGCAGCGCAGCGATCCGCCACCGGCCTCGATCGCGTCCAGGGCCACGCCGCGCACCTCCCAGCCCGCTGCCGCAAGGCCCCGACGGGTGTCGGGTGACAGCGACGCGGCCGCCGCCGCGCTCATCCAGACCACCGTGGACGACAACGCGATCGCATTGCCGGCAAAGGCGGCGTGTTCTCTCGACGAGAGGCAGATCGCATGCGGCGCGTACAGGCTGGCAATGGCATCGACGACGGCAGGATCGGCAAACCCCGCAGGACACAGCAGCGCAGTACGCCCACCGAGCACCGCCAGCACGACATTGGTGTGGTACTCGCCTGGCGCCAGGTCGAACAGGAGCATCGCCCGCAATCCGAACGCCTGCTGCATGAGCCGCGCGCCGGCCTCGTCGCAACGTTCGGACAGGCCGCAGAAGCCGAGCCCGCGCGCACGGTCGATGACCAGGGCACCGGTCAGCTCGCAGGGGTGCGGCTGCGTGGACAGGTCGATCTCGGCGTAGCCCATCACCTCGCCGAAGAAGGCACGGATGTCACCGCGCGCCGCTTCGCTCTGGCGCACGGGATGGCGCATGCGTCCGACCACCAGGCTGCCCGGCACGGTCGCGAAGACGTTGTTCGGGAACAGCGCATCGGGCGTCGCGGGATCGCCGGCGAAGCAGATCACCGGCAACACCGTCGACAGCGCCGCCTGCAGCTCGCGGTGCTGCTGCGAGGCTTGTTGCGCATCGAACGTCGCGGCTTGCGCCATGTAGCGGTTGTCGCCGGCGGACTGCTCGGCGCGCGCGAAACCGTCGGGGGCGACCAGGAACGCCCCCTTGGCCGTCGCCGCGCCGAAATCCGGCGCGCAGCCCCGCGCGAACGCAAGGAACGCCGATGCGTCGCGCGTGATCATGCGGCGACCCTGCCTTGGGAATGCCTGTCGCCTTCGGTCGCGGCGAGCGCGCGCTCCAGCAAGGACCAGTCCGCGCCCGGCTTGTGCGCACCTTCGCTGAGGACCTGGCGAAACGCACGGCCGCCGTGTTCGCCATGGAACAGTCCCAGTACGTGCCGGCTGAGATGCTTCAAGGCCACGCCGCGCGCCAGCTGCGACTCGACGTAAGGCCGCCAGGCGCGCAGCAACGACGCACGCGTGCGTTCCTCACCGCCGTACAGCGCGACGTCCAGGCGATGCAGCAGATGCGGATCGTGGTACGCGGCGCGGCCGAGCATCGCACCGTCGGCGTGGTCGAGGTGCGCGATCGCCTCGCGCTGCGTGGTGATGCCGCCATTGACGATGACCTGCAGATCAGGGCGCTCGCGCTTGAGCGCATATGCCCATTCGTAACGCAGCGGCGGCACCTCGCGATTGTCCTTCGGCGACAGTCCCTGCAACCATGCGTTGCGCGCGTGCACGATGAAGGTCCGGCAACCTGCCTTGGCGACGGTGTCGATGAAGTCGCGGAACACATCGTAGTGCGCGTCCTCGTCGACGCCGAGACGGCACTTCACCGTCACCGGCACCTGGCGGCCTTCACGCGCGTTCGCGGCATCGGCGAGCGCAGCGATCATGGCGGAGACGCCGTCCGCGACCAGTTGCGGTTCGCGCATCAGGCAGGCACCGAAGCGCCCGGCTTGCACGCGGTCGGACGGGCAGCCGCAGTTGAGGTTGATCTCGTCGAAACCGTGCTCGGCGCCGGCCAGCGCCGCTTGCCCCAGCAACGCCGGATCGCTGCCGCCCAGCTGCAACGCGACCGGATGCTCGACGGGATCCATCGCCAGCAGCCTGCCGCGGTCGCCCTGGATGACGGCATTGGCATGCACCATCTCCGTGTACAGCCGCGCATGCGGCGCCAGCAGGCGATGGAAGACGCGGCAGTGCGTGTCGGTCCAGTCCATCATCGGCGCCACGGCGAATATTTTTTCGTTGCAACTCAATGCTTTATCCAGTAGTCAGTAACATGAAATAACCCATGTGCATGCCATCCCGCTCGATTTCGCCCGACTGCGCCTTATCAGTACAAAGATAGCGCGTTGGCGATGGCTACTTGCCGAATTGATCCACGCGTGAGCTGCGAACGACCCCGGCGGCGACGCATTTCGTCACCCGCAGTTTGGCCGACCATGACTGAACTGACAGCGCTTCAGTGCGATATCGGCGCTACTGCCATTCGATCAGGAATCGCCTCTGAAAGGTTGCTCCCGGCGAGACCATATTTGGCTCCAGGTTGAATGCATCGGGAGGGCCGCTTTGCGGTTCTATGCAGGTGGCGAAGGACGTAGCGTCGTAGACCACCCAATGCAGACAGTCCGAGCTGAGATGCAACCTCTGGCCTGCAAGTTGCAGCGTAACCGCGTCGTGATTGATGAAACAGTCGTCCCAAGGCCCTGGTGGCGGATCTTCCAACGGCACGGTCGCTATTCCCTCGTGGTCGCGAGGGTAAATTCGACTTGGAGAAAAAAGAAACCGTTCCGGCTTCCGGAACCAGGGATGCCAGCCAACGACGACAGGCATGGCAACCTGTCCTGCGCGTACCGACAACGTCATCTCCAGCCGGCCATCCCCTGCCACGATGCGCTGATACGCAGTACCGCCGAACGGCCAACTTTCGTCTTGAGGCAACGCCAGAGCAAGTTCAACGACGCTGGCTTCGTGCTTTTGCACACTCCATGGCAATGCAAACGCGACGCCGTGAATGGCGTGTGGTTCCAGGTTGAGCGGAAGTTGATAAGCATGACCGCGGAACTCGAAGCGGCCATGGCGAATGCGACCGGCCCACGGCACCATCGGGTAGCTTCCCCAGGCGATCATCGCGGCCGTATCTTTGTCGTAGCCGATCAGGTGATCCACGCCATCGTGCTGGATCTGCGCGATACGTCCACCGGCTTGCGGCGCGATCGTTACGCGCAAGATTCCGTGAATGATGGTGATGAGTGGTCCTGGCGCAAGAGGCGCCATCGCATCTGATGCAGGCGACCGGTGTGAATCAGGCGCCATAGGGGTCGATGGTCTGGATCCTGCCCTGCCCGTCGTAGTGAAGTTCCGTCACCTTGACCGAGCGGAGGTGGGTCACGCCACCGGAAAGAATCGCGTCGTGGTAGAAGAGATACCAGCGCCCGTGAAACTGGCAAATGGAATGATGCGTCGTCCAGCCGACCACCGGCTTTAGGATCACGCCCTGATAGACGAAAGGACCGTAGGGATTCTCGCCCACTGCGTAGCACAGCAGATGCGTGTTGCCGGTCGAGTAGGAGAGGTAGTACCTACCCAGGTATTTGTGCATCCATGGGCCCTCGAAATACCGGCGCGCATGGTCGTCGGCGCGCAGCGGTCGTCCGCCCTCATCGACGATCGTCAGCTCGCGTGGCGCCTCGGCGAACTGCTTCATGTCGGTGTCCAGCCGCGCCATGCGCGGGCCCAACGCCGTTTGCGTGCCCGTCGGTTCGACGTGCGAGGCGTCGTAGACGTTGTCGCGATACTTCTGCAGTTGCCCACCCCAGATGCCACCGAAGTACAAATAGCAGGCGCCGTCGTCGTCGGTAAAGGCAGCCGGGTCGATGGAGTAGCTGCCGTCAATGGGCTGCGGCTCCGGCACGAACGGGCCCGCGGGATCGTCGCCGACGGCGACGCCGATCTGGAAGATGCCGTCGCTGCGCTTGGCCGGGAAATACAGGTAGTAGCGCCCATCACGATGCGCCACGTCCGGCGCCCACATCTGTCGTTCGGCCCAGGGCACGTTCTTTACGTGCAACGCCACTCCGCAATCCACCGCCTCGCCCTCGGGCGAATCCATGCGCAGCACGTGGTAGTCCTGCATGCCGAAATGGTCGCCGTCGTCGTTGAATGGTATGCCCGCTTCGATGTCGTGCGACGGATAGATGTACACGCGCCCCTCGAACACGTGCGCCGAAGGATCGGCGGTGTAGATATGCGTCACCAGCGGCTGCGAGATGGCCTTGGCGGCCAGCGCCTGCAGCTCGTCGACATTCATATCATCGGACATTGCGGTCTAGTCCCGGGAACGTGGGCCAGAAGGGTCAGGCGGCGCGCGCGCGGCGCAGGCCCAACTCCTGCTCGATGCGCGTTTCCATCTTCTTGTCGATCTCGTACAGGAACAGCAGGGCCACGCAGACCAGGAATGGAATCGAGCAGTAAACGCTGATCGCCAGCTTGATGCCGTGCACCGCTTGCGACGACTGCGCGACCAGGTCGGGATCGTAGCCGTAATAGGCGAGGATGCCGGCGACCAGCGAACCACCGATGCTCAGGCCGATCTTCAGCCCGCACAGGATCGCCGAGAAGGTGATCGCGGTCGCTCGGCGGTGGTTCTTCAATTCGGACCAGTCCGCGACGTCGGCGACCATCGCCCACAGCAGCGGGATGGTGATGCCGTAAAAGAAGCCGTGCAGGATGTACGACACGACCACCAGGCCGATCGCCGACGGCGAATAGAACCAGAACGCCAGCAGGCACAGGGTGGAGACGAACAGCGCGGCGCCGAACACGTCCCGCTTGCCGAAATGGTCGGCGAGGCGCTTCGAGAAGCCGATGCCGATGATCATGAAGATGATGCCGCCGGCGTTGAACAGGCTGAAGGCCGAGGTAGGCGCGTCCTTCGGCCATTGGAACTCGCTCAGCCCCATGCCGGTCAGCATGGCGTTGAGCCCGGCGATGAAACGGTTGAAGCCGACGCTTTCGAGGAATAGCGCGAGCTGCGAAGCGTCCAGGTAGTACTTGAAGTAATAGACGTACATGCCGCCCTTCAGGGCGAGGTTGATGAACACCAGGATGGTCAGCGCCAGTATCAGCAGCCACGGCCTGTTGCGGGTCAGGTCGGCGAGGTCCTGGCGGATGCTGGACTTCTGACCCGCCGCGGGGACGATGCGCTCCTTGGTGGTGAAGAAGGTGATCAGGAAAAATACCGTTCCGATCATCGCGAACAGCGCCATGGTGGTCTGGAAGCCCTGCACCTTGTCGCCGCCGCCGAGGATCAACACCAGCGGCAGCAGCAGCACCTGGATGACGAACTGCGCGATCATCACCGCGACGAAGCGGTACGACGACAGGCTGTTGCGCTGCGCCATGCTGCCGGTCAGCACGCCGCTGAGCGCCGAATACGGCAGGTTGTTGGCGGCATACACCATCACCAGCAAGGTGTAGGTGGTCAGCGCGTAGGCGACCTTGCCGTGTTCGCCCAGATCCGGCGTGCTGAACGCCAGCAGCGACAGCACGCCGAAAGGAATGGCAGTCCACAGGATCCAAGGCCGGAATTTGCCCCAGCGGGTGTTGGTGCGATCGGCGATCAGGCCGACGACCGGCGTGAACACGAAGGCGCCGAGCAGGCCGCCGACGAAGATGATCGTCGCTGCAGTGCCGGCGGGGATCCGGTATACGTCCGTATAGAAGAATGCGAGGAAGGTGATGAAGGTCTGGAAGATCAGATTGGCAGCCAGGTCGCCGAGGCTGTATCCGATCTTTTCCTTGGCCGAGAGGGTTTCCGCGACTGTGTTCATGGCCACCGGTTCGTTGCTGCAATGATGATGTCGAATCCGACCGGTCTTGCGGCCGCATGCGTGATGTAGCCCGCCCGGTGCGGGAGCGCCGGTGCAAGCCTTGGAACCGCTGGCGTTGGCTCAGGCGCTGCCGCCGCGACCTACCGACACCACGGCCAGACCCGGCACACATGACAACGCCGTTCCTGCATTCCCTCTGCGTTCTCCCCACCCGTTTCCCCGATCCGTCCCGCTACGGCCTTTATCCCGACGAAACGGTCGCCTTTTTTTACCCGAACAACCGCGTTGATTCGCTATTGACAAGCCGACGAACAAACCGAATGGTAGCGCTACCACTTCCCGGTCGCACGCTGCGCAGCAACATGGGTTCGATGGCTTGGCAATGGACATGACGGCAGCGGCACGACCTTGGATTCGGGTAATGGCACTGCATTTCCCCTCCGAATCCAGATGGCAAAGCACTGTGGCGCTGTGCCAAAACTTTGCTGGCAGGGCGGCGGAAGCGTCACGCTTGGCAAAGAAGCGGCACGCGATCGACCCGGGAGCCGCGCGCAGGCTGCACCGCAGCGCAACAAGCTGGCGTTACCGCACCGACCATAGATACGTTCAAGGAAAAGGCAGCATGAAGCGACTGCAAGCCGCGGCACTTGGTGTACTTGCCGGGCTGTTGCTTACCGGTCGTGCTTACGGCGCGCCGCTCGCCGACGGGCAACCGAAGTTCCTCGGTAGCGCCTACAGCACGGATCAGGCGCCGCAATTCGCCGATTACTGGAACAAGGTCACGCCTGAGAACGGTGGCAAGTGGGGCAGCGTGGAAGCCGAGCGCGACCGGATGGACTGGAGCGCGCTGGATGAGGCCTACCAGTTCGCAGAACGCCATGGGCTGCCGTTCCAGATGCACGTACTGGTCTGGGGCAACCAGCAGCCGGAGTGGATCGAGACGCTGCCGCCGCAAGAACAACGCGCGGAGATCGAGGAGTGGTTCGCCTCCGTTGCCGCACGCTACCCGAAGCTGGCCTTCGTCGAAGTAGTCAACGAACCCTTGAACGATCCGCCGAGCAAGGACGACGAGGGCGGTGGCAATTACCTGCTGGCGCTGGGTGGCAGCGGCGCCAGCGGCTGGGACTGGATCCTCGAATCCTTCCGCCTGGCGCGCAAGTATTTCCCGCATTCGACGCTGATGATCAACGACTACGGCATCACCAACAACGACGCGAACACGACACGCTATCGTGAGATCGTCGAATTGCTCAGGCAGGAAAACCTGGTCGATGCGATCGGCGTGCAGGGCCATGCCTTCGCCACCACGCCTGAAACGCCGATGTCGGTGCACCGCGCCAACCTGGATCGCCTGGCCTCGACCGGTCTGCCGATCTATGTGACCGAGTTCGATCTCGACGGCCCGACCGATGAGGCGCAGTTGCAGGACTACCGGCGGGTATTCCCCGTGTTCTGGGAACACCCTGCCGTGCGAGGCGTCACCCTGTGGGGATTCCGCCCCGGCCTGTGGCGCACGAAGGAAGGCGCCAACCTCGTCCGCGAAGACGGCTCCGAGCGACGCGCATTGCAATGGCTGAGGGAGTATTTGCGTGACGAGGCGAACGTGCCAGCAGGCAAGGAGAAGAAAGTCGATGCAGCGCACTGAACGGACATCTGCCATCCCGGGTCTTCCAGGCCTCGCCCTTCCGATTGTTTTTTCACTGCTGTTGGCCGCATGCGTCGCGAACGGGCACCCTGCCCCGCAGTTGCCCACGCTCGGACGACTGATGGCAATCGACGACTCGTTCCATCAAACCGTGTCAGCGGATGCCAGGATCGAGAAGGTCGCGGACGGTTTCACCTGGGCCGAAGGCCCGGCCTGGGTCCACGACGGAAGCTACCTGCTCTTTACCGACGTGCCCGAGAACACCTTGTATCGCTGGAAGCAAGGCGACGGACTGTCGGTCTTCCTCAAGCCTTCCGGCCTGGAAGGACCGGATCCGGGAACCCTGCGCGAGGCCGGCGCCAACGGGCTCTATGCCGAACCGGGCGGCACCGTGCTGCTGGCCGACTCGGGCACGCGGCTGGTCGCACGCTTCGATCCGAAGACGAAGCGTAAAACCACGCTTGCCGCCACCTTCCAGGGAAAACGATTCAACAGCCCGAACGATGTCGTCCGGCACAGCAGCGGCGCCGTGTTCTTTACCGACCCGCCCTACGGATTGAAAGGCCTGGACGATTCTCCGGCCAAGGAACTGGCCTTCAACGGCGTGTACCGCATCGACGCCGGCGGTGTCGTCCAGTTGCTGGATGACAGCTTGAGCTTTCCGAATGGAATTGCCTTGTCGCCGGACGAACGTACGCTGTACGTCTCCAATTCCGATACCACGCGTCCGGTCTGGATGGCTTACTCGCTCGACGCGCAGGGCACGGTCATCGGCAAGCGCGTGTTCGCCGATGCGTCGGACCTGTTGGGCGAAGACGTGCCGGGCTTGCCCGATGGCATGGCCGTCTCCGACGACGGAAGGATCTTCGCCACAGCGCCTGGCGGCGTACTGGTGTTCGAGGCCAGCGGCAAGCGCCTCGGACGCATCGAGACCGGCAGTGCCGTCTCGAATTGCGCTTTCGGCGACGATGGAAGCACGCTTTACATGACGTCGCACACCTTCGTCGCGAGGATCCGGGTGAATGCGACCGGCGTAGGATTCCGGCGCTAGTCGTACTCAGCCACTATCAACGCGCGCCGCCGTGCGTGGGCGGTCGTGATCGGAGTTGTCGTTCTGGCTCGGAGAGTGAGAACGCGACCATCAGTCGCCCTTCACGGTGAACCGCCGTTTCAGGCGGATGTCCGCGCTGGACGCGCCTATCTGCACTTCATAGGTGCCTGGGTCGACAGCGTAGGCCTTTGCCTGATCGTCGTAATGACGCAGATCTGTTTGCGGGGTGAAAGCGAACGTAAGCGTGCGCTCCTCGCCCGGTTGCAGCGTGATCCGCTGGAAACCGCGCAGTTCCTTGCCTGCGCGCTCGCGTTCGGGCCGTGACGGCCGCAGGTACAACTGAACGACCTCGTCGCCGGTGCGATCACCACTATTGCGCACCTTCACCGTCGCCTGCACCGTTTTCGTGATCGCGACCTTGCGTCGATCCAGTTTCAGGTCGGAATAGTCGAAGCTCGTATACGACAGCCCATGCCCGAACGCATACAGCGGCTCTCCGTCGAAGTAGCGGTAGGTGCGCCCCTGCATCGCATAGTCATCGAACGGCGGCAGTTTTTCGTCCGCCTTGTAGAACGTCACCGGCAGGCGTCCGGCGGGGTTGGCGTCGCCGAACAGGACATCCGCTACCGCATTGCCGCCCCGCTGGCCGGGGTACCACGCCATCAGGATCGCCGGCACGTGCTGCTGCGCCCAATCGATGGCGAGTGCAGAACCGGCGGTCAGCACCACCACCACCGGCTTGCCGGTGGCGTGCAGCGCCTCCAGCAGCTTGCGCTGCGTGGATGGCAGGCGCAGGTCGGTGCGATCGCCGCCGGCGAAACCCGGATAGCTGACCGTCATCTCCTCGCCTTCGACGTCGCCCGTGAGGCCACCGACGAACACCACCACGTCGGAGCCGCGCGCCGCTTCCAGCGCTTCCTCGAACGGTGGCTTGGCGCCCGGCATGTTCCAGGCCAGGCGAACCCCGGCGTCGCGCTCGCCTTCGTAATACTCCAGGCGGATGTCGTAGGCGCGACCGGCTTCCAGCTCCACGTTGACGCTGTCGGCACGCAGGCGGTCACTGGCCTGCCAATGGTCGAGCAACAGGCGTCCGTCCAGGTACAGGCGGAAACCATCATTGGCCGCGGCTTCGATCCGGTAGGTGCCCGACACCGGCGGCAACAACTGGCCACTCCAGCGAATGCTGAAGTCGTCGGCAGGCACGCCTTGGCTTGGCCCCGCCTCGCCGCGCGCCATCAGGTTGTCGGTGGGCGAGCCACGGTCCCAGCGGAATCCGATCTGCGCATCCACGCGCACCAGGGCCGGCGTGCCGGACAGGTCGCGGCTGCGAAAATATTCGCCGCGCAGGCCACGTTCGTTCGAGCCTGCAGCCGGACGCAGATATTGCGTTTCGACCAGCGGCGTCGCGGCGGGGTCTTCGCGCCCTTCGACCAGGTCGACGCCGCGCGCGTGCACCACTTCCACCGCGGCGCGGCATCGCGGATGCCTTGCAGGATGGTCACAGGCGCTGCCGGGGTGCCGTAGTAATTGCCCAGCAAGGCCATGGTGTCATCGGCGGTGGGGCCGACCACGGCGATGCGGCGCAGCTTGCGCGACAACGGCAGCACGCCGTCGTTCTTCAGCAGCACCATCGATTCCTGCGCGGCCTTGCGCGACAACGCGTCGTGCTCCGGCGACTGGTTGGCGGACGCGGGGATCCGCGCCCAGCGCACCATCTCCGGCGGGTCGAACATGCCCAGCCGCATGCGCGCCGTGAACAATCGGGTCAGTGCGTCGTCGATCTCGGCCTCGGTGATGAGGCCCTGGCGCACGGCATCGGGCAAGGTCGAATACTCCTCGCCACATTCCAGTTCGGTGCCGTTCCTGACCGCCAACGCAGCCGCTTGCTCGCGCGTGGCCACGATCTTGTGGTTCTTCCAGATGTCCACGATCGCCCAGCAGTCGGACACCACATAGCCCTTGAAATCCCAGTCACGACGCAGCACGTCGCGCAGCAGAAACTGGCTGGCGCTGGCTGATTCGCCATAGACCCGGTTGTACGCGCCCATCACCGCGCTCACCTGCCCCTCCTTCACCAGTGCCTCGAAGGCCGGCAGGTAGGTCTCGTACAGGTCGCGCCTGTCCGGACGGGCATCGAAATGGTGTCTGTCCGCTTCCGGCCCGCTATGCACGGCGAAATGCTTGGCGGTGGCGTCGAGCTTGCGGTACTTCGGATCGTCGCCCTGCAGGCCGCGCACGAAGCTCACGCCCATGCGGGCGGTCAGGAACGGATCCTCGCCATACGTTTCCTGCCCGCGCCCCCAGCGCGGATCACGGAAGATATTGATGTTCGGCGACCAGAAGGTCAGGCCCTGGTAACGGCCGTGTTCGCCACGCCTCAAGGACTCATGGTGCTTGGCGCGCGCTTCGTCGCTGATCGTCCGCGACACCTGATCCATCAGCGGCACGTCGAAGGTCGCGGCCAGTCCGATGGCCTGAGGGAATACGGTAGCGCCTCCCGCACGCGCCACGCCGTGCAACGCCTCGTTCCACCAATCGTAGGCCGGCACGCCGAGTCGCGGGATGGCGGGTGCGGCGTTCTGCATCTGCGCCGCTTTTTCCTCCAGCGTCATCCGCGACACAAGATCGGCCGCGCGCGCCTCGAAGCTGCGCCGTGCGTCCTGGTACACAGGCGCGGGCACCACGCCGTCGGCAGCGTATGACGGAAATGCCGTCAACGTCAGGATCGTGATGAACGCACAGCGCGTCATCGCCACGAAACTCAGGCTGTTGTTCATTCCGTTCTCCCTTCAGGGCCCTGCACGATCCGCGCGTGTGGGCCGAGCACGGCGCCCACGAATCCTCCGGCCACGTCGGTACTGAGCACCGTGCCGTCCTCGCCCTGCTTCAACCATTGCCAGCCCATGCCGGCATCGAAGCCGAAGGAATAGTCGCCTGCGTCGCCTGCAATCTTGAGTTTCAGCGTATCCGGGGTCTGCAGCGCGGACGTCGCGACGATATGTCTGCCCTCGCTGCTGCTCTTTTCCAGGAACAGCTCGATGCCTTTGCCCTTGCGGCGCACCCCAAGGAAGTACCAGTGCGTTTCGTTCTGGAATGCGGCGATGCCCGCTTCGGTGCCCGCCTCCACCGGCACCTGCAAGACGGTGCTGGCTTCGAACGTGGTGTGCTGCTGGCGACGTGCCAGGAAGGCCGGGTTGCGCAGCGTGTCCAGCGCTTCCGGCAATGGCCGGATCGCCAGTTGTCCTGCATGGCCAGACAGGTCGACCCAGGATTGCTTGGGTACGCGCACGTACATCCATGCGCGGTCGAGCGTGGGCGTGTCGAACTCGTCACGCCAGGTGAAATTGCCCGTCGAAGGCGTCTGCTTGGCCGAGCGCGACATGAAATCCGGGCCCGGCGCGACATAGGGAATCCCACGGCCCGGTTCGAGGATCACCGGCCAGCCGTCCTTCCATTCCACCGGCAGCAGGAAGGTCTCGCGGCCGGTGTTGTAGTGCACTGCGCCATAGTTGCGGCTGGCGAGAAAGGTGGCCCACCAGCGACCATCCGGTCCCTCCACCAGGTCGGCATGGCCAGCGTTGGTGATCGGGTGTGCGCGATCTGCAGGCAAGTCGCGCTGAGTCAGGATCGGATTCTTTTCATAAGGCGTATAGGGCCCCCACACCTTGCGGCTGCGCAGGATGACTTGCGAATGCTGCGGCCCGGTGCCGCCTTCGGCGCAGTTGAGGTAGTACCAGCCATCCCGCTTGTAGATGTGCGGCCCTTCGATCCAGATCGGATTCGTCGATGGATCGACGCCGCCGTCGATCAGGACCTTGCGCGGGCCGAATGGCTGCATCTTCTCGATGTCGAATGCCTGCATCCAGATCGCGCGATGGCCGTCGTAGCGCGGCGCGACGGCAGGAATGTCGTTGTTGAGAAGGTACGCGCGGCCGTCGTCGTCGAAGAACAGCGACGGATCGATACCGCCGATCGTCGGCAGCCAGACGGGATCGGACCACGGGCCGGCCGGGTCCGTGGCCTTGACGATGAAGTTGCCACCGCTATCGACCGCGGTGTTGACCACATAGAACCTGCCGTCGTGGTAGTCGATGGACGGCGCGAACACACCGCGTGACATGCCCAGTCCGTCGAAGTCGAGCTGCGAAGGTCGGTCGATGACGTTGCCGATCTGATGCCAGTGCACCAGATCCGTACTCTCGAAAACGGGAATGCCGGGAAAGAACGCGAAGCTGGAGGTCACCAGATAGAAGCGCTCGCCCGCGCGCGTGATGCTGGGATCGGGATGGAAACCGGCCAGTACCGGATTGCGATAGCTGCCCGGCGGCACCGGTGTTTCGAAGACAGCATCCTTGCCGCGGTACTCGAACCAGTCGAACAGGACCGGCTGTCGTGCAACGGCTGATCCCGTGAACATCGCATACAGCAACAGTATTCCGGCTTTCGTCCGCGTCAT
Organism: uncultured Gammaproteobacteria bacterium; assembly: GCA_963816945.1. GTDB lineage: Bacteria > Pseudomonadota > Gammaproteobacteria > Xanthomonadales > Xanthomonadaceae > Luteimonas. The sequence continues at coordinate 863,166 of CAWFMH010000002.1, read as the reverse complement.
CTGGATTTCCCTTTTTCGTTGGCTGCGTGCGTGACAATCAGAAGGTCGCTTCGAAAATTTCTTCATGGAATATCGATCTCGAACGGCCCCGCGGGCAGCCCGGCGCGATCGAACAGCGTGACGACCGGACTGTCGGCCCAGCCGTAGCGGACACGCGTGGCGGGCACCGTCAACGACGCGCGCAGCACCACGTCCTGGCCGCGAATCTCGCCGCTGGCGTAACGACAACTGCCCGGCGTGGCGCCGCATAGTTCGAAACCGACCGGCCCGTCGGCGCCATACGCGACCAACGCGTCGCCGACGTCGCTGAAACGCACCACGACCGACTCCCCGTCGCGTCGCACCGACGCGGGCACCGGACCCGACGGCGGCAGCTTTTCTCCGTAGACCAGGTGCCGCGCCGCGCGCGCCAGACGGCGACCGAGTTCCTGCTTGTTGGGCGGATGGATGTCGTAGCGGTCGCCTATGTCCAGGGTGACCGCGAGCGCCGTATGCGCGTCCTCTTCAGCGAACCGTCGCTGCGCGTCGCGCAAGCCTGCCGAACCGCTTTCGGCGGGTGCGGTCTTCGGCATCCCGTAGCCGGCCAGTTGCACGACCAGCAATGGCAGGTCGCTGCCGAAGCGGGCACGCCAGTCGGCGCTGAAATCCCGCAACAGCGTGTAATAGCCTTCGCCGTCCGTGGTGTTGGATTCGCCCTGGTACCACACGATTCCACGCAGGCCGTAGCGGCCGATGGGCGCGATCATGCCGTTGTACAAAGTGGCCAGCCCCCCAGCCGTCTGCCAGGGCGCGCTTGGTGGCCAGTCGTCGCCTGGCGCCTGCCGGTACTTCCATCCCTCGAGCGGCACGCTGGAACCATCGTCGAACCGCAGGCGATAAGCGGATGCGGGCGCATCCATGCCGCCGTTGCCATAGGTATCCAGCGCGTTGACGACAATGCTGTTGTCGCCTTCCCGCAGCAGTCCCGGTGGTAACGCGTATTGGCGCCCGGATCCGGGACCATAGGTGCTGCCGACTGCGCGACCATTGATCCAGGTCATGTCGGTCTCGTCGATCGAGCCCAGTTCCAGCACCGCGGCTTGCGATGCCTGCGCTGCGGTCAGACGCACCGACGTCCGATACCAGACCATGCCGTTGTAGTCGGCGAGTGCGGGCTCGCCCCAATGCTCCCATGCGCCCAGGTTGGGTGGCGCGTCGCGCCATCGCGTCGATGACGGATGGGACGCGCTCCAAGGCTGGTCGCCTGCGGTGACACCCGCACGCTGCTCCCACCACCGGCCCCAGATTTCTCCCCAGCGCGCGGTCGCGGTAAACGGGTCGTGGGCGTATAGCGCCAGCACATCGAGTTCGTCGTCGTATCGGCCGCCGGCGCGCAACGCGTCCGCGCTGGTCCAGGCCTCGATGCGGGAACCGCCCCAGGCCGCGTTGACCAGGCCCATCGGCACGTCGACGGTCTTCTGCAGTTCGCGCGCGAAGTAGAAGCAGGCCGCGGAGAAATCGCGCAGCGTGGCGGAATTCACGATTCGCCATTGCGCGGAACCCTGGAACGTCTCCAGAGCAACCACGCTGCCCGCCTGCGGTACGGTCAGCAGCCGGATCGTGGGCGCCGCCGCACTTGCGATCTCGGTACTTGCATCCAGCGAACGCCAGACCTGCAGCTCCATGTTCGACTGGCCGGAACACAGCCACACGTCGCCGACCAGCACATCGTTGATGGTCTGGGTGCGCAGGCCGCTGCTCGCGGTCAGCGTATGAGGTCCTCCGGCCTTCAGCGATGGCAGCCGCGCTTCCCATCGGCCTTGGCCATTCGCGCGCGCGCGCGCGCGGTTTCCAGCCAGCGCAATGCGCACCTCCTCGCCCGGTTGCGCACGACCCCAGATCCGGATCGGCCGGCCGCGTTGCAGCACCGCGTGGTCCTGGAACATGGCATGCAACAACGGCGCATCGGCCGGAGCTTCCGCGCTGACCACGGTAGTGTCGAAACAGAGAGATACCGCTAGCAGCACACCTGCAATCGCATGCCGATGGGTTGGTATCCATTTGTGTGCGCAGGTCATCGCCCGTCTCCCGGCGCATTCGGAAACTCCAGCGCCTCGTAGTAGTCGAGCGAATGCGCCGGTGGCGCGAAACCGGGTGGCAGCGGCCTTGCCGAGAAGGTCTGGAAATAGGCGATGCTGGCGTCGCGCCACCATTGCGCTTCCTTCTCCTGGATGCCCAGGAACGCGTCCACCTGCGTGTGGCGCTCCGGGTCCACATATCGGGCCAGCGCTTTCCAAGTGCCGCGCATCTCGTGGACATAGCCCACGCCGCGCGTGTATCGATAGACCAGTTCGTCCCACAACGGACGACCCGAACGGGTCTTGAAATCCCAGGGAACATGGTGGAACCACAACAGGAATTCCTCCGGTACACGCTGCACGTCATCGAACTGGCGCGCGACCGGCGGAAAATATTGCCCGACCGCGTTGCTGCCGCGCGTGGAACGGTCGAAACCGATGCCCTGCTTGTTGGCCCTGTGGTAGTAGACCGACGTCCAGTCCGCGCGCGGACCGCCTTGCACCCACGGGCCGGGACCGTAGTGATGACCGCGCGCCATCAAGTGATGCAGGCCCAGCGGCGTCATGTAGTCCACGGCCGCCTGCCGCGAACCCATCATCATCTCGACCACGGGGGCAACGAACCGGTCATCGTTGGAGAAGGTCATCCGCACCCAGTCATCGGCGATCGCGCGCGAGGACAGCTTGGGATTCCAGGCCAGTCGGCCGTAGACGTACCAGTTGGCCTGGTCGAAATGCGATCCGCTCCAGTTGCGGTCAGCACCGATGTTGGCCACGCCGGCCATGCCGCTCAGCGCGTGCCCATCCAGGGAACCATCGATCACCCTGGCCACGGTCGAGCCCTTGCCGCGCGCATGGGTATCCGCCTTCAGCGCTTCTTCGTACAGCGGCCCCAGGTACACCAGGTGCGTGGCGAATCCCAGGTACTCCTTGGTGATCTGGAACTCCATCATCAACGGCGTCGCGGGCATCGCGCCGAACAAGGGATGGAAAGGTTCGCGCGGCTGGAAATCGATCGCGCCGTTCTTTACCTGCAACAGGACGTTGTCGCGGAACTTGCCGTCCAGCGGCACGAACTCGGCATAGGCCTGCTTGGCGCGATCGTCGGGTTCCTCGTGCGAATAGACGAAGGCGCGCCACATCACCGTACCGCCATGCGGCGCCAGCGCATCGGCCAGCATGTTGGCGCCCTCGGCATGCGAGCGGCCGTAGTCCTGCGGCCCGGGTTGCCCTTCCGAGTTGGCCTTGACCAGGAATCCGCCGAAATCCGGAATGGTCCGGTAGATCTCATCGGCCTTGGAACGCCACCAGCGCTGCACCGCCGGATCGAGCGGATCGGCGGTCTTGAGATCGCCGATCTCCATGGGCGCGCTGAAGCGCGCACTGAGGAACACGCGAATGCCGTAGGGACGGAAGACGCCGGCCAGCGCCGCGGTCTTGCGCAGGTACGCCGCGGTCAGGCTCAACGCATTGGCGTTGACGTTGTTGAGCACGGTGGCATTGATGCCCAGCGATGCATTGGCCCGCGCGTAGTCGGTATAGCGCGGGTCCACGTAGTCGGGCAGCTTGTGCCAGTCCCAGATCGAAGCACCGGCGTAGCCGCGTTCCACGTATCCGTCTAGGTTGTCCCAATGGTTCAGGGCACGCAGTTTCAGGCGCGGCGACTCGCGCAAGTCCAGCCGTTCCAGCGACCGACCGGTCTGTACCAGTCGCAGAAAATGGAAGGCGCCATAAAGTGCGCCGATATCCTCGCGCGCCGCGATCACCGTCGTGCGACGCCCGTCCATCAGCACGCTGCGGATCAGATAACCCTCCGCGCCGAGGTTGCCCAGATCCAGTCCGAGTTTGGCGATCAATGGGGACGAACGGGCAGTGCCGACGACGATGGCGCCGTCCTGGGTCACTGTCTCGGACACGGGCAGGGTCGCACCGAGCAGGCCGCCCAGGCCCTGCAGCAACTCCGAACGCGCCGCGACCTGGGTGGCGGTGTCCCGCCCGGCGATCAATTGCGAGGCATGTGCGCGATCGCGCTCCGCTTGCGCGGCGGCCACCTGTCGATAGCGCAGCCACAGTTCGTGACCGTCTTCGGCGTGCGCAGGCAACATGCAAAGCACGGCCGCAAGACCGCAGGCGATGGCCGCGACAATGCCGTGCAAGTATCGAGAGAGACCTCCAACACACAGTTGTGGAAGCTCGCCGTCATGGCCGCCGGAGCGATTCTCATGCTCGCCGTGCTTGTCTGTTAGCGTTACGATCGCCCGATCGTCATACCCGTCCCTGATCTGCGATTGAAGGTGGTTCCCAGGGCCATCGGGCGTCGCTCGCGTGCCGCCGCGTCCACGACCGCCCACAAAGCAAAGGCGCGAACGTTGGAAAAACCCAAGAAATCGATCCGCCGCAAAGGACGCGCCGTCACCATCGACGAAGTGGCCTTGCTCGCCGGCGTGTCGCCGATGACCGTATCGCGAGTGATGAGCGGCCACGGCAAGGTGCGCGACTCCACGCGCGAAAACGTCATGCGCGCGGTCCGCGAGCTCGACTACACACCCAACCTGGCGGCCAGTTCGCTGGCTGCGGCGCAGCACACCCGCATCGCGCTGATCTACACCAACCCGAGTTCGGCTTACCTGCGCGAACTGCTGGTGGGCGCGTTGAGCGGCGCCGCGCGGACCGCCGCGCAGCTGGTCATCGACACCTGGGACAACCTCAGTGCAGAAGAAGAGCGCAGCGCGGCACGCGTCCTCGCCAAGAGCGTCGCCGGCGTGATCCTGCCGCCACCGCTGTGCGAATCCAAGGCGGTGATCAAGGAGTTCATCAGTGCCGGCATTCCCGTCGTTGCGATCGCCTCGGGCCGTTTCAGCAGCGAGATCTCGTGCGTACGCATCGACGATTTCCGCGCCAGCAAGGAAATCACCGCACACCTGATCGCGCAGGGCCACACCCGCATCGGCTACATCAAGGGCCATCCTAACCAGACGGCCAGCGCGCATCGCTATGAAGGTTTCCAGGCCGCGCTTGGCGAGGCGGGCATCGCCCACGACGAAACCCTGGTGCAACAGGGTTACTACACCTATCGGTCGGGATTGGAAGCGAGCGAGAACCTGCTCGCTCACCGTCGCAGGCCGACCGCGATCTTCGCCAGCAACGACGACATGGCCGCGGCGGTCATCTCGGTCGCGCATCGCAAAGGCATGGATGTACCGCGCGATCTCTCGGTGGTCGGGTTCGACGACACCTTCGCCGCGACCACGGTCTGGCCCGAACTGACCACCATCCACCAGCCGGTTTCCGACATGGCCGACTCGGCCATCGACATCCTGTTGCGCAACATCCGGCGCAAGGACCGCAGCACGCGCATGGTGGTCGACCACGTGGCCCCGCATCAACTGGTCATCCGCGATTCGGTCGCCCCCCTTTCCAAGCGGAAGCGGCCGGCGAAGATCTAAGTCGGGGATTGGCATCGGCATCGCCCGCGCGCGGAACAGGTTGCGCCGGTCTCGTTCGGCAGATCCGGCGGACGGGCATTGGATCGATCGCACAGGAAAGCGATCGGTCGCCATCACGGCAGATAATCCCTTCGCGCCCGGCATCGCTGCTTCAGCCGTGCATCTGTTCCAGCTCCCTGCGGATGTTCTGGCCACTGCCGGGACTGGCACTGCTCAAGGATGCGCTGGACATGGGTTCACCTTGCAGGGACGGCAGCGGATCAGCGCAACAGGTACTGATTCAACAGGTTCTCGTAAGCTTCCTGTCGTCCACTACGCTGCGAGGGTTCGCCAGCCTTGGAAGCCGCGGCGGCCAACTCGGCCAGCGTGCGCTGTCCCTTCTCGAACTCCTTGCCTTCGCCCTGCGTCGAAGCTGGCATAGCGCTCCTTGCGCCAGGTTTCCAGCGGCGACTGCTGCAGCAGCGCATGCGCGACCTCCAGTCCACGCGCGAAGGCGTCCATGCCGCCGATATGGGCCAGGAACAGATCCTGCGGATCGGTCGATTCGCGCCGCACCTTGGCATCGAAGTTGAGGCCACCCGGCTGCAGCCCGCCCTGGCGCAGCACCACCAGCATCGCGCCAACCGTGTCGTACAGGTCGGTCGGGAAACTGGTCGGTATCCCAGCCGTTCTGCGGATTGCCGCGGTTGGCGTCGATGCTGCCGAGCAGGCCGGCATCGGACGCCACCTGCAGGTCGTGCTCGAAGGTGTGGCCGGACAAGGTGGCGTGGTTGGCTTCGATATTGAGCTTGAAGTCCTGGTCGAGGCCATGCTGGCGCAGGAAGCCGACCACGGTGGCGCTGTCGAAATCGTACTGGTGCTTCATCGGCTCCATCGGCTTGGGCTCGATCAGGAAGTTGCCGGTGAAGCCGATGCTGCGGCCGTAGTCGCGCGCCATCGTCAGGAAGCGCGCCATATGCGCCTGCTCGCGCTTCATGTCGGTGTTGTGCAGGCAGGCATAGCCTTCGCGGCCGCCCCAGAACACGTAGTTCTCGCCGCCGAGCTCGACCGTGGCGTCCAGTGCGTTCTTCACCTGCACCGCCGCGCGCGCGACCACGGCGAAATCGGGATTGGTGGAAGCGCCATTCATGTAACGCGGATGGCTGAACAGGTTGGCCGTGCCCCATAGCAGCTTCACGCCGGTGGCCTGCTGGCGTTGTTTCGCCAGCGCGACCATGTGCTTGAGGTTGCGTTCGTACTCGCCGACATCGCTGGCGTCCGGCGCCAGATCGATATCGTGGAAGCAGTAATAAGGCACGCCGAGCTTGCTGAAGAACTCGAAGGCGGCGTCGACGCGCGCCTCGGCCTTCTGAAGCGCGCTGCCGGCGCCCGCATCCCAGGGGTAGGCGCGCGTGCCAGGTCCGAACGGGTCGTGGCCGGCGTTGCAGAAGCTATGCCAGTAGCACACCGCGAAACGCAGGTGCTCGCGCATGGTCTTGCCGCCGACGCTGCTTGCCAGCATCGTAGACCTTGAACGCGAGCGGATTATCGGAGCCCTTGCCCTCGAACGGGATGCGGCCGATGCCGGGGAAGTATTCCTTGTCGCCGATGAAGTGTTGGATGTTCATGGGGGTTCCCAGCTGTTTGTCTTACGGATCGGAGAGCTCGTCATGCAGCGTAGATATGCTTCACGGCTGCCAGGTGTTCCAGGTAGCGCTGATAGGGCTCGCGGTATGCCTCGACCTGCTCGACGTCCGGCGTGCAAGCCAGCGCCTCGTCTTTGGTGACGTGCGCGTCGACCAGTTCGGGCAGGGATTTTTCTTCTCCCTTCGCGTGCGAGAGCGACCACAGGGCCTGCAGGGCGGCACCGAATGCCGCGCCTTCGGCTTCGCGCGGAACCTCCACGGGCAATCCGAACACGTCGGCCACCATCTGACGCCAGGCGGCGCTGGTAGCGCCCCCACCGGTCAGCACGATGCGGTCGAATTTCATGCCGGCCGACAGGAATGCGTCGTAGCCGTACTTCAAGGCGAACGTCGCGCCTTCCATCGCGGCACGATAGAAATGGGCTGCGCTGGCGTTTTGCGCAGCCAAGCCTGTCAGTACGCCTTTCCCGAGTGGCAGATCAGGCGTGCGTTCTCCGTTCAAGAACGGAAGCAACGTGAGGCCGCCGGCACCCGGCGCAGTCGCCAGGATATGTGCATCGCCGGCCCGCGTGCTGAAGCCGAATAGTTTGGCAATGGTCTCGGTTGCCACGGTGCAGTTCATCGTGCAGATCAGCGGCAACCAGCCACCGGTCGACGAACAGAAGGCCGCCCAGCCGCCTGCCGGGTCGATGACGGGCGTGTCCGAATAAGCGAACAGCGTGCCCGAGGTTCCCAGGCTCATCGCCAGCCTGCCCGGCACCACGCATCCGGTACCGATGGCCGCCATCATGTTGTCGCCACCGCCTACGGCCACAAGGACGTCACGCGACAGGCCAAGTTCGTCCGCGCGCTTCGCGTGGATCGGGAACGTGCTCCCGGTTGCGACCAGCGGCGGCAAGCACGACGCAAGGTCCCGATGAGGATCGATCGCATGCAAGAGAACAGGCGACCACTGCCGCCTGCGCACATCCATCCAACCGGTGCCAGAAGCATCGCCGTGTTCGCAGAATGCTTCGCCTGTGAGCCAAAAATTCAAGTAGTCGTGCGGCAGCAGAATCTTTGCCAGCCGGCGATATGCTTCGGGCCGGTGCTTGCGTGTCCATGGGAGCTTGGAGGCGGTATATCCGGCGAGGATCGGATTGCCCGCCAACGCGATGCAGCGCTCTGCCCCCCCCACGGCGTCGGTGATTTCAAGACACTCTGCAATGCTGCTGGTGTCGCACCAAAGCTTTGCCGGCGCCAACACTTCGCCGTCTGCGCCGATCGGCACGAATCCATGTTGCTGTCCCGATATAGCGAGCGCCCTTACGTTACGTCGAAGAGCGACGTCGATGCCTCCGAAGCATGCCTGGACTGCGGTTACCCAAGTATCGGGGTGCTGTTCGCGGGTGCCGTCATCACCGCTGATGAGTTCCAGCGGCGCATTGGCCGACGCAACGACGCGGCGGGCGTCATCGTCGTAAACAACGACCTTGACGCTCTGCGTACCCGCATCGATGCCGGCGGTCAGCGTCATTGGAAATGCGCTCCGACATCAAAAAAGTTAGCGCTACCATTTCGTTGGCAAAAAAAAGGCCAACTGTTGACAAGACCTGATTTCACGTTCCGTCTCACCCCGCCCAACGCGAAGCTGCACTTTAACCAGCGTCCGCGAAAAAAGCCTGCTGCAGCGCAGAATGCATTTACAAACAAAGACTTACCAAGCGTCATCGCAACGGAGTATGTGCTCAGAGACGGTTCCGTAACCGACCTCGCCGATCGACAGCCGATAACCTGCAATGGATTCGACCCCGCTGCCACGGTCAGCTTGCCCATGTTGGCGCCCGCGGTGGCGAAGCACTTCAGCGGCATGCCGACACGCAGCCATCGATCGACAGGCAGCGCCGACGGTTCCAGTTGCTCCGCCTAGTGCGGAATGGCACGTCATACGCCATGTCCGCAAAGGTGCGTGTCATGGCACCACGTCTATGAAAGTATTGATCGACAGTCGCCCAGCCACTGGATCGGCGGGCGGGATCCGCGCATTGTCGATACGGCCGGAATGCAGTGAGTTGCGTCGATAAACCACTATCCGGTTAAACATGCCATCCACTTTGGCGATGCGCTCGAACAGCGCCGTATCGCTATCGATATAACCCGCGCCTGCAGCCTCTGCACCCTGGCTTTCGCGCTCAAGGCGATGGAAGTACTCGTCCTTGCGTCCTTCGTCGACATACTCGAAACCCGTCCAGCGATGGCGGTAGAAGGCCGTCCCGCCCCAGTCTCCATGGAACAGATAATGCACGGTCGCCAAACCGTTGCCGGAAACCGAATCGATGTGCGGCACCCGCTGCAGGAACGCCAACTTTTCCGGCGGCAGGGTCACCAGCGAGTAGTGGCACATCGGGAATACGAAACGGCCGGGCTCCAGTCCAAAGCATTCCAAAAGGAAAGGGTTCAAGGTCGATTCGAGGAAATGCCCGTATGAGAACGGCGCCCGTGCGCGGATGCCAGGAAACATCGAACGCTGTCCGACGAAGTCGCTGCGCGCCGCCTTCCGCACAAGACGCTCGGGATCTGAGACGAGATTGTCGATGATCAGCAAAGGTGCTTTCTCATCGCCGATGGCAAGTCTGCTGACGCGGATGTCGGGATGGCGGCTCAGTAGCATGCTGCCTTCCCTGTCGGTCGGCCTGAAGCGCACATGGGTTACGCCTGCATCTCCGGCCGCCTCGTTTCCCACACCTCGGGCGCGGCCTTGCAATAGCGATCGATGAATTCCTGCTGCGGTGGCATCTGCGCAACCGCGCGGTCGATCGGCTGCCGGATCGAATCGAACAGCTTGCGCAGGTCCTGGTCGGGCAGCGTCCGCGCCAGCGGATGGTGCTGCCCGGGCACGATGCCCTGACCCAGCATCACGTGGGTCCACGAATCCACCCGGAACAGTTCGTCCGCGCCTTGCCAAGCATGCGCGCGCTCGCGCCATGCACGCAGGCGCATCGCCAGCGATTCCGGCAATTCCATCTCGCGGCATTCCTTCCACATCGGCTCGTCGCGCTGGTTGGCGTGGTAGTGCAGGATGATGAAGTCGCGCACGTGTTCCATCTCGGCGCGGCTGACGTCGTTGTAGATGTCGACCAGCGACGGGGACATGCCGTCGAACGGAAACAGTTGGATCAGGCGCACCACGGCACTGATGGCGAGGTGGATGCTGGTCGATTCCAGCGGCTCGATGAAACCGCTGGCCAGTCCCAGCGACACGACGTTCTTGTTCCAGGCCTTCAGCCTGCGGCCGGTGCGAAAAGGCACCAGCCATGGATCCTTGATCGGCCGCGCTCCGACATCGCGCAGCAGCTTGGCGCGCGCCTCGTCGTCGGATATGTGGCGACTGGAGAAGACCAGCCCGCAACCGACGCGGTGCTGCAGCGGGATGTGCCAGCGCCAACCGGCCTCGTGCGCGATCGCACGCGTGTACGGCACCGGCGGACCGGCGGATTCGGTCTGCACCGCCACGGCGCGGTCGCAGGGCAGCCAGTGGTTCCAGTCCTCGTAGCCGGTCTTCAGCGTCTGCTCGATCAGCAGGCCGCGGAAACCGGTGCAGTCGATGAACAAGTCGCCTTCGACGAGCTGCCCGTCCTCCAGCACCAGCGCTTCGACGAAACCGCTTTCCGCATGCTGCCTGACTTCCTGGATCTTGCCTTCGATGCGTTTCAGCCCGTAGTCCTCCGACTTGCGCCGCAGGAAGCGCGCATAAAGGCCGGCATCCAGGTGGTAAGCGTAGTTGACCTGTGGCTGTTGCGACAGGTCGAACTGGTCGCCCCGGGAAGCCACGGTTTCCAGGCAGTAGTCGCCCAGTTCCGATTGCATGCCGCGACGCAGGCTGTCGAGCCAGAAATGATGGAAGCCACAGACCAGGGTGCTTTGCCCTGTGATGCCGAACGGATGGATGTAACGTTCGCCGTGCTTGCGCCAGTTTTCGAACGAGATCGAGAGCTTGAAGGTGCCGGCGACCGCGCGCAGAAACTCCTGCTCATCGATCTGCAGGAATCGGTGGAAGCTGCGGATCGGCGGAACCGTCGATTCGCCGACGCCGACGGTGCCGATCTGCTCCGACTCGACCAGCGTGATATCGAGCCGACCCCGGAACTGGTGCGACAGCGCACAGGCGGCAAGCCAACCCGCGGTGCCGCCACCTGCGATCACCACCTTGCATATCCGGTCCTTGCCCGACTTGTCCAATTCGCCCTCTCCCTTCTGCAATGGATGCGGTGCGACGCGTTCTCCGCGTCGTTCAGCGATTGAGCTTTCCAATCAACATGGCGCGGAGCTGGCGCGCGAGCGTTTCGTCCATGGGCCCGAGCACGTTGCGCGCCGCTGCGGGCAAGTGCTCTCCAGCGCGCTCGGCCGGACCGAAGACGTAGTGCTCGAACACCTCACGCCAAGCCTGCTTTTCCCGTTCCGGCCGGTCACGGATCGTCCACAGTGCGTGGTAGAGCGCATGCATCGGCGTGGGGATGTGCGCGGGCGAGCTGCTCCACCAGTAGTTGACCAGCACGTTGAACGCGTCCAGCCCCTGGACGTGGTGCCACCACATGCTCGGGATGAAGACGGCATCGCCCGGTTCCAACACCGCGCTTTGAGCGCTCGCGAGTGCTTCGCGGAATCGCGGATAACGCTCGAAGTCGGGAGCAGCGAAATCGATCACGCTGATCGCCTGACCACCGGGCGTCGGTTCCAGCGGACCGGGGTAGAGATTGGCGATCTGATCCGGTGGGAACACGGTGAACCGCCGCCGGCCGACGGCACAACAAGCCAGATTGTTGGGCGCGTCGTAATGGCAGGATGCGACTACACGGTTGCCGATCCAGATGCTCGGAGGCGCCTCGATACCGCAAGCGGCGAAGTCGAGATCGTTCGCTCCTCGGAAGCCCGGCAGACTGCCATCGATCAGCAACGACGCCAGGTAATACGTCGGCGCCTGTGCCTCATCCAGGTGGGCGGCGATCCCATCCAGCAATTCGTCCAGTCCGCCGCGCCGGACCTCGCAGTTCAATTTCGTGAAGTCGTCGTTGTAGAAGGGCCGACCCGCGATCTCCGGGCCGCCGTAGGAATACTGCACCGGTCGGCCGTTGTCGTAACCACGCAGGTAGGCCATCGCTTCGTGCGCGCCGCGCAGGCCCGCCTGGACCAGCCCCCAGTGGCGCGCCACGCCCCGGAGCACCATCGGTTGCCCGGCCTCGATCAGTTCGTCGAGCGGCAGCGCGTCAGGCCGACAGTCCTCCAGCACGCGCATGGTGGCGACCTCGACCATGTCGCTCAGGCCGCGCGCTCCGATGCTGGCGAAACCGCATCGGTGCGCTGCTGCAAGCGGCGTTGTTTTTCCGCCATCAGCCGACGCACGTTGTGCATCGAGGCGAGCACCAGGAACGCGCCTTCGAGATACCCGGCGTGATTGAGAAGATGCAGCGACGCGGCATCGAGTCCGGCGAGCCGCTCGCGGTCGATGCCGTACAGTCCGGCCAAGTTCACGCTGTGCCTGCCGTCGAGTTTCACGTCGAGCTGCGACCGGCTGGATCAGCCCCAGCGATTCGAACGCCGCGAACATGGCCTTGCCGGTCTCCGTGCCGTCGCGGATGCCACGCAGCACCGTGGTGACGTGTTGCAGATAGGGGCTGTGCCCGCCCTGCGGCATGAACACGGCCTCGCCTTCGCTGGCATTGACGCGCGGATGATCCAGGTCGATGTGGATGACCGGTTCCTTGCGCAGCTCGCCGTCGATCCGCTGTTCCTGGAAGCCGATCAGGAACGGCCCCTTGGCGACGACGCCCGGCAGGTAGGCGGCATTCCAGCGCTCGCCCTGCAGGAACAGGTTTTCCTTCTGTTCGAAACCCAGCAGCGCGACCGATTGCCATTCGCCGCTGTCGCGGTCCTTGCGGAAAAAGATCGGATATTCCCTTTGCAGTTCGGCGTATTCGGTCGGGAACGCCAGCACCATGCCGATGTCATCGCCGAATTCGCGGCCAAAGCGCGTGACGACGCGCAGATCCTTGTGCGTCACGTTGTTGAGCAGCTCGTATCGGGCCATCTCGGCTCCAGCGGTGAATCGGGGTCCCGGCGCAGACCCGGCGAACATTCCACAAACCCATCGCGTCGGCAAGCCGGGATGGGCCGTCGCGCCTGCAGAAAAGAAAGGGGCCGCTGCTCTCGCAGCGGTCCCGCCTGTCGCCACAACTCCGGTGTCCGGCCCGGGAGGTTAGAACTTGTAGCGGACACCCAGCATGTAGCGCGGGCTCTGGTCGGCCAGCTTGACGATCTGCTGGTCGGTGCGGGCATGCCAGCGCACGTCCTCGCCGGTCAGGTTGATCGCTTCGAGGCCGAACGACCAGTGGTCGTTGAGCGCGTAATTCACGCTCAGGTCCCACTGCTGGTAGTCCTCCACGTAGTACGGATTGCGGCTGGCGCCCTGGTTGGCCAGGATCAGGTACTCGTCGCGCCAGTTCCAGGCCAGGCGCACGGACCAGCCGTATTTTTCGTACATGAACATGGCATTGGCGGTATCGCTCAGTCCGGTCAGCGAGAACTGGTCGATAGCGGGATCGCCACCGTTGTCGAAGCCCACGTCGCCCTCGACGATGGTGTAGTTGGCGAAGACGCCGAAACCGCTGTCGCCGAAGAAGTACTGCCCGCCCAGCTCCCAGCCGTGCAGCTTGGCCTCGTGCTGGTTGACCGGGCGGTTGACGTTGAACATGTACAGCGGGTCATCCGCCTCGCCGACCAGGTTGTAGGCGTTCTCCGTCGCCAGCCGTTGCGCGTCGGTGCCGTTGAAGGCAGCCAGCCCTGCGGGATCGTTGCGCAATAGCGCCAGTGCGGTGAACAGCGAGGTGTCGTTGCCCGAGCACGCGGCGGCATTGGCTGCACCGACCTGGTCGATGCAGGCCTGGCTTTGCAGGAAGGCCAGTGCCGCCTGCGCATCCGGTCCGCTGGTCGGGTCGGTCAGCCCGTACAGCGATTCCTGCACCACGGTGTTGCCGACGAAGTTGTTCACTCGCTTGTTCCAGTACGTCACCGAGACATAGCTGGCATCGGCGAAGTACCACTCCAGCGCGAGATCCAGATTGTCCGATTCCAGTGGTTGCAACTTCGGGTTCTGCGCGGTGCCGCTGGCGCGGACGGACGGATCGAGCAGCACCGAGCCGAACGGTTGCTGCGCACTCGGACCGGCGTACAGGTTGCTGTAGGGCGCCCGCGCGATGGTCTTGCCGAACGAAGCGCGGCCCTTCAGCTCGTCGGTGAAATCGATGCTGAAGTCCAGATTGGGCAGGATGAAGCTGTAGCTGGTGTCCTCGCTGAACGGCTGCTGCTCATCGGACAGCACGATGCGGAAATCGTTGTTGGCCTGCCATTCGACGGCCTCGGGGATGGCGATGACCGAGGTCGCAACCAAATCGGTTTTTTCGTAGCGCACGCCGACGCGGGTATTGGTCCGCATGCCGCCGAGTTCACCGTCCAGCTCCACCTGCATGTAGGCCGCCTGGGTCTTTTCCTCGATGCGCTGGTCGTTGGCATTCTGCGGACTGACGCCGAGGCTGAGGCCGTACTGATTGGCGGCCCATTGGGCCAGCGCGCCGGCGTCGCCCGTCCATGCGCCATTGCTGCTGCCGATGCTGTAGTCGTCGAACAGGCCGACCAGGTCGATCGGCCGCAGCAGGCCCATCAGCCCACCGGCGACATCCGAATCGACGTTGGCTACGCTCCAGTCGCCGAGCGTGTGATAGGCCTCGGCGGCCTGCAGACGGTGGGTGGAGGACTTGGTGCTATCCACACCGAACTGGAAGCGACCGCTGTCGAAACTCCATTCGCCATCGATGCGGGCCTGCTTGACCTCGCTGACTTGCGTCTGCGCGTTGATGCGCAGCACCTGCGAACCGATTTCACCTTCGACGAAACCGGGGTTGGTCACGCCGTTGGTGCCGGCGAGCGCGTCTGCCGGGGTCGGGTACCAGGTCTGCGAACCGATCGGCAAGTCGTTGTTGAACCACATTTCCTGCACCCACGAACCGCCGCAGTGCGGGCCGACGGTGCAGTTGTTCGTGCCGGCGATGCTCATGAAGATCGAGCCGCCGCCGGTCAGCGGGTCGTTGGGCCGGCTCTCGTTCTTGGAATCGTGCGCGTCGAGGCTCAAGCGGAAGTTGTCGCTGACATCCCAGTTGGCATTGAAGCCCAGAGAGCCCAGCTTGTACTTCTGCATGCTGCGTTGCTGCTCGAGGCCGAAGTCCTTGATCCCGGCGATCTCGCGGATGTACACAGGCGTGGCGACCGCGCCGCTAGTGTCGAACTCGACATCCGTGTATTGGCTGTTTTGCAGCCACATGCTCTGCTCGCCGCGGTTCTCCGTGATCTCGTTGGTCGAGTAGGTGTAGTCGAGGGTCAGAGTCAGGCTGTCGATCGGCGCGAACTGCACGATCGCCTGGCCATTGATGCGCTCGCGCTCGAATTCGGAGAACGCGTAGCGCAAGTCATTGGGGCGTGCGTAAAGCTCGCCGACGGTCGGCGCATTCACGACGTCGGGGTCGCCGGGCATCGTGCCGGTCCAGGGCTGGATGTTCCAGTAGTTATCGGTCGCCTGCACCGAGCCGCCCTTGCGCTTCTGGTAGCTGGCATTGATGCCCACGCCGAAGGTCTTGTCGGCGTTGGTGAAGCTGAAGATGCCGGACACTTCCGGAGTGATCTCGTTGTCGAACGGCTGCGACTCGTCGGACACCAGCTTGGCGCCGGCGCTGGCGACGAAGCCGGTGTGGTTGAACGGCTTGTCGGTCAGGATGTTGATGGTGGCGCCGATGCCACCGCTAGGAACCTGCGCCTGGCTGGTCTTGTACACCTCGATGCCGCTGATCGCCTCGGAAGCGAGCTGGGCGAAGTTGAACGCGCGGGTGCCGCCGTCGACGCCGCCGATCGCCACCTGGCCGGCCGCGCCGAAGGCGTCCGCACCCGGGATCTGGCGACCATTGAGGGTGACCATGTTGAACTGCGGGCCGAAGCCGCGCGCGGTGACCTGCGCGCCTTCGCCGTCGCGGCGCTCGATCGAGATGCCGGTGATGCGCTGCAGCGACTCGGCCAGGTTGGTGTCGGGGAACTTGCCGATGTCCTCGGCACTGATCGCGTCGACCACGCCGGCCGCATCGCGCTTGATCCCCATCGAGTGGTCGAGGCTGCTGCGGATGCCGGTGACGACGACCGTATCGAGTGTCCTCGCTTCATCGGCACTGGTCGTTGCGTCCGCTGCAGTTGGCTGCGTCTGCGATTCCGTCTGTTGGGTTTGCTGCGCCTGCGGGTCCTGGGCGAAAGCGGGGTTGAGGATGATTGCGCCGCCGACGATGGTGAACATGGCCTTCGACTTGAATCGCTTCAACTTGTGATTCATGAGCGTGTCCTCAGCACAGGAGTTTGGACTGCCAAAGGCATGTAGCTTTCGGCACGCGAAGCAGCGTTTGCACCCACCACGGTCGTCGTCAGCGTCAGGCGTCGACACCTGCAATCTTTCATCTGGTTACCCTCCCCTCGTTCTTCGATTGATGGATGTGGTCGCCCCCCGGGGCACATGCAGGCCATAGCCCGCCCTCATCCAGACCGGGCGTTTGTAAGCGCCCGTTGCAGCAATGCCGGTTCCTTAGCACTGCCCCCCGCATCGAAACCCTGTCTAGCGGCGACGCTTCCCAACGAACCTTCCCAACGGATGACCCGTGCCAGGATGCGGTCAAACGTGGTAGCGCTAACATCGAATGACGCAGCCTAATCAGGCTCGACCGCGTTTGTCACCATGCAGTGCAGCAGAAAACGCTTTCCGCGCACTGGAGGGTCGAGCCTCGGGCGGAATCCAGCGGATATGGTCACGCGGCTCGGCAGTCCGCCGGGAATGAAGGATCACACCCAAACAGCATGTGCCTCGCGATGACGGTTTTCCCGTATGGGATCGCCGTGCCGGGTCCGGCGTCACCAGGAATCGTCGTCGCGTTCAGTCGGAACGTGAATCGTCGCCCAAGCTGGCGCGTGTCAGCCTACCGACTCGCGCGCGTCTCCGCGCTCGTCGACCCCGTTCCATCCCTCGCGGACATATGGCTCCGCGTCGGGCCAGTCGACCGGAGAAGATCCGCGTACGCGGAACCAGCCTCGCTGCAGCCGCGGTGCGCCGAGCTCCCACGGCATGTTCCCGTAGAAGTCACGACACTGCGCGCCATACAGACGGCAGAAGTCGCGGTCGTCATCCGAAATTCTTTCACCCATCGCCGTAATTCTGCAGCTCGGGTGAAAAACTATGATCCTGTCTGTCCGCACCCTTCTGTGCGGTTCCGCACATAGGCTGCCTGACCCATCAAACCGCGACTGGGTTGCGCAATAAGCGCTCGTACTCGTCGTGAACGACCCGGTAGCACTCGCAGCAGCGCTGCTCCAGTCCATCCCGGTTCGTGACCCGGATATTGCCCCGGCTGTACTGGATCAGGCCTGCTTCCTGCAGGCGTCCGGCTGCTTCGGTAACGCCCTCGCGGCGTACACCGAGCATGTTCGAAATGAGTTCCTGGGTCATCTTGATTTCATCTGCATCGACGCGATCGAGGCTTAGCAGCAGCCACCTGCATAGCTGCTTTTCGACCGAATGATGGCGACTGCAAATGGCCGTCTGCGTCATCTGAGCGATGACCGCCTGCATGTAGCGCAGCACGACGACCTGGAACGGCCCGCCGCGCTTGAACTCGCGATCCACCGCTTCGGCCTTGAGTACCAGGGCTTCGCCGGCGACTTGCACGACGGCCCGGGTCGGGGTGCTCTGGCTATCGAGCAACACCGCCGTCCCGACCATGCCTTCGTTGCCGGTCATGGCGATCTCACCGGTGTCGCCGTTCTGCATCACGTAGAGCAACGAGACGATGCCGCTGCGGAGGAAGTACATCTGATGCTGATGGGCGCCGGATTCGTAAAGCACTTTTCCCACGGGCAACGACACGAGCTGCAGGTCCGGCTTCAGTCGTGCGCAAGCTGCGGCGGGCAAAGCCGCAAGGAGACGGTTACCCGGTCTCCATGGTGTTTCCTTGTTCATGCGCAGCGGCTGCCCCCGTTAGACAGGCGATTTTCAGTCGCAGGGGCAAGGACGTATGTACGGGAGCGCACATAGCGGTGGTCCGCGGCATGTGGATCAGGTCGCTGCGCTGGGCCAACGTCAGCAAAGGGCGAGCTCGTGTCGCCCTGGACCAGGCTTCCCGCGAGTGGGCGGGAAGTGCGTGCAATCCACACTGCGCTTCATTCGCCCAAAGCACAAGGAAAAGCTTGTTTTTCCGCAGCTTTTTGCGATCTGAACGGGTTGGAAGGTTAGGAGCGAGCGACCGAACTTTTTCACGTCGAACAACCTGAATTCCTCGCAGTCTTTGAGCGTCCCCAGCGGATCACGGAGATTCCGTTCTCTATGTACGGTTCCGCACAGAACAGACGGGAACAGCAGCGCAATAGTCTCGCCGTGCCGACCTGAGACCTGCTGCCATGGCCAAGTCGATTTCGAACGAAGACCGCGACTTCTGCTGGATGTACGGGCGTTACCTTCGGGAGTTCTACCCGGACGTGCGGTGGGACTCCGGCACCTCGCAGCTTCAAGACGGTTGGTTCAACGTGCGCGGCGGGTCCGACGTCACGTGGGCGGAGGCGGAACCTCACGTGCGCGCGGGCTGGGAAGCCGAATCACGCGATCAAACGTACGCGCGGGCTCAGGCGATCGGCCACCGCGAGCTCTGAACCGCTCCAGCACAGGCCGGTCCGCACATCCAGCGGGAGAGCTGGCGGGTCTTGCCGGTACTTGACGCGCCGCACCATTGCCCGGTATTGCTGTCGCATGCGCTCACCTTCCGCCATCGCCCGCACCGCAGCCTTGCCCCAAGGCCGGGGCGCGGCGTGCCCAATGGCGATGACGATTACCACCACGACGACCACGACCCCATCCAGGGTGCGGACGCGCGTGTCCAGCTGATCGACCACGCCGCTCCGCACCCGATCCGGGTGCGGGCTGGCAGCCTTCCCCGACTCGCGGTGCGGAGCCCAACCGGAGCTCCACCATGTCGTCTGCGTCTTCTTCGAACGAATCCTCGCCCCGTTGCCACGTGCACAAGTTCGGCGGCAGCAGCCTGGACGATGCTGCGCAGATGCGCGCGATCGGCGGCTTGCTCGGCGATGGCGCCGGCATGCGTCTGGTCGTGGTCTCGGCGATGCAGGGCACGACCAATGCACTGGTCGCGCTGAGTTCGGCGGCGCAGCAAGGCGGGGATTGGGCACCGGCCTGGGACAGCTTGCGGCAACGGCACCTGCAGGCGGCCGCGGCGCTGGACGGAGACGGCGGTTTCGGCCTGCACGGCGCGCTGGCCGATGACTTCGACGCGTTGCGCCACGATCTCGACGCGCTGACCAGGCACGCGCCGGACGGCGACCCCATCAGCGCACGCGTGCATGGCCTCGGCGAAATCTGGTCGTCGCGGCTGGTGCAGGCCGCGCTCGGCGGCGAGTCGGGCGGCTGGCAGCGCCTCGACGCGCGCGAGGTGCTGGTCGTGCATCCCGGCGAGATGGGCGTGGGCGTCGACTGGGACGAAAGCCGTCGTCGTTTCGCCCAATGGCGCGCGGGGCATCCCGGTCGCGATGCCGTCGTCACCGGCTATGTCGCCAGCGATGCGCAAGGCCAGGCGACCACGCTCGGCCGCAACGGCAGCGATTTCTCCGCGGCGATCTTCGCCAATCTTTGCGATGCCGATGCGCTGACCATCTGGACCGATGTCGACGGCGTGCTGTCGGCCGATCCGCGGCTGGTGCCGGATGCGGTCTGCCTGTCGTCGCTGTCGTATGCCGAAGCCTGTGAACTGGCCTACTTCGGCGCCAAGGTGCTGCATCCGCAGACGCTGGCGCCGGTGCAGTCGCGCGGCATTCCGCTGCGCATCCGCAACACGCATCGCCCGCAGGCGCCGGGCACGCTGATCGAGGCACGCTCCGATCTGGAAGGCACGCCGGTCAAAGGCCTGAGCCTGGTCCGCGACCTCGCCGTGCTGGAACTGGCCGGCAACGGCATGGTCGGCGTGCCGGGCACCGCCGAGCGCCTGTTCGCGGCGCTGCACGGCGCCGGCGTGTCGGTGACGATGATCTCGCAAGGCTCATCCGAGCATTCGATCTGCTGCATCGTCCGCGCCGATCAGGCCGAGCGTGGCCGCGCCGCGATCGCGGCCGCCTTCGCCGACGCGATGGCCGACCAGCGCACGCAGGCCGTGCACGTGACCACGGATATCTGCGTGCTGGCCGCGGTCGGCGACGGCATGGTCGGCACGCCGGGCGTAGCCGCTCGCCTGCTCGGCGGCCTGGCGCAGGCGCGCGTCAACGTGCGCGCGATCGCACAGGGCGCGAGCGAGCGCAACATCTCGGTGGCGATCGCGAGCGCCGATGCCACGCGCGCGCTGCGCGCGGCGCATTCGGCATTCTGGCTGTCGCCGCAATACCTGTCGGTCGGCATCATCGGACCGGGCCAGGTTGGCCGCGCGTTGCTGTCGCAACTGACCGCGACCTTGCCGCGGCTACGCTCGCAATCGCGGCTCGACCTGCGCATCCGCGGCGTCAGCGACAGCAAGAGGATGGTGCTGTCCGAAACCGGCCTCGATCCGGGCAGTGCGCTCGGATCGCTGCAGGGAACCGCCGCGCAATCCGCCGACCTCGACGCCTTCGCCGCGCACATCCGCGCCGAACACCTGCCGCATGCACTGATCGTCGACTGCAGCGCCAGCGATGCGGTCGCGGCGAAGTATCCGCAGTGGCTCGCCGCCGGCATCCACGTGGTCACGCCCAACAAGCATGCCGGCAGCGGCGACTGGACGCGCTATGCCGCGATTCGGGAAGCGCAACGCCTCGGCGGCGGGCGTTTCCTGTACGAGGCGACCGTCGGCGCGGGACTGCCGGTGATCCTGACGCTGCGCAGCCTGCTCGATACCGGCGACGATCTGCACGGCATCGATGGCATGCTGTCGGGCACGCTGGCGTGGCTGTTCAACCGCTTCGACGGCAGCCAGCCGTTCTCGGCGCTGGTGCGCGAGGCGCAGGCGCTGGGCTATACCGAACCCGATCCGCGCGATGATCTGTCCGGACTCGACGTCGCGCGCAAGCTGGTGATCCTCGCGCGCGAGGCCGGGCGCGCATTGTCGGTCGAGGATGTGATCGTGGAGAGCCTGGTGCCGGTCGAACTGCAACAAGTCAGCCGCGAGGAATTCCTCGCCCGCCTCGAAGAACTCGACGCTCCGATGCAGACACGATGGGCGGCCGCGACTGCGCAAGGCCTGGGCCTGCGCCATATCGCGCGATTGGAACGCGACGGCAGCGCGCATGTCGGCGTGGTCGGCCTGCCTGCGGAACACGCCTGCCGGCATACGCGCCTGACCGACAACCTCGTGCAATTCCGCAGCGAGCGCTATTCGGAGAACACGCTGGTGGTGCAGGGGCCGGGCGCCGGGCCGCAAGTGACCGCGGCGGGCGTGTTCGGCGACATGCTGACGATCGCGCAGGCGCTCGGTGCGCAGATCGGCGCTCCGGTCGCCGCCACCGAAGCTGCCGTATGAGTGCCGATCGCGAACCCGTGCGCGCGTTCGCGCCCGCCAGCATCGGCAACATCGGCGTCGGCTTCGACCTGCTCGGTCACAGCATCGCCGGTCCGCGCGACATCGCCATCGTCCGACGCATCGACGCGCCGGTCGTGCGCATCGTGTCGATCCGTGGCGAGGCCGCGGGCGCGGCATCCTTGTCACTGGTCGCCGACAAGAACACCGCTGGGCAGGCCTTGATGTCGCTGCGTGAACGCCTGCGTGTCTCGCACGGCTTCGAACTGGAACTGGAGAAGGGCATCCCGCTCGGCTCCGGCCTCGGCGGTTCCGCGGCGTCGTGCGTCGCCGCGCTCGTGGCCGCGAATGCGCTGCTCGATGCGCCGCTGCCGCGCGACGCGCTGTATCCGTTCGCACTGGACGGGGAATCGGTGTCCAGCGGGAGTCGCCACGGCGACAACGTGGCGCCGATGCTGCTCGGCGGCGTGGTCCTGGCGACGGCGTCGCGGATGATCGCGCTGTCCGCACCTGAGTGGTTGCATTGCGTAACGGTCCATCCCGACCAGGTGCTCGAAACGCGCCGCGCGCGCGCGGCGCTGGCCGAGCCGTATCCGCTCGGTTTGATCGTCGAACAGAGCGCGCATCTGGCCTTGTTCCTGACCGGCCTGCAACGCGGCGATGCGGCGATGATCGGCGAAGGGCTGCAGGACCTGCTGGTGGAGCCGCGGCGCGCGCCGTTGATTCCGGGATTCGCGCAGGTCAAGTCGGCGGCGCTCGATCATGGTGCGCTCGGCGCCAGCATTTCCGGCGGCGGACCGAGCGTGTTCGCGTGGTTCGCCTCGAAAGCGCAAGCGGAGGCGGCGGCGCCGTCGATGCGTGCGGCGTTCGCGGCGGCCGGGTTCGATTCGCGCGCCTATGTTTCGCCGGTGGCGGGGCCGCGGGCGGAGGTGATCGATGCGCCTTGATCACTCGAGTCGTCATTCCCGCGAAGGCCGGGACCCAGCGCCTTGTTCTTCGAGCGCCAGTTATTTCGTCATCCCAGCGAAAGCTGGGATCCAACTTGATCCTGCTTTTGCTTCCTATAAAGGAAGAATCAAAATGGGTCCCAGCTTTCGCTGGGATGACGGCGCAAAACAAAGTCACTGGGTTCCCGCCTTCGCGGGGCCCTTAACAGCCGCATGGCTGGTCATGACGGCTTCCAGGCCATGAAATTCCTCAGCACCCGTAGCGCCACGCTCGCAACCTCCCTCGACGACGCGCTCGCCGCAGGCCTCGCTCCCGATGGCGGGCTGTACGTACCGGAACATCTTCCAAAGACTGCTTTGGAATCGCCGTCCGCGACTCTCGACCAAACTGCGCACGCGCTACTCGCGCCCTACTTCGATGATTCAGCGCTGCGCGATCAGCTCAGCGACATTTGCGCGCAAGCGTTTTCCTTCCCTGCACCCCTGCGACGGTTGCATGGCGAAAACGACTGGCTGCTCGAGCTATTCCGCGGCCCCACGGCCGCGTTCAAGGACTACGCCGCGCGTTTCCTCGCCGAAGCCTTGGCGCGACTGCGCACGGACGGCGCGCCGCCCACCACGATCATCGTCGCTACTTCGGGCGACACCGGCGCGGCCGTCGCGGCGGCCTTCCATCGCCGGCCCGGCTTCAACGTGGCGATCCTGTATCCCGACGGCCGCGTGTCGCCGCGGCAGGCGCACGGGCTCGGCTGCTGGGGCGACAACGTGCGCGCGTTCCGCGTCGCCGGCAGTTTCGACGACTGCCAGCGGCTCGCCAAACAGGCGCTGTCGGATGAGACCTTGCGCCGCGAAATCGCGCTGAGTTCCGCCAACAGCATCAGTCTCGGCCGCCTGCTGCCGCAAACCGCTTATTACGCCCACACCGCTCTGCGGTTCCATGCCGATCATGGCGCGCCCCTGAACTGCATCGTGCCGACCGGCAATCTCGGCAACGCCTGCGCGGCATTCGTGGCGAAGCGGATGGGCCTGCCGATCGGCGAGATCCGACTGGCGACCAATGCCAACGACGTCTTGCCGCGCTTCTTCACCGGCGCCGATTACGCGCCGCAAGCGAGCCTGGCGACGCTCGCCAATGCCATGGACGTCGGTGCGCCGAGCAATTTCGAACGACTGCACTACTGGCTTGGCGACGACGCCGCATTGCGCGCGGCCTTCGTCGCCGAATCCGTCGGCGACGACCTGATCCGCGACACGATCCGCGAGGCGCCGCGACGCCACGGCGTCGTGCCTTGCCCCCATACCGCGACCGGACTGCGCCTGCTCGAACGCCTGCGCGAGGCGGGCGATATCCGACCGTGGGCCGTGGTGGCGACCGCGCACCCGGCCAAATTCGAGAGCATCGTCGAGCCGCTGGTCGGCCATACGGTCGAGCCGCCGCCGGCGCTGGCCGTTTCGCTGGCCCGCCCTGCTTCGGCCGAATCCTTGCCGGCCGCTTACGAAACGCTGCGCGCCCGATTGCGCGCAGATTGGGACTGACTCGCGGTTGCCCCGTTTGAAAAAAGGAGCGGCGGCCGCGAGGGATCTGCTTTTTCCAGGCGACAACAGCTCAGAAGCAAATTCGCTGCTCTCTCCTTAAAGGGAAATCCGGCGCGATCGCGCCAGCGGCCTCGTTTCGGTGCGCAGAATGCGCAAATTTACTGCGCAGCCCTTGACAACCCGCAAACCATCGTGTTCTTCTCGGTCCATGACGCAGCGCAACATCCAGTCGCAGACCCTCAAGGCCACGCCCGACGTGCCGGTCGCGCTGTTGAGCTTCGCTGCTGCCACCCTCGTCCTCGTACTCGTCCTTATTACCGTCCTAACAGGCGCGGGAGTCGGGTTTGTGTAAGTAACACCACACACCCAGGTCGAAAGAACCTAGACCCCGCGCCCGAAAAGGCGCGGGGTTTTTCGTTTTTTGGGCCCGGGTTCCTGCCGAAGGAACACGTGTTCGTGAAAAGCGATGCCATCAAACTAGGTCCAGCAAGAGCTCCGGCACGCGCGATGTTGCGCGCCGCCGGGCTCGACGACGCCGCGATCGCAAAACCATTCGTCGCAGTCGTGCATACGTGGACCGACGTCTCGCCGTGCAACCTCACGCTGCGCGACCTGGCCCAGCACGTGCGCGCCGGCGTGATCGCCGGCGGCGGCACGCCGGTCGAGTTCAACACCATCGCCGTCACCGACGGCATTGCCATGGGCAGCGAGGGCATGCGCGCTTCGCTGGCTTCGCGCGAGACCATCGCCGACTCGATCGAACTCGCGGTCTCGGGCCACTGCCTCGATGCGGTGGTGATGCTGGTCGGCTGCGACAAGACCATTCCGGCTGCCGCGATGGCGGCGGCGCGGCTCGACATCCCCAGCGTGATCCTCTACGGCGGCACGATCATGCCGGGACAGTGCCGCGCCAAGGACGGCAGCGACAAGGCGCTGACCGTGCAGGACGTGTTCGAAGCCGTCGGCGCGCACGCCGCCGGCCGCATCGACGACGGCGAGCTGCACGCGATCGAACGCCATGCCTGCCCCGGCGCCGGCGCCTGCGGCGGCCAGTTCACCGCCAACACGATGGCGATGGTGCTGACCTTCCTGGGCCTGTCGCCGCTGGGCGCAAACGACATCCCGGCGATCCACGCCGACAAGCCCGCCGCGGCGAAAGCCTGCGGCGAACTCGTGATGCAGCAGCTGCGCAACGGCGGGCCGAGACCGCGCGCACTCCTCTCCCCCGAAGCGCTGCGCAACGCGGCGCGCGCGGTCTCGGCCACGGCCGGTTCCACCAATGCAGTGCTGCATCTGCTGGCAATCGCCCACGAGGCCGGTGTGCCGTTCGACCTCGAGGAGTTCGAAGCCGCATCGGCGAACACGCCGGTGATCGCCGACCTGAAACCTGGAGGTCGTTACACCGCCGCGGAGATGTTCCAACACGGCGGTACGGCATTGGTGGCACGCGAACTGCGAACGGCCGGTCTGATCGAGGATATTCCGACGATCACCGGCCGTTCCCTTTTCCAGGAACTCGATGCGCTGCCCGCAGCCGGCGCGCAGGACGTGGTGCGCTCCGTCGCCGATCCGATCAAGCCGCGCGGCGGCTATTCGATCCTGTACGGCGATCTCGCGCCGGAAGGCTGCATCGTCAAGCTCGCCGGCCATGGCCGCGAGCATTTCGAAGGCCCGGCGCGCGTGTTCGATTCGGAGGAAGACGCGTTCGCCGCGGTGCAAGACCGTTCGATCAAAGCCGGCGACGTCGTCGTGATCCGTTTCGAAGGCCCGGCAGGCGGCCCCGGCATGCGCGAGATGCTCGCGGTCACCGCTGCGCTGGTTGGCCAGGGCCTCGGCAACGATGTCGCGCTGATCACCGACGGCCGCTTCAGCGGCGCCACGCATGGCTTCATGGTCGGCCACATCGCGCCGGAAGCCGCGCACGGCGGTCCGATCGCGAAGTTGCGCGACGGCGACATCGTGCGCATCGATGTCGCGACGCGTCGGCTCGATGTCGACGCCGACCTCGCCGCGCGCGAACCGCGGCGCATCGCGCCACGCGTGACCACCGGAGTGCTGGCCAAGTACGCGCGCGATGTCGGCTCCGCATCGAAGGGCGCGGTGACTGCGCCTGGACCGTTGGACACCGCGCAAGTCGCATCGAACGACATCCCCATCCTTGTCGTCCCGAGTGAAGCGAGGGACCTGCTGTACGCGTGACGTTGCCGGAACGACGTAGCCGAACCGCAGATCCCTCACTGCGTTCGGGATGACACACCTCTTCTGACAAACCTTCTGAAACCACAACACAAGGCCACCGCAATGACCACATCCGCCAAACCCAAGATCGCCATCGTCGGCTACGGTAGCCAGGGACGCGCGCATGCGCTCAACCTTCGCGATTCCGGTTTCGATGTCACCGTCGGCCTGCGTCCGGGCGGCCCCACCGAAGTCAAGGCCAAGGCCGACGGCTTCACTGCGAAGACGCCGGCCGAAGCCGTCGCCAATGCCGAGCTCGTCGCCGTACTCACGCCGGACATGGTGCAGGCGCAGCTCTATCGCGACGTCATCGAACCGCACATCACGCCGGGCGCCTGCCTGCTGTTCGCGCATGGGTTCAACGTGCACTACGGCCAGATCGCGCCGCGCGAAGATCTCGATGTCGTATTGGTCGCGCCGAAGGGTCCGGGCGCGCTCGTGCGACGCGAATACGAGATCGGCCGCGGCGTGCCGAGCGTCTACGCGGTGCACCAGGACCGCAGCGGCCGCGCCGAGGAATTCGCGCTGACCTATTGCGCCGGCATCGGCGGCGCGCGCCAGAACGCGATCAAGACCACGTTCAAGGAAGAGACCGAGACCGACCTGTTCGGCGAGCAGGCCGTGCTCTGCGGCGGCGCCACCAAGCTCGTGCAGGCGGGCTGGGAAACGTTGGTCGAAGCCGGCTACCAGCCCGAAGTCGCCTATTACGAGTGCCTGCACGAACTGAAGCTGATCGTCGACCTGTTCTACGAAGGCGGCATCACCCGCATGCACGAGTTCATCAGCGAGACCGCACAGTACGGCGCGCTCACGCGCGGCCCGTACGTGGTCGACGCCGACACGCGCGCGCAGATGAAGAAGATCCTCGCCGAGATCCAGGACGGCACGTTCGCGCGCCAGTGGATCGCCGAATACGCCTCCGGCAACGCGAACTACAAGGCGCTCAAGCAGGCCGATCTCGACCATCCGATCGAGGCCGTCGGCAGGAAGTTGCGCGCCAACATGAAGTGGCTGTCGACCGCGCCGCAAGCGCCGGCAAAAGCCGCCACTCCCGACCCCACCGCCGCCGACACGCGCAGCGAGCGACAGGAAGAGGCCGCTGCATGAACGGTGCCCGCTGGCTGGTGCAAGCACTGGCCGCAGAAGGCGTGGACACGCTGTTCGGTTATCCGGGCGGCGCGATCATGCCTTTTTACGACGCACTGCACGGCGCGGCTTCCGGCGAGGGCGGGCTCAAGCACATCCTGGTCCGCCACGAGCAAGGCGCGGCGTTCGCGGCCAATGGCTATGCACGCGCCAGCGGACGCGTCGGCGTCTGCGTGGCCACGTCCGGCCCCGGCGCCTCCAACCTGGTCACCGGCATCGCCGATGCGATGCTCGACTCGGTGCCGATGGTGATCATCACCGGCCAGGTCGCCACGTCGCTGATGGGCACCGATGCGTTCCAGGAGCTCGACGTGTTCGGCATGACGATGCCGATCGTCAAGCACAGCTTCCTGCCGCGCAGCGTCGACGACCTGCCGCGGATGTTGCGCGATGCGTTCCGGATCGCGCGTTCTGGCCGCCCGGGTCCAGTGCTGATCGATCTGCCCAAGGACGTGCAGAACGGCGACGCTTCGCATCTGCCCGCGCACGTGCCGGCGCCGGTCGATGACGTGCCGGAAGCGCCCAGGCATGCCCTGCACGCGGCCGCCGCATTGATCGCGCAGGCACAGAAGCCGGTGATCTACGGCGGCGGCGGCATCACGCTCGGCGATGCGGTCGACGCGTTCCGCGATTTCGTCGAGCAGACGCGCATCCCCGCAGTCCTGACATTGAAGGGTTTGGGCGCGCTTCCCGCAGCGCATCCGCTGAATCTCGGCATGCTCGGCATGCACGGCTGCCGTGCCGCCAACCTGGCCGTGCAGGAGTGCGACTTGCTGATCGTGGTCGGCGCGCGCTTCGACGATCGCGTCACCGGCAAGCTCGCCGAGTTCGCGCCGAATGCGCGCGTCGTGCACCTGGACCTGGATCGCTGCGAGATCGGCAAGCTGCGCCATGCCGATGTCGGCGTCAATGGCGACCTCGCCGAAAGCCTGGCCACGTTAACGCCCCCGTGCGCGGCGCAATCGCGTGGCCGCCACGCCGCGGCGCGCAAGGCCTGGCGCGAGATGTGCTGCGAGCGACGCCGCAAGTACGCCGCGCGCTACGACGCCCCGGGCGAGAGCGTGTACGCACCGGCGTTGCTGAAGCGGCTGTCGGAACTGGCGCCGAAGGCCGTGGTGACCTGCGATGTCGGACAGCACCAGATGTGGGTCGCGCAGCACTGGCGCTTCAGCCACCCGCGCCAGCACCTGACCAGCGGCGCACTGGGTGCGATGGGCTTCGGACTGCCGGCCGCGATCGGGGCTCAACTCGCGCTGCAGGAATCGGATAGCGAACCCACACCGGTGATCTGCGTCAGCGGCGATGGTTCGTTCCTCATGAACGTGCAGGAACTCGCGACCGTCGCGCGCTATCGCCTGCCGGTGAAGATCGTGCTGCTCGACAACCAGGCGCTCGGCATGGTGCGGCAGTGGCAGGAATTGTTCTTCGAGCGCCGCTATTCCGAAGTCGACCTCTCCGACAACCCCGACTTCGCCGCGGTCGCCATCGCGTTCGGCATCGACGCGCTTTACGTCGATCGCGCGGATGGCGTCGAGGACGCATTGCAGCAGTTGCTCGACACGCCCGGCCCGGCGCTGCTGCACGTCGCCATCGACCAGGCCGCGAACGTCTGGCCGCTGGTGCCTCCCAATCACAACAACGCGCAGATGCTCGACGTCGACGAGCACGTCGACGAAGCAGCGCCGCTGCCTGCCGCCACGAACACGCAGCCCTCCCCCACCGCCGAATCCGAGGAAGCCCGCCATGCGTTACCAGCTTGATCTCACCCTGCGCCAGGCCGAAGGCGCGCTGGCGCGCGTGCTCGGCACTGCGGAGCGGCGCGGATTCCGTCCGCTGTCCGTCGACGGCGAAGCGCAGCCCGACGGCGACCGCTGGTACCTGCGCATGACCGTCGAGGGCGAACGCTCCGACGAGTCGCTGCAGAACCAGCTGTCGAAACTCTACGACTGCCTCGATGTGCAGGTGAAGCCGTGTTGACCAGAACCGCCGCCGAGCAGTCCCTTTCCGCACGTCATCCCGAACGTAGTGAGGGAGTTGATGTCGTTGAGCAGCAAGTCCTTGCCCCGGATCAAGTCCGGGGGCGCGACGACAATGCACTGCACACCAAGCCGCAGCTGTGGTTCGACGGCGAAATCGCCGACGCCGATGCGCTGCAGGCCGACCTGTCCACGCATGCCATGCACTACGGCAGCGGCGTGTTCGAAGGCATGCGCAGCTACGCGACGCAGCATGGCGCGGCGGTGTTCCGCCTGTCCGATCACCTGCAGCGCATGCGCAGGGGTGCCGAGCTGCTCGGCATCGCCTTCGATGAGGCGCAAGCCGCCGAGGCGACGCTGCAGGCGTTGCGCGCCAACGGCCATCGCGATGCCTATATCCGTCCGCTGGCCTGGGTCGGCACCGGCAACTTCGGACTGGACGTGGCCGGACACGCGCAGCATCTGATGGTCGCGACCACGCCGACGCTGGTGCACCTGGGCGGCACGAGCACGCGCGTGACGGTCTCGCCGTGGCGGCGCAATCCGGCCAGCTCGCTGCCGCCGCTCAAGCTCTGCGGCGCCTATGTCAACTCGATCCTGGCCAAGCGCGAAGCCAAGGCGCGCGGCTTCGACGAGGCGCTGTTCGTCGACGACGACGGCTTCGTCGTCGAATGCACCGGCGCCAACGTGTTCCTGGTCAAGCGCGGGCGCGTCACCGCCGTCGAACATCGCGATGCGCTCCCCGGGATCACCCGCGACACGCTGATCGCGCTGACCGGCGCGGATGCGCGCGCGGTCACGCTCGACGAACTGCGCGATGCCGACGAGGTCTTCGCCTGCGGCACCGCCGCCGAAGTGGCACCGATCGCCGCGCTCGACGACCGCGTCTTCGGCGACAACCCGATCAGCCGAGACCTGGTCGCGCTGTACGCGCGCGTGGTGCGCGGCGAAGAAGCCACGGCGCAAGCCTGGCTGACGCCGGTCTGAGCCGATGGACCCTGCCGTACCGCTGCTGATCGAAGCCGGCGACGTCTCCGTCACCGCTTCCGACGTGCTGGCGGCGCAGGCGCGCCTGCGGCCTTACCTCGACGTCACCCCGGTCCACTATGCCGAGCGCTTCGGTTGCTGGCTGAAGCTCGAAAACCTGCAGCGCACCGGTTCGTACAAGGTCCGTGGTGCGTTGAATGCGTTGCTGGCCGCACGCGAACGCGGCGACGAGCGCACCGTGATCGCCGCCTCCGCCGGCAATCACGCGCAAGGCCTTGCCTGGGCGGCGTACCGGCTCGGTGTCCATGCGATCACCGTCATGCCGCGCTGCGCGCCCGAAACCAAGATCGCAGGCGTCGCCCACTGGGGCGCGACAGTGCGCCTGCACGGCGACAGCTACGACGAAGCCAAGGTCTTCGCGCGTGAACTTGCCGAACAGCACGACTACCGCCTGCTGTCCGCGTTCGACGATCGCGACGTGATCGCCGGCCAGGGCACGGTCGGACTGGAACTGGCGGCCTTGGCGCCGGACGTGGTGCTGGTGCCGATCGGCGGCGGTGGCTTGGCCGCGGGCGTCGCGCTGGCGCTGAGAACGTGTTTGTCCGCGGCGCAAGCGTCGCGGCGGCAGCGCGTGCGCATCGTCGGCGCGCAGGTCGAAGGCGTAGACGCGATGGCGCGTGCGCTACGCGGCGACCGCTCGCTGCGCGATCCCGCCGTCACGCTGGCCGACGGCATCCGCGTCAAGGAGCCCGGCTACCTGACGCAGCGCGTGCTGGAATCGTTGCTCGACGACATCGTCATCGTGCGCGAAGCCGAACTGCGCGAAACCCTGGTGCGATTGGCGCTGGAAGAACACGTGATCGCCGAAGGCGCCGGCGCTTTGGCGCTCGCCGCGGGTCGCCGCGTCGCCGGCAAACGCAAGTGCGCGGTGGTGTCGGGCGGCAATCTCGATGCCGGCGTGCTGGCGCGATTGCTATCCGAAGTGAGGCCACGGCCGCCGCGCAGGCCCAGACGCAGGGTTCGCGAACTGGCTTCTGCAGCTCCGCCCCAGCCCCCCGTGTCCATCAGTGCGTCATTTCCGCGTAGGCGGGAACCCAGCGCCTTCGGCCTTCCCGAAGCAAAGTCGCTGGGTTCCCGCCTTCGCGGGAACGACGAACAAACCGAACGCCCGATCCCCGAGGAGACCTGCGCATGAGCGCCCCCGACCACGTACGCATCTTCGACACCACGCTGCGCGACGGCGAGCAATCGCCCGGCTGCAGCATGTCGCCGCAGCAAAAGGCGGTCATGGCGCGGGCGCTCGCCGAACTCGGCGTCGACATCATCGAGACCGGCTTCCCGGCCAGTTCGCAGTCCGACTGCGAGGCGGCCGCACTGATCGCACGCGACCTGCGCGAGACCACGCTGTGCGTGCTGTCGCGCTGCCTGCCTGGCGATATCGAAACATCGGCGCGCGTGCTGGAGGCCGCCGTCAAGCCGCGGCTGCACGTGTTCCTGTCGACGAGTCCGCTGCACCGCGAACACAAGCTGCGCATGAGCAAGGATGAAGTCCTCGTGGCGACGGCGCGCAACGTGGCCCATGCGCGCCGTTACGTCGACGATGTCGAGTTCTCGACCGAGGACGGCACCCGCACCGAGGAGGAGTTCCTGGCCGAGGTCATCGCCGTCGCCATCGCCGCCGGCGCCACGACCATCAACGTGCCGGACACGCTCGGCTACACCACGCCGGCCGAGATGCGTGGCCTGTTCCAGCGCCTGATCGCCACCGTTCCCGGCGCCAGGGGCGTGGTGTTCAGCGCGCACTGCCACAACGACCTGGGCATGGCGGTCGCCAATTCGCTGGCCGCGATCGAAGGCGGCGCGCGCCAGGTGGAATGCACGATCAACGGCATCGGCGAGCGCGCCGGCAACTGCGCGATGGAGGAGCTGGTGATGGCGCTGAAGGTGCGCGGCGCCTATTTCGAGGCCGACACGCGCATCGACACGCGCCTGCTGGTGCCGACCTCGCAGCTGCTGTCGCGGCTGGTCGGCATGCCGGTGCAGCGCAACAAGGCGATTGTGGGAGCCAACGCCTTCGCGCACGAATCCGGCATCCACCAGCACGGCATGCTGCGCGACCGTCGTACCTACGAAATCATGAATCCCGAAGACGTGGGCTGGCCTTCGTCGCAGATGGTGCTGGGCCGGCACAGCGGCCGCGCCGCGGTCGCGCATCGCCTGCGTGCGCTCGGCCATGCGTTGGAGGACGAGGCGCTGGACCTCGTGTTCGCAGGTTTCAAGTCGCTGTGCGAGAAACAACGCGTGGTCGACGATGGCGATCTGCAGCGATTGATGCACGGCGATCGCGACGGCGACAATGACGGCTACCGCTTGGCGTCGATGACCGTCAGCGACCGCGGCCAGCGCGCCAGTGCGCAGATCGAATTATCCGATCCCGACGGCCAGCGCGTCTCGGAAAGCGCGCTCGGCGATGGTCCGGTCGACGCCTTGTTCGCGGCGCTTGCCGCTGCCACCGACGTCGAACTGACGCTGGAAAGCTATCAAGTGCACAGCGTCGGCATCGGCAACGACGCACGCGGCGAGGCCAACCTCAGCGTGCGTCACGACGATGCCGAATACCAGGGCACCGGCACCAGCAAGGACATCATCGAGGCGAGTGCCCTGGCATGGCTCGATATCGCCAACCGCGTGCTGAGGCGGCGGCGACCACAGCGGGCGGCGGCGGTTGCGTGAACGACAGGAACGAGTGGAGAGGAACGAGGAACGAGTAGAAGCAGGCATCGCAACCACCAAACTCGTTCCTCGTTCCTCTCCACTCGTTTCTATAACGACTCCACTACCGAGAAAGGACAAATGACACCAAGAACCTTGCTCGACAAACTCTGGGACGCGCACCTGGTCACGCCGGAAAGCGATGCCGTGCCGGCGACCCTGTACGTCGACCTGCACCTGATCCACGAAGTCACCTCGCCGCAGGCCTTCGCCGAACTCGATGCGCGCGGCCTGCGCCTGCGCCGGCCTGACCTGACCAAGGCCACGCTCGACCATTCGACGCCGACCCTGCCTGCCGGCGCCGACGGTCGCCTGCCCTATTTCAGTGCGGAAGCCGAAGCGCAGGTCGACATGCTGCGTCGCAACTGCGCACGCCATGGCGTGGAGCTGTTCGATCTCGACAGCGCGCAGCGCGGCATCGTGCACGTGATCGGCCCGGAACTCGGCCTCACCCAGCCCGGCATGACCATCGTCTGCGGCGACAGCCACACCGCCACGCACGGCGCGTTCGGCGCGCTTGCATTCGGCATCGGCACCAGCGAGGTCGGCCATGTCCTGGCGACGCAATGCCTGCTGCAGCGCAAGCCGAAGACGCTGGCGATCACGATCGACGGCGAACTCGGCCCGGGTGTCGGCGCCAAGGATCTGATCCTGCATGTGATCGGCAAGATCGGCGTCAATGGCGGTACCGGCCACGTGATCGAGTACCGCGGTTCGACGATCCGCGCGTTGTCGATGGACGAGCGCATGACGGTCTGCAACATGTCGATCGAGGCCGGCGCGCGCGCCGGACTGATCGCGCCGGACCAGGTGACCTTCGATTACCTGGCGGCGACGCCGCGCGCACCCGGTGCGGAGATCGGCCACAGTGTCGATTTCGATCGCGCCGTCGCGCGCTGGCGCGAACTGCGCAGCGACGACGGCGCGCAGTTCGATCGCGAGGTGCGCATCGATGCGCGCGAGATCAAGCCGACGCTGACCTGGGGCACGCATCCGGGCCAGGTCGCCGCGGTCGACGCGCAACTGCCGCTGGCGCGCGACGCGGACGAGCGCAAGGCGCTGGCCTACATGGGCTTCGACGGCGGCACGGCGCTGGCTGGCCGACCGGTGGACGTGGTGTTCGTCGGCAGCTGCACCAACTCGCGCCTGTCCGACCTGCGCCAGGTCGCCGCGGTGCTGCGCGGACGTCAGGTGCATCCGCGCGTGCGCATGCTCGTGGTCGCGGGTTCGGAGCAGGTCAAGCGTGCGGCCGAAGCGGAAGGCATCGACCGCATCGTGCGCAACGCCGGCGCCGAGTGGCGCGAACCGGGCTGCTCGATGTGCATCGCGATGAACGGCGACCTGGTCGGCCCCGGCCAGCTCGCGGTCTCGACCAGCAACCGTAACTTCGAAGGTCGCCAGGGCAAGGGCGCACGCACGCTGTTGGCGTCGCCGCTGACGGCCGCAGCGTGCGCGGTGATGGGCGTGGTGACCGATCCGCGCGACTTGCTGCCGACGCCTTCAGTGCGCAACGCAAGCTTGCTGGAGGTGGCGTGATGTTCTTTCGCTCCTGCTCCTTCTCCGCTCGTCATTCCCGCCTACGCGGGAACGACGAGCCCGGTGCCTTTGCATCAGTGGAGCGCTGCCAATGACCGCCATCAAGGAAATCATCTCGCGCACCGTCGTACTGCGCGAGCGCAACATCGACACCGACCAGATCATCCCGGCGCGCTTCCTGACCACGACCGAGCGCCAGGGACTGGGCCGCTTCGCGTTCAACGACTGGCGTTACCTCGCCGACGGCAGCCCCAACCCGGACTTCGCCTTCAATCGTGCCGAGAACGCCGGCGCGCAGATCCTGGTCGCCGGCCACAACTTCGGCTGCGGTTCCTCGCGCGAGCACGCACCGTGGGCGTTGGCCGACCTCGGCCTGCGTGCGGTGATCAGCAGCCAGATCGCCGACATCTTCCGCAGCAATGCGCTGAAGAACGGCCTACTGCCGGTCGTGCTCGACGCGGATGTCATCGATGAGCTGCTCGAGACGCCCGGCATCGAGCTGCACATCGACGTGGCCGCGCGCAGCGTGACGCTGCCCGACGGCCGCCGCTTCGAGTTCCTGCTCGACGCCTTCGCGCAGACCTGTCTGCTGCAGGGCGTCGATCAGCTCGGCTACCTGCTCAAGCAGCAGGACGCCATCACCCGCTTCGAAAACAGCCGCCTCGAAAACAGCCGCCTCGCGGCACAGCCCCGACAGGAGTTCCACCATGCACGCTGACATCGTCGTTCTGCCCGGCGACGGCATTGGTCCCGAAGTCACCGCGGCCGCGGTCGCGGTGCTGCGCGCGGTCGGCCTGCGTTACCGCCACCGTTTCACCTTGCACGAGCATGCGATCGGCGGCGCCGCGATCGACGCCTGCGGCGAACCGCTGCCGAAGGCAACGCTCGCCGCCTGCCGTTCCGCCGATGCCGTGCTGCTGGGCGCAGTCGGCGGCCCGAAGTGGTCGGACCCAGGCGCCAAAGTGCGGCCCGAGCAAGGCCTGCTGGCTTTGCGCAAGGAACTCGGCCTCTACGCCAACCTGCGTCCTGTGCGGCCGCATCCTGCCACGCTCGGCGCCGCGCCGATCAAGCCGCATCTGCTGTCCGGCGTCGACCTGCTGGTGGTGCGCGAACTCACCGGTGGCATCTATTTCGGCGAGAAGACGCGCGATGCCGACGGCGCCAGCGATCTGTGCCGCTACAGCGTCAAGGAAGTCGAGCGCGTCGTGCGTCGCGCCTGCGAGCTGGCGCGGCAGCGTCGCGGCCACGTGACTTCGGTCGACAAGGCCAACGTGCTGGAAACCTCGCGGCTGTGGCGCGAGGTCGCGACGCGCGTCGCCCGCGACGAGTTTCCGGACATCACGCTCGAACACCAGCTGGTCGATTCGATGGCGATGCATCTACTGTCGAAGCCGCGCGCCTACGACGTGATCGTCACCGAGAACATGTTCGGCGACATCCTCACCGATGAGGCTTCGATGCTGGCCGGATCGATGGGCCTGTTGCCGTCGGCCTCGCTCGGCGACGAACGCGTCGGCCTCTACGAACCGATCCACGGCTCGGCACCGGACATCGCCGGCCACGGCATCGCCAACCCCTGCGGCGCGATCCTCAGCGTCGCGCTGCTGCTGCGCCATTCGCTCGGGCTCGCGCTCGAGGCGCATTGCATCGAACAGGCCGTTTCGGCGACGCTCGACGACGGCGTCCTGAGCGCGGACCTGACGCCCAGCCGTGGCGCGAGTACCGCGCAGGTGACCGCCGCGGTGCTGGAACGCATCGCGGCCGATTGTCACGTCTTCGAGTTGCGCGACTGACCGACTTCGCCGAGTCCGCGAACGCGGCTCGGCGACGATCCCGAGCGATCACGCGGTACGCGTCAGTTGTTGCGTGCCTGCAGCGTCCGCTTCAAGTCGGCCAGACCGAGGCCGCGAGCACGCAGCAGTACCAGCACGTGGTAGACGAGATCGGCGGATTCGCCGAGCAAGGCGTCGTCGTCCTGCGCCACGCCCGCGAGCGCCGTCTCCACGCCTTCCTCGCCGACCTTCTGCGCGATGTGGTGCACGCCGCGCTCGAACAGGCCGGTGGTATAGCTGCCGGCCGGACGCTTGCGTTCGCGCTGCGCGATCACGGCGTCGAGCGATTCCAGCACGTCCTTCGCCGGCGTCAGCGCTGCTGCTTCTCCGAAGCAGCTCGTCGTACCGAGATGGCAGGTCGGCCCGCGTGGCCGCGCCAGCACCAGCAACGCGTCGTGGTCGCAATCGGCATGCACCGAGACGAAGTCGAGCACGTGGCCGGAAGTCTCGCCCTTGCTCCATAGCGCCTGGCGGCTGCGGCTGAAGAAGGTCACCTGTTGCGTGCGCAGGGTCGCC
The DNA here is from genome assembly GCA_963816945.1 of uncultured Gammaproteobacteria bacterium. Classification (GTDB taxonomy): domain Bacteria; phylum Pseudomonadota; class Gammaproteobacteria; order Xanthomonadales; family Xanthomonadaceae; genus Luteimonas. The sequence goes on along the minus strand of CAWFMH010000002.1, from coordinate 825,955 downwards.
GCGAGCGCCTCGCGCGACATGTAGCCGAGCATCAGCACGCGCTGTGTCGCGGCATCCTGCACGACCGCCGGCAGCAGGCCCTCGCCCTTGTCCCAGTCGAGCCGTGCGATCGCGTCAGGCAGCATGCCGCACCTCCACGCCTGCGCCGCGCAGGGCGCGCTTGAGATCGGGGATGCGGATCTCGCCGCCATGGAAGACGCTCGCGGCGAGCGCGCCGTCGACGTCGGCATCGCGGAAGACCTCGATGAAGTGGCCGATCGTGCCCGCGCCGCCCGAGGCGATCAGCGGCACGCCGCACAGCGCGCGGACTGCGCGCAGCTGCAGCAGGTCGTAGCCCTGGCGCACGCCATCGCTGGCCATGCAGTTGAGCACGATCTCGCCGGCGCCCAGGCGCTGCGCCTCGACCACCCAGTCGAGGGTGCGCGTCGACAGCGCGCGGGTGCGCGCGGGATCGCCGCTGTCGCGACGCACGCGCCATTGCCCGTCGGCATCGCGCATCGAATCGATCCCGACCACCACGCATTGCGTGCCGAACGCAGCGGCCAGTTCGCCGATCAGCGCCGGTCGCTCCAGCGCCGGGGTGTTGATCGAGATCTTGTCGGCCCCGGCCTGCAACACGCGGCGCGCGTCCTCGACGCTGCGGATGCCGCCGGCGACGCAGAACGGGATGTCGAGCGCGCGCGCCACGCGTTCGACCCAATCACTGCCGACGCTGCGCCCTTCCGGGCTGGCGGTGATGTCGTAGAACACCAGTTCGTCGGCGCCGGCATCGCGATAGCGCGTGGCGAGCGCGACGATGTCGCCCATGTCGACGTGGTCGCGGAACCGCACGCCCTTGACCACGCGTCCGTCGCGCACGTCCAGGCACGGAATGATGCGACGGCTCAGCACGACAGCGCCTGCGGCAGGTCGAGGCGGCCGTCGAGCAAGGCCTTGCCGAGCACGATCCCGGCGCAGCCGGCTTCGCGCGCGCGGCGCACGTCGTCGAGATCGCGCGCGCCGCCGGAAGCCTGCAGTTCGACCTGCGGCGCCCATTGCCGCAGCAAGGCGTACAAGGCCATGTTCGGACCGGACAAGGTGCCGTCGCGCGCGATATCGGTGCACAACAGGTGGCGCAGGCCGACACGGCCGTAGAACCGCACCAGCTCGTCCAGGGTGTGTTGCGCCGACAAGGTCCAGCCGTGCGTGGCCGGCCACCAGTGTCCGTCGTCGGCCAGACGCACGTCGAGCGCGACCGCGAGGCGGTCGCGGCCGAAGCTTTCGATCCAGCCGGCGACGCGCGCAGGATCGCCGGCCGCGAGCGAGCCGACGACGACCCGGTCGGCGCCGCCGTCGAACAGGCGCGTGACATCGTTCTCCTCGCGCACGCCGCCGCCGGTCTGCACGTGCAGGTTCGTCAGCGCCTTGATCCTGCCGAGCAAGGGAAACAGCGTGTAGCCGCCGTCGCGCGCCGCATCGAGGTCGACCAGATGCAGCCAGCTCGCGCCCGCTGCCGCGTAGTCGAGCGCTAGTGCCAGCGGATCGTCGTGATACTGCGTCTCGCGTGCGTAGTCGCCCTGATGCAGGCGCACGACGCGGCCATCGCGCACGTCGATCGCGGGGTAGACGACGAAGCGCCCGCTCATGCGGCCGCTCCGTCGATGAAGTTGCGCAGCAGGCGCGCGCCGACTTCGGCCGAGCGTTCCGGATGGAACTGCGCGCCCGAGTACGCGCCGCGCTGCACGACCGCGCTGAACGTTGCGCCGTGCGTCGTTGTCGCGATGGTGTCGGTTCCGACCGGAACGGCATAGCCGTGGACGAAGAACGCATGATCGCCGGCGCGGATCCCGTCGAGCAGCGGCAGGTCGCGGACATCGGACAAGGTGTTCCAACCCATGTGCGGCACGCGTGCGTCGGGACCTTCACGCATGCGCACGACCTTGCCGGGCAGCACGCCGAGGCCGGCGATATCGCCCTCCTCCGAGGCTTCGTACAGCAGCTGCATGCCGAGGCAGATGCCGAGCAAGGGCACGTCCAGGCGCCGCAACGGCTCGACCAGTCCCTGCGCCGACAGGCAGGCCATCGCCGGTCCCGCGGCGCCGACGCCGGGCAGGATCACGCGCTCGGCGTCATCGAGGTCGGAAGCTTCGCGCGCGATCGTTGGCGCAATTCCCAGGCGCTCGAGCGCGTAGCAGACCGAGCCCAGGTTCGCGCCACCGGCGTCGACCACCACCACGCGCATCACTGCAGTTCCATCACAGCACACCCTTGGTGCTCGGCAACGCGTCACCTTCGCGCTGCAACGCCTGCCGCAGCGCGCGTGCGACGACCTTGAAGCAGGCCTCGATGCGGTGGTGGTCGTTGTCGCCGCGTACCGTCAGGTGCAGGTTGAAGCCGGCGCTGTCGCACAGCGAGCGGAAGAAATGCGGGACCAGTTCGGTCGGCAGGTCGCCGACGCGGTCGCGCTGGAACGCACCGTCGAACACGAAGTAGGGGCGACCGGAGAGGTCCAGCGCCGCCGTGGCGATGGCCTCGTCCATCGGCAGGGTGAAGCCGTAGCGTCCGATGCCGCGCTTGTCGCCGAGCGCCTGGCGCAAGGCGATGCCGAGCGACAGCGCGGTGTCCTCGACGGTGTGGTGCTCGTCCACGCGCAGGTCGCCTTGGGTGGCGATGCGCAGCGCGAAGCCGCCGTGCTTGCCGAGCTGCTCGAGCATGTGGTCGAAGAAGCCCAGGCCGGTCGCTACCTCGGGATCGCCGGCGCGATCGAGGTCGACCTCGACTTCGATGCGCGTCTCGCGCGTGCTGCGCGATACGCATGCCGTGCGCGGCGCATCGGCGAGCGCGTGGGCGATGCCGGGCCAGTCCCACTGGCCACCGAAGCGGGGATTGCGCAACTGGAAACCGCGAATACCGAGGTTGGCGGCGAACGCGAGATCGGTGTCGCGATCGCCGACCATCGCCGAGCGCGCCCAGTCGATGCCGTGGTCGGCGAGGTACGGCATCACCAATCCGAGGCCGGGCTTGCGCGTGGGCAGACCTTCTTCCGGAAAGCTTCTGTCGATGAGCACATCGCGGAAGACGATGCCCTGGCTCTCGAACACCTGCATCATCAGCGCATGCGGACCGTCGAAACTCGCCTGCGGATAGGCTTCGGTGCCGAGGCCGTCCTGGTTGCTGACCATGACGAAAGCGAAACCGGCGTCGCGCAGCCGCAGCAGCGACGGGATCACGTCGTCGACGAGACGCAGCTTGGCGTAGCTGTCGATCTGGTAATCGTCTGGCTCGACGATCAGCGTGCCATCGCGATCGACGAACAGGATCGGCGTGCGTGCGGCGGCATTCACGAGCTGATCTCCAGTGCCGGCACCGTCACTGCCGAGCTCGTCAGTGCCGACAGCACGCGGTCGTTCTGTGTCGGCGTGCCGAGGCTGATGCGCAGCGCATCGCCGAGCTGCGGCATCGCGCGCATGTCGCGCACGACGACGCCGGCATCGAGCAGGCGCTCGAATCCGACGGCGGGTTCGTCGAGGCGCACCAGCAGGAAGTTGGTCTGCGAGGGATACACCCGCCGCACGCCCGGCAGCTCGGCAATCGCCACGCGCATGCGTTCGCGCTCCTCGCGAGTACGTTCGGTACGTTCACGTGTCTGCCGCAGGCTGTCCGTGGCCAACGCACGCAAGGCGCGCTGCGCACTCGGCGCAGGCACCGGGTACGGCGCCTGGCAGCGGCGTAGCACCGCGATGACGTCGGGATCCGCGATCACGCAGCCGATCCGCGCCGCGGCCAGCGCGTGCGCCTTCGACAACGTGCGCAGCACCGCCAGATTGGGCTGGTCCGTGATGGATGGAACCAACGACGGCGCATCCGCGAACTCGACGTAGGCCTCGTCGACCACCACCAGCGCCCGACCCGCGAGTTCGTGCGCGAGTGCGAGAACAGCCGCTGCTGCGAGCATGCCGCCGGCGGGATTGCCAGGCGAGCACAGGAACACCAGTCGCGCGGACGACGACAACGCGGCCTCCGCGACCGCATCGAGATCGGCCCGGAAATCCCCGGCGCCATCGACCAGCGGCACCTCCACGAGGCGCGCGCCTTGCAAGCGTGCGCAGACCGCGTACATGCCGAACACCGGCGGCGTCACCAGCACGGCATCGCGTGAAGCTGCACAGAAGGCGCGCACCAGCAGATCGATCGGCTCGTCGCTGCCGCGTCCGACCAGCAGCTGCCGCCGCTCGCAGCCGTAGAGATCGGACAAGGCCTGCGTCAAGGCTTCGGGTTGCGGCTCGGGATAGCGGCGCAGCGAACCGTCTTCGTCGGCGCCGCTACGCCAGGCCGACTCGTTGGCATCGAGCCAGACCGTGCCGGACACGCGTTCGCTGCGCGCCGAGCGGTAGCCGGCGAAGTCGCGCAGGTCCTCGCGTACCGGTGGCAGGGCGACGTGCAACGCGTTCATGCGCGTGCCGAGCGTCGCTCGACCGCAGCGACGTCTTGCAAGCGCAGCGTCACCGCATGCGCATGCGCCTGCAGACCTTCGGCATTCGCGAGCGTGACGGCGCATGGCCCGATCGCCGCGAGTCCGCGCGCATCGGCGCTCTGCACGCTGATCGTGTTCTGGAAACTGGCGACGCCCAGGCCACTGCTCGAACGCGCGGCGCCGCCGGTCGGCAGCACGTGGTTGGTGCCGCTGCAGTAGTCGCCGAGCGCTTCCGGCGACCAGTCGCCGAGGAATACCGAGCCCGCCGCTTCGACCCGCGGCAGCCACTGGCGCGGCTCGCGCAGCGCCAGGATCAGGTGTTCCGGCGCGTAGCGGTTGCTGATGTCGAAAGCCTCGTCGAGCGTATCGACGCGGATCAGGCGCGCGGCCTGCAACGCCTGCGTCGCCAGCGCTATGCGCGGCAGCAACGCCAGCTGCCGCTCGATCTGCGTGGCGACTTCGTCGAGCAAGGGATCGCTGTCCGAGACGAGCACGACTTGCGAGTCGGGCCCGTGTTCGGCCTGCGACAGCAGGTCGGCCGCGACGAAACGCGCATCGGCGCCCGCATCGGCGATCACCAGCACTTCGGACGGACCGGCCGGCAGGTCGATCGCGACCTCGATGCGTTGCGCGGCGACCTGACGCTTGGCCTCGGCCACGAAGGCGTTGCCGGGACCGAACAGCTTGTCGCAAGCCGGCACCGAAACGGTGCCATAAGCCATCGCCGCGATCGCCTGCGCGCCGCCGAGCTTGAACACCTGGTCGATGCCGCACAGGCGTGCCGCGACGAGGATCGCCGGATCGGCGCTGCCGTCCGCGCGCGGCGGCGTGCACAGCACGACCTGCGTGCAACCTGCGAGCCTGGCCGGAACGCCGAGCATCAGCGCGGTCGACGGCAGCGGCGCGGACCCCGCAGGCACGTACAGGCCGACGCGGCGGATCGGACGCACGATGCGTTCGCAGGTCACGCCCGGCGCCGTCTCGACAGCGTAGGACGACGTCATGCCGGCGCGGTGAAATGCTTCGATGCGCGCGGCGGCATCCACCATCGCCTCACGCAAATCGGCGGATACGGTGCGCTCGGCGTCCGCAAATTCGCCTGCGCCGACGGCGAAGGTTTCCAGTTCCAGCGCGTCGAAGCGTTGCGTGAACTCGCGCAGGGCTGCATCGCCACGCTGATCGACCTGTTGCAGGATCTCCGCAACCGCGGTGCGTACGCTCTCGGAGACGGCTTGCGTGGGTCTCTCGAGCATGACCGCGCGCGCTGCTTCGTCGAGCTCGCTCCATACCAACCGCTTCATGCCAGCATTCTCTCGACCGGCAGCACCATGAGCCCGCAGGCGCCGGCATGCTTGAGGTCTTCGAGCCGCTGCCAGGTCATGACGCCGTGGCATAGCGCCTGCAAGGCGAGCGTATCGGTGCCGTCGACCGGCATCACCGTCGGCGGCTCGGCATCGGGCAGCAGTTTCATCAGCGCGGGCAAGGTCTGGCGCTGCGCCTGGAACAGCAGCAGCTTGCTGTCCTTGAGCCGCAACACGCCGTCCATGCGCCGCAGCAGCAGGTCCGCGAGTTCCGCGCGCACGTCGGTGAATGGCTTGACCGGACCTGCCAGTACCGCCTCGCTCTGCAGCAAGGTCAGCACCGGCTTGAGCTGGTTGGCGGCGAGCGTGGCACCGCTCGAGACGAGATCGCAGACGAGGTCGGCCTGGCCGAGCTTCGGCGCGATCTCGACCGAACCGGTCAGCGGTACGATCTGCGCGTCGATGCCCTGCATGTCGAGCCATTGTTCGAGCAATCCCGGATAACTGGTTGCGATGCGCATGCCTGCGAGCTGGGAGGCATCGCGCCAGATCCAGTCCTCGGGCACGGCCAGGTCGAGGCGGCAGGCACCGAAGCCCAAGGCGCGCCATTCGCGGAAGGCTGGAGCGAGCTGGCTGCTTTCGCGTCCGCTGACCTGCTCGGCCAGCACGTTGCGGCCGACGATGCCGAGGTCGCAGGCACCATCGGCGATCAGGCGCGGGATGTCGTCATCGCGCACCAGCAGCAGGTCGACCGGCAAGGATTCGCCATAGCAGAACAGGCGGTCGCGGCTTTCGCGCCAGCTCAGGCCGCACGAAGCCAGCAAGGCGCGCGCGGGGTCGCTGAGGCGGCCGGATTTCTGGATGGCGATGCGAAGACGTTCGCGCACCGCCGTGAGGGCGGGAAGGCTCATGGCGGCGTCCGTCAGTGCGAGGAGATCAGGCGGGGATGCTGGCGCTTGGCAGCCTCGGCATAGCCGCCGGCACCACGCTCGAGCGAGCGGGCGACGCGGCCGATGGTGGTGACGCTGACCAGCGTGCGCTCGTGGATATCGCGGTACGGCACGCCCTCGAGCAGCAGCGGCACGACGCGCCAGCGGTCGGCCATGGCCTCGAGTTCGGCCGGCGTGCACAGGTCCTCGAGGAAGGCGCGGACGTCGGCGGGCTCGTCCAGCGCCGCAAACGCCTTGGCCAGGGCCTTCAATGAGGCCTCGGCATCGCGTTCCGGCAGGGGTTCAGGGCGCTGTTTCATGGTCTTGATGTATTAATGTGCTAATACATTAATACACGAAAGGAACCGACGTCAAGCCCGCTTCAGCCCCTTACCCCCGCGCAGCGGGGGAAGGTTGGGATGGGTGCGTGGATCTGTGACCGGTCATTTAAGCGGACGCATCGAACGCGGGGACGTATCGCGATGGCACGCCGCCCTCGATAGATCGCATCAACCCGGTGCTTGCGACTCCGGCCGCCCCACCCTAGCCCTCCCCGCAAACAGGGAGGGAACGGTTTCAGGGGACGGAACGATTTTCAGGGCACGTGGTCAACGAGAGGTCTTTTGGCGCAGCACGTGCTCACCAGAACAGCGCATACAGCGCGACGAGGATCGCGATCACGCCGATGCTCCCGATCTTGAAGCTACCTGGCGTGCTGTAGTCCACGCCGTCCACTCGTATCGTGTCTCGGGCCGCCGATGCGGGCGTCAGCATGGACACCAGCACCGCGAGCAGCAGCGACAGCAGGAAGACCACGCCGACGCGATCGATGAACGGCAACGACGGCCAGGCCAGCTTCAAGGCCACCGACAATGCGAACGAGCCGATCGCCGCGGCCAGGGCGCCGGCTTCATTGGCGCGCTTCCAGAACAGGCCGAGCAGGAAGATCACGACGATCCCGGGCGTGAAGAATCCGGTGTATTCCTGGATGTACTGGAAGGCCTGGTCGAAGCTGCCCAGCAACGGCCTCGCCGACGCGATGGCCAGCACGATCGCTACCGCGGCGGCGATGCGTCCCACCCGCACCAGATGTTTCTGGTCGGTCGAACGCTTGCTCGATTTGGCATAGAAATCCAGAGTGAAGATCGTCGCCACGGAATTGATCTTGGACGCCAGCGACGCCACGATCGCCGCCACCAGCGCCGCGAACACCAGTCCGAGCACGCCGGTCGGCAACAACCGCATCATCGTCGGATACGCCTCGTCCGGCTTGTGCAGATCCGGCACCAGCATCACTGCGGCGATGCCCGGCAGCACCACGACCACCGGCATCAGCAACTTGAGGAACGCCGCGAACAGCACGCCCTTCTGCGCCTCGCCGAGGCTCTTCGCGGCCAGCGCGCGCTGGATGATGTACTGGTTGAAGCCCCAGTAACTCAGATTCATGATCCACATGCCGCCGATCAGCACGCTGATGCCGGGCAAGTCCTTGTAGTACGGATTCTCGGGGGAAAGGATCATCTGGAAGTGTTCCGGATGCGTTTCCCAGAGCCGCTTGAAACCGGCGACGATGCCGGCACCCTCGCCGATCTGCCCCAGCGTGAGCGCGCCGACCAGCAACCCGCCCAGCACCAGCAGCGACACCTGCACGATGTCGGTCAGCGCGACTGCCTTCAAGCCGCCGTAAAGCTGGTAGCACAACGCGAACAGGCCGAGCAGCGACAACGCCAGCATCCGCTCCATGCCGGTGACCTGGCTGACGGCGATCGCGCCGAGCCACAGGATCGAGGTCAGGTTGACGAATACATACAGTCCCAGCCAGAACACCGCCATCAGCGTGCGGATGCGCGTGCCGTAACGCCGTTCCAGGAACTGCGGCATCGTGTAGATGTCGTTCTTGAGGAAAATCGGCAGGAAGAACTTGCCGACGATCAGCAGCGTCAGCCCGCCCATCCACTCGTAGGAGGCGATCGCCAGCCCGATCGCGTAGCCGGAACCGGACATGCCGATGATCTGTTCGGCCGAGATGTTGGCGGCGATCAGCGATGCGCCGATGGCCCACCACGGCAGCGCCTTGCTGGCGAGGAAATAGTCGCTGGCTGATTTCTCGTGCCCCGCTTTCTCACGGGAGACCACCTGTGCCAGCACGAAGATGCCGACCAGGTAGACCAGCACGATCACCACATCCAACGTCGACAAGCCCACTGCCTTCTCCTCGCTGACGGTCAGTCACGCCATGCCGCGCGCGTCGGCAAGGACGCGCGCGGTCTTGTTTTTTTGTATCGTCAGTGCCGGCCTGCGCTCAGCCTTCCATCTGCTCGAGTTCCCTGCCCTTGGTCTCGTGCACGTACTTGAGTACGAAGAACACCGAGATGATGGCCGCGATCGTGTACAGGCCGTACGCACCGGCCAGGCCGATGCTGGTGAGCAGGATCGGGAAGGTCACGGTGATTGCGAAGTTCGAAGTCCACTGCGCCGCACCCGCGACCGCGAGGGCGGAACCACGGATCTGGTTCGGGAACATCTCGCCGAGCATGACCCACATCACCGGGCCCCACGACGCGTTGAAGAAGATCACGTAGACGTTGGCGGCGACCAGGGCGAGCACGCCCATCGAGTCGGACAATGCCAGCTTCCCGGTCGCATCCAGCGAGGCACTGGCGAAAGCCGCCGTCACCAGCGCCAGCGACACGGCCATGCCGGCCGAACCGATCCATAGCAGCGGCTTGCGCCCGATCCTGTCGATCAGCATCACCGTCACCAGGCAGGCCCCGATGCTGAGCGCGCCGGACATCACGTTGATCAGCAGCGCATCGCTCTCGGAGAATCCCACCGCCTGCCACAGCACCGCGCCGTAGTAGAAGACCACGTTGATGCCGACCAGCTGCTGGAACGTCGCCAGGCCGATGCCGACCCAGACGATCTTGCGGATCTTGCCGGTGGACTTGTTGACCAGGTCGGACAGGCGCGGCCGATGATGATCGGCGGATAGCGAGGCATCGATCTCACCGAGCTTGGCGTTCGCTTCCTGCGCGCCGTAGAGCCTGGTCAGCACTTTCAGCGCGTCCTGCGTGCGCCGCTTCACCACCAGATAGCGCGGGCTCTCCGGAATGAACAATAGCAGCAGCAGGAAGATCGCCGACGGGATCGTCTGCATCCAGAACATCCAGCGCCAGGCCTCGTGCCCCAGCCACAAGGCCTGGGTGGACGCACCCGCGGCCTTCGCCAGCAGATAGTTGCTGAGGAAGGCGCAGAACAGGCCGCTGATGATCGCGATCTGCTGCACCGTCGCCAGCCGCCCGCGATAGCGCGCGGACGCCACCTCGGCGATGTAGGCCGGCGACATCACGCTGGCCGCACCCACGGCAAATCCGCCTAACACGCGCGCGATAATGAACACCAGCGAGGTGTTGGCCATGCCCGCACCGATAGCCGATAGCAGGAACAGCACGGCCGAGATGATCAGTACCGTGCGCCGGCCCCAGAGATCGGCCAGGCGGCCGGCGAAGAACGCGCCGAACGCGCAACCGAGCAGCATCGAAGCCACTTCGAAACCGGTGCCTGCGGAGCTCGACTGGAAGGTCTGCTTGAGCCCGTCGACAGTGCCATTGATGACACCGCTGTCGAACCCGAACAGGAAGCCGCCGATCGTGGCGACGCAGCTGATCAGGATGATGAGGCGGGTGTTCTCGCCAGCGGACGTGGAGTCTTGCGGGATCGATACGCTCGTCATGAGGACACCTTGATGGAGTGGAGTTGGCGGCGCGACGCAGGGTGATAGTGCCCCATCAACGGCTCAGGTGCAGGTTGAACAGGTTCTCGTAGGCTTCCTGTCGTCCACTACGCTGCGAGGGTTCGCCAGCCTTGGAAGCCGCGGCGGCCAACTCGGCCAGCGTGCTCTTGCCGTTCACGAAATCCAGGCCAGCGCCCTGGTCGAAGCTGGCATAGCGCTCCTTGCGCCAGGTTTCCAGCGGCGACTGCTGCAGCAGCGCATGCGCGACCTCCAGTCCACGCGCGAAGGCGTCCATGCCGCCGATATGGGCCAGGAACAGATCCTGCGGATCGGTCGATTCGCGCCGCACCTTGGCATCGAAGTTGAGGCCACCCGGCTGCAGCCCGCCCTGGCGCAGCACCACCAGCATCGCGCCAACCGTGTCGTACAGGTCGGTGGGAAACTGGTCGGTATCCCAGCCGTTCTGCGGATTGCCGCGATTGGCGTCGATGCTGCCGAGCAGGCCGGCATCGGACGCGACCTGCAGGTCGTGCTCGAAGGTGTGGCCGGACAGCGTGGCGTGGTTGGCTTCGATGTTGAGCTTGAAGTCCTGGTCGAGGCCATGCTGGCGCAGGAAGCCGACCACGGTGGCGCTGTCGAAATCGTACTGGTGCTTCATCGGCTCCATCGGCTTGGGCTCGATCAGGAAGTTGCCGGTGAAGCCGATGCTGCGGCCGTAGTCGCGCGCCATCGTCAGGAAGCGCGCCATATGCGCCTGCTCGCGCTTCATATCGGTGTTGTGCAGGCAGGCATAGCCTTCGCGGCCGCCCCAGAACACGTAGTTCTCGCCGCCGAGCTCGACCGTGGCATCCAGTGCGTTCTTCACCTGCACCGCCGCGCGCGCGACCACGGCGAAATCGGGATTGGTGGAAGCGCCATTCATGTAACGTGGATGGCTGAACAGGTTGGCCGTGCCCCATAGCAGCTTCACGCCGGTGGCCTGCTGGCGTTGTTTCGCCAGCGCGACCATGTGCTTGAGGTTGCGTTCGTACTCGCCGACATCGCTGGCGTCCGGCGCCAGATCGATATCGTGGAAGCAGTAATAAGGCACGCCGAGCTTGCTGAAGAACTCGAAGGCGGCGTCGACGCGCGCCTCGGCCTTCTGAAGCGCGCTGCCGGCGCCCGCATCCCAGGGGTAGGCGCGCGTGCCAGGTCCGAACGGGTCGTGGCCGGCGTTGCAGAAGCTGTGCCAGTAGCACACTGCGAAACGCAGGTGCTCGGCCATGGTCTTGTCGCCGATGCGCTTGCCAGCATCGTAGACCTTGAACGCGAGCGGATTATCGGAGCCCTTGCCCTCGAACGGGATGCGGCCGATGCCGGGGAAGTATTCCTTGTCGCCGATGAAGGTGTCGTTGCTCATGATGATGTTTCCGCTATGGGGGAACGTCGAGAGGCCGTCGTCCCAGCGAAAGCTGGGATCCATTTTGCTTTTCGACATCGTGAAGGGCGCAGATCAAGATGGATCCCAGCTTGCGCTGGGACGACGATCTGAAGCAGCGCGGTCGATTTGAAGCAGCGCGTTCGATTTCGGGATGGATTCATATCAGGTGCCAAGCGGAGTCACCGCATCGAGGTGACGCAGGAAGCGCCGGTAGTGCGTGCGGTAGGTCTCGGCGTGCGCGGCCTGCGGCGCGGCCGAGTACGCGTCCTGCATGCGCACGTGATCGAGCACTAGGTCGGCGAGACCCTCCTGCCCGCCATGCTCACGCTGATGCGACCACAGCGCCTGCAACGCGGCGCCGAACGCGGCGCCTTCGGTCTGTTCCGGCACGTCGACCGGCAGACCGAACACGTCGGCGACCATCTGCCGCCAGACCGCGCTGTTGCTGCCACCGCCGGTCAGGCAGATGCGCTCGAAACGAAGGCCGGTGCCGATGAAGGCGTCGTACCCGTTGCGCAGGCTGTAGGTCGCGCCTTCCATCGCCGCGCGATAGACATTGGCCGGCGTGGTGTTGAGCAGGTCCATGCCGAACAGGCAGCCGCGGCTGTCGGGCAGGTTCGGCGTCCGCTCGCCGTTGAAGAACGGCAGCAACACCAGGCCGTCGGCGCCGGGCTGGGTCGAGGCCAGCAGCGCCTCGCCTTCGCCGGGCTTGAGCTTGAACAACCGCGCCATCGTCTCGGTGGCGACCGTGCAGTTCATCGTGCAGATCAGCGGCAACCAGCCACCGGACGAGGCGCAGAACGCTGCCCAGCCGCCGCTTTCGTCGACGACCGGATGATCGGCGAACGCGAACAGCGTGCCGGAGGTGCCCAGGCTCATCGTCAACCGGCCCGGCACGACATTGCCAGTGCCGATCGCCGCCATCATGTTGTCGCCGCCGCCGACGCAGACACGCACGGTCTGCGGCAGTCCGAGTTCAGCGGCGGTGGCGCGCGAGACCACGAACGTCGTGCCGAGCTCGACCAGCGGCGGCAGGCATGTGGTCAGATCGCGCTTCGGATCGATGGCCGCGAGCAGTTCCGGCGACCATTGCCGACTGCGCACGTCGAGCCAGCCGGTGCCCGAGGCGTCGCCGTATTCCGTGTAGCGTTGCTCGGTCAGGTAGAAATTGACGTAGTCATGCGGCAGCAACACGGTGGCCAGGTTGCGATACGCATCGGCGCGGTGCTTGCGCGTCCACGGCAGCTTGGAGGCGGTATATCCGGCGAGGATCGGGTTGCCGGCCAGTTCGATGCAGCGCTGCTCGCCGCCGACCGCGTCCATGATCTCGCGACACTCGAGACTCGTGCTCGTGTCGCACCACAGCTTGACCGGGGCCAGGACCCGACCTGCGTGATCGAGCGGCACGAAACCATGCTGCTGGCCGGAGACGCCGATCGCCGCGATGCGCGTGCGCAGTGCCGGATCCAGTTGCGCAAAGCAGTCGCGCAAGCCGTCGATCCACCAACTGGCGAGCTGCTCGCGCGTGCCGTCCTCGCGGCTGATCAACTCCAGTGTCGCGCTGGCGGTCGCGGCGACTTGCCGCCGTTCCGGGTCGTAGGCGAGCAGCTTGATGCCCTGCGTGCCGATATCGATGCCGACGAACAGGCTCACGTTTCGCTTCTGCCGCGGTTGTCGCGGCGCCTCTTGTTCGTTGTCACCACGAAAACTTCCATCGCATTACCGTTGTCATCCCGTAACCGTTGTCATCCCGAACGCAGTGAGGGATCTGCTGTCGCTCTACCCTCACCCAAGAAGAAGCAGATCCCTCGCTGCGCTCGGGATGACAAGGCCACGGGAGGCGACAGGACGCGCGGCTCACAACCTCACCAGCCCGTCGCCGCGCAAACCGAAATCGGCCGACTGCCCTGCGTGCAAGGTCGTCTCCACTGTTTGCTTGCCGTAGACCAAGGTGTAATCGCCGCCCTGGTCGCTGGACAAATGCGCGCGCGCGAGTCGTCCGTTCTTCCACTTAAGATCCACGCCCGCCGCGCCGCGCACCCGCAGGCCGCGTACTTCGCCGGTGGGCCACTGCTTCGGCAAAGCCGGCAGCAGCAAGATCGAACCGCCCCAGCTCTGCAGCAGCATCTCGGTGATGCCGGCGGTGCCGCCGAAGTTGCCGTCGATCTGGAACGGCGGATGCGCATCGAACAGGTTGGGATAGGTTCGATCGGGACCGAGCAACCTGCGCAGAATCTTGTCTGCGTGCTCGCCATCGCCGAGCCGGGCCCACAGATTCAGGCGCCAGCCGAGACCCCAGCCGGTGGCATCGTCGCCGCGGATTTCCAGCGATTTCTTCGCCGCCGCCGCCAGTTCTGGCGTATCGCGCACGTTGATCTGCGAACTCGGATGCAGTGCGTACAGATGCGAGACGTGGCGGTGGTGGATTTCAGGCGCGTCCGCGTCCCAGTCCTCGCGCCATTCCTGCAGTTGCCCCGCTTTGCCGATGCGGTCCGGAGGCAGCTGCGCGCGCAGCGCGCCGACCTTCTGCGCGAAGTCCGCGTCGACGCCCAGCAGCCCCGCCGCTTCGATGCATTGCGCGAACAGGTCGCGCAGCAGCTGCGAATCCATCGCCGGGCCGGCACAGATGGCCGCGCCGTGCGGATGCGCGTTCTCCGGCGACATCGAAGGATTCGTGACCAGTTCGCCGGTGGCCGGATCAGGCACCAGCGTGGCAGCGAAGAACTCGGCCGCGCCCTTGAACAGAGGATAGATCTTCGCCAGATAGGCGCGATCGCGGCCGTAATCCCAGCGATCCCACAGCTGCTGCAGCAGCCACGCACCGCCCATCGGCCACAGACCCCACTGCGCGCCGTCGATCGGGCTGGCCTGGCGCCACAAATCGGTGTTGTGGTGCACGACCCAGCCAGGGGCGTCGTACATGGCCTCGGCGGTGCGCGCGCCGGTCTGCGCCAGATTCAACAGCATCCTTTCCAGCGGCTCGACGCATTCGTGCAACGCATTGGCCTCGCTCGGCCAGTAGTTCATCTCGGTGTTGATGTTGATGGTGTACTTGCTGTCCCACGGCGGATCCATCAGGTCGTTCCAGATGCCCTGCAGGTTCGCCGGCTGGGTGCCGGGCCGCGAACTGCTGATCAGCAGGTAGCGACCGTACTGGTGGTAGAGCGCGGCGAGCGCGGGGTCGCTGCCGTCGGCGAACCGCTCGACGCGCTCGTCGGTCGCCAGCTTTTCGGCCTCGCTGCGGCCGAGGTCGATGGCGACGCGGCGGAACAGGCGCCGGTGCTCGGCGACATGCGCATCGCGCAGCGCAGCGAAGCTGCGCTGTTGCACGGCTGCCAGCTGCCGGCGCGTGATCGTTTCGGGATCGCCGCCGATGTCGTCATAGCGGCGGTAGCTCGTCGCAGCGGTGGCCAGCAGCAGCACCTCGTCCGCGCCTTCGATCTCGATGCGGCCGCGCGCGGCTTTCAGCGTGCCGCCGCGGGGCAGCACGCGCACGCGCATCGCGAACTTCAACCTGCCCTCGATACCGTGCTTCGATCCGTTGCGGCCGCGCAGCAGCAGGTTGCCGTCCTCGGCCAGCACCTCGTGCTGCTGGTCGCTGTCCAGCGAAATGCGCAGGTCGATGGCGCCGGGACGGTCGGTCGCCAGGCGCACGGCGATGCATTGGTCGACCGGCGAGACGAAGGCCTCGCGCGTATGCAGCGTCTTCCAGGTGCGGAACTGCGTGCGGGTGATGGCGGTGTCGAGATCGAGTTCGCGGCGGTAGTCGGAGGTGTCGGGAACGTCTCGGAAATCCAGCACCAGGTCGGCCAGCGGCTGGTACGGCATCTGCTTGAGCGGGCGCGACATCAGCTTCGCGTTCGCCAGCGCTTCGGCTTCGGCGTAGCGCCCGGCGAAGATCAGGCGGCGCACCTCGGGCAATGCCGCCAACGCTTCCGGATTGTTGGCGTCGTAGGGACCACCGGCGTACAGCGTGTCTTCGTTGAGTTGCAGGCGTTCGTGCTCGATGCCGCCCCAGACCATCGCGCCGAGACGGCCGTTGCCCAGCGGCAGCGCTTCCACCCAGCGCGTAGCCGGCCGGCGATACCAGAGGTTGAGCGCACCAGCCTCGCCGACGGCCCCATCATCCGCACGCACGATGGAGGACGGCACCAGGCCGGCGATCGCGACGCCGGCGCCGACGGCCTTGAACAACTCGCGTCGGGTGAGGTCGATGCTCATCTCAGCGCGATCAATTCCCTGTCGCCTTGCGCACGGTGACCGCTTTGCCGTCGTACTGCACGGTGGCATCGGTGGCCGGTTCCAGCGCACCGGCGTCGGTGCGCGGTCCGCTGACCCAGCGCGCGCGGATCGTGCGCGTCGCCGGCATGCCGGGGAACACGCCCTCGCGCGCGCCGATCTGCAACTCGCCCTTGGCCTCGTTCCACGACAGCGGAATCCGGCTGAACTGGCCCTTCTCGTAGCCGTAGCTCCTGCCGTCGTCCTCGTACAGCGAGAACGTGCCGTCGGCGCCGGTGTAGACCACCACGGTCAGCGGCGCGTTCGGTTGCTCGTCGACGTATTGCAATACAGGGCCGGTCGGTACGATCGAACCGGCGCGCACGAACAGCGGCATCCGTGGCAGCGGCGCATCGGCCTGGATCGTCTGTCCGCCCTCGTAGCGTTTGCCGGTATGAAAATCGAGCCAGGAAGTGCCGGACGGCAGATAGACGGCGCGGCTGGTGGCCTTGAACTGCGATACCGGCGCGACCAGGAAGGCCGGACCAAACAGGTATTCGTCGTTGATGTCACGAACCTTGGCGTCGCCGGGGAAATCCATCGCCAGGCCGCGCATGATGATGCCGTCGCGATGGTAGACGTCGCCGGCCAGCGTGTAGATGTAAGGCAGCAGCGTGTAACGCAGCTTGTCGTAATAGACCAGGCTGTCGTAGACCGGCGTGCCTTCCGGCGAAATATTCCAGATTTCCCGGAACGGCAGCTGCCCGTGCGAGCGGAAGATCGGGGCGAAAGCGCCGAACTGGAACCAGCGCAGGTTCAACTCGCGCCATTCGGCCAGGTGCGCGGGGTCCTGGGTTTCGTAACGCTTCTCCACCGCGAAACCGCCGATGTCGAAGGTCCAGTTGGCCTGGCCCGACATCGAGATGTTGACGCCGGCGGAAATCTGGTCGCGCAGGTCGTCCCAGCGCGAGACCACGTCGCCGCTCCACACCGCCACCGCATTGCGCTGCGTGCCGGCATAGCCCTTGCGCGACAGGATGAACACGCGCTTGTCCGGATCCTTGGCGCGCGAGCCTTCGTACACGGCCTGCGTGTGAGGCAATGGATAGGAGTTGAAGAATTCCGTGGACGACCCCACCGCGGTCGGCGTGGTGCGCGCCTTGCGCTCGCCGATGTCGAGGTTGGAATGCAGGTCGGGCTCGTCCGAGTCCATCCACCAGGCATCGATGCCGATCGCGTTCAGCTTCTCGTCGATCTGGCGCCAGTAGATCTCACGCGCTTGCTTGGCATACGGATCGTAAAACGACGACGTGTATCCGGGGCCGATCCAATCCTTCTCGCCGACCTCGATGTTGCGCTTGTAGATGTAGCCCTTGGCGTCGAGTTCCTTGAAGTTGGCGGTGTTCGGATAGAACTTCGGCCACACCGAGATCATGATTTGCGCGTGCTGGGCATGGACGTGGTCGACCATGCCCTTCGCATCGGGGAAACGCGCCTTGTCGAAATCGTGCGAGCCCCAGGCGTTCTCCGGCCAGTACGACCAGTCCATGACGATGTTGTCGACCGGCAGCTTGCGCTTGCGGTATTCGTCCAATGCGCCGGTCAGTTCGGCCTGGGTCTTGTAGCGTTCGCGGCTTTGCCAGAAACCATAGGCCCACTTCGGCAGCAGCACCGACTTGCCGGTCAGCTGCCGGTAACCGGCGATGACCTGGTCGGACGAATCGCCGGCGACGAAGTAGTAATCGATCATCTGGCCGGCTTCGGACCACAGCGACAGATCCTTGGCCTCGGCAGCGGGCAGCGGATCGCGGTGCAGCAGCGCGAGGTAGCTCGGATCGATCAGGTCCCACTCGATGCGCAGCTTGTGGCGCTCGCCGGGTTTCATCTGCAGCGCGAACTCGTGGTGCCACGGATTCCAGTTCTGGCGCCAGCGGTCGATCACCAGCTTGTCGTCGATCCAGAGCTTGGCGTACTCGCTGGAATACAGCGAGAAGCTGTGGCGGCCGGCGGTTTCCGCTTCGATCTCGCCGTCCCACGTCACCTGCATGCGCTGCGTCGGCTGTCCCGGCGTCGGCTTCGGAAGCTTCGCCCCGGCCGGCCAGTTCTTGAGGTCCTTGATGTACTGGTAGTTGATCTCGGATTCGCGGCGCTCGACCTTCTGCACGCCGCCGATCGAGTAGCGCGCAGTCAAGGCACCCTCTTGTCCCTTGGCGTCATACAACTTCAGCGACTTCGGCAGCGGCTGCAGGCCGCGTGGATCGCCGAGGCGCGTGATCGCATTGTTGTCCCACAACAGGCCGTAGTTGCGGCTGGAGACGAGGAACGGCACCGCCATGTCGATGTTGTGCTGCAGCAGCTCGACGTCGCGGCCCTTCTGGTTCATCCAGCCCTGCTGGTGCTGGCCGAAGCCGTAGATGGCCTCGTCTTCCGGCGATTCGAAGCGCTGGCGCACGCTGAGGTAATCCTTGCCTTCCGCCTTCAGCGGCGTGAACGTGCGGCCGCCGGGCACTTCCGACAGGATCGGCTTGCCGTTGTTGTCGAGGAAGCTGACGC
This sequence comes from uncultured Gammaproteobacteria bacterium, assembly GCA_963816945.1. Taxonomy (GTDB): domain Bacteria; phylum Pseudomonadota; class Gammaproteobacteria; order Xanthomonadales; family Xanthomonadaceae; genus Luteimonas. The sequence continues at coordinate 807,348 of CAWFMH010000002.1, read as the reverse complement.
GTCCTGTATCCGGCGCCACCTCGGCGGTCACGCGCGCGGTCGCCAGGCGCACCTTGCCGTCATCGGTGGTCGTCACTTCGAATGACGGCGCCGGGCCTTCATCCTTCACCCGCATCAAGCTCGGCGAGCGCGCGAAGTCGCCATCGGGATCGGCGCTGACGCGGATGATGCCGTCGCTCACCACCTGCAGCCGCACGTCGGCGGCGCCTTCCGCCGTGGGATGCACGACGATGCCGCGGTCGGTCTTCTCGTAGGCCTGCGAGCCGGCCGATTGCGATCCCGCGGACTGCGATGCCGGCGACTCGCTGCCCGTACCGCACGCCGACAGCAGTGCAGCCGCCAGCCACGGCAACCAACGGCGCAGGGAGATGGCCGCGCGTGGCGGCTGCGGTCGCGATGGCACGGAGCGGAAGTGCGCGGAACAAGTCATGCCGGAAGGCCTCTCGGGAGTAATGGGGGAACTGGCTTCATGTTTCGTAAATACGTCGACGATCGTGTTGTCATCCCGAACGCAGTGAGGGATCTGCTGATTCTCGTGGCGGGCAAAGCACAAACAGCAGATCCCTCACTGCGTTCGGGATGACAAGCTTCAGGGAAACAGGCTTCAAGGAAATGCGCATGCACGTCATCGCGCACCCGCCGACGGTGCAGGCGCGCGCGAGCCGCCATAGGTCGCCAGCTTCACCCGCAGCAGTTGCGTGGCGCTGGAGAAATTGAGCCCGTAGTCGGTCTGGTCGCCGTTCCAGATGCGCTGGAACTTCCACTGGCCGTTCTCGTACGTACCTTCCTCGACGCGGTCGTAGATCATGTGGATGTCCTTGTCCGCCGGATAAATCGTGATCCGCGCGTGGTAGCCGGTGACCAGGAATTCGTCCGGGGCCAGTTCGACGATCAATGCCGCGCCGGTCGGTTCCGGATTGCCTTTCGGCGGCCCGACGAACCAGAACTGCGGCACGCCGTAGGTGATCGTCGCGTTCCAACGCTCGTTCAACTGCAGATGCTGCTCGGGCTCGCCGGCGCGTTCGGCGGTGCCGCGCACCTTGCCGGCGAAACTCTGCTTGGCGATCAATCGCGCCGCCGGCTTCACCAGCGCGTAGTTGAGCGCGAACGGCGCCAGCGTTTCGGCATCCATGCGCTTGGCGCCGAGCGGCCAGTTCGAATACTTGGTGAAATCGATGCCGAACGGCGACCAGCCGATCGCCTGCTGCCCGAGTGCTGCGAAGAAGAATCGCGCGAAAGGCGTGTCGTTGCCGGTCTCGCCGACGAACAGCGCATTGTCGGGACGCGCGTAGCGGTCGAGCACCGTGGTGTACTTCTCGTACTCGCGCATGTAGATGTCGGGCACCAGCAGGTCGATGCTGGGTGCGGCGAGCTTGTAGATGTCGAGCACGTTGTCGGTCGGCCCGCCGCTCTCGTACTGGCCCGGCAGACCCGGCGTGAACGGATCGCGCAGGGCCGCGTTGACGTACATCGGCAGCGGGTACTCGGCCTTGCCGGCCGCGGCGACCTGGTCGATGAATTTCGCGACGTGCCAGGCGTGGAAGAATTCGTCCGCATCCTGTGCCGAAGGCCTGCTTCCAGGTGCCGGGCTGCTTGCTTCAATCCCTTCGTCAGCGCCTGCGGCACCGGACCGTCGAAGACCTGTTGCGCCAGCGGCGAGAAGTCGCGCGGCGCGCCGTAGGTGCCGGGTTCGTTCTCCGGCTGCACCATGATGACGGTGCGCTGCGGATCGGCCTGCTTGAGATGCCGCATCAGTTGCACGAACGCCTTCTTGTCCGCTTCCAGCGTCGTCTTGGCCAGCGGCGACAGCGAATTGAGCAGTTTTCCGTCGGCGGTGACCACGCGCGGGAAGCGCTCGTTGTCCAGCTTGACCCAGGCCGGCGCGTAGTTGGGTCCGTTGTTCTTCCACGTGGCGAACCACAGCAGCACCAGCCGCAGTTCGCGCTCGCGCGCCTGCGCCAGCAAGGTGTCGAGGAAGGAGAAGTCGAACGTGCCTTCCTTGGGCTCGATCTGTTCCCAGGCGATCGGCACCATCACCGTATTGGGCTTGAGCACGTCGATCGCCGGCCAGACCTGCTCCAGCATCGCCGGGTAGTTGCTCGAGTTGTTGACCTGCGCGCCGAGGATCAGGAAAGGTTCGCCGTCGACCAGCAGGGCGTGGCGTCCGTCCTTCGGTGACCAGCTTGGGAATCGGCGCTTCGGCGGCGTGCTTGGCTTGCGTCGACGGTTGCGCGGTTCCGGAAGCGTCGTCCGTCGCGGCAGGCGGGCGGGAACAGGCGGCGATCAGCACGAGCATCGCGGGCAGTACGGCGCTAAGCAGCAGGTTGCCTGCCGTTCGGCCGATTGGCGTCTCGGATTGCATGGACCGGATCTCCCGTAGAACTGTCTCAGACATCGCAAATCCAGAACCTGTCTTCCCGAACGCAGTGACGGATCTGCTGTTGAAATCCGTCGCGCGGAGGAACAACAGATCCCTCATTGCGTTCGGGATGACAAATCATTGCAGCCGTCATGGCCAGTCGTCCGTACGGAATGGCGAAGCCGGCAGTCCGTCGCGATTGACCAGGTCTGCCTCTTGCGGATTGTCAGACCAGCCGTAGCGCAACGCCCGCGGTTGCGCGACGGCATCGCTGGTCACGACCACGCCGTCGCCCGCAATCACGGCGCGCGCCGGGTGGAAGCGGCGATCGTCACCGGCAAGTTCGAAGCCATGCACGGCCTGTCCACCGCCACGCACCGCCAGGGCACTGCCTTGCGAATCGAATTCGACGCGCACGCTGCGGCCCTCAAACTTCGCTGCGCGGTACACCGGTCCTGAGAACACCAGCGACTCCCCGTAAACGACATGACGCGCCGCCAACGCGAGACGGCGGCCGACTTCCTGCTTGTCGAGCGGATGGATGTCGTCGGGATTGCCGATATCGATGGCCACGACCTGCGCGGTGGCGGGCAATGCCAGCGTGCGCGATTGCGATTCGCGCAGCATCGCCCACGGGCTATCGGTGGCGGTATCGGCACCGGAGTGGAAGTTGGCCAGTTGCACCCACAGGAACGGCAAATCCGGCTGCGCCCAGTCGGCGCGCCAGGCTCGGATCAGCGTCGCGAACTGGTCGCGATAGCGATAGGCCAGTTCGGCTGTGGCGTTCGCTTCGCCCTGGTACCAGAGGATCCCGCGCAGCGGATACGGCTGCAACGGATGGATCATCTGGTTGAAGAGCAGCGTATCGATCTGGTTCTTGTCGTCCTGCATCGCCACGGTGACCGTGGCCGGACGGAACTTCCAGCGATCCGGCAGCGCGCGTCGCGCCGCGCCTTGCGGCTGTACATACGGCAGATCCATAGCGCTGTGCACTGCATGGCCGTCATGGATGTCATGGATGCCGCCGCCGCCACCGGTGTCGGTCACGCGCACGGCGACATGATTGATGCCGGCGCGCAACGCCTGCGCAGCGACCGGGTAACTACGCGGCGCATTCCAACGGTTGGTCGTTGCGCCGACACGCTGGCCGTTGACCCAGGCCTCGTCGGAGTCGTCGATCATGCCCAGGCCCAGCGTCACGCCAGCCGCGGCTTCCTGCGCGCTCAGCTCGAACGTGGTGCGGTACCAGGCCACGCCGTCCATGCCGGGGTAGCCCGCGGTTTCCCACAGCGCCGGCACCGGAATCGTGTCCCAGTCATGGTCGTCGACATCGGCATTCTTCCACGAGGCGTCGTTCGCACCAGTGGGCCAACGCGAGATGCGTTGCCGCGTCTGCGCCAACGCGCGATCGTCGGCTGCGCGCACGCCGCGCATCTTCGCCGCCATCGCCGCCGGCTCGATGCCGAGCGAGGCCGCATCCATCCAGGTTTCGATGCGGCTGCCGCCCCAGGTGCTGTCGATGATGCCGATCGGAACGCCGGTGTTGCGGGCGCGCAATTGACGCGCGAAATAGTAGGCGACAGCGGAGAACCGGCCGACCGTCTGCGGCGACGCGGCCTGCCATTCGCCACCGGTGAGGCGTACTTCGGGCTGGCCCGACCACGACTTGGGCACCTTGAAATGACGAATGCCGGCGTCGTGCGCGCGCGCGATTTCCTGCTCTGCGTCTTGCGCCTGCTCGACCGGCCATTCCATGTTGGACTGACCCGAGGCCAACCACACGTCGCCGACCAGCACGTCGCGTACGGTGACGGCCTTGCCGCCGTTCTCGCGGACGCTCAGCACGTAAGGTCCGCCTGCCGCGTGCGCGGGCAATTCGACGCGCCACGTGCCGTCGCCTGAAGCCTTGGCCTGACGCTGCGCGCCGTCGAAAGCGACTTCGATCTTCGCGCCCGGCGTCGCCCAGCCCCACACGGGCAATGGCTGGTCGCGCTGCAGCACGGCGCCGTCGGAGAACAGCAGCGGCAGCTCGATGGCGGCATGGACGGGAAAGGCCAATACAACAAGGAACGCAAGCACAGCGATGCTCTTGCTCGTCCATGCGGCTGTTGAAAACCCCGCCTTCGCGGGAACGACGTCTGGAACGCGGCGTGACTTGCCCGACCTTTCCATGGCACTCATCGCGCCTCCTCGGCATAAAAGTCGTGGATCACCTGCCACGCCAGCTTGCGGTCGCCGCGCTCGGACAGCAGGCCCTTGCGGTTGTAGCCGGCCTGGAACGGATGCATGCGCACCGGCGAGCGGAAATCCATCAGCACCCAGGGCGCGCTGCCGCGCAGGAACGGAATCCGCGCCAGCATGCGCAGTTGCTTGCGATAGAACCCGGCCTGGAATTCCTCGTTCCAGGCGTTGGCCACATCGTCCGCACCGTGATGGCCGTGGCGCGCCTCGGCGCCGAATTCCGTGATCAACAGTGGCTTGCCGAACGGCGTCCAGACGACCTGCTCGGGTTCGATTGGCCAGGGCACGTACCAGCCGAAGTATTCGTTGACGCCGACGACATCCAGCGACGCGACCAGCGGATCGGTCACGGTCACCCGATGGCCGTCGTCGATGCCGGGCGCATACAGTGCCGCGGCCACCAGCCGGCTGCGATCGAGTTCGCGTGCGCGTTGCGCCAGTGCGGCGAGGGCCGCATTGCGTTCGGCGCCCGGCGATGTTTCGTTGGCGATGCTCCACATCACGACCGCGGCGCGGTTGCGGTCGCGGCCGATCATCTCAGCGAGCATCGTCGCAAGCTTGCCCTGCATCCCGGGCACGGCGAAATCGATGCCCTGGTAGACCGGGATTTCCTCCCACACCAGCAGCCCCATGCGGTCGGCCAGGCGTATCACGTGTTCGTTGTGCGGGTAATGCGCCAGGCGCACGAAGTTGGCGCCCAGGTCCTTGGCATGTTCCAGCATGCGCCGCGCGTCCGCTTCGGAATGCGCGCGGCGGCCGTCGACCTCTTCGTGGAAGTTGACGCCGCGCAGGAAGACCGGCGCGCCGTTGAGCAGGATCTCGTCGCCGCGCACGGCGAGGCTGCGGAAACCGATGTCCTCCTCCAGCACGTCGTCGGGCGTGGACACCTGCACCTTGTAAAGCCTGGGCTGCGTTGGCGACCACAACACGAACGGCGCCTCGAAAGTCAGACGCGCGTAGCCATCGGCATCGGCTTGCGCGCGCACATCTACGCCGAGCTCGGCGATGCGCACGCGCACCGGCTGCCCGGGTGCGCTGCCGGCCAGCTTCACCCAGCCGTCCACGCGCCGCTGCGAACCGGACGCCAGCTGGATGAAATAATCCTGGATGTAGGTCGACGGCGTTTCGACCAGATCCACGTCGCGCGTCAGGCCGCCGTAGTTGAACCAGTCGAAGCCCAGCGCCGGAATGCCGTCCTTGCGCCGCTGGTTGTTGACGTGCACCAGCAGGCGGTTCTCGCCTTGCTGCAAGCGATCCGTCAGTTCGAACTGGAACGGCGTGAATCCGCCTTCGTGGCTGCCGAGCTTCTGGCCGTTGAGAAACACATCCGCGCGATAGTTGGCACCGCCGAAGTGCACGAACAGGCGGCGTCCGGCGCGGCGCGCGGAGGCAACGTCGTGCTCGAACGCCTTGCGGTACCACACCGAACCTTCCAGCCACATCAGGTCCGGCCGCTGCGTATTGAAATCGCCCGGCACCTCGAGCGTGACGCTGTCGTCGAAGCCGTATTCGAAGAACTGGGTCTTGCCGGTCGCGGTCTGGTCCTTCCACACCGCCTTCCACTGGCTGATACCGTCGGCATACGGGTCGATCAGCGCCTGCCAGGTTCCGTTGAGGCTGCGTCGCTGGCGCGCCGGCAGATTGGTCAGCGGCGCAGACGCGGCTTCGGCAACGGACGCCGACGCCGACGCCGCGGCCGTGCGCTCCTGTGGACGTGGCGTGTAGCCCTGCGCACCCGCCAACAACGGCGCACATGTCAGCAACACAATGGCGAGCCGACGGACGCAGCGCATTGCAGCGGACTCAGCGCGGATCGCCATACACGATGCCCCGTCCGCTGCCAGCGAAATACACGCGGCCGTACAGCCGCGGATCGCCGGTGACCAGCGAAATTTTCCCGTAGCGATGCGCGTAGTCGTCGATGCGCTGCCAGCGCTGGCCATCGTCGTCGGAACGGAACAGGCCGGCCTTGCCGTCGACCTTTCCGGACACGAACAGCGTCGGCACACGGCTGCCCTCCTTCGGCTTGCCCAGGCCCAGCGAATCGGCGGTCTCCACGCCCGGCAACCGCTCCAGCTTGTCCGCCGACCAGCGCAGCAGGCCACGCCGGGACGCGGTGAGATAGACCACGGCACGGCGCTGCAGGTCCGCATGGATTTCCGGCCGGAAGCCATCTCCGAATTCGCCCACGCCTGCGGCGACTTCCTTGAACTCGACGCCACCGTTGCCGCTGACGTACAACTTGCCGGTGATGCCGTCGAAGGCGTAGTAGAGGCCGGCGTCGACCTTGTCGGCTTCGATCACCGCACCGGCCGGCACGCCCTTGGCCTTCTGCCAGCGCTTGCCGAAATCGGTGGTGATCCATGCGTTCGTCGCCTTCTCCGGCGTCCAGATCACGCGCTTGCCGTCCGCGGCGATCGCGATCTGGCCGGCGCCGTCGCCTTCCGGTGGTTCGCTCACGAACGAGGTCCAGGTCTTGCCGCCGTCCAGCGAATACGCGGCACGTATCTCGTCGTGCACGCGGTGACGGACCGTACCGCTGCGCACGACGATCTGCGCTGCCTGGCCTGCGTAGTCGATGCTCTCGCCGTTGGTCAGGCGCGGACCGGCGTACTGCAGTGGCGATGCGTCGAGATCGTCGTGGCGGAAGCCATCGATGTCGCCGAGCGCGCTGAGCAGATGCGCGCCCTGCGGCGGACTGGCCAGGTCGAGCGCCACGGTTTCCTCGAGGCCTGCGTTCTCGAACCGCCAGGCCACCTTGCCGCCATCGCCATGATCGAGCGCGCGCAGGTTGCGCGAAGCCCAGACGCCATAGCCGGTGACGAACAGCGCGCGATCCGGATCGAAGGGATCGATCTCGATGTCCGCCATCCAGTGCGGCGTGGCATCGCGCGTCCATGGCGCGTTGTCATGCTCGAACTGCGAGCGCGCGAACACGGGCTGCCAGTGCTTGCCGCCGTCGGTGCTGCGGAAGATCTCGTCATGCGGTCCGTAGCGACAGAACGTGGTCGCCAGCAGCACGTCGGGATCGTGCGCGTCGACGCTTACCGCGCCCCAGCCGAAGCCGTCGCCTTCGCTGTCGATCGATTGCGGCGCCGGCGTGATGTCGGTCCATCGGCCTGTCGCCGGCTCGAATTTCCACACTGCGCCGTTGCGCATGCTGTCGGGGCCGGGTTCGTCGCCATAACTCAGGAAGTAGGCGCCGTTGGATGCGCGGACCATGTGATTGGGGCGCAGGCCGGTCGGCTGGTCGACGACCGGTGTCCAACGACTGCCGCCATCGTCGGAGCGATACACGCTGGCGCCGCGCGTGGAAACGCCGGCGTAGAGCGTGGGTGTTGGCGCGCCGGAACGTCCGCTGCCCGGCTCGAATGCGACGAACACGATGCCGACCGGCTGTCGCCGCCAGGCGTTGCTGGCGTGCGCGGCATCGGACGTGGCCACGTCCGGAAACGATTCGACTCGCGACCAATGCGCGCCGCGATCGCTACTGCGCCACAAGCCGGCGTCACGCGAGCCGAAGAACAGGACGCGGCCATCGTTGGGATCGACGGCCAGGCGCTCGCCGTTGCCGCGTCCCAGTTCGTTGGCGCCGAGCTTGAACGGCAAATCGCTGCGCTGGAAGCTGCGACCGCGGTCGCTGGAGCGCAGGATGGCGCCGTTGCCCGTCTTGGCGGTGGTATAAGTGCCCGCTGCGAGGTAGACGCGCTCGGGATCGGCAGGATCGATCGCGATGCTTTCGATGCCGGCGAAATTGACATCCTCCGCACCGAGCCAGTCGGTCAATGCCGACCAGCGCTGCGCAGCCGCGTCCCAGCGATACGCGCCACCGACATCGGTACGCGCATAGAGCAGGCCGCGCTCATTGGGATGGAAGACCAGCCCGCTGACGAAACCGCCGCCGCCGATGGCGACGTTCTTCCATGCGTACCCTGCAGCCGTTTCATCGGCGTGGACGACGCCGATGCCGACCAGAACCACCAGCGCGAACAGCCACCGGGCACGCACGCCGATCATGGCGCGGGGCATACCGCGCCGGTCGGATCCGCTACCAGGCGCACTTCCGCGATCGACAGTTCCAGCGCCGAAGCCGTGCTCAGCACGAAGGGCTCGACGACGTTCGACAGTTTCGCGCCAGCCTTGCGGAAACAATCGAGCCTGATTTTCGCGCTACGCCACTGCCCGGCGGGTGCCGCGGTCAAGAGCGAAGTCACTTCGACTGCGCCGCGGCAATTCGCGCCGCAACCGAGCACCAGAGTCACCGGCCCCTGCGGCGCGCCGTCGACGCGATATTGCCACTGCAACGACACCTCGCCGTTGGCCTGGCGTTCGAGATCGAGCGGTTTCGCCTCGGCGTTGCCGACGATCGCCACGGCGGCCTCGGCGCTGCCGTTCCAGCGCAGGCGACGCCCGCCTTCCTGCACGCCACTGGCATCGGTGGCGCGCAACGACACTGCGCCGCCTTCGGAATCCGCGCTGTTGCCTGCAACCGGTGTCGTCTTGCCGCTTTGGCGCAGCACCAGCTGCCACGGCGGCGGCGTGCGGCCGTTGACGTAGTAATTGCCCGCGTTGGTGGTCGCGGCATTGACGCCGGAGATCTCGGGCAGCATCGGCACCGTCGCCGACTGCGCATAGGTCAAGCCGTAGCCCAGCGGGAACAGCGGATCGTAATCCGCATCGCCCTTGTTCAACTTCAGTTGCGCGGCCGTGCGCGGCCACGAGAACGACAACCTGCCGCCGAAGTCGTGACGCGGCTTGCCGTCGGCACCAGCGACCAGCACGTCGGCGACACCGCCGCCTTCGCTGCCCGGCAACCACGCCGCGACGAAGGCGTCGGAGGCATTGAGCTCCGGGTTCACCCACAACGGACGCCCCGACAGGAACACCGACACCACCGGAATGCCCTGCGCCTTGAGCTTCTTCAGCAACGCCAGGTCGCGCTTGTCGCCCGGCTGGTACTCGAGTGTCTGCACGTCGCCCATGAATTCGGCGTAGGGCGTCTCGCCATAGACCACGATGGCGACGTCGGGACGCTGCTTGAACGCACCGTCGACGCTTAGTTCCGCACGTCCGCCGCCGGCCGCGAACGCATCGCGCAGGCCCTCGAAGATCGTCTGCGCATTCGGAAAATCGGAACGCTGGTTGCCAATGCCCTGCCACGACAAAGTCCAGCCGCCGGACTGCTGGCTGATGTCGTCGGCGCCTGCACCGGCGACCAAGACCTTTGCCGACGCCGCGAGCGGCAGCACGCCGCCGTTGTTCTTCAGCAATACCAGCGACTTGCGTACCGCTTCGCGCGCCAGCGCACGGTGCTCGTCCGAACCGATCACGCCGGCCATGCCTTCCCACGGACGCGCCGGTTCGAACAGGCCGAGACGATACTTGACCCGCAGGATGCGGCGCACCGCGTCGTCGATGCGCGCCATCGGCACTTCGCCCGAGCGCGCCTGCGCCAACAGGCTCTCGTACAGGCCTTTCCAGCTGTCCGGCGCCATCGCCATGTCGAGGCCGGCATTGAAGGTCGCCGCGCAGTTTTCGTTGCTGCAACCGGGGATCTGCCCGTGTCCGTTCCAGTCGCCGACGACGAAACCCTCGAACCCCATGCGTCCTTTCAGCACATCGGTCAGCAGGCTGCGGTTGCCGTGCAGTTTCACGCCCTGCCAGCTCGAGAACGACGCCATCACCGTCATCGTGCCGGCCTCGATCGCGGCCGGATAGCCGGCGGCGTGGATGCGGATCAGGTCCGCCTCGCTGGCCGTGTTGTCGCCCTGGTCGATGCCGCCTTGCGTACCGCCGTCGCCAAGGAAATGCTTGGGCGAGGCCGCGACGTGGCCGTGCTGCAGTGGCGACTTCGTGCCGGGTTCGCCTTGCAACCCGCGCACCATCTCGCCGGCATAGCGTCGCACGAGGTTCGGATCCTCCGAATAGCCTTCGTAGGCGCGACCCCAACCGTCATTCTGCGGCACCGCCAGCGTCGGACCGAAGGCCCAGTCGAAGCCGGCTGCAGCGGTTTCCGCCGCGGTGGCGACGCCGATGCGGCGCAGCAGCGCAGGATCGTTGGCCGCGCCCAGCGCGATGTTGTGCGGATAGACCACTGCGCCGATCACGTTGTTGTTGCCATGCACGGCGTCGATGCCGAACATCACCGGGATCGGCACGTGGCCCTCGCGCTGCTCGAGCGACACGGCGCGATAGGCGCGTGCGGTCTCGATCCATGGCGCCACCGGCGAACGGTCCGGCGCACCCAGCGGCGGCGAATTGCCGCCGGCCAAAATCGAGCCGAGTGGATACTTGCGCAGATCCTCCGGGCGCACGCTGGAGATGTCGCCCTGGATCATCTGGCCGACCTTTTCCTCCAGGCTCATCTTCGCCAGCAATTCACCGACGAAGGCTTCCGTTTCGGCATCTTTGAAATCCGGACTGGCGGACTTCGGCCACAGCTCGGAATGTGCGACGCCTGCGGTGGCTTTCGGCGCGGCCGCTTCCGGTGTCGTCGTCGTTGGCGACTGCTGGTTGCAGGCGCACAGCAGGGCGATGGCGAGGGTCGTTGCGATCGAGCGGCTAGCGGTCATGGCGGCTTGCATCCTTTTCTTCTGGTCTCGACGTGCCGGAATTGGTTGTAGCGTGCGCTATGCGCGCATGGTCGTTTCGCGCGCACGGCGCACGCTACAACACAACGTGCCATCGCGGACCGCACATGGCCCGCGATGGCACACCGATCCGAACATGGTCCTTGATGGCGTAGAACGGCGAGGCATCCAGTTGAGCAGGGAGGGAACGCCTCCCCTTTCCAGCCATTTCACACCCAGAACGTCACGCTCAGAACGTCACGCGGAGCGTCGCGGCATAGCGTGTGTCGTTGACGTACCAGGAGGTGACGCGCCGGCCGGCTCCGTTCTGGTCCATGATCGTGCGCTGTTCGGCGTTGTTGAGATTGTTCATCTCCAGGCCGATCTGCACGTTGTCGTTGATCTTGTAGAAGATCGAGCCGTCCAACTGGCCGTAGGCGTCGCTGTACACCGGCAGCTTCCAGGCAATGTTGTCGTGGGTTCCGTTATAGCCATTGGGTCCGATCGACAGCAGGTACTCGCTGCGCCAGTTGTAGGCCAGGCGGATCTGCCAGGGTCCCTTCTCGTAGAAGGCGGCCACGTTGTAGGAGTTCTTGGACAGGCCATCGGCCGGCAGGTCGTCGAACGTCGAGCCATCGGTATCGACCGGCTGCGCATCCACCTCGTCCGGCACGTCGGTCGAGCTATCGATGTAGGTGTAGTTCGCCGAGATTCCGAAGCCGTCGAACGGCGCGGGCAGGAAATCGAAGAACTGGTTCCAGCCGATCTCCGCACCCTGGATGCGCGCCTCGCCGGTGTTGATGGGGCGAGTGACCAGGTAGTCGTATTCGTTGCCGTCGGCGCCTGGATAGGCCACCAGTTGCGCCTGGTTGCGGAAATAGTCCTTGATGTCCTTGTGGAAGAAGTTGATCCAGGCCATCCCGCCCTTGTCCGGATCGAAGTACCACTCCAGCGACAGGTCGAACTGGTTGGCCTTCATCGGCTCCAGGTAGGGGTTGTCCAAGGAACTGCCGGTGAGATCCAGATCGGTGACCGGCAGCGTGGGATCGCCCGGCTCCGGTGCTGGGACACCGTCCCTCACGTCGGCATTGAGGACCTGGTAGGCCTGCATGTCGCTGAAAGCCGGCCGGGCGATGGCCTTGGAGGCGGCAAAGCGCAGGATCAGGTTGTCGGCGGCTTCCCAACGGATGTTGAGGCTGGGCAGCACGTCGGTGTAGGAATTGCTGGCCGTGATCGGCTCCGATTCACCGGCGCCCAGATAAGGCGCGAAGAACTCGTTCGGATAGACCAGAAACCCTTGGGCGGAATTCTCGGTGCGCACCGCGCGCACGCCGACATTGCCGTCGAGACGCGCGTCGTCCAGGGCGAAATCCAGCATCACGTACGCGCCGGTGGTCTTCTCGTTCTGCACGTTGGTCCACTGCGGATCCTGCATGTTCCGTGGCGTGATCTGTCCAAAGCAGCAGTTGTAGTACGGGACGGCCGCTCCATGGATCGCCTGATAGCTGTCCGGAAACCCCAGCGCCGTCCCCAGCACGGGCGCAAAAATGGAGGCCGGCGGGTTGGCGTCGCCGCGGTAGAAGTTGTCGAAGGAATTTTGGTGCACCAGGCTGGAGTTGACCTGGTCGTTGAGATCCAGCGACGGCATCGAGGACAGCGCCCACCCCAGCATCCAGGGCTGGAACACCGCTTGCCAGTCGTAGCCCGTATCGATACTGGTGGCGCCACGATCGGTCAGCCGGACGCCGAACTTGACCGCCCTGAAGAAGCCGCTGTCGAAGCTGTGCCTGAGGTCGGCGCGCCAGGCCAACTGGTCGGCCACGTTATCGTCCCGATGGTCCATGGTGAAACCCCAGTAGTAGTTGCCGGGGTTGCCCGTGAACTGCTCATCGACGCCGATCGACGGCACGCCGCCGCCGAGGTCGACGTCGATATAGGGCACGTTGACGCCGAGGGACACCGTGGAATCGAGGGACTTGGTGGTGGCCTTGATGTACTGCAGGTCGGTCGAGAGTTCGGTACTGTCGTTGAGCACCCACTTCAAACCGAAGGAGAAGTCGGTAGTCTTGGACTCGCGGTGGGACGCGCGGATGTCCGCGCCCATGGGGACGCCGCCGGGCTGGGTGAGGCGGCCCGAGCGGAATACATTGCCATCCAGTTCATAAGGCTGGTTTGGATCGAGCGCGACCTGAAGAGGATCGTTATCGACGAAGATGGCATCCTCGTTCCAAAGTTCATCGTATTTGCTCTGGAAGCCGGTCGCGTAGAGCTCGACGTCGTCGCTGGGCTTCCACTGCAGGGCGACATAGGCGCCATCGCGTTCGCGTTCGTACTCCAGCGTGCGCCAGTCGGCGCCGCGCGGCAGCCAGAGTTGCTCGTTGGTGCCGTCGCCGTCCAGATCGGTGTTGCTGTTCTCGAAGAACGGCCGCACGAACAGGCCGTCGGTGCGGGTGGCGAGTTCCGAATGCGCGATATCGACCAGGAATCCGACCTTGCCGATGTTGGTGTCCCAGGTGTTGCTGTACAGGGCGGAGCCGGAAGGCTTCCATTTCTCGGCGAAGTCGCCGTAGTTCTCGCTGAAGCTGGCGCTGATCCTCTGGCCGTCGAAATCGAGGGGCTTGAAGGTGCGCAGGTCGACGGTGCCACCCAGGCCGCCCTCGATCATGTCGGCCTTCTGGTTTTTGTAGACGTCGACGCCGGACATCAGTTCGGACGGCACGTCCTGGAAGCTCAGGCCGCGGCCGCCGGAGGCGGAGAAGCTGTCGCGACCGTTCAGTTCGGAACGGACCTGGGTCATGCCGCGCACCTGCACGCCGCTGCCTTCGGCCGAGAAATGTTCCGGATCGCCAACGGACAGGAAGTGGTCGATGGTCACGCCGGGGATGCGCGACAGGGTTTCGGTGATGCTGCGGTCGGGCAGCGCGCCGATGTCCAGCGCGGTGACCGAGTCGACGAAGGTATCGGCGTCACGCTTGATGTCCTGGGCCCGGTAGACGGAACCACGGATTCCGGTGACGACGACCGTGTCGAGTTCCTTCGTCTCCTCGCTGTCCTGCTTGGCGTCCGCAGTCGCCTCGACCGCTTCCTGCGCATACGCGTTGGCGCTGAGGAAAACGGCGATGGCGAGCGTCATGGCTGAACGCCTTGCCTCGCGGTTGGAACCCTTGTTCGCCCGGCGACTCGCCGGCTGGCTGTGACGGATTGACATGGCTGCTCCCTCCGCAGGAACTGGCATTGTGTCGAGATGGCTAGAAGCTGGTGACCGAGTGGTGCGTGGCGAGGCTGGGGCTGGGGTCGATCGGTACGGCGCCATCCATGTCGTTGCTGCTGTTGCTGTTGCTGTTGCTGTTGCTGTTGTTGCTGTTGCTGTTGCTGTTGCTGTTGCTGTTGCTGTTGCTGTTGCTGTTGCTGTTGCTGTTGTTGTTGTTGTTGCTGTTGCTGTTGTTGCTGTTGCTGTCGGGGGTATGGCCACCGCCAGCGATGTTACCGCTAACATTTTCGTTCATGGCTTTGAACTCGAACGGCGCCACGCGCGTCGCGCGCGTACGCATTGGCACTCGACACTGCGGCGATCGCGAGCGCGATGGCCGAACGCCGGATCCACGGCTGGGGGATTGGCACATCACCCGCTTGGCTGAGGGGTGGCTCTGGCGCGTTGACATGATGGTTCCCTCCCAGGAGCCATGGCGAACGGTGTCGAGTTGTGACCGGGCCGTGGCGCTCCCGACTTGCTACTACACGCTGGCTTGCCGACTCCGCTCTACCGGCGGATGCCTGCCGCTGGCGCCGTCCGTTGTGGAACGCGCCGCACCGCTTCGGCCCGAGAATAGGTCGCCGCCGCAATGCCATACCAATGAAATATTCCACTTTAGCTATCTTTTTTTGGAATATATTCGACGCGTCGACCAAGTTTCTCGCTCAGTCCTCGCCCAGATAGCCCAGGTCTTTCGCCTTGCCGCGGCGCAAGCCTTGCGGTGGCGGCAACTCGGCGTAGAGCCGACGCGCGGTGGTGCGCAACTGATCGAGCACGCGCTGCCCGCCCGGCGAAAGCAGATGGTCGCGGCGGCGGATGATGCCGAAGGATTCGATGCTCACGCCCAGCTCGATCGGCAGCACGGTCAGCATGTTCGCCTGCGTATACGGTGCGATCGAATCCAGCGGCAGCGCCGTCAGCAGATCGCTGTTGCGCAACAGGCTGGTGATCACCGGCAGCGCCGAAGTCTCGACGATGTTCTGCGGCCACGGCAGCCCGCGCTCGAGGAACATCGCATCCATGCGCGAACGCAGCAGGCTGGCCGGTGGCGGCAGGATCCAGCCGAACTCGAGCAGGTCCGCGTGCTCCACGCGGCGACGCCGGGTCAGCGGATGCCCGGCGCGGGCGATCAGCGAATGCGGCTCGTCGGCCAGCGGCTCGAAATCCAGCTCCGCCAGGCCATCCGGCCCGAGGATGCGGCCGATCACCATGTCGAGCTGGCCGTCGACCAATCTCGCCACCAACGGGCGGCTATAGTCCATCTCGACGCGGATCAGCAGGTCGGGGAACTCGCGCTTGACCGCCGCAATCGCCTGCGGTACCAGATTGGTGCCGGGGTTGACCACGGTGCCGATAGCCACCTGGCCCATCTGCCCGCTGCGCAGCGCGGCGATCTCATCGTGCGCACGGCTGAGTTCGGTCAGTGCGGTGCGGGCATGACGCAGCAGGACCTGGCCATACCAGGTCGGCTCCACGCCGCGCGCGTGGCGCTCGAACAGCTTGACCCCGAGCATGCTCTCCATCTCCGCCAGCAGCTTGGAGGCCGCCGGCTGGGTCATGCTGGCCGCCTCCGCCGCCCGCAGTACCGAGCCGTGCTCGGACAGATGCAGCAACAGCAGCAATTGCCGGGTCTTCAGTCGCGTGGCGTTCGCCCAGTTCGTGCCTGTCTGACTCATGGCGTTTCCTGAGTATTCTTCCGAGGAATATCATATGACGAAAATTTCATTGGTCGAATATAGCTTTACCCCGCATGGTTATGCCACGGCGGCTATACCCCGCCACCGCAGCCCGACGCTCCCGTTGCCGCGCCGCGCAAGCGGCCAAAGCATGCTTGCGGTGCGCCTGCCGCTACCGGGCGCAAGGCAGGCAACCGCAAGCTCAGGGGCAGGAGAAACCGGCATGGTCAGGCAGGACGGCAACACGGACCGTCGCAGGGATCGTTTCTCCCGCCTGCATCCGCGGTGGACGCCATGAGCGGCCGCCTGCAGGACAAGGTCGCCATCGTCACCGGCGCCGCACGCGGCATCGGTGCGGCCACCGCGCAGCTGTTCGCGCAACACGGCGCGCACGTTTTCGGAATCGATCGCGATCCCGCCGACGCGCCCTCGCCGCAAGTGGACTACCTGCGGGCCGACATCACCGATGTCGCCGCGATCGAAGCGGCCATCGAGCAGGTACGCGCACGCCACGGTCGCATCGATGTGTTGATCAACAACGCTGGCGGCGACGTCTTCTCCGATCCGCTGGCGTTGGCCGACGACGACTGGGATCGCTGTTTGTCGCTCAACCTCAAGGGCGCCTGGAACGCGGCGCGCGCGGCGTTGCCGTCGATGCTGGCGCAAGGCGCCGGCGCCATCGTCAACATCGCCTCGGTGCACGCGCACAAGATCATCCCCGGCGCATTTCCCTATCCCGTCGCCAAGCACGGCCTGATCGGCCTGACCCGAGCGCTGGGTATCGAATACGCGGCCCGCGGCATTCGCGTCAATTCCATCTCGCCGGGCCTGATCCTGGTGCCGCGCATCGAGGCTTGGTTCGCTTCGCAAGCGGATCCGGAAGCCAAGCGGCGCGAACAGACCGAACTGCTGCCGTGCAAGCGCATCGGTACGCCCGAGGAAGTCGCCTACACCGCGCTGTTCCTGGCCAGCGACGAGGCACGCTTCATCAACGCCACCGACATCCTGGTCGACGGCGGCCGTTCGCAGCTTTATCACGACTGATTGAAGCCGCGACTGAGGCTGCGCATGACTCCCCCGCCCGACGACGCCATCGCGAACCTTCCTTTCCGGCTGCCGCTGATCGCGATCCTGCGCGGCATCCGGCCGGATGAAGTGCATGCGCATGTCGACGCGCTGGTCGCAGAAGGCTACGACGCCATCGAGATCCCGCTCAATTCGCCGCAGTGGGCGCTCGGCATCGGCGACAGCGTGCGCACTTTCGGCACTCAGGCCTGGATCGGCGGCGGCACCGTGCTGCGCGAGGAAGACGTCGACGCATTGCAGGCACTGGGAACGCGCTTCATCGTCACGCCGAACACGCGACCGGCGCTGATCCGGCACGCAGTCACGTGCGGCCTGCAGGTGGTGGCGGGTTTCGCCACCGCCAGCGAGGCCTTCGCTGCGCTCGATGCCGGTGCGCAGATGCTCAAGCTGTTTCCGGCTTCCAGCTACGGTCCCGCCCACGTGCGCGCATTGCGCGCGGTGCTGCCGCCGGTGCCGTTGTTCGTGGTTGGCGGCGTCAATGCGGACTCGCTGCCTGCTTTTCTCGCCGCCGGTTGCAACGGCGCCGGCATTGGCGGCGAACTGTACCGGCCGGGACAGCCGCCCGAACTGACACGTCACCTCGCCCGGATGTTCAAGCAGGTCTACATGGAAGCGACCCGATGAAGATCGTCCGCGCAGAAACCTTCCACGCCGCGCCGCGCTGGCTGTTCCTCAGGATCGAGACCGACGACGGCGTCGTCGGCTGGGGCGAGCCGATCGTCGAAGGCCGCGCCGCGACCGTCGAGGCCGCCGTGCAGGAACTGTGCGAGTACCTGATCGGTAAAGACCCCTCGCGCATCAACGACCTGTGGCAGACGCTGTACCGCGGCGGCTTCTATCGCGGCGGCCCGGTGCTGATGAGCGCGATCGCCGGCATCGACCAGGCGCTGTGGGACATCAAGGGAAAGACGCTGGGCGTGCCGGTCCACGAACTTCTCGGCGGCCGCGTCCGCGATCGCATGAAGACTTATCGCTGGGTCGGCGGAGACCGTCCCGCGGACATCATCGCGCAGATGAAAACGCTGCAGGCGCTCGGCTACGACACCTTCAAGTTCAACGGCACCGAAGAATTCGCCATGCTCGACGGCCCGCGCGCCGTGGATGCGGCGGTGGAAAAAGTGGCGGAGATCCGCGCCGCGTTCGGCCACTCGGTCAGCTTCGGCATAGACTTCCACGGCCGCGTCAGCATGCCGATGGCCAGGGTGCTGCTGCGCGAACTGGAACCGTTCCGTCCCCTGTTCGTCGAGGAACCGGTGCTGCCCGAGCAGTCCGAATACTATCCGCAGCTGGCGGCGGCGACCCCGATCCCGCTGGCCGCCGGCGAACGCATGTATTCGCGCTTCGACTTCAAGCGCGTGTTCGAGCGTGGTGGCCTGTCGATCGTGCAGCCGGACCTGTCGCACGCCGGCGGCATCACCGAATGCATCAAGATCGCCGCGATGGCCGAGGCCTACGACATCGCACTCGCGCCGCACTGTCCGCTCGGGCCGGTGGCGCTGGCGGCCTGCCTGCAGGTCGATTTCGTGTCATGGAACGCCGTGCTGCAGGAACAGAGCATCGGCATCCACTACAACCAGGGTGTCGATCTGCTCGACTACGTGATCAACAAGCGCGACTTCGATTGCGTCGACGGCTACATCGCCGCGCTGACTGGCCCCGGGCTGGGCGTGGAGATCGACGAGGAGCGGCTGCGTGCCGCTGCCGCGGACCCGCCGCATTGGCGCAATCCGGTCTGGCGGCATGCCGACGGCAGCGTCGCCGAATGGTGATGCGATGACTGCGTACGCCCCCGCAAACGCGGAGCCGGTACTCGCGGTCGACAGCCGCTGCGAACTGGGCGAGTGCGTGTTGTGGTGCGAGCGGCGCGGTGCCCTGTTCTGGACCGACATCGCGTCGGCGCGGCTGTGGATGCACGTGCCGGACAACGGCGCCACCCGGCATTGGGATCTGCCCGATCGTCTGGGCTGTTTTTCGCTGTGCGACGACGGCCGGCTGCTGTTGGGCCTGGCGAAAGGCCTCTTCCTCACCGATCCTGACGGGCCATCGGCCATCTCCCTGGTGTTGCAGCCTGTTGCCGACGTCGAGCGCGACCGCGACGACACGCGCATCAACGACGGCCGCAGCGACCGCCACGGCAACTTCGTGTTCGGCACCAAGGACGAACGCGACGGCAGCGCGTCTGGCGGCTACTACCAGTTCTCGTTTGCGCATGGCCTGCGCCGCCTCGCCCTGCCGGGGGCAGCCACCCCCAATTCCATCTGCTTCAGCGGCGACGGACGCACGATGTACTTCTGCGACTCGCGCGAACCGGAAATCCTGCGTTGCGATTACGACGCGGATCGCGCCATGGTTTCCAACGTGCGCAGGTTCACGCGCATCGATGCCGACGGCGCGTCGCCGGATGGCTCGATCGTCGACGCCGAAGGCTGGTTGTGGAACGCGCAGTGGGGCGCCGGGCGCGTCGTGCGTTATCGGTCCGACGGCAGCATCGAACGCAGCGTGTCGATTCCGACGAAGAACCCGTCGTGCTGCACGCTCGGCGGCGCCGCCCTCGACCAGCTCTACGTCACGACCGCACGTGAGGACCTGAGCGCGGCCGAACTGGCGCGCACGCCGCATGCAGGCTGTGTTTACCGCATACCGCTGGCGGACGTGCGCGGGATGCCGGAAAGCCGGACGGTGACCACGCCATGATCGCCATCGACTGGGGCACCAGCAGCCTGCGCGCCTACCGTCTCGGCAACGACGGCGCCATCCTCGACCAACGTCGTGCCGACGTCGGCGTGCTGTCGTGCGACGGTCGCTTTGCCGATGTCCTCGCCCGCCACCTCGATGGCTGGGACGACGCGCGCATCATGATGTGCGGCATGGTCGGCGGTCGTGGCGGCTGGATGGAGGTGCCGTACGTGGAATGCCCGGCCGGCGAACACGAGATCGCAGCCGCGATCGCTCCACTCGAGAATGGTCCGACGATCTTCGCAGAGCGCGACCTGCGGATCGTTCCGGGCATGATCGATCGCGGCACCTCGCCGATCGCCGACGTGATGCGCGGCGAAGAGACGCAGATCATCGGCCTGCTCGACAGCCTGGGCGAGGGCATCCACACCGTCTGCCTGCCGGGCACGCACAGCAAATGGGTCCAGGTGCGCGATCACGCGGTCTCATCCGTTCGTACCGCGATGACGGGCGAGGCCTACGCGCTGTTCCGTACCCATAGCGTGCTGGCGCGGTTGATGGCGACGGACGATCCACCCTTCGATGCCGCGGCTTTCGACGGCGGGTTGCAACGCAGTGGCGAAGCGGGCGGGCTGCTGCACCACCTGTTCGGTATACGCACGGCTGGGCTGCTCGGACGCCTGTCGGACACGCAATCGCCGTCGTACCTGTCGGGATTGCTGATCGGCCACGAAATCCGCGCGCAGGCACCACGTCCGCAATGCGTGCACCTGATCGGCAACGACCGCCTGCTGACCGTCTATGCGCACGCTTTGGCAGCGTTCGGCATCGAAGTCCGACGCCATTCCGAGGATCTCGCGGCCGTCGGCCTGCATCGCCTGGCACGCGTGATGGCGTAGCGGGCACTCGCGGCCCGAGCTGCGTTCCAGTGCATTTCGAATCGGTATCCCTTCCATTTCCGCGTCGCCGATTGGAAGGCACGCAGCGCCTGCGAATTCCTCAGCGCACGCTGCGCGCGGAGCTGGGCTTGAAGTAGCGCGAACGTTGCTGGCGGCGGGAATTCCGGTTCAGCTAGAAGGCAACGCGTGGCAACTTCCGAGCCACCAACTTGTGAATCGGATAAACGGCTTGTCGGCATTCAAAGCATACCGCCGAGCTCGAGCAGGATCGCAGCGGACGCCGCCGCGACGACGAGTATGGTCGCGCCGCCCCCGAACTGCCGCAACGGCGATTGGGCAAGCGATCGGTTGAGCGCGTACGCGCTGGCAAGGCGCGCGACGACCAGGGACACGCCCAAGGCATGTACGACGACCGCGCGCGTGCCCATCGCCTCCGCGAACGCGATGACGATCAAGGCAAGTGGAACCTGTTCCGCAAAATTGGCATGCGCGCGGATCGCTTGCGCTAGCTTGGCCACGCCGCCATCGCCACTGTCAATGCCGCTGCGGACCCGATTCACGATGACATTGATGGTGAGCGTCGCGCCAAGCAGGCCAAGAATGGCCGCGTAGAGGGCACTGTTCATCGGAGTCGTTGCATCCATGCTGAAACCCTCTGGTTGTGCCGCGGATGTATGGAGCGTGTTCGCGCCCGGGTCTTAGCCGACCGGTTGCCTGACCTTCCTGAGATAGGGCAGCACGCGCTCGAACTCCCCGAACGCCTGCCTGGCCTCGTCGTCCGGCACGGCGGCGGTGACGATCACGTCCTCGCCGTGCCGCCACTGCGCCGGGGTGGCGAGCCTGTATTTCGCGGTCAGTTGAATCGAATCGATCACGCGCAGGATCTCGTCGAAGTTGCGACCGGTCGTCATCGGATAGGTCATCGTCAGCTTGATCGTCTTGTCGGGCCCGATCACGAACACCGAGCGCACGGTGGCGTTGTCGGCGGGCGTGCGTCCTTCGCAGGTGTTGCCGGCGCTGGCCGGCAACATGCAGTAGAGCTGCGCCACGTTGAGGTCGCTGTCGCCGATGAGCGGATAGTCGACGACATGTCCGGTCGCCGTCTGGATGTCCTGCTTCCATTGCGCGTGGCTCTCGACCGGATCGATCGAGATGCCGATGATCTTGACGTCGCGTTTGCGGAATTCGCCGACCATGCCAGCCACGTAGCCGAGCTCGGTCGTGCACACCGGCGTGAAATCCTTTGGGTGGCTGAACAGCACGGCGTAGCCGTCACCCATCCAGTCATGGAAGTTGATCCTGCCGTGGGTGGTCTCGGCTGTGAAATCGGGGGCGGGATCGTTGATGCGAAGGTTCATGTCGTGTCTCGTCTGACGGATGGATTACGGGTGGCGCGCATTTGAAGCTTCCGGTGGCCGGTTGAGTGGCGGGAGCACGGCAGCCTGGCGGCTTGAAGCCGCTACGGCTGCGTCAATATCGGATCGCTGCCCTCTGATTTGAGAGAGCGCGAAAGCGGAAGGAATCTGATCATCTCCGGCATCACGTCAGCACCGGTCACCACGCGCGAATCAAGCACTGACATGCCGGTCCTACTTGCAACGATCGAAGTCCGGACCGCGCCAGACGTCGCGACTCGCTTCCTGGCACATGGCGCGATGTCCACGCAGCTATTCGAGGATCGATGCACCGTGAACGGTGCGGGCCCACCCTGACGAGCCCGCCGTCGCGGTCCGCCGACCTGGCGCACCGCTTCGCAACGCGTGATCAGAACTGTCCCAAGTTGGCGCAATACATGAAGAGCCGCGGTAGCCCGCGGCGGACCCGCGCGCGGGCACTTCTTCTCGTTTCTAGGGACACCACCACTCATGAAGAGCAATCGACTCGCCCTGGCCCTCACTGCCGCGCTGATGATCAGCGCATCGCTCCCGATCCCGGCACTCGCGGGCGAAGTGTGCGAAACCAACGACGGCGTTGCGACGACGCCTCCGACCAGCACGGCACCGGGCGGGAATGCGTTCGCCTGTGGCACAGATAACTCGGCCGACGGTACGTCGAGCGTGGCGATCGGGGTTGCCAATGCCGTTTCGGGTGACTACAGCGCAGCCGTGGGCAGCTTCAACACGACGACAGGGAGCTCCGCCACCGCGGTCGGTAACCTCAATTCCGTCAACGGCGACTACAGTCAGGCGTTCGGCAGCTTCAACGAAGTGAACGGGCCCGAAAGCACCGTGATGGGTTTCGGCAACACGGCGAGCGCCGGCGCTAGCCAGGTGGTCGGCAGTAACAACATCGCCTCCGCGTACGGCACGTCCGTGTTCGGCAAGGACAACCAGGCGAACGGTGAATACAGTCAGGCGATCGGCGACGGCAATGTGGCCAACGGCGCAAATAGCACGGCGGTCGGAGGCGGCAACATCACCGACGCCGAGTACAGCCAGGCCTTCGGCAACGGCAATATCGTCGCCGGCGTGGGCAGCACGGCTGTAGGCATCGACAATGAAGTCAACGCCGATTCCAGCCAGGTTGTCGGCGACAGCAACAGAGCGACTGCGTTCGGCAGCTCGGCGTTCGGCAGGTTCAATGAGACCAACGGCGAGTTCAGCCAAGCACTGGGCAATGGCAATGTCGCCAACGGAACGGACAGCACGGCAGTTGGCAGCAACAATCTCGCCGATGCAGAGCAGAGTCAGGTCTTCGGCAAGAACAACACCGTGTCGGGCCTGCACAGCACCGCCTTCGGCGTCGAGAACACCGTGCGCGGCGGCGACAGCATCGCGCTTGGCGGCGGCAACCGACTCCTGCTCGAAAACAGCATCGGCGTAGGCATTACCAACGTGGTGACCGGCGTGGCTGGCATTGCGATCGGCAACAACAACGTGGTCGATGGCCAACTGGCGACCGCGATCGGCTCCAATAACCAGGCCAGTGGCTTAGGCAGCCTCGTGCTCGGCAATAACAGCCAGGCCACCGCCGACGACAGCGTGGCGCTGGGCAACAACGCCATCGCCGACCGCGCCGACACCGTTTCGATCGGCGCCACCGGCGCTTACCGGCAACTCGTCAATCTCGCCGCAGGCTCCCAGGACAACGATGCGGTCAACGTCGCGCAGTTGTTTCCGTTCGCCAACGCGCTCGGCGGCGGCGCGAGTTTCAGCGGCGGCGTGCTGTTCGCGCCGACCTACACGATCCAGGGCAGCAACTACAACAACGTCGGCTCCGCATTCGCGGCCGTCGATGCGCGCCTGACCACGCTCGGCACGCAGGTCGGCACGCCAGGGCCGGCTGGTCCACAGGGGCCCGCAGGTCCGCAAGGCCCAGCGGGTCCGCAAGGTCCGGCCGGTCCGGGCGGAGCGGATCCCGAAGCCGTGCGTTACGACGACGCCAGCCATGCGCAGGTCACGCTCGACGGTGCGGACGGCACGCGCATCAGCAATGTTACCGACGGCGTCGCAGCCAGCGATGCTGCCAATCTCGGCCAGGTCGAAGCCGGTGATGCGACCACGCTGCGCAGCGCGAACACCTACACCGACCAGAAGTTCGCGTCGCTCAACCTCGAGTTCGGCAACCTGCGCACCGAGATCAACGACCGGTT
Source organism: uncultured Gammaproteobacteria bacterium (assembly GCA_963816945.1). Classification (GTDB taxonomy): domain Bacteria; phylum Pseudomonadota; class Gammaproteobacteria; order Xanthomonadales; family Xanthomonadaceae; genus Luteimonas. The sequence continues at coordinate 782,997 of CAWFMH010000002.1, read as the reverse complement.
CGAGCAACAGGACCGACGCATCGACAAAGTCGGCGCGATGGGCGCAGCAATGGCCAACATGACAGCTTCAGCCGCCGGCGTGCGTACCCAGAACCGGATCGCGATCGGCGTGGGCAACTACCGCGGCGCCAATGCGATGGCGTTCGGCTACCAGCGCGCCCTCTCCGATCGCGCCGTCGTCACGATCGGCGGCGCCTTCAATGGCGACGACAGCCAGGTCGGCGCAGGCGCGGCGTTTGGATGGTGATGCGTCCGGGCGGGCACGATGATCGAGTGTCCGCCTCGATTCGAGGCTATTGCACCGCGCCGCAATCCGCGAACCGTGCAAACGAACGAGCCCGACGCCGCGCGCTCGGGATCGTGTACTCGAGCTAGGCGTCGCGCTTCGGGTGGACGTATCGATTGGGCACATTCCCCAAAGGCGGAGCTGCCCTCCCCGCTGCCTGGAGCAGGACGCTTACGTTGGCATACACATCGCGTTCGCTGCGATGCATCTGCGGAAGCAGCCCGAGTTGAGCATAGGAGACCGGAGTCACGTCGAAACAGGTCGTCTCCCAGTCGAACCCCTTGCCCCAGGTAATGCCTGCGAGAAAGATGTCGCTCCGCGCGCCTGCGTCGAGCAGGAGTCGCATCAGGGGTTCCGAGCGGTTTCCGCTGGAGTTCACCGTATGAAACAGAGGCGTGTGACCGTTCATTCCGAAGTCGTCCGTCGCCGCACGCGCATCGACTGCCGCACCCGCCGCGAGCAGCACGCCGGCGACCTTCAGATGGCCATACTCCGCAGCCACGTGCAGCAGCGATGCGCCGACCAGCGGGGTGAATGCCGAGGCCATGCTTGTCCTGTGTTCAAGAAGAAGTGGATTGCCTTGCAGTGCGGCCGAAAGCGACTCCGCGTCGTCGAGCAGCACCGGCGCGATCAGCGGGTCGTCGAGCTGGGCGCCATGCTCGAGGAGCAAGCGAAGGCATTCCGGAAATCGGTTCGACCTCGTGTACATTTCGATGAGTGCATTGACCGGCGTTTTATCCAGAATCGGAAGGCGGACGTCGAATCCCGCGTCCAGGACGGCGCGAATTCGCTCGACGGAATGCAATTCAAACCCAACGAGAAGTTCTTCGTAGTGGCTATTCACATGGGCATCCCCAACGCAGGGTTAATCAGAGCCGCGAGCGGCGTTCGGCTGGAATGCGTTGCCCGCTCCGCTGCCTGGCCCCAGTAGACCACACGTTCGCGGCGCTCACATCTGACGAAAGTGATGCAGATAACTGCGACTCACCGGCAGCACTTCTTCACGACCCTTTAGGTGCACGTGCGCGGTTTCGTTGAGGCCGCGCGTGACGTGGCTGATCGCGCGCAGGTTCACCACCACCGAGCGGTGCACCTGCACGAAATGCGTGGCGTCGAGTTGTGCCGCCAGTTCCTTCAGCGGCGTACGGATCAGGCCCTCGCTGGCCTTGCCGCCGTCGCCGCGCCAGGCGACCAGCGTGTACTTCTCATCCGAGCGCAGGAAGTCGATCTCTTCGACCGAAACCAGGCGCAGCGACTGCCCGACCGACACACGGATCCAGCGCAGTGGCGCAGGCCCATCGTCCTTGCGGAGGCGCGCGGCTAGCTGCTCCAGCAGGGCTTCGGCGTCGCGCATTGGTTGCGCGGCGCGCAGCCGATCCTGCAGGCGCACCACCGTGTCGGCTCAGGCGTGCCGGCTCCACCGGCTTGACCAGGTAGTCAAGCGCGCCTTGTTCGAACGCCTGGACCGCGTACTGGTCGAACGCGGTGACGAAGACGAGGTGGGCGCGACGACCGATAAAACGCGCCGCCTCCACGCCCGACAGACCCGGCATGTGCACATCGAGAAAGCAGATGTCCGGCTGCTGCGCCTCGAACTGCTCGACCGCCTCGCGGCCGTTGCGCGCCTGGACGATGACCTGCAAGTCGGGCCAGGCCTGCGCGAGCAGGCGCGTGAGCTGCTTGCGCAGCAGCGGCTCGTCGTCGGCGATCAATGCGGTCGGGCGCTGGTCGGTCATGTCGCGACCCGCTGTGCGGGGAATTCGATTTCCGCGCAGACGCCGCGAGGTTGCAGCGCACTCAGGCGCAACTGCGCGTCGCTGCCGAATGCCAGCTGCAGGCGTTCGCGCAGATTCGAAAGACCGGTGCCCTGCCCGGCGCCGACCTGTTGCATGCCAACGCCTGTGTCGATGACCTGCGCGCGGCAGCGTCCGTCGCGCACGCGTACGTTGACCTCGATGCGGCCGCCGTCCTCGCTTGGATCGATGCCGTGGCGCACGGCGTTCTCGACCAATGTCAGCAACGTCATCGACGGACAGTTCAGCGCGAGCGCCTCGTCATCGGCGTGCAACGTGAACTGCAGACGGTCAGGCATGCGCATGTGCATCACTTCGAGATACGCACGCACCAGTTCGAGTTCCTGGCCCATCGTGGTGGCCGGCTCGTGCAGACGTGGCACTGCAGCGCGCAGGTAGGCGATCAGGCTGCCCAGCACCGTGGAAGCCTGCGGCGATCCCGACTCCACCAGCTCGCGCACGTTGGCCAGCGTGTTGAACAGGAAATGCGGCTCGACCTGCGCCTGCAGCAGCCGCAACCGGGCGTCGAGCGCATTGCGCTCGTACTCGCTGCGTTCGAGATCGAACGCCAGCGCCTGCCGTTGCGCCTCGCCGCTGATGTGGCGATACAGCGCCGACATCGCGATCCAGGGCGTCAGCAGGATGCCGACCCCGGTGAGCAGCCCGAAGCCGCCCATGCGGTCCTTGTCCTGCGTCCAATGCACCGCGTCGCCGAACGTTGTCAGCGAATAGACAATCGCCACTGCGAATGGCACCACCAGCGCCACGCCCGCGACCTGCAGTGCCCAACGCGCCAGCCAGCGCGGCAAGCGTGCCGGCCGATGCTCGAACAGCCCAAACACCAGCAGCTGGATGCAACCGACGCACACCATGCGCACGAACAGCACGCCCCACGACGCCTGCCAACCCGGCAGCAAAAGAATGCTCAGGACCAGGCTCGTGATCAGTACGACGCGCAAGCGCCGCCAAGCCAGCACACGCGCGAGGCCTCGTGGTTTGCGTGGAGCAGTAGCTAGTGCCATGGGCCGACTATAGACCAGGAAATCGCGCGATCTCACGCCTTACGGCCTAGCCTCGTATTCCCTCGCTGCCGTTGGTCCGCTGCATTCGTGATTCGTCCGCCACAAGCCGTCGTCCGTCGCAACTGGCTCGTACTCGCTCGTCCTCACAAGCATAGTCCCGGCTGAAGCGATGCAGTGGGATGTCCAGCAAGTTACTGCGTCGATTCGAGGCTGCCATTCCGATCGTGGTGCAGTCATCCGAACGTAGTGAGGAATCTGTTTCAAGAACAGATTCTTCGCTGCACTCAGGATGACAGGCTTCATCCGAGAATCCGGGATGCAGATACCCGCAACTGAAGGAAGGCGACGATGAAGCTACGCAATCGCATCCTGACCGGCCTCCTGGCGCTCGCGGCGCTTGCGCTGGCGTCGCTCGCATTCGCTGTCAGCCACGACTCGCCTTGCACCGTGCCCGAAGCCCTTCCCGACGGCACGACGCGGATGAAGGCCATCGTCCAGCGTTGCTACGGTTCGGCCGACGTGCTCAAGCTCGAGGAGATTGCCAAGCCGACCGCTGCGGACGATGAAGTCCTGGTCAAGGTGCACGCGGCTGCAGTCAATCCACTCGACTGGCACTACATGACCGGGACGCCTTACATCATGCGCATGTCATCGGGCCTGGGCATACCCGACGACACTCGAGTGGGCGTCGACTTCGCGGGGACCATCGAAGCCGTGGGCAAGGACGTCAAACGGTTCAAACCCGGCGATGAGGTCTTCGGCGGAAGAGGCGGCGCCCTGGCCGAGTACGTGACTATCCGCGAAGATCGGACACTGGCGCCCAAACCACCGAACATCAGCTTCGAGCAGGCGGCCGCGATCCCCGTCGCGGCGATCACCGCATTGCAGGGTCTTCGCGACAAGGGGCATCTACAGCCGGGGCAGAAAGTGTTGATCAACGGGGCGTCGGGAGGCGTGGGGACGTTCGCGGTGCAGATCGCCAAGTCGCTCGGGGCGGAAGTGACCGGCGTCTGCAGTACCCGTAACGTGGAGATGGTGCGATCCATCGGTGCAGACCACGTGATCGACTACACCCAGGCGAATTTCACCGAAGGTGCGCAGCGCTACGACGTGATTCTGGACAATGTCGGCAATCACGCCTTACTGGACACCCGACGCGCGTTGAAGCCGGGCGGCATCCTCGTCATGGTCAGTGGTCCGAAACGCGATCCGTGGCTCGGGCCGATTTCCCGCGTGATGCAGGCCACCGTGTTGTCGCCGTTCGTCAGCGAGGAAATGGTCAAGTTCTTCGCAGAACTGAACCAGGATGACCTAGATGCCCTCGGCACTCTCGTACGCGCGGGCAAGCTGACGCCGGTGATCGACAGGCGTTACACGCTCAGCGAAGTACCCGCGGCGATCCGGTACCTGGAGACAGGGCGCGCGCGGGGAAAAGTGGTGGTCGTCGTGGAATAACGGCCGGGGCTCTCGAAGTCCGACACATGACAAGAATGCGGCAACCGAGGAGAAAGCCATGAGGTGGATCCACATCATCGCCGGGCTGCTCGCGCTCGCTTCGGGAGCGATCGCGCTCTACGCCGCAAAAGGATCGCCGCTGCATCGCAAGAGCGGCATGGTCTTCGTCATCGCAATGCTGTTGCTCACATCCAGCGCCGTGCTGATGGCGACGTTCCTGAGTCCGAACAGGTTGAACGTGGTGGCCGGCGTGACGACGTTCTACCTGGTCTGCACCGCCCTGCTCACGGTGCGGCGTCCCGTCGAGCAGGCGCGCGGACTGGCGACGGGATTCATGCTGCTCGCGCTGGCGACAAGCGCGTATGCCTTCACGCTGGCCTTCGAAGCGGCGAACAGCGCGAGCGGCAAAGTGGATGGCATGCCGCCCCAGCCGCTGGTCGTGTTCGGCGTGATCGCCCTGTTGGGTGCGCTTCTGGATGCGCGCATGTTATGGGCCGGCAGCCTTCAAGGCGCCCATCGGCTCGCCAGGCATCTGTGGCGCATGGGCTTCGCGATGTGGATCGCGACCGCATCGTTCTTCCTGGGCCAGGCCAAGTTCTTTCCCGAGCCGATTCGCAAGTCGGGCTTGCTGGCGATCCCGGTCTTGCTGGTGCTCGTGGTCATGCTCTATTGGCTGCTGCGCGTGCTCTTGAAGCGGCGCAATCCGGCTGCTCTTCCGATGAGGTCCGACGCAAGCGACTCCAGGTTGACGACCCGGTCCTGATATCGCGCCAGGCGGCGCGACGTCAGTCAGTTTGCGCAGAAGAGATATTTGATCGTGGGAGGTCAAAGGTCGCGCGATCTGCGCGATTGAATGAGGTGGCCAGGGCTTTGTTCGTCCTTGAACGCCGCCCTGGCCAGGCATCACCACCGATAGCGCAATCCCGCGCCGAGGTTGTGGGCCTTGAAGCCGTCGCCGGACTGGTAGTCGTAGTCCACGAACAGGTCGAGGTTGTCGTTGCGCGCGGCGAGGCCTAAGCCGATGACGCCGCGGTCTTCAGGCAAGGTCACGCCGCGCACGCGCCAGCCGAACTCGGGCGTGCGGTAGCCCTGGTCAGGCGCGCCGGCGAAGGCGACATCGAACTCGCCGTACTCGTCGCCTTCGCTGTGCAGCCAGCGGGCCTGCACCGTCGGTTCGAGCGTCCATTCGCCACGCTTGAACGTAGTCGACCAGCGCGTGCCTGCGCCCAGGGTCAGGCGCTCGACGCTGTCCGAGCGCCCGATCAGATCGAGATCTTGCGCGCCGTGTTCCTGGAAGCCCTGGCTGGCCAGGTTGTCGTACTGCAGCGTCAGCATCGGCTGCAGCAGCGAGCGTTCGCCCAGATTGAATGTCCAACCGCCTTCCAGGTACGTCGCGAAGCGATGGCTGTTGTAGCTGGAGGTCGCAGTGCGATCGATGTTGCCGACCTGGATCGAGCGGGTGACGTCGTTGTCCCACCAGGCATAGCTGACGACCCCGTCGAGGTACGCGCGCTCACCCTGGAAGCTGGTGTACAGCGAGACGTTTTTAGCATCGACCTCGCCCTTGTCGCCGGGCCGGAAGTCCGCTTCCAAGCGCATCACATTGGCACTTGCGCCGATCAGCCAGTTCTCGGAGCCCCATGCATCGTAGCCGACAGCCACGCCGCGCAGGTCCCAGTCGGCGGCGTGTGCATTGCCATCGCCGTCGAGTTCGCTGCTCGCACCGTAAGTCCGCACCCAGGCACCGCCATGCAGACGGTCGGCGCCGATCGCTTCGCGCCGTTCGGCCATGCGACGGGTCACGGTCTGGCCGTAGAGCGCATGGCCTTCGAGCACGATCCCGGCCAGCGACGGATGCGCTTCGCCCGAGAGTCGATCGAACGCGGTCAGCGCGCCCTGCGCGTCGAGCGTGGTGACCTGCGCGATCATCTTGCCGATGTCGACCGTGGGCGGCGTGATCGGATCGAAGCTGTCGAGCGTCTTCGCGACCTCGCACTGGTTGAAGCTGCCGGTGCCGCACAGGCTGCCAAACGCAGTGTCGTTGCGCAGGACATCCAGGTAGACGTGGTTCGGGTCGTAGGCCAGCACCAGGTCGAGGAACAACAGGCTGTCGCTGAGCGCGTCATAGGTGCCGCTGACGCCACCGTCCGCATCGACGATGGTGTAACGCGTCACGCCGCCGTACTGGCCGGGGACGCCTGCCACCTGCACATCGCCGCCTTCGATCGTGGCGCTGCCGGCGATATCGAGCAGGTCGCTGTTGCCGTCCGCGTCGATATCGACCTGGTAGGTGGCACCGTCGCGATGCACGTAGTCGCCGGTGAGCGTCAGCGTACCGATCGCGCCGCCGGGTGCGATGGTGCCGGCGTTGTCGACGCTGCCGAGCGTGCCGGTGCCACTGAGCGTGGCGCCGGCGAGCACGGCGAGATCGCCGCCAAGCGAGCCGTCCACCTGCAGGCCGCCAGCATGCACCGTGCCCTGGCCAGCATAGGCGCTGCTGTCGCCGCTCAGCCACAGCGTGCCGGCACCGAACTTGTCGAGTGCGCCGTCGCCGCTGAACGCACCGGCGAAGCTGATGTTGTCGGTGCGGTCGAAGGCGAGCGTGCCGTCGGTCTGGATCTCGACATCGCCGGCGAGACTGCCACTGGTGCCGCCGTCGCCGACCCGCAACGCGCCGGCCTCGATCGTCGTGCCGCCGCTGTGGCTGGCGTTGCCGGTCAGCGTCAGCGTGCCGGCACCGGACTTGGTCAGCGCGCCTTCGCCGGTCATGTTGCCGGCATAAGTGCCGTCATCGTTCTGCGCGAACTCCAGTTCGGCCCGGTTGAGAATGTTGCCTAGCAGGTTGCCGCTATCGCCGATCAGCAAGCCGCCGTTGATCGTGAGGCCACCGGTGTAGCCGAAGTCGCCTTCGAACACGAGCGTGCCTTCGTCGACCTTGACCAGCGTGGCGTCGCCGACGATCGGCGTGGCGATGGTCGCGGTGACGTTCGGGTCGACGCGCAGGTTGGTCACGCCATCGGCGCGCAGCGCGCCGTCGGTACCTTGCTCGAGACGATAGCCATCGGTCATGAACTGCATGCCGGTGAAGGTCTGTTCGCCCATGACCGTGACCATGCCGGCGGCACCACCGAAGATCGCGAAGCCCTGATTCCAGTTGCCGTTGAGGCTGCCATCGGGGTTGGTCCAGTTGCGGTCATTGCTGACCCACAGACCATCGCCACCCTGGATGATGCCGTCATCGGTCGGACCGGCCGCGCCGTCCCAGAAGTTCAGGCTCACGCCAGCGCTGTTGATCAGGTTGACCTGGCCCACGATCGCGGTCTGCACGAACAGGTCATTGCTGGTGAAACCGGTCGGCAACGCACCAAGGTCGAGGCCATTGTTGGTGAAGCTGCCGCCGTAGTTCATGAGGCGGTAGACGCCGGCGCCGAAGCCGCCGGCGTCGGTGATGTTCACCGTGCCGTCCAAGGTCAGATCGCCATTGATTTCGATCAGGTCGTTGATGCCCGAGCCGATCACGCCGGCCTGGCCGAGTTCGTAGTCGAGGATCGAACCACTCGACAGCGACAGCGAACCGACGGTGAGCGTACCCGGGCTCATGCCCGGCGCAATCGTCGCGCCATCGTTGACGATGACATCGCCGGCGATCGAACCGGTGCCACCGAGCGTGGCGCCGTCGAATACGGTCGTCGTGGTGTCGCCGAGCGTGCCTTCCACCATCAGCGTGCCGCTCTGCACCTGCGTGGCGCCGGTGTAATCGTTCGTCCCGGCGAGCAGCAGCGTGCCGGTGCCGAGCTTGTTGAAGGCGAGCGATCCCAGGAACACCGTCGCCGTGCTGACATCTTCGCTGTGGTTGAAGTTGACGATGGCCGTGCCATCCATGCCGAGCACGCTCGCCGTATCCAGCAGGCCCGCGATGCCGCCGGTACCAATGTTCAAGATGCCGATGCTACCCGCGAACTGACCGAGGCGAACGAAGGACGCGCCAAAGCTTGCGCCGTCGGCGACCGTCAAAGTGCCCTCGCCGCCCATGCCCACCGAGACGAAGTCGGAATTGGTCCAGCGCGAACCGGCGCCATCGATCAAGACGCTGCCTCGGCTTCCTGCCTGTTGGGCGACGAAACCCGACTGGCCATCAACCGTGCCGCCGTTGTCGATGGTCAATGTGCCGTTGCCGGCCTGGCCGACGAAGATCGCGTTGGCCGACCAGAGCGAGCCCGGGCCGCTGACCGATACCGAACCTGTCCCGAAACCGGAACCGATGGTCGCGTCACCGCTTTGTATCGCGCCGCCATTGTGCACGGTCAGCGATCCGTCGCCGTCCAAGCCAACGGTGAACCCGCTGACGGTCGATAGTTTCGAACCCGCGCCATCGATGACCACCGCACCATCGCTGCCGCTATTGGCAGCGACAACGACTTGATCGCTGGCTACCACGCCACCGTTCCGTATCGAAAGCAGGCCACTGCCATCGTTTCCGACCGTGATCCGGTTGGTATTGGCCCAGTTCGAACCGATGCCATCGACGAAGATCGAACCCGCGCTGTCGGTCGCGGAGCCTATCAGCGTCGAGCCGCTGCCCAGCGTCCCACCATTCTGCACATCGAGTGTGCCGCTTCCCGCCACGCCAACCGTGAGCAGGTTGGCCATCGTCCAGCTGGAACCGGCGCCATCCACCAGGATCGAAGCCTCGGTGCTGCGCGCATTCAAGCCGATGGCGCCGCCGTCGCTGGTGATCGTGCCGCCGTTCTGCACGGTGATCAGGCCATTGCCGTCGAGGCCGGCGGCGATCGTGCCGGTGCTGGTCCAGGTCGAACCCGGGCCGTCGATCAACACCCAGGCATCGTTGCCGCTGATGTTGCCGAACCTGTCCGAATAGAAATTGCCTACGACCGCATCGCCGCTGGTCAAGGCCGCGCCATCACGGATGGTGACGGTGCCGCCGGCGGTGCCCACGTCGAGCCGGTCGGTGATGGCCCAACTCGACCCCGCGCCTTCCACCAGCACGGTGCCATCGCCCCGGGTCTGCATGCCTGCAGAGGCGCCAGCCACGCCGACGTTGCCGGTGGTGCTGTTGACCACGCCGCCGTCGCGGATCGTCAGCGATCCGACACCCTGGTCGCCCACGGTCAAGCCGCCGTTGTCCCAACGCGAACCCGTGTTCTCGACCACGACGTCGCCTATGCTGCCTTCGCCTTGTCCGATGGCACCAAAACCGCTCGAGACTGCGCCGCCGTTGCGGATGTCGAGGGTAGCGGTGCCGCCGATACCCAGCCCGATGCCACCGGCGCTGTTCCAGATCGAACCGGCGCCATCGACCAGCACCGTGGCCGTGCTTGTCGAGGCAAAGGCAAGGTTGGCGAATCCGCTGTTGACGGCCCCGCCATTGCGAATGGTCATCGACCCGGTGGTCCCGATTTCAAGGCCTGCGATTAACGCCCCTTCCGTATTGAACGACGAACCCGAGCCATCCACCACCACGCTACCGGTGCCGCCCGCCCGGTATCCCACCACGCTCTGCACCGCGTAGGCGGCACCGCCGTTGGTGATCTCCAGCGAGCCGTTGCCAAGGCGGCCGACGAACAGATCGCCCGTCGAAGTGAAGCTCGAGCCGGCGCCGTCGACCGTCACCCTGCCGGTACTGCCGGCTTCGTTGGCGATATAGACTGCGCCGAGAGTGCCGAGGTCGGGATCCGGTACTGTGTTGCCGACGACCGTGCCGCCATTGCTGATCGCCAGTGTGCCCGCGCCGGAGTCTCCGATGACCAGTTCCGGGCCCGAAACCAGGCTGGAGCCTGCTCCATCCACCGTGACGTAGCCCTCGCTGCCCGCGAAGTCGCCGATGGTGGTTGCTTCTCCGGTGGTCACCGAACCGCCGGACGCGATAAGCAGATGGCCTTCACCGGCTTGGCCGATCGTAAGCGAATTGGTCACGTTCCAGATGCTGCCGGTCGCCACGCTGATCCTGCCGATGCCACCTGCATTGACGCCAAAAATTCCGTTAGCGCTGTTCAAGGCAGCACCGTTGGTCAATCCAATACGGCCCGTGCCGTCGATGCCGACATTCAACTGACCGGTATTCCATGTGCCGAGTACATCCACCGCGCCGCCGCCATCGATGAAGGCACGATTGCTGAACAGTTGGGCCGCGGCGGTACTCACCCAGACCAAGCTTCCGCCGCCCACCGTCAGATCGTCCGTTTGCCCGATACTGGTGATTCGCGCGTCTCCGCCGTTGGTGATGTTGGCGCTGTTACCGGTGGGCGCGTTGTTCGACCAATTGGCATTGTTTTCCCAAACCAGGCTGACGCCCGGCGCACCGGTCCAATCCGTGCTCTGTGCTTGCGCAACCGGTGCCGCCAATGCGAGCGCGGCGAGCGCTAGGGCTGCGGACGCGCGACGCTTGCTGCGCGGCGTATGCAGCGCCTGCCCGATCGCATCGGACAGCGTGCTGGTGGCGGGAACGGAACGGTGCCGCGTGGCGGCCGGGTGACGGGTGGTACGCATGGGAAAGCCCCTGTTGGTTCGTGGCCGTGCCGATCGACACGGATGTGGCGGGAGTTCGAGGAAGGTCAGGCGGTGACGATCTGGCGTTGCGTGACGCGCGGGTCACTGGAGACGCGACGCGTAGCCGGCGCGGATTCCCGGTCCAGCGCGCGGCTGATAGCGCCGAGCGTGGTCGAGAGCCAGGCCACGACCGTGTCGACGTCGACGTCCATGCGTACCGCTTCGTCGACGATCGTCGAGCGGTCCTTGAGGATGCGCAGCACCGCTTCGGAGCGGCGCACGGCCGCGGTGCGCTCGACACGCTGGGCACGGATGCGGTCCCAGCTGTCCTCGCGGTCGTCGTTGGAGCGGTGGGTGTCGAGCGTCATCGTCGTATCCTGGTTGCGATCGGAAGTTGTGCGTCGATGCGCTCGGCGCGTGCGTCATGGCGGCGGGATCGGGGTCGTGCCGATGAGCTCACGCGGTTGCCGCATCGGGGAGATGAAGGACCGTGATTGCCGCGTGGAACCTCGTCGCGCAGACCGCGATCCCGCCAATCAGATAGAGCGCGAAACAGGAAAAAATCTGATCATTGCCGGCGTCGCGCCGGCGGAAAGGCGGTTTCAGGCGTCCCGCGGCTCGCCTTCGGTCAGGGACGGCCAGCAATAGAGGCAGCCATCCATCGACAGCGTGGCGCGCTCATGCAGTTCAGCCGGAAAGATGCCGCGGACCCGCAACTGCCGCCAGAACTCGCCGCCTCCGACGGCCTCGAGCGGAATGGCGAGCGTTCGCTCGTTGTCTGTGGTGATGACGTACACCACGTCGGAGGCCATGGGGCCGTTGTCCTTGAAGCAGACACGGCTGATCGCTGTCCATGCAAAGCGCGTCTGCAGCACGAAGTTTCCGTCAGCGTCATTGCCGTGCAGCGAGACGCCTTCGTCGTCGTAGCTGACCTGCGAATGCAGGACGTGGTGCAATGCGTCCACGCCGAGGTCGCGTCGCATCGCGCGAATGGCTTCCAGCAATCGATCCATCGCGTCTGACTCCTTGTCTTCGCGCTTGCAGTGGAGACTGTGCGCACGCATTCGGCGACGCCGCGCGCTCGGCGGCGTCGGACCGAGGTCGTGCCCAGGCGTTCGCAGTCGCGGACGTTTCAGGATTAATGCGCGGCGAAGGGGAAATTCTGATCACTGCCGATGCGGTCGGTGCCGCCGCTGCGGCCAAGCTCCGGACGGTCCCACATCGGAACGTTCACGCAGACGCCGCGGACACGTACGAGGAGATGCCCGTCGATCCGGCATCAGGTCGTTTTGCGACCACGAGTCAAGCCAGGCAGGGCGGTCGGGAGGGTTACGAATCCCTCGCCCCGCGTAGCGGGGAGAGGGCGGCGCGCATGCGCCGGGTGAGGGGTGCGTGTCTGCAGCATGGACCGGTTACAGCAATCTGACGCCTTGCCCTCCGTTCGCCCCTCATCCACTTTCGGCACCTTCTCCCGCCAGTGGAACAAGGGAGTCATGGGCACGCGCATCGCAGGGCGAATCCGCACTTTCTGCGGGCTAGTCGCCAGTCGCCTTCAACGCATATTGTTTGCGCACGGCGCTGGCCTTGTCCGTCCGTCCGGTCTGCTGGTAGAGCGTCGCCAAGGCTTGCGCGGCGCGCACGACGCGCGCGTCGTCGGCCGGGAATTCCTTGTTGAGCAGTACCACGGCATCGCGCAGCAACTGTTCTGCTTCTGCTTGCCGATCCTGCGCCATCAGCGCGCCGGCCAGCTCCACAGCGCTATCGGCGTGCCACCAGGTGCCCTCTTCGTACAGAGCTCGCGCCTTCCGCAGCGCAGCTTCCGCTGCCTTCGGATCGCCGTGCGCCATGGCAATCGCAGCGATCCCGCGCCAGGCGCTCGCGCGCGTGCGGCCGGTCTCGTCCACCTGCGGGAGCGCAGCCAACGCGTCTTTCAGCATCGGCTCGGCCTCCGCGTTCCTGCCCTGTCCCTGCAAGGTGAGGCCGAGGTAGGTGTGTGCGGTGGCGCGCATGGCCGCGTGCTGGTCGGGCGGAAATGCGGCCTCGACCATGGTCAGCGCGTCGCGATAAAGCTGCTCGGCCTCTGCGAAACGCTTTAACTCGCGCAGCACGAAGCCGACGTTCATGGTGTCGTTGAACGTGGAATTACTGACCGCGTCATTCTTGCGGCCCATCGCCATCGTCTCGCGCAGCAATGGTTCGGCATCGGCGAACTTGCGCTGCGACATGAGGGAGAACGCCAGATAACCGCGGATATAGGCGGTGCTGGGATTATCGGCGCCGTACAGCTTGATCTGCTGGTCGTAGGCGCGACGCAGCACCTTTTCCGCACCAAGCGCATCACCGGCACGTTCCATCGCCAGCCCGTACTCGGCAGCCATCTGCACGGTGCGCGGATCGTCTTCACCGTATTTCATGGTGGCCAGATCCAAGCCTGTCTTGAGCTGCGCCAGCGCTTCCTGGGGGCTGTCCCATTGCCGCAGCGCAATGCCGTAGTTTTGCAGCAGGTTGATGTAATTGTCGCCGTCCGGCTCGATGCGTTTCATGTCGGCAAGCACGCGCCGGAAATAAGACTCGACTTCGAGGCGCGGCTTGTTCTGCCGGCTCAGTGCCACGGCGATATGCATGCGTGCGGCGGCCGCTTCGACGGGCGGCACGCTCGCATCGGACTGTGCGATCGCCAGCGCTTCGCGCGCATGGCGCTCTTCTTCGGTTGCGTTCTGGTTGTTGTTGTTGATTTCGGCCAATAGGAGCAACAAGCCGACCAGGGTCTCGTTGCTCGTTGCAGGATCCTTGCGAGCGAGCGACAGGGCCTCTTCGGCCGCGGGACCCGCTTTATCGCGCACGCCCAGGCTGTGGTAGGCCGACGCCATGGCCTGCAGCAAGGCGCCCTTCGTCGCCGGGTCACCACCCAGCGAACCCTGCACCCGCGCCATGCCGCGATCCAGGATCTCGCGCGCCGACACTTCCTTGCCCAAGGTCTTCTGCAATTCGCTGCTCTTGAACAAGTCGACCATGAAGTCGCGGACCTGCTCGGTCTTGGCTTGTTCGGCGAGCGTGCGCTCGAGCTGGAGCTGGCGATTGGCCGCGAATGCACCGATCAAGGCCACGATCGCGAACACAGCCCCCAACGCCAGCCGGTTGCGGCGCACGTATTTACGGAAGCGGTACCAGTCGTGTCCGCGGCGCGCTTCGACCGGTCGGTTATCGAGGAACCGTTGCAGATCATCGGCCAAGGCGCGTGGCGACGTATAGCGATCCACGGGACGCTTGTTCAGCGCCTTCAGCACGATGACGTCGAGATCGCGCGGCAGGTCACCCAGGCGCCACCGCTGGATCCAGTTTCGGCGCGACGACATCCCTGACCCTAGACCGAGCTGCCGACGGCGCGCCACGCTGGGACGCTCCGGTTCCGACCGGCTCACCATGCGCACGATCTCGGCCGGATTGGTCGTGTCGCCCCATGGGTGGGTGCCGGTCAGCAGCTCGTACAGCACCACGCCGAGCGAGTACACGTCGGTTGCGGTGGACAGCGCCTGGCCTTCGATCTGTTCGGGGCTGGCGTAGGCGAGTGTCATGATGCGCTGGCCGGCCATCGTGCTGGTCAGTTCTGCAGACGGCGATGCCAACTGACGCGCGATGCCGAAGTCCAGCAGCTTCGGTTCGCCGTCCTCGGTGACCAGGATGTTCGCGGGCTTGATGTCGCGATGGATGACCAGTTGCTCGTGCGCGTACTGCAGCGCCGCGCAGATCTTCATGAACACCTGCAGGCGTTGCACGACGGACAGAGCATGGGCATTGCAGTACTCGTCGATGCGGGTGCCGTCGACGTACTCCATCGCCAGGAATGGCCGGCCGTCACCGAGCGCGCCGGCATCGACCAAGTGAGCGATGTTCGGATGGTTCAGGCGCGCCAGCAGCTGGCGCTCGGACAGGAAGCGCGACACGATCACGTGATTGCCCAGCAGCGCGGTGTTGAGCAGTTTCAAGGCCACGGTCTGGCGAAAGTCGCCGTCGATGCGCTCAGCCAGGTAGACCACGCCCATGCCGCCTTCGCCTAGCTGGCGGATCAGCGTGTAGTCGTGCGGCTTGGCGACGTGCAGTTCGTCGGCCTCGCGCAATTCCACCCCGCTGGGACCGCGCTCGAGGAACTCATCGTCCGGACTGCGCAAGACCTCGAGCAACCAGGCCACTTCCTTGCGCAGGCCGTCGTCGTCCTCGCATTCGCGGCGGATGTATCCGTCGCGATCGGCTTCCGGCAACTGGTAGGCCACGCTGACGAGGGCGCGGGCGCGTACGTATGCATCGGTCTGTCTGTCGCCCATGCTTCGCTCTCACCGCACGAGGCGCACCCCGGGAACCGCCGACGCTTCCTTGCAGACGAAACGGTGAAGTGCAGCGTACTGAAACTGTGACCGTTTTCAAGGATTGCCTGGCGATGATCGGTTCCGGCGCGCTTTTGCGCACAACTAGACAGCACCCCTGAAGCGAGACGTCCGTGTTCCCAGTGCATGTCCCCGCCACGGCTGGCAGGGCGCCTTATGGCAATGATGATGGCGCAATGTCATGGCGGACCCATGTCAGCGAAGTCCCCGGCACAGCGTCGGTGGGCCGGCCGGGATGATGCTCGACGAACACTTGCCGGCGGCGCCGGCGGGCCGCGTGGAGGCGCTCTGCTTCAGGTCCTGGATCGCCTATGTGCAACCGTCGCTCATGGCCGCGATCGCCGTTTCCGTCGCGATCATCGTTCTGTGGCCGCTGCAATCCACGCATGTGACCTTTGTCGTCGTGCTGGCCATTCTCGGCGGCTACGCCGCGCGGGTGCTGTCGCTGCTGGAGGACATGCTGGTGCTCGACGACGAAGGCATCTGGTACTACCGCGGCGGACTCGCCAACAGGATCGTCGGCGTGCGATGGCGCAATGCGCGCTGCACGCTGTCCGTGCCGCGTATTCGTTGGTCACGAACCTCGTACACGGTCGTCATCCAGAACCGCGTCACCTCGCGCCGGATCGTGATCAAGCACCTGGCGCGCGGCGATGTCGCGGTCGCGCGCATCAACAATCTGCAGCAGACGCGTCTACTCGACGCAAGATGAGGAGGGGGCCATGCATGTCGTCATGCGCAACATCGGCGAGCGGATCGTGACGTCGACGAATATCGTCGTCACCGTCCTGGCGGTCAGGGACGGGGCGGTTCTGTTCGGAGTGGAATCCGCCCTCGTGGTGCAACCACGAGAGGAAGAAACGGTATCTCTGGCAAACGAAACCTCCGCGGCGGCAGTGCCGTCAGGTCGCTAGCTTTCCCGCTCGTGCTTGAGCCAGTCCTTCGCCAGGCGCGCGCTATCGGGACGTGAACTTCAGGAGACGGCAGCCGAGGCTCTAGCCCCCTTCATGCAAAGCTGATGTGTAATAGACCTTCCTTCAGCGATCAGAAGTCGGCCTGTTCTGCGCTCTCATGAGTTAGGGCCCTCTGAAGGAGCCCACTTTCAGGGAGACACACGTATGAAACCTTCCCGTTACACGATCCCGGCGGCCCTCGCGCTGGCCATCGCCGCAATGATTCAGGCACCCCAGGCCCTGGCGTCCCGTGTCGCCTCCACTGCGGCGGGCGCCTGCCAAGCCAGTCTTCCCTTGCATGACGCCAACCTGCGCAAGCGCCCGCTCGGGATTCGAAACGAGGGCGCCTCCGGTTCGTTCATTAGTTGCGGACTTCAATGGGGACATCTTGTGGCCAGCACACAGAGGAACTTCGTGATCGCGACAAATCAGAACAGTGCAACGGTCGACCTCACTTGCACATTGGTCGCCGGCCCACTTCCGGGACTGGCCGGTTACTACCCGCAGACCGTCGCACTACAACCAAACGGCACCGATGCGATCGAGTGGCTTCCATCCGAATTCAACGACCTACCGAACTACGTAAACGTGAGCTGCAATGTTCCACCGGGCGTCGAAATCAATGTCGTCGGCTCGGACTACACGTCCATTGAGCCGTGAGAAGCGGAAACCACCCATCGGCTTTTGAAATCCATCGGCCTCGCGCATCAACAAGCGAGAGTCCGCGAGTCCAACTCACTTCTGCAAGGAACACGGCAATGAAATCTTCCTCTTATGCAATTGCGGCGGCCGTCTTACTCGCTGCCGTTAGCATGGTCCACGCGCCCAATGCGCGGGCTGCCTCGAGCGCCTCCACGGCCGTCGGCTCCTGCTTGGGCAGTTCGTCCGCATCCGACGCGAATCTCCGCAAGCGCCCCCTGGGAATGCGCAATGAGGGCACCACCAGCGCCTTCATCAGTTGCGCCGCACAATACGGATATAACGCGAGTGGCGTCGCAGATGCCGTCCTCATCGCGACCAATACGAACGCACAGGCCGTTGACCTCACGTGCACGCTGGTGGACGGCGTGCTGTCCCTGGTCTTCTACTATCCAAAAACCGTTTCCATTCCAGCCAACGACGCCGCCCAGATCGTGTGGCTTCCCTCGGACAACGGCGGCACGTCATTCACGGGATATGAGAACTTCAGCTGCAACGTGCCGCCAGGCGTCGAGATCAACCTAGTCGGATTCGACTACGAGTCCACCGCCCCCTGAGAAATTGCGCATGAAGCCGGCGGGACCGCGCCGGCTTCGATTTGTATCAGGTGGATCGACCGCGTGCGGCGCAGGTGGATGGTTGCGATACAACACGAAAACGAAACTAGTTTTCGAGTTCGCGTCTCAGCCAGGCTTTCGCCAGGCGCCACTCGCGCGTGATCGTGGCCGTCGACAAGCCCATGGTATCGGCGATTTCGGGGATGGTCATGCCCGCGAAGAACTTCATCTCCACGATGCGCGCCTGGCGCTCGTCGAGCATTTCCAGCGCTTCCAGCACCGTGTCGAGCTTCTCGATGTCGACCGGATCGGCCGCCAGTTCCTGCATGTCCGTCATGCGCAGCCGGTCCGCGCTGGGGGGACGCTTGTCCGCGTCGCGACGCCGGGCCATCGACACCAGCACCTGGCGCATCGCGTGCGACGCATAGCCGAGCAGTTGCCGGCGGCTCTCCCAATCCGGTTCGTTCTTGCCGAACAAACGGAAGAACACTTCGTGGATCAGCTCGGGCGCGCTCAAGGTCAGCATGCCGCGTTCGCGACGCAGCAGTTGCCGCGCGATCTGGTGCAGGTTGTCGTATAGCAGGCTGATCGCCTGGTCGCGCGACTGCAAGTCGCCGGCGCGTCCTTCGATGAGCAAGCGGGTGATGTCGTTGGCGTTCTTGATCGTGGTCACGGTGTGCGATTCCCCACTCGATGCGCAGACAAGCGATACGGGAGCGGTTCGGGTCAGGCGCGGGGGACGCATGCCTCCGGAACCGCAAGAACTGGTGCAGCGTAACGTTCCCCAAATTGGCCGGTCTGTAAATGCCCAAGGCCGGCCGTAACTGGCCATCGTTCATCGGCGCGACGGGCCGCATCTGCACGAGGAGCCATCGGACGCACCCGCGATCCGCTCTGGTTCGTGCAATTGACTGAATTCAAAGGCGTTATACAGCCTCCGTTCGGCGCCGCGTGGCTGATCTCCGGACCGTCCGGTGGTTCTTCCTACGCTTGCATGCGAGGCAGAAGGTGCGGAACGACGGGTGCGCATCGTCGATCCAATGGCGTGGCCCGACCAGCCTCGAGCCCGTCCGGCCGCACGCTCAACGGCGCAGGCCGATCACCAGCACGCCGGCGCCGATCATCGCGATGCCCAGCCACTCCCTGGCGCTGGGCCGCTCGCCCAGGAACACGAACGCGAACACGACCACGAGCAACAGGCTGAGCTTGTCGACCGGGGCAACCTGCGTGGCATCGCCGAGTTGCAGGGCGCGGAAGTAGCAGAGCCACGACGCGCCGGTCGCCAGCGCCGAGAGCACCAGGAACAGCCACGTCTTGCCGGACAACTGCAGCGGATCGCTCCACTTTCCGGCGTACCACACGAACAGTGCCAGCGGCACGATCAGCACGCAGGTTCGGATCAGGGTCGCGAGGTCAGAATCAACGCCGCGCAACCCGAGTTTGGCGAAAATGGCCGTCAGGGCGGCGAAGACCGCCGCCGCCAGCGACCATACGAACCAGGCGGGGATGGTGTTCACGCCGCACTCCCGGGATGACGTTGCCCCAAGTCTGCGCGCACGTGCCGCGCCGCCACAATGCGGCGAGCGCGCGTCGGTCGCTAGGAACGGCTGCAGGACTGGAACAGGTCCAGGCGCGGGTCGTATTCGCGCGTCTGCACCTGCATCAGACCGAGCACGGAGTGGAACAGGTTGTCATGGCTGGCGGGCGCCTTGGCTTCGCGCCGCAGACACGATGTATCGATGCCGCGATCGGCAGTGAACCCGGACGACAGCCACAGCACCATCGGCACCTTGGTTTGCGTGTCGGGTGCGATCGCGTACGGCATGCCATGCAGGAACAATCCGTTCTCGCCCAGCGATTCGCCGTGGTCGGAAACATAGATCAGCGCGGTATCGCGCGAGGATAGCCTGCGCAGCAGGTCGATCGTGCGGGCGAGGAAATCGTCGGTCTGCAGCACGGCATTGTCGTAGGCGTTGACGATTTCTGCGCGGCTGCACTCGCCCAGCTCGGCCGATTCGCAGACCGGCACGTAACGGCGCAGCCGCGCCGGATAGCGTTTGTAGTAGCTCGGTCCATGGTTGCCGAGCTGGTGCAGCACGACCACTTCGTCGCCGGCGCGCCGACCGGCGATGTCGCCGAGCCCGTCCAGCATGACACCGTCCAGGCACCCCTCGGCGTCGCAGTAGGCAGGATCCTTCGCGTGCTCGAACGACTCGAATGCCAGTCCCGTGCACACGCCCTTGCAGCCAGTCTGGTTGTCGCGCCAAAAGGTGGCGATGCCGGCGTGCTCGAGCACATGCAGCAGCGATTCGGAGCGCTCGATCTTCTGCTTGTCGTAGTGCACTCGGCCATACGGCGAGAACATGCAAGGCACCGAAACCTCCGTGCTGGAGCCGCACGCGGTCACGTCGCTGAAGTTGATCGGGCCGATGCGCTGCAGTTGCGGCGTCGTCTGCCGTGCGTAGCCGTTCAATCCCCAGTTCTGCGCGCGCACGGTTTCACCGATCACGATCACCAGCAGTCGCGGCTTGGCCGATGCCGGCCGTCCCACCACTTTGGCCTCGGTTCCCACCGGAATGCGCGGCAGATTTTTCTCGGCGCGATCGTCGAGCGCCACGCGCGCCAGCGACATCACGTAGTTGCCGGGCGTGATCAGGTGCCGGACGTCCGTGTGGTTGCGCATGAGTCCTGAAATGCTCTGGAAGGAGAGGACGATCGCGCCGGTGGCGACCGCGATCGCGCCGGCCAGGTACAGGCCGCGGATCCAGAGCGCGCGCCTGAGTGGCCGACGTCTCAACCGTACGCTCCACACCACGCAGGCGGGCAATACGCCGTACAGCAGCAGCGGGAGGACCAGGCCGAACGAGATCAGCTCGTTCGATTCCTTGCTGTCGGTGTGCAGGATGTTGCGGATCATGTCCGCATCGAGATAGACGGTGTACTGGCCCATGAAATGCACGGCCATCGCCGTGGTCAACAGCAGCAGCGTGAGCACAGGTTTGGCGGTCCAGCGATTGAGCAGCACGCACAGCAGGATCATGTTCAACGCGGTGATCGCGATGAACAGGCAGGCGGCGGTCAGCCATCCGTTCGGGCCGTGCAAGGCACCGGTCGCAGCGACCGCGCGCCAGAACGCGACATTCGAGAACGCCGAGAAGAACAGGCTCGCGGCCAGCGCCAGGGTTTCGACGGACCACTCCGGGCGGTACGCGGCCGGAAGCGCATGACGCCGGGCGAGGCGCGGAAGGACGTGGCCGATCGCGCTCATCGCGTACCCATCCAGGCTGCATCCGACCTACCGGCTTGTGCCGCGGCAAGAGGCGCGCTGTCGCGGCCGTCGCGCGAAACGTCATCGGCACGGACTGCGAGATAGAGGGCGAGCGCCGTGGCCCAGCAAATCATCGCGGTCCACAGATCGTGCGAAAGGAAATGCGCGCCGCGCAGTTGTTGCGAGAGACCGAACAGCAGGCCTGCGCCCGCGCCCGCGGCCAAGCCCCACCACCGCCATTGCGGGCGCGCCATGAGGAAGAAGAAGTACAAGGCCATCCAGGCGTAGCCGGCGCTGGCGTGACCGGCCGGAAAGCACGCGCCGCGCGTGAGGCCGATAGGGCGCAGATGCAGCAGTTCGACGTAGGGGCGTTGGCCTCCGTAACGCAGCAGGTCCCATGGGCAATCCATGTTCGACCACGTCTTGAACCACGCGACCAGGGTCGTCGCCACCAACACCGACAACGCCAGATAAGCCAACGGCCTGCGCAGGTGCGCAAGCTGTGGACGCACGCGCGCGACGATCCACGCGGCCACGACGCAGAACCAGGCGATGGCGCTGGCGTCGCGGCCAACCTTGTGGATCAGCTGATCGGTGACGAACGCCGACCTGAATGCCCAGCGATGCCCTTCCCAGGCATAGAGGCGGTCAGCCCACCACGCATCGCCGCCCATGAAGTAAAGCGCGCCAGCCAGCGCCGCGAAGACGACCAGCGGCAGCCAGCCATGCGTCAGCAGGAAATGAGTGGGTCGATTGGAAGGACCAGCACTCGCGCTCTGCGCGATGCCGGCAATCCTTGGGTACGACTTGCGGTCGAACAGGATCCGGTGCAAGGCCGTCCCGCTGTAGCTGTAGCTCATCTAGTTCGTTCACGCGCCGACGGACGAAGCGTCCGGGAGTGATGATTCGGTGCGTGCTGTCGGAGAGCGGTAGGAGCGGTATTCGAAGTTCGTTAATCGGCGCGCATCCGGCGTGGCAGACACCGATGCCAAAACGGGCGTCGCGCGCCATTGAACTTTCTTCTCCCGCGCAGTGCGGAAGACACGCACCCCTCACCCGGCGCATATGCGCCGCCCTCTCCCCGCTGCGCGGGGCGAGGGATTCGTTCCTTCTCTCCGTGCAGCGGGGCGATGCCGTACTGCTTACGCACCGCAGGTGCGTATACGGCTGAGCGCACGCGTGTCCAGCGCGGGCCGGGGCGCGAAGCGGTGCCGAAGGCGGATGAGGGGCGAGCGGAGCGATGGCGCGTCAGGTTGCCGCGGCAGGTTGACACTGCAGACACGCACCCCTCACCCGGCGCATGCGCGCCGCCCTCTCCCCGCTGCGCGGGGCGAGGGTCGACTCGACCGCTATTCCGCGAGTTCCTGCGCGTCGCCGAACGACGGCGTCACGCAACCGGACTTCATTGCAGTGCCCGGTATCAGCAGCCAGTTGTGGCGGTTGGCCTGGCCGATCGCGATGCTCCGCGTGGGTTCGACGCAGGGGCTCAGCGCTTCGTCGAGCACGAACAACCAGCGCCGTCGCGGCGCCTGCGCCAACCACGCGGTCGCCTCGCGCCATTGCGCATCCCAAGGCTGCTTGAAACCGAAGTCGACGACCGGCCGATCCGCCTGCAGCAGGTTCTGTTCGCGCCACGCGACCATGCCCAGTTCGGCATCGGCGCCGATCCGCCTACCGACGCGCTGCATCAAGTCCTGCGCAGAACTACTCGCATCCAGAGCGGGCGCCAGGCCAAGTCCGTACACGATCCACAGCGCCGCGGTGAACAGCACCACGGCGATGGCGCTGCGGCGCGCACGATACACGGCAGCCAGCGCCAGGCCAGTGATTCCGAGCACGAGCAACCAGACCAGGAAGGTGCGAGTCGCCGACGCTGGGATGGAACGATCCTCGGCCAGGTGATGCGCCCAGTCGCTCAGTCCGAGCAGCCCCACCGTTCCCAGCAAGGTCACAGCGCCCGCCAGCAGCAGCAGGTAAAGCAGCAGCACGCGCTGCACGCCGCGCCGCCGCAACAATCCCGGCAACAGTGGCGCGGTCGCGAGGCACAATGCTGGCAACACGGGGAAGATGTAGACCTCGCGCTTGCCCGGACTGGCGCTGAAGAACAGCAGCACGAGCACGCTCCAGCCCAGCAGCAGGATGTAACGCGCGTCTCCGCGCCGCAGCCGTCGCCACCACGCGGGCAGCAGCCATGGCAGCAACAAGGCACCGGGCAACCACAGCGTGACGATCACGCGCAAGTAGTACCAGGGGGGCTGCACGTGATGCCAGGCATTGGCGTAACGCTGGCCGGTCTGCTTGAACAGCAGCTCGTGCGCGTAGGTGCGCAATGCGGGATCGTCCTGCGTCGCCAGCGCCATCGACAGCGGACCGAGCCACACCGCCGCGCCAGCAGCGAAGGCGAGCGCGAACAGCAGCCAGCGCCATGCGACTCTTTCGTCGGCGACGCGCGTCGACGGCATCGTCCTGTACGCGATTACCCACGGCAGCAACAGCAGCAACGGCAGGAAGCCGACGCCCTTCGTCACCGTGCCCACGCCCGCGGCAAACGCGCCGAGCCACAGCGAACCCCAGGCCGGACCTTTCAGCAGGTGCCGCAAGATGCCCCATAGCGACAGCGTCGTCATGAACACCAGCACCATGTCGATCTGCGCGCGCTTGGCCTGCAGGCCGAATTGCAGGCAGACCCACAAGGCACCGGCCGCATACGGCGCAAGCCGCCGGCCCCACAGGCGCGCGGCAAGATCCCAGGTCAGCCACAAGGTTGCCAGACCCGCGAGCAGCGAAGGCAGCAGGAAGGCGACGCGCCAGTCCTGCACCACGCGCTGCGCCGATGCCAGCAGCCACATGAACACCGGCGGCTTCTCGGCATAGAACTCGCGGCCACGATGCGGCACCAGCCAGTCGCCCGACTCGGCCATGTGCTGCGCGGCCAGCACGAAGCGCGGCTCGTCGGGCGGCGTTGGCTGGCGCAGCCCCAGCCCCGCGCACAGGCTCAGCGCGACCAGCAGTAGCACCAGTTTCAATCGCATGGAACCAAGGTATTCGGGAACAGCCATCGGCAACCCTGCGCCATGGGCGATCAGCATGCCCAGCCGGATGTAGGATTATTGTCGGAATCGTTCCGACAATATTACGACGTGGCCTATCGGAGGCTCGGCGTGCCATGCGCTCGCACTCCGGACGCCCCATCCCGCCAGGATCCTCCCGGCACGATCACGGAGAGCACGGACCATGCGATTGCTGATCGTCGAGGACAATCGCAACCTGGTCGCAAACCTGTTCGACTATTTCGAAGCGCGCGGCCACACGCTCGATGCCGCGCCCGACGGCGCCACCGGCCTGCACCTGGCCGTGACCCAGCGCTACGACGCGATCGTGCTCGACTGGATGCTGCCGCGCCTGGACGGCCGCGAGGTGCTGCGCGGACTGCGCGACGCCAGCCTCGACGTGCCGGTGCTGATGCTGACCGCGCGCGACGAACTGCCCGACAAGATCGCCGGTTTCCGTGCCGGTGCCGACGACTACCTGACCAAGCCGTTCGCCCTGCCCGAACTCGAAGTGCGGCTCGAAGCGCTGATCGCACGCGCTGAAGGCCGTGGCCGCAGCCGTGTGCTGCAGGTCGCCGACCTCAAGCTCGACCTCACCACGCTCGAAGTCAGTCGCGCCGGCCGCGCCCTGCATCTGTATCCGGCCTGCCGCAAACTGCTGGAGGTGCTGATGCAGGCCAGCCCGGCGGCCGTGACGCGCGAACGTTTGGAACATGCGTTGTGGGGCGATAGCCCGCCGGACGGCGACATGCTGCGCTCCCACATCTACGAGCTGCGGCGCAGCGTCGACGGCCCGTTCGCGAGCAAGTTGATCCAGACGCTGCCGCGCGTCGGCTATCGCCTGGCCGACACGGCAGGCGCGCCACCGTTGCAGGCCGATGCCGATGCCGACGCAGCCTAGGTCGAGCCTGCGGCGGCGCATCCTGCTCGGCCTGTTGGGCTATGCCGCACTGCTGTCGATCGCGGTGGCCATCCAGGGCGTGGTGGTCAATGAACACGCCGAGCAGTTGGTCTGGCAGACGCTGCTGCAATCGGAGCTCGATCACTTCCTCGAACGCAGCCGCATCGATCCGCAGTACCGCTGGACCGACACCGACACGGTCAGCCTGTACGACACCAGTCGCGAGCCGCAACGCGTGCCTGCGGTCTTGCGCGCCCTGCCGCCGGGCGTGCATGACGACATTCCGGTCAACGGCAGCGAACGCGTCGTCATGGTGCGCGATGTCAACGGCCACCGCCTGATCCTCGCGCTGGACATCACCGAACTCGAGGCGCGCGAGTTCGACATGGCGCTGACCGTGGCGGGTTCCGCGATCACCATGATCGCGCTGCTGGGTCTGCTGATCGCGTGGGGCGTGAACCGGTTGCTGCAGCCGCTGAGCAACATGGCCGTGCGTATCGGCGAGCTCCAGCCCGGCGATGCCGGGCGGCCCGGGGCCGCGCAGCGCGTCGAAATGCCCGAGCCGGCGAGCGCGGAGCTGTTCGTCATCGCCACCGCACTCAACGATTATCTCGAACGCAACGCGCGCTTCGTCGAGCGCGAACGCGCCTTCATCGACAGCACCAGCCACGAACTGCGCACGCCGATCGCCGTGATCGTCGGTGCCACCGAACTCGGGCTCGAACATACCGCCGAACCCCAGGTGGTGCGCAACCAGCTCGCACGCATCCAGCGCACCGCGCGCGATGTCGAACAGCTCATCTCGTTGCTGCTGGTGCTGGCCAAGGATCCGGCGCGCCTGGCCAGCAGCAGCGACCGCGTCGCGCTGGAGCAGTTGCTGCCCGAGATCGTCGAGGACCATCGCCATCTCACGCGCGACAAGGATCTCACGCTGGTGCTGGGACCGCTGCCGTCGTGCGAGATCGTCGCGCCGTTGCCGATCGTGCAGGCCGCGATCGGCAACCTGCTGCGCAACGCGATCGAGCATAGCGACCGCGGCGAGGTGTCGATCGCGCTGCGGCCCGATGCCACCGTGGTCATCCAGGATCCCGGCCATGGCATGACGCCGGAAGAGATCAGCACGATCTACGCGCGCATCGCGCGCGGCAGCGGGCGCGAGGGCGGCGGCATCGGCCTGGATCTGATCGCGCGCCTGTGCGAGCACCTGGGGTGGACGCTCGACATCGCCTCCGACGCGCAGCGCGGCACCACCAGCACGCTGCAGTTGCGCCCGCGCGGGACGTAGGCCTGAGTTTAGTCCCTTGGATCGTCCTCTCCGCGAAGGCGGGGATCCAGTGCCTTGTCTTTTAAACCAAAAGTCGCTGGGTCCCCGCCTTCGCGGGGATGACGAGCAAGAAAAAACACGTTGCCACCAACCGCTCGGCTCAGCCGCAATCCTGTCGCAGCGACAACGCCTTTGCGACATCGCGCCAGTCGAACGCGCCGACGGCCATGTCGTCGTGCACCGCATAGAACACGCCCTTCGGAAAACGCGCGCTGCCTGCCTGGTGCAGCCAGACGCCGTCGGTATTGCCGACCTGCTTGCCGGCGAACGCGCCGAGGTGCTGCAGCGTCCTGCGATCGAACACATGGAACAGGCTGCGATCCTTGAACTGGTCCGTGGCCAGCCAGTAGCCGCTACCGTCCGCGCAGGTCCACAACGCGATGCCCTCGGCCTGCGCCTTGAACAGGCCGAGGCCGATCGTGCGCCCGCGGAACTTGCCGCCGAGATCGTATTCGCGCAGCGCGGTGCCGGTCGCGGTGTCTTCCTCCGCGATCAGCAGGCGGTCGTTGGCGGGATCGCCCCAGACCGATTCCGGGATGCGGATCGCACCCGCTTCGCCGGTATCGCCGAACGCACCGACGTGTTCGGCCGACACCGATGTGCCGTCCACGCGTACCGTGTAGCGTTGGACGCGGCGGCCCAGATCCGCCAGCGGCGGCATGACATCCTCGCCCGCAGCATCCTCACCCGCCATGTAGGCATCGGTCACCAGCACATCGAGCTTTCCCGGTTGCGTTTCCTGCAACCAGATGCCGTACGGCTGCACGAGGTCCTCGTCGCCGAACGTCGCCAGCGAACGCAACGAAGGCAGCGCCAGGACCTGCACGCGATGGTTGTCGCGTTCCACCACGAAGGCGAGATCGCGATGCACGAAGATGCCGTTGGCGCGCTTGAACTGAGCCGGTCCCTGCCCCGCCGTTCCGAATGTCTTCAGCGTCGCGCCGCTGTCGCCGTCGTAGATCACCAGCTTTTCGCTCGCCTTTGCGGTCGCCAGCAACCAGATCTTGCCGTCCGGTGCCGTCCAGGCCGCCGGCGAATCGATGTTGTCCTCGGGCGTGGCGGCGGTGACGAAGGTTTCCGCGACCACGCTGTGCGGCACGCTGGCTTTGGCAAGCAGCGGGTCATGATCGGCGGCTTCATCCGGTTCGCGATCGACCACGCCCCCGGCCATAGGTTGGCTTGCGCAACCAGCGAGCAGCAACAACGCGGCCGTCAGGCCAAGGCGGAAAGACATCGGGTTCTCCAGTCAGATGGTCGGCGAGGCCGCAACCGCGAAGTAGTTACAGTGCGCAGATGGCATTGCGATGACAATGCATGCGCATCCTAGCCCGCGCATCGATGCGCGCGCGTCGAAGTGTCCGCCGTACGTGCTGCGTCATATTTCCGCCATGCCGCTCGCGTAGAAACTCCGGGTTGACCTACGGGGGAGTGCGTTCCATGCGCAAGACAATCCTGGCCTCTCGCCTTTCGCGGGCCCTGGCCAGCGGCTTGCTGCTCGCTTGTGCGGGCCATGCATCCGCACAGTCCGACGGGTCCGGCGCGCAAGCTGCGTCCACCGCGGACGACGAACCGAAACAACTCGACACGATCGTGGTCCAGGGCGACATCGTCTATCGCAACCGGAGCGAAGCGACGGCGCCGACGCTGTCGTACGACCTCGAGTACTTCCAGCGCTTCGAGCCGCTGACCGTCGGCGACATGCTCAAGCGCGTGCCGAGCGTGGCCTTCGTCTCCGACGTACTCGAGTACGACGGCGCGCGCCTGCGCGGCCTCGATCCGGGCTACACGCAGATCCTGATCAACGGCAAGAAGGTGCCCGGCGCGGGCGACGATCGCTCGTTCTTCGTCGACCGCATTCCCGCCGAGCTCGTCGAGCGCATCGAGATCGTGCGCAACGGCAGCGCCAATCGCTCCGGCGACGCGATCGCCGGTGCGCTCAACATCGTGCTGCGCGACGCCTACGAGTTCGATGGCAAGTACGTGCGCGCCGGCGCGCTGCATTTCGACGACGGCGAATGGAAAGGCACTTACGGCGGCGTCGCCAGCGGCGAGGTCGGCGGCGGCCGCCTGCTCGGCGGATTCAACGTGCAGGGCCGCTACAACCCCAAGCAGAAACGCAGCGTGCGCTTCGAGGAACCCGGCGGCGATTTCGTCAATCGCGAGGACCAGACCGACGTTCGCGACGGTAACGACTATTCGGCGAACGCGTCCTACACGCGCGACATCGGCAACGGCCGCCTCTCGCTGAGCGGCCTGTATGTGATGACCGACCGCACCCAGACCGAGAACTCGATCGAATACAACACGCCGACCGGCAACAGCCGCGACAACCTGCTGTCGGTCAACGAGCAGGTCGTCGAAATCGACCAGGACACGCTGACGTTCGCGGCCAACTACAAATTCGACATGCTCGGCGGCCGCACCGACCTCGACTTCGGCTATTCCGATTTCAAGGACGAGACGGTCGACACCGAGGAGCAGACGGAGTACGACGACGAGGAAACGCCGCCCGCGTTCGACGCGTCCGAGGGCACGCGCATCCTCACCGATACCGACGACAGCGAGCTGACCTTCTCGTTCTCGCACGAACGCGACCTGTCCGCATCGTCGAAGATCGAGTTCGGCGTCGACTACACCGCCAAGGATCGCGACGTGGACCTGCGCACGAGCGAGGTAGAGGGCGAGGAGGAAGGCGAACCGTTGCCGCCCTACGCCGAATTCGAACGTGCGCACAGCACGATCGAGGAACGCCGCGTCGACCCCTACCTGATGTTCTCCGGCAATCGCGGCGGCATCGCCTGGGAAGCCGGCCTGCGCTACGAGACCACCGAGGTCGACGTCGGTGCGGACGACGCGGACGATTCGAACGACTACGCCACGCTGTTGCCGTCCGCGCACCTCAGGTGGGACGTCACCGACAACGACCGCATCAGCTTTTCGGCAGGCCGCACGGTACGGCGTCCGGATTTCAACTTCGTCCTGCCGTTGACGCTGGAAGAGGAGTTCGAGGACAACGATTTCACCGGCAATCCGGCGCTCGACCCGGAGACCGCGTGGGGCATCGACATCGGCTACGAGCGTCGCCTCGGCCGCCGCGGCATCGTCGGCGTCAACGTCTTCTACCGTGACGTCAAGAACCTGATCGAAGTCGTCAACACCGGCGCGCCGAGCGCGACGGCGCTGGGGGACTTCGAGGACGAGGTCGAGGAGTTCCTCGACGAGAACCCCGGCGCGACGCCGGCCACGCCCGGCTATCCGGTGTTCGATCCGGATAGCTTCGTCTACACCGCGCGCAACGTCGGTAATGGCCACGTTTATGGCATCGAGTTCGACGCGTCGACGCCGCTGAGCGCGCTCGGATTGCCCGATACCGGCGTGTTCGTCAACTATTCGTGGCTCGACAGCACGGTCGACGACGCGTTCGGCGAACGCCGCTTCAATGGCCAGGCGCACTACGTCTACAACGTCGGCTTCATCCAGGACCTGCCGTCGCTCGGTGCCGCTTTCGGCGCCAGCTATCGCCGCCAGGGTGATGCGTTCGCCCGCCTGCTCGCCGAGGAAGTGGCCACCAGCTATGGCGCGGACCTCGAAGTGTTCGTCGAAAAGCGTTTCGGCGACAGCTTCTCGGTGCGGCTGACCGGATCGAACCTGCTCAACGCCTCGAAAGACGAGGTGTTCAACAAGTTCGACAACGAAGCGGATCAGCTCGATCGCGATTTCGACGAGTTCGAACGGGAGACCGAGGAGGCTGGCCCGGTGTATCAGCTGATCGCGCGGTATTCGTTCTGAACCAAGTCAATTCCCTCCCCGCTGCGCGGGGAAGGAGTACCTAAACCATTCGGTCGGAACGCGTCGGCGCTCGCCAGATCATGTAGACGTCGGAGCGCGCGTAATGCGAACCCGGACGCGGTGCCGATTGGTGCTCGAAACCGACGCTCTCGTACAGGTGCAAGGCCGGGGCAAGCTTGCGGTTGGACTCGAGGAACAGCTCGCGGCCGCCGAGGCGTTCGAATGCGGCGATCGCAGCCATCATCAGGCCCCGTCCGATGCCGCCGCCCTGACGCGCCGGGTCGACGGCCATCTTGGTCAGCTCGTAGACGCCCGCGCTGTCCTGCTTCAGCGCGACCGTGCCGACGGCAACATCGTCGCCGTCGATCGCCAGCAGGATGTGACCGCCACTGGCGAGGATGTGGGTCTCGGGATCGAGCAGCACGTCGCGGTCGATCGCCTCGACCGCGAAGTGCCGTTCCAGCCAGTCGAGGTTGAGACGCGCGAAGTCGGCGCGCCAGCGCGGCGCGTAATCGACGATGCGGATCGCGTCATGGGCGCTCATGCGTCATGCCCGGATGCGCGGGACAGGTGCGCGATCGCGGCCGTCGCGGCCTCGCGATCGGCATCGTCGAACGGCGTAATGGTCAGTGAGGCCACCGTGCCGGGATCGAGGCAACGCACGTTGACGTCGAAACCATCGGGATGGCTGCGCGGGACGTAGAACGACTTGATGCCGCAATGCCGGCAGAACACATGCCGGGCGGTGCCGGTATTGAAGCCGTATTCGGCCAGGTCGTCGGCGCCGGACAAAAGGCGGAACCGCGGTGCCGGCACGATCAGGTGCAGGAAGCCCGCCATGCGGCAGATCGAGCAGTTGCAATCGAGCGCTTCGATCGCGGCCGGGGCATCGACCTCGAAACGGACGCGGCGGCAATGGCAGCCGCCGCGATGCGTCACGAAGCAAGAAGGCGCGGATGTCGGCATCGGTTGCAGTTTAACTCCGACCATCCCGTTGTCATGCCGAACGCAGTACAGCAGATCCCTCACTGCGTTCGGGATGACAGACCTGCGGGCGTCAGCGACGATTTCGCGACCGTACTAATTCTTTTTGCCGTTTCCCTTGTCCTTGCCGGAAGACTTGTCCGCAGCTTTGGGCTTGCCCTTGCCAGAAGTCTTGCCCGATGCCGGGGACTTGCCCTTACCCGCAGACTTGCTCTTGCCACGGTTGGGAAAATCGCGGCGCAGGTCATCGTCGAGCACGATCGGCCGCGACCAGCGATCGTAGGTCGGCACGAAACCTTTCTTGAGGCGATGGAATTCAGCCGAACCGGGCTTGATGCCGAGCCGTTGCGCCAGGGCGCCCCAGCCTTGGCCGTGGTCGCGATTCCATTCGTCGACGACATAGCGGCACGGGCGGCCGATGATCTGCGCGATCGAGCAGGCGTAGTACACGTCACCCGGCGCCCAGCGCTGGCGAATGATCAGGTCGGAGACGAAATCGCGCGGCGCGCCGTAGTAACGCGTGACCTCGTCGATAAACGGCTCGCGATAGCGCGTGCCGTACTGGTTGATGTCGCCGAGGCGCTGGTCGACCCAGACATCGCCGCTGCGCGGATTCCAGCCGAAGACGAAATCCTGCGCCGCGGCGCTGCCCGCTGCGGCGGACAGCGCGACGACCAATGCGAGAGTCCTGAGAGCGTGCCGCATAAAACCTCCTGTTCGCCCCGGTGCGGGAAGGCACCTGGAACTGCGGTACGGATTATCCGAAGTGGGCGATGAATACGCCCTCACCGCGAGCGGGCCGCGGCCCGGCTCGTACAGGCCAGCTCGCACAGGGCCGCCTCGCATAGGGCGTGTTGTTCAGGGCGTGCTATCCGCCGTCACCGGAAGCAGCACGTCGCCTTCGCGATCCGGGAAGCGCCGACCGCGCGGATCGCGCGGCTGCAGACTGCCGTCGGGCAGGAGCGCATAGGCGCGCACGCTGCCGGCATCGCCCTGCATGCGGATCAGGTCGCCGGCGCGTTGCCAGCGACCGGCCTCGGCGAAACGCGCGCCACCGCCGGCCGCCAGGAAGGTTTCGATCAGGGTGTAACTGCGCACGTCGCCGGCGCGCTCGAGCACCAGCTGCGTCTCGATCGCCTCGCAATCCGCACACGCCAGGGCGCCTTCCCAGGCGATGCGGCCATCGCCGCGCTCGATCTGCGGCAGCGGCGGCGCAGTCGCAGACGACGCCCCGCGCTCGCAACCGACGAGCGCCAGCAGGGCGGCCAGGCAGCAGCAGGACGCGCGGTGAGCGAGGTTCATGCCCGGATTGTGCCGCAGGTGGCCGCGTCCTGCCCTGCACGCGGCCGTGATCGCGATGCGCCTACGTTGGATACAGGGAAGGAAGAGGGGATGGATCATGAATGCCACAGGGACATCGCCGCGTAGAGCGCGCCTGCGCCGCTGGCTGGTCGGGCTGGGGGCGTTGCTGGTGCTGCTGACGGCCTATGTGATGGTCGTGGACCGCTTCGCCGAGCGGCTCGGCGCGGACATGCAGAAAAGCATGCGCACCGAGCCCGGCGTCGACGACCAGAAGCACCGCGCGAACTGAGTGCGGCGCGTGCTGGGTGCGGCGCGTGCTGGCGGCCTGCGTCAGCGTTCGGAAATGACGAAGCTGCCGAAGGCCACGCCGAGGTCCCAGCCATGGCCCTTGCCGGTCAGTGCCAGCGAGATCGGACCCTTGGTGACGACCTGCGCCTTGACCGACTTGCCGGCGCCGGCATGCGCTTCGGCCGTGGCATAGCCACCGATCACGTCGCGGATGTTGTAGACCTCCGAGAACTCGCCGCGACCGTCGTCGATGCGCGTCTTGCCGAAGGTGATGCCGCCGCCTTTCGCGCTGATCTTCACCGGCAGGCTCTGGCCGTTGTCGCAGCTCACCGTGCCCTCGCCCGCCGCGGTCTTGTAGAACGCCGACCAGCCGGCCAGCGTGAAACGCAGCTGGCAATCGATCGGGCTCGCAGCCGAAGCGGTCGGCGTGGTTGCCATCGCCGCCACGGCCAATAACCAGGAAAGGACTGACTTGTGCATCACGCATCTCCATCACTGCGTCGGGGGAACGCAGGCTAGCAGGACCATTGCCCGTGCGTCACCGCGAGAGTGAACGACGCCGAAAGGCCGGCCGTCATGTGCTTGGTCGCTCACTCCAGCGCTGCGGCGATGTCGGCGATCGCGGCCGGCAACGCAGCGGCATCGGCGACCACGCGCAACCGCGACGCGTCGTGCGCGACCTGCGCTTCGTTCTCGTGGCCCCAGGTCGTGTGGTACGGCACGTGCACGCCCCAGCCGCCGAGCTGCAGCACCGGCGCGATGTCCGAACGCAGCGAATTGCCGATCATCACGAACTGCGCGGCGGCGAGGTCGAACTCCTCCAGTACGCGTGCATAGGTCGGCGGATTCTTCTCACTGACGATCTCGATGCGGCGGAACAACTCGGACAATCCCGACTGCCGCACCTTGGCCTCCTGGTGGAACAGGTCGCCCTTGGTGATCAGCACCACATCGAATTCGGCAGCGATCGCCGTCACGGCTTCGGCGATGCCGGGCAGCAGCTCCACCGGATGCTGCAGCAGGCCCTTGCCGAGCTGCACGATGCGGTGCACGTCGCGCGCGCTGATGCGTGCAGCGGTGATCTCGACCGCCGCCTCGATCATCGACAGCGCCATGCCTTTCACGCCGTAACCGAACAGCGCCAGGTTGCCAGCCTCGAATTCGTACAGGCGCTCGTGCACGCGTGCGTCGGCGAGATCCACGTACGCGCCGACGATGCGCTCGAATTCGAGCTGCGCCTCGTCGAAATAGTCCTGGCTGCGCCAGAGGGTGTCGTCGCCGTCGAAGCCGACCAGCCGGATCGTGTTGCTGTGCATGGTTGCGAATGGATGTGGCGAGCAGGCAGCGAGCGTAACAGCCGCCGTCGATCGCCGGCACGCAGACAAGACGAAGGGCAGCCTGGGCTGCCCTTCGTGTTGCACATGGCCTGGATGCAGGCTCGCTGCGTTCCGGGTCGGCGATCAGCCGCTGCTGGGCGGCGGCGCCGACTCGTCGGCCGGCGGTGTCGCGGTGTCATCCGCCGGTGGCGTCGTGCCATCCGCCGGTGGCGGCGTCGTTGCCGGGTCGGTCGGTGCTGGCGCTGGCGTGGTCGCCGGATCCGGCGTCGGTGCCGGTTCGGTCGCCGGCGGCGTGGTTTCTTCCATCGGCGCCGGTTCGGGCGCGGGCACGGCGGTGTCGTCGGCGCGGTTGCAGCCGACCAGCAGCACGGTGCCCAAGCCAAGCGCGGCTACGAGCGCCTTGCTGGGAGTGAGGATGTTCATGAGATGACTCCTGGTGTTGTCGGTCCTGCGGATCGAGCATGTCGATAGTCAGCTACGCGACATGCCCGAGAACCTGAAAACGCAGGGCGCCGACCTGGCCGCCCTGCGCACGAATCCGGGCGCTGATCAGCCCTGCGGGTTGGTCGCGCCGCCGGCCTTGGCGACGTATGCCTTGTACTCGTCGGCGGTGAGCTTGCCGTCGGCATCGCTGTCGGCCTGGTCGAAGACCTGGCTCAGGCTGGCCAGCGGCGCGGCTTCGGTCTTGGACAGGGTGCCGTCCTTGTCGGCATCCAGGTCGGCCCACGTCACCTTCTTGGCATCCGGTGTCGGCGTGGCGGCGGCCGGGGCGGCGCCCTGGTCTGCCGGCGGTGCCGACTGCGCGGCGGGGTCCTGCGTGGCCGTCGGGGTTTCGCTCTGCGCGAACGCCATCGGCATCACCAGCGCGGAACCCAGCGCAACCAGACCGATCAGTGACTTGCGTGCATTCTTCATTCGATATTCTCCGTGTGGGATGTTGTTGCTGTCGCGTTGTTGCTGTCGCGCGGTCATTGCGAGTGGATGTGTTGCCGCACGAGACACAGCTTGTACGCGCGCGGATGAATGCAATTGGCGAATGAACCGTTAAAGCTACGTTG
Organism: uncultured Gammaproteobacteria bacterium; assembly: GCA_963816945.1. GTDB lineage: Bacteria > Pseudomonadota > Gammaproteobacteria > Xanthomonadales > Xanthomonadaceae > Luteimonas. The sequence continues at coordinate 748,042 of CAWFMH010000002.1, read as the reverse complement.
CTTTAACCAATGGCGTGGCGAATGAAGCTAGGGCGCGACGCGACGCCCATCACGCGAAGCGCGAAACGTCGCGTTGCCACTGGCCCACGCCGGACGGGGCGGCAAGCGTCCGGTTCGCGCAATCGGCGGCGATCGCCTGAACACAACACAACGTTTACGAACGCGGCGGTCAGCCAGGACAGGCTACGCGTCGTTCTCGGCACTGGCCCGGACTTCGGCCTCGCCGTCGTCGCCGATCGCCACGGCGATGTCGATCGGCCGGCAGCAGACCTGGCAATCCTCGATGTAACGCTGTGGGCCCGCGGACTCGTCGACGAAGATCTCGATCGGCTCGCCGCAATAAGGGCAATGGATGTCGACGAAGGGCATGCGCGTCTGACGTGTTGGATATCCGTACGCAGTGTACGCAACGCGCCTGCAGCGATCACGCGACTTTGCGCCGCCGCGGCCTAGCGTGGTCGCCTGTCCCTTTCGATCGGAGCAATACGGCATGGCCAAGGCGCGCAGCGACAATTTCCGCTTGCTGGGTTCGATGATCGAGGACATCGAGATCGCCATGCTGGTGACGCGTTCTCGCGACGGGCACTACGTCAGCCGACCCGTGGCCACGCAGAAGACCGAGTTCGACGGCGACCTGTGGTTCTTCACCAGCGCCGCCAGCCACAAGGCAGCCGAGATCAAGTCCCATCCCAAGGTCAATGTGTCGTACGCGTCGCAGGACAGGAATACCTACGTCTCGGTGTCCGGCACGGCCACGGTGCGGCGCGACCGCAGCAAGATCGATGCGCTGTGGAGCGATGTGCTCAAGGTCTATTTCCCGAACGGCAAGGACGATCCGGATGTCACGCTGATCCGCGTCAAGGTGGAGACCGCCGAATACTGGGATGGCCCGGGGTCGCTGGCGGGCAAGGCCTTGAGCTTCGTGCTCGCGGCCGTCACGCAGGATGCCGACGCGATGGGCGACAACCGCACGCTGCAACTCGACCGCGCGCGCGGCAAGGCGAAGGTGGTGTCGCCTTCGACGCGCGGCGCTGCGGCGCGTGTGGAGAGGGCGCGCAAGGCCGCGCCCGGCAAGCCCGCAGGGAAGAAGGCATCGGCCGCCAAGTCGGTGCCGAAAAAGAAGGCTGCGCGGTCGCGCCCACGCTGAGTCCCTTGTCCCTGCGATCGCAATCGTTGCCTAAACGTCTTGTTTCCACTGCATGCTGTAGTAGACGGGCGCCGTGCCGGATACGCTCACGTCCAGTCCTCGAATCGTCCGCCCTGCTGGAGCCGTTGCCATGACGAAATACCTGCTGACCGTCGCCATCGCCACCATTCTGGTGGCCTGCAACAACACCAGCGACGCGGCTTCGGCCGCAGCGCCGGCTGCTGCGGCGCCCGCCGCTGCAGCATCCAGCACGAACAGGCCTTTCACGGCGACCGCGGTGGCCGAGTTCAACCAGCCCTGGGCGATGACGTTCCTGCCCGATGGCCGCCTGCTGGTGTCGGAGAGACCGGGCGCGCTGAAAGTGTTCGACATCGCCTCGAAGAAAACCGGCAACGTCAGCGGCGTGCCCGCGGTCGACTACGGCGGCCAGGGCGGCTTCGGCGACGTGGTGCTGCATCCGCAGTTTGCCAGCAACGGACTGGTCTACGTGAGCTATGCCGAAAAGGGCGACGGCGACACCCGCGGCGCGGCGGTCGCGCGCGGCAAGCTCACGCTCGACGACAACGGTGGCGGCGCGCTGTCGGACATGAAGGTGATCTGGCGGCAGGCGCCGAAGGTCACGGATCGAGGCCACTACGGCCACCGCATCGCCTTCGGTCCGGACGGCAAGCTGTGGATCAGTTCCGGCGAACGGCAGAAGTTCGATCCGGCGCAGGACATGAAATCGAATCTGGGCAAGATCGTGCGATTGAACGACGACGGCTCGGTGCCCGCCGACAATCCGTTCGCCGACCAGGGCGGCGTCACCGCGCAGATCTGGTCGCTCGGCCATCGCAATCCACTCGGCCTGGCCTTCAACGCGCAGGGCCAGCTCTGGGAACACGAAATGGGACCGAAGGGCGGCGACGAGATCAACCGCATCGAGCGTGGCGCGAACTACGGCTATCCGATCGTCTCCAACGGCGACCACTACGACGGCAAGGTCATCCCCGACCACGACACGCGTCCGGAATTCAACGCACCGGAAGCGAGCTGGAACCCGGTGATCTCGCCCGCCGGTTTCATCATCTATTCCGGCGACCTGTTCCGCGACTGGAAGGGCGACGGTTTCATCGGCGGACTGTCGTCCCAGTCGCTGGTGCGCATCGAGTTCGACGGCGACAAGGCCAGGGAAGCCGCGCGCTACCCCATGGATGCGCGCATCCGCGAAGTCGAGCAAGGGCCGGACGGCGCGATCTGGTTGCTGGAGGACGGCACGCAAGGGCGCCTGCTGAAGCTCACACCCGCGAGTTGAACCCCGCTCTCGTAGGAGTTCAGGGCCGCTCCTACGAGAATTTCCATTTTGCTGCGCGAATGACTACTTCGCCGCGGTCTCGGCCTTGAACCCCATCGCCTCCCGGTAGCGCGCGTACAGCGCCTGCACCTTGTCGATATAGGCCTGTGTCTCCGCATACGGCGGCACCCCGCCGAAACGCGTGACTGCGCCGATGCCGGCGTTGTAGGCCGCGGCCGCCAACATGCGGTCGTTGCCGTAGCGCCGCAGCAGCGACTTCATGTGGCGCGCGCCGGCATGGATCGATTCGTTGGCCGAGAACGGATCGAGCACGCCGTATTCCTTCGCGACATCGGGCATCAGCTGCATCACGCCCTTTGCGCCTTTGGCCGACAAGGCCGCGGCATCGAAGCCGCTCTCGGCGTGCGCGATCGCGCGCAACCAGGCATCGTCCACGCCGGTCGCCTTCGCCGCTGCGCGGAATTCCTTCGCGAACGGTTTCAACTGCGGCTTGCCGACCTTGCCCAGTCCGGGATGGGCGCGTTCCCCGGGTGGCGTCTGCACGGTGAACTTGAGGAACACCTTCGAACCGGGCAGGTTGCGCGTGCTGTAGACCGTCTTGCCGTCCTGCTCGCGCTCGTACAGCGTGCCGCTGACCACGCCCATCTCGCCCCACAGGTTCGGCAGCTTGGCGGCGTTGTCGTCAACCTGCTTGGCCACGCACTTCGAACCCGGCTCCGGTGCGGTCGCCAGGCTGACGGTGTTGTTGCGCACGCAGCGATACACGGTGCGCGCCTGCGCGTCCGGCGATGGCAGCGCCAGGCACAGGGCGAGCAAGGCGAGCAGCGAGGTCGGGTTCGTCGGCATGGGCGCGGAGTATGGCGTGGCGATGCGCTTCGACATGCGAACGAAGGCGTCGCCGCGCCCGTTCCGTTCACGCGCATGAAGACGATCGCGCGGCCCTACGGCGCCGTTGCCGGTGGCAGCGCCGCGCCTTCGGCGGGCACCAGCGTGATGGTCACCGCAGTGCCCGGGTTGTTGCTGCGAATCTCGAAGGTCTGGTCATCGAGCCGCAGGATGTCGGTGGGGTACGACTGTCCTTCCTCGATCATCGTCAGCGCGCCATCGACGTAGGTCCACTGGCCGTAACCCGGCGCGCCCTGCTGCGCGTCGATCACCAGCGTGCCGTCCGAGAGGAACGTATAGGTCGTACCGACCGCCACCGCCGACGATGCCTTCACTTTCCACACCTTGTCCACGAACGCTGGCTTGGCTGGCGTTGCGGGTGCCGGCGACGGCGAGACCGGTTCCGGCGCAGCTTCGGGCGGCGCGGCGGTCCCGGCTTCCTGCGTAGGCTGTTCGGGTTGCGCCGGCTGGGGCGGTTCGGCCCGGTTGCAGGCGGCCAAGAGCAATACGACGGCGGTGGCGAGGATGAACCTGATCATTGCGGACTCTCCATTTGTGGAAGCGGATTCCGAGGGTGCGGAGATGCTCAAGGATCGGTCGGCTGAATCGCCACGACCCGCACGTCGACACGCTTGCAGGCGGCGTCCTTGCAGACGCCATTGATCCAGGCCTCGCCGCGCCCGAACATCACGCCCTTCGCGTTGACGAACAGGCTGCCGTAGCGCTGCTCGCTGATCGCGCGGGCGATGGCCGGCGTGACGATGTGGTCGTACCGCGCCACGAATGTCTCGGCGTCGGCGATCTTCGTCCGCTGGCCGTCGATCGATGCGGTGAATGGATAGTCGACCAGTTTCGATACCGCCTGCGCATCCTTCGCGGCGACCGCGCGCTGGAAGGCGTCGATCACCGTGCGGTAAGCGGCGTGATCCCCGAGCACGTTGTCGATCGTCTGATCGACGCGCGCTTCGTTGTCGGTGTCTGCGGCGAGTGGCGCAGCGGATTCATCAACTGTAGTTGTCGCAGGTGTCGAAACGGGCGGCGCAGCGGCTTCCGGCGCGGACGCGGGCGGCGCGGCGGGTGCAACGTCGGGCGGCGGCGGCGACTTGTCGCAGGCCGCAAGCAACATCGCGATGGCAATCATGGCAACGAGTCTGTGCATGGCGAACCTGTAGACAGCGGTGAGAGCAAGTGGACGGCGGCTTGCATGCCAGCGACGAGGATACTCCACGCGATTCCCGGGGATCCGGTTTCCGGATCGTCTCGCGCGTTCGGCCAGGAGTTCACACCGTTGTCATGCATGGCGCGAATTCGCGTGTGGCCAGTCACATCGTGGCGACGCTGCGCGCGTTAGGTTTCGGTGATGTCCCCGAATGTCAGGCGGATCGACATGGCAACGAAGAAGGCAGGCAAGAATGCGACGGCGACAAACACCGTCGCCGCGCAACAACGCGCGATCCAGCGCGGCATCGATGCGGCCGACAAGCGCAAGCGTGGCAAGCATGACGAGGACAAGCCGAAGCCCGTGCAGGCCGGTGCGCGCCGTCAGCCGCAGAATCCACTGCCGAAGCAGCACCTCGCGAAACCCGGCAACGAGCACGAACTGGACCTGCAGCCGCGCTTCCTCGCACCGCACTACAAGGGCAGTGGCAAGCTCGAGGGCATGGCCGCGATCGTCACCGGCGGCGACTCCGGCATCGGCCGCGCGGTCGCGGTGCTGTTCGCACGCGAGGGTGCGGACGTGGCGGTGCTGTACCTGGACGAGCACCAGGACGCGAAGGACACCGCACGCCATGTCGAGAAGGAAGGCGGTCGGTGCCTGCTGGTCGCCGGCGACGTCAAGGACCCGAAGTTCTGCGAGCGCGCCGTGGCGAAAGTGGTCAAGGCGTTCGGCCGGCTCGACATCCTGGTCAACAACGCCGCCTTCCAGCTGCATTGCGAACAACTCGAGGACCTGCGCGAAGACCACCTGCAGGAAACCCTGCAGACCAACATCGCCGGCTATTTCCACATGGCGCGCGCAGCGCTGCCGCACATGCGGCGCGGCGCATCGATCGTCAACAGCGGCTCGGAGACCGGCCTGTTCGGCAGCAAGCACCTGCTCGACTACTCCGCGACCAAGGGCGCGATCCATGCTTTCACCAAGTCGCTGGCCGGCAACCTGCTCGAACGCGGCATCCGCGTGAACGCCGTGGCGCCGGGACCGGTCTGGACGCCGCTCAATCCTGCCGACAAGCCTGCGAAGGACGTCGCCAAGTTCGGCCAGGACAGCGACATGGGACGTCCAGCGCAGCCGGAGGAAATTTCGCCGGCCTACGTGTTCCTGGCCTCGCCGGTCACCGCCTCGTACATCAGCGGCATCGTGCTGCCGGTGATGGGCGGGCCGCGCGGTTGACTCGCGCGGTGACTAGGGAGCGCGCATAGACCCATAGAATCGCATTGTCATCCCGAGCGCAGCGAGGGATCCGCTGTCGACGCCGTTGCGACGAACCATACGAACAACAGATCTCTCACTGCGTTCGGGATGACAGGTGTTTGATCACTTGCCGCTCTTGGTGAGCTTGCGCGAGGCTTCGTACCGCTCGATGAAATGTTCCACCGAGGTCGATGCGATCAGCGCCGCGATCGGCTCGAGCAGCAGGTCGTCGAGCGACTTGAAGCGCAGGCAACTCTTGCCCATGTCGAGCCTCCTGCCAGCCTGCGCATAGGCATCGCGCAACGCTTGTTCCTGTCCCGACTCGGCATACGCGCACATCAGGTACAAGGCATAGTTGTTCTTCTGCGCCGCCAGGCCGGCGTAGCTGAGCGGCTGCTTGTTGTAGGTGACCGGATAGCGCGACAGCGGGATGCTCCAGCCGATCATGCCGTAAGCCATGCCTTCCTCGTAGCCGGGCGGGACGTGCGCGTTGACCATGTCGCGCACCGCCGACACCACGACGCGCCGTTGCGGCGGCAGTTCGGCAAGATAGGCGTCGACCGACGAGGCTGCGCTGCTGACCATGTCCGGCTCCAGAGGTCGACGGATTCGTCGACGATGATGGAATGAGATCGCGATCGCCGCAAGCGTGGAGGCATGCCCTCCACGCCGGTCTTGCAAGCGATGGCTTCGATGCTCAGTCGCCGACGACACGCAGTCCGAAGATCAGCAACGCGTTCTGCACGTACTGCGCGCTGCCGGTGATGTTCATGCGGATCGTGGTCTTCTTCTTGAAGAACTCCTTCGCCTGCGCCTCGGTCAAGCCGTAGTTCTGGACCAGCGAGCGACGGCTGACGAAGCCGGCGATGCACACCGCCGAGTCGCGCTTGCGCTCGCTGAGCTGCATGCCCGCGGCCAACGGCACCTCGAACCATTCCGACGAAGTCATGCCGGTGAGCAGGCTGCCGCCGAACGGCAGGCCGGTCATCGGATCGATCAAGGCCGGATCGTCGAGCACCGGGTTCTCGATGGTCAGCGTCGGCGAGAAGTTCAGGCGTGCGATCACCGGCGCCGCGGTCGGATTGTCGTAGGTCATCGTCAGGAACGGCGACAGCCAGTAACAGAGCAGCGAATCGGCGGATTTCGCCGGCAGCGTCATGCGCGCAACATCGTCGAAATTGAAGTTCGTTACGGCACCCGGCGGATCGAGCACCGCGCATGCCGAGTTCGGCGTCGTGCCGGGCGGCGGACAGGTGTCGGCCAGCGTGATGTCCATCTGCGCCAGGCCGAGCCAGCGGACCTGACGACCGAACGAATCGACGTCGCCGACCTCTTCCAGGGTCGGGCCCGCCTTGTCCGCGGCAGCAGGTGTGGCGCGAACCGACAGGGCACGCTGCCGGTCGTTCGGCAACAGGTCCGCCGAGCGCGCTTCCTGCGCGGCGACGCGTTGCTGCGGCGACTGCGCCGCGGCCGCAAGCAGCGAGACCAGGGCGAGGGCGAGCGTAGCGAACGCGAGGTAGCGGTACGGCTTATGCATGGACGACTCCAGCGGTGGGGGACTGCCGGAACAACGTCGGCGGCGGCGTGCGGCGGCCACGCAAATGCCTGCGACGCTTGGTCGCTCCGGCATGCTTCTGCATCGCCGCGACGGCGGGCAAGCAACACCCGCAATCGTCAGGGCAACGGGTGCGTTAGGCGTGCGCGCAATCCCCAGGTGTAGGCGAGGTAGTAGCCGGCCAGCACGCCACCGACGGCGAGGACGCCGCCGGCCTGCAGCCAAAGCACGAATGGCGAGGATGCATGCACCTCGCGCAGTTGCCATGCACTCCACAAGCCGAACGCGATACGTGCCGCGACCAGGCCGGTCAACGCCAGCACGAGCCAGCGGTTCGGCGTGTAGAACAAACGGCCATCGACATGTTCGAAGCGCGTCAGCCAGAGGCTGGCGATGCCGACGACCACGCCCGCGCCAAGACCGAACGCGGCGTCGCGCAGCGCGTGCGGCATCCAGTGATCACCGATCCAGGCGGTGATGAGGAACACCGGTACCGAAGCGGCGAGCAACCAAGCATTGGCGCGCACCACCCAGCCCTGTACGCCGCGGCGCGCGCGACCCAGGCGATAGCGCTGCCACAACGAGAACGGCAGCAACAACGCCCACAGCACGAACACGGCCAGGAACAACAGCGGGATCAGCAGCAACAGCGGCATGACGACAGCATGCCTTGGGGAGCAGGCCTTGGGAGCAGGCCTTGCAGGAGGAGGCGCTTGCGAGCCGCGACGAACAGGCTTGGCGTCAGGGATGCTCGGCTTCGAGATGCACGCGTTCGCGCCGCAGCAGGTACAGGCCGCTGGCGATGATGATCGCCGAGCCTACCCAGGTGACGCCGTCCGGCAGTACGCCCCAGATCGTCAGGTCGAGCAGCACGCCCCACAGCAGGGCGGTGTATTCGAGCGGCGCGAGCAGCGAGGCCTGGCCAAGCCGGAACGCCTCGGTGATCGCGTACTGGCCCAGCGCACCGGCCAGCCCGATGCCCAGCGATCAGCCACGCATGCTCGCCGCGCAGCGGCACCCAGTCGGGCCATGCGAACGCGCCCGCGCCGAACGCCATCATCGCCATCAGCCACACCACCATCGCCTGCGTGCTGTCGGTGCGCGCCAGCACGCGCACCGTGATCGCGGAGATCGCGTAGCCGAGTGCCGCCAACAGCACGGCAAGCCCAGCCACGGTCAGCACGCCGTCGCCGGTCGGGCGCAACACGACCAGCACGCCGACCAGGCCGATGGCGATCGCGATCCAGCGCCGCGGACCCACCTGTTCGCCCAGGAACGGGACGGACAAGGCTGTGATCAGCAGCGGCGCGACGAAGAAGATCGAGTACGCCGTGGACAGCGGCAGCGTGCGCAAGGCATAGACGAAGCCCCACATCATCGCCACGCCGAGCACGCCGCGCAGCAGGTGCAGCGGCCAGCGCACGCGCAGCAACGGCCGCAGGCCGGTGGTGGCCAGCGCCCAGGCGAGCACGAACGGCAACGATGCAGCGCCGCGCATGGCCGCGACCTGGAACGCCGGATACTGCGACGACAGCAGCTTCAGTCCCGCATCCATCAGCGAGAACAGCGCGACCGCGAACAACATGGCGACCACCGCTCGCGTGCCGCGTTCGCTGGAGGTCATGCCGAGCCGCCGGCGCGGCAATACTGTTTGGCCAGGCGTGCGTCGGGCGCGCGCAACAGATCGAGGTAGTAGTCGAGCGACGAGCGTGCCAAGGGAATCTCCGAAGCCGGGAACAGAGCCTGCGCATCACGCAGCCAGGCATCGATGCAAGCCGGCTTGCCCGCCTCGCCCGCCGCGCATGACAACAGATTACCGAATGCGGCGCGATAGCGATCGAACTGCAGGCGCGACAACGGCGCGCCATGGCCGGGCACGAGCAGGTCGAAGGGCTGCGCTTGCAGCCGATCGAGCGCTTCGAGCCAGCCCTGCGAACAGGCCGTGTCGAACAACGGCACCGGCAGGGTCACCAGGTCGCCGGCGACCAGCACGCGTGAAGCCGGATCGAACAACCAGACATCGCCGCCGCTGACGGCATTGTGTTCCAGGCCCAAGCGCAGGCGACGGCCGGCGATCACCATGTCGCCGGCGGCGGTGACCGGCCGCGTCGGCAACAAGCGTTCGCCCGCATCGATGCGCTCCACTTCGGCCCGCCACGTCGCGATCTGCGGGCCATCTTCCGGCGCCTGCGCGATCGCCTGCAGCAGCTGCTTGCGGTAATCGGCGAGGAACCCGTCGAGCGCGCCGCGGATCGCATCACTGGCAAGGACCTCGCTGCGCGGGTATGCCGCGCGCAGGCTGGCATTGCCGGCGACGTGATCCAGGTGCCAATGCGTGTTGACGATGGCGGCGATCGGCTGCCCCGCCGCTTTCGCAGCGGAGAGGATGCGCTGCGTGTGCGTCGCATGGCGGCCGCTGTCGACCACGATGAGACCGCCGGGCGCCCGCAGCAGCACCGTATTACCGTCGGGCTGCGCGCCGGACACGAACACGCCGCGCAACACCGCTATCCCCGGCACGATGTTGTCGCCATCGAGCGATGCATCGCGCACCGGCGCGCCGCTGCATGCCACCAGAAACAGCAAACCGATCGTTGCCGCGTTCTTCGCGTTGCGTCCCATGGCGTTCTCCCGATGCGTTCCGCGACGCTGTCGCTTGCAGCTGCTCCGGACAAGGGCCGGAGGTCAGGGTCGCGGCCGCGTGATCTCGCGTCGACCGGTTTGCCGCATCCCTGACGGAGCGCCCTTGCGCACGCTGCCGCTACGTTTTCGTTCGCACGCGAGCCGTGTGCCGGTCTTGGCGGCAGCGGGCAGGGACTATTCCCGTGGCATTCGTCGCGCCTGCGGCGGATACTCGGGTGACAGCCCCCGCGCCGCCGCGCGCGATGAAACCGCGCCATCGCACAACGACCACCACGGGTGCGCTAATCTGCACGTCCCCCGAGCGTCTCCAGAACCGCCATGCCTTCCTTCGATATCGTCTCCGAAGTCGACACCCACGAACTCACCAACGCCGTCGACCAGGCCAACCGCGAGCTGACCACGCGCTTCGATTTCAAGGGCGTCGAGGCCTCGTTCGAGCGCGACGAGAACGTCATCAACCAGTCCGCGCCGAGCGAGTTCCAGTTGCAGCAGATGACCGACATCCTCCGCGGCCGCCTGGTCGCGCGCAAGATCGATGCGCGCTGCCTGGAGTTCGGCGACATCGCCACCAACCTTGCCGGCGCGCGCCAGAGCATCACCGTCAAGCAGGGCATCGAGCGCGACCTCGCCAAGAAGATCGTCGGCGCCCTCAAGGACGCCAAGCTCAAGGTCGACGCGCAGATCAACGGCGACAAGCTGCGCGTCAACGGCAAGAAGCGCGACGACCTGCAGGCCGCGATGCAATTGTTGCGCGCGCAGGAATTCGAACAGCCGCTGCAGTTCGACAATTTCCGTGATTGAAGCTGCGCGGATCGTGTCGTTGCCACGACCCTTGTCACCGACATGACCGTCGAGGACCAGGATCCCATCGCCCTGACCAGGCGCTGGCTCGAGCGCGCCGTCATCGGCCTCAACCTGTGCCCGTTCGCCAAGGCGGTGCACGTCAAGGGCCAGGTCCGTTTCGTGCTCAGCGAGGCGACCACGCCCGAAGTGCTGCTCGAAGAACTCGTTACCGAACTGGCCTGGCTGCGCGACGCCGATCCGCAGACGACCGATACCACGCTATTGATCCATCCCCTGGTGTTGAACGACTTCCTCGACTACAACGACTTCCTCGATGCCGCCGATGCCGCCATCGAATCGCTCGACCTCGAAGGCGTCCTGCAGGTCGCCAGCTTCCACCCCGACTACCAGTTCGCCGGCACCGCGCCCGACGACATCGGCAACTACAGCAACCGCTCCCCGTTCCCCACCCTGCACCTGCTGCGCGAAGCCAGCGTCTCGCGCGCGGTCGACACCTTCCCCGACGCGGACGGCATCGTCGATCGCAACATCGCCACGTTGGAAAAGCTGGGTCACGAGGCTTGGCGCGAGCTGCTGAGTAAGGACGGCTGACCATCCGGCATCGACACGGCTGGCGACCTGTTTACAGCCTCGATTTCGGGTGGATAAGACTTATCACCCCGTTTTTTGTCGCATATACACTTCAGTTGCGTCGTATCCCTGGGCCACGGCGTGATCCAATGCCTTGAACAAGAAGGAGTTTCGCCCTTGACTTGTTTTGGCTTGGAACCGAACACTGCGAATATCGCCCCAGATTTGGGGCCTACTTGGCGTTAGGCCTCAGCGGTCATTGCCAAGACGAGTTGCACCAATGTCAACGCACGAATCTCAAGTAGCATGGCACTTCGAGTTTGGTCTTGAGCGCGGGGATGGCTCGCCGCTAAGTCGAGAACTAGCTGAGCAACTGTTGGACAAAATCGTTTTCTGGGCCGAGGCGAGAGGGCTCCAAATTGGCGGCGGCTATGACGCATACGATCGTCCCGAGCCGCCTGCGTCGGTGGCGCATGAGGCCTAACAATTCATTCAAGCCGAAACCGCTTCGCGGTTCGGCTTAATTCAGGCGCTAGGTGCCACATGGACGCACTTGAGCACTTCCCATTTTCAAAGCTGACACTTCCAACAGAGGAAGATGCTGTTTGGCACGCCAGCAACCCAACGTTTCACCGCACGTCGGACTACGGAATTGTCATTACCAACCGCGCCATCTATCTGTTCTCGCCGTTCTGGCTATGGCTCGCTCGCTGGCGTCGTTATCCACTCGCGGGCTTAAAGTGCGCCACCTTCAAGGATTCCCGCTGGGTTCCTAAGCTACTTCTGCACTTCGACGAGCGGACAGTTACATTTCGTACTCCTTATGACGTGTACCGGGACGAGATGGACTTTGACCGAAAGAATCTCACCAAAGCCGCTGAGCTCCTTGCGCATGGCGGTATGGCACCTAACAATTCATTCAAGCCGAACCCGCTTCGCGCGTTGGCTTAATTCAGGCGCTAGGCCTCATGTCAGACACTTCCGCAATCCGAGTCACTGTTGACCGAGACAGCGTCTGCGCCGGAGACGACGTCGTCTCGCACGAGGCAACGTTCTCTGTAACGTCGTCCTGCAACCTCCTCGAGCTACTAAGCGCTGCCTGGGCAACTTGCCCTTTAGCTAGCATCGCGGGAGGTCAAGCCACATGGCTAATTGACGTTGCCAACTCTGATGCCTGCGTCGGCGTCATGGCCCAGCAGTGGCGTCAGCCAAAGCTATTGATCTCCCCACAGACGTCTGCTGCAGACTTGTTCATGGGCAAGGAGCCATCTCTATACTTTCGCTACTGGTGCCAAAGCAACCCAGATGCTGTTTTTGGCGCCCTGCAGGCCAAAACAGCGCTGCCAGCTAGGCACTCGTAATGAGGCCTAACAATTCATTCAAGCCGAAGCCGCTTCGCGGCTCGGCTTAATTCAGGCGTTAGCCGGCACACATGACAGATAACGAAGTCCTGATTGTCTACGACAAGCAGTGCCCTGCCTGTGACTACTACTGCAACCTTGCCCGGATACGGGAGAGCGTGGGTCGTCTGGTTCTTGTAGATGCAAGAGATGGCGGACCAATCATGGAAGAGATTACCGCGGCGGGCCTAGATATCGATCAAGGAATGGTTGTGAAGGTTGGTGGCCAGATCTACTACGGCCCGGACGCAATCCATGCACTCGCGCTCATGGGCACGAACAAGGGATTCTTCAATCGTTTGGCGTACCTCAGCTTTCGCTCAAAGAGCGCTTCTAGAGTGCTTTACCCGGCATTGAGGGCATGTCGCAATCTTCTACTCAAGCTTCTTGGCAAGACCAAGATCAACAATCTAGGCGTGAATTGGAAATGACAAGTTCTAGGCTGGTGCCGCCTAACGATTCATTCAAGCCGAACCCGCTTCGCGGGTCGGCTTGATTCAGGCGTTAGGCCACTGCCGGCTCAGAGGGCGTCGAAACATGGGAGATCGCATGAGCGGGCCGATCATACTTATCAACGTATTCACCGTCGCCCCCCACAAACAGGATGAATTGATCGAGTTGCTTACGCGTGCTACTCAGGATCATGTGCGCCATGTCAATGGCTTTATGTCCGCAAAACTCCATCGCAGCCTGGATGGGACGAAGGTCACGATGTATGCGCAGTGGCAGAGTATCGAGGCCTATCAAGCCATGCGAAACGACCCAGCTCCGCTGCCTTTCTTGCAGCGAGCGCTAGAAATAGCGAAATTCGATCCCGGAATGTATGAACTCGTCGAGACGTTCACTCATGGAACCAACGACACGGCCGGGGCCTAACCATTCATTCAAGCCGAAGCCGCTTCGCGGCCCGGTTTAATTCAGGCGTTGGAATCACGATGAACCCGCAAATGATCCTGGTAGCCGGCCCGTATCGCTCCGGAACCGGCGACGATCCCGTTCTGATCGCCAGAAACGTGCATGCGATGACGGAGGCGTCGCTGCGGCTGTTTCGTGCCGGGCATCTGCCGGTCATGGGCGAGTGGTACGCCCTGCCCCTCATCGAGCATGCGGGCTCGGGGCGGATCGGCGATCGGGTCTTCGACGAGATCTTCCATCCGATCTCGCGGCGCCTGGTAGCGAAATGCGACGGTTGCCTGCGCATAGGCGGGCCATCGGCGGGCGCCGACGACATGGTGGCTCTGGCCAGGCAGCACGGAAAGACCGTGTACTTCGCACTCGAGGACATTCCTGACGTCACGTAGCAACGGGCAACGGCGCAAGCCTTCACGCAGGTCGAATCCGCTAGTCGAATCGACTTGAATCAGACGACGGTTATCGACAGACCTGGAGCCTTCGATGGATTTCAAGGCGATTCGGATACAAGCGCTGTCGCTGCCCGAAGTGACCGAAGAGCCCCATTTCAACTATTCGTCGTTCCGGGTTCGCGGCAAGATCTTCATCACGGTTCCTCCGGACGAGTCGCACGCGCACTTGTTCGTCGGAGAGCAGGATCGGGAGTCGGCACTCGCCATGTATCCCGGCTTCGTTGAAAAGCTGATGTGGGGCACCCGGGTCGCAGGACTGCGCGTGGCGCTGGCGAAGGCAAAGCCGTCGATCGTTGCCGAGCTCGTCCGTAAAGCCTGGCACAACAAGGCGCCGAAGCGTCTGGCGGCTACTCTGGCCGGGCGCATGCCGTGAGCAGCATGTGGTCCGTCTCCCCTGACCCTAAGCGTTAGGGATCGTCGCGTCCGAACAACTGCTCGATGGCGGGCGCGTCCAGCAACCGCCACTGCGCGGGTGCGAGTCCGTCCAGCGAGAGTCCGCCGATGCGGCTGCGATGCAAGGCATCGACATGGTTGCCGGCCGCGGCAAACATGCGGCGCACCTGGTGGTAGCGGCCTTCGGTCAGGGTGAGGCGCGCGGCGCGCGGACCCAGCGTTTCCATGACGACCGGCGCCAGCGGCGTCTTCTCCGATTCGAGCATCAGCGTTCCGCTGGCGAACAGCGCGGCTTCATGGCCGCGCAGGTCTTCGGCCAGCGCGACCTCGTAGACCTTCGACAGCTTCGACTTCGGCGACACGACGCGGTGCAGCAGCGCGCCGTTGTCGGTCATCAGCAGCAGGCCGCTGGTCTCGCGATCGAGACGGCCGACCGTCGACAGCTGCGGCGAACGCAACGCGAAACGCGGCGGCAGCAGGTCGTAGACGATGCGGCCGCGATCCTTGGTCGAGCAGGTGTAGCCGACCGGCTTGTGCAGCATGAGCAGCAGGCCGGACGGGGGATCGAGTGGCTCGTCGTCGATGCGGATGTCGGCATGTCCGACCTTGTCGTCGGCGTACAGCACTTCGCCGGCGGCATCGGTGATGCGGCCTTCGCGGAACATGGCGGCGACATCCTTGCGGCTGCCGTAGCCGAGGTTGCCGATGAGCCGGACGAGCTTCATCGCCGCATGCCCGCTGTCATCGCCCGAGCTTGCGCAACGAGGATTTGTCGAAAGGCTTGGCGGTGCGCAGCTTCGTCGGCATCGCCTTGATCGCTTCGACGATCTTGAACCCGTGCTGCTGCGCGACGATGCGGACGCTGCCGAAGCTGTCGTTGAGGACCGCTTCGTAAGGGAGATGGCGATTGGCGACCAGCCACAGGCGGCCGCCCGGATTCAGCGCGGCGGCCGCGACGGCGATGAAGCGGCGACCGATGTCGGGACGATCGGCGCGGCCGCCGGCGTGGAACGGCGGATTGCTGATGATGACGTCGTAGGTTTGCGACAGGCCGGTAGTGACGTCGTGCCAGCGATAGTCGATGGCGACGCGCGCGGCGAACCCGTCTAGATTTGCACGCGCAAGGTCGAGCGCGCGCGCCTCCGCTTCGTAGACGTCGAGCGCGTGAATGCCGGCGCAACGTTGCAGCAGTTCCGCGCTGAGATAGCCCCAGCCGGCGCCGAGATCGGCGGCGCGGCCGGCAAGATCGGCGGGCAACTGCGCGGCCAGCAGCGAGGAAGCTGCGTCGATGCGGTCCCACGCGAACACGCCGGGGCGGCTGCGGAAGCGGCCGTCGGCGATCGGCCGCGGCGCATCGAGCGTGCGCCATTGCGCAGCAAGCGCCGCATCGCCTTGCGACTGGCCGGGCGCAGTCCAGAACACGCGGCATTTGTTCTTGGACAGCGTGCTGACCGGTCCGGCGATGCGGACCAGATCGGCTTCGTCGGACTTCGCGCCTTCATCGTTGGCACTGCATGCGATCACGATGCCGCCGGGCTGCACGCGCGCAAGCGCCTGCGCGAACAGTGCGCGCGCCTCGTCGCGCTGTCGCGGTGGCAGCACCAGCACCAGCGGGAACGATTCGTCGCCGAGGCTGTCTGTTCCTGCATGCACCTCGATTGCGGAACGCTGCAAGGCATCGACATCCGGCTTGAAACTCTGTTGGCAGACCAGTCCCGGCAGTGCCTGCTGGTGCAGGGGCCATCCGTCGCGCGCGCGCAGGAACAGCGCGCCCTGCGCCGGCCACGGCAGCGTGCCGTTGGCGAACGGCAGGAACAGCGTCTCGAGGGCGGCATCGTTGCGGTCGGCAGGCATGGGACGAGGTCGTCACGAGGGGGAACACTGCATTCTACCGGCCTCCCGCCGCGTCCCGCGGAGGCTGCGGCCAAATGATGAATACTTGCTTCATCGCGACCGAACACCGGGCGCGGCATCATCGATCACGAACCAGCAATGGAGACAGCAATGCGAGCACTTTTCATCGGCGGCACGGTCGACAACAGCGAACTCGACATGGAAGGCGGCGATGCGCCGCTGCACTATCCGCCGAACACGGGCAGCGGCCAGTCGCGGTATCGCTTGCACCACGTCGGAAGACAGCAGGACGCGGTGGTATACGCGGTCTACGGCGCGCCCGACCTGGCCGACGACGCGGTGATGCGCGTGGCGGAAGAGCGCGACTATGCGCGGCGGTTTTCGGCGACGGTGGGAGCGGCTGCCGTTTGAGCTAGAAGCGCCCCTCAGACGCCAGCTTGCTTTCGCCCCCTTTGAAAAAGGGGGCTATGTCCCGCGCGCAGCGTCGGACGGGGGATTTGCTCTTGATCTTCGATCACACGAGCCGCTCCTTACCCCGCCAAAAGCAAATCCCCCGCTGCGCTGCCCCCTTTTGCAAAGGGGCGAACTGCATTGCGTAGGCGAATTCTTGTTTCGTATCAGCGTGACTTCGCGGGCGACACCCGCCACACCGCATTGCCGACATCGTCGGCGACCAGCAGCCCTCCGCGCTTGTCGATCGCCACGCCCACCGGACGTCCGTGGGCGTTGTCGCCGGCATCGAGGAAACCGGTGAGCACGTCGGCCATCGCACCCGACGGCTTGCCATCGACGAACGGCACGAAAGCGACCTTGTAGCCATTGAGCGGCTTGCGGTTCCAGGAGCCGTGCAGGCCGACGAAGGCGCCGTCTGCATATGGCGCGGGCCAGCCGGATGCGGTGTTGAACGCAAGGCCCAGCGGCGCGACGTGCGCGCCTAGTGCGTAGTCCGGCGCGATGGCCGTCGCCACCAGGTCGGGACGTGGCGGCTTGAGCCGCGTGTCGACGTGCTGTCCGTAATAGCTGTAGGGCCAGCCGTAGAACGCCCCTTCGCGCACCGAGGTGAGATAGTCGGGCACGAGGTCGCTGCCGAGTTCGTCGCGCTCGTTGATCACCGCATACAGCGTGCCGCTGCGCGGCTGCCAGGCTAGTCCGACCGGGTTGCGCAGGCCCGAGGCATACACGCGCGTCGCACCGCTGGCAGGATCGATTTCGAGGACCGCAGCACGCTTGTCCTCCGCTGCGATGCCGTTCTCGGCGATGTTGCTGTTGGAGCCGACGCCGACATACAGGCGCGTGCCGTCGGCGTTGGCGACCAGGCTCTTGGTCCAGTGATGGTTGATGGGACCGCCCGGCAGATCGGCGACCTTGATCGGCGCCGCCTGGATCGATGTCTCGCCTCCGCGATACGGAAACTTCACCACCGCATCGGCATTGGCAACATAGAACGTATCGCCCGCAAGCGCCATGCCGAACGGCGACATGAGGTCGGCGAGGAACACGGTGCGCAGTTCGGCGACACCGTCGCCGTCGGCATCGCGCAGCAAGGTGATGCGGTTGGCGCTCGGCACGCCGGCGCCGGCGCGCTTCATCACTGCCTTCATCACCGCGCCCTTGAGACCCTTGCCGTCCTCGGGCCGCGGCGGTGCATTGGTTTCGGCGACCAACACGTCGCCGTTCGGCAACACGTACAGCCAGCGCGGATGGTCGAGGCCGCGCGCGAAGGGAGCGACGGCCAGTCCTGCGGCGGGCGCGGGCGCGGCGCCTTCTGTCCAGCCGATCGCAGGCGCGATGTTGACCGTGGGGATGGCGCGCCTGGCAGGCGCGACCAGGACCGGCTGCGGGCCGGTGTCCTCGCGGGTGACGAGTTTGGCGGAATCGCCGCAGGCCGCCAGCGTGCATGCCCACGGCAACGCCAACGCAGGGATCAGGACGGGACGCATGGCGGAATCTCCGCGGGAATCCGCCCAGGATTGCAGCACCGGCAACGTGATGCCGACGAGACAAGGCGCTGCGCCCCCCGATTCATGCAATCGTGCTCGCGCCATCGCGATTCACGCAATGACGACGCTCTCACGCGCCGCGCGCTCCAATCCAGGGCTCCCAAGCATCGGAGCGCCACCATGGCCCGCCCCATCTGGACCGGCACCCTGTCGTTCGGGCTGCTCAACATCCCCATCTCGCTGATGTCCGGCGAGAAGCGCACCGACCTCCATTTCCGCATGCTCGACGCGCGCAACAACGCCGCGGTGCGTTACGAACGCGTCAACGCCGAGACCGGCGAGGAAGTGCCGTGGAAGGAGATCGTCAAGGCCTACGAGTACGACAAGGGCAATTACGTCGTGCTGGAGCCGGACGACATCAAGTCGGCCGCGGCCGAAGGCCGCGAGGCGGTCGAGATCGAGGCCTTCGTCGATGCGGCGTCGATCAACCCGCAATATTTCGAGAAACCCTATGTCCTGGTGCCCGGCAAGAAAGCCGAGAAGGGCTACGTGCTGTTGCGCGAGACGCTCAAGCGTACCGGCAAGATCGGCATCTCGCGCGTCGTCGTGCGCACGCGCGAATACCTGTCGGCGGTGATGCCGCAGGGCGACGCGCTGGTGCTGATGCTGATGCGCTACCCGCAGGAACTCGTCGACGTGACCGATTACAAGATTCCCGAGGGCAAGCCGTCGGACTACCGCGTCACGCCGAAGGAGCTGCAGATGGCCGAGCAGCTGATCGATTCGATGTCCGGCGAGTGGAAGCCGGACGACTACAAGGACGAGTTCCGCGCCCGGCTGCACAAGGTCATCGAGAAGCGCCTGAAGCAGAAGGGCGTGGTGACGCCGGAGGAAGACGATCGCGAGGAGGTCGAGGAATCGACCAACGTCGTCGACTTCATGTCGCTGCTGCAGAAGAGCCTGGCCACGAACAAGCGCACGCCGGCGAAGAAGTCGGCGGCTCGCACGACCGCTGCGAAGAAGAAACCGGTTGCCAAGAAGGCCACGAAGAAGGCCCCCGCAAAATCCGCGAAGAAAGCCACGAAGAAGGCGGCAGTGCGCAAGGCAGGCTGACCGGTGAGCCTGCGCGATTACGATCGCAAGCGGCGCTTCGACCGCACGCCGGAACCGGCCGGTGACGCGCCGGCGCAGCGCGGCAGGCGCCCGACGTTCGTGGTGCAGCTGCATCGCGCCAAGGTGCGTCACTACGACTTCCGGCTCGAGGTCGACGGCGTGCTCAAGAGTTGGGCCGTGCCGAAGGGACCGTCGTTGCGCGTCGGAGAGAAGCGGCTGGCCGTGCAGGTGGAGGATCACCCCTTGTCCTATGGCGGCTTCGAAGGCGAGATCCCGCACGGCAACTATGGTGCCGGACACGTACTGGTGTTCGACCATGGCGTCTGGTCGGCCGACGGCGAACCTCTGGAAGCGATCGCCGCCGGCAAGCTCAACTTCGTCCTGCACGGTGAAAAACTGCGCGGAGCCTGGAAGCTCGTCCGCACCGGCATGCGCGGCGGACGCGGCGGCGGCAAGCCGCAATGGCTGCTGCTCAAGCACGACGACGAGTACGCGCAGGACGCCGAAGCCGACGATCTCGTCGAAGTCGAACCGGGACCGGCATCGTCCGCAGAAGCAGGACGGGTCTGGATTTCCGGCGAGGGCGAGCGCAAGGCTTCGCGGAAGAAGGCCGCGACCGGCCAGGACATCGTGTCCAAGCGCGCGGCGAAGTCCACTGCCGCGGCGCGCAAGCAGGTCGTCGCAAAGAAGAAGACAGCGACGCGTCGCAAGCCGCGGCGCGCCGATGCAGCCTGGGCCAAGCGCGCCAGCGCGCTCGAAGGCGCGCGTACGCGGCCATTCCCGGCCGGCTTCAAACCCGAACTCGCCGTCCTGCGCGAAGCGCCACCGCCAGGCGACGACTGGCTGCATGAGGTCAAGTGGGATGGCTACCGCATGCTGACCGACGTGGTCGACGGCACGGTCAAGCTGCGCTCGCGCAACAACCTGGACTGGACGCCGGATTTTCCCGAGATCGTCGAAGCGATCTCGGCGTTACCGGTCGGCGAGGCGCACCTCGATGGCGAACTGGTCGCACTCGATGCCAAGGGACTCAGCGATTTCGCCCTGCTGCAGCGCACGCTGCAAGGCACGTCGAATGCCACGCTGCGCTATGTCGTGTTCGACCTTCCCGGCGTGGCCGGCATCGACCTGTCGCGTACCCCGCTGATCGAACGTAAGCAACTGCTCCACGCGCTGCTGGATACCAGTCCGCGCGACGAACTGGTCTACAGCGGACATGTCGTCGGGCACGGCGCCGAAGTCTTTGCCGCGAGCGGCAAGGAAGGCCTCGAAGGCATCCTCTGCAAACGCATCGACGCGCACTACAGCCAGTCGCGCAACGCGCAGTGGGTGAAGGTCAAGCATGCGCAGAGTGATGAATTCGCCATCGTCGGCTACACCGCGCCGCGCGGCGCGCGCACCGGCTTCGGCTCGCTGCTGATGGCCGTGGCCGACAAGGGCAGGCTGCGCTATGCCGGCCGCGTCGGCACCGGCTACGACGACGCGACGCTGCGAAAGCTCCTGGCACAGCTCAAGCCGCTGCAGCGCAAGACCGCGACCGTGGAACTGCCCGCGCACCTGCCGTACGACAAGCGCGACAACGGCAATGTCCACTGGGTGGAAGCGAAGCTGGTGGCGGAAGTCGCCTTCCGCGGCTGGGGCAAGGAAG
This sequence comes from uncultured Gammaproteobacteria bacterium, assembly GCA_963816945.1. Classification (GTDB taxonomy): domain Bacteria; phylum Pseudomonadota; class Gammaproteobacteria; order Xanthomonadales; family Xanthomonadaceae; genus Luteimonas. The sequence continues at coordinate 727,019 of CAWFMH010000002.1, read as the reverse complement.
GATTGCTGCGGCAGGCGAGTTTCCAGCGGTTGCGGATCGACAAGACTGTGGAGGATCTGGGTATGGCGAGTCGTTCGACAGCGTCAAAGAAGACCGGAGCGGCCACGAAGAAGGTCGCGACGAAAGTCGCGACGAAAGCGACGAAGAAGGCCGCTTCCGCCGAAGTGGAAATCAGCAGTCCCGATCGCCTCGTCTACAAGGCCGCGAAGATCAGCAAGGGCGACGTGGCCGATTACTACCGCGGCGTCGCCGACTGGATCCTGCCGCAGCTGGCGAACCGGCCGCTGTCGCTGGTGCGCTGTCCCGATGGCGCGGATGGCCAGTGCTTCTTCCAGAAGCACCATGCCGCCGCGCTCGGCGCGAATGTGCAGGCGATCTCGTTGAAGCAGAAAAGCGGCGCAGAGGATTACCTGTACGTCCGCGATCTCGCCGGGCTGCTGGAGTTGGTGCAGATGAACGCGCTCGAGTTCCATCCCTGGGGCTCGCACGTCGACAAGCCCGAACTACCCGACCTGATGGTGTTCGATCTCGATCCGGGCGACGGCGTTGCCTGGAAGGACGTCATTGCAGCCGCGCGCGACGTGCGCGCGCGGCTGCAGGACACGCGCCTGGAGAGCTACGTGCGCCTCTCTGGCGGCAAGGGCCTGCATGTAGTCGTGCCGATTGCGCGCGGACCGAGCTGGGACGAGATGAAGGACTTCACCGGCGCGTTCGCCGAAGCGATGGCCGTGCACCAGCCGCAGCGTTACGTCGCCACGATGAGCAAGGCCAAGCGCGGCGGCAAGATCTTCATCGACTGGCTGCGCAATGGGCGCGGCGCGACCAGTGTCGTCAGCTGGTCGTTGCGCGCACGCCCCGGCGCGCCGGTGGCGATGCCGTTGCGCTGGGAGGAACTCGGGCGGATCAAGGGCCCTGTTGCCTTCGACCTGCCCAAGGCGCTGCGCAGGGCTGCGACACTCGAAGCGGATCCTTGGGAAGGGTTTGCCCAGTGCCGGCAGAGGTTGCCGAAGGGGCAGTGATGTGTGCCGAAGAGTGGGTCTCGTCGAGAACTCATGATCCGACGGCGGCAGGGAAGGGAGACAAGCGGACACGCAACAAGTGTGCGGGCGTTGCTCCTCCCCCTGCGACTGCAGGGGGAAGTTGGGAGGGGGTTGCGTCGGATCCGACGCGCTCATCGAAAGCCGATAGAAGCGAGCCTCCTTCAAGAACCCGTGATCCGACGGCACCCCTCCCCAGCCCTCCCTGCAGTCGCAGGGGAGGGAGACAAGCGAAACGCATGCGCTGACGTTGGAGCGCTCTGTCGAAGTCAGGACTTCGTCGTCGTCGCTCTCTTGCCACTAGGCGCGCGAAGCGCGCTCGTCACGTCGGCCGTTACGCAGCCAGTCGACACCGAACGTGATCGCGAAACATGCCGCCAGCGTCACGATCCAGCCGCCGATGCCGACGCTGCCGGTTTCGGCCAACAGTGATCCCGTGGCTTGCAGCCATTGCCCGCCATAGAGCGCCGCGACCGCCGCCCCGGCCAGCGCCATCGCGCCGACCAACGCACGCATCAGCCATTGCTCGACGGCGCTGTCGAGGTCCGCCGGCTGCCGTTGCATGGCGGCCAGTCGTGCGACCTCGTAGGCGAAATTGCTCGGCAGCGCGCCCGGCGGCGGCTGCCGCAGCGCGCGTGCGATGGTTCGGTAGCGCGCGACCAGCGCATCGTCTGCGGCTGCGTCGGTACCGCTGCGTTCGTTGAGCAGTGCGCGTTCCTGCGCCTGCCATTCGCGTTCGTCATGTGTCATGCGGCAACTCCCATCCGCGGCTCCAGCGCTTCGCGCAGGAGTTTGCGGCTACGGAACAGATGGCTTTTGATGGTGCCTTCGGCGAGGCCGGTGATACGTGAAATCTCGCCGATCGGCACCTCTTCCAGGTGATACAGGGTCAACACGGTGCGTTGCAGCGGCGGCAGCGCCTCGATCGCCGCATGCAAATGCGCGGCGAGTTCGTCGTCGGACGCGGTCTGCTCGAGGTCGAAACCGTCGCCGACCGATTCCGCCAGCGACAGGCCGTCGTCATCGCCGGGGCTCTCGGCGATCGGGATGCGCTTGCGTTCGAGGTGGCGCTTGGCGACCGAATACGCCACCTGCCCGATCCAGGACTTCAGCGCGGCGTCGAAACGGTACTGATGCAGGCACTGGTGCACGCGCAGGAAGGCCTCCTGGCACAGCTCACGGGTGTCTTCCGGATGCCGGACCATGCGCTGGATGATGTGCCAGCACAGGCCCTGGTACTGGCGCACGAGCCGCTCGAACGCGCCGGGCGCGTTGCCCAACACGGCTTCGACCAGGATGCGGTCGTCGTCGAGCGATGTGGCGTATTCAGGATTGGCGGTCATCGCCTCAAGGGATACGCCCAACGGGGCATCGGTTGCAAGGCTCGCGGCTGCAACCGCCCGCGGGGTCGGCGTATCTCCTGTTTCGTACGCCCATCAACCGACCGAGACTCAAGCCATGGAACTCGAATTCCTGATCCCCATCGTCCTGTTCATCTGCATCACCTATGCCATCAAGGCGGTCGTCGATGCCCGCGTCCGCCGCCAGATGGTCAGCGCCAACGGCTCCGAAGACCTGGTGCGCTCGATCCTCGAAGGCGAGGAAACGCGCCGCCGCCATGCCTCGCTGCGCTGGGGCATCGTCATGGTCGCGCTGGCGATCGGTTTCGTGCTGATCGAAGCCTTCGGCTGGGACGAAGTGACGCCCGGCGTGATCGCCGTGCTGCTCGGCGCGACCGGCCTGGGCAACCTCGCCTACTACGCCGCGGCGCGGAAGTTCCTGGGCTGAGGCTGATCGACGGCAGAGCTGCGTGACCGCCGGATGTCTCGTGGCCCCCTTTGCAGAAAAGGGAGCCACCTTTCATTGGCTGAACTTGATGAAGCGGACAAGTAGGTCTGCATCGTCATTGCTGACGTGTTTAGCGAAGATCAAGAGCACCCCCACCCCAGCCCTCTCCCGCACGCGGGAAAGGGAAAAGAACGCTACGGCTTGCGCTTCGCGCGCGGGTGCGCGGCGTCGTAGACCTTGGCGAGATGCTGGAAATCGAGGTGCGTGTAGATCTGCGTGGTGGCGATGTCGGCATGGCCGAGCAGTTCCTGCACGCCGCGCAGGTCGCCGGAGGATTCCAGCACGTGGCTGGCGAAGCTGTGCCGCAGCATGTGCGGATGCACGTGCTTGAACATGCCCTGCCGTTGCGCCAGCTGCTTGATGCGCAGCTGCACCGCGCGTTGCGAGATCGGCGCGCCGTGGCGGCCGGGAAACACCGGCGCGTCGTCCGCGGCGCCGGTTGCGCCGAGCCATGCGGCAAGCGCATTGCGCGCGTGCGAGCCGACCGGCACGCTGCGCTGCTTGTTGCCCTTGCCGAGCACCGTGACCAGGCCACCGCCGAGGTCCAGGTCGCGCCAGCGCAACGCACACAGTTCGCTCAGGCGCAGGCCGGAGGAATAGAACAGCTCCAGCAGCGCGCGATCGCGCAGGCCGAGCGGCACGTCGGTCGGAACCTCCATCAGTCGCGCCGCTTCGTCGGCATCGAGCACCTGCGGCAACTTGCGCGACGCCTTCGGCGCGCGCAGGGAAGCGGCGGGATTGGCCTTGATGCGTGCGTGCTTGAGCAGCCACTGGTAATAGCTGCGGCAGGCCGACAGACGCCGCTGCAGGCTCTTCGCCGACAGGCCGCGGCGATGCTCGGAGGCGATGAACGAACGTAGAGGTTCGGTCTGCAGCTGCGTCAGGTCGCGGATGTCCTGCTTGTCCGCCCATGCCGACAACGCTGCAAGATCACGCCGATAAGCATCGAGCGTGTGCGCGGACATGCGGCGTTCGACTCGCAGGTGGGCGAGGAAGTCGTCGACCGCTGCGGCGGATTTGTCTTCGCTGTTTGCGGGTTTTACGTCAATCATCGCCGATGACCCTAGACCCGCAGGGCGGCGCACATGGATGTGCGCCGTTTTTCGATCGAGCCATGGATGGCGAGTCGGAAAATCCCCGTAGCAGTGAAGCCTCGTGATTGACGTGTCGGGGAAGGCACTTTCTTTTGGTTACTTCTATTTGTGCCAGCAAAGAAAAGTGACTTGCGCGATAGCGCGGCTTCCAATAGCGAAGCTGGTCAAGCTTCCTCCTTTCGGAAGGCACCAGGGCGACCTGAAGGCACCCCTCCCCAGCCCTCCCCTGCCGTCGCAGGGGAGGGAGCCAAAGCTTGGATCCCCGCCGACGCGAGAAGGACAACGCCGATATGACGAGGTCAGCGCGCATACCTCGACAACGCCGCCGCAAACGCCTCGCCCATCATGCGCAGGAACAACGTTCCCATGCCGGGATAGAAACGGTTCGGCTCATGGCTGCCGACGGCGACCAGGCCGACGCCATCGAGCGGCAACAGCGCGCCGGACTGCACGTCCTCGGCCCGCGTGCCGTACAGCAGCGCCTGCTTGTCCGGATGCAGGCGTCCGCACAGCGGCTCACCGCTGGCGAGGCAGTCGCGGAACGGCGCCAGCACGCGATCGTCCCGGGCAATGACCTGCAGCCAGTCGACATCGTCGAGCCCGGCCACCGGCGCGAACAGCACGATGCGCACCAGGTCGCCGTTGAAGTCTTCGGTCAGCGTCGCGGCCATCGCGCGTACCGTGCCGGCGGCGGTGCTCTCGCGCAGCAGCGCGAGCGTGAGCTGCTGCGTCTGCACGGCGAGGCGCTCGTTGTCCTGCGCGACGTCGTACAGGTCCTGCAACCGCCGCGACAACTCGCGATTCTTGTCGCGCAGCACTTCGAGCTGGTAACTCGCCAGCGACGCGGCCGGACCCTCCTCGCGCGGCACCACCATGCTCACCGCGAGGTCCGGGAATTGCTGCAGGAATTTCGGATGATGGCGCAGCCAGGCGGCCACTTCGTGCGCGCCCAGTTTCTCGCCGCTCTTACCGTGCAGATCGCTCATTGCAGCCATTCCCCTTCGTAGACGAACGCGGCCGGTCCGGCCATCGTGATCGGCGAGTTGTCGTCGGGCCAGGCGATGCGCAATTCGCCGCCGGGCAGCATCACGGCGACGTCGCGATCGACGCGTCCGCGCCGCACCAGCACTGCCACCGCGGCACAGGCGCCACTGCCGCAGGCCAGGGTTTCGCCGACGCCGCGCTCGTAGACGCGCAGGCGGATGCGATCGCGCGCGATGACCTCGGCGAAACCAATGTTGCCCGATTGCGGCAGCACGCCGTGCGCCTGCAGGCGCGGGCCCAGCGACGCGACCGCTGCCTGCGCGACATCCGTCACCTCGATGACGAGGTGCGGGTTGCCCATCGACACCGCACCGAAGCGGACCTGCGCGCCATCGAGGTCGAGCGCGTATTCGTCCTGCGCATCGTTGAATCCTGCCAGCGGAATGGCTTGCGGCGCGAATTGCGGCACGCCCATCGCGATCGCGTAACGATCCTCGCCGATGCGCACGACCTCGTGCGTGGCCAGCGGGCTGTCGACGGCAAAAGACTCGCCGCGCGCAGTCCCGTCGCGCACCAGCCACGCCGCGATGCAGCGCGCGCCATTGCCGCACTGCTGCGACGGCGAGCCGTCGGCATTCCAGATGCGATAGCTGGCGATGGCGGCCGGACTGCGCGGCGCCTCGATCGTCAGCAACTGATCGCAACCGACGCCGGTGTGGCGGTCGGCCATGGCGCGGCACAACTGCGGCGATGGCGCCTGCGCGCCGGCGCGCAGGTCGAGCACGACGAAGTCGTTGCCGGCGCCGTGCATCTTGGTGAATCGCCGGCCCGCTTCCCGCAAGCCCGGTTCGGAAGCACTGGCGGCGTGATTGCGCTGACCGCTGCTGGCCATCGCTCAACCGGTGCCGGTGCCGTCGTCGCCGTCGTCGACCGGCGGCGCTTCGGGCGGCGTCGACTCGGTCGGCTCGGTCGGCGCTGTTGTCGTATCGGTCGCAGGCGTCGCGTCGCGCCGTCGTCCGTGGTCGCGTCAGGCGTCGTGTCCGCGGAAGCGGCTGGATCGGTCGCCGCATCGTCGGTCGTGGCCGGCGCGGTGTTGTCCGGAACTTCGATCGGCGCGGGCTTCGGCGGCAGCACCAGCGGGCCCTTGTTGCCGCAGCCGGTCAAGGCCGGCACGAGCAACGCGCTCATCAGCAATACGGCAAGGCGTGTCTTCATGTGGCGCAGTGTAGCCCGCGCTGCCTGGATGCGGAACGCAGCCCTTCGCGAAGGCGCGTCAGCGTGGCGGTTCCGGGCGCAGCCACAGCCAGGTCGCGACGATGACCATGATCGACGTCCCGGTGGCTGCCATCCATACCTTCGGCGCGGTCAGGAACATGATCACGGCGCAGGCCGACATCATCGTCGTTGCCAGCCATTTCGACCTGCGGCTGACCGCGCCGTGCGCCTGCCAGTCGCGGATGATCGGCCCGAAGTGCCGGTGCGCCAGCAGCCAGCGATACAGCCGCTGCGAACCCCGCGCTGCAGCGAAGGCGGACAGCAGCACGAACGGCACCGTCGGCAGGCCCGGAACGACGATGCCGATCAGGCCTAGCGCGAGGCTGGCGTAAGCGAGCAGCCACCAGAGCCAGCGGAAGCGGGTTGGAGATGCGGGGTCAGGCACTGGATCTGTTTACCAGAGTTGGCGAGACATCGGCTGCGGCCGCTTACCCGCCCTTCGACCACCTTCTCCCCGCAAGCGGGGAGAAGGAAGCGCAGCGATTCGCCTACTGCGCCGCGCCGGACGTGGCTGCCACGCCCAGTTGGTCGAGCAGGAAGGCATACATCTCCGACAATTCGCGGTACTTGCGGAAGCGACCCGACTTGCCGCCGTGGCCGGCGTCCATGTTGGTGCGGAACAGGACCGGAAGCTTGCCGGTGTTGAGATCGCGCAGCCGTGCGACGTACTTCGCCGGCTCCCAGTACTGCACCTGCGAGTCCCACAAACCGGTGCCGACGAACGTCGCCGGATAGGCCTGTGCCTTGAGGTTGTCGTAGGGCGAGTACGACAGCATGTAGTCGTAGTAGTCCTGCTTTTCCGGATTGCCCCACTCATCGTATTCGTTGGTGGTCAGCGGGATGCTCGGGTCGAGCATCGTCGTGACCACGTCGACGAACGGCACCTGCGACAGGATCACGCGATAGGTCTGCGGTGCCATGTTGGCGATCGCCCCCATCAGCAGGCCGCCGGCGCTGCCGCCGTAAGCGGCGACGCGATCCTTCGCCGCATAGCCTTCCTTGACCAGGAAATCGGTGACGTCGATGAAGTCGGTGAAGGTGTTCTTCTTGTGGAACAGCTTGCCGTCGTCGTACCACTTGCGCCCCAGCTCCTGGCCGCCGCGGATGTGGGCGATGGCGTAGACCATGCCGCGATCGAGCAGGCTGACGGTGGTCAGGCTGAAGGTCGGGTCGGTCGAATGGCCGTAGCTGCCGTAGGCGTACTGCAGCAATGCGGCTTTGCCGTTCTTCTCGAAGCCCTTCTTGTAGACCACGGAGACCGGGATCTTGGTGCCGTCGCGCGCGGTCGCCCACAGGCGCTCGGTGGTGTACTTCGACGGGTCGTAGCCGAGCACCGGTTGCTGCTTGAGCTGGCGGCGCTCGCCGGTCTTGGTGTTGAGCTCGTAAGTGGTGGCCGGCAGCGTCATCGACGTGTAGTCGTAGCGCAGCCAGTCGGTGTCGGGCTCGGAATTGGTTTCGAGCGCCATCGAGTACGCGGACTCGTCGGCCTTGACGTGGGTCTCCTTGCCCGCGGCGTCGACCAGGCGGATGCGCTCGAGCGCATCGGAGCGCTCCGCGATCGCGGTGAAGCCGTCGAACAGCTCGAAGTCCTCGATGAACACGTCGTCGCGGTGCGCGATCCATTCCTTCCAGTCGGCGCGCTTGCTGGCGCCGTCGGGAGCGGTCATGAGCTTGAAGTTCTCGGCGCCGTCGGCGTTGGTGCGGATGACCCAGCGGTCGCCGAGGTGGTCGACGTCGTATTCGATCTCCGGCTCGCGCGGTGCCAGCACGGCGAACGCGACCGGATCGCTGGCCGGTGCGCAGCGCGCTTCGCCCGAGAGCCTGCTGCCCATGTCGATGCAGATGAACTTGTCGTCGCGCGTGCGCGAGATGCCCATGAAGAAGGTGTCGTCCTTCTCCTCGTACACCACTACGTCCTTGCTGGCCGGCGTGCCCAGCACGTGCTCGCGGATGCGCGCGCTGCGCAGCGTTTCGGGATCGTTCTCCGGATAGAACAGCGTCTTGTTGTCGTCGGCCCAGACCAGGTTCGGCGCCGCGCCGGTGATCTTGTCGGGATAGGTTTCGCCGGTCGCCAGATTGCGGATGCGGACCACGTACTGGCGGCGGCCGACGGTGTCTTCGGCCCAGGCCAGCAACTGGTTGTCCTGGCTGACCATCCATTCGCCGACGTTGAAATAATCGTGGCCCTTGGCCATCGCATTGACGTCGAGCAGGATTTCCTCCGCACCTTCCATCGTGCCCTTGCGACGGGCATGGATCGGGTAGTCCTGGCCGGTTTCGAAGCGCGTGTAGTACCAGTAGCCGCGCTCGCGATACGGCACGCTGCTGTCGTCCTGCTTGATGCGGCCGACGATCTCCTCGTACAGCGCGTCCTGCAACGGCTTGAGCGGCGCCATCAGCGCATCGGCATAGGCGTTCTCGGCGTTGAGGTAGGCCAGCATGGCCTTGTTCTTGCGCTTGTCGTCGCGCAGCCAGTAGTACTCGTCGTTGCGCGTGGCGCCGAACGGGGTTTTGACCTCGTGCGGTTTGGTGGCGAGGTCGGGTGCGGAAGGAAGATCGGCGGCTTGGGTGGTTGCGGTCATCAGGAGGAGGGCTGCGAAGGTGAAAGAGGTCAGGTGCATGGATGGGGTCCGGTTGGCGGCATTTCAGCCCCTCCCCCTGCGAAGGCAGGAGGAGGTTGGGAGGGGGTGCCGTCTGGAGTCGGGCATTGTCGGCGCTGACGCAACCCCTCCCCGGCCCTCCCCTGCAGTCGCAGGGGAGGGAGCGGAGCGGGTTACTGCTTCAGCTGCTGCCACAGGAACGTATAGGCCAGCGCGTTCATGTGCGCCTGCTGCGCGTTGTTGGCCGCGCCGCCGTGGCCGCCCTCGATGTTCTCGTAATAGCGCACGTCGTCACCGTATTCCTGCATCCTCGCCATCATCTTGCGGGCATGGCCCGGATGCACGCGATCGTCGCGCGTGGAGGTCATGAAGATCGTCGGCGGATACGTCGCGTCCTTGTTCACCAGGTGGTACGGCGAGAAGGTCTGGATGAACTTCCATTCTTCCGGCTTGTCAGGATCGCCGTACTCGGCCATCCACGACGCGCCGGCCAGCAGCTTGTGGTAGCGCTGCATGTCGAGCAGCGGCACCTGCACGACGACGGCGCCGAACTGTTGCGGATACCGGGTCAGCATGTTGCCGACCAGCAGGCCGCCGTTGCTGCCGCCCTGGATGCCGAGGCGCTTCGGCGAAGTGATCTTGCGCGCGACCAGGTCCTGCGCGACCGCGGCGAAGTCCTCGTAGGCCTTGTGGCGGTTGGCCTTCAGCGCGGCCTGATGCCAGCGCGGTCCGTATTCGCCACCGCCGCGGATGTTGGCGACTGCGTATACGCCGCCTTTTTCGAGCCAGCCCTTGCCGACGCCGCCGGAGTAACCCGGCGTCATCGAGATTTCGAAGCCGCCGTAGCCGTACAACAAGGTCGGATTGCTGCCGTCGTGCTTCATGTCCTGCGGGCGCACCAGGAAATAGGGGATGCGCGTGCCGTCCTGGCTGGTCGCGAAATGCTGTTCGGAGACATGCTTCGACGCGTCGAAGAACGCCGGATTCGACTTGAGCTTTTCCGGGACTTCGCCGATCTGCACGTAGGAGAGCGTGGTCGGCAGCAGGTAGTCGGTGGACGTCAGCCAGATGGCATCGCTGTCGTCGCTATCGACCGCCGCGATCGAAACCGAATCGACGGCCGGCATGTTCGGCAAGGGCTGTCCTTCCCAGCCATCGGGCGTCGGCTTCACCACGAAGACGCGGTTCTTGACGTCATGCAGTTCGTTCACGACCAGGTACGATTTGGTCCACACGAACTCGTCCAGCGATTGCGTATCGGTCGGCTTGGAAACGACGTCGAAGTCGCGCTTGCCGGCCATGAAGTCGTCGAACTTCGTCACCAGCAGCGCGCCGGCGGGATAGGTCTTGCCACCGACCGTCCACGGCTCGCGCAACTGCAGCGCCAGCCACTGGTGGTGCACGGACTTGTTGGCGGAATTCGGCGCGTCGACCTTGATCAACTGGCCGTCCTTGCCGCGCAGGTAGAGCTCGTCGTTGTAGAAGGCGATCGTGCGGCTGACGAAGTCGCGCTCGAATCCCGGCGAGTGATCGCGGGTCGCGGCGATGTACATGTCGTCGGACTTGCCTTCGTAGACGACCGTCGCCGATTCGAGCGGCGTGCCGCGCCGCCACTGTTTGACGATGCGCGGGTAGCCCGATTCGGTCATCGAGCCGTCACCGAAGTCGGTGAAGACGTAGACGTTGTCCTGGTCGATCCACTGCAGCGCGCCCTTGGCCTCCTTGCGAAAGAAGCCGTCCTTGAGCCACTGCTTGTGCTTGAGGTCGAACTCGCGGGTGACGTCGGCATCGGCGCCGCCGCGCGACAGCGCGACCAGGCAGCGTTCGTACCCGGGCTTGAGGCAATCGGCGCCGTGCCAGACCCAGTTCTCGCCTTCACTCTTGTTCAACGCATCCAGGTCGATGACCGTTTCCCACCGCGGCTGCGGCTTGCGGTACTCGTCCAGCGTCGTGCGGCGCCACAAGCCGCGTTCGTGCGTGCCGTCCTTCCAGAAGTTGTAGTAGTAATCCCCGATCTTCTCGACGCCGGGAATCTTGGCGTCGGAATCGAGGATCGCGCGGATGTCGGATTCGAGCTGCTTGAACTCGGGCGTCGATGCCAGTTCCGCCTCGGTCTTCGCGTTCTCGGCCTTGACCCAGGTCAGCGCCTTGTCGTCGGTGACGTTCTCCAGCCACTGGTACGGATCGGCAGAGACACTGTGTTGGGACATCGCACCCTCCTTCGGGGCATCGGCGGCGAAGGCGGGCATGGCCATCGCCGGGACGGCGAGGCCGGCGATCAGGCAGACATTGGACAGCTTGGGCATGGACAGCTCCGGCCGGCAGCGTTGTTGTCAGCCGACAACGCTAGCACAGCGGATCGCCGTCCCCGGACGGTGCGCACACCGGTGGCGCAGGCCTTGTGAGGCGTACGCCGAGGGGCATGGCTAGGCGGCGCGGGGAAGCCCGGTACGGCCGCGCGCGGGCGCCGGGCCGCGACGGCGTGCCTGCACGCCTGTAGTGGCGCGACGTCGCGTCGACAGCGCCGTCGTCGCGATCGGCCGCGCAACGCGAGCAAACCGCGCGGCGGACACGGCCGCCAACGCCGCCAGCGGCATGCCGAGCAGCCACAGCGGCATCCAGCCGACGAAAACGTTGTCGGCGCGTGCCGCTGGCAGCGACAGCATGGCGATGATGCCGAGGAACAACGCACCGGACAGGGCCTGCAGCAGGCGCGGATCGGGACGGGCATCGTCGCGGTGGCGGGTATCGGGCGTCATGGCCAGGCTCCTGCGGAATCGGGAAGCCACGTTCGCGCCGCGTCATCTCACGGGCTGCGATTACATCCTTGACGCGCTCTTCCCCCCTAGTCGTGGACGCTGATCACCTTAGGTGCGGAGACATGACGTTGCCCCGATCTTCCGTCGCGCCCGCTGGAGTTTTCGAGTGACCCGAAGTTCCGCATCCGCGAGCCGCCATGTCCCTGATCGGCGACTGTGCGCACTGGCAACGCCATGGCTCGGACTGCTCGTGCTGGCCTGCCTGCTGGCGGCCTGCGCGACGAAACCCGCGCCCACCGAGGCCCCGCCGATCGATCTGCCGCGCTTCATGGGTCGCTGGCACGTGATCTCGCATGTCCCGTATTTCGGCGAGCGGGGACATGTCGCCAGCGTGGACGAGTTCACCTTGCGCGATGACCGCGACATCGGCGTGCGCTACTTCTACCGCACCGGCTTCTCGCAGCCGATGGAAATGCGCGTGGCACGCGCGACGGTGAAGGCCGGCACGGGCGGTCGCGAATGGACGGCGTGGCTCTTGCGCGTCGCGCCGGCCAAATACCGCATCCTGGAGGTGGCGCCGGACTACGCGTGGGCGCTGGTGGCGCATCCCGACAGCGACCTGGCCTGGATCCTGGCACGCGAGCCGGTCATGGACGACGTCCTGTATGCGGACCTGGAACGGCGCATGCGCAGCCATGGCGTCAACACCGACAAGATGCGGCGCGTGCCGCAGGTGCCCGAGCAGGTCGGCAAGCTGGGCTTCGCCGATCCCGAACATCCGTAGCGGGCGCTGCGCGCACGACTTGGCACCGAATGCATTCGTTGTCACGATCAAAACCGCGCAGGGCGCGCGCTACGAAGCGTCAGTAACCCGCGGCGTCGAGCGCCTTCTCGGCCTCCGCGCGGCCGACTTCGACCAGTTCCTTCGCTCGCCAGAACTCGTAGAACTGGCAGGCATCGCGCGGAATGCGGATCACCAGTTCCGGCGGATCCAGGGCAAGGTGCACGCGCGCGATCTGCGCCTGCATCGTGTCCAGCGCGCGCGACATCGCCTCGGTCAGGCCCATGTCGTCCGGATCGCCGCCGAGCTTGCGCTCGATCCAGTCGCCGACGCGTCCGCCCAGGGATTCCTTCTCGGCGCCATGGCCATGCGCCTCGGCAGGCTCGCCCGGCGGCCGTTCCGGCCAGCCATGCATGTCGACCGCGATCAGCCGATGCGCGTCGGACATGCGTGTCGCCGCGATCGGCAGCGGCGCCAGCAGGCCGCCGTCGACCAGTTCGCGGCCGTGCACGACATGCGGCGTGAACAGGCCCGGGATCGCGAACGAGGCACGCAGCGCCTCCCACAATGGCCCTTGTCGCAGCCACACCTCGCGTTGCCGGATCAGGTCGACCGCGACCGCGGTGAACTGGATCGGCAGTGCTTCGATCATCGGATCGCCGACCACCTCGCGCATGGCATCGACCAGACGCGTGCCTCGCAACAGGCCGGGTCGACCGATGACCGGATCGACCAGGCGCAGGAAATCGGCGCGATCCATGCCCTCCAGCGCCTTGCAGAAGTCGCCGAGCTTGCCTGCCGCGAACACGCCGCCGACCAGCGCGCCGCTCGAGGCACCGGCGATCGTGACGATGTCGAAACCGCGCGCATCCAGCGCCTCGATCACGCCGATCTGCGCCAGTCCGCGCGCCCCGCCGGCGCCGAGCGCGAGCGCGACCTTTTCCCTGCGTGCGATCTTCGGCGCTTCTGCCGGGGTCATCGGCCGTAGCGTGCGCTGCGCGCGCGAAGCTGGTCCAGGCGAGCGGTCGTGCGCACTGCGGATGCCACGTCGCGGTCGCCGCGCGCCGCCTCAGCGATCATAGTTCGACAGCGCCAGCTGCAGCAGCGACCGCGCCTGTTCGCGCAAGGATGGCGGCTCGATGATCTCGGCGTCGGAGCCGTAATGCAGCACGTCCATCAATAGCTCGCGCGGCGCGCTGTAGGGAACCTTCAGCTCGTAGCGCCCGTCGGCCAGGTGCTTGCCCTGCTGCTGCGAATGCCAGTGCTCGTCGGCGACCCAGCGCGCGGCCTTGGCGCTGAACACGATCGTGGCCCAGCCCTTCGGTGGCCCGGAGAAGATGCCGTAGCTGCCGGCGAGGTGCTGGTTCAGTTCCGGCTCGTCGATGTCGCGCGCCACCGCATCGAGCTGGCGTGCGGCGCTGATGCGATCGACCGAGAAGCTGCGCAGCGCCTCGCGATCGTGATCCCAGGCGTCGAGGTACCAGTTGTCGCGGTAGTGCGTGATGCGTTGCGGCGAGACCGTGCGGCGCGTGCGTTCGTCGGTGGAACGCGCGCGGTATTCGAAGCTCAGCTGTTTGCGCTCGAGCACCGACGAGCACACGGTGCGGAAGGCATGCTCGTCCATGCGCCGCGTGCGGTGCGGGATCACGCGCACGCGCTCGACCGGCCAGCGCTTGCCGGTGGAATGTTCGGCCAGCAGCTTCTCTATGCGGCCCTGCAGCGGCGCCAGCGCCGACGACAGCACGCCGCCTCCGCTGCGCGACAGCAGTTGTTGCGCGGCGAGCAGGGCGTGCAGCTCCTCGGAGTTCAACCACAGCCCGGGCAGCTCGAAGCGCCCGCCCTCCTCGGCCTGATAGCGGAATCCGGCTTCGCCGTCGCCGACCACCGGCGCCATCAGCGCATCGCGCAGGAAGGCGAGATCGCGGTAGACGGTGGCGCGCGAACAGTCGAGGTCGTCCTGCAGCCGCGCCACCGTCACCGGATAGCGTGCGGTCTTGAGGATGCGGTGCAGCGAGAGAATGCGTTCGTAGCGGTCCATTCCGGGAGAATACCGGGAAGCGCGAGGCCGGGCGCGTCCGCGCGAGCCTGGCCGCGCTGGCCGGTTCCTCCGCTGTCGCAACGTTCTGCCTGTATCCACCCGCCGTCCCGGAGCCTTGCATGTCGCGTCGCATCCTTCCGCTCGCCCCTGCCCTCGCGGTGCTGGCGCTGTGCGTGCTTGCCGCTTGCAAGCCTGCGACACCGCCATCGGCGGATGCGCCCTCCGCGGCTGCGGCAACCCCCACGCCCGCCGGTACCGACAGCCCGGCCGCGAGTGCTCCTTCGAGGATCGCCGCGGCGGCAGCCGCCCTCAATCCGCTGGCGAGTCCCAAGGACGAGATCACGGCATCGATGAAGAAATTCCTGGCCCTGGACAGCTACCACGCCAGCATGCAGGTCAGCGGTGGTCCGCGCGGCGCCATCACCAACGAGGTCGACTTCGTCGCGCCCGATCGCTACAGGATGCAGATGCCGATGGGGACGCAGTACATCGTCGGCGACACGATGTACATGGACATGCAGGGCAAGGTCCTGAAGGTGCCGATGCCCAAGGGCACGCTCGGCCAGTGGCGCGACCCGGTCAAGCTGGCCGAGAACGCGGCCACCATGACGGTCGAGGCGCAGGGCAGCGAGGTCATCGACGGCGGTCCCGCGCGCAAGTACCTGGTCCACAACACCCAGCCGGAACCGTCCGACGTGATCATGTGGATCGGAAGTAACGGACTGCCGGTGCAGATCCGGGCCAGCAGCACGGCGCAGGGCCAGACGGCCGAGACCACGATCCGCTATTCGCGCTTCAACGATCCGACGCTGCGGGTCGATCCACCGCAGTAGCAGCGTGGATGGCTGTGCGAGGAGGCTGCTCGGCGGGGACCACGTTCACCAGCCGTAGCCGAGCAACACGAAGGTTTCTCCGCGATTGCGGCCCCGCAGATCGGCGTTGGACAGATGGCGCAGCGACAACGTCCAGTGTTCGCCCGCGTAACCGGCACCGGTATAGAACTGCAGCGGGCCGGACAGGACCTCGTTGTCCGCGTCCACCAGTGCCACGCCGCCGCTGACGAACCAACGCCGCCAGGTCAGGCGCCGACTCGCGGCCACGAACGTGGTGCTGGCCGTGTGATAGCGAGGGTCGTTGCGCTCGAACAGATGGCCGGCCGTGAATTCCCAGGGGTGCCTGTGCCGGGTCAGGTAGGCGAACGTGGCGACCTGGGTTCCGACATCGTCGATGTCGCGGGCGACACCGGCGGAGATCGAGAACTGCGCGCAGGCATGGAAGGAGCAAAGCGACAGCAGGACGGGCAACAAATATCGGGCAATCATCATTGTGTCCGTTACGGTCCGCGGGCCAGCGTCGGCGATGGACCGTGAAACCGGGGTGGAGGCACGACGCGGCGCCAGGCCCGCGCTCGTTTAAGCTGCCCGCACATCCGCTCTCCGAGGCCCGCGCCAGCATCCGGCATGAAGCAGCCCACGCTCAATCTCTCGCCCTCGCCCGGCGACGAGGTCAAGACCACCACCTGTTACATGTGCGCCTGCCGTTGCGGGATCAAGGTGTGGCTGCAGGACGGCAGGATCCGCTACATCCAGGGCAATCCCGCGCATCCGGTCAACCAGGGCGTGCTGTGCGCGAAGGGCGCCGCCGGGATCATGCAGCACTACTCGCCGGCACGCTTGTCCAAGCCGATGCGGCGCGTGGGCGAACGTGGCAGCGGCGAGTTCCGCGAGATCGAATGGGAAGAGGCGCTGCAGATCGCCACCGATTGGCTGGCGCCGATCCGCGAGCGCAATCCCGATGAACTGGCGTTCTTCACCGGCCGCGACCAATCGCAGGCCCTGACCGGCTGGTGGGCGCAGCAGTTCGGCACGATCAACTATGCCGCACACGGCGGCTTCTGCTCGGTCAACATGGCCGCGGGCGGGCTGTACACGTTGGGCGGCTCGTTCTGGGAATTCGGCGAACCGGACTGGGAACACGCGCGCTATTTCATGCTGTGGGGCGTGGCCGAGGACCACGACTCCAATCCGATCAAGCTCGGGCTGGGCAAGCTCAAGGCACGCGGCGCCAAGATCGTCGCGGTCAATCCGGTGCGCACCGGCTACGGCGCGATTGCCGACGAATGGATCGGCATCCGTCCCGGCAGCGACGGCCTGTTCGCGTTCGCACTGATCCACGAATTGCTGCGCATGGATCGCATCGACCTGGATTACCTGGTGCGCTATGCGAATGCGCACTGGCTGGTAGTGCGCAATCCGGGCGCCGCGGACGATGGGCTGTTTGCGCGCGATGCCGATGGAAACCCATTGTGCTGGGATCGTAGTGCTCTCGCCCCCTCCCCTGCGCGCAGGGGAGGTCTGGGGAGGGGTGCCGTTGGATCCGAGGATGCTGAAGGCAAGTCTTACCCATCCCAGAGCTTGCCCGAGGCAAGCACTTCCACAAACGCCGAAACCCCTCCCCAACCCTCCCCTGCAGTCGCAGGGGAGGGAGCAGAAGCACGCGCCGATGCCATCGACATCTCGCCTGCCGTCGTCGGCGAATACACGCTGGCCGATGGCAGAAGAACCGTCCCGGTCTTCCAACTCATCGCCGAGCGCTATCTCGACCCGCAGTATTCGCCCGACGTCGCCAGCGAACGCTGCGGCATTCCCGCCGACACCATTCGTCGCATCGCGCGTGAACTCGCTGAAGCGGCATTCGAGAGCAATCTGACGCTGCCGATCGCATGGACCGACGCCTGGGGCCGCGAGCATGCCGAGATGGTCGGCCGCCCGGTCGCGATGCACGCGATGCGCGGCATCAGCGCGCACAGCAACGGCTTCCACACCTGCCGCGCACTGCACTTGCTGCAGTTGCTGCTCGGCGCGGTCGATGCACCCGGATCGTTCCGCTACCAGCCACCGTTCCCGAAGCCGTCGCCGCCGGGCAACCGTCCGGGCAAGGCGCGCAAGGACAACGGCGCGCTCGACGCACCGCCGCTCGGCTTCGTGCACGCGCCCGAAGACTTGCTGGTCGACGAACACGGGCAGCCGCGCCGGATAGACCACGCCTTCTCCTGGGCCTATCCGCTGGCCGCGCACGGCATGCTGCACACGGTGATCCGCAACGCGCACGCGGGCGATCCGTATCCGATCGACACGCTGCTGATGTTCATGGCGAACATGAGCTGGAACTCGGCGATGAACACGCGCGAGACGATGCAGTGGCTGACCGACAAGGACGCCGGCGGCAATTACAAAATCCCGCGCATCATCTATTCCGACGCCTACGCCAGCGAGATGGTCGCCTACGCCGACCTGGTGCTGCCGGACACGACCTACCTCGAGCGCTTCGACGCGATCAGCCTGCTCGACCGGCCGATCTCCGATGCCGATGGCGCCGCGGACGCGATCCGGCACCCGCTGTTCGATCCGGCCACGCAGGGCGCCGCCGATGCGACGCATGCCGACGGGAAACCGCGCGACGTGCGCGGCTTCCAGTCGGTGCTGCTGGAGCTCGGCGCGCGGCTCGGCCTGCCCGGCATGGTGCATGCGGACGGCTCGCCGGCGTATCGCGACTATGCCGACTACATCGTCCGCCACGAGCGCGCGCCCGGTGTCGGCCTGCTCGCCGGCTGGCGCGGCGCCGACGGCACGCAGCACGGCAAAGGCGCGCCGAATCCGGCACAGCTCGAGCGCCTACATCGCCAACAACGGCTTCTGGCGCGAAGAGATTCCCGAGCACGCGCGTTACTTCAAGATGGGCAACCGCGGTTATCTGGAGTGGGCGCAACGCTTCGGTTTCGTCGCGGGCACCGAACCGATCGTGTTGCAGCTGTATTCGGAGACGCTGCAGAAGTTCCGGCTGGCCGCGCAGGGACATGGCGCGCTGCAACCGCCGCCCGAGCATCGCGAGCGCGTGGCGACCTATTTCGATCCGTTGCCGATCTGGTATGAGCCGTTCGAAGGCGCGCAGCTGTCGTTGCGCGATGCGAAAGATGCTGGCCAGGATGGCGTGAGCAGCGAGCGCTTCCCGCTGTCCGCCATCACCCAGCGTCCGATGTTCATGTACCACGCCTGGGGTTCGCAGAACGCCTGGCTGCGACAGATCGCGACGCGCAACTGGCTGTACCTGCATCCCGATACCGCGTCGAAGTACGGCATCGCCGACGAGGACTGGATCGAGGTCGCCTCGCACCACGGCAAGATCACCGTGCAGGCGAAGTTCGCCGGCAACATGCAGCCGGACACGGTGTGGAGCTGGAATGCGATCGGCAAGCGCAAGGGCGCGTGGAAACTCGCCAAGGATGCGCCGGAAGGCGAAAAAGGATTCCTGTTGAACCACCTGATTTCGGACATCACGCCCAAGGGCGACTACGCCAATGCCGATCCAGTGACCGGGCAGGCGGCGTGGTTCGACCTGCGCGTGTCGATCCGCAAAGCCGCCGACGCGGTCGCGGACACCGATACGCAAGCCACCCGGCAGAGCGCGCCGCAATTCGCACCGATCGCGTTCGCGCAAGCCGATGAACATCCCTTGCGCTATGGCGCCGAACTGCGCAGGAAGCGTGGAGCATGAGCCTGCTGCGCATCGTCGTCGGCTGGATCTGCATCGCGGCGGCGTTGATGCTGGTCGCTGCCACGGTACTGGGCGGCTTCGCCGGCATCGCAAGCTTCGTCCCGCGCTCGCCCGCGTTGATGGGGCACCTGCCGGGGGTGGTCTTCGGGCTGGCCTTGCTGGCGGTCGGGATCTGGATGCTCAAGAAAAAGAAGACGTCGCCATGACCGACCTGCCGCCGCCGTCGAAGGTCAAGCTCGGCCTGGTGATCGACCTCGACACCTGCGTCGGCTGCCATGCCTGCGCGACCAGTTGCAAGGAGTGGAACGCGGGCGGCATCGCCGGGCCGCTCACGGATGAGAATCCCTATGGCAAGGATCCATTCGGGGTCTGGTTCAACCGCGTGCACAGTTATGAAGTCGCGGAAACCGGGAGCCGGGAGCCGGGAGCCGGAGAAGCCGATGCCGCTGTTTCCCGGCTACCGGCTACCGGCTCCCAGTTGCCGCAACCAGCGATGACGCTGCATTTCCCACGCTCATGCCTGCATTGCGAGACCCCCGCCTGCGTCACCGTGTGCCCGACCGGCGCCAGCTACAAGCGCGCCGAAGACGGCATCGTGCTGGTCGACGAGGACAAATGCATCGGCTGCCAGCTGTGCAGCTGGGCCTGCCCGTACGGCGCGCGCGAGTATTCGCAGGTCGAAGGCGTGATGAAGAAATGCACGCTCTGCGTCGACCGCATCTACAACGAGAATCTCGAGGAAAGCGAGCGGCAGCCCGCCTGCGTGCAGGCCTGCCCGACCAAGGCGCGGCACTTCGGCGACCTCGGCGATCCGGAGTCGAAGGTGTCGAAACTGGTCGCCGAACGCGGCGGGGTGAAACTCATGCCGGAACTTGGCTACGCGCCCGTCAATCGCTACCTGCCGCCGCGGCCGCGACGTACGGGGGCTGGTGGTGGCGAGGTGGATGGGGAAGAGGTGTCCGTGACGGGCTCGGCTACCGAACACAATGCTGTCTCGCGGTGGCTGGACCGGCTGGTCAGACGTTGACCGCACCGTCACCCGGTCGCCGAGCATCCCTTCGCGCGGCCGCGCGTTGCAATCCGTCGCCGCCGAACGCTGCCGCGGGGCGGCTCGATCGTCTGGTTAGGCGTGAGCGGTAGATGACCCTGGCCGCCGCGCCGAATGTCGCCTCGCGCGGCCGCGCGTTGCAGTCCGTCGTGGCCGAACTCACCGGCGGGGCGGGCGCCGCCGGAACACCAAACGGTGACGCGCATGCATTCCGCTCGTCGCAGCGGCATGGCAAGCTCGCGCGTCGCCGCACCGCCCAACGGATAGGACCGCTGCATGCATCCTGCGCTCTCGGTGATCTTCTTCACGACGCTATCCGGCGCCGGCTACGGGCTGCTGGTCTGGCTGGGCATCACCATCGCCATGCTGCATACGCGCAGCACCACGATGCAGAGCATGCATACCCTGCAACTCGCGACGCTGGCGCTGGGCCTGGCGCTGTCGACCATCGGCCTGCTGTGTTCGCTGCTGCATCTGGGCAAGCCGCAGCGCGCGTGGCGGGCACTGTCGCAATGGCGCACGTCGTGGCTGTCGCGCGAGGGCGTGCTGGCATTGCTGACCATGCTGCCGGCGCTGGCCATCGGCGTGATGCTGCTGACGGTCGAGCTTGGGCCGAACAGCGCGCCGACCCTCGGGCTGCTGGGCTTCGCGCTTGCCGTGCTGGCGCTGGCGACCGTGGCCTGCACGGCGATGATCTACGCTTCGCTGAAGCCGATTCCGGCGTGGCGACACGCGCTGGTGGTGCCGGTCTACCTGTTGTTCGCGCTGCTGACCGGGCTGGCGCTGCTGTTCCTGCTGATGAACCTCGCCTCCAGCGGCGGCGGTGTCACCGGCATGCTGGCGACCACCGCCTTCCTCGCCGCGCTGCTGGTGGCGAGCAAGTGGCTGTACTGGCGCGACATCGACCGCACACCGCTGCCAGCCACGCGTGCCGACGCCGTCGGCCTGCCGGGTCGCGAGGTCGGCGTGTTCGAGCACCCGCATACGCAGGCCAACTACATCACCCGCGAGATGGCCTTCGTGATCGCCCGCGACCATGCACTGCGGCTGCGCATCATCGCCAGCGCGTTGGTCTTCGGGGTGCCGCTGCTGGCCTGGGGCCTGGCCTTCGCCGGCGTCGGCCACGCGAGCTGGCTGCTGGGTCTGGCCGCGCTCGGCACGCTGGCCGGGGCCTTCGTCGAGCGCTGGCTGTTCTTCGCGCAAGCACGGCACATGGTGAGCCTGTACTACTAGCTGGCAAATCGGCGGCGGCTCCGTACGCACGCCTGTGCCCGTCGACTTGGACCTGTCACGGTCTCCGGTTATGATGTTCATGTAATCGTTTCCATAAGAGTATCCAGATGCTTGCGGCCTGGTGGCTGGCCGTGGTCGGCCTGCCCGTGTTCACACAGTCGTTGCCGGAATCGCCGGGCGAATCCGCCGCGCTTGCGATCAGTACCGGCCGCGTATCGCTGCGCATGCCCTGCTTCTCGCTGGTCTGCGCCGACGCCGAATGGTCGCCGCCGACGCGCTATACGCAGTTGCAGCGTCCCACGGTACCCGGCACCTTGCCGCGACTGCGGCCGAGCCGACCCTCGCCGCTGGCCACGCGCCGCTATACGCAGCTGTATTCGCCGGCATCGCGCCGCGAGTGGGTCACCAACGAGGGCAATGACTGGCGCATCGATACCGGCTACGGCTTCGAGGCGATCCGCACGCCGGACACCAACCTGCGTCTGGAAGTGGCCACCGGCTACCGCCTGCAGCCCTACGTCGACTACGGCACGGCCGCGGTCGGGCCGATCGCGCGCGGCGGCCTGGAGCTGTCGCAAAGTTTCGGCGAGCGGACGCGGCTGACCCAGCAGGTGCAGGTCGAGACCGGCCGCGCCAACACCTTCGTCCGCCAGACCATCGGCGTCGATGTCGCACTGGACCCGAAGTGGTCGCTGCGTTCCGACGTGGAGGTGCGCCACGACAGCGCCGCCGACGGCGGCAACGGCGAAACCGATACCGAAGGTTCGGTGAAGGTGCGCTACGCGTTCTGATCCGAGGATTCCGACACGTCACCCCAGCGAACGCTGGGGCCCATTTTGATTTGCGGGTAGAGCCCGTCGTCAAAATCGATCCCAGCCTTCGCTGGGATGATGCTGAGCTTCCGGACTTTCCCGATCCTCCAAATCACTCCGGCCCGGGCAGGAATTCCGCCGCGCCACCGGCCAGCAGGCGCCGCGCGACGTCGATGCCGAGCGCTTCGGGATCCGCACTGGCGCCCGTGCCCTGCGCGCGCACGATGCGGCCATCGTCGGCCGAGCCGACCAGTCCTTCCAGCGACAAGCCAACGCCGTCGAGTCGCGCCAACGCGGCGACGGGCACGTGGCAGCTGCCGTGCAGCGTCCGGTTCATCGCCCGCTCGGCCTCGACGCAGGTGCGCGTCGCGGCATCGTCGAGCGCTGCGCACAGCGCCGCGATGCGCGGGTCGTCGTCGCGCGTCTCGATCGTGATCGCGCCCTGCGCCGGCGCCGGCAGCCAGGCGGGGGCGTCGAGGCGCGCACGCACGCGCGCGGCGAAACCGAGCCGCTGCAGGCCGGCGCAGGCGAGCACGATCGCGTCGTAGTCGCCGGCATCGAGCCGCGCCAGGCGCGTGTTGACGTTGCCGCGCAGGTCGAGCAATTGCAGGTCCGGGCGCCAGGCGCGCAACTGCGCCTGCCGGCGCAACGACGACGTGCCGACGCGCGCCCCCGGCGGCAGCAGATCGATCGATGGATGAGCGTTGCTGACGAAGCCGTCGGCATGATCGGCGCGGGCCAGGATCGCCGGTAGCGCGAACGGTGCGTCGAGCGTCATCGGCACGTCCTTGAGCGAATGCACGGCGCAATCGGCCTCGCCGCGCAGCATCGCCAGCTCCAGCTCCTTGAGGAACAGCCCCTTGCCGCCGATCGCCGACAGCGAACGGTCGAGCACCTCGTCGCCACGCGTCGACATCGGCACCAGTACGACCTCGAGCCCGGGATGCGCGGCACGCAGCAGCGCGGCGACGTGCTCGCTCTGCCATAACGCGAGCGGGCTCTTGCGGGTGGCGATGCGGAGGAGGGTCATGCGGACATTATTGCGAGGAACGAGAGATGAGAAACGAGGAACGAGTACAGAAAAGGCGAACGGTGGAATCCCGAGCAGCTTATCGCAGAGACTTGGCGGGCTCCGGAGATCTCTCGTTCCTCGTTCCTCATCTCTCGTTTCTCGCTTCTACAAATGCTTCACCGTCTCCCGCAACTGCGCCACGCAGCGACGGCTCACTTCCAAGGGCTGCTTGCCGTGACGCAGCACCGCATGCGTATGGCCGTCGAGCGCACGCTTCAACTCGATGATCTCGTGCCGCGCCACCAGGCAGTTGCGGTGGATGCGGACGAAGCGCTCGCCGAATTCCACTTCCAGCGAACGCAGCGATTCCTCGATCAGGTCTTCGCCGCGGGCATGGTGCACGACGACGTACTTCTCCTCGGCCTGCAGGTAGTGCACGTCTTCGATCGGGATCAGGCGCAGGCTGCCGCGCAGGCGCGCGCACAGGTGCGTGCGGCGCTTGCCCGCGGCATCGTCGCTGACGTTGCGTTCGCGGCCGGCGGAAAACGCGCGGGCGCGCTCCAATGCCGCCGCCAGGCGTTCCGGGCGCACCGGCTTGACCAGGTAGTCGACCGCAGCCGCCTCGAACGCCGACAGCGCATGCGCGTCATAAGCGGTGCAGAACACCACGGCCGGGCGCGGCTCGAACGCGGCGAGATGACGCGCGGCTTCCAGGCCGTCGATACCGGGCATGGCGATATCCAGCAGCACCACGTCGGGAAGATGCTCGGCACAGGCGTGCAGGGCCTCGCTGCCGTCGCGTGCCTCGGCCACCAGCTCGACGCCGGGCAGTTCGGACAGCAGCATGCGTAGGCGGTCGAGGGCCAGCGGCTCGTCGTCGGCAATGACAACCTTCATGCGGCGGCCTTCCTGTGTTCGATGCTCATCGGAGGGGCAGCGTCAACTCGCACCGGTATTCACCATCCTGCCAGCCCGCCGCCATCCGTGCACGCGGCCCGAAGGCATAGGCCAGCCGATGGCCGATGCTGCGCTGCGCATGCCCGGCGCCGTGCAGGCCCGGCTCGTCGGGCTGCAGCGCGGGATTGCGCACCAGAATCGTCAGCGCCGCGTCGTCGGCCGCAAGATCGATCGCCACGGTGCCGCCCTCGGGCAATCGCGAGATGCCGTGCAGCACTGCGTTCTCGAGCAGCGGCTGCAGCACCAATCGCGGCATCGGCAGCGACCACGGCAAGGGTTCGGTCTTGCGCCAGGCCACCTGCAGGCGATCGCCGAGGCGCAGCTGTTCGATGGCCAGGTAGCGTTCCGAGAGCTCGAGCTCTTCGGCCAAAGTCGAGTTGCCTTCGCCGGCGCCGAGCGCGGCACGGAACAGGTCGGACAGATCCAGCACCGCCCGTTCGGCGACCGCAGGATCGCTGCGCAAGAGGCTGGCGATCATGTTCATGCTGTTGAACAGGAAATGCGGGCGGATGCGCGCCTGCAAGGCATCGGCCTCGGCGCGTGCGTTGGCGCCGACCTGCGCCTCCCAGCCGTCGATGACATAGAAATAGCGCAACGCCAGCGCGGTGATCAGCATCACGATCGCCGCCGAACCGCTGACGAAGCGCCACAATCCCGGCCAGGAATCGTTGACGTCGCCGAGTGCGACGGCGAACAGCGAATGCACGATCGCCGCGGCGATGCCCGCCACCAATGTCGCCAGCCCGACCGCCAGCAGCGCGCCCGTGCGTTGCGGCAACATCGACAGCGGCCGGCGCGACACGCACAGCAGCACCGACACCGCCAGCGCCAGCCACAGCGCATAGCCGCTGGTCGACAGGAAACGACCGAACTCCCAGTCCTTCTCGCCATCGGGCGCCAGCGCGATGACGACCACCGCCAGTTCGGCGATTCCCAGCATCGCGCCCATCCGTGGCAGCCGGCACAGGTCCGGCAGCCAGGGTTCGATCAGGCGCGGATCGCTCATGTCTGCGCGGCTGCGAAACGCCGCGACATCCAGTCGCCGAGGTCGCGGATCTCTTCCGCGCAGACCGAATGCGGGATCGGATAACGGTGCCATTCGACGGAAAAACCCAGTTCCCGCAGCCGCGCCGCGCTCATTTCACCGGCGCCATAAGGCACTACCGGATCCTGCATGCCATGCGCCATGAACACCGGCTGCGTATTGGCGCCAGCGCCGAGCATCGCCGGAGCCCTGTCTGCAGCAGGTAGATAGGTCGACAGTCCGATCAGGCCGGCCAAAGGCGCATGACGACGCACGCCCGCGGCCAGCGCAATCGCGCCACCCTGCGAAAATCCGGCCAGGAAGATGCGCGACGCCGGCGTGCCGTTCGCGACTTCGCGCGCGATCAACGCTTCGACCTGGGCGACGGATTCGTCGACACCCGCATCGTCGGCGCGGCCTGCGCCGCTGTGATCGGCGAAGCTCACGTCGCGGATGTCGTACCAGGCACGCATCCGCGCGCCGCCGTTGATCGTGACCGCGCGCACCGGCGCATGCGGGAACACGAAGCGCAGCGCCGGCCAGTCGCGACGCACCAGTTCCGGCACGATCGGTGCGAAGTCGTTGCCGTCGGCGCCGAGGCCGTGCAACCACAGCACGGCGTACTGCGGCGACGCGGCGGTTTCGTGTTCGATGGTTTCGAGCAGCATGATTTCGAGCGACCTGATTTCGAGCGACTTGATGCGTCCGTGGCGGGGCCGCGGACATTATGCACAGGCGCTACGTCGCCTGGTCGCGCGCGGCCCGCAGGGCACTGGCGCGGCGCAGCACCTCGGGCGGATCGAGTTCCTCGGGCGTGCAAAAGATGCGCCTGCGACGCAGCCACTGCCCCGGCGCACGCGCCGAGGTCCACGCCACGATCGGGATCGACAGCACCAGCCCCAGGATCACCGGTGCCATCCATGCCGCCAGCGCCGGCGACACCATGTAAGCCACGACGCCGGCGAGCACGCCGGCGAGGGTCAATCCGCCGTAGGCGCGCACCAGGCTCGACAGCGGCAGGCTGCCGTCGTCGCGACGCTGCGTTTCCCAACCCGAATCCTTGCCGGCCAGCACTTCGGCGATCCCGCGCGACTGCACGTACATCGTCACCGGCGCCATCAAAGCCGCGAGCAGCGTTTCCAACAGCATGCTCAGGCATGCCCGCAGCGTGCCGCCGCAGCCGCGGCGCAACTCGCGATCGCTGATCGTGGCGATGTAGCCGAGCAGCTTCGGCGCCAGCAGCATCGACATGGTCAGCACGAACACCCACAGGAAGCGGTCGGAATCGCGCGCGCGCCAGAAGTCGACCGGCGAGAAGCCGGGCAGCGCGACGTGCTGCCACGACAGTCCGGATTTCTGCAGCGGGATGGCGATACCGATCAACATCAGCATCGCCCACATCGGTGCGGTGAAGTAATGACCGATGCCGATCAGCAGGTGCCAGCGACTGACCCAGTGCAAACCCTTCGCCGGCAGCACCGCGCCGTGCTGCAGATTGCCCTGGCACCAGCGGCGATCCCGCACCAGCATGTCGGTCAGCGATGGCGGACCTTCCTCGTAGCTGCCGGGCAGGCCCGGCACCATGTGCAGCGCCCAGCCGCCGCGTCGCAACAAGGCGGCCTCGACGAAATCGTGGCTGAGCACCGTGCCGGCGAACGGCTTGATGCCGCGAAGTTCCGGCAGCCCCGCATGCGCGGCGAACGCGGCCGTGCGGATGATCGCGTTGTGGCCCCAGTAGTTGCTTTCGGCACCGTGCCACCAGGCGACTCCGTGCGCGATCACCGGCCCGTAGACCCGTCCGGCGAACTGCTGCATGCGCGCGAACAGCGTGTTGCCGTTGACGATCACCGGCAGGGTCTGGATCAGCGCGACATCGGCATGGCGTTCCATCGCGCCGGCGAGGCGCACGATGGTTTCGCCGGACATCAGGCTGTCGGCGTCGAGGATCAGCATCTGCTGATAGGCGCCGCCGAAGCGCCGCACCCAGTCGGCGATGTTGCCGGCCTTGCGCTCGGCGTTGTCGTCGCGACGCCGATAGAACAGCCGCTGCGCCGGCCCGATGCGCGTGCGCAGGTCGCGAAACGCCGCTTCCTCGACGGCCGCCACGTCCGACCGGTTGCTGTCGCTGAGCACGAAGACATCGAACTGCTGCGCCTGGCCGGTCCCTGCGATCGATTCGCACATCGCCTGCAGGCCGGCCATGAGCCGCTGCGGTTCTTCGTTGTAGATCGGCATCAGTAGTGCGGTCCGCGACGCCAATGCCGGCAACGGACCCTGCGACGACAGCCCGAGGCGCGGACGGCGCGGCGACATCATCAGCACGAAGCCGGCGAGCGCGCCGACGAAGGACTGCACGATCCACGCGAACAGCGCCACGAACAGCACCAGCAGCAGCACTTCCAGCACGTCGACGCCGATGCCGTGCAACACCCACCAGATCTGGTAGGCCGCGACCAGCGTCAGCAGCGCCGCGGCGCCGAGCACGCAGCCGCGGCGCCAGGCCATGCCGCGCGGCGTGGTCGGCAACTTGCCTGGAGGCGCCTTGGCATCATGCAGCGACTGCGTGGGCATCGACAGCGGCGATTCCGGCGGCAACAACGATGTAGGAGTGGCGGTGTCCGTCGACATCTTGCCGGCAGGCATGCTCACGGCGTCCATCGGTACAGCCAGGTTTCCGACAACGGCGCGCCCGCGTCCTTCAACCACGCGCGCAGCTCGATGGCGTCGTCTTCCGTCGTGAATTCGAAGCTCATGCGCCAACCGCCGGTTTCCGCATTGCGATAGGCGACCGCATTGCGCGCGCTGCCGTTGGACGCCGTCACTTCGATCTGCGGCTTGGCGTCTTCGGCCAGTTTCGCGAGGCGACCGCCGCTCAACTCGAGCACGACCAGGCGCGTCTTCGGCTGCGGCCCCGCGCCGATGCGCGTGCTGGCGACGAACGCGAGCGCCGGTTGCCAGACATGATCGGCGCACCAGTGCAGGCGGTAGCGCCAGCGATATTCGCGGCCCGCCGTCAGCGCCTGCCGCGGCCGCCAGAACGCGACGATGTTGTCGTGGTACTCGTCCGCGGTCGGGATCTCGACCAGATGCACTTCGCCCGCGCCCCAGTCTCCGACTGGTTCGACCCACAGGCTCGGGCGCTTCTCGTAATCGGCTTCGAGATCGAGATAGTCCGTGTAGGCCTGCTTGCGCTGCATCAGGCCGAAGGCGCGCGGATCGACATCCTGGAATCCGCTGTGCTGCAAGTTTCGCGGATTGCTCAACGGACGCCAGGCCTGTTCGCCGCCACCGGTCCACAGCGCCAGGCCGTCGGAGTCGTGCACGGCCGGGCGATAGTCGTCGACGCCGACGCGATCGCTGGCATCGAATTCATACATGCTGGTCAACGGCGCGATCCCGGCGTGCGCAAGCGCGACGCGCGGATACAGGCGCATGTCGACATCGAACACCGTTTCCGTACCCGGCACGATGCGGAAGCGGTAAGCGCCCGCCGCGCTCGGACTGTCGAGCAATGCATGCACGACGATCGCGTTCGCGCCCGGTGCCGGCCGTTCCAGCCAGAACGCCTTGAACACCGGGAACTCTTCGGGGCCGGGTTCGCCGGTCCCCAGTGCCAGACCGCGCGCCGACAATCCATAGGACAGATTCTTCGCTACGGCCCGGAAATAGCTCGCGCCGAGGAACGCGCAGACCTCGTCGAAATGATCGGCGCGATTGATCGGCGCGTGCACGCGGAATCCGGCGAAGCCCAGATCCTTCGCCTTGGGTGCCGGCGACGGTCCGTAGCTGAACATGTCGGGCGAATAGACGAGGGGCACGGCCTTGCCGTCCTGCACCGTGTAGACGTCGACCCGGTCCTTGAACAGGAAGCCGCGATGGAAGAACTGGACCTGGAACGGCAGCCCCTGCGTGCGCCACAACGCGCGCTCCGGCCGGTAACGGAAATCGCGGTACTGGTCGTAGCCGATCTTCGCGAGCGCGTCCGGCAGATGCGCATCCGGCGGCTGGAATGGACGCGCCGCCAGTGCGCGCGCCAGCGTCGCGACGGTGTCGTCGTCGAACGGCGTCGCAGTCTCGCGCGCCGCCGCGAACGCTTTCAAGCTGCCGCCGGACAGCGCTACCAGAGGCAACGACAGACCAGCGAGGATCACTTCGCGACGTTGCACACGATTCCCCAAGCAGGCACCGGCTGGAACTATACGTGCGAAAAAGTCATCGAAACGTAAACCCAGGACGGATGCCCGGCGTGGCTTCAGCGAGACGGTCGCCGACCTAGCGCGCCGACATCGAATACGGTCTTTGCGTCCGGTCCGTCGCCCATGCCTTGTTCGGTTCGGCCTGCATCGTGAAGCGCAGTTCGCCGCCGGCCATGATTTCGTCGTGGCGCAGGTAGGCGCGATCGAGCGGCTTGCCGTCGAGCAAGGCACTGCCGATGTAGGGATGCGCATCGTCGAGGCCGTCGGCGATCACGCTGAAGCGCTTGCCGTTGGGCAGGTTCAGTGTCGCGCGCGGCAGGAACGGACGGCCGATCACGTACTCGTTGCTGGCCGGCGCGACCGGATAGAAGCCGAGCGCCGTGAACACGAACCAGGCCGACATCTGGCCGAGGTCGTCGTTGCCGGACAGGCCATCGGGCCGCGGCGCGTACTGGCTGGCCATGATCTGGCCGAGCCGCTGCTGCGTGCGCCAGGGTTGGCCGGCATATGCGTACAGATAGGCGACGTGATGGCTGGGCTCGTTGCCGTGCGCATACCAACCGATCAGGCCGGTGATGTCTTCCATGTGTTCGAAGGTCTTCGGGTCGACCTTGGCGTCGAACACCTGGTCGAGCTTGTCGACCAGCTTGTCGTCGCCGCCGAGCGATCGCATCAGCCCGGCGATGTCCTGGGGCACATACCAGGAGTACTGCCAGGCATTGCCTTCGGTGTAATCGCTGCCGTAGCCGCTGGCGGTGGGATCGAACGGTTCGCGGAAGGCGCCATCGCGCTTGCGCGCGCGCATGAACCCGGTCTTCGCATCGAACGCGTGCTGCCAGTTGCCGGCGCGCTTGCCGAACGTGGCGGCGATCTCCTTGCGACCCATCGCCTCGGCCACGCGCGCGATGGTCCAGTCGTCGAAGGCGTATTCGAGCGTCTTCGACGCAGCCTCGCCTTCCTCGTCGATCGGCACGTAGCCCAGTTGCATGTACTGCGCGATGCCGTCGTAGGGGCCATAGCTGGCACTGGCGACCATCGCGGCGAGCGCTTCGTCGGCATCGTAGCCGCGGATGCCTTTCATGTAGGCATCGGCGATCACCGGCACTGCGTGGTAGCCGATCATGCACCACGTCTCCAGGCCATGGAACGCCCACACCGGCAACACGCCGTACGGGCTGTCGCGGCGCGCCGCGAGCAGCGAGTTGACGAAATCGTTGCTGCGTTGCTCAGGCTGGATCAGCGTCAACAGCGGATGCAGCGCGCGGTACGTGTCCCACAGCGAGAACGTCGAGTGATTGCGGAAGCCCTTGGCCTGGTGCACCGCGTTGTCCGGGCCGCGATAACGGCCATCGCTGTCCATGAACAGGCTCGGACCCATCAACGTGTGGTACAGCGCGGTGTAGAAGCTCTTGCGCATCGGTTCCGGCGCATCGACGTCGATCGCCGACAAGGCCTGCGTCCAGGCCACGCGCGCCTTGTCGCGCATCGCGTCGAAATCCCAACCAGGCATTTCGGCCTCGAGATTGGCGACGGCATTGTCTTCGCTCACCGGCGAGATCGACACCTTCACCACCAGCTGCGCGCCCTGCGCCTGCGCGAAGTCGAACACGCCGACCAGTTCGCGCCCTTCGATCTGCGCGCGCTGCGATCGGCTCTTTCTCGCCCGGTGGCGGGAAGCCCTTGTAGGCGACGTTCTGCTCGGTGTCGTGCAGCGCATGTCCGCTCAGCGGTTTCGAGAAACGCATCGCGAAATACAGCTGCCGTCCCGGGCGCCCAGCCGCGCGTCTCGCGGAAGCCCGTCACCGTGCCGTCGCCGCGCACGCGCAGCCGCGACCACAAGCGTCTTGCCCGGGTAGTCGTACATGCTCGTGCGCAGATCGACCAGCACGTGCGCGGGCTTGCCTTTGGGGAAGCTGTAGCGATGCACGCCGACGCGTTCGCTGGCGGTGAGTTCGGCGCGGACCTTGTAGTCGTCCAGCGTCACGGCGTAGTAGCCCGGTTGCGCCACTTCGTCGTCGTGCCTGAAGCGCGAGTGATAGCCGCTGCCCGGCTTGGCCGTGTCGCCGCGCTCGAGTTTCGCCTCGCCGGCGATCGGCATCAGCAACACGTCGCCGAGATCGGAGTGGCCGGTGCCGGAAAAATGCGTATGCGAGAAGCCGATGATCGTGCTGTCGTCGTAGCGATAGCCGGCCGCCCAGTCGTAGGCATCCTTGCGCGGCTTGATCTGCGTGTCCGGACTGAGCTGGATCATGCCGAACGGCAGCACCGCGCCGGGGAAAGTGTGGCCTTCGCCGCCGGTGCCGATAAACGGATCGACCGATGCGTAGGCGCGACCGGCCGCCGCGCTGGCGGGCTTCGGCGGCGTGGCGGCCATCGTCGCGGAGGTCAGGGCCCACGCGCAGGCCAGCGACCAGGCCATCCACCGAGGCCGTCTCCGCGTCGATCGACGATGTCTGCTCATGGTTCCGCTCCGGTAGCGGCGCTCGGGCACGCTCGGCCGGGCGCATTCAGGATGAATTTTAGATCGCTCCAATTCGTCGCAAGCTAGCACGTGGACCGCGCCGCATCATGCTGCGTCGCAGAATGCAGGGAGGATCGAGGCGGCGCAGGATGTGGATAATTTAGAACGATCCAAATCCCCGTATGCCCCTTCTGGTCAAGGACACGCCACGGTGACGCCGAACGTCTCCCCACCCGGGCGCGTGACGCTGTCCGATGTCGCCAAGGCCAGTGGCCTGTCGCGGGCGACGGTGTCGCTGGTCCTGCGCGGCAGTCCGCTGGTGCATGCCGATACGCGTGCCCGCGTCGAGGCCGAACTCAAGCGCCAGGGCTACGTCTACCACCGCGGCGCGGCCAACCTGCGCGGTAGGACGTCCACCGCCGTCGCGCTGGTGATCAACGACCTGTCCAACCCGTTCTTCGCCGAGTTCGCCGCCGGCGTCGACGAGGCGCTGGCGACCGCCGGCTTCGTCACCTTGCTCGGCAGCACCGGCGAATCGGTGGAGCGACAACAGGCGGTGCTGGCCTCGCTGCTCGAACACGATCCGGCCGGCATCATCCTGTCGCCGGCCGAAGGCAGCGATGGCGCGCGGCTGCGTGCGTTGGTCGGCGATCGCACGCCTGTGCTGGTGTTCAATCGCCAACTGCACGACGGCGCGACCGATGCCGGCTGGGATTTCCTGGCCCTCGACAATCAGCGCGGTGCGCGCCTGGCTACCGAATACCTGCTCGACCTCGGCCATCGCCGCATCGCCTTCTTCGGCGGACACCGCGACTCGAGCTCGTGCCGTCAGCGCCGCGAAGGCTATCGCGAGGCGTTCGCCGCGGCCGGGATCACGCCTGAGCCGCAATGGCTGGTCGAGTGCGCGCCGACGCGCCTGGAAGCCGCCGGCCAGACCGGCGCCCTGTTCGTGCGCGATCCGGCCCCGACCGCGGCGGTCTGCTACAACGACGCGGTCGCGCTCGGGCTGATGGCGGGCCTGTCCGCGCGCGGTCGTCGCGCCGGCCACGACTTCGCCGTGATCGGCTTCGACGACATCCCCGAGGCGTCGGTGAGTTCGCCGCCATTGACCACGATCGCGGCCGCGCCGCGCGATCGCGGCCGCCAGGCCGCCGAACTGATCCTGCAGCGCCTGCGCGATCCCACGCAGCCACCGCTCAGCACCGTGGCACCGGTGCACCTGGTCTTGCGCGACAGCGACATGCCGCTGCAGCGGAGCGCGGCATGAAGCATGCGGGCGAGGACCGGCGTCCGATCGTCTGTTTCGGCGAGGCGCTGATCGATTTCCTCGCGCAAACGCCGTCTTCGCCGCGGACGCCGCGCGCCTTCCTGCAGTTCGCCGGCGGCGCGCCCGCGAACGTCGCCGTGGCCGTGGCGCGACTCGGCGGCAACGCGCAGTTCGTCGGCATGCTCGGCGAGGACATGTTCGGCGACTTCCTGCTGGCGCAGTTGCACGATGCCGGTGTCGATGTCCGCTACGTCATGCGCACCGCAGACGCGAAGACCGCGCTGGCTTTCGTCTCGCTCGATGAAGACGGCGAGCGCAGCTTCAGCTTCTATCGCCCGCCCGCCGCCGACCTGTTGTTCCGCGCCGAGCACTTCGATGTGCGCTGCCTCGACGCCGCGGCGGCGTTCCACGTCTGCTCGAACAGCCTGACCGAAGCCGACATCGCGCAGACCACCGTAGCCGGCATGCGCCGCGCACGCGCGGCGGGCGCGCTGGTCAGCATGGACGCGAACCTGCGGCCGTCGCTGTGGTCCGCCGAGACCGATCCGGCGCCGCGACTGTGGGCAGCACTGCTCGAGGCGGATCTGGTCAAGCTGTGCCGCGCCGAACTCGACTTCCTGGCGCAATCGGCGGGCACGGAATCGGCCGCGTTGCAGCGCCTGTTGGCAGGACACCCGCGTTGCGTGCTGGTCACCGACGGCGCCGCGCCGATCCGCTGGTTCACGCGCGATGCGCACGGCACAGCGGCGACGTTCCGCATCGCCGCGACCGACACCACCGGCGCCGGTGATGCCTTCGTCGGCGGACTCTTGCAACAGTTGGTAGCGCAAGGGATCAGCGCCGGGACTTTCACGAACTTTCTCGCACAACCCGCGCGTCTCGAAGCTGCGCTTGTGTTTGCCGCGGCCGCCGGCGCGCTGGCGACGACGCGGCACGGCGCGTTCGCGGCGATGCCCGCGCGCGAGGAGATCGAACGACTGTTGCAGGCCCAGGCATGAACCGCGACGACACCCCGCTTCCCGATTTCCGCAGCACCGAGTTCCTGCGCAAGCACATCGCCGACACCATGGCGTTCTACCACCCGCGCGCGATCGATCCGCAGGGCGGCTTCTTCCACTACTTCCGCGACGACGGCAGCGTCTACGACGCCTCGCACCGGCACCTGGTCAGCAGCACGCGTTTCGTCTTCAACTATGCGATGGCGGCGCGCGAGTTCGGACGCGACGACTACCTCGACGTCGCGCGTCATGGCTTGCGCTACTTGCGCGAGGTGCATCGCGACCCGCGTT
This sequence comes from uncultured Gammaproteobacteria bacterium, assembly GCA_963816945.1. Classification (GTDB taxonomy): domain Bacteria; phylum Pseudomonadota; class Gammaproteobacteria; order Xanthomonadales; family Xanthomonadaceae; genus Luteimonas. The sequence continues at coordinate 692,750 of CAWFMH010000002.1, read as the reverse complement.
CGGGCGGCTACGCCTGGACGATCCGCGATGGCGTAGCGGAGGACCGGACCAACCACGCTTACGGCGTCGCCTTCGTGCTGCTCGCGTATTCGACCGCGCTGAAGGCAGGCATCGGCGAAGCCGCGCCGTGGATGGACGAGACCTGGGCTCTGCTCGAAACGCGTTACTGGGATGCGCAGGCGGGCTTGTACCGCGATGAAGCCGACGCCGAATGGCATTTCACCGACTACCGCGGCCAGAACGCCAACATGCACCTGTGCGAGGCGATGCTGGCGGCGTTCGAAGCCAGCGGCGATGCGCGCTACCTCGATCGCGCGCTGCTGCTGGCCGACCACATGACGCGTCGCCAGGCCGCCAAGGCCGACGGCCTGGTCTGGGAGCATTACGACCGCGACTGGAACGTCGACTGGGACTACCACCGCGACGATCCCAAGCACCTGTTCCGCCCGTGGGGTTTCCAGCCCGGCCACCAGACCGAGTGGGCCAAGCTGCTGCTGATCCTCGATGCGCATCTGCGTGATCGCAAGGCGCCTGTCGACTGGCTGTTGCCGACCGCGCGACACCTGTTCGACACCGCGGTGGCGCGCGCCTGGGACGACGTCAACGGCGGTCTGCGCTACGGCTTCGCACCCGACGGCACGATCTGCGACGACGACAAGTATTTCTGGGTGCAGGCCGAGTCGCTGGCTGCAGCGGCGCGACTGGCGGATGCGACTAACGATCCCGCGTACTGGAACTGGTACGACAAGTTGTGGGCCTATAGCTGGCGCCATTTCGTCGATCACGAACACGGCGCCTGGTACCGCATCCTCGATCGCGACAACCGCAAGTACAGCGACGAGAAGAGTCCGGCCGGCAAGACCGACTACCACACCATGGGCGCGTGTTACGAGGTGCTGCAGCTGTTGCGCACCGCGCACGGCGAAGCAGCCAAAGCATGAAGTCGCTACGTGTGTGGGTTGCTGGCCCTGCTGTTGCCGGGCGCCTGCCTGGTTCCGACGATCGGCGTCGCGGCCAATCACCCGCGATGCAAGCCGCGGCGCCGGTCGTCTTCAGCGGTGCGGAGGCGGCGCGCGTGGCTGCGGACGCGTCAAGGCCGAATTCCTGCGTGCCTGGCTCGGCTACAGAAAATACGCCTGTGCCACGATGCTTTTGATCCGCTGAGCAAGACACCGCAGGACTGGTACGGCGGCTAGCGAACGACCTGTCGCCGCTGCGCGCACTCAGGCGAGCAGTCCGTCGAGCGGTTTCACGCTCCCACTATCGGGAAATACGCGCGTATCCAATACGGTCTCCTGCAATCGCAGCTGCGTCGCCAGGACGCCCTTGAACAAGGCACGCAGATCGGTGGTGGCGCGTAGATCGCGACCTTCGTTCAGATCGGCAGCGCCCAAGCCGGGCCAGTCGCCGGCGATACGACCGCCGCGCACGCCACCGCCGGCCAGAAACGCCACGCCGCCGGTGCCGTGGTCGGTACCGCCGGTTCCGTTGATCGCAGCGGTGCGGCCGAACTCGGTGACGATCAGCACCGCGGTGCGACTCCACTGCGTGCCCATGCCCTCGCGATAAGCGCGCAGCGCGTTGTCCAGTTCCGTGAGCTTGCGCGCCAGCACGCCGGTCTGGTTGCCGTGCGTATCCCAGCCGGAATCCTCGACGAACCCGATGCGTGGCCCTTCCGGTTTGCCCATGAAGCGCGCCGCCGCGGACATGGTCTGCGGCAGCTGCACCCCTGCGCGCTTGCCGGCCTTGCCCTGCACGGCCATTCCGTCGGCGCCTTCGGTTTCGATGGCGCGCAAGAACGCTTCGGCCAGCACCGGATCGGCGGCATAAAGCGGCTGCAGCTTCTGCAACAGGATCGGATTCACCTCCTGCGGCAGCGGCGGCGACCACGAGGTGGCGTCGCCATCGCCGCGCAGGATCAGCGGCATCACGGTGGCGATCGCCAGACCTTCCGACCCCGGCAACGCCGCCACGCAGCGGTTGAGCCAGCCCGTGCTGCCGCCCGGTTTCGCGGTGCCGTTCTCGAGGCAGTCCTGCGCATCGAAATGCGAACGTTGCCGATACGGCGGCGCCACCGCCACCACCGGCAGCAGCTGCTTGTCGGCATAAAGCTGGTGCATGAACTTGAGGGACGGGTGCAGCGCGAAGCTACCGTCGAGCTTGAGTGCGTCGTTCGGCACCAGCGCACCGCGCAGGCGCGCGTAGGCTGGATCAGCCAGCGGCGGCATTGCATGCAGGCCATCCAGGCCGCCGCGTAGCAGCACCACCAGCAGGCGCGTATCGCTGCCGGAAGCGAGCGCGTTCATGCCCGGCCACAACGTCAGAAGCGAACTGGCGCCGATCGCGGCGACGAAGTGCCTTCTGGTCATGGCCATGTCAGGTCCTCCACTGGAATGCGGGACTGGCGAACAGCAGGGCTATGCCGTCGCGCGCGGATTCCGCGCGCCTGAGCGCCGTGGTGGTGTCGGCATCGAGCGCGTTGCCGAGCACGTCCTGCGCGACGCGCAGTGGATCCAGGTGCTGCGGCGGCATGCGCTGTGCCAAGGCATGCGCCACCTGCACGCGCTTCCACAGCGCATCCGGTCCGGTCCAGTCGGCGGCGGTATCGGCGAAGCCGGCTGGCGAGCGCGGCGTGAACGGCGGTTGCCCGAGCTGGCGCAGCAGCGCGACCACGGCCTCCGGCCGCACGCCGGCATCGATTCCGCTCGCGCGCAGCGCGGACACCACGAAATCGTCGGGGGTCTTGAACTTGCGCGCGTCCACGTTCCAGGCGAGATCGCTTTCGATCATGGCGCGATACACGTCGCGCAGGTCACCGCCGCTGCCGAGGTAGCCTGCCGTCATGCGATCGACCAGCGCTGGCGGCGGGACGTCGGCAACGAAATGCCGCGCCAGCTTCAACGACAGATGTTTCGCCGTCGCCGGGTGCCGCGCCAAATCGACCAGGACGGCGCGGCCCTGCTCGACGCCTCCTTCGGCATAGCGCCTGTTCAGCACGGTGCGCGCGCCCGGTTCGTGCGCGGCGGCGCGGAACACGAACGCAGAGTCGACCGACTGCCCGACGTTGAAGTCGCGCGCCAGCGGTGTCCCCCAGCCGGTGATGGCGCGAGCGAATTCGGTGACGTCGGTCTGCGTATAGCCGCCATCCACGCCCAACGTGTGCAACTCCAGCATTTCGCGCGCCAGGTTTTCGTTGAGGCCGCGCTTGCGCTTGGGCGCATCGCCGTTACTGGGCTTGCGCCGCCGCCGCGCGCCGCGTGCGGCGAACACCGAGCCCTCGCCCACCGACTGTATGTTGTCGAGATATCGCAGCATGCCCGGGTGCGTTTCCGCAGCGAGCAGCAGGTCCTCGAAACGGCCGAATACATGCGGCCTGATCGCCTCGCGCTCCATCGGCGCGGCATACAGCGAAGCCGTGCGCTTGTCGGCGGAAATCGCGAAATGATTGGACCAGAAATGCACCAGCCGTTCGCTGAAGCCAGCGTCGGTGGTCGTGGCCACGCGATAACGCGTGCCGATCTCGGCCAGGAGATCCTGTCCGAAGTTCTTGCGGAAGCTCATCTTGAACTTCTCGATGGCGTCCTCTCCGGCGTCGGCCATCGCCGTCCCATCCGCGATGTTGGTGGGCCCACCAGGACTCGAACCTGGAACCAAAGGATTATGAGTCCTCTGCTCTAACCATTGAGCTATGGGCCCGCCGGTGGATTATGGCGGGACGCAAGCGAAACCTGAAACGCCACCGGCGAGCTACGTCCGGCCGACACCACGATCCGTAAAACAAGAAAACCCCGCACTGGGCGGGGCTTCGATGCGGCGACTTGCGAGCGCTTACTCGATATCGAGGAAACTGCGCAGCTGCTCCGAACGGCTCGGATGCCGCAACTTGCGCAAGGCCTTCGCCTCTATCTGGCGAATGCGCTCGCGGGTGACGTCGAACTGCTTGCCGACTTCTTCCAGCGTGTGGTCGGTGTTCATGTCGATGCCGAAGCGCATGCGCAGCACCTTGGCTTCGCGCGGCGTCAGGCCGGCGAGCACGTCGCGCACGGTTTCAGAGAGGTTGATGTTGGTGGTGTTCTCGATCGGGGACTCGACGTTGGTGTCCTCGATGAAATCGCCGAGGTGCGAATCCTCGTCGTCGCCGATCGGCGTCTCCATCGAGATCGGTTCCTTGGCGATCTTCATGACCTTGCGGATCTTGTCCTCGGGCATGTCCATCTCTTTCGCCAGTTCTTCCGGAGTCGCCTCGCGGCCGAACTGCTGCAGCATCTGCCGCGAGATGCGATTGAGCTTGTTGATCGTCTCGATCATGTGCACCGGGATGCGGATGGTGCGCGCCTGGTCAGCGATCGAGCGGGTGATCGCCTGGCGGATCCACCACGTCGCATAGGTCGAGAACTTGTAGCCGCGGCGGTATTCGAACTTGTCGACCGCCTTCATCAGGCCGATGTTGCCTTCCTGGATCAGGTCGAGGAACTGCAGGCCGCGGTTGGTGTACTTCTTGGCGATCGAGATCACCAGGCGCAGGTTGGCTTCGACCATTTCCTTCTTGGCCTTGCGCGCCTTGGCTTCGCCGTAGGCCATCGCCCGGCTGATGTCCTTGAGGTCGGCCAGGGTCACGGCCATCGCGTTCTCGATCGAGAGCGTGGCTTCCTGCTCGGCGATGATCTGGTCCTTGACCTCGCGCAGGCCCGAAGACCACTTCTGCTTGCGCTTGAGCACTTCGTCGACCCAGCCGGTATTGGTCTGGTTGCCGTCCCAGGCGCGGATGAAGTCCTTGCGCGGCATCTTCGCCACGCGCACCGACAGGTCGAGGATGCGGCGCTCGTGGTCCTTGATCTGCGCAACCACTTCGCGCAGCTTGCGCACCAGCGTGTCGGTCAGCGGCAGCGGCAGCTTGAGCGTCATGAACTGCTCGGCCATCTCCTCGCGCAGCTTCAGCACCGGCTTGGCGCTGGCGCCGTTCTTGGCGTACGACTTCTGGAACTTGGCGTAGTTGGCGGCGAGCGCCTCCATGCGGCGCGCGACTTCGAGCGGGTCGGGACCGGTCGGGCCGGCTTCCTCTTCCGCAGCGTCGTCGTCGGCATCTTCGTCGTCGTTTTCTGCCGCCTCGGCGAGCGCGGTCGCCGCTTCCGCCTTGGCCAGCTCGGCGGCGGCGTTTTCCTCTTCGGTACCGACGAAGCCGACCACGATCTCGGCCAGGCGCTTCTTGCCCGCCTTGTGCAGCTCGTAATCCTCGAGCAGCAACTGGATCGTCCACGGGAAGCTAGCCAGCGAGGACGACATCTGGGTGAGGCCTTCCTCGATGCGCTTGGCGATCGCGATCTCGCCCTCGCGCGTCAGCAGCTCCACCGTGCCCATCTCGCGCATGTACATGCGCACCGGGTCGGTGGTGCGGCCACCTTCGGCATCGAGCGCGGTCAGGGTCGCCGCGGCTTCTTCAGCCGCGGTGTCGTCGACCTCGCGATTGCCGGTCGTGTTGTCTGCAAGCAACAACGTGTCGGCATCGGGTGCGACTTCGTGCACTTCGATGCCCATGCCGTTGATCATGCCGATGATGTCTTCGATCTGCTCCGGATCGACGAGGTCGTCGGGGAGGTGATCGTTGACTTCGGCATAGGTCAGGTAACCCTGTTCCAGGCCCTTGCTGATCAGCTGCTTGATGTCGTTTTGCGGGGCTGCTGGACGTTCGTTGGCCATATAAGGCGCGCCACCGGAGGTAAAGTGAACCCGTAATTATACCAGCCCTGCGAGCCGGGTCAGGCTCTCAGCAGGAAGGTGACCGGGCCGTCGTTGACCAGGCTGACCGTCATATGGGCACCGAAGCGCCCGGTTTCCACCCCTGGCGGGTGTTTTTGGCGGCAGCTGCGCACCAGTTCGGCGAAGATCCGTTCAGCCTCGGCCGGCGCCGCGGCCGTGCTGAAGCCCGGGCGCATGCCGGAGCCGGTGTCCGCGGCGAGCGTGAACTGGCTGACCAGCAGCAGGCCGCCACCGGTGTCGGCCAACGAACGGTTCATGCGCCCCTCGTCGTCGCCGAAGACCCGATAGCCCAGCAGGCGCTCGACCATGCGCGCGACCTGGGTCTCGCCGTCTCCCGGCTGCACGCCGATCAAGGCCAGCAATCCCGGGCCGATTTCGCCGACGGTCTCGCCTTCGACGACGACCGATGCCTGGGACACGCGTTGGATGAGGGCGAGCATGGGAATGCGGAATGGGAAACTGCAAAGAGCGTACCAGCGGCGACGCATGCTCGAGCTGCCACCAGCCTCAGCGCACGTACTGACCGGCTCCGGCCTCGACCTCCCGCTAGACTTCGCAAATGCCCACCCTCATGGCACGCCTGCTCTACGCCTTTGCCTTCGCGCTCTCGCGACTGCCATGGCCATGGCTGCGACGCCTCGCCGACGGCATGGCCGCGCTGTGGATCCGTCGCGACAAGCGCGAAAGCCGGGTCGCACGACGCAATCTGGAACTGGCGTATCCGCAGTTGCTGCCCGCACAACGCGAAGCCCTGCATCGCGACATCCTGCGCACCACCACGCGGCAGACGTTCGAGACGCTGTCCCTGTGGACGCACCCGCGCGACCGCAACCTGCGCCTGATCCACGAACACGAGGGTACGGCGCTATTCGACGCGGCCATCGCCGCGGGCCGTGGCGTGATCGTGGCCGCGCCGCACTACGGCAACTGGGAACTGCTGAACCAGTGGCTGGCGTCGCGCACGCCGCTGGCGATCCTGTATCGCCCGCCCGAATCGGCCGTCGGCGAGGCCTTCCTGCGCATGGTCCGCGCCGACGACGAAGACCGCGTGACCCAGGTCCGCGCCGAGGGTCCGGGCATCCGCCAGCTCTACAAGCTGCTCAAGGGCGGCGGTGTGGTCGGTATCCTGCCGGACCAGCAACCGAAGGCCGGCGATGGCGAATTCGCGCCGTTCTTCGGCGTCGACGCGCTGACGATGACCTTGGTCGGCCGCCTGGCCGAGCGTACCGGCGCGACCGTGTTGTTCGCTTACTGCGAGCGCAGTGGCGCCGACCTGCGCTTCGCGCTGCGTTTCGAACCCGCACCCGCCGAGATCGCCAGTCCCGATTCGCGCATCGCCGTGGCGGCGCTGAACGACGCCGTCGAGCGCATCGCACGACGCGATCCGGCGCAATACCAATGGACCTACAAGCGCTACACCGCGCAGCCGCCCGCCAGCGGGCGCGACAACCCTTATCGCGACCTGGAGCACGACCGATGAAAGGACATGACCGATGAACGAACCGGACAGCGCTGCGCCGCTGGCTGAAGCTTCGGCGACGATGCCCGAGTCCGACTGGCAGCCGCTGCCGGCGCGCGCACAGACGCTTTTCGTCGTCTCCGGCGTGTTCGGATTCCTGGTCCCTGCGCTGGTCGCCTTCATTCCGATCGGATTGTTCGTCAAACCCGTTGCGCTGGCATCGTTGTTCGCCGTGCTGCAATTACTCGTCCTCCCCGCGTTCGGCGCGTGGCTGGCGCGCAAGCAGTATCGCCATACGCGGTGGAAGCTCGACGACATCGGCTTCTCGTTGCGGCGCGGGCGCCTGTGGCAGTCGGAAACCTGCGTGCCGACCTCGCGCGTGCAGCACCTGGACCTCAAGCGTGGGCCGCTCGAACGCCGCTTCCGCCTGGCGACGCTGGTGATCCACACCGCCGGCACGCGCGACAGCGCGGTCAGCGTGTCCGGCCTCGACGACGACGATGCCGAACGGCTGCGCGACCACCTCGCCCGCCAACTCGACGACGACACGGACTGAGCGCGATGACCGCCGCACTCGATCACGCCGACGCGCCAGACCGGCGGCTGCATCCGCTGTCGTGGCTGTTCGTGCTGCTGCAGCAGCTCAAGCAGTTCATCCTGCCGCTGATCGCGCTGTTCTTCTTCGGCCGCGGCGACCGTAATGAACTCTGGCCGCTGATCGGCGTCGGCGTACTGGCGCTGGCGTCGCTGTGGCAGTACTTCACCTATCGCTACCGCATCAGCGGCGACAGCCTGATCGTCAAGAGCGGGCTGTTCGAACGCAGCCTGCGGCAGATCCCATTCGCGCGCATCCACAACGTGGCCGTGCACCAGTCGCTGCTGCATCGCCTGTTCGGCGTGGCCGAGGTGCGGCTGGAATCGGCCGGCGGCAAGAAACCCGAGGCGCAGATGCGGGTGCTCAAGCTCGACGATGCCATCGCATTGGAACAGCTGGTGCGCCGTAGCAGCCATGTCTCCGCGGACGCTGTCGCGCAGTCCGCGGACATCGGCGATCTGCTGCTGCAACTGCCGCCTGCCGAGGTGCTGCGGCTCGGGCTGATCTCCAATCGCGGCCTGGTCGTGGTCGGCGCCGGCGTCGCGGCGTTGTCCCAGATCAGCCCGCGCCTGTTGCCGAACCTGTTCGAGGACTGGGGCAAGACGCTGTTCGGTTTGGCCGGCAGCCATCAGTTCGACTTCGTGCACTACGCCTTGGTCGGCGCCAGCCTGCTCGCCGGATTGGTGTTGCTGTTGCGGCTGTTCTCGGTGCTGCTGGCATTGCTGCAGTACTACGGTTTTCGATTGGAAGAACACGGCCGGCGCCTGACCGTCGAACGCGGACTGCTGACGCGCTGGCGCACCAGCGTGCCGCGACGCCGCGTCCAGGCCTGGACCCTGCGCGAGGGCGTCATGCATCGGCTGCTGAAGCGACGCACGCTGGAGATCGATACGGCGGTGGCCGAGGAACAAAACGAATCGCGCGCGCTACGCGAACTCGCGCCGGTGGCGACTCCCGCCGAATGCGAGGCGTTGATCCGTCACCTGCTGCCCGGAGCCGCGTGGCCGCCGCCGCAATGGCAGCCGCTGCATGCCAAGGCCTGGTGGCGTTTGCTGCTGCCGGGTGCCGTCTTCGCCGCTGTGTTGTGTGCGGTACTGGCCTGGCGCTTCGGCGCGTGGGGCCTGCTCGGCCTCGGCTGGTTGGCGTGGGCGATCTTCGAATCGCGCCAGCACGCGCGGCGCGCGGGCTATGCACTCGATGCGGGGCTGGTCGCCGTGCGTGGGGGCTGGTGGTCACGCCATTGGCGCTTTGCCGAACTCGACAAGCTGCAGGCCTTGCGCCTGACACAGTCGCCGCTCGATCGGCGCTTCGGCATGGCCTCGCTGTGGCTCGACACCACCGGCGCCGGCACGTTCGCACCGCCGTTGCGGATCCGCTATCTGGCCGAATCCGAGGCGCGCGCCCTGCACGCGAGGCTGGGCCGGGAAATCGCGCGCAGGCCGCTGCGTTGACGCCGGATCAGGCGCCCGGGCCCCAGTAGCCCAGCGCTGCCCGGATCTTCAGTGCGCGCAGCACGGACGCCAGAGGCTTGCGTCGCAGCGGCCCCAGCGCGCCGGAGAGCAAGCGTTCGGTCGCTTCAAGCACGCGTTGCGACGAGCGGCCGTCGCGATAAGGATGGATGGCGTCCGCATACGCGGCGATAGCGGCGCGCAACGTCGCCGTGGGCGCGAAGGCCAGCTCGAGCATGCTCGATAGCTGTGCCGGATCGTCGAAATCCAGCATATGCGGCTTCGGTGCGCGATTGCGGAAGGTGACGACCGGCTTTCGCTGCACCACGAACTCCGAGACCAGCGACGTGGTGTCGGCCACGAGCACGTCGGCCGCGCGCTGCGCGGACATCACGGCTTCGGGTTCGACGAAACAGGCATTCGCGCCCGCCAGCGCGCGGTAGCGGGCGAACAACTCCGGCGCGCACTTCGGGTGCAGCGTCAGCAGCCAATAGCGATCGCCGCGCGCGACTTCGGCCGCGATCACTCCGTGCAGGTGCGGCGCGGCGCTGAGGCGCTCGGTGAAGGTCGAGCCGAACAGCACCACGGGTCGCCCGCCGGCAGGCGCGCGCAACGCCGCTGCCGCAGGGTCATGGGCGGCGAACAGCGGGTCGAGCTTGGGCCAGCCGGTTTCGACGACGGTGAAGGAGCCGTCGCGTGCGGCCAGCGCCGCGAACGGCGCTGTCGTCGCCGGCCCTTGCGTGCAATACAGGTCGAACAGGCCGCGGATTCGGAAGTGGCCGCGCGCATCCTCGCGCTTTTCGACATTGAAGCCATGGAACAGCTGCACCTTCGCGCCGGAGACGAAGGTCGGCACCCAGTTCGCCGCGCTGAACACCGCGCGCGGCTGCAGCGCGACCGCTTCGCGCAGGCCGACCATCCGTACCGGCGCGGGCAGGCGCGCGCCGGCGGCGCCATCGACGCACCACGCGCTGACGCCATGGCCTGCCGCTTGCAGCGCTTCGGCCAGCGGTTGCAGGATAGGCAGCGCATACCGCTCGGTCGCAAACAGCAGGTACTCGGCCATCGCTCCTTCCATCTCCGGCTCATCGCAAGCGACCGCGTCTTCGGCCTGCCGGGTTTCGGCCTGCCCGCTTTCGGCATGCATTATCACGTTCAACGAGGCCGACCGTATCGACGACTGCCTGGCATCGCTGGCGTTCTGCGACGAGGTGGTCGTGGTCGATTCCGGCTCGGCGGACGACACGCGCGAACGCGCGGCCGCCGCCGGGGCGCGCGTACTGACGCGTCCGTTCGACGGCTTCCGCAGCCAGAAGCAGTTCGCGGTGGAGCAGGCCGCGCACGACTGGGTGCTGTGCCTGGACGCCGACGAGCGCGTCGGCGATGCGCTGCGCGCTTCGATCGAGGCGGAGCGATCACAGGGATTTGCGCGCGCAGCGGGTTATCGGTTCGCGCGGCTGTCGGAATACTTCGGCAAGTTCCTGCGCCACGGCAATGCCTATCCGGACCGCGTGTTGCGCCTGTTCGATCGCCGTCGCGGTGGCTGGCGCGGCGCGCGCGAGATCCACGAGGCCGCCAGCGTCGACGGCGTGGTCGCCACGCTCGCCGGCGACCTCATCCACCATCCCTACCGATCGCTGGAACAACAGCTGCAGAAGACGCAGCGCTACGCCCGGATGATGGCCGAGCACGACTTCGCACGCGGCAAGCGCGCTTCGCTGGCGAAGCTGGTGTTCTCCCCGGCCTGGCGCTTCTGGCGCGGCTACGTCTTCCGTGGTGGCTTCCTCGACGGCTGGCATGGCCTGGTCTATGCCTACGTCCGTGCCAACTACGTGCGGCAGAAGACGATCATGCTGTGGCTGCTGCAGAACGGGAGACCCGTCGGAACACCCGACCCCTGACCGGACGAACCGACACTGACTTCGGTGGGCTCGCCATTGCGGCGACGATGCATGACAATGGGCACTGGCAAGACATCCCAAATCGTGGCTGGCGCCCGTCGCGGGCTCTGACTCCGGCAACCAGGCTGACCAGGACCCCATGGATCGCATTCTCGTCACCGGCGGCGCCGGTTTTCTCGGGTCGCACCTGTGCGACCGTCTGCTCGACGATGGCCACGACGTATTGTGCGTGGACAACTTCTTTACCGGCAGCAAGCGCAACCTCGCGCACCGGTTGTCGCATCCCTATTTCGAACTGATGCGCCACGACGTGACGTTTCCGCTGTACGTCGAGGTCGACCAGATCTACAACCTCGCCTGTCCGGCGTCGCCGGTGCATTACCAGCACGATCCGGTGCAGACCACCAAGACCAGCGTGCACGGCGCCATCAACATGCTCGGCCTGGCGAAACGCCTCAAGGCGCGCATCCTGCAGGCCTCGACCAGCGAAGTCTACGGCGACCCGGAAGTGCATCCGCAGCCCGAGGGCTATTGGGGCCGGGTCAACCCGGTCGGCATCCGCAGCTGTTACGACGAAGGCAAGCGCTGCGCCGAGACGTTGTTCTTCGACTACCAGCGCCAGCACGACCTCGACATCAAGGTGGTGCGCATCTTCAACACCTACGGTCCGCGCATGCACCCCAACGACGGGCGCGTGGTCAGCAACTTCATCGTGCAGGCGCTGCGCGGCGACGACATCACCATCTACGGCGACGGCAGCCAGACCCGCAGCTTCTGCTATGTCGACGACCTGATCGAGGCATTCGTGCGGATGATGGGCACCGAAGCCGGGTTCACCGGGCCGGTCAACATCGGCAATCCGGTCGAGTTCACGATGCTGGAACTCGCCGAAAAGGTGCTGCAACTCGTCGGCGGTCGCTCGAAACTCGTGCACAAGCCGCTGCCGTCGGACGACCCGCGCCAGCGCCAGCCTGATATCGCGCTGGCCAGGGACAAGCTCGGCTGGGAACCGAAGGTGGGCCTCGAGGACGGCCTGAAGGAAACCATCACCTACTTCCGCGCACTGCTGCAGGAAGGAGCCGCGGCGTGACGTCGTTCGCAGTGATCGTTACCAGCTACAACTACCGCGGCTTCATCGCCGAGGCCATCGACAGCGCACTGGCGCAAACGCGCGCGCCGGCGTTGGTGATCGTCGTCGACGACGGCTCCACCGATGGCACCCCGGAGTTCCTGCGCGAGCGCTACGGCGATGATGCCCGCGTCACGCTGCTGTGCGGCGAGAACGGCGGCCAGCTGGTCGCGTTCCGGCGCGGCGTGGCGGCAGCGGATGCCGACGTGCTCTGCTTCCTGGATGCGGACGACCGCTGGGAGCCGGACTACCTGGCGAAGATCGGCGAGCTCTACGACGCACGTCGCGATGTCGACTTCGTGTTCTCCGACATCCAACTGTTCGGCGACGAACAGCGGCGCGTCGCCTATGCCGAGTCCGCCATGGACCTCGGCTACACGGCGATCAGCACCTACATACTGACCTACTGGTACGGCGCGCCGACCTCGGCGCTGTCGCTGCGCAGCGATTGGGCGCGACGCGCGCTGGACCTGCCGGAAGACGTACTCAAGACCTGGCGCCTGTCGGCCGACAACTGCCTGGTCTACGGCGCCAGCGTGCTCGGTGCGCGCAAGTATTTTCTGCCGACCGCGAGCGTGGGTTATCGCATCCACGGCAACAACGGCTGGTGGTCGACGCGCGGTCCGACTTCGACCTATTTCAACCGCTTGCGCTCGCGCGCCTTGGTCGCGCATTACGCGCGCGCGGCCGGCATCGACGACAGCTGCATCGACCTGGCCAAGCTCGAATACCGCACCAAGCCCGCGCCGACCTGGGACGAGGCCAAGCGCTACGCCTCGATCTGCCTGCGCGGCGATGCGCCGTGGTGGAAGCGCTTCGAGCGAGCGTTGGCGATCCTCGCCAACGGCTTCAGGAAGCGCTGATCGTTTGAAGCTCCTGTACACCAATTTCCACGAAGGCGATGGCGGCGGGCACACCACGTATATCGCGGCGCTCGCGCGCGGGCTGGCCGGCCGGCACGAAGTGCACGTCGCCGCGCCTGGCAGCAGTCGCCTGCATCGCGAGGCGAGTGGATTGAACGGCGTGCGCGTGCTCGCGCAGCCGTTTCCCAACGGACTGCGGCGGTGGCCTGCGCGCCGGGCCGCGCGCAGGCAGCTCGTGGCCTACCTGCGCGCGCATGATTTCGATGTCGTGCATGTCAACGGCTCCGCCGACCACCGCCTGGTCATGGCTGCGCTGCACGGCATGCGGCGCAGGCCGCAGATCGTGCTCACCAAGCACAACTCCAAGCCCATGCGTGGCCTTGGGCACTGGTGGCGCGCGCGCCGCGGCACCGACCAGGTCATTGCCGTGTGCGATTACACGCTGCGTGCACTGCAGGCGTCTGCATATCGTCGTTGTCGCCTGGACACCGTGCACAACGGGGTCGACATCGACCACTTCGCACCGCGGACTTTGTCTGACGGAAATGCCGAGCGCAGACGTTGGACCGGCGATTCGCCAGCGCTGCTGCTCGGAAGCAGCGCCGGCACGGCCGCTTACAAGGGCTGGATGGACCTGGTCGAAGCATTGTCATCGCTGCCGGCGCCTGCGCGTGCGCAGGTGCACGTGCTGGTGGCCGGCAAGCCACCGACAGCGGAACAGATTCAACGCATCGACGGCTTGGGCCTCGCTCGCCAGGTGCATTTTCCGGGACTGCTCGACGACGTGCGCCCGGCGATTGCCACGATCGATGCCGGCTTTGTACTTTCTTATGACGTGGAGACGATCTCGTTCGCCTGTCGCGAAATGATGGCGATGGGCAAGCCGGTGCTGGTGACCGATTACGCCGGCCTGCCGGAAAACATCGAGCCCGGCCGCGACGGTTGGATCGTGCCGCCGCGTGACGTGGCCACGGTCGCCGCTGCGGTGCAGCGCATGCTCGAACAACGGGTCGTCCTGCCTGCCATGGGCAAGGCTGCGCGCGAACACGCAGTGCGGGAGTTCGGCCTGCCACGTTTCATCGCGCTGACCGAAGCGGTCTATCTGCGCTTGCTCGGGTCCGACGGCAACTGATCGCCGAAACACCGCATCACCGAAATGCAGCAGCTAGGCGCGCGCATCACGCCGAAGCGGATTTATGCAGTCGCGCATAGAAGAAGCCGTCCATGCCGTCTTCGCCGGGGAAACGCTGCCTGCCGGCGCCCGACAGATGGCCGAATCGCGCATCGAGCGGCGCGGCGACGGCATCCAGCGTGCGGGCGAGGAAGGCGTCGATCTGTGCCGCGTTCTCGCCCTTCAGGATCGAGCAGGTGGCGTAAAGCAGCACGCCACCGGGCGCAAGCACGCGCCAGCACGCATCGAGCAGGCGCGCCTGCAACGCGACCAGGGCCGCGAGATCGCTCTCGCGCCGATGCATCAGGATGTCCGGCTGGCGGCGCACGATGCCGGTAGCCGAACAGGGCGCGTCGATCAGCACCGCATCAAAGGGCACGCCGTCCCACCATGCGTCCAGATCCGCAACGTCGGCCGCGCGCAGGTCGGCGGCATCGCCAACGCCGACGCGCTTGAACGTCTCGCGCACTTTCGCCAGTCGCCGCGCATCGACGTCGAGTGCGGTCAGGAGCAGCGTCGGTTCGCGTTCCAGCAGGTGCGCGGACTTGCCGCCAGGCGCCGCGCAGGCATCGAGAAAACGTGTCTGCGGCGCCAACGTCAGGGCTTCGGCGACGAATTGTGCGGCGCCGTCCTGCACGGAAGCCTCGCCGGCGGCGAAGCCCGGCAGCGCGCTCACGGCGACCGGTGAATCGAGCCGCAGGCCATCGGGCAAGGCCTCGACGGCGCGCGCATCGATGCCGGCTTCCTGCAGGCGCTGCGCATAGGCGTCGCGGCTACCGGCGAGGCGGTTGACGCGCAACCAGAGCGGTGCGGGTTCGGCACTGGCTGCAAGGATGGCGTCGATGTGCTGCGGCCAGTCGCTGCGCAGTTGTGCGAGCAACCATGGCGGCCAGGCGTCCGCGGGATCCATCGCGGGCAAGCCGTCGCGTTGCGCGCGCCGCAACAGCGCGTTCACCAGGCCAGCCTGGTGCGCGCGCCCCAGTTCGCGAGCGGCCTCGACGGTCGCGGCGACGGCGGCATGCGGCGGCAGGCCGATCGGATCGAGCTGGGCGAAGCCGGCGTAGAGCAGCGCGCGCAGCTCTTCGTCGCGCTTCGCAAGCGGTTTGGGCATCCACGTCGCCAGTGCGGCCGCGTAGCGCGAGCGCTGGCGCAACGCGGCGAAGCAGATCGTCTCGGTCAGCGCGCGATCGCGCGGATCGTGCAGGCCCGGCAGCGTGCTGGCCAGTTCGGCCTTCAGTGAACGCCCACGATGCAGCACCGCGTCGAGGATGCGCGCCGCCAGCACGCGGCTCGCCGCGCCCGAGGCGTGTCTCGGATCGGCCGTCATTCGACGTTCCCTAGCGTGCGTTGCGCGCACGGCTGGTTCCTTTCGAAGACATCGCGCGCGCAGCGCACGTTACTTCGACTCCGCCGAGCGCAGATCCTGGCGCGCGTTGAGGTAATCCGCGGCGGTGATCGCCTTGCCACCTTCGCGCTGCAGCACGCGGATGCGCAGCGCACCCTGGCCGCAGGCCACGTCGATGCCGTCGCGGCCTGCGAACAGCACGCGTCCTGGCGGCTGGCCGTGCGCGAGCGGCATCGCCAGCGCGGCGTGGATGCGGATGCGCTCGCCGGCGAGTTCGGCTTCCGCCATCGGCCATGGGTTGAAGGCCCGTATCTTGTTCGCCAAGCGCTGCGCCGGCTGCGACCAGTCGAGTTTCGCCTCGCCCTTCTCGAGCTTGTGCGCGTAGGTGACGCCGGCTTCCGGCTGCGGCTGCGGCACCGGGCGCATGCCGGCGCGCAACAGGCCCAGGCCGTCGGCCAGCACCTGCGCGCCGAGTTCGGCGAGGCGGTCGTGCAGCTGGCCGGCGGTTTCGGATTCGCCGATCGGCAGCGGACTCGGCAGCAGCACCGGGCCGGTGTCCAGGCCCTTCTCCATCTGCATCAGGCAGATGCCGGTTTCGCCATCGCCTGCCTCGATTGCGCGCTGGATCGGCGCGGCGCCGCGCCAGCGCGGCAGCAGCGAGGCATGCACGTTCCAGCAACCGTGGCGCGGGATGTCGAGGATCTTCTGCGGCAGGATCAGCCCGTAGGCGACCACGATCATCAGGTCCGGCTGCAGCGCGCCGAGCGCATCGCGCGCGAGTTGCGATTTCAGGGACTCCGGCTGCAGCACAGGAATGCCGCGCTTGATCGCTTCGAGCTTGACCGGCGATGGCGTCAATGCGCGACCGCGCCCCGCCGGCCGATCCGGCTGCGTGTAGACCGCGACCACTTCGTTGCGCGAGGCCGCAGCGCGCAGCGACGGCACGGCAAAGGCCGGGGTTCCCGCAAATACGATACGCAAGCTCATTCAATCATCCGTCTGGAAGTTTCTAGCCGCTACACGCACAGTGCCGGCACGAACGCTTTTCCACCGTCATCCAGCGCGAGCCGGACAACAGAAAAGGAACCAAGCGTGAGGTGAGGCGCGCGCGCCGTTGCCGATCAAGCGGCGTCGGACTGCTGCAGCTTGCGCTGCTTCGCCAGCTTCTTGCGCACCATTTCGCGCTTCAGCGGCGACAGGTAGTCGACGAACAGCTTGCCTTCGAGATGGTCCATTTCGTGCTGGATGCACACCGCGAGCAGGCCATCGACATGCAATTGGAATGGCTGGCCATCGCGGCCATGCGCCTGCACCGTGATCTCGTTGGCGCGGGTGACGTCGGCGAAGATGCTGGGCACGGACAGGCAACCCTCCTGGTAGACCTGTTCACCCGACTTGGCGAGGATCTCCGGGTTGACGAAGACCAGCGGATGGTCCTTCTCCTCGCTGACATCGATGACCATGAAGCGCTGGTGCACGTCGATCTGGCTCGCGGCCAGGCCGATACCGGGTGCCTCGTACATGGTCTCGAACATGTCGTCGAGCAAGGTCTGGAACGCCGGCGTCGTGATTTGGGCGGGATCGACCGGCGCGGCCTTGGTGCGCAGGCGCGGATCGGGGAATTCGAGGATCGGGAGCAGGGCCATGGCGTTGAAATGGTGGCGTCGGTCACAACCGCAAGCGGTCGCGGCATTGTAGCGCCGTCGGGCTTGCCTTGGGCCGCGCTTTGTGGGCTATAGTGCCTCGGCGTTAAGGGGAAATCTCCAAGGGGAGCGGGTAGATGGCCACCATGCTTAAGCGCCTTTCTCAGGGGCTTCGCACAGTTTTTGCCGTCGCGATCTTGACTGTGGCGACCTATGCGGTCGCACAGGAATTTCGCGGCGACCATCCGGACACATACGTCGTCAAGCGTGGTGACACGTTGTGGGACATCGCCGGCCGTTTCCTCAAGCGACCGTGGCTGTGGCCGGAGATCTGGCAGGCCAATCCGCAGGTCCGCAACCCGCACCTGATCTATCCGGGCGACGTGCTCAGCCTGGCCTATCTGGATCGCGTCGCCATGCAGCCCGGCCCGCGCCAAGAAGCCGCGCCGATCAATGCGATCCCGCTGTCCGATGTCGAGGCCTTCCTCAAGGACCTGCGCGTCGTCGACCAGTTCGACCAGCTGCCCTACGTGGTCGGTCTCGAGGGCGACCGGATGCGTAGCGCCCAGGGCCAGGTCGCCTACATCAAGGGCCTGCCGACCGCACGCGCCGGCGAGCGTTATCTCGTGGTGCGGCCGACCGTGCGCTACACGCGCCTGGACCGCACCAGCATGTGCTGCGACCTGATGTGGAAGGACGATCTCGACGAGCGCGGCCGCCGCGACATCGATTTCCACCAGTACTGGACCAACGTGGTCATGCCCGACAAGGGTCATGAGCTGCTCGGCTTCGAGTTGATGCGCGTCAGCCTGGGCACGGTCACGCGTGGCGAAGTCGGTGGCATCGAGGCCAGCACCCTGCTGCTCGACGAACAGGGCCGCGAGGTCCGCGTCGGCGACCGTCTGATCGCGGTCGACGCGCAGCCCTACGACCTGCAGTTCTTCCCGCACCCGCCCAAGCAGCAGCTCGACTACGGGACGGCCCGCGTGCTGGCCGTCGCCGACATGCTGAGCGCCGGTGGACCGCGCGACGTGGTCGCCATTTCCGCCGGCACCCGCGAAGGTGTCGACAACGGCACGGTGTTCTCGATCTGGCGCGAAGGCACCAACACGGTCGACCGTGTCGAGGAAAAATGGGACCGCACAGAGGATTCGGTGTCGTTCGAGAGCAAGGTGCGCCTGCCCGACGAGTTCGCCGGTCACGTGATGATCTTCCGCACCTACGAGAAGGTCAGCTACGGCCTGGTCATGGACAGCATCAAGCCGACCATGATCGGTTACCACCTCAAGCACCCCGACGCGCCGTACTGAAAGGCGGCGGTCCGCGAGGACTTTCCCGACACATCATCGCGACGGCGCCCTCGGGCGCCGTTTTCGTTGGCGTCGCAAGCTGTCGCGATGACCGAAGCCGATCGCGACGCCTTGCTGTGCCTGTTGTCGCTCGGCGGCGCGACCGGACCTCGCCGCAACCTGCTGGAGGCGCATGCCTCGCCAGCGGCGGCCCGCGAGGCGGGATCCAGGGCCTGGCGCCTGGCCGGTTTGGACGAGCGTCAGGTGCGGGCCTTCGATTCGACCTCGTCGCTACCCGCAGACCTCGCGCGCAGCCGCGACTGGCTGGCGCGGCCCGAGCATCATCTGATCGGCTGGCACGATCCCGACTATCCCGCCTTGCTACGCCAGATCGCGAGCCCGCCGCTGGCGCTGTTCGTTGCCGGAGATCCCGCATTGCTGTGGCACCCGGGCGTCGCCGTCGTCGGCAGCCGCATGCCCAGCGCCGGCGGCCGCGATCATGCCCACGACTTCGCCCATGCCCTGGCGGCTTCCGGCCTGGCGGTGATCAGCGGGTTGGCCGCCGGGGTCGATGCCGCTGCGCACGCAGGCGCACTGGCAGCGGACGGCCTGACGATCGCCGTGCTCGGCACCGGTGCCGACGTGCCCTACCCGCGCGGCAATGCCGCCTTGCACGCCGAGATCTGCGCACGCGGCGCAGTCGCCAGCGAACACCCGCCCGGCACGCAAGCGCGGCGCGAACATTTCCCCAGCCGCAATCGCATTCTCGCCGGCCTCGCACTGGCGACGCTGGTGATCGAGGCCGCCGAACGTTCCGGAGCGCTGATCACCGCCCGGCTGTCCGGAGAGGCCGGACGCGACGTCTTCGCGGTCCCGGGCTCGATCCACAACCCCATGACCCGCGGCTGCCACCGCCTCATACGAGACGGCGCCGGCCTGGTCGAAAGCGCACAGGAAGTCATCGCCGCGCTGGCACCGATGGCCGCCGAACTCGCAGACGCCTTGCGTGCACGGCTTTCTGCCCCCAGTTCAGCGGCCAAGGGCCTCATCGAGACCCCACGCAGTACCGCGAAGTTCGGCGACCCCGACTACCACCACTTGTGGGAGGCCTTGGGCCATGACCCCACAGGTATGGATCGGCTGGTCGAACGCACCGGATTGACGACCGCCGATGTGTCCTCCATGCTGCTGGTCATGGAGCTTGAAGGCCGGGTGTCAGTCGCGCACGGCCGGTATTCCCGCAAGTCCTGAGAACCGGTCCGGGATGGACCTGTTCAGACGCTAACGACACCGCGCCGCCAGGCGCAGGCCGGGGGGAAATGAAAGAGAGCATCCTGGATGTCCTGCTCTACCTGTTCGAACACTATTTCACCGAAGACGCGGACCTCGTCCGCGACCGCGACTCCCTGCAGAACGGCCTGTTGACCGCCGGCTTCAGCCCGGCCGAGATCAGCAAGGCCTTCGACTGGCTCGATGCCCTCGCCGACCAGCGCCCGGCCACCCGCGCCACACGCGCCGATGGCCCGACCCGCGTCTATTTCGGACCGGAACTGGACAAGCTCGATGTCGAGTGCCGAGGCTTCCTGCTGTTCCTGGAACAACAGGGCATCCTCGACGCCGGCCAGCGCGAGCTGGTGCTGGACCGCGCCATGGCGCTGGATCAGGACGAACTCGACCTCGACGACCTCAAATGGGTGGTATTGATGGTGCTGTTCAACCAGCCCGGCTCCGAAGCCGCCTACGCCTGGATGGAAACCCAGATGTTCGCCGACGAACCGGAACCCGTGCACTAGGGCCCATTTCGCGGCGCCGGCGCACTCCGAGCTTGACAGCGCCGACCCCGGCGTGATTCCACTATAAATAGAGCGAACCTGAACGCCCGTGGCCTCGGCCCGGGCGTTCGCCTTCTGTAATGCACCTTTTTGCGTCGCCGCCATGGCGCGCCTGGAATCTCCCCCGCGATGGCCAAGAACCTCCTTATCGTCGAGTCGCCCGCCAAGGCCAAGACGATCAACAAGTACCTCGGCAAGGACTTCATCGTCCTCGCCTCCTACGGCCACGTCCGCGACCTGGTGCCGAAGGAGGGTGCGGTCGATCCGGCCAACGGCTTCAAGATGGACTACAGCGTCATCGACAAGAACGCCAAGCATGTCGATGCCATCGCCAAGGCGGCCAAGGGCGCCGATGCGCTGTTCCTGGCGACCGACCCTGACCGTGAGGGCGAGGCGATCAGCTGGCACATCGCCGAGATCCTGAAAGAACGCGGCCTGCTCAAGGGCAAGACGCTGCAGCGCGTGGTGTTCACCGAGATCACGCCGCGCGCGATCAAGGAAGCGATGGCCAATCCGCGCGAGATCGCCGGTAACCTGGTCGACGCACAGCAGGCACGGCGCGCGCTCGACTACCTGGTCGGCTTCAACCTCTCGCCGGTGCTGTGGCGCAAGGTGCAGCGCGGCCTGTCCGCCGGTCGCGTGCAGTCGCCGGCGCTACGCATGATCGTCGAGCGCGAGGAGGAGATCGAGGCCTTCATCGCCCGCGAGTACTGGTCGATCGAGGCCGAGTGCGCGCACCCGTCGCAGACTTTCACTGCCAAGCTCAACAAATTCGACGGCAAGAAGTTCGAGCAGTTCACGATCACCGACGGCGAGACCGCGGAGGAAGCGCGACGCCGCATCGTCGCCGCGGCCAACGGCGCATTGCACGTCACCGACGTGGTCAGCAAGGAACGCAAGCGGCGTCCGTCGCCGCCGTTCACGACCTCGACGCTGCAGCAGGAAGCCTCGCGCAAGCTCGGCTTCACCACTTCGCGCACCATGCGCGTGGCGCAGAAGCTGTATGAAGGCGTGACGATCGGCGACGAGGGCGCGGTCGGCCTGATCAGCTACATGCGTACCGACTCGGTCAACCTGTCGGCCGAAGCCCTGAGCGAGATCCGCGACGTGATCGCGCGCGACTTCGGCACCAAGGCGCTGCCGGACAAGCCCAATTTCTACCAGACCAAATCCAAGAACGCGCAGGAAGCGCACGAGGCGATCCGCCCGACCGCTGCGCTGCGCACGCCCGCGCAGGTCGCCAAATACGTCGACGACGACGGCCGCCGCCTGTACGAACTGATCTGGAAGCGCGCGGTAGCCTCGCAGATGGTGCCTGCCACGCTCAACACCGTCAGCGTCGACCTCGCCGCCGGCACCGAGCACAGTTTCCGCGCCTCGGGCACGACCGTGATCGATCCGGGCTTCCTCGCCGTCTACGAGGAAGGCAAGGACCAGAAGGCCGCCGAGGACGAGGACGAAGGCCGCAAGTTGCCGCTGATGAAGCCCGGCGACCGCGTGCCGCTCGACCGCATCCACACCGACCAGCACTTCACCGAGCCGCCGCCGCGTTTCTCCGAAGCCTCGCTGGTCAAGGCGCTCGAGGAATACGGCATCGGCCGGCCGTCGACGTATTCGTCGATCATCCAGACGTTGCAGTTCCGCAAATACGCCGAGCTCGAGAACCGCCGCTTCCGCCCGAGCGACGTCGGCCGCGCGGTCTCGAACTTCCTCAGCGGCCATTTCACCCGCTATGTCGACTACGACTTCACCGCGAAACTCGAGGACGAACTCGATGCGGTATCGCGCGGCGAGGAAGAGTGGGTGCCGCTGATGGAGAAGTTCTGGGGCCCGTTCAAGGAGTTGGTCGACGAGAAGACCGAGTCGGTCGATCGCAGCCAGGCCACCGGCGCGCGCGAACTCGGCACCGACCCCAAGTCCGGCAAGCCGGTCAGCGTGCGTCTCGGTCGTTACGGGCCGTATGCGGCGATCGGCAGCACCGCCGAGGAGGAGGAAGAGAAGCCGACGTTCGCCAGCCTGCGTCCCGGCCAGAGCATGCACACGATCACGCTGGAAGAGGCACTCGACCTGTTCCGCCTGCCGCGCAAGCTGGGCTCGAACAACGACGAGGAAGTCAGCGTCGGCATCGGCCGCTTCGGCCCCTTCGCCAAGCGCGGCAGCGTCTACGCCTCACTGAAGAAGGAGGACGATCCGTATACGATCGACCTGGCGCGCGCGGTGTTCCTGATCGACGAGAAGGAAGAGATCGCGCGCAACCGCATCATCAAAGCCTTCGAAGGCAGCGACATCCAGGTGCTCAACGGCCGCTACGGCCCCTACATCAGCGACGGCAAGCTCAATGGGCGCATTCCGAAGGATCGCGAACCGGCATCGCTGACGCTCGACGAGGTCGTCAAGCTGATGGAGGACACCGGCAAGCCGATGCGGCGTGGCAAGTTCGGTTCCAAGAAGACCGCAGCGAAGAAGACGACTGCGCCCGCCAAGAAGACAGCGACCAAGACGGCGGCGAAGAAGGTGGCGAAGAAGGCTACGAAGAAGACGACAAAAAAGACCACGGGCAAGACTGCCAGCAAGACGGCGAAGAAGACCGCCGGCAAGAAGGCAGCGAAAAAAACCGCCGCTCCCACCGCCTGACCCGATGGCTGCGTGCAGCCCGCCTGCGCGCAGCCTTGAACGATCACGATGTCCGTACGCAGTTACCTGAGCAGGTTGGGCTACTTCCAGGCCCACCGCATGTTGAAGCGGTGGCTGTCGCACCCACTCGGCCACTTCTACTCCCCGGTCGGCGACGTCGACGCGCTGGCCGCGGAACGCGCGCGCCTGTGGCCGGCGGATGCGGCCAGCCCCGGAATCGATTTCGAACCGGCGGCGCAGGCGCAGCTGTTGCGCGATGTCTTTCCCGCGCTGCTGGCCGGTTTCGACTACCCGGCGCAGACGCATGAAGGCGACCATCGCTACTCGCTGCACAACTCGCAGTTCAGCGAAGCCGATGCGCGCGCACTGTTCGCGTTGCTGCGTCACTGGCAGCCCCGGCGTCTGGTCGAGGTCGGCAGCGGCTACTCGACGCTGCTCGCCGCCGACGTCAATCGCCGTTTCCTCGGCGGCGCTCTGCGCATCACTGCGATCGAACCGTATCCGCGCGCGTTCCTGCACGATCTCGACGGCCTGCACGCGCTGCGCGTGGAACGCGTACAGGACACGCCCGCTTCGGTCTTCGCCGAACTCGAAAGTGGCGACGTGCTGTTCATCGATTCCTCGCACGTGCTCAAGACCGGTAGCGACCTGGTCCACCTGCTGACGCGGGTGTTGCCGACGCTGGCAAGCGGCGTGTGCATCCACGTGCACGACGTGTTCCTGCCCGACGACTATCCGCCGCACTGGGTGATCGACGAGAACCGCAGCTGGAACGAGCAGTACGCGCTGCAGGCGATACTGGCAGGCAATCCGCGCTATCGCGTGCTGTATGGCACCCAATACGCACTGACGCGACTGGCGTCCGATGCGACCGTCGCCTTCGGCGCGCTGGCGGGGCAGCCCTATGTCGGCGGCAGCTTCTGGATCGAAGTGCGATGACCGGTTTGCTATCCATCGTCGAGGCGGCGGCGCTCCTGCACCGCGGAGGCGTCGTGGCCTATCCGACCGAAGCGGTCTGGGGACTCGGCTGCGATCCCTTCGATGAAGCTGCCGTGTCGCGACTGCTCGCACTCAAGCAACGCGCCGTGGACAAAGGTCTGATCCTCGTGGCCGCGTCGATGCCGCAGCTGGACGGCCTGGTCGACTGGCACGCGCTGCCGGAAGAGCGCCGCGAAGCGGTGCTTGCGACGTGGCCCGGCCCGCACACCTGGATCGTGCCCGCGACCGTGCGCGTGCCGCGCTGGATCACCGGCGTGCACGACAGCAATGTCGCCGTGCGCATCAGTGCGCATGCCGTGGTCGCCGCCTTGTGCGAGGCGTTCGGTGCTCCATTGGTTTCGACCAGCGCCAACCGCGCCGCCATGCCGCCGCCGCACGACGTGGCGGCCATCGATGCTGCGTTACGCGCGGGACTCGATGGCCTCGTCGAAGGCGACACCGGCAACCTGTTGCAGCCGACGCCGATCCGCGACGCCCGCAGCGGCGACGTGCTGCGCAGCTGATCCGCTGCCTTCACTTGGGCATCACCAATCCGGACTAGCCTTCCGCGGCCGGCCTCGCGCCGGACAACCGCGCGGAGGGCGACAGGGGACCTTTCGCGACCCAGACGAGGAGGGAGACCACATGAAGCAACCGATCGCAGCCACTATGTTGGCGCTGGCCATGACCGTTGCGCTGCCACTGGCCGCGCAGGACAGCAAGGAGCAACCCGCTGCCGCACCGCAGATGAGCGCGGAAACGAAGGCGATGATGGAGGCCTGGACGAAGGCCGCGACGCCGGGCGAGCAACACAAGCGACTCGCCGACCAGTTCGCCGGCACCTGGACAACCAAGCAGACGATGTGGATGGAACCCTCGGCGCCGCCGATGACCGAGACCGGTCAGTCGGTGAACACGCCCGTGTTCGGCGGGCGCCAGGTCCGCATGGACTTCACCGGCCAGTTCATGGGCGCGCCGTTCGAAGGTTCCGGCTACAGCGGCTACGACAACACCCGCGGCAAATACACCAGCACGTGGGCAGACAACATGTCGACGGGCGTGATGTTGAGCACGGGCGATTACGACGCCGCGACCAAGACCTACACCTACCGCGGCGAAATGGCCGACCCGATGAACAAGGGCCAGATGATCCCGATCCGCCAGACCGTGCGCGTCGTCGATGCCGACCACCACGTCTTCGAGATGTACGAGCCGAAGGACGGCAAGGAGGTCAAGACCATGATGATCGAGTACACGCGCGCCAAATGACCGTCGTGCGGCGGACCGGCTCGCCCGGTCCGCCGCGATGAACGAAGGCACAGTCGCCGAGTCCAGCTGAACCGGTTGCTCTTTTCCGGCGTCACGCAGGCGCGCAAGATGCGCGCATGCGCCGTACCCTGCTCATCGCCCTGTGCGCCGCCGCGCTCGCCACCGCGGCGCCGTGCGTGCGCGCTACCGATGACGACGTGACGATCTACCGCTGCACCGATGCCAAGGGCAAGCTCACTTTGCGCGACACGCCATGTGCCAAGGGCCAGCAACAGCAGGTGCGCTCGATGATCCGGCCGAAGGACGCCCCACTGCGCGCGCAGCCGACGCCGGCGCCGCTGGTTGCGGCGCAACCAGCGCCGCAACCCATCATGATCCGCAACGCACCGCGACCGATGTACGAGTGCGTGCGTCCCGACGGCAGCTACTACACCAGCGACACCGCCGACGGCGCGCCACGCTGGGTGCCGTTGTGGACCCTGGATTTCCCGGTTGGCCCGAGATCTCTGGCACTCGGCGATCACATCGGCTCTCCCTCGCCGCGCCCGCCGAGCGATCGCCCTGGTCCACCGCGCCCACCGCGGCCGCCCATGCATTCGCCGGGGCATCCGGGTCTCCTGTTTCCCGTCGGCGGTACCTGGGTGCGCGATGAATGCCATCCGCTGCCGCAGGCCGAGATGTGCGCGCGGCTCGTCGATCGCCGCGACGAGATCCGCCGCCGCTTCTTCAACGCCATGCCCAGCGAACGCGCGACATTGAATACCGAAGAGCGCGGCATCAACGCGCGTCTGTCAGACGATTGCGGAGCTTATTGATGCGTGCGCTGTCCTGTTTGCCGATCTTGCTCGCCGCACTGTTCGTCGCCACTGCACTGCATGCGCAGGACGTCGTCATCTACCGCTGTACCGACGGCAAGGGCGCATTGACGTTCCAGAACAACGTGCCTTGCCCGAAGGGGACGAAGCAGGAGCGGCGCGTCGTGCAGCCCGCACAGACCGTCGCCACGCCCGCATCGGTCGCGGTTCCGCGCCCGCCTGAAGCAGCCGCTGCCACGATCACGAAAGCCGAAGCAACGCCACCTGCGGAAGCGGAGACCGTGGAACCCGCGTCCACGATCGCCGATGCCGATCGCCTGCCGCCACCGCCGCTGTTCCAGTGCAACACCTACGACAACGACAGCTATCTGAGCGACAGCGGCGAAGCCGCGCCGCGCTGCGTCCGCCTCGAGACCATGGGGATCGACGGCAGTGCGGAAAGAGGCGCAGGCGAGGCCTGCCAGATGGTCACCGACCAGTGCCAGCGCGTGCCCGATGCGGCCGCTTGCGACACCTGGAAGAAGCGGCTCAAGGAAGTCGAAGCCACTTGGCGCTTCGCGCGCGCGGCGGACAAGGAGGCCAACCAGGTCGAGTTCAAGCGCGTGGCGCAGATGCTGCGGGACAGCACCTGCGGCATTTGATCATCACCGATCTCCCGATGACGGCTTTCGGCCAGAGGCCATTCGCGCCGCAATCGTGTACCGGTATCGGCGTAACCCTCTTGCAGCCGATGCGAGAAGGTTATATGATGTACGTCATATGACAAGGGCCGCCGCTAAATCCAAGGAAGCCACCCACGACCGCATCGTTGACGCCGCGGCGCGCGCGATCCGACGCAGCGGCTACAACGGCACCGGCGTCGCGGACATCATGAAGGCCGCCGGCCTGACCCACGGCGGCTTCTACGCCCACTTCGCCTCGCGTGAGGCGATGCTTGCTGAGGCCGCCGATCGCGCCGGCAGCGAGGCCGTGGTATTGATGGAACGCGTCGCCGCCGCCGTGCCGCCGCAGCAGGCGCTGCAGGCAATGATCCAGGCCTATCTCTCCGAAACCCATGTAAAAAGCATCGAAACCGGGTGCGCGACCGCCGCGCTCGGTTCCGAGATGCCACGCCAGGCGCCCGAGGTACGGCGTGCCGCTACGCGCCGAATCAAGGAAATGATCGACCTCGTCGCCCGCCATTTGCCCGACTGGGGCCAGCCCGGCGCGCATGAGCACGCCCTCGTGGCAGTGTCCACGATGGTCGGCGCACTGGTACTGGCTCGCGCCGTCGACGACGCCCGACTCTCCGACGCGCTGCGCGAGGCGGCCCTGAACCACCTCACTTCCATCGACTGACGCGGCACGCCTACGCAGCTCTCATTCTTCGCCCCTTAATATGATACTCGTCATATTTGTGTTGCACCACCTCTAACTGCCACCAACCGCCGTCCCCCACTGAAAGGCATTCCCATGAAGCTCAAGAAATCCATCGCGCTCGTCACCGGCGCCTCCTCAGGCATCGGCAAGGCCACCGCAGAGCGGCTCGCAATCGCTGGCTACACGGTCTACGGCACCAGCAGACGCGGAGCGCAGGCGAACCCGCTATCTTTTGCAATGCTGCCCCTCGACGTGACCAGCGATGAATCGGTCGAAGCCATCGTCAGGGAGGTGATGCGGTTGGAAGGTCGCATCGATCTGCTGGTGAACAATGCCGGATTCGGTGTCGCTCCGGCCGGCGCGGAAGAAAGCTCCATCGAGCAGGCCCAAGCCATCTTCGATACCAACTTCATGGGCATCGTCCGGATGACGCGGGCTGTCGTCCCGCATATGCGGCAGCAGGGTAGTGGGCGCATCATCAACATCGGCTCCGTGCTTGGCTTCCTGCCGATGCCTTACGGAGCGCTCTATGCCGCGACCAAGCACGCGGTCGAAGGTTATTCGGAGTCACTCGACCATGAGCTGCGCACGCAAGGCATCCGGGTTTCGGTCATCGAGCCGGCGTACACGAAGACGCAGTTCGACGCGAACTTCCTGGAGCCCGACGCGAAGCTTGAGGAGTACCGCGAGATCCGCGCGTCCCTTGCCGTGACGCTGAAGAAGGTGATGACCGCTGCCGACCCGCCCGACGTGGTGGCAAACGTGGTGCTGGAAGCGGCCAGCGCGGCACGCCCGAAGCTTCGGTACACGGCAGGCAAGCTCGCCGGGCGCATGCGACTGCTTCGCAGGTTTGCGCCTGCCGCCGCATTGGACTCCGGAATCCGAAAAGATCTGCAGCTCGCATCATGAAAGCATTCATTCTCGATCGCTATGGAAAAACGGTCGCCTTACGGATGGGCGAAATGCCGGAGCCGGAGGTGGGTGAGGACGACGTGCTGGTCGAGGTACACGCCGCAAGCGTGAACGTCCTGGACTCCAAGATCAGGAATGGCGAATTCAAGCTCCTTCTGCCCTATCGCCTGCCACTGGTCCTGGGCAATGACGTGGCCGGCGTCGTGGTTCGCGTCGGGCCCAAAGTGCTGCGATTCAAGCCCGGCGACGAGGTCTACGCGAGACCGGATACCGCGCGGATCGGCGCCTTCGCGGAGCTGATTGCGATGAATGAAGATGCAGTGGCGCACAAGCCCAAGACACTCAGTATGGAAGAGGCTGCATCCCTTCCGTTGGTTGTCTTGACAGCGTGGCAGGTACTGGTCGAACGGGCGAATCTGAAAAAAGGACAAAAAGTCCTCATCCACGCCGGCTCCGGCGGCGTGGGAACCGTTGCCATCCAACTGGCGAAGCATCTCGGGGCGTTCGTGGCCACCACCACGAGCGCGGCCAACGCGGACTGGGTGAAACAGCTCGGCGCAGATGTGGTCATCGATTACAGCAAGGAGGATTTCGAGCGGGCCCTTCGGGACTACGACGTCGTCCTGAACAGCCTTGGCGCAGACGTGCTCGAGAAGTCACTGCGGGTGCTGAAAACCGGCGGCAAGCTCGTCTCGATCTCCGGCCCACCGGATCCTGATTTCGCAAGGGGGATCGGCGCTTCCTGGTTCCTGAGGCAAGTCATGCATCTTCTGAGCTATCGCATCAGGAAGAAAGCCAAGCGTCATGGCGTGAGCTATTCCTTCCTCTTCATGCGAGCGAGTGGCAATCAGTTGCGCGAGATCGGCTCTCTCATCGACTCCGGGGCGATCTTGCCCGTGGTCGACCAGATATTTCCGTTCGCATCGACGAACGAGGCCATGGCCTACGTCGACAAGGGTCGGGCAAAAGGCAAGGTCGTTGTCAGAATGAGATAGAGACGTCGCCTGACAAGGACTGTGTCTGCTCTGGGTCGGAAGCAGCCACTCAGAACCCATAGCGCAGGAACCCACCATCCACCGCAATACATTCACCGGTGACGTAACTCGCCGCCGGCAGGCACAGGAACGCCACCGCAGCCGCCACTTCCTCCGGCTCGCCGATGCGTCCGACCGGCGTGCGCAGCAGCACCTCGTCGAGATAGTCCGGATCGGCCAGCTTGCTGGTGGTGCGGCGCGTGCGGATGTACCACGGAGCCACGGCATTCACGCGTACGCCGTCTTCGGCCCATTCCACGGCGAGGTTCTTGGTCATCTGGTGCAGCGCGGCCTTGCTCATGCCGTACGGCGCGCCGGAGCGGACGTGGGTGAGTCCGGACACGCTGCCGACGTTGACGATGCTCGAGGCCGCATGCTTGGTCAGCAGCGGGTAGGCATAGCGCGACAATTCGAACGCCGAGAACAGATTGACCTCGAAGATCTCGCGCCACTCGTCCTCGGTGTACTCGGTGGTCGGCTTGCTGCGGTTGGTGCCGGCGTTGTTGACGAGGATGTTGAGGCCGTCGCCCTGGTCCTCGACCCAGTCGAGAATCTCGCGGCGCTGCTCGCCATCGGCAACGTCGCCGACCAGTGCGCGGATGTCGCCGTCGGGAAATTCCTCGGCCAGTTCGTCGCGTGCGAGTTCCAGCGCGTCACCGTCGCGGGCGGCGATCAGCACGCTGGCGCCGAAGCCGAGCAACTCGCGCGCGATCGCGCGGCCGATGCCGGCGCTGCCGCCGGTGACCAGCGCAAGTTGTCCGTCCAGACGCCAGCGATGTGGATCCATGGCCCGTTTTCCTCGTCCGCCTCGGCGTAGCATAGCGCCGGGTCGATCGAGGGAAACGCCATGTCGCGAATCACCGCCGGATTGCTGTTGCTATGCCTGTGTTGCGCCTGCTCCAAGCCGAAGCCACCGCCGACCGACGAGCCGCCCGAGCCGCAGGCCGAAGCGAACACCGAGTTGCGCGATGCGATCCAGGCGCCGATCGAGCGGGCCAAGGCGGTCGAGCAGACGGTGCAGGAGGCAGCGGACAAGCAGCGAGCGGAGATCGACGCACAGAACTGAGCCTGTTCGCGGCAAAAAAAGCCCGGCTTTCGCCGGGTTTTTTTCGCGAGCGATCGCGCCTCTTCAGAACGCGCAGAAGCAGTACGCCAATGTCTTGACCGGTGATCCGCGACCCGGCTTCAACGCGCTGTCGAGGAAGCGCAGGTCATGATCGACCTGCGGCATGGCGCGCACGAGAAGGCTACGTGCGAAATCCGAATGCTGCAGCCAGGCGCCGCCGACGCGGCTCTCGACCATGCGCGTAAAGAAGCGTTCGAACGGCGTCGCCGCCTTCTCCACGTAACGCACGCGCCAGGTATCCGGCTTGCCGAGCTTGGCGCGCGCGGCGGCGTCGGTGATCGCGTCGTGCAGTCCGCCGAATTGGTCCACCAGGCCGCGCTCGCGCGCCTGCGCACCGCTCCAGACGCGGCCGCGGCCGACGCTGTCGATCGCGGCCACCGGCCGCTTGCGCGCGCTGGCGACCTTGCCGGTGAAATCGCGGTAACCCTTCTCGATCACCGACTGGATCACCTGCCCGACTTCCGGTGCCAGTGGCCGGCTGATGTCGAAGGCGCCGGCGAAGCGCGTGGTGCCGACACCGTCGGTGTGCACGCCGATCTTCTCGAGCGTGCGCGGCACGGTCGGGATCAGGCCGAAGATGCCGATCGAGCCGGTGATCGTCGAGGGATCGGCATAGATGCGATCGGCATTCATGCTGATCCAGTAGCCGCCCGATGCGGCCAGGTCGCCCATCGACACGACCACGGGCTTGCCGGCCGACTTGAGCGCGACGATTTCGCGGCGGATCTGTTCGGACGCGAATACTTCTCCACCGGGCGAATCCACGCGCAGCACCAACGCCTTGACGTGCTCGTCGTCGCGAGCTTCGCGCAGCAACGCCGCCGTCGACTCGCCGCCGACGGTGCCCGGAGGTTGTTCGCCGCCGCTGATTTCGCCTTCGGCGACGACGACCGCCACCTGCGCGCGTTCGTCCATCGGCGAGAGCGCGCTGTCGACGTGCTTGAGATAGCCATCCAGCGAGACGCCGCGGAATCCGCCCTCGGCATCCTCGTCGGCGACGCCACGCTCGATCAGCAGGTCCTCGACCTCCTCGCGCGTCTTCAGGCCGTCGACGAGCTTGTGTTGCAGTGCGTATTTGGCGAGGTCGCCGTCAGCGGCCTCGATCCCGGCCGGCAACGTATCGATGTCGGCAGCCAGTTGCGATGGCGTGAGCTTGCGCACCCTGGCGATATCGCCGAGATAGCGCTGCCAGACGTCGTTCATCCAGAACAAGTCGGCTTCCTTCGCCTCCGGCGACGCGGCATCGAGCACGTAGGGCTCGACCGCGGACTTGTACTCGCCGACCTTGAACACGTGCACGTCGACGCCGAGCTTGTCCTGCAGGCCCTCGCGGTAGTACTGGCGGTAACGGCCGAGGCCTTCGAGCAGCAGCCCGCCCATCGGATCGAGATAGACCTCGTTGGCCTGCGCTGCCAGCAGATATTGCGCCTGGTCGAAACTTTCGCCGAAGGCGATCACTTGCTTGCCGGAGGCACGCAGCCTCGCCAGCGCGGCGGCGACTTCACGAATCGAGGCATAGCCGGAGAACGTCATGCGGTCGACGCGCAACAACACGCGTTCGATGCGCTTGTCCTTGCTGGCGGCGTCGATCGCGCGCAGCAGGTCGCGCATCTGCACTTCGCCGGCGTCCTCGTCGCCGAAGGCGCGAGCGAAGGCGCGGCTGGCCGGGTCGGTCGTGTACTGCTCGACCAGCGCGCCTTCCGGCGCGATCACCAGCGTGCTGCGGTCGAGCAGCGGCCTGGCGCGGTCACCGGCGCCGATCGCGACCAGGATCAGCAGCAGCAGGGTGAAGAAGACCAGGTTGAAGATCAGCCTGCGGGTGAAGTTCATGGCATCCCAGATGCCGATGAAAACGCGGGCGATCGGGCCGCGGGTGCGCGGTTCGTTCATGTAGTGGAACTCCGGGACATGCTGCTGTAAGCGGGGTTGCTGTGGGCAGTTTGGGCGTGCGCAACGGCGCTGTCATGCGCCATCGGTCATCACGGCGGACGGCACCTGTTCGCCCTGCACCTCGTCGCGCGCCTCCCGAAGGATGCGGGCGTCTCCTGACGATCTCAAGAAGCGCCGGCACAGCAGGATAGCGGCGACCAGCAGCCCGGCGATCAGCCCGATCCACATGCCGCGCGGCCCCCAGCCCAGCCCCAGCCCGAGGCCGGCGCCGAGTGTCATGCCGATGCCCCAGTAGGCGAATGCCGCCAGGAACATGGGTACGCGCGTGTCCTTCAAGCCGCGCAGCGCGCCCATCGACAGCACCTGCACGCCATCGGGGAACTGGAACGCCGCCGCGTACAACAACAGCGACGAGGCCAGCGTGGCGACGGCGACATCGCGCGTGTAGATCGCGACGATCGCGTCGTGTCCGAACAACATCACCAGCCCCGACAGCGTCTGCGTGCAGACCACCAGCGCGTAACCGGCGAACGCGGCCCTGCGCACGCCCGCCGCGCCCTTGCCGCTGCCGAGTGCATAACCGACGCGCACGGTCGTCGCCTCGGCCAGTCCGAGCGGGATCATGAAGCACAGGCTGGCGACGTTGATCGCGATCTGGTGCGCGGCCGCCGGCACTTCGCCGAGGCGCCCGATCAGCAAGGCGGTGACGATGAACAGGCTGCCCTCCATCAACCAGCTCACGCCGATCGGCAGGCCGGTGGCGAGCAGGCCGCGGATCGGCCGCCAGCGCGGCGCCTCGAAATGCTCGAACAGCTTCAGGTCGGCGAACCGGCGCGCCCGCCACAGGTACACCGCCATCGCGATCGCCTGCAGCCACAGTACGATCGCCGAGGCGATGCCGAGCCCGCCGGCGGCGAGTTCGGGGAATCCCCAAGCGCCGAACGTCATCGCGTAACCCAATGGCACCAGCAGCAGCAGCGCGCCGAAGCCGAACACCATCGACGGCGTCGTCCAGTGCAGGCCGTCGCACAGGTAACGCATGCAGTAGTACAGCGTCAGCGCCGGCACGCCCCAACGGATGCCGCGCAGGAAGGCCTGCGCGCCGGGAATGATCTCCGGCGCGATGCCCATCGGCGCCATCACGTACGGCAGCGCGGTCTGCAGCGCGAACAGCAGCAGGCCCAACGCCAGCGACAGCCATAGCGCCTGCCGGAACAGCGGGCCGATCTCGTCGCGGCGCCTGGCGCCGTCGAGCTGCGAGACCGAGGCCGGCACCGCCAGCAGTGCGCCGATCGGCACCGCCATCGGCAGCCACCACATCGCGGTGCCGATCGTGACCGACGCCAGCGTGGTCGTGCCATGGCGGCCGGCCAGCACGGCGTCGACGAAGCCGATCAGCCCACTGGAAAAATGGCCGACGACCAGCGGCGCGGCGAGGAAGGCCGTGGTGCGCACTTCGTCGCGCAGACGCGGTGCTGGGGACAATGCGTTGGTCATGGGGAGTCGCTCGACTGCGGCCGCGCCATCGATCGAATGTCGGGCGCTGGCGCCGGA
Organism: uncultured Gammaproteobacteria bacterium; assembly: GCA_963816945.1. Classification (GTDB taxonomy): domain Bacteria; phylum Pseudomonadota; class Gammaproteobacteria; order Xanthomonadales; family Xanthomonadaceae; genus Luteimonas. Next base: position 658,747 of record CAWFMH010000002.1, on the reverse strand, counting down.
TCGCGGCGGGCGACTATCTTAACCGCTTGCCCGGGCAGCCCCGGCGCGTCCGCCGGTAGCGAAGGGGAATAGAACACATGAGCGAACAGGGCCCATCCGCCGCGGACGAGGCAAAAGCGGCCGCCGAGCGCGTCGCTGCGGAGGAGCGTGCTGCTGCGGAGCGTGCTGCTGCGGAGCGTGCTGCTGCGGAGCGTGCTGCTGCGGAGCGTGCTGCGGAGCGTGATGCTGAGGAACGTGCTGCTACGGAACATGTTGCTGAAGAACTGGTCGCTGCCGAGCAGGAGGCCGCGGAGCACCCGGCGCAATGCGAGAACTGCGCGGCGCCGCTGCATGGCGCGTATTGCCACGTCTGCGGGCAGTCGGTGCACAGTCCGATGCGCTATATCGGACATGCGCTGGAGGAGGTGTTCGAGTCGTTCTGGCACCTCGACGGCCGCATCTTCCGCACGTTGCGCGACCTGGTGGTGCCCGGACGCGTGGCGCTCGGCTACATCGCCGGGCACCGCGCGCGCTATGTCGCGCCGCTGCGCCTGTTCGTCATCCTGAGCCTGGTGACGTTCTTCGTCGCGCAGTTTTCGCTGGAGTTCGATGCCGAGAACGCGATCCAGATCGATCCCGACACCGGCATCAACATCAGCAAGGACGACGAAGCCGACATGGCAAGCGGCGCCGAAGCCCATCGCGACATCGCCAAGGCCAGCACCGTCGCCGAAGTCGAGCGCATCCGTGATCGCGAGCTGGCGAACATCGACCGTGCGGTCGCGCTGATCCCGAAGAACGTCCCTGCCGCGACGGTCAAGCTCGATATCGTGCGCAATTCCCTGCAGGCGCAGGCCAAGCGTCGCATCACCGAACTTCAGGCCGGCCCCGCCGTCGCCGAGCCGGGCGCCGCAGCCCGTGTCGCCATCGCCATGGCCACGACGGTCGCCGATGTCGAGCGCATCCGCGACGTGGAGTTGGCACGCATCGACAAGGCGCGCGCGCTGGTCGCGAAGAACAAACCCGCCGGCACCGTCAAGCTCGATGTCGCCCGCAATTCACTGCAGGCGGACGCCAAGCTCCGCATCGCCAAGCTCGAAGCTGCCGCCGACGACGCCAGACGATCGACGACAGCCGCCTCGCGCGTCGCATCGGCTGACAAGTCCGCTACAGCCGCCACCAAGCGCAGTGCAGGCGACACGCAGCCGCCGAAATCCGATGCGAAACCAGAGGCGGTCGCTGCGGGCGATGGCAAGGACAAGCCGAAGATCGAACCCGAGACCGCCTGGGACGCAAAGGCCAATCCGATCGCGATTCCATGGCTCCCGGCCTTCGCCAACGACTGGCTCAACAGGCAGTCCGACCGCGCCAGCCGCAACATGATGTCGATCCGCGACGATCCGCAGCGCTTCGTGCGCGTCGTGATCAGTGCGATACCGTCGACGTTGTTCGTGCTGGTGCCGGTGTTCGCGCTGCTACTGAAGATCTTCTACATCTTCAAGCGCCGTCTGTACCTGGAACATCTCGTGGTCGCGCTGTACAGCCATGCTTTCCTGTTGCTGTCGCTGCTCGGCATCTTCGCGTCGATGGCGCTGCGCCACGGCGTCGGCGCCCAGGTGCCGTGGCTGGGGACGGCGTTCGGCTGGGTCGAAGGACTGCTGTGGGCATGGATGCCGATCTACCTGCTGCTGATGCAGAAGAAGGTCTACGGGCAAGGTTGGCCGATGACGCTGTTCAAGTACTGCGTGATCGGCACGGTGTACTTCATGCTGCTGACGTTCGGCGCGGTGCTGACATTCTTCTACAGCCTGGTGCGGATGTAGGACGAAGCGTGCGCTGCCGATTGCTCTTCGGTCGGGCGATCACCGCAGAGGAAGGATCAACGATCCAGCTGCGACTGCAACCACGCCGCACGAGCCGCCGGCGAGGTCGACAGCAATGCGCGTCGCAACGCATCACGTTCCTGCGGCGGCGTGCGCTGCGCCAGCACCGCAAGATCGCTGCGCTCGCCGGGCGACATCGCGCGCAGCATCGCGAGCAGGCGTCCGCGCTGCGCTGCCGGCACCTGGGCCAGCAGCGGCTGCAGCCGCGGATAGTCCCGGCCGAGCACCGGCCCGAGCAGCCAGCCGCGGCGTTCGCTGGCATCGAGCGCATCGAACTCCTGGCGCAGCGCCAGTTGCTGCTCGATGGGCAAGGCGGCATAGGCATCGGCCGTCGTCCGAAGGCGCAGACGCTGCGCCCGCGGCAACGCGATCCAGGCCAGCCACGCATCGCGACGCGGCGCTTGCTGGTCCGGCGGCAGCGTGTCCCACGCCGCGATGCGCTGCGCAAACGCCTGTCGTTGTGGCGTCGTCATCGCGTCCAGCTGTGCCTGGCGCCTGAGCAGGACCGCGCGCTGGTCGGGCGGAATCGTCGCCTGCTGCTGCAGCGCCGGCGGCAACACCTGCGCAGCACCGACGCTGGCGGTCAGCAGCATCGCCAGCAGCAGGCAGGTCAGGCGCGCGCGGACGAAACAGGGGCGCATGGGCGGTTTGCCGTTGCTTGCACCGTCACGGCGCATCGCTGGTCTCCGGCGACTGTATGGCATCCGCGGGCGCCTTCGCATCCCTCGACGGCAACGACCGGGGATTGCCGGCGCCGGGCTGCGCTTCGGCACGCGCCGTCAGCCATGCGTAGAAGGCCGGATCACGTGCCACTTCGGAGACGGCATCGATGGCCAGCAACTCGAAATCACGATGAGTCAGCAGCGCCGTATCGGCGTCATAGGTCGCGGCCGGGGCTTCGGCCGGCGGCAGCGGACGGGAATGGATGCGGACATCACCCGCGTCGCCATCGTCGCCGACGGGAACGAGGAACGTGGCCAGCAGCGCGATGAACGACAACGCAGCTGTCCCGGCCAGCGCCGCCCGCCACCAGCGCGGACGTTCGTGGGTCGCGGCGTCGCCGGCGGGCTCCGTGCGTGGATCGAGCCGCCGGCCGAGGATGGCCGCCTCGCGCACGCGCGCCAGGTGGGCCAGCCGTTCCGCCGGCATCTCGCGGATCGCCTGCTGCGCGGCCTCGCCGAGCGCGTGCCAGCCGGCTTCATCCGGCCTGCCTTCGGCGTCGTGCGGCAAGGCGCGCTGCAGCGCCAGGCGATAGGTCGGGCGGGCGATGCCGAGTACGGCGGCGGCTTCGATGTCGGGCAGGCCCGCCACCAAGCGCAGCAGCAGCGCCGCGCGCGGGCCGTGGCCGAGCCGCGTCAAGGACGAGAACGCCAGGGGCCAGTGCGCCGCCCGTCCTTGCTCGCGTAGGGGCGGTGCGGCCAGCAGCAATGCCCAGAAACGGCGCGGCCACTCGGCCACCGGCACCTGGGTCGCGCCGTTGCGGAACGCCCGCATCGCCACCGCCAGCGCGTCGTCGGCGCGCGCGGCATCGCCGCATTGCAATTGCGCGAACACGACACCGCGACGTTCGACGCCACGCAGGAAAGCAGTCAGTGCCGCGGGTACCGCGGCGGCGTCGGTTAGGGTGCTTGCAGGCATCGGCTCGGCTTCATGGCTGTCGCATGATATCCGTCCGCCCCGTCCACCCGGCCCTTGACCGATGGCACAAATCCTGCTCCCCGAGGCCCGGCGCCGCCCGGCGGCCAAAAACGGTTGTGCACAGCAGTCATCGAAACGTCATCGGCATCGCCTTCACCTGGCCGCGACGCTGTATTTCAGCGATGTTTCACGGGCAAGTGGTTGATCTTCATCGATTAACCCGCAGTGGTGCTTTTTTCACCACATGCATTCCGATGCAGAAATCAAGCGTTAAGGACGCTTGCGCAACAGAAGGATGCACAACCTTATCCACAGTTCGTGTGGATAAGGGCAAAAACCCTTGTCCGCCCGACAGTTGCACGGCAAACGTGGCGAGGGCATGGAGCAACTGCTCGCAAGATGGAGTCTCGCGGTGCGCGCGGGTCCATCGCTAGACTGGTTCGATGCTTCCGGCCGCCGATACCGTCTTGCGCGTCGCCCTTCCGCTGCCATTGCCGCGGCTGTTCGACTACGCGCCACCCGCCGGCGCCACAGCCACGGTCGATGCGATCGGTCGTCGCGTGCGCGTGCCGTTCGGACCGCGCGAATTGACCGGGGTCGTGGTCGCCGTCGACGCGCCCGCGGCAGCGACTCCGGAACTGCGCGCCGCGCTCGCCTGGCTCGACGACGGCGCGATGTTCCACGGCGAGCTGTTCGATTCGCTGCGCTGGCTCGCGCGCTACGCGCATGCGCCGCTCGGCGAAGTCCTCGCCACCGCCCTGCCCGCTTTGCTGCGTCGCGGCGAACCCTTGCCGGACACGCACGCCTGGGCGTGGCGACTGACCGCCGCAGGCCACGAGGCGCGCGCGCAGCTGCGCGGCAAGCCGCAACGGCTGGCACAACTGCTGCAAGACGGCGCGCGCGACGAAGACGCGCTCGACGATGCCCTCGACGGTTGGCGCGGGGCCGCGCGTGCGCTGCACAAGCGCGGCCTGGCCGAACGCATCGCGATCCCGGCCTCGCAATTGGCGCCTGCGCCGCAGGCCGGCCCACGTTTGAACGATGCGCAGCGCGATGCAGTCGAAGCGATCGGCGTCTCGTCGGGATTCACGCCCTTCCTGCTCGACGGCATCACCGGCAGCGGCAAGACCGAGGTCTACCTGCAGGCGATCGCCGACTGCCTGGCGCGCGGCCGGCAGGCATTGGTGCTGGTGCCGGAGATCGGCCTGACGCCGCAGATGCTGGCGCGTTTCCGCGCGCGGCTCGGCGTGCCGATCCACGCGCTGCACTCGGGCCTCAACGACAACGAGCGCGCCCGCACCTGGACCGCGGCCTGGCGCGGCGAGGCGCGCGTGGTGGTCGGTACGCGTTCGGCGGTGTTCACGCCGCTGCCGCAGGCCGGGTTGATCGTGGTCGACGAGGAACACGACGCCAGCTACAAGCAGCAGGACGGCATCCGCTACCACGCCCGCGATTTCGCGCTGGTCCGCGGCAAGGCGCTGGCCGTGCCGGTGCTGCTCGGCAGTGCGACACCGTCGCTCGAGTCACTGCACAACGCGCAGGCGGGACGCTATGCGCACCTGCGCCTGCGCCATCGCGCCGGCGAGGCGAAGCCGCCGCGCGTGCGCGTGCTCGACGTGCGCAAACGTCCGCTCGAGGCCGGCCTGTCGCCGGAGATGCTGGAGGCGATCACGCGCGCGCTGTCTGCAGGCGGACAAGTGCTGGTGTTCAAGAACCGCCGCGGCTACGCACCGGTCCTGCTCTGCCACGACTGCGGCTGGAGCGCGCAGTGCAGGCGCTGCAGCACCTTGTCGCGGGGCGTGCCGATGACCGTGCACGGCGGCGGCCGGCGCCTGCAATGCCATCACTGCGGCGCGCGCCAGGGCGTGCCATCGGCCTGTCCGGATTGCGCGAGCCTCGCCCTGCAGCCGCAGGGCGCGGGCACCGAGCGTATCGAGGACCTGCTCGCCGCGCGTTTCGCGGACGTGCCGGTGCTGCGCATCGATCGCGGCAGCACGCGGCGCAAGGATGCGCTGGAGCGATTGTTCGAATCGCTGGACACGCGGCCGGGCATCCTGGTCGGCACGCAGATGCTCGCCAAGGGCCACGACCTGCCGAACCTGACGCTGGTCGCCGTGGTAGGCATCGACGAAGGCCTGTTCTCCACCGACTTCCGCGCCGGCGAGAAGATCGCGCAGCTGCTGATCCAGGTCGCCGGCCGCGCCGGCCGCGCCGACAAGCCCGGCGAGGTGCTGCTGCAGACGCATCACCCCGGGCATCCATTGCTGCAGCTGCTGCTCGACGGCGGCTATGCCGCGTTCGCCGAGGCGGAACTGGCGCAGCGCGAAGCGGCGGCCTTTCCGCCGTTCGCGCACCTGGCCTTGCTGCGCGCCGAAGCCAAGCACGCCGACGCGCCGATGGCGTTTCTGCATGCGGCTAAGAAGGGGTTTGCCGCTTTCGAAAAAACGGCCCAAGGAGGATTTGCTTCCTTGAAAGAGGAAGCATTGACCATCGAAATCGGCAGCCCACTTGCCGCACCGATGCCGCGGCGTGCGGGCATGTACCGCGCGCAACTGTTGCTGTCGTCGCGCGAGCGCAGGCAGTTGCACGCCGCGCTGGATGGCGCGATGCCGGCGATCCACGCGCTGCCCGAGGCGCGCAAGGTGCGTTGGTCGCTCGATGTCGATCCGATGGATCTGTACTGACGCGCTACCGGGATTCGCTGCGCCAGATCCATGCCGCCAGCGCGTACAGCAGCAACGCGATCAGCAGCGTTGCCGTCAGCCCGGATTCAATCGCGATCAGCAATGCGGCGATCGCCGCGATCACCGAAGCGCATCCGTTCAAGCCCCACGCCCAGGGCACGAACGCCGGCGCCGTGCGTGCCAGCCGCGCGAGTCCCAACGGGAACGGCAATCCCATCGCGAACGCTAGCGGCGCGATCGTCATCAAGCCAAGCATCGCGCGCAGCGATGGCGGCCATTGCGCGCCGGCCTGCGAGGCCAGCGCAAAGCTGAGGAAATGCCAGGCCATCGCCACTGCGATCAGCAACACTGCGCGCGTGATCAACGACGGAATCGGCTGACCGCTTCGGCTCAGCCAGCGCTGCGCAGTGATGCTGCCGAGCCCGGCGAACAGCAGGAACCCGGCAAGGCCGACGCCGATCGCCAGCAAGGGCTGTCCGATCAGCAAGGTCAGCCGCGACAGGCAGGCGATCTCGACCAGCAGGAATGCCAGCCCCAGGCAGACGAAGTACGTGGCCGCGCGCCAACGCATGATGCCGACGCCGGCACGCGTCCGCGGGATCGCCAGCAAAGGCAGCAGCACCAGCGCGATCGCCAGCGGAAACGCCTGTGCCAGCGCCGCCAGCAATAACAGGTAACCGGAGTCGAGCAGCACCGCGGCGCCCTGTGCGCGCAGTCGCCACAGTTCGGGCAGCGTCGCCCATTTGAAGAAATTGCCGAAATAGGGACGATCGTCGGTGGCCGGTGCGATGTCGAACTTGTAGGCATCGAGATAGTCACGGCTGCGCGCGGACAGTAGCGCTTGCGCTCCCAAGTACGTCTCGGCGCGCGCCAGCGCGTGGTAGCGGCCGGCTTCTCCGGCGCGCATGCCCGGGTAGTAGACGGGGTCGAAACCGGCCTCGTCCGCGAACGCGCGGATCCGCGCGAGTTCGGACGCATCGAACCTGCCGTGCTTGAGCAGCAGCGTACTGGCATCCCAGTTGCGGATCGCGGCGAGCCGCTGGTCGACGTCCTGTTCGCCAGCGCTGCGCTGCGCGGCTACCGCGATCGCGAACAGCTTCAGCGCGTCGCGCGGCGGCTGCTTCTCCCATCGCGTGATCGCAAGCAAGCCGCCCGGCGCAAGCCCCGAGCGGTAGTCGCCGAACGCCTCGACGGTGCTGGCGTAGTCCTCGGCGATGGCCTGCACGCCGGCGCCGCCGCCGGCGAACGAGCCGCCCTGTGCGAGCACGATCAGGTCGTAGCGTGCGCGTCCGGCACGCACGAAGCCGCGCGCGTCGGCGACGTGCATGCGCACGCGCGGATCGCGATACAGCCCGCCGGCGAAATCGGCGAACGCGACGCGCACCAGGCCGATCATCTGCGGATTGGGTTCGACCACGTCGACCGTGTGCGCGCCGAGCGCGAGTGCCTGCAACACGTCGTGACCGCCTCCGGCACCCAACACCAGCACGCGCGGTCGCCGCAGCAGCCGGTACGGCAGCGCCGAGGTCGTGCTGCCGAGATAGGCGAGCGAAGCAGGATCTGCACGACGCGTGATCACGCTCAGGGCATCGCCGTCGGTAAACACGCCCAGTTGCGCTGCGGGCTCCTGGACATTGCCCAGGCTCAGGCCCGGCACCTGCCGCAGCGGCACGCGCGGACTGTCCACCACCACCAGCCAGCCGTAAGAACTGTGTCGTTCGGCCACGATGCGTGCGTCGCGAACCAGCAAAGTCTTGGCCAGGCCCTTGAACGGATTGGCGCGCGGCGCCAGCGCTCCGCTCCACGCCAATGCGGCCACCAGCATGGCCGCGATCCCGGCCAATGCGAACAGCCCGCGCGCAGCGCTGCCGCGTACGACCAGCAGCGCCGCAAACAAGCCCAGCAACGCGACGACCGTCAAGCCGATGTCGACCGGTGCCAGCCACAGCAGCGCCAGCGCCAGCAACGCGCCGATCCCTGCACCGAGCAGATCGGCACCGTAGAGCGTCGGAATCTCGTCGGCGAAGCGCGCGAACGCCAACCCGAAACAGCAGCGGCGAAGAAGAACGGCAGCGACAGGCACAGATACAGTGCGCTCAGCCACAGCAGCTGGCGCCAGTCCCAGACCAGTTCCAGGCCGTTGAAAGGGATTCCACGCGCCAGCAGCAGGCATCCGGCCGCCACTAGCGAAAACAGTATCGCGCAGGATGGAAACAGCACGTCGAAATGGCGCAACGCGCGCTCGCGCGCCACGCTCAGTGCCGCACCGCTGGCGCCGTGGCCGAGCAGCGCCAGGCTGATGATGATCGCCGCGAAAGGGTACCAGTGCGCGATCGACAACCAGCGCATCAACAACAGCTGATAGCCGAGTGCGGCGGTCGAGAGCAGCGCAACCGCCCACGTGTAGCGCAACGAGCCTTTGGCCATGGCGGTGCATCCGCGATCGCTTGCGACGTCGAAAAAAAGAATTGTCATCCCGAACGCAGTGAGGAGTCTGCTGCTGTTTACGAGAACTCGGAAAACAGATTCCTCACTGCGTTCGGAATGACATTGCTTTGCCGTCCATCCTGTCGAAGGTCGTAGAGGCGTTGCGGACAAGCGATGCTCCGCCAGTCCTAATGCTCTCCAGTCAACGGCACGAAGCGCACCGGCAGTATCTGTCGCGTGCGCACACGGCCCTTGGCATCCTTCTCGACCAGCATCAGCGTCTGCGTAAAGAAGCTGCTGCCGACCGGGATCACCATGCGTCCGCCAGGCTTGAGCTGCCGGATCAGCGGCGGCGGCACCGACGACGCCGCGGCTGTGACCACGATCGCGTCGTAAGGCGCATGCTCCTTCCAGCCGTAGTAGCCGTCGCCGATCCTGGTTTCGATGTTGTCGTAGCCAAGCGCCTGCATGCGCTTGGCGGCCTGCTTCCCGAGCGGTTCGATGATCTCGATCGAATAAACGCGATCGACCAGTTGCGCCAGCACCGCCGCCTGGTAACCCGAGCCGGTGCCGACTTCCAGCACCTTGTGCCCGCGCTGCGGCCGCGCCAGGTCGGTCATCAACGCGACGATGTACGGCTGCGAGATCGTCTGTCCGTAGCCGATCGACAACGGGCGGTTCTCATAGGCGTGGCGACGTTGCGATGCCGGCACGAAGGCATGCCGCGGCACGCGTTGCAGCACATCGAGGACTTTGCTGTCGAGCCGCGCGTCACCGGTCGCCTGCAAGGTGGCGGCGGCGTCATCGCGGATTTCGGCGACCAGCGCGCGGCGCCGGTCTGCGTAAGCATCCTCGCTTCCCTGTCTAGCCTGTGCAGGAACGTCGTCAGCGTGCAGGGCCAACAGTAGTAGAAGAGCCGCGCATTGCGCGATCGCGCGCCTGACAATGGCGTCGTTACCGGCCATGGCCGAATAGTAGGTTCGCCCCTGTGATCATTTCGCAAACCTGAGCGCCGGCTCGACCTTTCCCGTCTCTCGATGGACGGCAGCCGGGGTACGCTTGTCTGCCCGCCCCGCCCCGGTGACGCATCCTGATGCCATCTTCTGCCGCGATGACCCCTGCCCGCCGCCTGCGCAGCATCTTCAGCGGCTCGGTCGGCAACCTGGTCGAGTGGTACGACTGGTACGTCTATGCGGCGTTCTCGCTGTACTTCGCCCGCGCGTTCTTCCCGCAAGGCGACCTGACCTCGCAGTTGCTCAATACGGCGGCGATCTTCGCGGTCGGTTTCCTGATGCGCCCGCTCGGCGGCTGGCTGCTGGGGCGTTACGCCGACCGCCATGGTCGCAAGGCCGCGCTGATGCTGTCGGTGCTGATGATGTGCGGCGGCTCGTTGATCATCACGTTCACGCCCGGCTACGCCACGATCGGCATCGCCGCGCCGGTGCTGCTGGTGCTGGCACGGTTGCTGCAAGGGCTCAGCGTCGGTGGCGAATACGGCACGTCGGCGACCTACCTCAGCGAGATGGCGACGCGCGAACACCGCGGCTTCTGGTCGAGCTTCCAGTACGTGACGCTGGTGATGGGTCACCTGCTCGCGCTGACGGTGCTGATCCTGCTGCAGCGCGTGTTCCTGAGCGACGAGCAGCTGCGCGACTGGGGCTGGCGCATTCCGTTCGCGATCGGCGCGCTGGCTGCGGTCACCGCGCTGTGGCTGCGGCGCAACATGGAGGAAACCGAAGCCTTCAAGCACCACCACGACACGGCCACGGGCGCGGCCAAGCGCGGCGAAGGCACCTTGCGCGCGCTGCTGCAGCATCCACGCGCCGTGCTCACGGTGATCGGCCTGACCATGGGCGGCACGCTGGCGTTCTACACTTACACCACGTACATGCATAAATTCCTGGTCAACAGCGCCGGCATGGATACGCATACGGCCAGCCTCATCAATGCATCGACGCTGTTCCTGTACATGCTGATGCAGCCGCTGGTCGGCGCGCTCTCCGATCGCATCGGACGACGCCCGGTGCTGATCGCATTCGGCGTGCTCGGCACGTTGCTGACCGTGCCGATCCTCGGCCAGCTGCAGTCGGTCAGCAGCGCTGCGCAGGCGTTCTGGCTGATCCTGGCCGCGCTGACGATCGTCAGCGGATACACCGCGATCAACGCGGTGGTCAAGGCGGAGTTGTTCCCGGTCGAGGTGCGCGCGCTCGGTGTCGGCCTGCCGTATGCGCTGACGGTGGCGATCTTCGGCGGCACCGCCGAATACATCGCGCTCTGGTTCAAGGAGAGCGGCCACGAGAGCGGCTTCTACTGGTACGTCACCGTCTGCATCGCATGCTCGCTGGCGGTGTATGTGTTCATGCCCGATACGCGACGCACCTCGCGCATCGACCGCGACGTGCAGGAGGCCATGTCATGAATTCCCGCGAACCGTTGCCGGATACCCGCCCGCATCTCGTGGTCGTCGGCGGCGGCTTCGGCGGCCTGTGGGCGACGCGCGCGCTGGCTTCGGCGCCAGTGCGCATCACCCTGGTCGACCGCGGCAACCATCACCTGTTCCAGCCGCTGCTGTATCAGGTCGCGACCGCGGGCCTGTCCGCGCCCGACATCGCCGCGCCGCTGCGCCACATCCTGCGCGGGCAGGCCAATGTCACCGTACTGATGGACGAGGTCGTCGCCATCGACGCCGAAGCGCGGGCGCTTCGTCTACGCGACGCCGGTGCGATCGGCTACGACTACCTGCTGCTCGCCACCGGCGCGACGCATGCCTATTTCGGACACGACGACTGGGCGCCGCATGCCCCGGGATTGAAGACGCTCGACGACGCATTGCGCATCCGTCGCCGCATCCTGTCCGCGTTCGAGAAGGCCGAACTCGAGGACGATCCTGAAAAGCGCCGTGCCTTGCTGACTTTCGCCATCGTCGGCGGCGGTCCCACCGGCGTCGAACTCGCGGGTACCCTCGGCGAGATCGCGCGTCATACCCTCAAGCGCGAGTTCCGACGCATCGATCCGCGCCAAGCGCGCGTGCTGCTGCTCGAGGCCGGTCCGCGCGTACTGTCGAGCTTCCCAGAATCGCTGTCGGCGAAGGCGCAGCGGCAACTCGAACGCCTCGGGGTCGAGATCCGCACCGGCGTGCCGGTCACGCACATCGATGCCGACGGCGTCACCCTTGGCGATGAGCGGATCGCCACGCACACGGTGCTGTGGGCTGCCGGCGTCGCGGCCTCGCCGCTGGCGCGATCGCTAGGCGTGCCGCTCGATCGCGCGGGACGCGTGGCGGTCGCCGACGACCTCAGCGTGCCGGGACATCCCGAGATCTTCATCGCCGGCGATCTCGCCACGATCCAGTCGAATGGCAAACCGGTACCGGGCGTCGCGCCGGCGGCGAAGCAGATGGGTTCGCATGTCGCCGCGACCCTGCGTGCGCGCATCGACGGGCGCACGGCTGCGCCGTTCCGTTATCGCGACTGGGGCAACCTCGCCACCATCGGCCGCCGCGCCGCGGTCGTCGATCTCGGCAAGCTGCGTTTCTCCGGCTTCCTGGCCTGGTCGTTCTGGCTGGCTGCGCACATCTTCTTCCTGATCGGCTTCCGCAACCGCCTGGTCGTGCTGCTGGACTGGGCCGTTGCCTATTGGACGCACCAGCGTAACTCGCGAATCATCCTTGGCGACGACGACGCGGCCTAGTCGCGGTCGATGCGGCAGGCGTAGCAACCGCGGCGCGCGTTGTGGACGTGCAGGTAATCCACTTGCGGATTGCCGAAGAAGCGCGCGATCAGGGATTCCAGGTCCATGCCTTCGATCACGTCGGCGTCGAGCATCCAACCGTCGCGGTCGTAGGCGCGCACCGACAACAGGCGGCTTCGCTGCTGCTCTGGAACCGCATCGCGCTGCGCGAACGCTTCGATCGCGGTTTCGCGGATGAAGATGGGACCGCCACTGCGGTAAGGCGTATCGACCGCATGATGTTCGTGCCACAGCAGCAGCAGCGATTCGCCGACAGCCGCATCCTGCAGCGAGATGCGGCACGGATAACCCGGGTGTGTGTCGGCGATGACGCGGCGTATCCCGCGCGCCTGCAGTGCTTCGTCGTCGAGCGCGGACAAGCCGTCGAACAGTTCCGGTAGCAATCCGGTGATGCGGTAAGCCATGTCGGCATGCCTCGTGATCGGGATACCTGCATGCTGGCCGCGCGGTGCGGCCCGCGCTATCCGGATCATGCGCAGCCGCGGCAGCCTGCGGCTAGGGTGGTCTGAGCGAGGGCAGTCTGAGGCTAGAATCGGGATGCCCGCCGCCGAGTCGCGAACACCAACCTCGATTTGAACACGCAAACGCGCCCACGCGGTCTCGACCGCTTCTGGATCGGCATCGTCGTCGCGACCGCCGCCTTGCTCGTGCTGTGCGCGCACGCGCTGTGGCGTGCATGGTCCGGTGGCGACGCGCGCGTGCTCGACGCGCTCGGCGGCGGCACGATCGCTGCCGGCGCCACCGCGCTCGGCGCGTTGCCGGTGCTGTTCTCGCAGCGGCTCAGCCAGCGCGTGCAAGACACGATGCTCGGCTTCGGTGCCGGCGTGATGCTGGCGGCGAGCGCGTTCTCGTTGATCGTGCCAGGCATCGAAGCGGCCCAGCTGCAAGGCGCCGGTGCCTGGCAGGCAGGATTGATCGTCGGCGCTAGCATCCTTCTCGGCGCCGGGCTGCTGCAATGGCTGGAGCGCACGCTGCCGCACGAACACTTCATCAAGGGTGTCGAAGGCCACGTCGCGCGCAAGATGCAGCGCGTGTGGTTGTTCGTGTTCGCGATCGTGCTGCACAACCTGCCCGAGGGTCTGGCCATCGGCGTGGCTTATGCCGGCAGCGATGTCGCCCGCGCCACGGCGCTGACCACGGGCATTGCGATTCAGGACGTGCCCGAGGGCCTGGTCGTCGCGGTGGCGCTGGCCGCAGCGGGTTACCGCAAATCGATCGCCGTCAGCATCGGCATGGCGTCCGGCCTGGCCGAACCGGTCGGCGCCGTGCTCGGTGCCGCGGTCATCGGCTATTCGTCGCTGCTGCTGCCGTGGGGACTGGGCTTCGCTGCTGGCGCGATGCTGTTCGTGGTCAGCCACGAGATCATTCCCGAATCCCATCGCCAGGGGCACGAGGTGTTCGCGACCAGCGGTTTGATGCTCGGTTTCGTGCTGATGATGCTGCTCGACACGTCGCTGGGCTGATGCCCGCGTCCCGCAATGCAAACGGCCCGGTTTCCCGGGCCGTCCTGCATGGATTGAACGAGCCCTCGGATCAGGCCGCGAACAACGCCTTCATCTTCTTCAGCGCGTTGGCTTCGACCTGGCGGATGCGCTCGGCCGAGACGCCGTACTCGTCGGCCAGCTCCTGCAGCGTGATCTTGCTGTCGGCATCGAGCCAGCGGCGCTTGATGATGTCGCGCGAACGTGTGTCCAGGCGGCCCAGCCCCTCGCGCAGCAGGTCGAGCTGGTTATCTTCGCTGTCGATGCGCTCGTAGGCCTGCGAGGGATCCTCCTCGTGCGCCATCAGGTAGGCCGCTGGCGCCGGTGGTGCGTGGTCGTCGTCCTCGTCGGAACTCAGGTCGAAGCCGATGTCGCGGCCGGACAGGCGCGATTCCATCTCCAGCACTTCGCGCTCGGAGACGTTGAGGTCCTTGGCGACGGCACGGACTTCCTCGGCATTGAGCCAGCCCAGGCGCTTCTTGCTCTTGCGCAGGTTGAAGAACAGCTTGCGCTGCGCCTTGGTGGTCGCGACCTTGACGATGCGCCAGTTCTTGAGGATGAACTCGTGCATCTCGGCGCGGATCCAGTGCACCGCGAACGAGACCAGGCGCACGCCGACTTCGGGGTCGAAACGCTTGACCGCCTTCATCAGGCCGATGTTGCCTTCCTGAATCAGGTCGCCGAGCGGCAGGCCGTAGCCGTTGTAGCCGCGTGCGACGTGCACGACGAAGCGCAGGTGCGAGAGCACCAGTTCGCGCGCGGCATCGAGGTCGTCGCCGTCGCGGAAGCGGTGCGCCAGCGCCTGTTCGTCTTCGACGCTGAGCACCGGAATCTGGTGCACGGCACCGATGTAGGCATCGAGCGAGCCCAGCGGCGACAGGCCGTTGAGCGACGGCACCGGCAGGTTGTTGGGAACCAGGGATTGACTGAGGGTGGCAGTGGTCATGGCGGCGATTTTAGCAGTGGCCACGTATGACTGCTAACGTCTCTCGAAGTTCCCTAGCGTTGCGCTGATAGAACGACCTATAAAAATTAACTTATAGATCAATAAGTTGCCGACATCGCTCCGCCTCGCGAAGTGGCCTGAACCGAAATCGATTGCCATGACGGGGCCCGGGTCCAACGCCATCAGGCCTCCCGTCTTGGTCATGACGGACCGATTCTCTTGCTCCAGGCACCCGCTAGCGAGGGGTTGTCGGCGCCTTCTCGAACCACGGTTCGTGGCTGAATCGTAGCCGCCCAGTGATAGAGCGCCATATCGCGGGCGTGATGTTGGATCAGGCTCGCCCGCAGCCCGGCGGAAATCGGGTAGCGCTCGTCGCCCCGATCGGGGTTACGCAGCGCATGCCCCCGCACTGCCGCGCTGGTGCCGAACAAATCGGCGAACCGGCCGAGGTCGTCGTCGTAGCGCTCGGTGATTCCGATGAAGGCGAAGCGCCGCGGATCGAACCGCCACAGATACTGCGTGTAGAGATCGCGCATTTCCGGGCCCAGTGCAAAACGCTGCAGCGACCAGTCCTCGGCGAGCATGCGGTTGCGCAGGGGCTGTTTCGGATCGCTGCCGTCGTAGTCGCGACGCCAGAATTCGTAATGCGAGACGACGCGTTCCACCGGATCGCGCAGCCAGGTCACGTATCTGACCGACCTGCCGCGCAGCGCATACAGGTATTTCGCCGGCAGGAAGTGGCCGTGCACGCAGGTCACGCCGTCCGGCCAGCTACGACGCAAGTCGAGGCCCGCACGCAGGGCCCGGAACTTGCGAAGCCACGGCGCCACCTGCATCGGCAGGTCGTCGTAGTCGGCAAGATAGCCCGGCCCGTGTTGCGCCTGCAGCGCACTGGCAAAACTCGTACCCGCGGTCTTGGGCAGGTGCAGCGATACGAGAAGGGACTGGGTCGAATTCACTCAGGACCCCGATCGCGTCGAACGAGGAGCGATCGCTGCACGCGGACCACGCCGTCCATGATGCATCGTTAGTGTCCTGTTTCCTTGATAGCGCTCGCGGGCGGCAGGGACCAGTCGATGGGTGCCGCGCCGTGCCGGCACAGGAACTCGTTCGCGCTGGAAAAATGCCCGCAGCCGAGGAACCCGCGATGCGCCGACAGCGGCGACGGATGCGTCGTCTTGAGCACGCGATGCCGGCGCGTATCGATGACCTTGCCCTTGGCCTGGGCGTAGCTGCCCCAGAGCAGGAACACCAGGTCCTCGCGTTCGCGGTCGAGGGTTTCGACGACGTGGTCGGTGAATCCTTCCCAACCTTTGCCCTGGTGGCTGCCCGGGCGTCCTTCCTCGACGGTCAGCACGGCATTGAGCAGCAGGACGCCGCGTTCGGCCCAGGGCAACAGGTAGCCATGGTCGGGGCGCGCGATGCCGAGGTCGCGCTGGATCTCCTTGAAGATATTGTCCAGCGACGGTGGCACGGGCACGCCGGGCAACACCGAGAAACACAGGCCGTGCGCCTGGCCGGGGCCGTGGTACGGGTCCTGGCCCAGGATCACCACCTTGACCGCGTCGAACGGTGTTGCGTCGAAGGCCGCGAAGATCTGCGGGCCCGGCGGATAGACGCGTGCACCCGCAGCCTTGCGCTGGCGCACGAACGCGGACAGCGCGCGCATCTCCTCGCGCTGCAGGTAATCGCCGACCCGCTGCTTCCACGAAGGCTCGAGCTTGATGCGATCGTCGTTCATGCCCGGCTCGCCTTTGCGCTCACGCCCGATCCTTCCGCTCCGGCAACTGCGACAGGCGCAGCTGGAACATCGCCTTGGTGATCAGCGCGCGCTCCTCGACCGGCTTCATCACCAGGTCGTTGGCGCCATCGCGCAGCAGGTCGGACTGGTTGGCGGGATTGGCGTCGCCGGTCATCACCAACACCGGCAGGCGATGCTTGCCGTAACCGAACTCGCCGCGGATCGCGCGCAGCAGGTCGAGACCGCTGAGCTCGCCCTTCAGGTAAACATCAGTGAGGACCAAGTCGGCGCCTGCATCCTCGCCGTCGCGAAGCTCGCGCAGCCAGGCCAGCCCGTCTTCGGCACTGGTGACGTGGATCACTCGCAGGCCTTGCGCTTCCAGCATGCGGATGGTCGCTACCGCCACGGTGCGGCTGTCTTCGACATAGAGCACGCGCGCATCCGGAATCGACTCGGGCTGCACGTAGCCACGAATGAACGCCGCCAGTGCGCTATGCCCGTGCGCCTTGTCGAAATAGTCGGTGACATCCTCGGTGAAACTGCGCGCTTCGAGGTGCGATTGCACGTCGCCGGACACGACGATGATCGGCACGTAACGCTGGCCGGCGGCGGTACGCACGATGTGGGCGAGCTGGAAGCCGTCGCCGTCGGGCAGCACCAATGAGGTGGTGACCAGGTCGACAGGCGCGCTGTCGAGCGCGGCGCGCGCGTCGGCGACGCTGCCGCAATCGACGACGTCGACCTGCGCCAGCTCGCGCCGCAGGACGTCGCCGATCAGCTTGCGCACCAGCCTGGAGCCGTCCACGACCATGATGCGCGGCGCGTCGCTAACGAGATGGCGGAGATCGCGGGCCATGGCTCAGGTGTCGGTCGGACGCGTCTGACGCAGGAAATGTCCGGTGACCAGGCCGGCGCCGAGCCATCCGAGCAAGGCCGCAGCGAGCACGATCGCGGCGGCGAATGCGGGATCGAAGCCGATCAGTTCGAAGCGGCTGCCGTAGCTGGCGGCCAGTTCGGCGAGCGGCGAGCGCAGGGCGGTCGCGGCCAGCGTGAGCAACGCGATCGACAACACGCCGGCTGCCAACCCATACCACGCACCGAGATACAGGAACGGGCGACGAATGAAACCGTCGGTCGCGCCGAGCAGTTGCAGCACGCCGATCTCCTCGCGCCGCGACTGGATGTCGAGGCGCACGGTGTTGCCGACCACCAGCAACGCGCCCAGCCCGAGCAGCGCCGCCAGCACCCAGGCGACGCGTCCACCGAAGCGCAGCCAGCCATCGAGCCGCTGCCGCCATAAGCTGTCGTGCTGCACCAGGTCGGCTTCAGGGAGTTGCCGCAGCGACGAGACCAGCAGGGTCTCGTCGCCCTTCGGCGTGACCACCAGCAGGCTCGGCAAAGGATTCTCGCCGACCGCATCGATCGCATCGCCGAGTCCGCCGCGCGCGCGCAATTCCTCGAGGCCCTGTTGCGGAGTGCGCAGTTCGACCTTGCCGATATTGCCGCGCGCACGTAGTTCGTCGGCCAGCGCCGTCGCGCGCGCGCTGCCGATGTCCTGTTTCAGGAACACGCTGATCTCGCGCGACTGCTGCACGTTGCCCGACAGCCGCGCGACATTGTCGAGCACCAGCCACAGGCCCAAGGGCAGCGCAAGCGCCACCGCCATCACGCCGACGGTCAGCGCCGTCGCCCACGGCTTGCGCACGACGCGTCCCAGGCTGGCGACGAAACTGTAGAGGTGGTGATCGAACCAGGTGCCGACGCTGGACGGCGCACGTGCGGCACGCGGCTTGCGCGCGGCCTTGGCTGGATGGGAATCAGCCCTGTTGTCACTCATCGGCCAGGTCCTCCGGCGCGATGTCATCGACGAGCTTGCCGTGGTCGAGCACCAGCACGCGCCGCTTCATGCGCTTGACCAGGCCGAGATCGTGGCTGGCGATCAGCACGCTGGTGCCGCGTTCGGGCAGCGACGCGAACAGGGCGAGGATTTCCGCCGACAGGGTCGGGTCGAGGTTGCCGGTCGGCTCGTCGGCGACCAGCAGGCGCGGTTCGCCGACCACGGCGCGCGCGATGCCGACGCGCTGCTGCTCGCCGGCCGAGAGCTGCGTCGGCAGCGCCCGCTCGCGTGCGGCCAGTCCCAGCTTCTCGAGCACCGTGCGCACGCGCTTGCCGATCTCGCCGCGGCGCATGCCGCGCAGGATCAATGGCAAGGCGACGTTCTCGAACACGCTGCGATCGGTGAGCAGGCGGTGGTCCTGGAACACCACGCCGACATCGCGGCGATGCAGCGGCACGCGACGGCCACGGACCTTGAGCAGGTTGCGTTCGCCGAACAGCACCGCGCCGCGGCTCGGTCGCTCGGACAGGTGGATCAGTTTCAGCAACGTGCTCTTGCCGGCGCCGGAATGCCCGGTGATGAACAGCATCTCGCCCACGGCGACTTCAAAGCTGACATCCGACAGCGCGACATGGCCACCGGGATACTGCTTGCTGACGTTGTCGAAGCGCAGGACGGTCATGGCGCGAAGTATCGCAGAAGGGCGACGGTACTCGTAAGCCGTGAGCTGTGCCGCGTTGTTGCGCACCGCGATCGCCGCCGTCATGCCCGCGTGAGCGGGAATCCAGTGACTTTGCGACTCGCGGCCATGCCGGCAAAGACGCTGGATGACTCGCTAAGCTCGCCCTTCGGGTCCGTCGCTGCGGCCTTCGGCCTTCACAGTCCCGCCTACGCGGGACATGACGGGCCTCGGCGCGTCGGAGATCTTGCGAACTTCGATCCGTCCAACGGACCGATGATCAGTGCTGCGTGCGCGGCGCGCGCGTCACCAGCTTCTTCAGGCCCTGGCCGATGCGCGAGAACAACGATGCCGATGTCTCGGTCGCCCTGTTTCGCGGCCGGCTTGGGCTGCGGCTTGGAGGCCGTGCTCTTGGGCGAAGTGCCCATCGCCGACTGCTGGACGGCATCGGCGCCGCCTTCGATGCGCTTGCCGCCACGCCGGCGGCGGCGCTTGCGCGGCGCACGTTCGCCTTCGACAGCAGCCGCTGCGGCGGCGACAGGGGCGACAGGGGCGTCCGCAGACTTGTGGACGCGGCGCCGGATCGGGCTTGCGCGGCGGACGCGGAGCGCGTTCGCGACGCGCCTCGCCCGCAGCACCCGAGCCGCTGCGCGAACCCGAAGCGGCACCGCGACCCGAACCACTGCCACTGCGACCGCCGCGCGTGACCCCGCGACGCTCGTCCTCGGCGGCACGCTGCTCGCGCGCTTCCTTGAAGATCGCGCTCACGCTCTCGCCGTCGGCGGGATCGAGCTCGACGCCTTCGCGCGGCTTGCGCGGCAGCGACACCAGCAGTTCCGCGGTCACCGGCTCGACCGGGATCTTCTGCTCGATGTAGGCCTCGATGTCGGGCAGGCTCTGCGCGTAGCGCTCGCAGGCGAAGCTGATCGCGTCGCCCTCGGCGCCGAGGCGCGCGGTGCGGCCGATGCGGTGCACGTAGTCCTCGGCATCGAACGGCAGGTCGTAGTTGTAGACGTGCGACACGCCATCGATGTGCAAGCCGCGCGCGGCGACGTCGGTGGCGACCAGGATTTCCAGCTGGCCCTTCTGGAACTTGGCCAGCAGCGACTCGCGCTTCTTCTGCGGCACGTCGCCGCTGAGCACGCCGACGCGGTAGCCGCTGCGCTCCAGCGCGCGCGCCACGCGCTCGACCCAGGCCTTGGTGTTGACGAACACCATGGTGCGCGCGCCCTCGCTGCGCGACAGCAGGCCGAGCAGCAGGTGGATCTTTTCCTCGTCGGACGGGAAATACATCAATTGGCGCACGGTCGAGTTGGTGATGAACTCGCTCTCGACCACGATCTTCTCGGGCTCGTTCATGTGCTCGTAGGCGAGCTCGAGCACGCGGTGCGACAAGGTCGCCGAGAACAGCAGGGTCTGACGTTCGCTGCGGATCGGCATGCGCCGCAGCAGGAAGCGGATGTCCTTGATGAAGCCGAGGTCGAACATGCGGTCGGCCTCGTCGAGCACGCAGATCTCGCAAGCGTGCAGCGAGACCACCTTGTGCTGCTTGACGTAATCGATCAGGCGACCCGGCGTGGCGATGATGACGTCAGCGCCTTCCTGCAGCAGCTGCCGCTGCTTGTCGTAGTCCACGCCGCCGTACACCAGCGAAAACTTCAGTCCCAGCTGCGAGCCGAACCTGACCGCATCCTTGTGGATCTGGATCGCGAGCTCGCGCGTCGGCGCCAGGATCAACGCGCGCGGATCCTCGGGCTTGCGATCGGCCAGCGCAGGTTTCGTCAGCAGTCGGTTGATGACCGTGATCAGGAACGCCAGCGTCTTGCCGGTGCCGGTCTGCGCCTGGCCGGCGACGTCGCGTCCGGGCAGGGTGACCGGCAGGGTCAGCGCCTGGATCGGCGTGCAGCGCGTGAACCCTGCAGCTTCGAGCCCGGCCAACAGCGCCGGATGCAGGTCGAAGGAGGAAAAGGTGATGTCGGTTAGCGGCTTGTCGCTCATGCTTTGGGGTGTCTTGGTGTGGCGGCGCGGCGGCGCGCGCTTGCGTGGAAGGCGTCCGCGTCGCAGACTGCCGTTGAGAAAATCGCTGCATCGCGCGGCCTTGAATCCGCCGCGAATTCCCCCAGTTTAACAGTTAACCGGCCGAGGCATGGCCGAGGCATCCGCTTGATCCAGCAGGAGATTCCCGTGAGCGAAAAGGTCATCCACGCCACCGACGCCGACTTCGACACAGCCGTGCTGCAGTCGTCCGAACCCGTGCTCGTCGATTTCTGGGCCGAATGGTGCGGGCCCTGCAAGATGATCGCGCCGGCGCTGGACGAGCTGGCCGAGACCTACGATGGCCGCGTGAAGATCGCCAAGGTGAACGTCGACCAGAACCGCGGCACGGCGATGAAGTACCACGTGCGCTCGATCCCGATGCTGCTGCTGTTCAAGGACGGCCAAGTGCAGGCGACGCAGATCGGCGCGGTCGGCAAGGCGCAGCTTGCGCAGCTGATCGACAAGGCGCTCTGAACGACGGTTGCAGGTCGCAGGTACCTGGCGATTCCAGCGCCCGTTCATGCCGACGATCCAACCACCTGCAAGCCTGAACCAGTAACCCAGCGCCGTACCGCGGCGCTTGCCGCGGCGGCTATGCGGTGCTAGTTTCCACTCACCCGGCGTGTATTTCGGCGCCGCACCCCCTCTGAAGTCTCTTTTCCCAACATCCCCGCCCGCCTTCGTGGGCGCTCGCACCGAGCGAGGAATTCTCTCTTGTCCGACAACACATCCGATCCCGGCGAAACCGCCGAGAAGCGCGTGCGCAAGCCGCGCGTAAGCAAGGCCGCCGCTGCCGATGCAGCCGCCGCCACCCCCGCGCCTCCTGCGCAAGCCGCTCCGCCTCCGCCTTTGCCACAGATCCAGAACGGACCTTCTCCGGCGCCTTCGGCACCGCGCGACCCGGCACCGTCCATGCCCGTGCAGGGCAATGGCGACGGCGGCGGCCAGAACCAGGCCGGCGGCGAAGGCAACGACGGCGGCGACCAGCAGCGCTTCAACAACAACAACCGGCGCGAGCGCTTCCGCAACCGCCGCGACCGCCAGCGCGACCGCTACCGCGACGACGGCCTGCCGCAGGACAACGCCAACAACAGCAACGAGCAGCAGAACCAGCAGCGCCCTGCCAACATCCCCGAGGGCTTCCCGCAGTACTCGCTCGGCGACCTCAAGCGCATGCCGGCGCAGAAGCTGCTCGACATCGCCGAACAGCTGAACATCCACGAAGGCGTCGCCCGCGCCCGCAAGCAGGACGTGATCTTCGCCCTGCTCAAGGTGCTGACCCGCCACGGCGAAGGCGTCGCCGCCGACGGCGTGCTCGAGATCCTGCCCGACGGCTTCGGCTTCCTGCGTTCGGCCGAGGCGAGCTATCTCGCCGGCCCCGACGACACCTACATCTCGCCGAGCCAGATCCGCCGCTTCAACCTGCGCACCGGCGACCACCTCTCCGGCCGCATCCGCTGGCCGAAGGACGGCGAGCGCTATTTCGCCCTGGCCGTGGTCGACACGATCAACGGCGAGCCGATCGAGGCCTCGAAGAACAAGGTCCTGTTCGAGAACCTGACGCCGCTGTTCCCGCGCAAGAAGTTCAAGCTCGAGCGCGGCGACGGCAGCAGCGAGGACATCGCCGGCCGCGTGCTCGATCTGATGGCGCCGCAAGGCAAGGGTCAGCGCGCGCTGATCGTGTCGCCGCCGAAGGCCGGCAAGACCATCATGATGCAGCAGGTGGCCACGGCCATCACCACCAACCATCCCGACACGCACCTGATCGTGCTGCTGATCGACGAGCGGCCCGAGGAAGTCACCGAAATGCAGCGCACCGTGCGCGGCGAGGTGATCTCTTCGACCTTCGACGAGCCCGCTGCGCGCCACGTGCAGGTCGCCGAGATGGTGATCGAGCGCGCCAAGCGCCTGGTCGAGCACAAGAAGGACGTGGTGATCCTGCTCGACTCGATCACCCGCCTGGCCCGCGCCTACAACAACGTCGTGCCGAGCTCCGGCAAGGTGCTCACCGGCGGCGTCGACGCCAACGCGCTGCATCGCCCGAAGCGGTTCTTCGGCGCGGCGCGCAATGTCGAGGAAGGCGGCTCATTGACGATTATTGCGACTGCACTCGTGGATACCGGCAGCGCGATGGACAAGGTGATCTACGAGGAATTCAAGGGCACCGGCAATTCCGAGGTGCACCTGGACCGCCGCATCACCGAGAAGCGCGTCTATCCGGCGATCAACATCAACATGTCCGGCACGCGCCGCGAGGACCTGCTGATCGAGCCGGACATGCTGCAGAAGATCTGGATCCTGCGGAAGCTGCTGCATCCGATGGACGAGATCGCGGCGATGGAATTCCTGCTCGACAAGATGAAGAGCAGCAAGTCCAACGACGAGTTCTTCGCGTCGATGAAGCGGTAAGGCCGGGTTCCCGGCAACATGAAAAAGCCCCGCATCGCGGGGCTTTTTCGTGGCCGTTCGTAATTCAGCTGCCGGCGGAAGCGGTATTTCGCAGTTTTATCGTCGCGTCGAGCGGATACACCCGCCCGGGCGCCATCGCGCCGATGCCGCTGTTCGCGCTGCGCTGCTGCCAAGGTATCGGCGCATAGGGCCCCGGGACGTATTGCTGCCATACGCCGTACTCCGGCGCCGGCTTGCTGAGGCGATCCGAGAGCGCATATTGGACCGGAACGCGCACGCTGATGGGTCCGGGCCTGGCCAACTGTTGCGGCGCGATTTCGAATGTCCAGCTTCTGGCCGTCTCCAATGAAGCCTTTGCCAGCGTGCCGCGCGCCAGCTCCAATTCGTTCTCGCTGCCGACGACGGTCATGTCGACCCGCTCGGCGTGCGCTTCGGCTACCGTGCCATCCGGATCGAGGCGCAAAACCACGTACACGATCCCGGTCATCCCGGATTGCCGTGCGGACATCGGATAGGTCGGCGGCGCCAGTTTCCGGGCGGTGATGTACCGCGGCATATCCGGATCCAAAAACACGCCATCGCCGACGCTCATCACCGCGCCGCCGTCGTCGGTTTGCCGAACAATGAGCTGCAGACTCATCTTCGCTTTCACCGTCTCCGGCTTCCCGCTGGCAGTCACGACATCGAAGATGCAACTTGGCAGATAGCGGGCAAGCAGCCTGTTGACTTCCTCCGACAACTTCTCCTGCTTGTCGATGGTGTAGGACTGCAGTTCGCCGTCGGGCGCAATGACCACTTCACCGGTAACCTGCATGCTGGCTTCGACCGTCTTACGCACGGCTCGCGCACCATTGCCTGCACTTGCCGGAAGCGCGAGCGCTATGCCGAGCAGCCCCACAAGCATTCGCTTCATTATCTGGCCTCCCCAAACCGAGATCGCGACCAGCGTACACGACACCGTCGACGAGTTCTTCGCATCGATGAAGCGGTAGTCCTTTCCCGCGCGCGTTGCGACGAGACGAAGCCCCGCGCAAGCGGGGCTTCGTGTTTCTGTGCATCGAGGTGGCCGGGCGTCATCGGGGCAACTGTGACGGACGCTCAGTACGTGCCAGGGTCCCTACCTTCTGCGTGGAACTATCCGAGCGGCGTCAGCAGTCGCGGACCTTCGCCGACCAGATGCAGTTCGCCGTCGACGAGAGCGTCGGGCGACGTAGCGACATCCTGCTGCTCCACCCAAGATGGCAGCGGCTGCCGCGGGCCGGGAACATAGGCTTCCCACTTGCCGTATCGCGCAGCTCGTTGATTGTCGAACTCGAAAACGACCGGCACGCGCGCCTTCCAGTAAGGAAGACCGGCGGCCTCTCCGACGGTCGGCGGCTTGAAGGTCCAGCGACGCGCGGCGCGCAATGTTGCGTCCTCAAGCGCCTTCCGTCCGAGCCTCATCGTCTTTTCACTGCCGATGACCGTCAGGTTGACCTGCTCGCTGGCCACGTCTTCCACCTTGCCGTCACGACCAACCCGAAGGAGCACATACACGGTGCCCGAGATGCCGTAGGCGGTGAGCGGCCATGTCGGTGGCTGCATCTCGTCTGCCTTCAATGTCCTTCCATCAGGCTTCCTGTCCTTGGGCGCCAAGGCATCCTGGCCGAAAGCAGCACTGCCGATCGCCAGCCTGTAGCCCTTGTCGGCAAGCTGGGTCGCCACCATGCGCATGCTCAGCCTTGCCCTGATGGGGGCGGCTACGCCGTTGATGAGCACGGGTTCGAAGCGCCATTCCGGCACCGCCTGGCGCGCGATCTGGATGACTTGGGGTGGCAGCTTTTCTTCCTTGTCCAGCAGGAAACCGCGGACACCGCCATCCGGCCCGATATCGATCGTGCCCGTGACCAACATGCTCGACTCGACCTGCTTGCGTACCGCAGCCGGGCCGGCAGCGGCCGCGACCAGGGCGCAAGCCCAGAGGACGGCTACGGCAAAAATCCTTTTCATCACGTTTCCCTGTTTCGAGCGATGGCCCGCGTCGGCAGGTTAGCAAGCCGATTGCCGCCTCGCGGGCGCGGCCGGTTTCCTTGCCTGGAAAAATGAGAGCGTTTCAGCACGCGTGCCGAGCCGATCCCGCCCCGACGCTTCTCTCCGATCCGAACACGCGAACGGAACAGCCTCCGCAATCGCCACGGCTGCCGTAGGGACCGAGCAACGGGCCGCCGGTATTGGCCAACGGCGATTGCGGTAATCTGAAGGCCAACGTTCGACGGAAGCGGGGCCAGATGGCACTTGCCGCCGAAAGATTCCTCGCCCAGGCCAAGACCAGGCTGGCCGACCTGTCCGCAGACCTGCAGGTCGCCGAATCGCCGTACGAGGTGGCCTGGATGCTCTGCCGGTTCAGTGGGCAGGAGCTGGAACTCGCCGATTGCGTCATCTACCTGCTCGACCGGGGCGGATGCAGCCTCACCCAACAGGCGGCATGGGGCCCGAAGCAGGCCGCCCGCGAGGTGCTCGAATCGCGCCTGCGCCTGGCGCTGGGCCAGGGCATCGTCGGCCGCTGTGCGCAGTTGCGCCTGCCGCAGCGTACCGCCGACGCCCGCATCGATCCGCGCTATGTGAGCGACGACCAGCCGAACCTGTCGGAGCTGGCCGTACCGATCATGGCCGGCGACGAACTGTTCGGCGTGCTCGACAGCGAGCACCCGGACGCCGATTACTACGACCTGCCGCACGAACACGCCTTTCTGGCCATCGCCGAGCGCGGCGCGATGCGACTGCGGGCCTTGAGCGACGTCAACGCTGCAGACGATTGAACGAAAACAGCGCTGCCAGCGGATGCCGACGCCGTTCGATCAGCGCGCGCAACAGCCCCGCACCCAGCATGCTGTAAGTGATGCCGTTGCCGCCATAGGCCATGGCGAAATGCACGCGCGGACCGTGCTGGGCATGCGGTCCGAAGAACGGCAGGCCGTCCTCGGTCTCGGCGAACGTACCCGCCCATGCGAACGTCGGCTGCAGCGGAATATGCGGGAAAAGCTTGGCGACTTTCTTCATGAGCTTTCGCGACTTGCCGTCGACGCGCCCGTCGCGCCTGGCGGGAATGTCGATCGCATCGTCTTCGCCGCCGATCACCAGGCGGCCGTCGCTGGTGGCGCGCATGTACAGATACGGCCGAGCCGATTCCCACAGCATCGTGCCGCACAACGGGCCTAGCGTGGCTTCGTCGATCGGATCGGTGACGAAGGCGTAGCTGCTGCGGTTGCGGGCAACGCGCTGCTTGAGCCAGTGCTGGTTGGCATAGCCCGCGGCCAGTACCAGGTGTTTCGCATGCACGCGATGGCCATCGGCGGAGTGCAGGGTGACGCCGCGGCTGCTGGTCTCGATGCGCTCGATGGCGCTGCGGTCGAGAACCGTGCCGCCACTTTTTTGAACGCGCATCAGCACGCGATACGCCATGCGGTAGGGATCGACGCAGGCCGCGACTTTGCTGAGGATCGCGCACGGCGCATCGATGCCGTAGCGCTCGCGCACTGCATCGCGATCGAGGAATTCGACCGGAAACCGATGCTTCGCGCGTAACGCATATTCGTCGCGCAGGTCGGCAGCGTGTCGCCGCTTGCTGGCGTAGTAAAGACTGTCCATCCGCACGAAGCCGACATCGCGTACCTGCATGGCCAGCGCCTGCAGCATCGGCACCGCGTCGAGGCAGGCGCGATAGGCCAGCAGTGCGTCGGCCTCTCCGTACTGCTTGGCCAGGTCGACCATATGCGTATCGATCTCGTACTGCAGCAGCGCGGTGCTGGCGGCGGTGCTGCCCCAGCCGACGTCGCGCTGTTCGATGACGGCGACATCGTGGCCGTGCCGCGACAGCTCGTCGGCGATCAACGCGCCGGTGATGCCGCCGCCGAGCACGGCGACGTCGCAGCGCAGGTCGTCGCGCAACGGCGGGAAGGCGTGCATCAGTCCGTTCCTGATCGCCCACCACGGATAGCCGCTTTTCAGATCCATGCACCGGTTCCTGCCCGACGGGATGCACAGTGTCGCGATGCGGGCTGTTCGCGGCGCGTGAGCGCGCATACTCTTGGCGGACGGAGGTGCGTATGCACGGCGGCGGTCTCGAACTCGCATTGGTGTTCCTGCTGGCCGCGGTGATCGCAGTGCCGCTGTTCAAGCGCTTCGGCCTCGGCGCGGTGCTCGGCTATCTCGCCGCCGGCGTGGTGCTCGGGCCTTATGGCGTGCGCGTGATCCGCGATGCCGAACCGGTGCTCGCCGCCAGCGAGATCGGCGTGGTGATGATGCTGTTCGTGATCGGCCTGGAACTGTCGCTGGCGCGCCTGAAGCTGATGCGCAAGCCGGTGTTCGGCGCCGGCGGGCTGCAGGTCGCGCTGTCGGGTCTTGCGCTTGGCGCGCTGGCGATGGTCGGCGGGCTCGGCTGGGAGGCGGCGCTCGTCGTCGGCCTCGGGCTTGCGCTGTCGTCCACTGCGGTCGGCCTGCAGCTGCTGGCCGAGCGCAAGGCGCTCAACAGCGACCATGGCCGGCTCGCTTTCGCGATCCTGCTGTTCCAGGACATCGCCGCGATTCCATTGATCGCCGCGATTCCGCTGCTCGGCCAGGCGGCCGCCGCCGACGCGCAACCGGTCGGGCTGGCGTTGATCAAGGCGATCGGTGCGATCGCGGCGGTCGTGATCGGTGGCCGCTACCTGCTGCGGCAACTGTTCCGCGTCGCCGCGCGCATCGGCGTGCCGGAGATGCTGACCGCGAGCGCGCTCATGGCCGTGCTCGGCGCGGCGTGGGTGATGTCGCTGGCAGGGTTGAGCATGGGCCTGGGTGCCTTCCTCGCCGGCGTGCTGCTGGCCGATTCGGAATTCCGCCACGAGATCGAATCGCAGATCGAACCGTTCAAGGGCCTGCTGCTGGGCCTGTTCTTCATGGCCGTGGGCATGAGCATCGACCTCAACCGGGTCGCGGCCGAACCGGCGCTGATCGCGATCGGCGTCGTCGCGCTGCTTGGCGTGAAGTTCGCGATCCTGCTGGCGGTCGGCATGGCGCCGGGCCGTCTCGACGTGCGTGGAGCGCTGCGGCTCGGCAGCGTGCTGGCGCTGGGCGGCGAGTTCGCCTTCGTGATCTTCGCCGAATCGGTCAAGGCCGGATTGCTCGACATGGCGATGCGCGATCGCCTGGTGGCGATCGTCGGCCTGTCGATGGCGCTGACGCCGTTGTTGATGATCGCCATCGATCGCCTGATCGGTCTGCGGCCGGCGCCGAAGCCGAAGCGCGATTTCGACACGATCCCGGACGGCGATCCGCAGGTGATCCTCGCCGGCTTCGGTCGCTTCGGTCAGATCGTCGCGCGCCTGCTGGTGGCGCAGAAGATCCCGTTCGTCGCGCTGGAAACCGACGCCGAACAGGTCGATTTCATGCGCCGCTTCGGCAACACCGTCTACTACGGCGATCCCGCGCGTCCGGAACTGCTGCGTGCTGCCGGCGCCGCCACCGCGAAGATCTTCATCAATGCCATCGACGATGTCGACTCGAGCCTGCGTGCCGTACGCGTGGTGCGACGGCTGTATCCGGACCTCAAGGTGTTCGCGCGCGCCCACGATCGCCGCCATGCCTGGCAGCTGATGGATCTGGGCGTCGAAGTGTTCCGCGAGACTTTCGCTTCAGGTCTGGAAATGGGCCGCGAAGTGCTGGTCGCGCTCGGCGTGCCGCGCGAGGCCGCGGAGGAACGCACGCAGCGTTTCCGCGAGCACGACGAGCATCTGCTGGCCACGCAGCACCTGATCTACGACGACGAGTCGGCGCTGCTTGAATCGGCGCGACGCAGCCGCGCGGAACTCGAGCAGTTGTTCGAGGCCGACATCGGCCGCACGCAGACCATGCAGCCGCGCGAAGAACGCATGCGCGACGGTTAGCGCGGTACGGACTGCCCACGCACGTCGACATGCGCCGCGTTGCGGCATCCCCTAGCGGCGCTTTCGAAGGCGCGCGACGACGAACGGCCCCGCGCGACCCGCGACTGTCGCGGCCGGACGCGCTACGCTGCCGCGGCCGGTCTGGGGAGACCGCGCCGGAGTGGCACGCATGGATCGCTCGCAACTACCAATACCAAGACTCCCGGTTCGACCTTGCGTCGGGCACGGGATTTTTTTCGCACATCTGGAGCAACCGCATGAACGGAACATCGAACTGGGGCATCCGCGCATTGGCAGGCGCGGCGTTTTTCCTGCTGGCCAATGCCAGCGCCTACGCACAAGCCACGCGCACCTGGGTGTCCGGCGTCGGCGATGACGTCAATCCGTGCAGCCGCACGGCGCCATGCAAGACCTTCGCAGGCGCGATCTCGAAGACTGCGGCTGGCGGGATCATCAATGCGCTCGACCCGGGCGGCTACGGCGCAGTGACGATCATCAAGTCGATCACGATCGATGGCGGTGGCGTCGCCAAGGGCGGTACGCTCAATGCGTCGACCAACGGCGTGATCGTCAACGCCGGCGCGGCGGACGTCGTGCGGTTGCGCAACCTGTCGCTCGATGGCGCCAACACCGGCCTCAACGGCATCCGCTTCATCGCCGGGGGCACGCTGGTCGTCGACAACGTGCGCATCAGCGGCAATACCGCCGCGGCACCGAACGGCCTCGGCATCCTGTTCGCGCCGAGCGGCACCAGCAAGCTGACCGTCACCGACAGCATCATCAACAACAACAGCGGCGGCGGCATCCAGATCGTGCCCGGCGCCGGCGGGTTCGCGCGAGTCTCGATCGACAACACGCGCCTGCTCAACAATCTGTACGGGCTGCGCGCCGACGATCGCAGCATGGTGTCGCTGCGCAACAGTTTCGTGATCGGCAACGATCGCAACGGCATCCTGGCGATGAGCGCCTCGCAGGCGGTCGAGATCACGGCGGACAACAACCAGATCACCAACAACGGGGTCGGCTTCCCCACCACGGCCGGGGTCAGGGCGCAGGGTCCGCTGGCGAGCGTAGTGATCTCCGAGAACGTGGTGTCGGGCAACGCCAACGGCCTCTCCGCCACCGCCGGCGGCGACATCATTTCGTTCGGCAGCAATCGCGTCGTCTCCAACGACGTCGACGGCACCTCGAGCGGCACGATTTCGACGCGCTAAGCGTCGGCAGCAGCACCATCCAGCGGAGCGAACGCTCCGCTGGATGCTTCGGCAGACAAGCGTCGCCGCGCCGTCAGCCGCGCGGTTCGCGCAGGAAACGCGCCATCGAGATGCCGGACTGGGCCGGGGCGAATTCGGCTGCGACGTCGATGAAGCCGCGCATCACCGCGATCTCGCGCGGCGTGCGGTTCAGCGCATCGCGCAGGTCCGGATCGGCGCCGGTACGCAGCAGGCGCTGGGTCACGCGCAGCAAGCCGTGCAGTGCGGTCAGGTGCAGGGGTCCGAAACCGCGTGGATCCTGCGCGTCGAGCGAAGCCTCCTCGTCGAGCAGGCGATCCAGTCCCGCCACCACCACGTCCTCGTCGCAGGCCGTGCCCGGTTCGGCGCGCGCGCCGAGCAGCAGCAGCAGCGGCGTGACGCCGCCGGCCGCCACCGCATCGGGTTCGGCGCCGGCCAACAGCAAGGTGTCGAGCAAGGCCAGCAGGCGCGGGCGTTCGCGGCCGGTGAATCCGTACAGGGCGGCGCAGTGCAACGGCGTCAGTCCCTGCGCATCGGCGGCCTGGACATTGGCGCCGGAGGTGAGCAGGCGCGCGCACAGATCGGGTAGGCCGAGCGCGGCGGCCAGCATCAGCACCGTGACGTCGCCAGGCAGGCGTTGTTCGAGCGTGGCGCCGGCGGCAAGCAAACGGTCGACGATCTCGCCCTGGCGCATGCTCACCGCCGCCGACAGCGGCGTGGCGCCGGTGTGCGCGGCGTGTTGCGGATCGGCGCCGCGTGCGAGCAGCAGGTCGACGGTGGCGCGATGCCCGCCACCGGCCGCTCGCAGCAACGCGGTGCAGCCCTGCGCATCGGCGGTGTCGACGGCCAAGCCGAGGTCGAGCAGGCGCCGGACGGCATCGACGTCGCCGACGATGGCGGCCGCCGGCACGTCGCTGGCCTGCAGCGCGCGCCTGGGCAGCGGCCAGCCACGCCAGTCGAGCCAGTCGGCGAGATCGCGGCGGCCGCCGGCCAGCGCCACGCCGAGCGCCGTCTGGCCATCGGCGGCGCGCATGTCCGGGGATGCGCCGTGCGCGATCAGCGTCTTCAATGCCGGCTCGCGGCCGAGCGCGGCCGACAGGTGCAGTGCGGTGACGCCATGGCTGTCGCGGACATCGAGATCGACGCCGTGCGCAAGCAGCCGCTCGATCACGTGCATCCAGCCCAGGCGCACGGCGAGCGCCAACGGCGCATCGCCGGTGGGCGATGCGGCATGCGGATCGGCGCCGCGGTCGAGCAGCTCCAGTGCGAACTGTTCCAGGCCACGTCCGGCCTGGTCGCTGTGCGCGCAGGCCGCCAGGAAGCGCGCGAGGCCACCGCTGCCTGCAGGCGATACCGCGTGCCGCAACAGCGCCTGCAGCGCCGGCAAGGCGGCCGGGCCCTGCGACAGCAAGGCGAACATCGCCGTGTCGGCCATGCCTTCGCGCACGTCGGCATCGGCGCCGTGCGCCAGCAGCCAGTCGATGCGTGTTGCCGATAGCGGCGCTTCCGGATCGAGCAGCAAGCCGCCCAGTTCCGCCGGCGACACCAGCGGCAACAGCGCCGCGATCGATTCGTGGCGGCCCTCGCGCAGGCCGTCGCGCAGCAGGGACAGCGGTGCGCGGTCCGGCGGCGGCACGGCGGCATCCTCGTCCCCGGCAACCGTGGACGGCAGTGCGTAGTCGGGATCGAGCGCGGCGACCAGCGACCAGCGCCCGGCCGCGGCGGCGTGGTCGATCGCGCGCTTGCCGTCGCTGTCGGTGAGGTCCGGATCGACACCCAGCTCGAGCAGATGCCGCACCAGCGCCGGCGAAGGCGCATCGGCGCGACAGGCGAGCATCAGCGCGCTGTTGCTGTCGGCATCGGTCGCGCGTACATCGGCACGCGCCGCGACCAACACCTCGAAGGCGGCGAGACTGCCGCCGCGCGCAGCCTCGAGCACGGGCGTGCGGCCGAGGGCATCGCGTGCCTGCGCGTCGGCGCCCGCGGCCAGCAACACGGCGACGATCTCGGGATGCCCCGCATGCGCAGCCTCGTGCAATGCGCTGCGACCGTTACGGTCGCGCGCATCGACTTTGGCCTTGTGCTTGAGCAGCAACTGCACGCCCGCGCTGTCGTCCTCGTCGCCGCCGGCGGCCGCGAGCAGCGCAGGCGTGGCCTGCGAGTCCGATCCGGGCGCGGGTTCCGGCTTGGCGCCGCGTTCGAGCAGGAAACGCGCGAGCCGCCAGTTGCCGGCGGCACAGGCGATGCCGAGCGGCGTGACGCCGTCATGATTCAGCACATCGACCTCGGCCGCGGCATCGCGCAGCAAGGCGGCGACGCCGGGATCGGAACTGCGCGCGGCATGGTGCAACGGCGTGTTGCCGTCGTGATCGGCCGCGCGCGGATCGGCGCCGTTGGCGAGCAGCGTCATCACCGCATCGGGCCGTCCGTGCCAGCTGTCGCGCGTGGCCGCCAGCAGCGGCGTCATGCCGGCGCTGACGGCATTGACGTCGACGCCCTGGGTGATCAGCGCGCGCAGCAAGCGCAGGTCGGGCAACACCGCGGCGAGCATCGGCAGCGTGCGCTGGTCGCGATCATCGGGCGCCGGCGCGGCAAACGCATCGGCGCCGGCGTCGAGCAACGCCAGCGCGCGATCGACGCGGCCGCTGCGCGCGGCTTCGTACAGCGCCGCTGCCGGGTCGCCGTCGAACGTCGCGGCTCCCGTGTCGGCCTCGTCGCCAGCATAGGATTCCGCGTGCATGAGCGGCGCATCAAGGCGTTGCAGCGCCCAATGGCAGAGCGGCCACAGCCCGAGGCTGAGCACCGCGACGATCCAGCGCTCGGACATCGTCAGTACGCCGGGCCACGCCAGCACCAGCACGCCCGCCATCACCAGCGCGACCAGCGCGGCGGTGGTCAGGCCACGCCACGCCGCCGTGTCGGCATCGCCGAGCACATGCCATTGCGCGACGAGGCTGCCGCCGTCGTGTTCGATCGAATGCCACAGCGGCCACGTGCGCCACACGCCGATCAGGCACACGCCGGCCACCGCGCTCAGGCCGACGGCGGCGCCGAGTCCCCGGCTCTGCAGCAGCGCCGACAACGGCCAGGCGATCAGCAAGGCCGCGAACACCAGCGCGATGCCCCATAGCCCCAGTAAGGCGATGGCGTCGCGCTGTAGCGTTACGCGTTCGATGCTTGCATCGACCCCGCGCGAGCGCAGCGCGCGCAGCGCCAGCGCGAACGCCGGCTGCGCGAGCGTGCCGGCGACGGCCGCGATCAGGCCACCGAACCCGGCCAGCAACGTCAGTGCGGCGCCGATGGCAAACGCGATCGTCGCCTGCTTGCGGATGTTGGGTATCCGAGCGCGTGACGGCCGGAGGCCCGGCACCTGCGTATCGGCGGATTCACGCATCGGTGCCCCAATCCTCGCTCATCGGGTCGCGGTCGTTGCGCGGCGGAAACTGCAGGTGGAAGCCGCGGCTGGCGAGATTTTCGCGCACGGCGGCCGCGTCCTCGCGGGCGAGCTTGCGCTGCGGCGTCAGCGCGATGTCGAGCACGAACTGCAGCGGGCCGAGCTGCGTGCGCAAGGGCTCGGGCAAGCGTCCGAAATCATCGCGCGCGGCGAGATAGACGTAGGTGTCGGCCTTGCGCTGGCTTTTGTAGACGTAGGCGTGCATCGATCCGCAGGCGGGAAATACGCTGGGATTGTGCGGGAAAGGATGCGATGACGGAACCCGCAAGAGCCGGTAGCCGTGAATCGGTAGCCGGGAGCCGGAAAGCAGGCGCTTGCTGACGCGCGATCAAGCACGGTTCGGTTTTTGATTTGCCGCTACCGATTCACGGCTACCCGCTTCAGCTTCGGATGTTCCGGCGACCTCGCCGTTCAGTGATACCCCGCATCCGCCGCGACCTTGCCCCTGAACACCGAATACGACCAATAGGTGTAGCCGAGGATCATCGGCAGCAGGATCACCAGCCCGACCAGCACGAACCCCTGTGATGACGGCGGCGAGGCGGCCTCCCAGATGGTCAGCGCCGGCGGCACGATGTTCGGCCAGATGCCGAGCACGAGACCGGCGAATCCGAGTACGAAGAAGCTCAGCGCGAAGATGAAGGGCCTGGCGTCGCGGCCTTCCCGCATGGCCGCACGCCACAACGCCACGGCATTGGCCAGCGCCAGCAGCGGCACCGGCGACAGCCACCAGAAATTCCCGTCCTCGAACCAGCGCGCCATGATCCTGGAGTCCAGGAACGGCAGCCAGGCGCTGACCAGGCCCATGAACGCGACCACCACCAGCACCAGTGGCCGCATCAGCCCGCGCGCGACCTGCTGCAAGCGGCCCTCGGTCTTGAGGATCAGCCAGCCGCTGCCGAGCAATGCATAGCCGAACACCACCGCGACGCCGGTCAGCATCGAGAACGGGCTGAACCAGTCGAACGCGCCGCCGATGTACTTGCCTTCCTGCAGCGGCATGCCCTCGACCAGGGCGCCGAGGATCACGCCCTGCGCGAACGCGGCCAGCATCGAGCCGAGCGCGAACGCCGCGCCCCAGAACGGCTTGCCGCGCCTGGCCTTGAAACGGAACTCGAACGCGACGCCGCGGAAGATCAACGCGATCAACATCAGCAGCACCGGCAGGTACAGCGCCGAGAGCACGATCGCGTAGGCCTTCGGGAACGCAGCCAGCAGGCCGGTGCCGCCGAGCACGAGCCAGGTCTCGTTGCCGTCCCAGATCGGCGCGGCGGTGTTCATCATGTGGTCGAGCTGGGCTTCGTCCTCGGCGAACGGCGCGAGGATGCCGAGGCCCAGCACGAAGCCGTCGAGCAGCACGTACATCAGCACGCCGAAGCCGATCACGCCGAACCACACCACCGGCAGCACGGTTTCCAGGGTCATGGCGCAGCCTCCTGCCCGATGCCCTCAGGCGCGATGTCACCGGCATCGCCGATCGACAGCGGCCGCGCCGGCGTCTTGTCGCCCTGTTCGGTATCGGGCGCAGGTTCCTGCGGCTGCGGACCCTTGCGCACCAGGCCGAGCAGATACCAGATGCCGGCGCCGAAGATGACCGCGTAGGCGATGGCGAAGATCACCAGCGAAAACATCACCGCCGCAGCCTGGATGTTCGGGCTGACCGCCTCGCTGGTGCGCAGCAGGCCGTAGATCACATAGGGCTGGCGACCGATCTCGACCACGTACCAGCCGCACAGCAGCGCGACGAAGCCGGCCGGGCTCAGCATGCGCCAGCCATCGAGCAGCCAGCGCGAGTCGAACAGGCGCGCCGCGTCGCCAGGCCCACAACGACCACAAGGTCAGCAGCAGCATCAGCGTGCCGAGCCCGACCATGATCCGGAATGCCCAGAACACCGGCGCCACCGGCGGCCTTTCGCTCGCAGGCACCGCCTTCAGCGGCAGGATCTCGCCATCCCAGCTATGCGTCAGCACGACGCTGCCCAAGCGCGGGATCGCGACCTCGTAGTCGTTGCGCTCCTTGGCCTGGTTGGGCAGCGCGAACAGCACCAGTGGCACGCCTTCACCCTTCTCTTCGGCGTGCCAGTGCCCCTCGATCGCGGCCAGCTTGACCGGCTGGTGCTCGCCGACGTTCAAGCCGTGCAGATCGCCGGCCAGGATCTGCGCCGGCACGGCGATCGCCGCGAAGATCACGGCCAGCTTCAACATCTTCCGGCTCGCCTCGACGTGCACGCCGCGGCGCAGATACCACGCGCTGACGCCGCCGATCACGAAGCAGGTGGTGAGGAACGCGGCCAGCACCATGTGCGCGAGCCGATACGGGAACGACGGATTGAAGATGATCGCCCACCAGTCGACCGGCAGGAACATGCCATCGACGATCTCGTGCCCTTGCGGCGTCTGCATCCAGCTGTTGGCGGCGAGGATCCAGAACGTCGAGAACAACGTGCCCAGCGCGACCATGCAGGTGGCCAGGAAATGCAGCCTGGGCGACACGCGCTTCCAGCCGAACAGCATCACGCCGAGGAAGCTGGCTTCCAGGAAGAACGCGGTCAGCACCTCGTACGACAGCAGCGGCCCGAGGATGGCGCCGGCGCGCTCGCTGAGCACGGCCCAGTTGGTGCCGAACTGGAAGCTCATGACGATGCCGCTGACCACGCCCATGCCGAACGAGATCGCGAAGATCTTGACCCAGAAGAAATAAAGATCGCGCCACACCGCAGCGCGCGTGCGCAGCCAGCGCCATTCGAGGAACGCCAGCCAGTGCGCCAGGCCGATGGTGAAGGCCGGGAACAGGATATGGAACGAGATCACGAATCCGAACTGGATCCGGGACAGCAACAGCGCATCCATGACATCACTCCCTAGTGATGGCGCAACTTGGTCGTCGTTTCGTTACATATTGTGCGCCGCGTCATCAGCCGCTGCAAAGTGGGTGCCCCCGAATCGGCATCGCCGTAGCAGCAGGCCTTGCCCGCGATTGCTCTTTGGATGCGTTATACGAGCGGCATCGCGGACAAGGCCGCCGCTACAAGGAGGCGTGGCGAGATCTCCGCTGCACGTGACCATCGGCGCTGCTGGCCGGCCGCGGCAACTGCTAGGCTGCCGCGTCCTCGCCAACCGCCCGCCTGCCATGACGCGTTCGTTGCTGCTCTGCGCCGCCCTGCTCTCTCCCGCTGCCGTCGCCAACGCCCAGTCGGCGGAACCACAGTCGGCTGCTCCACAGCCCGCAGCTCCACAGCCCGCGGCTCTACAGCCGGCGACTCCACTGACGCTGCAACAGGTCATGGCCGATCCCGACTGGATCGGGCCGCCGGTCGAAGATGCCTGGTGGGCCTGGGACGGACGCCGCGTGCAATACACGCTCAAGCGCGACGGCGCGAGCATCCGCGACACCTATCAGCAATCCATCGACGGCAGCGCGGCTGCCGAGCGCATCGACGGTGCGACGCGCGCGACGCTCGACGGTGTGCAACCGGTCTACGACGCGCAGCGCGCGCGAGCGGCGTTCGTGCGCAACGGCGATGTGTTCGTGCGCGACCTGCGCAGCGGCACCTTGACGCAGCTCACGCGCAGCGACGTCGACGAGGCGCGCCCGCAATGGGGCCGCGACGGCGGCCTGGTGTGGCGCGTCAGCAACGACTGGTATCGCTGGGACGGCAAGACGGTCGCGCAAGCGACCATCGTCAAGGCGGAGAAAGATCCGGCCGCCGCGCCGGATGCGGACGACCTGCGCGATCGCCAGCTGCGCCTGATCGGCACGCTGAAGGACGATCGTGCGCGCCGCGACGCGCAGGATGCGCAGGACCGCGACTGGCGCAAGGCCGATCCGACGCGCGTGCCGGCGCCGGTCTATCTCGGCGACAAGGTCACGATCAGCGACAGTGCGCTGTCGCCGGACGCGCGCTGGCTGGTCGTCGTCACCCAGGCCAAGGACGCCGAAGCCGGCACCGCCGGCAAGATGCCGAAATACGTGACCGAATCGGGCTACGAGGAATTCGAGGAAGTGCGCACGCGCGTCGGCCGCAACGCGCCGGTGCCGCATAAGCTGTGGCTGGTCGACGTCGCCGGCGGCAAGGTCAGCGAACTCAAGTACGACGCGCTGCCGGGCATCGCCGACGATCCGCTCGCGGCCTTGCGCAAGGCGGCGAAGCAGGATCCGCTCAAGGGCAACCGCGACGTGCGCATCGAGACCGACGGCGACGGCAGCGGTCCGGCGATCCACTGGAGCGGCGACAGCCGCAACGTCGCGGTGCTGGTACGCGCGATCGACAACAAGGATCGCTGGCTGGCGTCGGTCGACCTCGCCACTGCGAAGCTGCAGTCGCTGCATCGCCTGCACGACGAGGCCTGGATCAACTGGACGTTCAACGAATTCGACTGGCTGCCCGATGGCAGCACGCTGTGGTTCCTGTCCGAGCAATCCGGCTATTCGCACCTTTATCTGGCCGACGGCGGCAAGGGTCGCGCGCTGACCTCCGGCCGCTGGGAAGTGTCTTCGCCGAAGCTCTCAATGGACGGGAACAGCTTCCTGTTCCTGTGCAATCGCGCCTGGCCCGGCGACTACGAGGTCTGCTCGGTGCCGGTCGCCGGCGGCGCGGTGCGC
This sequence comes from uncultured Gammaproteobacteria bacterium, assembly GCA_963816945.1. Classification (GTDB taxonomy): domain Bacteria; phylum Pseudomonadota; class Gammaproteobacteria; order Xanthomonadales; family Xanthomonadaceae; genus Luteimonas. Next base: position 620,067 of record CAWFMH010000002.1, on the reverse strand, counting down.
GAGCTCACCGCGCTCGACGGCGTCGAAAGTTTCGTTTCTTCGCCCGATGGCAGCAAGCTGCTGGTGCGCCATTCCGACAGCTACACGCCGCCGCAACTCGCGGTGGTCGACGCGAACGGCGATGGCGTGGTGCAGCTCACCGACACGCGCAAGCCCGCGTTCAAGGCGCGCGAATGGATCGAGCCGGCGTACGTGCAGGTGCCGTCGAAGCACGGCGCCGGCACCGTCTGGGGCAAGTACTACGGCCCGAAGACCGTCGAGCCCGGCAGGAAATACCCGATCGTGATGTTCGTGCACGGCGCCGGCTACCTGCAGAACGTCAGCGACCGCTATCCGAACTACTTCCGCGAACAGATGTTCCATAACCTGCTCGTGCAGCACGGCTATCATCGTGCTCGACCTCGACTATCGCGCCTCCGAAGGCTACGGCCGCGACTGGCGCACCGCGATCTACCGCTGGATGGGCAAGCCCGAACTCGAGGACTACCTCGACGGCCTGGACTGGATCGTCGCCAACAAGCAGGGCGATCGCGACCGCGCCGGCATCTACGGCGGTTCCTACGGCGGCTTCATGACGTTCTACGCGCTGTTCAAGCAGCCCGGCGTGTTCAAGGCCGGCGCCGCGCTGCGCCCGGTCAGCGACTGGTCGCAGTACAACCACGAGTACACGGCCAACATCCTCAACACGCCGGAACTCGATCCCGAGGCCTACCTGAAGTCCTCGCCGATCGAATTCGCCGACGGCCTGCAGGACCACCTGCTGATCGCGCACGGCATGATCGACGACAACGTCTTCTTCAAGGACTCGGTGATGATGACGCAGAAGCTGATCGAGCTGCGCAAGGAGCACTGGACGCTCGCGCCGTATCCGCTGGAGCGGCACAGCTTCACGCATCCGGACAGCTGGTACGACGAGTACCGGCGCATTTACGAGATGTTCGAGACGACGCTGAAGTAGCCGATCATCCCTGCTCGTCATCCCAGCGCACGCTGGGATCCATCTTGACCTTGGTTGCCATCATTCCCCCGCAGTAGGCGCGATGGCGCAAATCACGCGCTCGACAAGCGCACCCGCTCGGCCCGGTACAACGCTTCCTCGACATGCGTATAGCGCTTCACGCTGTCGAGCGGCGTGCCGTAGACGTGCAGCGATACTGCCGTCTCGCGGTTGCTGGCGTTGCGGCAGGAATGCAGATCGTGCGGTGGCAGCAGGCCGATGACCTCGCCGGCCGGCAAGAGCCGTGGTCGGCCGGATGCAGTTCCGCCAGCGCCTTGTGGCGTCCCGCAACGCGGTAGTCGACGACTTCGAGCTGGCCGCGCAGGACCGCCTCCACGCCCCAGGTCTCGGCATGATCGTGCACGCCGCTGCCCTGGCCCGGTGCCCAGGTGATGGCGAGGACCTGGTAGCCGAACCGCGGCGACCGATACAGCTCGCGGCGGATGTAACCGGCGGCGTCCGCCACCAGCAGCGCCGGCGGCAATGCCGGCACGGATGCGATCACGCCGCGCAGGCCGTCGACCAGCATCGGCACGATGCGCCGCGGGTCTCGTGAGGACATCGCGATATCGGTCAGCGCGACGACATCGTCGAGCAGCGCGAAGGAGTCGCCGACGAGCGCGAGGTTGGCATGGCCCATGTGTACTCCCCTCCACCGTGTGGATGATGATCTGCGGCGGCGACAACATCGCACATGTCCCAAGGGTGCGAAGTTAGACGCGGGTTAAGCGCATGGCCTGTTTTGGAACACTGCGTGCATCGCATCGTCCGCGCGCATGCGGCGATCAAGCTCGCTAGAATGTGCACCATGACGCAGTTCGACGATGTGCGCGATTTCCTCATGGACCTGCAGGCGCGCATTTGCGTAGCGCTCGAGCGAGCCGACGGGCGCGCGCGTTTCGTCGAGGACGCGTGGACGCGCGAGGAAGGCGGCGGCGGACGCACGCGTATCCTGCGCGATGGCGCGGTGTTCGAGCAGGCCGGCGTGGGCTTTTCCGACGTGTCCGGCACGCAGCTGCCGCCGTCGGCGACGACCGCGCGTCCCGACCTGGCCGGCGCGTCGTGGCGCGCGGTCGGCGTCTCGCTGGTGCTGCATCCGCTCAATCCCTACCTGCCGACGACGCATTGCAACGTGCGCCACTTCCGCGCGCAGCGCGATGGCGAAACTGTGGCGTCGTGGTTCGGCGGCGGTTTCGACCTGACGCCGTGCTATCCGTTCGACGAAGACGTGCTGCACTGGCATCGCACCGCGCGCGCATTGTGCGAGCCGTTCGGCGGGCAGGCGCGCTACGCCGCGCACAAGCGCTGGTGCGACGAGTACTTCTTGCTCAAGCACCGTGACGAGACGCGTGGCGTCGGCGGGCTGTTCTTCGACGACCTGCACGGCGATTTCGAGCGCGATTTCGCTTATCTGCGCGCGGTAGGCGAAGGGTTCCTCGATGCCTACCTGCCGATCGTCGAACGTCGCAAGGACACGTCCTTCAGCGAGCGCGAGCGTCTGTTCCAGCTGTACCGGCGCGGACGTTACGTCGAATTCAACCTGGTCTGGGACCGCGGCACGCTGTTCGGATTGCAGAGCGGCGGTCGCAGCGAATCGATCCTGATGAGCCTGCCGCCGCTGGTGCGCTGGGAATACGGCTACACGCCCGAACCGGGCAGCGCCGAGGCGCGCCTGGCCGACTACCTGAGGCCGCGCGACTGGTTGTCCGAACTCGGCTGAGCTTCAGGCTTGTCGGGACCGGTCAGGATCGTGATGCGTCCGTCGGTCTCGAGCAGCGCGATGCGGATCTTCGACAGGTCCACGCAATTCGCCTCGCGCATGGCCTTTTCGAAATCCGCGTGGCTGACCAGTTCACGGCGCAGCACATCGCGATGCACCTGGCCGTCGCGCGCGAGGATCACCGGCTCGCCTTCGAGGAAGCGCTCGGCGCGCGGCGATCGCGCGCCGATCCATCCGGCCAGCCAATTCAGCGTGATCAGCGTTCCCGCCAGCAGCAAACCGCCGCCGACCGACTGGTCCGAGCCGAGCAGCGCGTTCTGCACCGCGTTGCCTAACAGCACCAGCAGCAGCATGTCGAAGGGCGTGAACTGGCCCAGCGTGCGCTTGCCGGACAGGCGCACCATCGCCAGCACGACGACGTAGACGATGAGTGCGCGCAGCACGAATTCCCACCACGGCATCGCGAGATCGAATAGATCGGTCATCGGGGGCTCCCCAGGTTGCGGCCAGTCTGGAGCGCGCACGAGGCAACGGCAAATCTCCCGGACGCCGCGTTTTCAAAGCGCGCAGAACAGCAAGCAATTGAAAGAGCAAAACACGCAGGCAATAAAAAGCCCCGCTGGCAGGGGGGGCCGGCGGGGCTGGGGAACGGGACTTTGGGGAGAAGCCTTCGTTCCGGGATCACTCCAGGGGAGGGAGAGATCTGCAACGGACGTTGCATCCGTCGCGGGGTATATGACCACCCCGCGCATTGATAGTTCGTGAAGTTCAGAGTTAAGAAATTGTTGGATTCAGCCGACGTTTACTCCGTTCAGCTTCCCGACTTCGCTTAATGCGCCTCGTCCCAGTTGTCGCCGATGCCGCTATCGACCGCGAGCGGCACGCGCAGTTCCGCAGCGCCCGACATCCGCGGCACCACTTCGGCCAGCAGCGTGTCGACGAAACCGGCATCGGCCTCGAATACGAGTTCATCGTGCACCTGCAGCACCATCAGCGCGCGCCCGGCCTGGTCGGCGAGCCAGCGGTCGATGGTGGTCATGGCGCGCTTGATGATGTCGGCCGCGGTGCCCTGCATCGGCGCGTTGATGGCGGCGCGCTCGGCGCCGGCGCGCTGGCCCTGGGTGCCCTTGTTGATGTAATCCAGGTACAGGCGGCGGCCGGACACGGTTTCGACATAGCCCTGCTCGCGCGCCTGCTGCCGCGTGCGCTCCATGAAGTCGCGCACGCCGGGATAGCGCGAGAAGTACAGCGCGATGTAGTCCTGCGCCTCGCCGCGGCCGATGCCGAGCTGGCGCGCCAGTCCGAATGCGCTCATGCCGTACATCAGGCCGAAGTTGATCGCCTTGGCGGCGCGGCGCTCGTTGCCGGTGACCTCGTCGAGCGTGCGGCCGAACACTTCGGCCGCCGTGGCGCGATGGATGTCGACGCCCGATTCGAACGCGCGCAGCAGGCCGTCGTCCTCGGACAGGTGCGCCATGATCCGCAACTCGATCTGCGAATAGTCGCAGGCGATGATCTTGCGTCCCTCCGGTGCCACGAATGCCTTGCGGATGCGGCGGCCGTCCTCGGTGCGGATCGGGATGTTCTGCAGGTTGGGATCGGACGACGACAGCCGTCCGGTCGCCGCGCCGGCCTGGTGATAGCTGGTGTGCACGCGGCCGGTGTCGGGATTGACCATCTCCGGCAGCTTGTCGGTGTAGGTGCTGCGCAGCTTGGCCAGGCCGCGATAGTCGAGGATCACGCGCGGCAGTTCGTGCAAGTCGGCGATCGCCGCCAGCGCTTCTTCATTCGTCGAAGGCTGGCCAGATGGCGTCTTCACCATCACCGGCAGTTTCAGCTCTTCGAACAGCAGCGCGCACAGCTGCTTGGGCGAATCGAGGTTGAAGGTGCGTCCCGCCAGCTCGGTCGCCTTCTGCTGCGCGCTGAGCATGCGCTCGGCCGAGATCGGCGGACTGCCGGCGCAGCTCGTCGCCATCGATGCGCACGCCGTTGGCCTCGATGCGCTCGAGCACCGGCACCAGCGGCATCTCGATGTCGCGGTAGACGCCCTCCAGGCGCGGTTCCGCGGCGAGCTTCGGTGCCAGCACGCGATGCAGGCGCAGCGTGATGTCGGCGTCCTCGGCTGCGTAGCGGGTTGCATCGTCGAGCGCGACCTGCGAGAACGCGATCGCCTTGCTGCCCTTGCCGGCGACGTCCTCGTATTTGATCGTGTCGTAGCCGAGGTGGCGCTTGGCCAGGCTGTCCATGTCGTGGCGGCTGCTGCCGGAGTTGAGCACGAAGCTCTCGAGCATCGTGTCGTCGGCGTAGCCCGCGACTGTGATGCCGTGCCGGCGCAGCACGTGCAGGTCGTATTTGCCGTGCTGGCCGAGCTTCTTCCTGCCGGCGTCGGCGAACAGCGGCGCGAGCGCGGCCAATGTTTCACTGCGATCGAGCTGCGCCGGCACGCCCGGATAGCTATGCGCGAGCGGCAAGTAAGCGGCTTTGCCCGGCTCGACCGAAAAGCTCAGTCCGACCAGGTCGGCGCGCATCGGGTCGAGGCTGTCGGTCTCGCTGTCGAACGCGAACTCGTCCGCTGCCTGCAGCCGGGCGATCCAGGCATCGAGCTGTTCGCGCGTCAGGATCGTTTCGTACTCGCCGGGCGCGGACAGGGCGGGATCGAGATTGCTATCGACCGGCACCGCCGCGACGAAGCCGGTGCCGCGTGCGCGGCCGGGTTCCTTCTCGGCAATCGTGGATGCTCCGACCTTGCCGTCCAGTTCCTTCAGCGCCTGGTTGAAGCCGTAGCGCGCATACAGCGCGCGCAAGGCCTCGACGTCGCGTTCGCGCAGCGCCAGCGTCTGCGGCCCGCCGTCGAGCGGCACGTCGATGCGGATCGTCGCCAGTTCGCGGTTCAACGGCAGCCGGTCCAGCGCTGCGCGCAGGTTGTCGCCGATCTTGCCCTTGATCGCGCCGGCATTGGCGATGACGCCGTCGAGCGTGCCGTATTCGGCCAGCCATTTCGCCGCGGTCTTCGGCCCGCATTTCTCGACGCCGGGAATGTTGTCGACGCTGTCGCCCATCAGCGCCAGCAGGTCGACGATCTGGTTCGGCAGCACGCCGAACTTGTCGAACACCGCCTGGTCGCTGTCGAGGCGGCTGCCGCTCATCGTGTTGACCAGCGCGACATGCGGGCCGCACCAGCTGCGCGAAATCCTTGTCGCCGGTGGAAATGGTGACGTCGATGCCGTCGGCGGCCGCCTGCAGCGCCAGCGTGCCGATCACGTCGTCGGCCTCGACGCCGTCGACGCGCAGGATCGGGATGCCCAACGCCGCGACGATGTCGCACATCGGCTGCACCTGCCCGCGCAGGTCGTCGGGCATCGCGGCGCGGTTGGCCTTGTACTGCGGATACAGCGCGTCGCGGAAGGTCGGGCCGCTGGCATCGACCACGAACGAAAGGTAATCGGGCTTCTCGTTGAGCGTCGCGCGCAGCATGTTGACCACGCCGAACAGGGCGCCGGTCGGCTCGCCCTGGGCATTGGTCAGCGGTGGCAGCGCATGGAAGGCGCGATAGAGGTAGGAGGATCCGTCGATCAGGACTAGGCGTGGCATGCGCCAATTCTACCGGCACCGGCGGCCCGGTCCGTGCCGGCAGCAGGACTGCGGCGCGGATCACCCTGCGGCGACGCAGGTGCGGCGCATAATCGACGCGACCAAGCTGCCGGAGCGATCGATGAAAGCGTTAAAAGGACCTTTACTGGTGGCTGCGCTGCTGTGCTCTCCGCTGCTGATGACGGGTTGCGCGACCATCGATGATGCCGAGGCGGACATCCCGGCCAACGCGGTCGAGACCACGCGTACCGAATCCAACGGCGACGTGATCACCGAGTACCGGATCGCCGGCCAGCTGCATACCGTGCGCGTGCAGCCGCTGCGCGGGCCGACGTACTACCTCAACGACACCAACGGCGACGGCCGCCTCGACAAGAGCAAGGGCGAGGTGTCGCCGGTGTACTACAAGCTGTTCGAGTGGAATTGAACCACGGGTTTTCGCAGGAGCGCCCTTGGCCGCGAACGCCCGATTCTCCGGGCATAATTCCCAAAGCTCGCGGCCGCAAGCCGCTCCCGCTTGAGCGCACGCCTTGGGATTCGATGATGAGTGACTTCCAGATCCGGTCGTTGACCACCGCCGATGAACTGCGGGCGGCCTGGCCGGTCGTGCAACAGCTGCGCCCGCATCTCGACGAGGAGCGCTTCATCGCCCAGGCATTACGCCAGATCGCCGATGGTTATCGCGCCACTGCGCTCTACGACGATGGCGTACCGCGTGCCTACGCGGGCTGGCGCGTACACGAGTTTCTCGTCTATGGCCGCCACGTCTACGTCGACGATCTGGTCACCGATGAGAGCGCACGCAGCCACGGCTACGGCAAGGCCCTGCTCGACTGGTTGAAGGCGGAGGCGAAGCGGCTCGATTGCGTGAGACTGCAGCTCGATTCCGGCACGCATCGCAAGGATGCGCATGCGTTCTACCTGCGCGAGAAGCTGCGCATCGACGCATTCCATTTCGGCATCGCGCTGGACTGAGGCAGCGGGCGCTCCGCATCTCAGGAAGCAGGCGGAGGACTGGCGGCAGCGGGCGACGTGATCAGCGCAACGATCTGCCAACGACCGCCTTTCTTCACCAGCGTCGTGCTCACTCGATAGGTGCCGCCGATGTCCTGGCCCTTGTGGCGCCCCTTCACCGTCACGCGCGAGGTCGACACCGCGGTCTGGCCGTAGACGCGCGTGACCGGATCGGCGATCTCGATCGAGTCGTACACCAGCTCGCCGCTACGCGTGGCGGAGAAGCCCTTGCCGCTGGCGAGCACGACGCCGGCCGGACTGACCGACAGCCATTCGTTGGCGTAATAACGCTCGAGCGCATCGGCATCGTTGCGCGCCAGCGCTTCGCCGCCTTCGTACAGCGCCTGTTGCACAGCCTGCAATTCCTTCGCGGCGCGATCCAGGGGAAGCTGGCCGTACGACGCCGGGCTGAAGGCCGACAGCGCCAGCAAGCATGAAATCGCCAGGATCCGTTTCACGCGCGAACTCCTTTGAGTAATTTGTGTCCAGTACCATCGGCGTCTGCACCGGTCGGGGCCAATCACCACCGTGCAAGGCGCAAGATCGCGATGGCTGCGTGCGTCGAAGCATGCACGGTCAATATGGCGCGGGCTTCCAGAAACCGGCTACGCGACGACGGTGGACGACATGGGCGAACGCAGGCTGTTCTTCTGGGACGCGCGCGGGCTGTACATCGGTCCGGCGTTCGGCCTGCGTCCGCACCGCAACGCCGTGGCCGTGCTGTGCGTGGCGCTGGATGCGCCGGCGCGGCTTGCGCGCAATCCGCTGGACGACGACGACGGCCATGTCGAATTCAGGACGGCACTGGTGCCACCCAACACCCTGCACCACCTGCACGTGCCGGACGGCCAGCGCATGGCCTTCCTGTATGTCGACGCGCTGAGCGAGGATTACCAGCGGCTGCTGGCAGCGATGCGGACGCGCGAGGCGCGCTTCGCGCTCGGACACAGGGACGAGCGCAGGTGGATCGATGCACTGCTGGCGCTGGCCGAAGGCGCGCCATGGCGCGAAGCCCGCTACGAGCTGTCGACACTGCTCGGACTGTCGCCCGTGCCGAGCCGCGACCCCCGCATCGTCGATGCACTGCTGCGCCTGCAGTCGTCACCCGCCGAACGCCATGGCCTGGCGCAGTCCGCATTCCATGCGCGCCTGTCGCCATCGCGCTTCCTGCACCTGTTCAAGACGGAAACCGGCGTGCCGTTCCGGCGTTACCGGCTCTGGATCCGCATGGGCGCGGCGCTCAAGGCGATGCGCAGCGGATCCACGCTGACCGAAGCCGCGCACGCCGCGGGCTTCTCCAGTTCGGCCCATCTCAGCGATGCGTTCAGCGGCATGTTCGGGATGCCGCCGTCACGACTTTCCCGGCTCGACACGCTCGCGCCCGCAGTGACGGGCGCGATGTCGACGGCACTCGCGCGCTAAGGCTGCTGCGGATCGGACGGCGGCGGTTCGGACTGCTGCGGATCGGATTGATCAGGGTCGGACTGATCAGGATCCCGCGTGACTTCGAACTGGCGGATGTCCTCGCGCTGCAGGCGCGCCGCCTGCTCCGAAGCTGCAACCAGCGCGGAGGGCGGCGGTGCATCTTCGTCCCAGGTGCAGGGATTGAAGGTCTGACCTCCGTTCGCCGTCGGCAACGCGCGCGCCACCGTTGCCGACAGCTGCAGCGAATAGTCGGCTGCGGTGATCGTGATGCCGGTGGCATCGGTCTGGCAGTTCTGCCCTGACGGCTGACGACGGCCGAATGCCGTCGTACCGCGCAGGTTGCGGAACCAGTCGGCACGGAACGGCGGCTGCGCGCAGGCGCCGCTAGGCAGCATCGGCGCCAGTGACGGTGCCTGCGCGGTGCTGTGGCAACTCATGCACGCAGACGCAGGATTGTCGACCGGGCCATTGAGGCGGTCGTCGACGCCGAGATGCGCGCGCGCATAGGCGGGCGCAACGGGATTGATCCACGATTCGGTGATCGGCGCGCCGTCGGGATCGTTGCCCCACATCAGGCCGACCGGCGCCATCTTCGTCCACGGCGAGTCGCCGGCTTGCGTCGCATCGTAGGCATAGGTGGCGAAGTACCAGCCGGTCGGGCCGGCGCGCTTGTCCTTCACCGCGATGTCGATCTGCATCAGCCGCACGGCCACCGGCGTGCCGCCAGGGTTGGGCAGGATGTCGACCTGCAGCGATCCGGCCAGCAGGTCCTGCGGGAACGCCGACGGCGCCGCGGCGCTGTACAAGAGCTTGAAGACGAAACTGCCCTCGGTGAACTTCATGCCGCTGAGCTTGGGCTGGTCGACGCCGGGCGTGGTCGTCTTCCACAGGCGCTGGAACACGCGTCCGCCGCGCGCGTCGTAGTAGGCGACGGCGTAGTTCGGGAACGCGACCGTGTTGCCGCCGAGTTCGTTGACGCGCACGGTGCGCTCGAGCGTCATGCCGTGCGCAGCCTCGCGCGTGCCGGGGACGTTGGTGCGGCCGTAGAACATGCGCGGTGCCGGATACCACTTCTGGTTGCGCTGCGCGGCGCTGACGGCGCCGCCGGCCGGATCGCGATAGTCGGCGTCGTCGGTGAGCTGCGGCGTGAGCTCGCGTACCACGCTGCTGCCGAACGCGTAGTTGCGCAGCGCCAACGCATAGGCGAGACGCTCGTCGGCGTCGCGGGGATCGAAGGCCAGCCACGGCCGCGAGCCGCCCGGCACACCGGTCGCGGCTTTTTCGATCAGGTTCGGCTGGAACCACGGGCCCGCGTAGGAACCCGGCAGCGTGTCCTTGGGGACGATGAAGTCGGCGAACTTGCCGCGGCATTGCGCGACGAAGGTGCCGCTCGCCTGCGGACGCCCGGTGCCGGTGACGGACAGGCAGCGTGCGCCCGGTGCGCAGCCGTTGGCGGCCGGCAACAGCGCAGCGCCCACGTCGGCGGATGCCAGCGCATCTGCTGCGGTCGCGTCTGCTGCGGTCGTGCCTGCCGTAGTCGTGCCTGTCGTAGAAGCGGCCGGCGCCTGCGTGCGCACGCGCGCATCCTTCGTGCAGGTCGTCAGAGCCAGGGGAACGAGCAATGCGACGGCGAGCCGCGTCTGCCGGATGTCCATGCCATCTCCTCGTCGTGCGTCGCGCGGCAACGGTGGCGTCACCCCTGCGCGAACGCACGTTTTCGTCCCCTGCGCACCGGATCAACGCATTCACATCGCCCTGGAGGCCAGGCACCGGCCTATGGCCCACTCGTGCGGGGAACTGCGTTGGCCTTTACAGGCGGCTTGCGAACGCTGCCGGCGACGATCTTTTCCCCCGGAGATCTCACGAGTGAAACGCAGTTCCCTGCAAGCCGCCGTCTTCCCCGTCATCACCCTCGTCCTGCCGTTGTGCTGCCTGCAGGCATGGCCGCTCGCGGCGTCGGCGCAGGACGCCCCGCGCGAGCAGCGCATCAGCAGCGGTTCGATGCGCCAGCAGGTGCAACGGCGCCCGCAGGGCGTGACGGTGCCGGCGGAGATCACCAAGCGCGGCAACAAGGTCGTGCTGCAGACCGCCGATTCTTCGGTGGAAGTCGCCAATCCGAACATCGTCGCCCAACAGGTCCGGCAGATGCCGGTGCAGGCCGCGATCGTCGACGGGCCCGGCGATTCGGTGCAACTGCAGAACGTGCAGCTGCAGGCCACCAAGCGCTGGAACGACCTGCCCTCGGCCAAGCGCGCGCAATACCGCAACGTCGACACCGCGCAGCGCCGGCTCAGCAACGTCGCCGAAAGCGCGCTCGGCGCGGACGCCACCGATGCCGACCTGCGCCGCCTCAAGCAGTCGGTCGATGCCACCGAGAACCAGGTGGTGCAGGCCTACAAGACGCTCGGCGCCAGCCAGCGCAGCGAACAACGCGAACTGGTCGAGCAGCACGCCGAACTGCGCCGCCTCAACAAGTCGCTGTACGGCTTCGACCACGATGACCGCTATCCCCCGCAGGCGTACGAGCGCATCTATGCCAACTCGCGTGGCGCCTTCGCGTTGCGCGCGCGCCAGGAAGACAAGCCGCGCTGCAGCGCCGTGCTGATCAGCGAGAAGCTGGCGCTGACCAACAACCACTGCATCGGCGAGGAAGCACCGGACCAGTTCGAGGCCGTGTTCGACTACGAGGACGACCTGGCGGGCAACCACATGCCGAGCAAGGCGTTCCCGATCACCGACATCAAGCTGACCGACGAGGAGGAGCGCGGCAACCTCGATTTCGTGCTGCTCGAACTCGGCGCCAACCCCGATGGCGTGCTGCCGGGCGCCGCCTACCCGCCGCAATGCCTGTCGCTGGCGACGGTGCGCCGCGACGATCCGCTCTATGTCGTCGGTTATCCGCTCGGCGAGCCGCGCACCGTGCATGACAACAGCTTCGTGTACTTCCCGTTCCGGGTCACGCCGGACGAATACATCACGATCAAGCTGTTGGTCAGCGCCGAGTTCGATTCGGTCGAGGAGGAAGACGCGTCCTACCGCGAAGGCAAGCTCAAGGAATTCGTCGACAGCTACCAGCTGCGCGAGGGCGATGGCGATAGCGATCCGTACTACGAGTACATCAGCGTGCGCTTCGACCAGCAGCCGACGATCGGCGCGGACAGCGATACCTATCGCGGCAATTCCGGCTCGCCGGTGTACAGCCGTCGCTCGCACGCGGTGATCGGGCTGTTGTTCGACGGCCAGGAAGACCTGTCCGAGCCCTGGGCCGCCGGCTGGCGCGCGCACGAGGCGGTGCTGCCGATCGGCAAGGTCGTCGAGCGTCTCGATGCTGCGGCGCCGGACTGGCGCGGCGATCCGCGCGTCTGCGTGCTACCCGCTGGTTGAGGCTCCCTCCGAGGATTCCACATGCATCGTTCCTCCGCACCGATCGTCCTGCCATTCCTGGCCCGGCTGTTCCCCGTCTTGCTGTTGCTGCTGCTGTCGCTGGCCGCGTGCAAGCGCGACGCAGCGCCCGCAGCCGAACCCGTCGCCGCGACACCGGCACCCGTGGCGCAGCCGACCTACACGCAAGGCTATGTGGTCGAACTTGCGCCCGCGCAAACGCAGGCCGAACTGCGCGCCGTGGTCGACGACATGTTCGACACCGTGGTGTCGGTCGAACCCCTGTTCCCCGACGTCGCCGCCGCTGACGATCCCGAGGGCCTCTCGCGCATCTATCGCGTGCGCGTCGGCGACGCGCCGCAAGGCAATGCCTGGGATACCGCTTATGCGTTGCGCGATCGCGGCGACTTCGCGCAGGTCGAGCCCGACAGCGAGGACACGCTGGTCGAGGCGCAGAAACGCTCGGCAGTCACCGCGTGCATCGGCGACCACGGCGTGCCGGCACCGGCCGATCCGGCCTGGTCGCTCGATGCGAACCACATGGCGGTGATCGCTGCGCGCAAGCTGGTGCCGCCGCCCGGCGGCAAGGCGCTCGGCGAAGGCGTGCGCATCTGCCATCCCGACAGCGGCTGGACCGACCACGTCGACCTTGACTCCGGCCGCATCGATCGCACCGCTTCGCTCAACCTGATGGAACCGGGCGTCGATGCGCGCGATCCGCTCGGCTACAAGGGCAACCCGGGCCACGGCACCAAGACCGGCAGCGTGCTGGTCAGCGACGGCGGCTTCGGCGCGAGCGGCGGCACCACCGCGCCGGGCAAGGTCACCGGCCTCGCACCCAAGGCAACCCTCGTGCCGATCCGCACCTTCAACAGCGTCATCCGCGTGCTCGACTCCAACACCGCACGCGCGGTGCGGCATGCGACGAAGGCGCAATGCGACGTGATCTCGATGAGCCTCGGCGGGCGCGCGTTCTTCGGCCTGGAACGCGCGATCAACGACGCCGTGCGCCGCGACATCATCGTCGTCAATGCCGCCGGCAACTGCATCGGCATGGTGGTCGCGCCGGCCAGCTACGACAACGCCATCGCCGTCGGCGCGACCAATGCCGACAACAAGCCGTGGAAAGGTTCGTCGAAGGGTCGCGCGGTCGATATCTCCGCGCCAGGCGAGGACGTCTTCGTCGCCGACGCGGTGGCGGGCAGGACCGGTGTCGAGGCCAGCCCCGGCAACGGCACTTCGTTCGCGACAGCGGCGGTCGCCGGCGCGGCCGCGGACTGGATCGCCTTCCATGGCCGCGCGCGGATCAAGGCCGCGCAAGGCAGCCTGACGCGGCGCGACCTGTTCGTGCAGGCGATGCAGGCGAGCGCGCGCGTGCCGCCCGATTGGGACAGCAACCGCTATGGCGCGGGCATCCTCGATCTGGAAAAGCTGCTGCGCCAGCCGCTCGGATCGCCGCGCACGCAATTGCGAGCGCCGCCGCAGGACGACACCGTCAACCTGCTCGCGCGCACGCTCGATCGCGAGCCCGCGGACGTGCGTGCCGGCTTGCAACGCATGCTCGGCGCGCCGGTGGACTTCAATGCCGATCTCGATCGCTACGGCCCCGAGTTGATCGACCTGGCGATGCGCGACCCCGAAGCCTTCGAGCGCGCATTGCAGCCACCACAACCGGGCGCGCTGCAGGCCCCTGCCGCCGCGCTGAAACCGAAGGCCTCGCGTGCACTCGGCGCGCGCCTGCAGGCTGCGCCGTGACCGCGATGCCGCACCGGCGAAATCGTGTCTTGCGATCGGCTGCCTTCGCGCTGGTCGCCTCGGGCATGTGCAATGCCTGCAGTCAGCCTGCACCGCCACCTCCGGCCGCGCCGACGGATGCGACCGATACGGCGACCGCGCCACCTGCCACGACGACGACGCCTGCAACGACAACGCCGCCTGCGCCAGCCTCGCCAGAACCCGTCGCCGAATCGCCCGCAACCCAGACACCGACGCCGATGCCGACACCGTCGAAACCCGTCGCAACGCCCACCACGCCAACGCCAGCGCCAAAGCCAGCGCCACCGGCGAGCGACGCCCAACCCACCCAGATCGTCGTCACCATGCTCTCGCGCGGCAAGGGCGTGCCGACGGAAACACGTGAGGCCTACAAACAGATCCGTTACGTGCTCGAACAGCAACAGGCCAATGCCAACGTCACCGCCCTGCAGGCCAGCCGCATCGGCCTGGAAGGCGAAACCCGCCTCTGCGCCGAATTCCGCAACCGCGACGACGCGCAGGCCGCGCTCGCCGAAATCCGCAAGCTCTCCGATGGCGTCGACCTGCTCAACGTCGTCGAAGCGCCCTGCCCCTCCCGCAAGGTAGACAAGCCATGAACGCACTCCGTCCAGAATCCGCGCCCTCCGCCGCATTGCGCAACCGCGCACTGCGCAAGATTCCCGTACTCGCGTTGGCCATCGCGGCCGCGCTGTCGATCGCCGCCTGCAAGCGCGAAACGCCGGCAGCATCCGCGCCGCCTGCCGCGTCGGCCGAGCCCCCGCCGCAGGAGCCCAGCCTCGACATCCGTCCCGCCACCGGCGCCATCCAGGCCACCGACGACAACGTCGCCGCCGCCAACGAATCCCTCAAGGATGCCGCCGCAGCCGCCCGCGCAAAGTGGCGCGGCAAGACCTTCGAGGAATTCGAAGCCTCGGTGTTCAAGGAGCCGGGCGAAGGCGGCAAGTACATCGTCGATGGCGACGTGGCGATCCCGGATCGCAAGCTGCTGCAGGAGTTCTTCGAGAAGATGCAGCAGGAAGACGACGGCGCCGCGCACGGCAAGCTGACCGTCAGAGCGCTCAGCATCAATACGGTCAACGGCGGCGTCGACGCCTGGAGCAGCGCGAAGAAGAAGCAGCTGAGCTACTGCGTCAGCGACAGCTTCGGCACGCACAAGGCTGCCGTCGTCGCCGACATGGCGGCCTCGACGCAGGCGTGGGAAGAAGCGGCCAATGTCGATTTCACCCACGTCGCGGCACAGGACGCCAATTGCACCGCCAGCAACCAGAACGTCGCATTCGACGTGCGCCCGGTCGACGTCGACGGCGAATACCTGGCGCGCGCGTTCTTCCCCAGCGACCAGCGCGCCGCCCGCAACGTGCTCATCGACAATTCCTCGTTCGAGCTGCAACCCGGCGAGACGCTGCAGCTGGTCGGCATCCTGCGCCACGAACTCGGCCACGCGCTCGGCTGGCGCCACGAACACACGCGCCCGGAAGCCGGCACCTGCTTCGAGGACGACGAGTTCAAGCCGCTCACCGCCTACGACGCCTTCTCGGTGATGCATTACCCGCAATGCAACGGCGGCGGCGACTGGTCGCTGACCCTGACCGGCCTGGACAAGGCCGGCGCCGCCTGCATCTACGGCAAGGGCAGCAACAACACGGAGAATCTCAACCAGTGCACCTACCACGCACCGGATGCGCCGGCGACCGGCACGGAGCAGACCGAGACCTTCGACAACCAGACCGTCGCCCAGGGCGAGAAGAAGCACTACGGCCCGTTCACGGTGAAGTCCGGCTCGCTGGCCGAGGTGAGGATGCACGGCGTCGGCACTGCGGCCGGCGATCCCGATCTCTACGTGCGTTACCTCGGCAAGCCCGACACGTCGCGCTGGAACTGCCGTCCCTACCTCAGTCACGCCGAGGAAACCTGCGAGCTGGAAGTGCCCAGCAACCGCAACAAGATTTTCGTGATGGTGCGCGGCTACCAGGCCGGCAGCTACAAGCTGGAGGTCAAGTACACGAAGCCGTGAGCATCGATGCGCGCAGCGCACGACGGGGGATTTGCTCTTGATCTCCGGACAACGCGCCTGGCGCACCACGCCAAGAGCAAATCCCCTGCTCCGCGCTGGCGCGCTGTGCTGCCCCCTTTTTCAAAGGGGCGAAAACAGCTGGACTATTAGAGCGGCGCGGGAACGAGCGCGAACTGGTACGGCGCCAGCCGCAACACCTGGCCGTCGCCGCGTGCCCTGCCGATGAGATCGGAAGCGGTCGTCGCATAAGTCGCCGGCTGCGCGGACAGGTTGGCGACGAGGCGCAGGCGCTCGCCGCCGCTTGCGCGCTCGACCACCAGTAATCCGGGCGCGCTGTCGATGACCGTCTGCGAGCCCGCCGCGAGCGCAGGGTGTTGTCGGCGCAAGGCCAGCAGTTTGCGGTAGAAATTCAGCAACGAATCCGGATCGGCATCCTGCTCGGCGACCGAAATGCCGTCATCGTCGCGCGAGAATTTTTCGGTCCAGAAATCGCGCGTGTCGCGGTACCAGTTGGCATGGATCGGCGCTTCGACCTTGGCCTCCCACTCGAAGGCCTCACGATTGCCGATGTCCTTCTCGTCGGTCTTGTAGTGCTCGCGCAATGCCCCGCGCATGCCGATTTCCTGGCCGTAGTAGAGGATCGGCGTGCCCTCGAGCAGCACCCCCAGCGCCGCCGCGGTGCGCAGCTTCTCCGGCGTGATGCCCGGATCGGAAGCGAGCCGGTTCATGTCGTGGTTCTCGACGAAGATCAGCTGCCGCTTGCCCGGCGGCGTCGCCTTCTCGGTACCGCGCAGGGCCTCGACGATCTTGTCCTTGTCGAACGCGCGGATCGCACTGCGCAACGGGAAGGCGAAGGCGAAATCGGCATCGCCACGGACCAGGAAATCCTCGCCGTAGCCCCAATCCCATTGCTCGGCGATGAACTTCACCTGCGGATTGGCCGCGCGCACCTTGTCGAACAGCGGTCGCCAGAAGCCGGCGAACAGGCCGTCGAGCTGCGGCTTGTCGTCGAGCTTGTCCATCATGTGGTCGATGCGGAAGCCGTCGACGCCGTCGCTGAAGTCGCCATCGCCGTTCGGGTCGACCCAGTGCAGGAACACGCGATCGAAGTAGGCCTTCACACCCGGCGATTTCATGTTGACCGTGGTCAGGCGCACGTCCTTGGCGTGGAAGCCGTCGATCACGGTGATGCCGAACACCGCGGTTTCCGGCTCGGTGTTGCCGGGGTCCTTGTAGAGGATGAAATCGCCATAGCGCGATGCGGGATTGTTCAACGACTCCTTGAACCAGGGATGCTCGCCGTCGGTGTACTGGATCTCCTGGTCGAGGTAGAGCTTCATGCCGCGGCGGTGCACTTCGGCGACCAGGCGGTGGTAGTCGGCGATCGTGCCGAATTCCGGATCGATGCCCTCGAAGTCCGACGTGAAATAGTTGTGGTAGAACTCCGACGGATACAGCGGCGTCAGCAAGACGCTGCCGATGCCGAGCGCATGCAGGTAATCGAGGCTGTCGATGAGGCCCTGCAGGTCGCCGTCGCCGTCGCCATTGCTATCGCGCAGGCTGCGCGTGAAGACGTGGTAGAAGATTTCATCGTGGGGTTCGTCCGCCATCACCGTGGGCGGCTTCGTCGCGTGCAGGTGGCGCTTCGGCGTTGCGAGCGCCACCTGCGCAAGCACAGAGCAGCCAGGCGAGCAACACGCCCGTGAGCGAGCCCGTCAATGAGCGCTCGATTAAAAGTCGGCTCGTCTTCCCCGCGAAGGCGGGGATCCAGTGACTTTGATCATTCTGGAGAACGGAAGTCGCTGGATTCCCGCCTACGCGGGCTTCCAACGCGAATGGCTGGTCATGACGAGCTCAGAAAGCATGCTGATCCACGCTCACGCGGAAAACCGCGCCACGTCGGGAATCCGCTGCCACGGGATCGGCGCGGCCTTGTCCTCGTCGGTAGGCAGGATCGCCTCGATGCGCCTCCGCAATGCCGGCGTCCAGTCGAGCGGCGTCAGCGGACGCTCGGGCGTGGGGATGTCGTCGTCGCGCAGGTAACCGAGCATCGCCCGTGCACGCATGCCCGGCGACATGCCGCTCCAGTGCGGCATGTACCACAGCGTCAGCAGCGGGCGTTCCTCCGCGGTGCGGTTGCCGTAGGCACCGTGGATCAGGCGCGCATCGCCGATCAGCACGTCGCCCGCGCGCACCGGCACCGCGACCTCGTCCGGGTGCGATCCGTACACCGGGTCGTCGGGATTCTGGAAGCGCTGCAGCGCTTCGGAATGCGCGGCTTCGAGATGGTGCAGCGGATGGTCGCGACGATGCGTGCCGGGAATGACGCGCAGGCAGCCGTTCTCGGGTGTGGTGTCGGTCAGGTAGATCATCGCGAACCACTGCTGCGGCCGCACCGCATAGCTTTCCGGCTCGGTCCAGCCCCACCAGTCCTGATGCCAGAACAGCGGCGGGCCGCCGGCGGGCTTGGAGATCAGGAAGCCGCCGGTCCAGCGCGGATCGCTGGCGTCGAGCGTGCGCAACAGCGCGATCAGCGGCGGGTAGCCGATGATGTCGGCGTATTCGGGATGGTCGCTGAGATGGATCAGCGAGCCGGTCGACTTCACCGCATCGCGCTCGGCCTGCGTGGCGCGGAACAGCGTCGCCTGCGCGCGCAACAGCAGCGTGTCGATGGTGACCGGGTCGATGACGCCGGGCACGCGGACGAAACCGTCGCGATCGAGCTGCTCTTTGAGCGGGTTCGCGGATGTGGCGACTGGGGCCATCGTGCTCATGGCGCAAGAATAAGCCTGAATGAAGTGCGCTGTCAGTGGACCGCATTCACGGTTTGGCTGCGTGAAAGGCAGCGGGCGCCACCGCTTCACGTGTCGTGCAAGCCCAACGCGCGACACTACGCGCGGTTTCCACAACTGGACAGTTCCATGTATGGACGCGAACGACGCCAGACCGAGCAAAGCGCTGCTGCCGCATTGCGCTCAGGTCTCACGCCTTCGCAGCTGAAGGCGCTGGACACGCTGGAACAGTTTCGTTGGACGCTGCGCTTCGTGCGGCGCCCCATGTTCCAGGATCCGGTGCCGGTCGTTTTCGACCGCGAAGGCAAACGCTACGCCGTGCTCGAGGCGGATGGCACCCTCAACGAAACGCCGGGATTCAAGATTCGCGACTGACCACTTGCGTCGCGTCCGATCCGTGGAAAACGTCAGATCGGCTGCAGGTTGGCGTACGCCAGCACCAGCCACTTGCTGCCGGCTTCGTCGAAGTTGACCTGCACGCGCGCGTGCGCGCCGGAGCCTTCGGCATCGGTGACCACGCCGGTGCCGAAGGTCGGATGGCGCACGTTGGTGCCGAGGCGCAGCGCGGGCGCTTCGATCGCGGCGTGGCCGAAGTCCCTGCGTGATTGCGAAGCATACGGACGCGAGACCTGCAGCTTCGGCCGGATCTCGTGCAACAGACCACCGGGAATCTCGCGCAGGAACCGCGACGGCACGCCGTACATGTCCTGGCCATGGATGCGGCGCGCTTCGGCATAGCTCAGCACCAGCTTCTGCCGCGCGCGGGTGATGCCGACGTAGGCGAGGCGACGCTCTTCTTCGAGACGTCCGCTCTCCTCGACCGAGCGCGCGTTCGGGAACAGGCCTTCCTCCATGCCGGCCAGGAACACCAGCGGGAACTCCAGGCCTTTCGCGCTGTGCAGCGTCATCAGCTGCACGCCGTCCTCGCCGGCCTGCGCCTGGCCTTCGCCAGCCTCGAGCGCGGCGTAGGCGAGGAAGGCGACGAGTTCGGTCAGCGCCGCGGCCTCTTCGTCGTCGGCCTTGACGAAACGCGATGCGACCGACACGAGCTCGTCGAGGTTGTCGACGCGCGAATCGAGCGAACCTTTCGATTCCTTGTCGTAGTGCTCGCGCAGGCCGGAACGCACCAGCACGTGGTCGATCTTGTCCTTCAACGGCAGATCGACGACTTCGTTGGCGAGCGCATCGACCAGTGCCATGAAGCCGGCCAACGCGTTGCGCGCACGCGCGGCCAGCGCGATCTCGCGCGAGACGCGAATCGAGGCTTCCCACAGCGACACGCCGTCGGTCCGCGCGCGCTTGCGCACCTCGTCGAGCGTGCGTTCGCCGATGCCGCGCGTCGGCGTGTTCACGGCACGCTCGAACGCGGCATCGTCGCCGCGATTGGCGACCAGGCGCAGGTAGGCCAGCGTGTCCTTGATCTCGGCGCGCTCGAAGAAGCGCACGCCGCCGTAGACGCGGTACGGGATCTGCTCGGCCAGCAAGGCTTCTTCGAAGGCCCGCGACTGCGCGTTGCTGCGGTACAGGATCGCGGCCTCGCCATGGCTGCCGCCGTCGCGCACCCATTGCCGGATGCGCTCGACGACGAAGTTCGCCTCGTCGACCTCGTTGTAGGCCGCGTACAGGTCGACCGTCTCGCCCTCGCCGCTGTCGGTCCACAGCTGCTTGCCCAGGCGCGCGGGGTTGTGCGCGATCACCGCGTTGGCGGCATTGAGGATGTTGGCGCTGGAGCGATAGTTCTGCTCCAGGCGGATGGTCTGCGCGCCGGGGAAATCCTGCAGGAACTGCTGCACGTTCTCGACCTTGGCGCCGCGCCAGCCGTAAATGGCCTGGTCGTCGTCGCCGACCACGAACACGTGGCCGCTGTCGCCGGCCAGCACGCGCACGAACGCATACTGGATGCTGTTGGTGTCCTGGAATTCGTCGACCAGGATTTCGCCGAAGCGTTGCCGGTAATGCGCGAGCAAGGCCGGGTTGTCGCGTAGCAGCTCGTGCGCGCGCAGCAGGATCTCGGCGAAATCGACCAGCCCGGCGCGATCGCAGCGCTCCTGGTACAGCGCGTAGCTGCGCAGCATGACGTCGGCCCATTCGTCTCCGCGGTCCGACGAGTGCATCGATTGGATATGCTGCGGGCGACGGCCCTCGTCCTTCTGCGTGTTGATCCACCAGGCGATCTGTCGTGGCGGGAAGCGCGCTTCGTCGAGCTCGAGCTGCTGGACGACGCGCTTGACCAGGCGCAGCTGGTCGTCGCTGTCGAGGATCTGGAAGCTCTCCGGCAGCTTCGCGTCCTGCCAGTGCAGGCGCAGCAGGCGATGCGCGAGGCCATGGAAGGTGCCGATCCAGAGCCCGCGACTGCCGTGGCGCAGCAGCGCGTCGGCGCGATGGCGCATCTCGCCGGCGGCCTTGTTGGTGAAGGTCACCGCGAAAATGCCGTGCACGGGCACGCCGTGCACCTCGTTCAACCAGGCGATGCGGTGCGTGAGCACGCGCGTCTTGCCGCTGCCGGCGCCGGCGAGGACGAGGTAGTGGCCGGGGGGTGCGGTGATCGCCTCGCGCTGGGCGGGATTGAGGTCGTCTAGCAGGTACGAAACATCCATCGCGGCATTTTACGTGCCGCGCGACCACAACGGTCATCCGAGCTCATGGTTGTGATCGCGACCCGATAGTTGTCATCCCGAGCGCAGCGAGGGATCTGCTTGTTTCGGTGCAGAGGCTGAAAGCAGATCCCTCGCTGCGCTCGGGATGACAGTCGGGGTGTCCGCCGGGTCTGAGCTAAAGCTAATGCGCGACCTGCTCGCGCTTGCTCGACGTGCCCATCATCAGCCTGTCGGTGTACGCGATGCCGATCGCCGACAGGATGAACACGCAATGGATGATGGTCTGCCACATCACGCCGATCGGCGTCGAGGTCGTGCAACGGGCTGGCGCGATCTCGAGGCCCCCGGCGAGCGCTGCGGCAGTGGCACGCAGCGCGGCGACGTTGTCCGTCGATCCGCAGAACGGCAGACCCAGCTCGCCGGCGGCGATGAAGGTCTTGAGCAGGTGGATCGACGAGATGCCGATGATCGCCATCGCCAGCTTGACCTTGAGCACGCTGGCGTTGACGTGGCTCAACCATTCCGGCTGGTCGGGATGGCCCTGCAGGCCCAGCCGGGACACGAACGTCTCATAACCGCCGACGATCACCATGACCAGCAAGTTGGAGATCATGACCACGTCGATCAGCCCGAGCACGAGCAGCATGATGCCCTGCTCGGTCAGGGCATTGGCATCCTGCACCAGATGCAACAGTTCCTTGAGGAACAGGAACACGTAGACGCACTGGGCCACGATCAGCCCCAGGTACAGGGGCAACTGCAGCCAGCGCGAACTGAAGATCAGGGCGGGCAGTGGATTGAGACGTGGGGATGAGACAGAAGCCATGGGGACGGTCGTTCGATGCGGAACGCGCAGGGTACAGATGCGCCGTGACGCTGCCAATCGCCCTGCCGTCGCGCGCTAGCCGTCGCGCAGCGCCTGCACGCCCATTTGCGCGAGCAGCTTGGCCATGCTTCCGGCCTGCAGGGCCTGCGCGCTCGACGCGTTGCCCTGCTGCGCGCGTTTCGCCACGCCCTGCGCGATCGCCGCGAGGCGGAAGAAGCTGAACGCCAGCACGAAATTCCAATCGGCATCGATTTGCGTGCCGCTGAGTTCGCTGTAACGGCGCAGCAGCGCGGCCTCGTCGGGAATGCCGAGTGCGGCGCGATCCTTGCCGGCAAGTCCCGGCAGTGGTGGTTGTCCCGGCAGGCGCAGCGCCATGCACAAGTAGCCCAGATCGGCGAGCGGATGGCCGAGCGTCGACAACTCCCAGTCCATCACCGCGAGGATGCGCGGCGCATCGTGCGCGAACATCAGGTTGTCGATGCGGTAATCGCCGTGCACGAGCGCGACGCGGCCGTCATCGGCGGGACAGCGCGGCGGCAGCTCCGCGAGCAGGGTTTCCATCGCCGCGATCGGCTGCGTCTCGCTGGCGCGGTATTGCTCGCCCCAGCGCGCGAGCTGGCGCGCGAAGTAGTTGCCGGGCTTGCCGTAGCCGGCGAGGCCAGCCGCGTCGACGTCGACTGCGTGCAAGGCCGCCAGTGTGGCGATGATGGCGTCGTAGTACGTGCCGCGCAGGTCGTCCCTCAAGCCTGGCAAAGCCGGGTCCCAGAACACCTGGCCGTCGACATGCTCCATCACGTAAAACATCGAGCCGATCACCGACTCGTCCGTGCACAGGTGCAAGGCGCGCGCGACTGGCACCGCGCTGTCCCACAAGGCGCACAACACGCGGAATTCGCGGTCGACGGCATGCGCGGACTGCAACAGCACGCCTGGCGGCTTGCGGCGCAGCACGTAGCGGCCACTGACGGCGTCGATGCGGTAGGTGGGGTTGGACTGCCCGCCCTCGAACTTGCTCGCGGTCAGCGGCCCGCGGAATCCGGGCACGTGTTGCGTGAGGTAGTCCACGAGTGCGGCTTCCGGCAACGCGAACGACTCGCTGGCCATGTCAGGCCTTCAGCATCGAACGCGCGAGCGCCGCGATATGCACTTCATCGGGACCGTCCGCCAGGCGCAGCGAACGTGCAGCGGCAAACGCATGCGCAAGGAAGTGATCCTGCGACAGGCCGCCGGCGCCATGCAGCTGGATCGCGCGATCGATCACGGCGCAGGCCATGCGCGGTGCGACGACCTTGATCATGCTGATGAAGTCGCGGCCGATCATCTCGCGCGCGCCCTTGTTGCCGTGCGCGTCGAGTGCAGCCGCAGCTTGCAGCGTGAGCAGGCGCGCCTGGTCGATCTCGCAGCGCGAGGCCACGATCATCTCCTGCACCATGCCGTGCGCGCCGAGCGGCTGGCCGAACGCGACGCGATGACGCGCACGTTCGACCATCGCCTCCAGCGCGCGCTGCGCGAGTCCGATCAGGCGCATGCAATGGTGGATGCGCCCCGGCCCGAGCCGTGCCTGCGCGATCTCGAAGCCGCTGCCTTCGGCATGGACCAGGTTCCCGACCGGCACGCGTACCTGGTCGAAGCGCAGTTCGACATGACCGTGCGGCGCATCGTCGTAACCGAAGACCTTAAGCGGTCTAACGATTGCTATGCCGGCCGTGTCCATCGGCACCAGCAGCATCGATTGCCGTCGATGCGGCGCGGCCTGTGGATCGGTCACGCCCATCACGATCAGCAGCGCGCAGCGCGGATCGCCGGCGCCGGTGGTCCACCATTTGTGGCCATCGAGCACGTAATGGTCGCCGTCGCGCACGAAGCGCATGGCGATGTTGGTGGCATCGGACGAGGCGACTTCCGGCTCGGTCATCGCGAACGCGGAGCGGATGCGGCCTTCGAGCAGCGGCGTCAGCCAGCGCGCCTGCTGTTCGGCGTTGCCGAACTGCGCGAGCACTTCCATGTTGCCGGTGTCGGGCGCGCTGCAGTTGAAGATCTCCGGTGCGATCAGCGAACGTCCCATGCGTTCTGCCAGCGGCGCGTAGTCGAGGTTGCCGAGGCCGGCGCCGTGCGTGCCGTCTGGGAAAAACAAGTTCCACAAGCCCTCGGCACGCGCCTGCGACTTGAGGCTCTCGAGCATCGGCGGTGGTGTCCAGCGCGTGGCCGCGTCGGCGTCCCAGGCAGTGAACTCGGCTTCTGCCGGGATGACGTTCGTCTCCATGAACGCAGCGAGTTTCGCGCCGAGTGCGCGACTGCGTTCGGATTGCGGAAACAGCGATGCATCCGCCATGGTCATGCCCCCGCCGAGAGCGTCACGCCCGGCAACGACAGCACGTACTCCGCGCCCATGAGCTGCGATGGCGTGCGATAGCCAACGACATCCGTACCGCGCAGCAGATGCTCGACGATGCCCAGCGACGCGGTCGCGGTGAGCGTGTAGCCATTCGGCACCACGAGATGATGCTTGACTTGGGCGCCGTCGCGGTCGCTGACCTCGCCCCAGACATGGGTGACGGTGGCGGCGCGCTTGTCGTCGGAAGGCCCGCGCACCGAGCGCACCACGCCACGTTTGAGGAACGATTGCACCAGCCCCGTGCCCAGCAAGGGACCGAGCAGGCGCAGCCGCCGCAGGCGCGAGATCGTGGCCGGCGGCACGGCCATGTAGACCTCGACATTGGGGATGCCGGTGCTGAGATAGGCGGTGTAGACATCGCCCCACGGAATCGTCATCGCGGTACGCGGCTGGCCGTCGCGCACGAAGCTGCGTGTCTTCCATGCCAGCGGCACGCGCCGCAGCTCGCCATCGATGCGCGCGCGTCCGCCCTTGCCGAGCCCTTCGACGCTGGTCTTCGCGGTGCCGGGGCTGGGTCCGCCACCAGCCTCGAACGCCAGGACGAGGTGCGTGGCCGTCGGCAGTTCGCGTTTCAGCATCGCCGCAAGGCAGTCGGTCGGCACCACGTCGAAGCCCGCGCCCGGCAGCACCACGATGCCGCGCTCGCTCGCGCGCGCGTCCTGGGCGTGGCAATACGCGAACACGTCGATCTCGCCGGTGATGTCGAGGTAATGCGCGCCGGCGGCGAGGCAGCCTTCCAGCATCGGCGCGCTGGTCGCCGAGAACGGACCCGCGCAATGCAGCACCAGGCCGACGCCGTCGAGCCCGGTGCGCACGGCGTTGCGATCAGCCAGGTCGAAGCGGCGATGTTCGAGGCCAAGTGCCTGCGCCAGCGTCGCGACCGCGTCGCTGCGACCGGCGAGGATCGGCGACAGTCCGCGCTGCTTTGCTTCCTGGGCGATGAGGCGGCCGGTATAGCCGTTGGCGCCGTAGATCATCCATTGCATGTTGTGACCCCTACTTTTAGCCGGATGCGTCTTGCTGTGGAAGGCGCGATCAATCTAATCGTCGTCCCAGCGAACGCTGGCATCCATCTTGATCCTGGCTTTTCCAGATTCCCCGACATTGCAATCCCAGGATCAAGATCAAAATGGGCCCCAGCTTGCGCTGGGGTGACGGCTTGTTCTGCCTCTTCTCCGTCCTAATGACCACGCGTCCGCTCCGCGACGAGCGCCATCAGCTGCCGGAAATACAGCGCCGGCGCCCAGCGCCGCAGCCGCCAGCGCGCGGCGGCGCCCTTCGTCGGCAGGATCAGGAACTCCCCGCGCTCGGACGCGGCGAAGATGTTGTCGGCGACGCCATCGATCGTATCGCCGCTGCGCGTCATCATCTTCGCGGCATTTCCCTTCATACGCTCGCTACCACGCCAATTCTGCAACAGGTTGGTCTGGAAAAAGGATGGGCACGCGACCGACACCGACACCCCGCTGCCATGCAGTTCCGCGCGCAACTGGGCCGACAGCGTGTACACGCCGCCCTTGGCCACGCCGTAGCTCATGATCGACGGCGCCCCCGCGAGCGCCGCGAACGAAGCGATGTTGAGGATGCGCCCGGAACCGCGTGCCAGCATGCCGGGCAGGAAGGCCTGGCAGCCGCGCACGACGCCGAGCAGGTTGATCTCCAGCACTTCGCGCCACTCGTCCATCGTCGATTCGAGCAGCGTGCCGCCACTGGCGATGCCGGCGTTGTTGATCAATATGTCCGGCACGCCCCAATGCGCCAGCACGGCGTCGCGCAGGACCTCCATCGAAGCATCGCTGCCGACGTCTGCGGTGAAGGCGACATGGCCGCTGCCGGGCAGCGACGCACGCGCAGCTTCGGCGCGCTCGCCGTGCACGTCGACGCAGGCCACGACATCGCCGCGTGCGGCGTGGCGCTGCGCCAGCGCGAGGCCGAGGCCGCTGCCGGCGCCCGTGATCAGAACATTGCGTCCTGCCATGTCTTCGCTCTCCCCGTTTGCGGCATCCTAGGCGCTCGATCGCGACCCAGGGCACGCACCATGGCACACCCGGACCTGTTCGATCTAGGCGGAAAAACGGCGTTGGTGACCGGCGCATCGCGCGGCATCGGCGAAGCCGTGGCGCGACTGCTGGCCGAATGGGGCGCGCACGTGATCGTCAGCAGCCGCCAGCACGATGCCTGCGAGCAGGTCGCGGCCTCGATCCGCGACGATGGCGGCCAGGCTACGGCCCTCGCCGTGCACATCGGCGAGCCGGAGGCGATCGACGCGCTGTTCGCCGCGCTCGATGCGCGCGGCCTCGCGCCCGACATCCTCGTCAACAACGCCGCCACCAACCCGCATTTCGGGCCGATGTGCGAGCAGTCGCTGGCGAGCTTCCAGAAGACCATCGACGTCAACCTGCGCGGCTACTTCTGGGCCACGGTGCAGGCCGCGCAGCGCATGCAGCGCGGCGGCAACGGCGGCGCCATCGTCAACGTCGCCTCGGTCAACGCACGGCGCAGCGCGCCCGGACAGGGCGTGTACTCGATGACCAAGGCCGGCATCGTCTCGCTGACCGAGAACTTCGCCAAGGAGCTCGGGCCGCAAGGCGTGCGCATCAACGCGGTGCTGCCGGGACTGACCGACACCAAGTTCGCCGGCGCGCTCACCTCCAATGACAAGATCCTGAAAATGATGCTGCAGCTGATTCCGCTCGGCCGCGTGGCGCAGCCGACGGA
Source organism: uncultured Gammaproteobacteria bacterium (assembly GCA_963816945.1). Lineage (GTDB taxonomy): Bacteria > Pseudomonadota > Gammaproteobacteria > Xanthomonadales > Xanthomonadaceae > Luteimonas. The sequence goes on along the minus strand of CAWFMH010000002.1, from coordinate 592,821 downwards.
GATCGCGCCGATGATCGCCTTCCTGTGCACGCCGGCCGCAAGCTACGTCACCGGCGCGAGTTTCACGGTCGACGGCGGTTACCTCGCGTAAAACCTATCCGCCTGGAACAGATTCCCTCATTGCTACGACAACACAACGCAGAGACAAGACATGATCGACCTCCATTACTGGCCCACCCCCAACGGCCACAAGATCACGCTGTTCCTCGAGGAACTGGCCGAGCAGGGCCACGCGCTCGAATACGTCATCAAGCCCGTCAACATCAACGCCGGCGAGCAGTTCAAGCCGGAGTACCTGGCGGTCTCGCCCAACAACAAGATGCCGGCGATCGTCGACCACGCGCCTGCTGGCGACGGCGCGCCGGTCAGCGTGTTCGAATCCGGCGCGATCTTGCTGTACCTCGCCGAGAAGACCGGGCAGATGCTGCCGTCCGACCTGCGCGGCCGCGTCGAGACGCTGGAATGGCTGTTCTGGCAGATGGGCGGGCTCGGGCCGATGACCGGGCAGCATGGGCACTTCAGCGTCTATGCGCCGGAGAAGATTGCCTACGCCATCGATCGCTACACGCGCGAGGCTGAGCGCCTGCTCGGCGTACTCGACAAGCGCCTGGCTGGTCGCGAGTTCATCGCCGGCGACGCCTACACGATCGCGGATTGTGCTTCCTATCCGTGGATCAATCCGTACAAGGACGCGCCGATCGATCTCACGCCCTTTGCGCAGATCCGGCGCTGGCATGCCCTGATCGCCGCGCGCCCGGCGACCATCCGCGCCTACGCTTTGACGAAGCAGGTGAACCCGGAAGCGGGCAAGCCGTTGGATGAGGAGGAGCGCAAGGTGCTGTTCGGGCAGGGTGCGCCGAAGAAATAATGCCGCCTGTCCCACATGCGACCAGTGACCTGCAATCCACTACAGACTCGATCCTGATGGAGATGACGACATGCTGCTACGCACTCTGGCCATGGCTGCGGTGTTACTCGCGACATCCTGCGTGTCGCGTCCGCCGGTGACCGCCGATGCCGCGCGTGCGGCGCTGGGCCAGGCCGCGGAAGCGTACGTGCACTTGTCGCTCGAGATCGGCGAGCATGAGCCCGGTTACATCGACGCCTACTACGGCCCCGCGGAATGGGCCGCGCAGGCGAAAGCCGCGAAGCGTCAGCTGCCGACATTGCGCACCGACGCCGAAGCATTGATCTCGCGCCTGCAAGCGATCGACGGCTCCGCGCTCGACGCGCTGGAAGCGCGCCGCAGGCATTTCCTGATCGCACAGCTGACCGCGGCCAAGACCCGCATGGCCATGCTGTCCGGCGAGAAACTCAGCTTCGACGACGAAGCCGAAGGCCTGTACGAATATCGCCCGGTGCTGCAGCCCTTGTCCGCCTACGACCCGCTCCTCGCCAAGATCGACGCACTGGTCCCGGGGCCGGGCCCGCTGTGGAAACGCGTCGACGACCTGACCGCCCGCACCGCGCTCGCGCCCGATCGCATCGACCGCGTGATGCGCGCGGCGATCGACGAATGCAAGCGCCGCACCGTGCGACATATCGCGCTGCCGCCCGGCGAGAAGTTCACGCTCGAGCTGGTCACCAAGCAGCCTTGGTCCGGCTACAACTGGTACAAGGGCAACGGCGTCAGCGTGATCCAGATCAATACCGACTTGCCGGTGTTGATGAGCCGCGTCGTCGACCTCGGATGCCACGAGGGCTATCCCGGGCATCACGTGCTGAACCTGTTGCTCGAGAAGAATCTTTACCAGGATCGCGGCTGGGTCGAATTCAGCGTCTATCCGCTGTACAGCCCGCAGTCGTTCATCGCCGAAGGCTCCGCCAACTTCGGCATCGAGCTCGCCTTCAAGGGCAACGAACGTGAGACGTTCGAGCGGGAGGTGCTGTATCCGCTCGCCGGCCTCGACCCCGCACTGGCCACGCAGGACGCGCAACTGCAACGCGCGCGCAGCGGCCTCGCCGGCGCGCGCCTGACCATCGCTCGCGAGTATCTGGACGGCCGCATCACTCGCGCCGAAGCGGTCGCTTTGGCGCAGAAATACCAGCTGCTGTCGACCGAGCGCGCCGAACAGGCGATCGCGTTTACCGACAAGTACCGCAGTTATGTCATCAACTACGGGCTCGGCCTTGATCTGGTCCGGGAGTACGTCGGCCGCGCTGGCCCCAGCGAAGATGCGCGCTGGGCGGCGATGGAGCGCATCCTGTCAGAACCCACAACGCCCTCCGACCTGACGCGCGCACCGAGCCGGTGACCTCGACACGCGGTGACCGCGTACCAAGCAGCCCGCTTGATCGCGTCGCGAGATTGATCGGGTTGTCACTGGCACTTGCGACGGGGCCTGCATTCGCCCAGAGCGCTGCTACTACCGCGCAGAGTGCGACGCAGGCGCGTGAGTTGGTGCGATCCCTGCTCGTTCCGTCGCCATATCGGATCTCGGAGCGGGCACGCGCCGGCGAAATCCGTTACCAGCTCGGCTTCGAGCCCGCGCGCAGCTGGTCATGGCCGGAGACCGGCGAGCAGCATGTGCAGGCGCTCGCCGACAAGACCGTTCTGACGATCTGCAAGGAATGCGGACGCGAACCTGCGCCTTCGGACACGACGCTGAACCGCTATCTCACCGCCAATCCCTGGGTGCAGAGCGAAGACAGACAGATCGCCGCATTCGCGCGCCAATCGGTGCGGGGTTCGAGCGTGGATCTCCGCATGAAATCCCTGGTCGCGGCCATCCAGGCGCATATGACAGGTCCCATCGACTATCGCGGCTATGACAATGCGGTCACGGCACTGCGCACCCGTAGCGGGGATTGCACCGAGTTTGCGGTCCTGCTGGCTGCGGTCGCCAGGGCACGGAAAATCCCTACGCGTGTCGCTTATGGGATCGCCTATTCGAGTCGCTTCACCGGCCGCAACCATGTGTTCAGTCCGCATACGTGGGCGCAGGCATGGGACGGCAAGCGCTGGGTCAGCTACGACGCTGGCCTGGGCCAGTTCGACGCGGGCCACATTGCATTGTTCGTCGGCGACGGTTCGACCAACGGGTTGCCGGCCATCACGCGCGCCATTAAGGGCTTGCGCATACGGGATGCTGCCGAATTGTCGTCCTCGCCCACGCGGGCGTCGCCAAAACTATGAGGCGGTCACTCGCCAGACTGATGCTCGGGCGCCGACGTGGCCGCAAGCACAGGTAGTTCGGGCAGCGCATCGTCGATCCATTCGACGCTACCCGGATCATCGACGCCGCCTACGAAGGTGATCCTGTCCATCAGCACAGGGTCACTTTCATCTGCGCCGCCATCGCCGGTATCGCGCACAGGCAGCTCCGGAAGCGTGTCGTCCTCGATCCATCCTGCATCCTGTGGATCATTGACGCCGCCGACAATGATGAAGTCGAGCATCGCCTCGTCCGCGAGAACGTCTCCGGTCGTCACGGGCGATTGCGTCGCTGCTGCTGCTGGCGCCTGCAGCGGGGTCTCGCCTGCAAGGGCGCCGCTCGTAACCAGCGTTACCGCGATCGCCACGCCTAGCCCGGCGATCCTGCGCGGCATGCGATAGGACACGCACAGCGGTCCGTTTGATACGCGCATGAACCGATCGCGCTGCTGTTGCGACATCTGGTCCAGCGCATGCACATGCTTGTCACAGCGCTTGCAGAAGCCATCGATGCGAAGTTGTTCGTCGATGCCCAGCGGACAAGGACTGTCGATCTTCGGGTAACGTGCCATGACAACTCCCCCACGCCGGGCGATCAGTCAACCAGCTGCAAAATACATGTTTTTGCGGCGCTAGGTCGGTGCAAAGCCGTCGGCGACTGAGGCCGGCTCCGGCGAGGGGTGCCGGCGTGGCAGCAGGCTGTCGTGACTTGCGGCCGATGCGGCACTGCCATCGGCGGCGTAGGGTCGCCGGGTCCTCCATCCGGCCGTGCCCATGAAACCTCTCGTGCTTGCCCTCGCCATCGCTTCCGCCCTGGCGCTCGCCGCGCCGTCGTCTGCCCTCGCCCAGGCCGCCGCGCCCGCAACAGCCGACGCCGCACCCGCGCCTGCCAAACCGTCGCCGGCCTGGGTCGAGAAGAGCAACGAGTACGCGCAGATCATGATCAAGGCGCAGGCGCCGTTCGCGCCCGAAGGCTTTTCGTTCTTCGGCATTCCCGGTTACGACGATCAGGTCAGCGACCTCAAGCCCGACAACGCCAAGCGCTTCCGCGCAGCGAACGCCGCGGCGAAGCTGGAGCTGCAGCAGAAACTGCAGGTCGAGCGCGATCCCAACGTGCGCCAGGACCTCGAGATCATGATCGGCGCCGCCGACGACGCGATCGAGAGCAGCGAACTCAACGAGCGCCTGGCCCTGCCCTTCAGCGATGCGCCGCAGACCGTCTTCAGCGGCATGCAGGGGCTGCTGTCCGAACAGACTCCCGCCGAACGCCGCGCGCGCGCGCTCGACCGCCTCAAGCGCTACGTCGGCCTGACGCCCGACACCACGCCGCTGACCACGCTGGCGCGCGAGCGCTACGAACAACGCGTCGGCGACAAGGCCTTGCTGCGGCCGACGAAGCTGGAAGTGGAACAGGCGCTGCAGAACGTCGACACCTACGCCGCAGGCATCCGCAAACTGTTCGAGGAATACAAGATCACCGGCGCGGACGAGGCGCTCGCGGCGCTCGACAAGCAGTTCAAGGACTACGCGACGTGGGCGCGCACGAACGTGCTGCCGCAGGCGCGCAGCGACACGCGGCTGCCGCCGGCGCTGTACGCCAACCAGCTCAAGCAGGTCGGCATCGATCTCGACCCGAAGCTGCTGCTGCAGCGCGCGGAGCTGGAGTTCATGGAAACGCGCGCGGCGATGCAGCAGATCGCGCCGCTGGTGGCCAAGCAGAAGGACATCGCCGCGACCGATTACCGCGAGGTGATCCGCGCGTTGAAGAAGGACGTCATCGCCAACGACGCGCTCGAAGGCGATTACCGCAAAGTCATCGACGCGATCGATCCGATCATCCAAAAGCAACGCATCGTCAACGTGCCGAACCGGCCGATGCAGATGCGCCTGGGTTCACCGGCCGAAAGCGCCGCGCAGCCGGCGCCGCACTTCCTGCCGGCGCCGCTGGTCGGCAACACCGGCCAGCAGGGCACGTTCGTGCTGCCGCTCGGCAATCCGGCGCTCGGACCCGATGCGGCCTACGACGACTTCAACTATCCGTCGGTGGCGTGGACGCTGAGCGCGCATGAAGGCCGTCCCGGCCACGAGCTGCAGTTCACCGCGATGGTCGAGCGCGGCATCTCGCTGGCGCGCACGCTGTTCGCGTTCAACTCGGTCAATGTCGAGGGCTGGGCGCTGTATGCCGAGGCCGAAATGGTCCCGTACGAACCGCTCGACGGCCAGCTGATCGCGCTGCAGTTCCGCCTGCTGCGCGCCGCGCGCGCGATGCTCGATCCGATGTTGAACCTGGGTCTGATCGACCGCGAACGCGCCGGCAAGGTGCTCACCGACGACGTGGTGCTGTCGAAGGCGATGGCGCGGCAGGAACTCGACCGCTACACCTTCAACGCCCCCGCCCAGGCCGGCGCCTACTTCTACGGCTACACCCGCATCCTGGAACTGCGCATGGAAACCGAACTCGCGCTCGGCGAGAAGTTCGACCGGCTCGCGTTCAACAACTTCCTGCTCGACCAGGGCCTGCTGCCGCCGGACCAGCTGGCCAAGGCGGTGCGCGAGCAGTTCGTTCCGGCGCAGAAAGCCAAGCGTTGATGCATTGACCTCGGCGCGCGCTTGGCGCGTCGAGGTCCCGACGGAGGAGCAGGAAGCGCCGTCCGGGTCAGCAGATGCCTCCGATCAACGGCCCGCGGCCGACACCTCGAAGTTGGTGTTGAGATCGTTGACCAGGAAGCCGATCCAGCCGAGGTAGTTGCCATGGATCACCGGCTTGCCGCGCTTGAGCTTGTAGTCGAGGTTGCTGCTGTCCATGTAGGCCAGGCGCACCTGCTGCGCGTCGTAGCTGACCTTGATGCGGGCGACGTGGTCGCGCAGGTTGAGCGTGGATTGGATTTCGCCCGGTTGCTCGGTGGTGACGCTCCAGCCGCGGCCGATCAGGGCGCGCTTGATGTCCTTGACGATCTGCTCCTCGCTGAGGCCGGCCGGGATGGCGACCGGGTCGGGATCGACCAGCGGCGCGCTGCGGGCGTGGACCCAGCCGGCGAAGGCGAGCAGAGACAGCGCGGCAAGCGCGAGACGGAAGTGGCGCATGGAGTTCCCCTGATTGGATGTTGGCTGGATGTCCGTTTCCCGACCGCCCTTCCCCGGGGTGGTCGACGCGACGTGCGGGAGCATACGACGGGGACACGTGCGCTAGCCATGGGCAAGGCGCGGGCATTGACGGATTGATTGAGAGCTTCTCGAGCGAAGGCTATCTGGCGCCGAGCTTCGGCGGCGGGGCAAAAGCAACTCTCCCCCAGCCCCTCCCTTTCAGGGATGGGAGACAAGCGTGGCGCTCATCCGCTGTTCTCCCCTCTTTGAAAAAGAGGGGTCGGGGGAGATTTGCTTTTGTTTCGGCTGGAAGAAAATAGGCCGTCAGGCCAGCAGCCTCAAGCGACGACGAATCGCCGTTCCGATCTCAGTGCGCGGGATGCGCAGCGTGCGACAACCCGCGCACGAACGGGTCGAGTTCCATGTCGCCGAGATCGGCGTGGTCGATCTCGAGCAGGCCGTCGACGGCGGTGAAGGCAAGGTCGGCGGGCGCCTGTCGCAGCGCCAGCAGGCGAATCGCATCGCCGTCGCGCGACTTGTCGTCGCGTTGCGCCTTGCGTGGCGTGTCGATGGACAGGCGCACGGGCAGTCCCGCCTCCGCCAGCCAGTCCAGTTGCACGGGCAGGCCCTGCGCATCGACGCCGCGATAACGCGTCATGAGCTGTCCGAACGCGGAAGCCTCGCCTTTCGCGGCCAGTCGCGTACGCAGAGCCGGATCGACCAGTCCGGCGAGCCGCGCCCAGTCCGGCGCCCGGTCCATCGCGCGCAGGTCGCCGGGTGCGTACACGATCATGCGATGGGCATCGGGATGCAGTTCGCGCAATTCGATGCCATCGGGCGTCTTGCGCCAGGTGCGCACCGGTTCGCCCGGCACGCGGTATTCGATGCGGGTGTCGTCGCGGACCAGCACGAGCGCGCGTTCGCCGCGTGCGTCGCGGATGCGGTATTCACCCACCCATGCATCGCCGGCCCATCCCTGGCCGGCGATCAACAGCAGCAACCACAGGCAGCAACGTGCCATCAGCGCTTGACCGTGCGCTGCGCCATGCCCGCGCGCAGGTCGGCTTCGCGCAGCGGCGGCACGATGCCTTTCTTCGGATTCTTGCCGCAGCCTCCGAACAGCTGGCAGAAGAACGACGAGGTGTCCTTCTGCGATTGCGCCATCACGTGGAAGATCACGTTCTGCTCGACCACGCCCTGGAAGGCGTGCGCGCCGGGGCCGCGGGCGTAGATGGCCACGTCCTCGGCCGCGTGCGTTTCCGATCCCAGCGGCACGGCTGCTTCCTGCAGGAAGTCCGGATTGGCGGTATCGACCGCGGTCAGGTCGGGCCGCGCGACGGGACCGCGATAGCCGGGGCCGTTGATGTAGCCGAGCGTCGTGTACGGCTTGCCGTTGCTGTCGAGCGACAGCGTGCCATCGGTCACCACCTTGCCGAGGATGTCGTTGCCGCGATCGGGATAGCCGGCGACGGTGAAGGTGTGGCTGTGGTCGGCGGTGACGATGATCAGCGTGTCCTCGGCCGAACTCTTGCGGTTGGCGACGCGCACGGCATCCGACAGCGCGATCGCATCGGACAGCGCGCGGCTGGCGTTGCCGGCATGGTGGGCGTGGTCGACGCGGCCGCCTTCGACCATCAGGAAATAGCCCTTGTTGCCCGCGCGCGCCTGCAGGATGTCGATCGCCTTCGCGGTCATGTCGGCCAGGCTCGGCTCCTTGGCGGTGTCGAGCGGCCGGTCGTGTTCGTATTCCATGTGCGAGCGCTCGAACAGGCCGAGCACGGGGCCGGTCGTCGCCGGGTTGATCGCGTTGAACTGCGCCTTGTTCCAGACATACGACGCGCCCGGCCGGCCGCTGGCCCATTCGCTGGCGAGGTTGCGGCCGTCGAGGCGGCGGCCGTTGCTGCCGGCGTCTTCGGGATCGGCCACGGTGTTGGGCAGGAAGTAGCTGCGGCCGCCGCCGAGCGCGACTTCCAGGCCGTTGCCGTACGGGAACTCGATCAGCTGGCGGGCGATGTCCTTGCAGCCGCCGGCGCGGGCTTCGGCGGTGAGTTCGGCGTCGCTCTCCCAGTCGCGGTTCGGCGTGTGCGCGAAGGTCGCCGCCGGCGTCGCGTGGGTGATGCGCGCGGTGCTGACGATGCCGGTGGCCAGGCCCAGCGCCTCGGCCACTTCCAGCAGCGTGGCGACGCTCTTGCCATTGGCCGAGGCGCAGTCGTTGTAGGTCACGTTCTGGCTGACGCCGAGCACGCCCTGCTTGGTCTTGATGCCGGTGACCATCGCGGTCATGGTCGGCGCCGAGTCCGGCGTCTGGCCGTCGACCGAATAGGTCTTCGACAGGCTGACGTACGGGAAGCGCTCGAAGCTCAGCGCGTTCTCCTCGCCGCTATGGCCCTTGCGCTGGCCCTCGAGGATGCGCGCGGCGGCGACCGTGGACAGGCCCATGCCGTCGCCGACGAACAGGATCACGTTCTTCGCCTTCGCCTCGCTCGGACGCAACGCGGCGCCTCGGCGTGCGGCGCGATCGCCGTCGCGATACCACTGCTGCGCGCTTTCCTTCGGCTGCGCTGCGGTGGGTTGCACGCGCTTGGTGGACTGCTTGCCGCGGATATGTTCGGGGCCGGCGGCGAGGCCGGGCGCCGCAATCAGTGCCGTAAGGACGGCACAACCCAATAACGTGGACACATGACGCATGGCAGCACTCCCCGGGATGAAAGTGCTGGCACTGTGGGCAGGCGTGATTGCAGCGGCGTGACCGCAATGCAACCGTTCGGCTACGGCATACCGATCGTGTCCGCTACGTCACCCGCGCGAGCATCCGGCGATGGCCGATCAGGCGCGCCCAGCGCGTGCCGATGTCGGACCAGCAGACATATGCGGCTTCGCCGGCGATCCGCCACACGGTGCGGACGTGCATCGGCAGCCGCGCTTCGGCCGCGCACAGTTCCCAGTCGAGGCCGAGCTGGCCTGCGAACAGCGCGCAGCGCGCGAGGTGGTAGCGGTTGCTGAGCAGGGTGACGCGGCCGAACGGTTCGCCGACCGTCGACGTGCGCAGCAACTCGCGCGCGTTGCGCAGGTTCTGCAGCGTGTCGCGCGAACCGCCTTCGAGGCGCAGCGGCGCATCGGCCGCGATGCCGCGCGCGAACAGCGCCTGACGCGCGGTTTCGGCCTCGGTCGGCATGCCCTCGGGGCCGCCGCCGAGCAGCACCAGGCTGCGCGGCGGACGCTGTTGCCAGAGCAGCGTGGCGCGTTCGAGCCGCAGCGCGAAGTCCGCGTCGATGCGTCCGTGCGGTGCGTGCTTGCCGAACAGCAGCAGGCATTCGCCGCGCTCGGGCAGGCAGGGCGCCTTGCGCGCGACGCGCAGCACATGCAGGAAGTAGCCGACATACACCAGGCCGGCGCTGAACACGCAGGCCGCGCCGGCGACGATCAGCGTATGCAGCACGTCGCGGTCGCTGAACAGCCGCATACGATGGACCAGACGGCTGCTCATGCGATGCCGGCGATGCCGACGGACGGGTCCACGATGAGTCCACGCGGTGTGAAAACGAGGTCGCTCAGTCTAGCGCCAGAGAGCCCTCGTTATACTGCCCCGCCCTTCCGATACAGGTCTCACGCGTGCCGCAGTCGTTCCCGTCGCCAGTCATCCCTGCACTGGCGATCCGCGCCTACACCGCCACCACCGCGCTCGGCCGCGGTCGCGATGCGCAAGCGGCGGCACTGCGCGATCGCCGCGGCGGCCTGCGGCGCAACGATTTCGGCGACGGGCTGGCGGCAAGCGAGCGACTGGACTGTTGGATCGGCCGCGTCGACGGCATCGAATCGGCGCCGTTGCCTGCCGATGCCGCGCAGTGGGAATGCCGCAACAACCGCCTTGCGTGGCTCGCGCTGCAGCAGGACGGACTGCTCGAGGCCATCGCGCAGGCGCGGGCGCGCCATGGCGCCGAACGCGTGGCGATCGTGCTCGGCACCTCGACCGCGAGCATCGGCGCGACCGAAGAGGCCTACACGCGATTGCAGGACGGTGGCGACGGCATGCCGCGCTTCCCGGTCGATCTCGCGCGTCCGGCCGTGCACACGCCGCATTCGCTCGGCATGTTCGTGCAGCACGCCACCGGCTTGCGCGGGCCGTGCATCACCGTGGCCACGGCCTGTTCGTCGAGCGCCAAGGTGTTCGCGCAGGCCGCACGGCTGGTTCAGGTCGGCGTGGTCGACGCCGTCCTGGTCGGCGGCGTCGACACGCTGTGCGGCAGCGTGCTGTTCGGCTTCAACGCACTCGGGTTGGTCTCGGCGGAACCGTGCCGGCCGTTCGATGCGCGGCGCGATGGCCTGTCGCTGGGCGAGGCCGGGGGTTTCGCGGTGCTCGAACGCGTCACGCACGATGACACTGGCGGCCTGCAGCTGCGCGGCTACGGCGAATCCAGCGACGCGCACCACATGTCGGCGCCGCACCCGGAAGGCCTCGGCGCACGCCTGGCGATGGGTGATGCGCTGGCGCGCGCCGGCATCGACGCCGCGCAGGTCGGTTACCTCAACCTGCACGGCACCGCCACGCCGGCCAACGACGCGATCGAGGCGCGCGCCGTGGCGGCGTTGTTCCCCGACACGCTGCATGCCAGTTCCACCAAGGGCTGGACCGGGCATACGCTCGGCGCTGCCGGCATCGTCGAATCGGTGTTCGCGCTGATCGCGCTCGAGGACGGCGTGCTGCCCGGCATCCTCAACAGCGACGAACGCGACGATGCTTGCGGAGCGCAGATTCGTATCGACAACGCGCACAGCGTGATCCGTTATGCGATGAACAATTCGTTCGGGTTTGGCGGGAATAATTGTTCGTTGGTGTTTGGGAAGGCATGAAGGCGATGACTTGCGCACTCGGTTATTTCGTTTCTGCTTTTCACGCAGCTCGCACGCCAAGGACCCATCCAGACCCGAAGGGCGGCGCACATGGATGTGCGCCGTTTTCCGATCGAGCCATGGATGGCGAGTCGGAAAATCCCCGTAGCAATGAAGCTACCTTGATTGCTTCGTCGGGGAAGGCACTTTCTTTTGGTTACTTTTCTTTACTCGCGCCACAAGTGGCGCTCGCCCTTGGGCCAGCTTCGCTGTTCGCGCGCGCTGCGCGCGCGCAGTGTGCCAGCAAAGAAAAGTGACTCGCGCTTCGACGCGAAGGCTGTTGGCTTTCGGAAAGCATCCGTGCGACCTGAAGACACCCCTCCACAGCCCTCCCCTGCCTTCGCAGGGGAGGGAGCGAAGCGCATGAGCGGTCTGTCCGCCACCATCGAAGGCATCGGCTTCTGGGCGAACGGCCTGCCGTCGTGGCAAGCCGCGCGCGAGTACGTCGCGAGCCAGGCACTGCGCGGCGACGCCGCCATCGAAACCCGCGCCGCAGCTGCTCGCCCCGAACGAGCGCCGTCGCGCGCCCGACTCCGTCGCGGTGGCACTGGAAGTCGCGCTCGCCGCCTGCAACGACGCGGGACGCGATCCGAAAGCACTGCCGTCGGTCTTCGCCTCGACGCATGGCGACCTCGCCATCACCGACTACATGTGCGCCACGCTGGCGCAGGACCCGCGTGCGCTCTCGCCGACCCGCTTCCATAATTCCGTGCACAACGCCGCGGCCGGCTACTGGACCATCGGCAACGGCTGCGTGCAGGCGACCACCGCGATCAGCGCCTACGATGCGAGCTTCGCGCAGGGCCTGCTCGAGGCGCTGCTGCAGCTGGCGACCGGCAGCGAAGCGGTGCTGCTGGCCGGCTACGACGCGCCCGCGGCCGGTCCCCTGGCACAGGTCTCGGTCAGCCGCGGCCTGCTCGGCGGCGCACTGGTGCTGTCGCGGCGCGGCGCACGGCACGCGCCTGCGCGCGACGCTGGTCGATGACGGCACACGGGCACCGCTGGGCGCGCTCGGTGCGTTATGCGCGGACAATGCCATGGCGCCGATGCTGTCCCTGTTCGACGCGCTGGCCAGCGGCGACGATGTCGCCCTGTTGACGGCAGGGTCTGGCAGGATGCTACGGGTGGAGATCGCGCATGCCTGAACGCAACCCCCTGCTGGACCGAAGCCAGGTCGCCGTCGTGATCCCGGCGCTCAACGAGGCGCTGCGCATCCGCGACGTGGTCCAGGGCGCGCTGGCGCAGTGCGACCACGTGATCCTGATCGACGACGGCTCCGACGACGACACCTGCGCGCGCGTCGCCGACCTGCCGGTCACGGTGCTGCGACATACCCGGCGCATGGGCAAGGGCGCGTCGCTACGCGATGGTTTCCGCGAGGCATTGCGGCGCGGCTTCAAGGGCGTGGTGACGATGGACGGCGACGGCCAGCATTCGGCCGACGACATCCCGCGCCTGCTCGCTGCCGCCAACCGCCACCCGCAATGCGTGATCATCGGCGCGCGCCTGCGCAAGCGCGCGCAGCAACCGCTGTATCGCCGCCTCGCCAACAATTTCGGCGACTGGGGCATCGCCTGGGGCACCGGCTATCGCATCGCCGACAGCCAGAGCGGCCAGCGTTACTACCCGGCCGCGGTCGCCGGATTGGCAGACGTTCCCGGCGAGGACTTCGTGTTCGAGGCGCAGATCCTGATCTCGGCCGCGCAGCAACTCGGCACGCGCTGCGTGTCGGTGCCGATCGAGTCGCGCTACAAGACCGTGCATTCGCACGAGCAGTTCCGCGCCAGCCATTTCAAGCCGGTGCGCGATTTCTCGCGCATCACCAGCCACATCGTCTGGCACTGCCTCAAGCGCGGCGGCGTGCCGGCGATGTACCGCAGCATCCGCGCCAACCCGCCGGTGATCGACGATCCGACCGGCGAGTTCGGCACGGTGTTCGAACACGTGCGCGCGCAGCAGACAGGATAAGCATGGCCACGGAAGCTGCTATGCCGCCTTCGCACCACGCGGCTTCACATCATGACGTCGTCATCCTCGGTGGCGGCCTCGCCGGCCTGACCCTGGCGATCCAGCTCAAGCAACAGGATCCCTCGATCGATGTCGCCGTGCTCGAGCGGCGCGCGCATCCGGTGCGCGAAGCCGCGTTCAAGGTCGGCGAATCGACCGTCGAGATCGGCGCGCATTACTTTGCCGACGTGCTCGGTTTCCGCGAACACCTGGAGAACGAGCAGATCCGCAAGTATCGGCCTCCGCTTCTTCTTCACCGATCGTCAGCACGATATCGATCGCTGCACCGAGCTCGGCGTCAGCAAGCTGCTGCCGACGCCGTCGTGGCAGCTCGATCGCGGTCGCTTCGAGAACTTCCTCGGCGAACGAAGCGCGCGCGCTGGGCGTTGCGTTCCACGACGAGTCCGTCGTGCGCGGCATCACGTTCGGCGAAGGCGACGACGCACATCGCGTGACCTTCGAACAAGGCGGGCAGACTCGCGATGTCGAGTCGCGCTGGATCGTGGACGCCTCCGGCCGTGCCGGCCTGATCAAGCGCAAGCTCGATCTCGCGCAGGCCAACGAGCATGACGCCAACGCCGTGTGGTGGCGCGTCGACGGCTTCGTCGACTTCCCACTCAGTGGTCGGACGATCCGGCATGGCACGCGCGCTTTCGCGCCGGCCGAACGCTGGCGCTCGACCAACCACATGTGCGGACCGGGCTACTGGTTCTGGCTGATTCCGCTGGCCTCGGGCGCGCATTCGCTGGGCATCGTCTGCGACGCCAAGATGCATCCGCTCGAGACGATGAACACGCACGAAAAGGCGATGGCCTGGCTGCGCAAGCACCAGCCGCGCGTGTTCGAATCGATCGACAAGCCCGAGCACACGCTGCAGGACTTCCTGTTCCTGCGCCACTTCTCCTATGGCTGCAAGCAGGTTTACTCCGGCGATCGCTGGGCGCTGACCGGCGAGGCCGGGTTGTTCCTGGATCCGTTCTACTCGCCGGGCAGCGACTTCATCGCGATCAGCAATACCTATGTCTGCGACCTGATCGGCAAGGATCGCGCCGGCGCGCCGTTCGCGCCGTACGCAGAGATTTACCAGCAGCTGTATTTCTCGTTCTACGAGAACACGCTGACGCTCTACCAGGACCAGTACCCGATCTTCGGCGATCCGCAGGTGATGCCGCTCAAGGTGCTCTGGGACTACGCCTACTACTGGGCGCTGCTGGCGCCGTTGTTCTTCGGCAAACGTCAGACCGACCTGGCGACTGCTCAATCGGCTCAGGCCGGCGTTCATGCGCGGGCGCGCACTTAACCTCGCCATGCAGGCGCTGCTGCGGGAATGGGGTAGGCGCAACACCGGACCGGTCGCGACCGGCGGGCGCGCACTCGACCAGTACCAGCTCGGCTGGTGCCGCGAGATGAATGGCGCACTCACCGATGTTCTCGACGACGACGCGTTCCATGCACGTACGCAGCGCTACGTCGCGCTGGATGGAACAACTGGCCGGTGAGTTTCTGTCGCAGGCGCGGGCCACGCACGCCGGCATCGACGATCAGGGCCTCGACGCCTTGCTCGGAACACGCGACGCCACCGATGCGTCGTTGCCGGAACACTGGTACGACACCGTGCCCTCCGGCGTCCCGGCTTAAGCCTGCCCCTCGCCGTCGCTGGCCCTTTTCAACCGGTCTCCACCATGTCGCACACGCCGTTGTTGCTGCTGCAACTCGTCATCATCCTGGCCACCGCGCGTGCCTGCGGACTGCTGCTGCGCCACCTCGGACAGCCGGCGGTGATCGGCGAGATGGCGGCGGGCATCGTGCTCGGGCCGATCGTGTTCGGCGCGCTGTTTCCCGGGTTCCATGCCGTGCTGTTCGCCAGCGATTCGCTGCCGGCGCTGACGTCGCTGTCGACGCTGGGGCTGGTGCTTTTCATGTTCATCGTCGGCGCCGAGCTGCGCGCGCCAGACGGCATGCGCGCGCAGCTGAAAGCGGCGGGTGCGGTCGGTGCGCTGGGCGTGCTGCTGCCGATGGCGCTCGGCATCGGTATTTCGCCATCGCTGTATCCGGCGTTGGCGCCGGCCGGCGTCGGATTCTGGCCTTTCGCGCTGTTCATGGCAGCAGCGATGTCGATCACCGCGTTCCCGGTGATGGCGCGCATCCTCAAGGATCGCGGCATGACCCAGACCAAGCTCGGCCGGCTGGCGTTGAGCTCGGCCGCGCTCGCCGATGTGTTCGCATGGATCATGCTGGCGTTCGTGGTCGCGCTGATCGGCTCCGGCGAGGGCTATGTCGGCTTTGCCAAGACCACGCTCGGGCTGGTCGGGTTGGCGGTGGTCGTGTTCGGCGTGCTCAAGCCGCTGTACGCCTGGTGGCTGCGCAAGCATGCGACCGACGGCAGGCCGTCGCCGATGCTGCTCGCCGCGATCCTGATCGGCGCGCTCGCCTGCGCTGCGCTCACCGAATGGCTGGGACTGCACGCGGTGTTCGGCGCATTCCTGTTCGGCGCCTGCCTGCCGCGCGACGACCGCTTGCTGCAGTACCTCGTCGAACGCATCGAAACCGTCGCGCTCGTGCTGCTGATGCCGATCTTCTTCGCGCTGGCGGGATTGAACACCACCGCCGACGCCTTCAGCGCCGCAGGCCTCGGCGCGCTGGCGCTGATCATCGTCGCTGCGGTGGTCGGCAAGGTCGTCGGCGGCGCAGCCGGCGCACGCATCGCCGGTTATGGCTGGCGCGAGAGCCTGGCCACCGGTTCGCTGATGAACGCGCGTGGGCTGATGGAACTGATCGTGATGAAGGTCGGCCTCGACGCCGGCCTGATCGGCCCGGAGTTGTTCACCATGCTGCTGGTGATGGCATTGCTGACCACGGTGATGACCGGGCCTTTGCTGATCCTGTTCGCGGGACGCCACGTCGACGCGGCAGCGAGCGCCAAGTCCTCTTCGGTGATTTGACAGAGCGGGCCCTCACCCCAACCCTCTCCCGTCCACGGGAGAGGGCGCGATCACTTCACCCCGATCGCCACGCGCCGCGAGTCAGTTGCGCGGGGGCGGAGGCGGTGCGGCTTCGATCGGCGGCGGATTAGCGACATAGACCGCGACGCCGCGCGCGAACTTCTGCCGCGGGCTGATGCTAACGCCGACGCCGCCGCTGCTGAAGCTGTTGCCGCCGCCGCTGACGCGGCCGCCGCCGGCACCGACGCTCATGCCGCTGCCGCCGTGACCGTCCTCGGTGCCCTGGAACAGCACGCCGTTGGCGCCGAGCTTGGCCGCCTCGACGCGCAGCTTGCCGATCACGGAATTCATCTTGTTCTGCTCGCCGTAGGTGAACGCACCGCTGTTGCTTTCCAGCAACGCGATCTCCTCGTAGCCGTTCGGCGGCGGCGCGAAGTACACGCGCACCTGCGACGGATCGATCGCCGGGCGCGGCGTGCCGGTGAGGATATGGCCGCTGGCGCAGGCGGCCAGCATCGTCGTGAACATCAGGATGGACAGCATGCGGATCATCGCGAACCCCCTCGGCAAAAAGACCATGCGGATGCAGCGATCGTACGCGCCTGCGGTCGGCCGGGGATGATGGACGTTGGACGTTCGTCAGGTAAATGAACGCACATGTCGCCGCGCGCATGCGAGGGGTGGTCGACCCCCGGTGCCCCGCCGCCTCATGCCATGCCGCCATTGACGCCGATGACCTGGCCGGTGATGTAGCCGGCATCGGCACCGCACAGGAACCGTACGAGTGCGGCGACCTCGTCCGGCGTCCCGGCGCGGCCGGCAGGCACGATCTGCTTGATCTGGCCGTCGTCGAATGCTTGCGCCGCCATGTCGCCGGCGATCACGCCGGGCGCGATCACGTTGACCGTGATGCCGCGGCTAGCCATCTCGCGCGCCAGCGATTTCGAGGCGCCGTGCAGCGCCGACTTCGCCGCCGCGTAATTGGTCTGGCCGCGGTTGCCGAGCACGGCCGCGACCGACGACACGCTGACGATGCGGCCCCAGCGCGTGCGCGCCATCGGCAGCAGCAACGGTTGCGTGACGTGGAAGAAGCCGTGCAGGGACACGTCGATGACCCGCTTCCACTGCACCTCGGTCATGCCGGCCATCGCAGCGTCGTCGTGGATGCCGGCGTTGTTGACCACGACCTGGATCGGGCCGTCGGCCAGCAGCGCGTCGAGCGCGGCGCGTGTGGCGGTGCCGTCGGCGACATCGAACGCGACCGCCTCGGCGCTGCCGCCCGCGCTGCGGATGCCGTCGACGACGGCATCGGCACGTGCGCGGTTGCTGTTGGCGTGGACGATGACGTGCAGGCCGTCGACAGCGAGCTGGCGGCAGATCGCGCTACCGAGGTCGCCGCTGCCGCCGGTGACGAGGGCGCGTTTGCGGGTGGACTGGTTCATGGGGCGATGCTAGCGGATGTCGTGAACCGCCGTGCACAGCGCGCCGTG
Organism: uncultured Gammaproteobacteria bacterium; assembly: GCA_963816945.1. Lineage (GTDB taxonomy): Bacteria > Pseudomonadota > Gammaproteobacteria > Xanthomonadales > Xanthomonadaceae > Luteimonas. The sequence goes on along the minus strand of CAWFMH010000002.1, from coordinate 575,254 downwards.
CACGCCGTCACGCCTGCAGCATCACCGCCGCGCGCCCTTCGGCCAGCAGCAGACCGGCGTGACGGATATGGAATGCGTATTGCTGGCTGCCCTCGCCTTCGACCAGCACCTCGGCCTCGCATTCGAGGGCGCCCGGCAGATCGTCGATGCGCACGACATGCAGCTCGACCGCGCGCAAGGCCACCAGCAGTCCGGGCCGCGCGCTGCCGCCGCCTGCGCGCGCCCGCAGGCCGCCGTGCACGGCCATCGCCTGCGCGCCGTATTCGCACAGGTGCACGGCGCGCAGCCGATCGTGCGAGCGCAACGGATGCGACCGGTCACGGTGCCGATGCGTGCGCAGCGCGATGCGCTGCGCATCCCAGTCGACGACTTCGTCCCACAGGCACATCGCACCCTTGTGCGGCACCAGCGCCTCGAAGGCTTCACGCACGATCACGCGTTCGCGCTCGCGGAAGCCGTCGGCACGCCGTCGTGCCGCGACACCAGCAGGGCCAGCACGAAGTTGGCGAACACGCCGATCGCCACCGTGCTGCCGATCGCGCGCAGCACCGGGATGGACGACAGCGCCAGCAGGCTGAACACCAGCAGCGTCATCAGGCTGCACACGATCAGCGCATGCAGCGTGCGCAGCTGGTCGGCGTAGTCGTCGCCGGCGTGGTCGAAGAACAATGCGTAGTCGAGGCCGAGGCCGGCGGCGAGGATCAGCGCGACCAGATGGAACAGCGTCAGCTCGACGCCGCAGCCGCGCAGGATCGCGAGGATCAGCAGCGTCGTCAGCGCCATCGGCAGCAACACGCGCAGCACCCGGCGCGGTGTGCGCAGCGCGATCCACACCGTCGCCGCCAGCAGCAACGCAGCGACGGCCAGCGCCGCGAGCACGCGGCCACGATAGGCCGCGACCAGCGACTCGGAAGCTTCCTTCAAGTCGAGCAGTTGCGCGCCGTTGCCGGCGGCGACGCGCGCGACGGCCTGCACGTCGGTCAGTCCACTCAACGAAACGAGCGCCGTCGCCCCGTCCTTGCCGTCGACCAGCAAGCCATCGACGCTGGCCGCCAGCGGCGTGCCCTGCAGCTCGCGCCGCGCCAGCACGGGCGCGTGCCTGGCGCGATCGACATCGGCGACGAAGGCTTCGAAGGCATCGGCACGGAACGGCGTGGCCGCAACCGCCGCGTCGAGCGCCGCGCGCAGCGCCGCCGGCGGCGGCAACTTCGCCTGGCGAGCACGTTGCGTGGCCGCACTCGGCAGGTAGCGCGCGGCGAGGTCATAGCCGGAGATCGCGCCGGCGACGGTCAGGCGATCGAGTTGCGGGCGCAGGCGTTCTGAACTGCGTAGCGCGGCATCGGCATCGCGGCCGCGCACGGCGATGACGTAGCGCACGTCGGGCGCGCCGAGTTCGCCGCGCAGCACGGCATCGCGCGCCAGGGCGTCTTCCGGCACCGGCGTCAGTTTCGACAGGTCGTTCTGCCAGAACGCGCCCGGCGCGAACACGATGACGCTCAATGCGATCACCGCGACCACGGCCAGCGCGATGCGCGGCCGCGGCAGGCGCGCAATGCGCGCCCACAGCCTTGCCAGTCGCGGCGAATCGGCCGGATCGCGCGGCGCCGGATCGATCAACGCCGGCAGCAGCCAGCGCGTGCTCAAGGCGGCGATGCCGAGTCCGGCGATCGTGAACACCGCTAGCTGTTTCAGTCCGTCGACGCCGGAAAACAGGAAGGTGACGTAGGCGATGCAGGTCGCCACCACGCCTGTCGCCAGCGTCGGCCACAGCGCGCGCGCGTTCGTCCACGGCGAGACGCCGGCGCGCTGGTGGCTGAACAGATGGATCGGATAATCCTGCACCACGCCGATCAGCGTGAAGCCGAACGCGACGGTGATGCCATGCACGCCGTCGAACAGCAGCGCCACCGCACCCAGTCCCGCCAGTCCCGCGCTGGCCAGCGGCAGCACGCCGAACAAAGGCGTGCGCCAACTGCGATAGGCGACGAGCAGCAGCAGGATCAGGCCGATGCTGTCGACCATGCCGATCCATTGCGCCTCGCGCTGCGTGCGTCCGCCGATCTCGACCGAGAACGCGCCGGGGCCGGTCAGGACCATCATGCTGTCCGACTTGCCGCGCACTGCGGCGAACGCGCGCTGGATCGCCTCCACGGCGAGTTGCTGTCCTTTCGGATCGAAGCCCGCGGCCTGCGTCTGCGCGACCAGCAAGGCCGTCGTGCCCGCCTTGTCGAACCACACGCCATGCAGGCGTTGCGGTGCGTTCGCCGGTTGCAGGCTTTCTGCGACCTTCAGCGTTTCCAGCGTGGGGTCGCTCGGCAGCAGCGGCTCGATCAGCGCCGACGCGGGCGAGCCGAGATCCTGCACGCGCGCGTCGAGTTCTTCGCGCAGGAACTGTTCATCGAACGTCAGCGTGTCGAGCGTCGGCGAAAGCAGGTAGCGGTACGGGCGCAGGCGTTCCGGGATGGCATCGAGGCCGGCGTCGCCGCCGTTGGCGACGAGCGTGAACTGCTCGTCCGCCGAGAGCTTCGCAGCGAGCGCTTGCGATTGCGTGGCGAGCGTTTCGGCATCGGCGCCGGACAGGCCGATCAGCAGCAGGCGCGAGCCCGGGCCTTCGCCGAGTTCGTCGATCAGAAGTTTCTGCGCGGGGGTTTCGGCTGACGGCATGAACTTGCGCAGGTCGCCGCTCAACTCGAGGCGGTGCGAGATCGCCCAGCCAGCAGCGGCGAGCAATGCCAACCACAGCAGCGCAAGCAACAGACGTTTCGATGACGACATCAAGGTATCCAGATAAAACCCGCAACATGCTTCGTCATTCCCGCGAAGGCGGGAACCCAGTGCCTTGCTTTGCTGATGCCAAAGTCGCTGGGTTCCCGCCTTCGCGGGAATGACGGTCCAATGTCCGTATCAGCCCGTAGCGTCGCCATGACACAACTGAGCCAGCGCATCGGCGGTAGTAACCTTGTCGGCTTCGCGCGCAGCGCCCGCGAGCAGCGTGCGCTGGATTTCGCCGGCCTTGCCCTTGGCCGTGGGCGCGGGCCGCGTCTCGATGCAGCGCAGTTCTGCGCCGCGGCCGTACAGCGTGATGTCGCGCACCGTGGCGGCGAGCTGCGCGTCCTTCGGCAGCAGCGTCATCGTCCATCGACGGCGCGTGCCCTGCGTCTCCACGCGATAGTATTTTTCGAGCGCCGCACGATCGCCGGAGAGCATCGCGCCGAAACTCGCCTGCAAGCGGGCGAGTTCCGGCACGCGCGACAGCGAGAACGTGCGCGACGACTTGCCGGCGCGCACGATGGTGGCTTGGCCAGCACGGATCGTGGTGGTCTCGGCATAGGGCGCGCGCACCTCGCGCACCAGGGTGTCGTCGCGCGGGCGCTGGTATTCGCCGGACAGGCGCAACGGCGCCTTCAGCAGCGGCGAATCGCGGACCTCGACGAACGAGGTCCGCATCGGCGCCGGACGCGCGAGCTTCTGCAGCACCCAGGCGCTGTCGGCACGCTCATCGGCCGCCGCCTGCGCCGAGGCCGTGCATGGCGGCAGTGCGACGCTGCACAGCAGCATCAGGAATCGCGGCCACGTCGGGCAACGCTTGCGTGTCGTCGTCATCGCGCATCCAGAAATCGTAGAAGTTGAACCAGTTGTACGGGGCGTTGCGCGCATGATGTTCGAGGCGCGCGGCATAACGCTGGATGAGCGCGTACAGCGCCTGCGCGCGTTGCTGGCGCGGAATGGCGAAACCTTCGCTGAACGCTTCGAACACGAGGTCGTAGCGGTTGCCGCCGCGGTACAGGCCGAACGCGAGCACCACCGGCACTTTCAAGGCCGAGGCGATCAGCCACGGCGCGGTCGGGAACGGCGCGAGGCGCCCCAGGAACGGTGCCGGCAGCGACGGCTCGCCGGGGCGGTGGCGATCGACCAGCAGCGCCACCAGTTCGCCGTCGTCGGTGGCCTGCTTGATCGCCATCGCGACCGACGGCCCGTCCTGGCCGGCATCGATCACGCGCGCGGCGATTTCCGGGTTCAGCGCATCGAGCAACTGCGTCATCACCGCGTTGTGGGCCTTGTCGAGCACCACGCGGATCACATAGTCCGGGCGTTGCCGCGCCAGCACGCGCAGGACCTCGAAGCTGCCCAGGTGCGAGCCGAACAAGAGCAGGCCGCGGCGCTTGTCGAGCTCATGGTGCACGGCATCCAGGCCGCTGACGGTGACGTCGAAATTGCCGAGCCGGCCGCCGAGCAGGAACACGCGGTCGAGGATGGTCGAGGCGAACGTATGCACGTGCCGGAACGCATCCGACAGGCGTGCCGGCCGACCGAGCGCCCGCGCCAGGTAGGCGCGCGACGCGGTGCGCTCCGGACCGCGCACGGCGACGAAATACAACGTGATCGGATACAGGCACAGGCGCGCGACGCGTGCGGCCGCCGTAACGCGCGATGCCGCGGATCAGCCAGATCGCGAAACGGCCGCCGCCCTCGGGGCGCTCCTTCCAGTGCCGGGTCATGCCGCGACCACTTCGCCGCTGGCCAACAGGGTCTCGCCGCGCGTTACGCGGAACCGCCAGCGCGGTGCGACGCCGTCGAGATCGATGCAGGCGGTCTCACCCGGCAACAGCGGCTGCACGAATTTCACCTGCGGCAGGCGCAGCGGACCGAGCGGGCCATGGCGGCTTTCGATCGCTTCGAGCACCCGGTCGAGCAACACCACGCCGGGCACGATGGGACTTCCCGGGAAATGGCCCGGCAGGCTGGGATGGTCGGCTGGGATCGAAAACTGCATGCGAAGGCTTGCGTCCATGAAGCGAAAAAGCATACCCGGGAAGGCATTCTGTCCGTCGCATGCTGAGCGGCGGTAGACCGGGCCTCCGATCCGTTCCTGGCAGGTCCTATCTCAGGAAATCCCGCCAGAATGCAGGCCCGAGCGCGGCCAGGCGCCGCGCGAAATCGACAAAGCTGTTGTAGCGCCCCGGAAAACGCCGCTTGCGCGTGTGGTATTCGATCAGGAAGAAGCCGCCGATGATGCCGTAGTTGAGCAGGTTGGCGAACCACGACCACTGCGTCTGCGTGACCGTCAGCGGCGCCTGCCAGCCCAGCCGCGCAAGCAGCCCGTCGGGTACGGCGATCAGCGCCAACGCCAGGTTGACCGCGGCCAGCACCGACAACAGCCAGGCCCATGCCGCGGTCAGGTTGCGCGTGTAGCGGTCCAGCTCCGGCGCCAGCGCCGCGGGCGCGTCGAGGGCCGACACGATCCGCGTGATCAGGGGCACCCGCCCCGGCTGCAGGCTGCGCGCGAACCACCACGCGATGAAGGCGATGAACGCCACCGGCACCAGCAGCATCGGCACGGCCACCAGCCCTGCACGGTGGATCGCGAACACCGCGAGCAGCAGCACCGGCAACGACAGCCACGCCCACCAGCGCCGCCGCAGCAGCGGCGCGATCAACAACAGCAGCACCAGGTCGACCAGCGCCCAGGCGGCGAGGCGGTCGTCATGGCGCGCGCTCGCGACGTGCGCGAGCAACGAATACGCGACCGCGAAGGCCAGCTCCAGCGCGAGGATCAAGGCGCAGCTCCCCCTGCCGCCGCCGTCACGCCGCCTTGTTCTGTTCGACGTGCTCGGTCAGCGCGCGCAACGAGGCGAAGATGCGCCGGTTCTCGTCGTTGTCCGAGCGCAGTTGGAAGCCGTAGCGCTTGCTGATCGCCAGTGCCAATTCCAGCGCGTCGATCGAGTCCAGGCCCAGTCCGGTGTTGAACAGCGGCGCTTCCGGATCGATGCCGCCGGCCTCGACGCCCTCCAGGTTCAGGCTGTCGACCAGCAGGTCGGCAAGTTCACGTTCGGCGGCGGTTTGCGAAGACATCGAGGAATCCGGGCGAAAAAGAGCTGCAACGATCCAGCATCGGCCGCCCTTGCGCAACCGGCGTAGACGCCCTGCGCGCTATCATCCGCACCCCGATCCGGTAGGCACTGGCGCATTCAGGATGACGAACCCTCCCACGGCAGACATGGACGCCCGCAACCCCGTGCATGCCTCGGTCGTCGACGAAACCAGTGACCCCGTCGCCATCGGAGCCGCGGCGGCCACCCGCGTGGATACCGACGTCCTGGTCATCGGTGGCGGTCCGGCCGGCAGCACTGCGGCCACGCTGCTGGCACGCAGGGGCTGGCGCGTGACGCTGCTGGAGAAGGCCGCGCATCCGCGTTTCCACATCGGCGAGTCGCTGCTGCCGATGAACCTGCCGATCCTCGAACGCCTCGGTGTGCTCGAGCAGGTGCGCGCGATCGGCGTGCACAAACCAGGCGCGGATTTTCCATTGCAGGACGATGCCGACAACACCAACGTGTTCCGCTTCGATCGCGCGATGGCGCCACAGTACGGCTATGCCTACCAGGTCAAGCGCGAGGAATTCGACCAGCTGCTGTTCCAGCACGCGCGCAGCCATGGCGTCGATGCGCGCGAACGCGTCACCGTCGAACGCGTCGAGCATGACGATGCAGGACGGCCGACGACGGCGCATGCCCGCGACGCCGACGGCAACGCACTGCTGGTGCGGATGCGCTACCTGGTCGATGCCAGCGGCCGCGACACCTTCCTCGGCGGCAAGTTCAAGCTCAAGCAGAAGAACGCGCTGCACCAGTCCGCCGCGATCTTCAGCCATTTCAAGGGCGTGACGCGGCGCGAGGGCGCCGATGCCGGCAACATCACCGTCGAGCGTTTCGCGCACGGCTGGATGTGGCTGATTCCGCTGCGCGATGACGTGATGAGCGTCGGCGCGGTGTGCTTTCCGGAATACCTCAAGCAGCGTCGCGGCGATAACGAGGCATTCCTGATGGAGACGCTGCGCGGCACGCCGTCGGTGTGGAAGCGCATGCAGCAGGCCGAGCGCGTGGCGCCCGTGCACGTCACCGGCAACTACTCCTACACCTGCAAGCGCATGACCGGGCCGGGCTGGGTGATGGTCGGCGACGCCTTCGCCTTCATCGATCCGGTGTTTTCCTCGGGCGTCTACCTCGGCATGAACAGCGCCGAGCACGCCGCCGACGTGATCGACGGCGCGTTGCGCGAGCCGGCGCGCGAGGCGATGCTGCAGCGCGCGATGGAGAAGCGCCTGCGCCGCGGCCTCAAGCATTTCTCATGGTTCATCTATCGCTTCACCACGCCGGTGATGCAGCGCCTGTTCGCCCATCCGCGCAACGACTTCCAGATCGAGCAGGCGGTGATCTCGATGCTCGCCGGCGATGTCTTCGACAATCGCGCGGTGCTGCGACGCCTGCGCCTGTTCCGCATGATTTACGCCATCAACGCGATCCAGATCGCGCCGCAGGCCGCGCTCGGCTGGTGGCGCCGGCGCCGGCAAACCGGAGAGAAGTTCTCCGGCGACACGCTGCAGGCAGGCAATCCTTGAGCCTTCCGGTCTCCAGGATGGCGCCGCCCGCTTCGCCGCCGCATCCACGGCTGCTGGTCGACTATGCCGTCGCAGCTTCGCCGGTCGAGCTGCTGGCGGGCGACGACACGCTCGCGGTGCTGGCGTTCGGCAACGACGCGCCCGTCCACGACGATCCGCGCTATCTGCGGGTGCCGCTGCAGCCGCATAGCGCCGCCCCCTATGAAGTCTGGCGCGGCAACGCGCCGGTGCGCCACGGCCGCACGGGCGACATCGCCTGGGCGACCGATGGCCAGCTGCTGTTCGGCGCGATCGAGATCGACGAGACGCTCTACGAAACCGCCGACCAATCCGGCATCGTCGAGGCTGCCGCGCGCGCCTACGCGGAACTGACCGCCTTTCTACGCGCTAGCGACACGCCGCACCTGCTGCGCATCTGGAACTACCTCGATGCGATCACGCTCGGCGAGGGCGACACCGAGCGCTATCGGCAGTTCTGCGTCGGGCGCGCACGAGGACTCGGCGATTTCGATGCGCAGACGCTGCCGGCGGCGACCGCAATCGGGCGCTGCGACGATGCACGCACCATCCAGATCTACTGGCTGGCCGCGCGCACGCCGGGCACGCCGGTCGAGAACCCACGCCAGGTCAGCGCCTATCGCTATCCGCGGCAGTACGGCCCGCAGTCGCCGAGCTTCGCGCGCGCGATGCTGCCGCCGCCCGGCGGTGCCATGCCCTTGCTGCTGTCGGGTACGGCCAGCGTGGTCGGCCACGCCTCGCAGCACGAAGGGGAACTGCTGGCGCAGCTCGACGAGACCTTCGCCAATTTCGACAGCCTGCTGGCATCGGCGTGCGCACGGCAACCCACCCTGCCGGCCGCGTTCGGCGCCGGCACCCGCCTCAAGGTGTACGTGCGCGATCGTGAAGACCTGGCCATTGTCGCCGCTGCGCTCGATGCGCGTTTCGGTGCCGGCGTCCCCCGCATCGTCCTGCACGCGGCGATCTGCCGACGCGAACTGGCGGTCGAGATCGACGGCGTGCACGGTTAGGTTGGTTGTTGGTCGGTAGCAACCGCTTTCTTTTGAAGAAAGGGCGGACACGGCGCAACGACATGGCAGCGGACTTGCTCTCGATCCAGCCTTTCACCATCACAGCAAACCGAAAGCGATTCCCCCGCTCAGCGCTGGCGCGCTTCGCTGCGCTCGTGCGAACGGGGTGTCGTGCGGGCGAGTGAGGACGACTCGTGCGATCGGAGGCCGGCATTCCAAGCCGCGACTTGCACTATCCTCTGACTTCAATACTCGGATGGAGCTAGTCATGGGGCTGATCAGCCTGCTCTGGGGCATCGTGGCGATGCTGTGGATGGTGTTCGCGCTGGTGCCGCTGCTCGGCATCACCAATTGGCTGCTGATCCCGTTCGCCGCCCTCGGCGCCGTCATCGCCGCGCTCGGCATCGCCTTCACCTCGCGCGAGAAGCGCGGGCGCGCCAAGGCCGGCCTGGTCCTCAATGGCATCGTCATCGTGGTCGCGATCGTGCGCCTGAACCTTGGTTTCGGCGTCATCTGAATACGCGACTGCGCGCGCGGCTCCTACGCCGCAGCTGAGCCGTTCAAGTTAGCGCCCGATTTGGTGCGGCGCAATATTGAGTGCCATCACAGAACGGAGCAGACTCGGACCCGGCCAAGGAGGGTGGCTAGGGGCTACCTACCTCCACTTGTCTTTTTCCGAAGTTGTCCGATCGGCTGCAGGACGCGGCCGGACGGGTTGTCCTTTTTCGCACACCATTTCCTGAGGAATGCACGATGAGGAATCGCATCACCGTCGCGGCGTTGATGGCCGGGCTGACGCTCGGTTTAGCCGCCCAAGCCGCAGAGCCGCAATCGCCAGCCGTCACAGAAACCACTTATGCCGGCTTGACCGTCGGCATTGATCCGGTGACGGGCAAGCTGCGCCCGCTGACCGCTGCCGAAAGCAAGCGCTTGTCCACCGCGATACTCGGCAAGGCCCGGGGTGCGGGCCAGCCCAACCAGCCGCGCAACGCCCAGGAAGCGCGCGCGACCAAGCGCGTGCATGCCAACGGCAGCGTCTCGGTCAGAGTGCCCGTCGACCAGATGTCGCAAATTGAAGCCCGCATTGGCGACGACGGCAAAGTCACGATGTATGAAGGTTCCGCACCGGTCGCGCGCAAGGAGGAAATCAAATGAAGAAACACCTCCTCGCTACCTTCATCGCCGCCAGCCTGTGCTGCGCCGCGACTGTCAATGCTGCCGTCATCACGCCCCTCAACCGCGACCCCGCCGGCCAGGGACTGAACGATCCGACGGCCGCAGCGCCCGTCGGCGGTAACCCCGGCACCTCCATCGGCCAGCAACGACGGATCGTCTACCAGTTCGCCGCCGACCTGTGGGGCGCCGTTCTGCAGAGCAACGTCGAGACGCGCGTGGCAGCGAGCTTCCAGCCGCTTACCTGCGATGCCACTACCGGCGTGCTTGGCTCGGCCGGCGCGTACTACATCAACCACAGCTTCCCCGGCGCGTCAGCTCCGGGCATCTGGTACGGCTCGGCACTTGCCAATGCCATTGCCGGCGTGAACCTCAACTCCTCCGACCCCGGCTATGTCTTCCCGGACGACATGGAGATCAATAGCCGTTTCAATTCCAATCTCGGCACGCCGGGTTGTCTGCAGGCCAGCGGTTGGTATTACGGCCTCGACGGCAACACGCCCGCCGGCAGGATCAACTTCCTCGACGTGGTCATGCACGAGATCGGCCATGGCCTCGGCTTCCAGGGCTTCCTCGACAAGACCACGGGCGCGTTCGGCAATTTCGATGGTACGCCGCGTTCGGACGTTTACACGGAACTGGCCTACGACAACGTCGAGAACAAGCGCTTCGGCAATCCGGCGATGACCGACGCCTTGCGTGCCCTTGCCATGAGGACTCCGGGCCGCCTGGCGTGGGACGGGGCAAACGTCACGGCCGACGCGCCTGCCGCGCTCGCTCCTTTGCAGCGGCTGCGCGTCACCGGCGACATCACCGCCAACTATGAGTACGGCACCGCCGCTTTCGGGCCGGCAGCGACGGTCGCCAACTTCAATGGCGACGTCGTACTGGCCAACGACGGCAGCGCCACACCGACGCAGGGTTGCGCGGCGTCGCCGGCGGGTGCCTACACCGGCAAGGTGGTGATCATCGACCGCGGCACGTGCGCGTTCGAGATCAAGACGGTCAACGCGCAGAATGCCGGTGCCACCGAGGTGATCATCGCCAACAACGCGGCGGGTGTCATCGGCATGGCCGAGGATCCGACCGTGGTCGCGACGATTCCGGCCGTGATGGTGTCGCAAGCCGACGGCAATGCGATCAAGGCAGAGCTGCCGGGTGTGAACGCGGAAATCTTCGTGATCGCGGGCCAGCTGGCCGGTTCGGATCCGGCAGGACGGGCGCTCCTTTACGCGCCGGTAACGGTCGCTCCCGGATCGACGTTCTCGCACTACGACATCAGCCACAGCCCCAACGCGCTCATGGAACCGGCCATCAATTCCGACCTCGACGGCAACTTCCGCGTCGACCTGAGCCCGTCGCTGTACAAGGACATCGGCTGGGTGCTCAACCCGGGCAACGGCACCACGCGCAACGGCAAATGCAACACCGGCGTGCCCGTGCAGGTCACGCCCGGCCTGCTGCCCGGTGCCAACCTGCAGGCGGCGGACAAGTTGTGCCGCAGTACCAACGTGGGCAACACACTGGGCTACCGCAACTGCGTCAGTGGCTTCGTCAGTCGCCTGGAAACGGCGGGCCTGATTCCGAGCGCGCAAGCGCCGGCGATCAAGGTCTGCACCATCCGCTGATCGCTTCACTCTGTGACTCGACCGGCGCCCCAGTGGCGCCGGTTTTTTTGTGAATGGGACTTCCGGCATGCAAGCATTGGCGTGATGTGCGTCGCAATCTTGAATCGCCGCGAGACTCAGCGCAGACTCGCTGCGGGGTGTCGCAAGGCCCTGTCTACCGAAGTTCCATTCGTCCCACCATGCGGGATGCGGCTGTCGCATCGCCGTCCCGTCGATCTTCCACAAGGAAACGTACGATGAGGAATTGCAAGAGAACATGGCTGCTCCTGGCAGGCATGACGCTGGCCTGCGGCGCCTATGCAGGCGAGCCCGCCGACGCAGTCGACAGCGGCATGACTGGCCGCATCAAATTCGTCGATCCGGTGACCGGAAAGTCCCGCCAGCCCTCCGCCGCCGAAGTCGCCAAGATGCGTGCGCGCGCGGCGAACATGAAGCGCGCTCCCGGCATGTCGACGCTGCCCAAGACGCACGCCGACGCCGCGCGGTCGGTCAAGGTCGCCCGCGACGGAACGGAAACCCTGATGGCCTCGCAGGACAGCTTCAGCACCCTCGTGCAGCAGCGCCAGGCGGACGGCTCGCTCGTGACCAGCCACGGCGATGCCGAAGGCCACGCCGCTCCTGCAGCGCAGGCAAAGGAGAAGGCCAGTGAGTAAGACCCTCCTCGCCTGTGCGCTCGCCATTGCCGGTCTCGGCAACGCCGCTGCCGCCAACATCGTCATCGTCAATACCGATCCGGCCGGCAGCGGTCTGAACGATCCGACGCCGGCCACGCCCGTGGGCGGCAACCCCGGCACCACGGTCGGCGAACAGCGCCGCATCGTGTTCCAGTTCGCCGCCGACCAGTGGGGCGCGATCCTGCAGAGCAATGTCGACATCCGGATCAATTCCAGCTTCGCTTCGCTGGACTGCGATGCCGGCGGTGGCGTGCTGGCCCAGGCCGGTGCGCTGACCGCCCACGCCAACTTCCCCAACGCACCCGTGATCGACACGTTCTACAACGCCGCCTTGGCCAATTCGCTGGCCGGCACGGATCTCAACACCACCACCAGCGACATCCTGATGACGTTCCAGGCCGATCTCGGCGAGCCCGACTGCATCGCCGGCTCGGGCTGGTACTACGGTCTCGACGGCATCACCGAAGACGGCAAGACCAACTTCCTCGACACGGCCATGCACGAAATGGGCCACGGCCTGAACTTCCAGGGCCGCTACAACCTGGCCAATGGCGCGCCGCCGGCCGCCAACCGCACCGACATCTACTCGCGTTTCGTCTTCGACAACGCTACGTCGGAAAACTGGATCGACATGACCAATGCCGAACGCGTGATCGCGGCGAAGGCCGACGCGTTGGTCTGGACAGGCGGCATCGTCACCTCGCAGACGCCTCTGGCCCTCAGTGAGCGGGTCGACCTGTTCGTGACCGGCGACGCCACCGGCAACTTCCCGCTCGTCACCGCGGCCTATGGACCAGTGGCCACGCCGGCCAACTTCACGCCCGGCGACATCGTCTATGTCAACGACGGCGTTGCAGGCGCAGGCTCACCGGCCGGCACCGTCAACGATGGCTGCGAAGCGATGGCGGCAGGGAGCCTGACCGACAAGATCGCGCTCGTCGATCGCGGCTTCTGCTCGTTCAAGCTCAAGACCCTCAACGTGCAGGCTGCAGGTGCGACGGGCGTCATCGTCGCCAACAACGTCGCCGCAGGTTTCCCGGGCATGGGCGATGATCCGGCCATCGTCGGCACGGTCACGATTCCGTCGATCGGTATCACGCAGGCGGCGGGCACTACGATCAAGGCCGGCCTCCCCGACGGCGTCAACGGCGCGCTGCAGCCCGTACCGGGCCAGTTCGCCGGTGCCGACACCGCAGGCCGCGCGCGGCTCTACGCCCCGGCAGCGCTGGCGCAAGGTTCCTCGTTCTCGCACTTCGACGTGTCGATGTCGCCGGACGCGATCATGGAACCCTTCGACAGCCCGACCACGGACGCCAACTTCCGCCTCGACCTGACGCCCGCGTTGTTCAGGGACGTCGGCTGGGTGCTGAACCAGGGCAATGCGGCGACCCGCAACGGTGCCTGCAATACCGGCATCAAGGTCTTCCGGCAGCCCGGTCTGATCGCGGGCGCAAACCTGCAGGCGGCGGACAAGCTCTGCCGTCGTTCGAACGTCGGCAACACGTTCGGCTACCGCAGTTGCGTCAACAGCTTCGTGGCCCGCCTGGCCGCGGTCGACCTGATTCCCGACGCGCAGGCGCCGGCGATCAAGGTCTGCACGATTCGCTGATCGGCAAATTCGTGTCATCCGACCGGCGCCCTCGTGGCGCCGGTTTTTTTGGCGGCTTCGGTGCGTTTTCACGGCAGGCGTATCATGCCGCGCCATGACCTATCCCTACGTCCGCCCCCGGCGCATGCGCCGCGACGACTTCTCGCGGCGCCTGATGCGCGAGACCGTGCTGACCAGCAACGACCTCATCTATCCGGTCTTCGTCCACGAACCCGCCGGACGCGCCGCGATCGCCTCGATGCCCGGCATCGAGCGCGTTTCGATCGACGAGTTGTTGCACGTCGCCGAACAGGCCTGCACATTGCGCATCCCCGCATTGGCGCTGTTTCCGGTGACGGCAGCGGAGGCGAAGTCGCTCGATGCGGCCGCCGCCTGGCACGAGGACGGCCTCTGCCAGTGCGCGATCCGCGCGTTGAAGTCGCGGTTCCCGGAGCTGGGCGTGATCACCGACGTCGCTCTCGATCCCTATACCTCGCACGGCCAGGACGGCCTGGTCGACGACAGCGGTTACGTCGTCAACGACGAGACGGTCGAGGCGCTGGTGAAGCAGGCCTTGTCGCATGCCGCAGCCGGTGCCGACGTCGTCGCGCCCAGCGACATGATGGATGGCCGCATCGGTGCGATTCGCAGTGCGCTCGAGCAGGAAGGCCACATCCATACGCGCATCCTCGCTTACGCGGCGAAGTACGCGTCCAGCTTCTATGGGCCGTTCCGTGATGCCGTCGGCAGCGCCGGCGCGCTCGGCAAGGGCAACAAGTCCACCTATCAGATGGATCCGGCCAACAGCGACGAGGCGCTGCGCGAGGTCGCGCTCGATCTCGACGAAGGTGCCGACATGATCATGGTCAAGCCAGGCCTGCCCTACCTCGACATCGTGCGCCGGGTGAAGGACGAATTCGGCGCACCGACGTTCGTCTACCAGGTCAGCGGCGAATACGCGATGCTCAAGGCGGCCGCGCAGAACGGCTGGCTCGACGAGCGCGCCTGCGCGCTCGAGGCCCTGACCAGCATCAAGCGCGCGGGCGCCGATGGCGTGCTGACCTATTTCGCGCTCGACGCGGCGCGCTGGCTGCAAGAGGCGCGCTGACCGCACGAAGTGTGCCGCACCATCATCCGCGCATGTGCTTAGCGCCCGACAAACTACCCTTGGTCATCCCGAGCGTAGCGAGGGATCTGTTGCGCGTTTTTCGTGACCAGCGCAACAGCAGATCCCTCACCATGTTCGGGACGACAGGCTTCCTGTTCGATCCGCCGGCTCCTGGCGTTCACTTCGACCCGGCGCCGCATTACCACGCGCCGCTGCGATAAACCGGTTCGCCGCAGGCCTGCTTCACCCGCCGCGCCAGGATCTTGTGCTCGCTGCCGGTGAACACGGTGAAGCTACCCGGCAGCATCAATGCCTGCACGACGCGTTCGAGCCCGGCGGCTTCGCTGCGCAGCGTGCCGCGCCAGGTGACCAGCACGGCATAGTGCGGCAGCCCTTCGGCGTCCTGCAGTTGTTTGCGGACCACCCACGCCCGGCCGACCTTGTCGAAACGCGCGAGCGTTTCCGCGAATGCACGCAACTGCACCGCGTCCAGGCCATGCGGCAGAAGAGCGTCGTCCGCGGCCACGGCATCGCGCGCCTTCAGCAGGTCCGCATGTGCCGCGAACTCCGCATGCAACGTGCGCATTTCGGCGGCGGTATCGGCGTCCACGCGCGCATCACCGGCATGTGCCCGCAGCTGCCCGATCACCGCAGGGATCGAGGCCACGTCCAGTTCCATCGACCGCCGCAATCGCGCAATCCCCGCACGCCAGGCGCCGCGCCCGAACTCCAGCAGGCCCAGCCTGTAGTGCGCCAGCGCATTGTCCGGCGCGTCGGCGAGCGCTTTCAGATAGAGCGGCATCGCATCGAAATCCGGTCTCAACTCGTCCACCAGCCGCGCATGCTCGACTGCCTCGGCCGGCGTCAGCGACAGCCGGCCTTCGAGCGCTTCGAGCCTGGCACGCTGGGCCATGGCCGCGGAATATTCGGCCAACCAATCCGCCTCGGTTTGCCGGCGCCACTCATCGTTGAAGCGCTGCTCCAGCATCGGCGCCAAGTCGCCGAGCATGTCCTGCGCGGCCACGACGTGCGCACCGTCCCGTAGCAGCGGCGCGACGCCCATCGCCGCCAGCCGCTGCGGCAACGTGGGATGCGTGTCCTCGAGGTCGGAATCGACCTTGCTGGTTGCCAGCAAGCGCGCTACATCGTGCTGTCCGCCGCGACGCAGCGCATCGGCCATGTCGCCGTACACCTGCACCGGCGGCCGCGGCTGCGCGCGCGATCTTGCCCGCACGCGCGGCCAGAAGTCCCTGTCCAGTCGTTGCGTCGCCAGCTCCAGCCGGATCAACGCGCTGGCCGCGGCCTCCGCTCCCTCCGCATGCACGGCCGCCGCATCGGCCTGATATTCGTTGCTGCGCGCCAGCACGAAGCTATAGGCATTGAAGTACGGCGCATACCAGTCGAAGAATGCGGTGAAGATCCGCGCCGTCCAGAAATTCCGCGCCGCCAGCCCGCCGAGCAGGCGGTACCAGCTCGCGCGCAGACGGTAGATCCATCCCGAGAAGCGTCCGTGGCCGGCGCCGAAATGACCGAATTCGTGCGCGATCACCGAAGCCAGCTCGGCGCGGTCCAGCAATTGCATGAGCGGCAACCCGAGCACCAGGTAGTGGCGATGTCCGAACAGGCCGAACACGCGCGGCACATTGGCGGCGGCGGCATTGAGTTCCGCGTCGATGACGATGCCTTCCAGCATGGGCGCACCGATTGCACACCGCAGCCGTTCGACTTCGGTCTGCAGTGCGGGTGCATCGCCCGGGCGCAGGCAATAGCCGGCCGGCGCTTCGATCCTGACCCACAATGCGTGCAATACCGATACGCCGAACGCGAGCGGTACCGCCAGTGCGAAGAACGCCTGCGGCTGCAGTTCGGCGTCGGTCCCAAGCAGATAAGCCACCAGCGCGATCGGCAAGCCGAAGGCAAGTCCTAAGACCGAGCCCAGCACCGCAAATCCCAATGCTGCCAACAACGCCAGTTTCAGCTTGTAGCGCCGCGGCGACTCGCGCGCTTCGACCTGCAGCCGTTCGACCAGTTCCCGATACGCCTCGGCAGATGACATGCCCCGCTCCCCTGCGATCCCCACCGCAGGCGACATCGTAAGGGAAGTCATCTGCAGACGCTGGCGGGACCGTTACAATCCGCGCCGATGCTTCGCCATGCAGCACACGCCGTCGCCGACGGGTGCCGATCGTGACGCAACCCCACAGGACACCTGCGATGACCACGCCTACCTGGAAATACGAGAACTTCGAGCCGGCCGGTTCGGCCATCGGCTATCGCATCACGCGCAAGCTCGACGAGGTGCAGTCGCCGTTCCAGAAGATCGAGATCTACGAGACCACGGACTGGGGCAACCTGATGCTGATCGACGGCGCGGTCATGCTGACCACGCGCGACAATTTCCTGTACCACGAGATGATGTCGCATCCGGCACTGTTCACACATGCCGACCCGAAGCACGTCGTCATCATCGGCGGTGGGGACTGCGGCACGCTGCGCGAAGTGCTCAAGCATCCAAAGGTCGGCAAAGCGGTGCAGTGCGACATCGACGAGCAGGTCACGCGCATGGCCGAGAAATGGTTCCCGGAACTGTGCGACAGCAATGGCGACGCGCGTGCGGAATTGCTGTTCGACGATGGCATCGCCTACATGGCCAACTGCGCGCCTGGCAGCGTGGACATCGTCATCGTCGACTCGACCGATCCGGTCGGTCCGGCCCAGGGACTGTTCAACAAGGCTTTTTACGAGAGCTGCTTTCGCGCGCTCAAGGATGACGGCATTCTCGTGCAGCAGTCCGAATCGCCACTGGTGCTGCTCGACCTGATCAACGAAATGCGTGGCGAGATGCGCAAGGCCGGCTTCGCCACGTTCAAGACGCTGCCGTTCCCGCAGCCGTGTTATCCGACCGGGTGGTGGAGCTGCACGCTGGCGAGGAAGTCGGGCGGCTTCGAATTCCGCGAAGCCGACGCGCGCGCGAAGGCGTTCGAGAGCAAGTACTACAGCGCCGACATCCATCGCGGGGTGATGGTGGCGCCGCCGTTCGTGGCTGCGGCACTCGGCGAGTAGTGCTTTCCTTCTCCCCGCGCTTTCTGCCGGGAGAAGAGCCTGCCCCGTACTTGATACGGGGTGCCGAAGGCGGATGAGGGGCGCTTTTGCTCTTGTGCGTCGCGTGCAGATCGAGCCTCCGTGCGCACGGCCCACACTACCTGGCTACGGCGCAATCAATTTCGCAGCGTGACGCGCAAGCCGGATCCAGGCTTACAACGCATCCCCATCCAACTCACCGGTCCGAATCCGCACCACCCGCTCCAGATCCCACACGAACACCTTGCCGTCACCGATCTTGCCGGTCCCGGCTGCTTTCATGATGGCCTCGACCACGGCATCGGCCTGGTCGTCGGTGATCGCGACCTCGAGCTTGATCTTGGGCAGGAAGTCGACCACGTACTCCGCGCCGCGATAGAGCTCGGTGTGGCCCTTCTGGCGGCCGAAGCCCTTGACCTCGGTGACAGTGATGCCGGCGACGCCGGCGTCGGACAGCGCCTCGCGTACGTCGTCGAGCTTGAACGGCTTGATGATCGCCATGACCATCTTCATCACGCTGTCTCCCGCTGGGTTTGCACCAGCATAACGCGCCTTGCCGGTTGCGCCGGCGGCATGCTTTAGTGGCGGCATCCCATCGCTTCGGGGTTTCCCGACAGCGCGCCAAGGGTGCAGCCGATGGCATCAGCCACGGCCAACCCTGATGATCTCGATGCATCCTCCGAACAGTCACGGATTGAAGCCGCCATGATCGATCTCTCCCACATCGACGCCCTTGCCCGCCGCCTCAGCGACCTGGTACCGCCAAGCCTGCGTGAAGGTCGCGAGGAACTGCAGGACAACTTCAAGACGGTGCTGCAATCCGGACTGGCGCGGCTGGATCTGGTGACGCGCGAAGAGTTCGAGGTGCAACGCGCGGTGTTGCTGCGCACGCGCGAGAAGCTCGAGGACCTGCAACGCGCCGTCGCGCAGCTCGAAGGCCAGCGCAGCGGCGCCGACGCGCCGCCACCACCCGCGCACTGAACTCCACGCCATGGCGCTTGCACTCGTGCACGGCCGTGCACGCATCGGCGTGTCCGCGCCGCCAGTCAAGGTCGAGGTCTATCTCGCCGGCGGCCTGCCGCGCATGTCGATCGTCGGCCTGCCCGAGGCCGCCGTGCGCGAAGCCAGGGATCGGGTGCGGGCGGCGATCCAGTGCGCGCAATTCGAATTCCCCTGGCGCGTGATCACCATCAACCTGGCACCGGCCGACCTGCCCAAGGACGGCGGCCGTTTCGATTTGCCGATCGCGCTCGGCATCCTCGCAGCCAGCGGACAGATTCCGCTGGACATGCTGGACCAGTACGAATTCCTCGGCGAACTCGGCCTCACCGGCGAATTACGCGCGGTCGATGGCGTGCTGCCCGCCGCGCTCGCGGTCGCCCGCACCGGCCGCAAGCTGATCGTCCCGCTCGCGAACGGCGCCGAAGCGGCGCTGGCACGGGACGTCGAGGTGTATACCGCGCGCACCCTGCTCGAGGTCTGCGGCATGCTCACCGGCAGCAAGGTCTTGCCTGAGGCGACGGCGCCTGCGTCGGTTCGCGGCAGCGGACCGGACATGACCGACGTGCGTGGTCAGGCACACGCTCGACGCGCGCTCGAAATCGCCGCGGCCGGCAACCATCACCTGCTGCTAATCGGACCGCCCGGTTGCGGCAAGACCCTGCTGGCCTCGCGGTTGCCTGGATTGCTGCCGGAGGCCAGCGAAGCCGAAGCGCTGGAAACCGCGGCCATCGCCTCGGTCAGCGGACGCGGTCTCGATCCGGCGCGTTGGCGCGAACGTCCGTTCCGCGCCCCGCACCACACCGCCAGCGCCGTCGCGCTCGTCGGCGGCGGCGCCGAACCGCGACCCGGTGAGATCTCGCTCGCCCACCATGGCGTGCTGTTCCTGGATGAGTTGCCCGAATGGGACCGTCGCGCGCTGGAAGTCCTGCGCGAGCCGCTCGAATCGGGCGTCGTCACGATTTCCCGCGCAGCCCGCCAGAACGAGTTCCCCGCGCAGTTCCAGCTGGTCGCGGCAATGAATCCGTGTCCTTGCGGCTGGGTCGGCGATCCGTCGGGTCGCTGCCGCTGCGGCGATGAAGCGATTCGTCGTTACCGGGCGCGCATTTCCGGTCCATTGCTCGATCGCATCGACCTGCACGTCGAGGTGCCGCGCCTGCCGCCCGCGCTGCTGCGGCCCGACGCGCCCGAAGGCGAGTCGACCGCAGGCATTCGCGAACGTGTCGAACGGGCGCGGCACGTACAACACGAGCGTGCCGGCAAGACCAACGCGCAAATGAGCCAGATGGAGACGATGGCATCCTGCCGGCTGGCGCCAGGCGACCAGGCATTGCTGGAACGCGCCATCGAATCGCTGCAGCTGTCGGCGCGCTCGATGCACCGCATCCTGCGCGTGGCTCGGACGATCGCCGATCTCGCGGATTCCCGGGACATCGCAACCGGACACCTGGCTGAGGCCCTGGGCTATCGGCGCGGGTAAACGCGTACAGCGAGCGACTTGAGCTTCAATGGCGCAAACCCGCACCGGCCTGCTGCCGAATCAGGCGACAGCAGGCCGGCACGAAGCGAGAGCGTGTCCGACCAACGACTTCGACGAACTCAGCGGCGCCGCCCTTCGTAGACCGCGTTTGTGTTGGCTTCGCGTGCGTTCCCGCCACAGTCGGTTCCTGGAGCAGACCCCTCGCCGCAAGTCCTGGGCCCCATGAACGCCTTGCTGTTTTCTTCGAGTTCCTTGCGTTGCGCGACAGTGGCGCAACGCGTTTCCTTGATCGTCGTGCCGACCTTGGTCTCGCGGCGGCAGATCAGCCTGTCCTGCTCGTTGTCATTGAGCACGGCCTTGACCTCTTCGAGCGCATTGAACAACTCGACCTTCTGATTCATGTCCAGGTGGTCGACGCTCTGGTTTCCATCGAGCAGGCGAAAGACCTTCTCCTGCGCTTTCGTCAGCCGCGTCATGGCTTCGGGCTTGAAGCGCGAATACTTGCCAGTACCCTCGGTCTGTTCGCGGATGGCGCGTTGTTCGCGCATGATTTCGCCCGCATTGGGCGGCGTCCCGAAGTTCGCTGCCGCAATCGTCGCGACGCCCAGTAGCAGAACTCCGATCAATAGCCTGACAGCCATCTCCATTCTCCCCGCGCCCAGGTGATTCCACACCACCGCCAGGCGCAAGGCGGTGCAAGTGGTCGGTCCGAGCCGATGCCGCCATTCGTAGTGTCGGGGCGCGCATCTTCCGGAGCCGTTGAGGGGTTAGACACTGTTCGCCTGACAACCTTCCTTACTGAAGCACCAGCCGGTTACCGCTACTCGCCGCAGTCCGGACAGATTCTGGGCGTTTCGAGGTAGGTACGTGCACTCTCGCGCAGCAAGTCGCGTTCGGCCTGTGTTCCACAACGGGTGACCTTGGTGGTCGATCCCGTCTTGCGTTCGCGCCAGCACACCTGCTTTTCGTCCTGGGCCAGGCGCGTCTGCTTCATTTCTGCGTTGATCTGCTCCAGCGCGTTGCTGAGGCGGGCCTTTTCGTCCAGGGACAATGCGTCGAGATCGGGCTTCCCGTCCGTGAGCGAAAAAACTTCCGTCTGGGCCCTGCGAATCGCGTTGACCTGACGTGGCGTCAAGCCGTCGAGCGTGCCGGCATCGAGCGCGGAACGGATTCCGCGCTGCTGTTCGAGGATCTGCGGAAGAGTGGCGCTGGCACTGGCGGTCGACTCAGCGGCAACCAGCGGCCCGCTCGCAAAAAGCATGAAGAACACGAATGCATACTTCATCACGTTCACCCCGTTCGACTAGACCAAAACGAGTGCCGGAGTAACTGTAACCTTGGAACGCGCCCGGACCGCGAAGGTCCGGGCGAGGATTCAATTACCTGGTCAACTGCGTGTTGCCGGTTTCCATCTGCTGCCGGGCGAGTTCGCGCTGCTCTTCCATTTGCGCAGCGCTGCGGCAGACGCGCGTCGTGCGATTGCTGCCGAGTGTCTTTTCGCGCGTGCAGATCATGCGCTCGTCTTCGGCATTGTTGACCGTCGCTTCGATCCATTCGAGCCTGTTGAATGCTGCGGCGTACTGGTCCTGACTCAACTCCGCCGAAGACTGCTTGCCTTCGAGCAGGACGATCAGTTCGTCCTGCTTTGCCATCAGTTCGCTGCGCTTCTGATTCGGGATGTTCGCGTAACGACCCTTGCCGGCCACGACATCGGCGCGAATCTGCTGTTGTTGCGCAAGCACTTCGTCCACTTGGAAAGGCTTGGTTTCGGCGGCAACCGCCAGCGTGGAAAACAAGGACACGATCAACACTACGAGCAGGCGCATGGGGTTCCCCTGAATTTGAGAACCGCCAATCTACAGGCACGTTGACACCGCTGTCACGTGCCTGTACGGCGGATTTCGAGGGTCGCCGCCATTTAGGATTGTGACGGCGGATCAGGCCGCCGCGGCCCGTTCGCGACCTTGGAACTGCTCCTCCTCCGTCGATCCCCGCAACGCCGTGGTCGACGACTGCCCGCCCTGGATCGTTTGTGTCACGGTATCGAAATATCCCGTGCCGACTTCGCGCTGGTGCTTCACCGCCGTGAAGCCGCGATCGGCGGCCGCGAATTCGGCCTCCTGCAGTTCCACAAACGCGCTCATCTGGCGCCGGGCATAGCCGTGGGCGAGGTGGAACATCGAATAGTTGAGGGCATGGAAGCCGGCCAGCGTGATGAACTGGAACTTGTAGCCGCAGCGCCGCGAGCTCCTTCTGGAAGGTGGCGATGGTGGCGTCGTCGAGGTTCTTCTTCCAGTTGAAGCTCGGCGAGCAGTTGTAGGCCAGCAGCTTGCCGGGATGTTTCGCGTGGACGGCCTCGGCGAAGCGGCGCGCGAACTCGAGGTCGGGCTTGCCGGTCTCGCACCAGACCAGATCGGCATAGGGCGCGTAGGCGACGCCGCGGCTGATCGCCTGGTCGAGGCCGTTGCGGGTCTTGTAGAAGCCCTCGACCGTGCGCTCGCCGGTGGTGAACGGCAGGTCGTTCGGGTCGACGTCGCTGGTCAGCAGGTCGGCGGCCTCGGCGTCGGTGCGCGCGACGATCAGGGTCGGCACGCCCATGACGTCGGCGGCCAGGCGCGCGGCGACCAGCTTGTCGATCGCCTCGCGCGTCGGCACCAGCACCTTGCCGCCCATGTGGCCGCACTTCTTCACGCTGGCGAGCTGGTCCTCGAAATGCACGCCCGCCGCGCCGGCCTCGATCATCGCCTTCATCAGCTCGAAGGCATTGAGGACGCCGCCGAAGCCCGCCTCGGCGTCGGCCACGATCGGCTGCAGGAAGTCGATGCTGTCGTCCCCTTCGGCATGGTGCAGCTGGTCGGCGCGCAGCAGGGTGTTGTTGATGCGCTTGACCACCTGCGGCACGGAGTTGGCCGGGTACAGCGACTGGTCCGGATACATCTCGCCGGCGAGGTTGGCGTCGGCCGCGACCTGCCAGCCGCTGAGATAGATCGCCTTGAGCCCGGCCTTGACCTGCTGCATGGCCTGGTTGCCGGTCAGCGCGCCGAGCGCGTTGACGAAGTCTTCGGTCTGCAGCGACTTCCACAGCTTCTCGGCGCCGAGCCTGGCCAGCGAATGCTCGACCGGCACGGTGCCGCGCAGGCGCACGACGTCCTCGGCCGAATACGGCCGCGTGACGCCGGCCCAGCGCGCGTTGTTGGCCCAGTCGAGCTTGAGTTGGTCGGCGGTGGGGAGCGTGGTCTTCATGGCGTGTTCCCGGTTCGGGTGTCGGTGTGAAAGGGAGGGGCGGGACGATCAGGGCAAGCGTTCGTAGGCCGGCAGGGTCAGGAAGTCGGCCAGTTCCGCGCGCTGAGTCAGTTCCTCAAGCAACGCGATCGCCTCCGGCACCCGGTCGGCGCCGGGCAGCTCCTGGGTCGCCAGCCGCGACGGCAGGCCGAGCAGGGCCCGTTCGAGCAACGCGAAATCGAGCGGCGTGCCATCGTCGAGATGCAGGCCGCCGCGGTCGCGATCGTCCGCGGGTGGTGCGCGCCCGGCTGCCGGCGCATCGGCGTGGTGCAGCCACTGCCACAGCTGGGTGCGCGCGATCTCGGCCGTGGCCGCGTCCTCCATCAGCCAGTGGATCGGCACGCAGCCGTTGCCGTCCAGCCAGGCGGCGAGATAGCGCACGCAGACTTCGACATTGGCATCGAAGCCGGCGCGGGTGATGGTGCCGAGCGCCGGCTTGATCAGGTCGTCGCGAGTCACCTGGACGTCTTCGCGCAACACCTGCTGCTGGTGCGGGCCCGGCATGTGCTCGTCGAAGATCGCGCGTGCGATCGGGATCAGCGCCGGATGCGCGACCCAGGTGCCGTCATGGCCGGCTGTCACTTCGCGCAGCTTGTCGGCCTGCACGCGCGCCAGCGCCGCGGCGTTGGCGTCGGCGTCGCCGCTGATCGGGATCTGCGCCGCCATGCCGCCCATCGCATGCGCGCCGCGGCGGTGGCAGGTCTGGATCAGCAGCTCCGAATAGGCCTTCAGGAACGGCTGCGTCATCGTCACCTGTCCGCGCTCGGGCAGCACGCGGTCGCGGTGCGCGCGGAAGGTCTTGATGTAGGAAAAGATGTAGTCCCAGCGCCCGCAGTTGAGGCCGACGATGCGCTCGCGCAGGGCATGCAGGATCTCGTGCATCTCGAACGCCGCCGGCAGCGTCTCGATCAGCACCGTGACCTTGAGCTGTCCCGACGGCAGGCCGAGCACCGCCTCGATCTCCGCCAGCACGTCCTGCCACAGCGCCGCCTCTTCCATCGACTGCAGCTTGGGCAGGTAGAAATACGGGCCGCGGTCCTTCGCCGCGAGCGCGTGCGCATTGTGGAAAGCGAACAGGCCGAGGTCGAACAGGCTCGCGCTGAGGCGCTCGCCGTCGACCAGCACGTGTTTCTCGTCGAGATGCCAGCCGCGCGGGCGCACGAGCAGCACCGCTTGCTCCGCGAACGGCTTGAGTGAATAACGTTTGCCGCCGTCCGCGACGAACTCCAGCGTGCCCGCGATCGCCTCGCGCAGCGCGCGCTGGCCGCCGATCAGGTTGTCCCAGGTCGGCGTAGTCGAGTCCTCGAAATCCGCCATGTAGCAACTGGCGCCGGAGTTGAGCGCGTTGATGACCATCTTCGGATCGACCGGTCCGGTGATCTCGACGCGGCGGTCGAGCAAGGCCGGCGGGATCTCGGCCACGCGCCAGTCGCCTTCGCGGAGGCCGCGCGTCTCCTCGCGGAAGTCGGGCAGGTGGCCGTTGTCGAATGACGCCTGGCGCTGGCGGCGGGCCGATAGCCGCCCCTGGCGGCAGGCTTCGAAGCGGCGATGCAGGCCGGCGAGGAAATCCAGCGCCTGCGGCGTCAGCAGTTCCGGCTGGCGCGCGGATTCGGCAAGGACTTCGATCACTGGCGGCGTGTCCCTGAGGACTGCGGACATGACGGCTCCGCGCTCGGTGGGTGGGCCATCACCATCCGTCGCGGTACTGTATTTGACAAGACAGTTTTTTCAATGCTACTCATAAGTTACCCTAATACATGGCCTGAAACCTTGGCGGACCGCCCCTCTACCCCGCGTTTCGCCTACAAGGGCGATCGCCTGAAACCGCTCCGCGCCTTCTGCCAGACCGCGCGCCTGGGCTCGGTTTCGCGCGCGGCCGAGGCGCTGTACGTCAGCCAGCCAGCGATCACCCTGCAATTACAGGCCCTGGAGCGTGACCTCGGCATCAAGCTGTTCGAGCGCAGCGGGCGGCGCCTGATCCCGACCCGCGAGGGCGAGGCCCTCTACGAGCTGGCGCGGCCGCTGGTCGAGGGCCTCGACGGGCTGGATGCCGCCTTCCGCGACCAGATCCGCGGCCTCGACGCCGGCGAGCTGCACGTCGCCGCCGGCAGTTCCACGATCCTTTACTCTATTGCCGAAGATCGTCGAAGCCTTCCGCGCCGCGCAGCCGGACGTGCGCCTGATCCTGCACAACGTCACCGGCGCCGGCGGCCTGAACCTGCTGCGCTCGGACGAAGTCGACCTCGCCGTCGGCTCGATGCTCGATACGCCCAGCGACCTCAGCTACGCGCCGATCTACGAGTTCGAACCGATGCTGATCACGCCATTGGCACACCCGCTGGCGAAGCTGCGCGAGCTGCGCCTCGAGGATCTCTCGCCCTACGGCCTGATCCTGCCGCCGAAACGCTTGACCACCTACCGCCTGGTCGACCTGGTGTTCCAGCAGAACCGCGTGCCCTACACCGTGGCGCTCGAAGTCGGCGGCTGGGAAGTCATCAAGCAATACGTCGCGATGGGCCTGGGCGTCAGCATCGTCACCGCGATCTGCCTGACCGAAGCCGACCGCGAACGCCTCGCCGCGCGCTCACTCGCAAAGTATTTTCCCGCGCGCAGCTACGGCGTGGTGTTGCGCAAGGGCAAATACCTGTCACCGCAGGCGCGGGCGTTCGTCGACCTGATCCAGCCGCATTTGTTCGAGCGGCGGGATTATTACGAGGGTGGGCATTCGGAGCGATAGTGGATGCAGGTCTGACGAGCCCTGCTTTTCGTGGGACGCCGTGCGCAGGCGTTGTTCGCGCAGGCGTTGTTCCGGCGTCAGAAAGCAAACGTCACGCCAGCGGTGGGACCGCGGAAACGCTGGTCGAGGCCGACAACGCCATCGCCACCCTCGCGTTCGACATCGAGGCGGAACCAGTCGTAGCCGGCGAACACGCCGAATGCCGGCGTGAACCGGTACTCCACGGTGGCGCTCGCTCGCCCCAGGCTGCCGTCGTAGTCGCCGAAATTGCCCCAGTCGGCATCGAGATACTGGCCCTGCAACTCGAAGCGCCAATGTTCGTTGGGCGCGACGGTCAGCCGTGCGCCGGCGACCGGCGCATAGCCGTCCTCGGTCGCGCGCGTGTCGTAGCGATCCGAACCCGACTCGGCGAACAACCTGCCTTCGAGCTTCGCGTACTGCGCGCCCAGTTGCAGGCCGAAGCTCGTCGTCGGCGTCTCGACCACGGCGAAGTCGTACAGCAGGCTGGCTGACTGGAAGTCGGTCTCGGCCTGCGCAAAACTACCTGCGGGAATGGTGATGTCGTCGAACGAGAGATCCTCGCCCAGCGTCGCGCGTTGATCCTTGTCGTAACTGAAGTAGTTGAAGACGATGCGGTTGCGTTCGCTGAAGTGGAGGTGCCCATCCAGCCGCGGCACCAGTTCCTGGTCGCCGAAATCGAAATCCTCCTTGAACTCGAAATCCTCGCCGTTGAACTGCGTGCGGCCGCTGACTTCGTTGTCCGCATCCAGCCACGCTGCGCCCAGGCGCACGGTGAAGTGGTCGTCGATGGCGTATGCGGGCAGCGCGATGGACGCGCCCGACAACAGCAACATGGTCAGCAGGGTCTTGCTCGGCATTGCTTCACTCCTGTTTGCATTGGCGCTCAGGAATAGCGAAATCGCCGTACAGTTTCGGTGAATAACGAAACGGAAATGTATGACGTGAACGTCATCACACAGCCGGGCAACGGCGGTGCAGCCAGGCAGATCACGAAACGTGATCAATGGATGAACTTATTGTGTTTCCGAACACGTATTGCGCCGACATGAAGCGGTGGGCTGGAGTCCATCCCACGAAAGAAAAACGGGATGGTTGTTGAGCCATCCCGTCTTTGATTGCCGGTGTCGCGAACAGGTATGCGGTTACTTCAACCCACGACTCTCCAGCAACGGCTCAACACTTGGATCCTTGCCGCGGAAATCGCGGTACAGCGTGGCGAGGTCGACGGTGTTGCCGCGCGAGAGGATCTTGTCGCGGAAGATCTGGCCGTTCTCGGCGGTCATGCCGCCGTGTTCCTTGAACCACTCGAACGCGTCGTCGTCGAGCACTTCCGACCAGAAGTAGGCGTAGTAACCGGCCGAATAGCCGCCGCCCCAGATGTGGTCGAAATACGAGGAGCGGTAGCGCGGCGGAACTTCGGCGAGGTCGACCTTGAAGCGCTTGAGCGCGTCGGCTTCGAACTTGTCGACGTCCTGCAGCATCGTGTCGCTCGGCAGCGTGTGCCAGGCCATGTCGAGCAAGGCGGCGGAGAGGTATTCGGTGGTCGCGTAGCCCTGGTTGAAGGTCTTGGCCTTCTTGATCTTGTCGACCAGCGCCTGCGGCATCGGTGCGCCGGTCTGGTAGTGCTTGGCGTAGTTGGCGAAGATCTTCGGATCGCTCGCCCAGTGCTCGTTGAACTGCGACGGGAACTCGACGAAGTCGCGCGAGGTGCTGGTGCCGGCGATGCTCGGGTACTTCACGTTCGAGAACATGCCGTGCAGCGCGTGGCCGAACTCGTGGAACATCGTGGTGACGTCGTCGAAGCTCAGCAACGCCGGCTGGCCGGCGGCGGGCTTGGTGAAGTTGGCGACGTTGTAGACGACGGGCTTGGTGCCGGTCAGGCCGTCCTGTTCGACGAACACGTCCATCCACGCACCGCCGGACTTGCTGTCGCGCTTGAAGTAGTCGGTGTAGAACAGCGCCAGCGAGCTGCCGTCCTTGTCGAACACTTCGTAGACGTGCATGTCGGGGTTGTAGGTGGGGATGTCCTTGCGTTCCTTGAAGGTGATGCCGTACAGCTGCGTGGCGGCATGGAAGACGCCGTTCTGCAGCACGTTGTTCAATTCGAAGTACGGCTTGATCTGCGACTCGTCGAGGTCGAACTCGGCCTTGCGCACCTGCTCGGCATAGAAATCCCAGTCCGCGGCGGTGAGCTTGAAGCCGCCTTTCTGCTTGTCGATCACCGCCTGCATCTTCGCGATCTCGCTGCGCGCCTTGGCGGTGGCTGCGGGCACGGTGTCGGTGAGCAGCTTTTCGGCGACTTCGGGCGTCTTCGCCATCTGGTCGCCGAGCTGGTAGGCGGCGAAGTTGGGGAAGCCGAGCAGCTTGGCGCGTTCGGCGCGCAGCTGCGCGAGGCGCTGGATGACCTTGCGCGTGTCGTTGGCGTCGCTGTGCTCGGTGCGCGTTTCAGAAGCTGTCGAGCACCTTCGTGCGCAGGTCGCGGTCCTTCAGCGAGACGAGCACCGGTTGCTGCGTGGTGTTCTGCAGCGCGAGCAGCCACTTGCCGTCGAGCTTGCGCGCCTTGGCGTCCTGCGCGGCCGAGGCGATGTCGCCGTCGGACAGGCCGGCGAGTTTCGCCTTGTCGTCGACGACCACCGCGCCGGCGGCAGCGGCGGCGACGAGCTTGTTGTGGAAGTCGGTGGACAGCGTGGTCTCCTCGACGTTGAGCTTGCGCAGCGTGGCCTTGTCGCCTTCGGACAGCTGCGCGCCGGCGCGTACGAGTTCCTCGTAGTCGCGTTCGACCAGGCGCTTCTGCACCGGGTCGAGCTCGAGCTTGTCGCGCTCGTCGTAAATGGTTTTCACGCGCGCGAAGAGTTTGGGATCGAGGTTGATCTCGTCCTGGTGCGCGGCGAGCTTCGGCGCCATTTCTGTCTGGATCGCCTGGCGCTCGTCGTTGGTGTCGGCCTGCACGAGGCCGAAGAAGACGCGGCTGACGCGGGTCAGCGTTTGTCCGGTGCGTTCCATCGCCTCGATGGTGTTGGCGAACGTCGGCGGCTCCGGGTTGTCGGCGATCTTGCGGACCTCGGCGAGGTGCTGCTTCATGCCTTCCTCGAACGCCGGCCGGTAGTCGGCGTCCTTGATCTTGTCGAACGGCGGCGCCTGGAACGGCAGCGTGCTCGGCGACAGCAGTGGATTGTCGGAGGCCGGCTTCGCGGCGGCGGCGCCGTTGGTAGCGGCGGGCGCGGCTTCGGGCGCCTTGTTGTTGCAGGCGCCGAGGGCGAGGCTGATGGCGGCGGCGAGCACGAGGGATCGTGTCATGGGGGTTCCTGGTTCGGGGGGAAGGCGGCCTGGCGCGCCGCGAGACGTGCCGTCTCGGACCACGCGCCGCGGCGTTTGGTTCCGTCACACGATGCCGTGGTTCTTGCCTTGCCAGGGCAGGTACCAGGCGCGGATGCGCTGGATGTCGGCGGCCATGTCGTCGCCGAGATGGAACAGCGGGCCGATGCCGATGATCTTGTCGGGATAGTGGAAATACGCCGGCAGCACCGGCACGTCGGCGGCGCGCGCGATCTTCCAGAACCCGGTCTTCCAGCGATCGACGCGCTTGCGCGTGCCTTCCGGCGCGAGGCCGAACCAGAACCGGCCGTCGTGGTCACCGTCGTTGCGGATCATGTCGGCGAGTTGCTCGACCACGCCGGCGGTGGCCTGGCGGTCGACCGCGATCACGCCGAGCCGGCGCAGGATCGGGCCGAGCGGCCACCAGAACAACTGGTGCTTGCCGAGGATCTTGATGTCGAGGCCGAGTGCCATCTTCGCCGCGAAGCCCCAGACCCCGTCCCAGTTGGACGAATGCGGCGCGCCGATCAGCACCAGCTTGGGAATGTCGGGAAAGGCGCCGACCATGCGCCAGCCGCCGAGGGCGAGGATGCCGCGACCGAGCCAGCGCGTGAAGGCACTGGGCTTCACGCGCGGCGCGTTCGGCGGCAAGGGCAATACGATGTCGTCGTCGGCCATGCGTCCCCTTTCCCGGCTAATCCCACTCGCGCTGCGTGCGCCCGCGCTTGATCGTACTGCGTTCGCGCTTGGCGCCGAGACGTCGCTCCTTGGCGCCGCGCGTGGGCTTGGTGGCGATGCGCTTCTTCGGCGCGCGCAGGCCCGAATCGATGAACGCCGCCAGCCGCTCGCGCGCGTCCTGGCGGTTGCGCTCCTGCGTGCGGAAGCGCTGCGCGCTGATCACGAACACGCCGTCGCCTGTGATGCGGCGATCGCGCTTGGCCAGCAGGCGCTCGCGCACCGGCTCGGGCAGCGACGGCGACTGCGCGACATCGAAACGCAGCTCGACCGCGGTCGCGACCTTGTTGACGTTCTGCCCGCCCGGGCCGGTGGCGCGCACGAAGCGTTCGACGAGTTCGTCTTCGGGAATGATCAGGGATTCGGTGGCCGGCGACATGCGCGGATTGTGCCAGCACGGCATGTCCGACGCGGCATCGCTCAGGGCCAGTCGGTGAACAGGTCGATGGCGCGGGTGTATTCGGCGTCGAGTGGCGCCAGCACCTCGATCACCTGACCGCCGACCGGGTGCGCGAACGCCAGCCGTTCGGCGTGGAGCAACATGCGATGGATGCCGAGCATGCGGAAATTTCGGTTGTGGCGACCGTCGCCATGGCTGCTGTCGCCGATCAGGTGGTGCGAGACGTGCTTGAGGTGGCGGCGGATCTGGCGGAAGCGGCCGGTGTGCGGGCTTGCGCGCAGCAGTGCGTAGCGCGAGGTGTCGAAGTTCGCGGAGGGCATGCCGAGTTCCGCCATTGCCAGGCGCGTGAATTCCGTGACCGCAGGTTTCTTCACCGGCTTGCCCGGACCGCCGTCGAGGGCGTGGTCGACGACGAAGGTTTCCTCGGGCCAGCCGCGGCAGATCGCGAGGTAGTGCCTCTCAAAAGCCGCCTTCTCCACCTGGCGTGACATCAGTGTCTTGCCGAGCGCGGACGCGGTCTCGCGATCGAACGCCAGCAGCAGGCAGCCGCTGGTGGCGCGGTCGAGGCGGTGGACGAGGAAGATCTGACGTCCGAACTGTTTGCGCAGGCGATCGGCCACGAAGTCGGTCTCGCCGCGCGCCAATGCGCTGTCGTGGACCATCAGGCCAGCAGGCTTGTTGACCACCGCGAGCCAGTGATCGACCAAAAGTACTGGGAGCTGCTCCCTCCCCTGCGACGGCAGGGGAGGGCTGGGGAGGGGTTGCGTCGGATCCGGGAAACTCATCGTAAGTGCCGAATGATTTCGTCTAGGACTTCGTCAGTCCTCAATAACACGTCGTCGTTCCAGAACCGCAGAACCCGATAGCCATTGCACTCAATCTTGCGTGTGCGCTCGGCGTCGTACGATGCCTGTTCCGTATGCTGACCCCCATCAAGCTCGATCACGAGCTTGATCTCGACACAGGCGAAGTCCGCGATGTACCCGGCAATCGGATACTGCCTGCGAAATTTGAGCCCTTGCAGCTGCCGCCCTCGCAAATGTCGCCACAGTGCTTGTTCGGCGTCTGTTGCTGTGTTGCGCAACCCACGCGCCTTCGTCCAGATCTCTTCCATGTGACTGCACCCCTCCCTAGCCCTCCCCTGCCGTCGCAGGGGAGGGGACTCAATCTCGCGATCGTCCTGATCGCGGTGCTGCAAGCAGATCGCACAAGCACGCCGGGATGACGATACGACTCTTCAGCACTTTCTTCGGTAGAAAAACTACCGCCGCGGCCACGCCGCGATCAGCGCCCACAGGCCGCCGAGGCCGGCGATCCACACGGCCGCAGAAATACCGAACGCGTGCGGCCCGCCCGCTTCGAAGCCATACAGCACCGCCGCCACGATCAGCAGGCCGCTGCCGAGGATCGCCGAGACCGTGCGGCGCTGCATGCCCTTCATGGTCCGCGCCAGTTCGGCCAGGTCGTTCGAACGCAGCGCCAGTTCGTGCTTGCCGTCGACCTGCTGCGTCAGCCAGGCGTGCAGCAGTCGCGGCATCTCCGGTGCGTGCGTGATCAGTTCGGGCAGGCGCTTGCGGAACTCGTTGGCCAGCCGTTGCGGGCTGTAGCGTTCGACCAGGATGCGCTCGAGCACCGGCCGCGCCACGGCCCAGATGTCGAGCTGCGGATCGAGCAGGCGGCCGACGCCCTCGATGTTGAGCAGCGTCTTCTGCAGCAGGATCAGCTGCGGCTGCAAGGTGAGCTCGTAACGCTGGGCGGTGCGGAACAGCTTGATCAGCACCTCGGCCAGCGAGATCTCCGACAGCGGCCGCGTGAAGTACGGCTCGCACACCGTGCGCGCGGCGGCTTCGAGTTCGTCGATGCGGATATGCGACGGCATCCAGCCCGCCTGCACGTGCAACTCGGCGATGCGCCGGTAGTCGCGGTTGAAGATCGCCATGAAGTTCTCGGCGAGGTAGTACTGATCCTCGCTGGAGAGCTGGCCCATGATGCCGAAGTCGAGCGCGATGAAGCGCGGGCTGAGCTTGCGCACCGGATCGACGTCGACCCAGATATTGCCGGCGTGCGCATCGGCGTGGAAGAAATTGTCGCGAAAGACCTGCGTGTAGAACACGCGCACGCCCTTGGCGGCGAGCGCCTTGCGGTCGATGCCGGCGGCATCGAGCGCGGCGATGTCGTCGCTGGGAATGCCGCGCACGCGTTCGAGCGTCAACGCGCGCGCGGCGGTGTGGCTCCACACCACTTCCGGCACGTAGAGATCCTGCGAATCCAGCCAGAAGCGGCGCAGCACCGAGGCGTTGGCGCCCTCGCGCTGCAGGTCGAGTTCGGCGGCGAGCGTGTTCTCGATCTCGTTGACGATCTCGCGCGGGCGGATCTTGTCGGCGCTGGGATGGGCGCGGTCGACGAGGCCGGCGATGTTCTTGAGCAGCGCGATGTCGCCGGCGATCTGTACCTCGATGTCCGGGCGCAGCACCTTCACCACGACTTCGCGGCCGCCGGCGAGCGTCGCCGCGTGCACCTGCGCGATCGAGGCCGAGGCCAGCGGTTCGGTCTCGAAGCTCTCGAAGGCTTCGGCGATGCTGCGGCCGAGCGAACGCTCGACGATCGCACGCGCGGCCTGCCCGTCGAACGGCGCGACGCGATCCTGCAGCAACGACAGCTCGATGGCGACATCCGGCGGCACCAGGTCGCGCCGCGTCGACAGGATCTGGCCGAACTTGACGAAGATCGGGCCGAGTTCCTGCAGCGCCAGGCGCAGGCGCGCACCGCGCGACTGCGCAGCGATCGCCTGCGAGGCACGCGGCACGAACGGCCGCATGAGCTTCAGCCAGCGCTCGGCCGGCGTGTCGTCGAGCAGATCGTCGAGGCGGTAGCGCAACAGCACGCGGCCGATGCGTAACGCGCGGAACGCGGCCTTCATGGTGCGGCCCCGGCCTGCGCCTGCAAGCGTGCGACACGTGCGGCGACGCGCTCGACGTCGTCGCGGATGGCATCGACGTCGTCGTGGAAGGCATTGAGTTCGTCGCGGCCGACCACGTCGCGCGATTCCTCGGTGACATATTCCGCCGCGCTCTCCGCCAACGCCGACGCGGTGGCGCGCGCCTGTTTCAGGGCGGACGCGAAGGCATTGGCGACCTGCACGCCGAGCACGTCGCCGAACACGGACGCGAACGGCTGCTGCCAGTCCGGATCGAAGCGCCCGGCCAGTCGCTGCAGATGGCGCGCGAGTTCGGCATCGCCGGAGACGCGCATGCGGCCGACGGCAGGCGCGTCATCGCGCTTGAGGAAGGGAAGCTGTGCGAGCAAGCCGGCGAGCGTGCTGCGTACGGCGAGATCGGGTTCGCGCGAGGCATCGACGGGTCCGACTACGAGAAGCTCGCCTTCGACGCGCAACTGCAGGGCCAATGCGGGCGCATCGATCGTCAATTCGATACTGCGGCCGTCAAGCGGCGCCAGTGCAGCTCGCGTGTCGGGATCCAGCGCCAGTGCACGGTTCAACGCCGCTTCCAGCGTGCGTCCCGCGATCGGCTTCCAGTCGAACGGCATGTCGGTCATGCCTGCATTCTAGCGGTTGGGCTATCAGCGACGGATCAGCAGGCTCTTCGCTTGGCTCCCTCCCCTCCGAATGGAGGGGAGGGTTGGGGAGGGGTGCCGGCGTTTCATGGAGATGTTCGGTGTCTGCTCCACCCCCTCCCAGCCCACCGCCCTCAGGCATAGCCTTCGGGCGCTCATCGGCACGCGAGGCATGCCTCGCAAGCGTGCCTCTTCATCCCTGCATTCGCGGGGGGAGGGGCTATGCGCCGCTACGGAAAGACTCGCGCAGCCTGCGTAATCCCTCTTCGATGTGCACCCGCGGCACATACCCCAAATCCCGCGTCGCCGGCGTCATGTCGTACCAATGCGTGGTGCTGAGCTGCTCGGCGAGGAAACGCGTCATCGGTGGTTCGCCACGCAACGGCAGCAACGTCCACAGCCCTTCGCAAACCGCGCCGATCGCGTAGGCCGCGCCGAACGGAATCGTCTTCCCGACTTCCGGCACGCCCGCCGCGCGCAGCAGGCCGTTGACGATTTCGCGGACCGTCTTCGGTTCGCCATTGCTGATGAAGTAGGCGCGGCCCGCGCATGCAGCACCCGGCACGAGATGGTCGAAGGCATCGAAATGCGCCTGCGCGGCATTGTCGATGTAGGTCGTGTCGATGACGTTGTTGCCGTCGCCGACGAAGCGCAAGCGGCCGGCGCGCGCGCGTTCGACCAGGCGCGGCAGCAGTTGCTGGTCGCCCGGCCCCCAGATCAGGCGTGGTCGCAATGCGATCGTCGTGAGCATGGCGTCGTTGGCGGCGAGCACCGCCTTCTCGGCGATCAGCTTGGTCGTCGCATAAGGCGCCTTGAAGCCTGCGCCGTACGGCACGCTATCTGCGGTGCCGCCCTCGACCGGATGCGTGGCGCGATGGGTGACGCTCGGTGTCGAGGTGTAGACGAGCTTGGTGATGTCGTGCGCACGACACACGGCGATGACGTTGTCGGTGCCGATGACATTGGCGCGGTGATAACTGTCGTAACTGCCCCAGGCGCCCGCCTTCGCCGCGTTGTGGAAGATCGCTTCGTGGCCGCGCGCGGCGCCGAGCAGCGCGTCGCGATCGGCGAGGTCGCCCTGCACCTGGCGCACGCCGAGCGCATCGAGCGGCGCGTACAGGCCGCGGTTGAAACTGGTGACTTCGTGTCCGCGTTCGATCAGGCCGCGGCACAGGGCCTGGCCGAGGAAGCCGCCGCCACCGGTGACCAGGAGCTTCATGGTGTGTGTCCTTCGTCGTTGAGCGGACCGGCATCGCTGCCTTCGGATCCAGGATTACCTGGTCACCTTATCGTCATCCCAGCGAAAGCTGGGATCCATTTTGCTCGTTCCTCTTGCAGAGGCGAAGATCAAGATGGGTCCCAGCTTTTGCTGGGATGACGAACGGAATGGGGGGCTCAAACAATCGAGCGAGTCCACCCTTACAGCTTCTTCGCCGCCCACGCCGCGAGTTTCTCGCGTCCGATCTTGGCGTTGTGGCGGATGTCGACCGGAAACCCCGGATGGAACAGGAAGGTCTCGACCTTGGCGGTATGCACGAAGCCTTCGCCGATGTGCAGCAGTTCCTCGGCGATGCGCTCGTGTTCGGTGCGCGCAACGCCTTTGCGCAGTTCGACGCATAGCACCGGCGTCTGCGTGCCGCGTGGGCCGACGCCGACCAGGGCGGTGCGCCGCACTTCCGGATGCGTGTTGAACACCGGCTCGACCTGTTCGGTGCATAGCGTGCCGCGGACGGTAACCACGCGTTGCGACTTGCGGCCGCAGAACCAGAGGCGGCCTTCGTGATCGAAATAGCCCAGGTCGCCCATGCGGTGGACGATGCGTTCGCCCGCTGCGCGGGCGCCCTCCCCCCAGCCCTCTCCCGCAAGTGGGAGGGGGGGCAGTGTTTCGCGAGTTTTTGCCAATCGCGTCGCTTCAGGGCGATTGAAGTAACTGTCCGTGACGCTCGGACCAGCGACGGTGATCTCGCCGACCAGTCCGCCGGCGACCTGCATGTCGTCGGACCACGTCTCGATCGCATCGTCGTCGACACGGATCAATCGCACCAGGTTCGGCGCTACCGCGCGGCCGACGCAGGTGCCGGCACCCTGTTCGGTGCGCTCGCGCAGGGTGACCAGTTCGCGGCCTTCGATCACCGCCACCGGCAGGCATTCGGTGGCGCCGTACGGCGTCCAGAACTGCGCGTCGTCGGGCAACAGATTGCGCATCTTCGCGACCACGCCTGCCGCCACGGGCGCGCCTGCTGAAGTCACGCGCCGGATCGTCGGCAAGTGCACGCCATGGCGCGCGATCACGTCCATCAGCGCCGGCGATCCGAATAGCTGCGTCACGCCGAAACGCTCGATCGCGCGCACGAGCTTGCGCGGGTCCGCCTGTGCCGGGCGTGTCGGATCCATGTCGGGAATGATCGAGGTCAGCCCCAGCGCCGGATCGAACAATGCGAACGGCGGGAACGTCGGCAGGTCGATGCCGCCAGGCTCGATGCCGAACGCATCGCGCAGCATCCCGACCTGCGCGACGAAGTGGCGATGCCGGTAGACCACGCCTTTCGGTACGCCGGTCGAGCCGCTGGTGAACAGGATCGCGGCGACGTCGTCGGCCTGCGTGTCGGCCAGTTGCGAGCCTGCGCCTGCGCCTGCGCGTTCGACCTGCGCGAGCGTCGCATCCGCGAGCCAGGCCTGCGCGCCGGTGGTGATGCGCGTGCGCGCCGACCTTGCCCAGCGCAGCACGACGCGCGCGGCGTGCGCGAGCGGGATGCCGATGAAGGCTTCGGGTTTTGCTTCGTCGAGGCATTGCTTCAAGGCGCGCTTGTCGATGCCCGGATCAACCAGCACCGGCACCGCGCCGGCCTTGAACAGCGCGAACATCAGCAGGAAGAATTCCGGCGTCGGCCGCACCATGACCACCGTGCGCGTACCGCGTGCGACGCCGTGCTTTGCCAATCCAGCCGCGATAGCGTCGCTGCGCGCGTCGAGTTGCGCGTAGGTCAGCGCGATGTCGTAGCGACCGTTGCGGCCGGGACAGCGGATGGCGATCTGATCGGGGCGTTCGCGTGCCAAGCGCGGCAGAGATGCTGCGATGTTGCTCTGCTCCCTCCCCTCCGAATGGAGGGGAGGGCTGGGGAGGGGTGCCCGCGTTTCAGACGGATGGCCGGCGCCCACTCAACCCCTCCCAACCGGCCGGCCCTCAGGCGGAGCCTTCGGGCGTTCATCGGAGCGCGAGGCAATGCCTCGCAAGCGCTCCGCTTCACCCCCTGCCGTCGCAGGGGAGGAGCCGATCGCGTGCGCGTCGAGAAACCGCCGCATCGCCGGCACCAGTACCTCGTGCTTGTCCTCCAACACGTAATGCCCCGCATCCTCGAACGCATGGATTTCCGCCCGCGGCAATGCCCGCGTGAACCCCTCGAGGAAATGCGCATCGAACACGAAGTCACGCAGACCCCAGCCAATGAAGGCTGGACGATTCGCGAACTCGTGCAGGCGCTGGCCCGATTCGGCGACCAGCGCCCACGCCGGATCGCGCTCGCTCAACGGAATGTCCTGCACGAAGCGCAGCGTGGCGATGCGGTTGTCCCAGGAGTCGTATGGCGCCAGATAGGCCGCGCGTACGTCGGCCGGCATCGGACGCATCACGCCATCGCTCGCGGCACCGGCCGCAAAGGCATTGAATCCGCGGATCAGCAGCGCGCCGAGTTTCAGGTCGCGGCCGAGCTTCAACTGCCAGGGCATCGTCTTCGCCGACGGCAATGGAAAGGCCGCGGTGTTGGTGATCAACAAGCGCCGCACCTGCGCCGCATGCGACAGCGCCCAGCCGAAGCCGATCATGCCACCCCAGTCGTGCACCGCCAGCGTCACCGGGCCGGTGATGCCGAGGCGGTCGAGCAAGGTGGTCAGATCGTCGATGCGCGACTGCAGCGTGTACGCGTAGCGGTCGTCGCCAGGCTTGTCCGACAGGCCCATGCCGACATGGTCCGGCACGATGCAGCGATAGCGGTCGCGCAGGCCGAGCACCAGATGCCGCCAGTAATAGCTCCACGACGGATTGCCGTGCAGCATGACGACGACTTCGCGATCATCCCGCTGACCGGCAGGCGGGCCTTCGTCGAGGTACGACATCGCGATGCCGGGGCGCACCTCGATGCGCCGCGGCTGGAACGGATAGTCGGGGAAGCGCGTGGCGTCCATCACGCGCGGGCGGCGACGGGCGCAGCAGGCGCGCTGTTCATAAGTATTACCAGACCACTTCCGCCATCGAGCAGTTCAGGCCCGAACCGATGCCCATCAGCGCGACGCGGTCGCCCTTCTTCAGGCGGCCCATCGCCTTGAGCTTGGACAGCACGATCGGCACGGAGGCCGGTCCGATGTTGCCGAACTCGCCGAAGATCGTGGTGACCTTCTTCGGGTCGATGCCGAGCGTCTTGGTGAACACTTCGGTGTGCACGCGGCTGATCTGGTGGATCACGAACTGGTCGATCTCGTCGACCGCCCAGCCCAGGCCGAGTTTCGCGGCGGCAAAGGTCTTCTGCGCGAGCTTCAGGCCTTCGGTCAGCAGCGCCTTGGTGTCGGTGACCATGCGGTCGAGGTTGCCGCGGCACAGCGAGTTGAACTGGGTCGCCGCGCGCGTGACGCCGCCCTTGTAGCGCGGCGCGTCGGGCACCAGTTCGCGCCGCGCCATGACCATCGCGGCGGCGCCGGAGCCGAGGGTGAGCGAGGCGAACTCCTCGCGGAATTCGGCCTCGGTGATGTCGGGACGCGACATGCGCTCGATGGTTTTCTCGTAGACGAGGTTGGAGACTTCGCCGTCGACGATCAGCGCATAGTCGATCTCGCCGCGCTCGAGCATGCGCCCGGCGATGTCCATGCCGTTGATGAAGGCCAGGCAGGCATTGGCGACGTCGAAGTTCTGACAGTCCTCGGACAGGCCGAGGTTGCCGCAGACGATGCTTGCGGTCGACGGCTCGAGCCAGTCGCGGCTGACCGAGGTGTTGACGAGCAGACCGATCTTCTCGCGCGGCACGCCGGCATCGAGCAGTGCGGCTTCGGCGGCGAGCGTGGCGGCGTCGGAGGCCTGCATGCCGGCGTTCCACAAGCGGCGCTCGTGGATGCCGGCGATGTCCTTGAGCACGTCGGTGGTCATGCCCAGGCGCTCGAAGGTCGGGCGCAGGCGGGCATTGATTTCGTCGGAAGTCAGCGTGTTGGGCGCATCGATGTGCGCCAGTCCCGCGATGGAGACTTGCTCGAACAACATGGCGGGGGGCATTCGGTGGGCCGGTACGACGGGGGCGCTAGATTACCGGATTGGCGAAGGTAACTCCCTCCTCCGCTTTTAGCTCCCTCCCCTCCGAATGGAGGGGAGGGCTGGGGAGGGGTGGAGTGGGCGCCTGCGGTGCTTCTGAAACATCGAATCCCATCTGCTCCGCTGCCTGGCGCAGCCGAGGACGTAGGGGGATCGAGGAGCAGAGACTCTTTCGGTGAATGTCCCAGATCCGACGCAACCGCTCCCCAGCCCTCCCCTGCAGTCGCAGGGGAGGGAGCAAGGCTTAGCCGCCGCAGCGCCACGCCGCGTAGCGCTGCTCGCCGTTCACCGGAGGCCCGAGCGCCTCGACCGTATCGGCACCGATGCCCGGCGCCTCGTTGCGCGCCAGCGTTTCCAGTTCCTCGCGCACGCGCAAGGTGTTGCGGTCGTAGAAGGCAACGCTGTCCTTGACCGAGACCGTGACCTCGCCGCGCTTCTCGCAACCGGCCGGCGGGCCGGTCACCACCTTCACGGACGACGCGCCGGGCGCCATGTGCACCCAGGTGCAGGCGGACGGGGCCAGGATCAGGAAGAGGATGAGCGGGAAGGTGCGCATGGAGAGTCCTGTTGCCGATGAAGCGATGTGGATCATTGTGACCGGCCCTGGCGGAACGTGATGCGAATGCGCACTGGCTGTTCCCTCTCCCCGCTTGCGGGGAGAGGGTGCCGAAGGCGGGTGAGGGGCGAGCCGGAGCCGGTACACGAAGACGGCGACAACAATGGCGAGTGCAGGAAGAGTTCATTTCCCACACTTGGATCACTTCCGCAACGAAACTGCATCGGCTCCGTCGCCCCTCATCCGCCCTTCTGGCACCTTCTCCCCGCTCGCGGGGAGAAGGCCTAGGCGGCTGCTACGTGTCGGTGTTGATTCACCGCCACGACCGCTACTTCTTCGCCGCGGCCGTCGGGGTCGCAACAGAATCCTTGCCATCGGCATCCACCACGAACACCTCGCCGAGATTCAACGCCCGCACCGGCGCCTCGATCTGCTTCAGGTCGCCGACCACCACCCAGGTCAGCGCATCGGGGTCGATGGTGGCGGCGGCGACCTTCACCTGTTCCGGCGTCAGGCCTTCGATCTCGGCCTTGCGCCTGAACACGTAGTCGTCCGGACGGTCATAGCGGACGATGCCGCCGATGGTACCGAGCACCGCGGTCGCGGTCTCGAACGAACCCGGCAGGCCGCGGATCTGGATCGCCTGCATGCGCGCCACTTCGGCCTGCGTCGGCGGCACCTTGCCGCTGGCGTAGTCGCTGATCTCGCGCTGCATTTCCTTGATCGCATCGGCGGTCCTGTCGATCTGCACCGGCGCGGCGACCATCCACGGGCGCTGGCCGAACGCACCGGCCGCGCTGCTGCGCACGCCATACGACCAGTGCTTGCCCTCGCGCAGGTTCATGTTGAGGCGCGAAGTGAAATCACCGCCGATCACGGCATTGGCGATGTCGAACTTGGTCGCGCCCGCATCTTTCGT
This sequence comes from uncultured Gammaproteobacteria bacterium, assembly GCA_963816945.1. Classification (GTDB taxonomy): domain Bacteria; phylum Pseudomonadota; class Gammaproteobacteria; order Xanthomonadales; family Xanthomonadaceae; genus Luteimonas. Next base: position 534,265 of record CAWFMH010000002.1, on the reverse strand, counting down.
CGACGGCACCACCTCGCCGGCGATGATGTTGGCCTGCACCGCACCGGGCTGATCGACCAGGTAGACGCGCGGCTTCGCCGGCCGTGCCACTACGGTCACCGCAGGCACCGCGGGCGCCGGGCCTTCGCCTTTCCAATCGCCCAGGTGCCTGTCGAGCAGCGGCACGATCTCCTTGAGCGTGGTGTCGCCGACGACGATCAGCGTGGCGTTCTCCGGGCGCACCCATGCCTTTTGGAACGCGACCAGGTCGTCACGCGTCAACGACGCGATCGAGGCCTCCGTGCCGCTGCCGCTGAACGGAATCGCATAAGGATGGCCGGCGCCGTACAGCAGCGGCGGCAACACGCGCATCGCCGCGCCATTGGGCTGTGCCTTCTCCTGCGCGATGCCGGCGATCCAGGTCGCCTTGATGCGGTCGATTTCCTTTTGCTCGAAACGCGGCTTGCGCAGCATGTCGGCGTAAAGCGCGAGCGACGGATCGAGATTTTCCTTCAGCGCCGAAAGATAGGCATTACTGCCATCCAGCGACGCACCCGCGCCCAGGTTCGCGCCGAGCGATTCGGCGCGGTTGCCGAAGGCCAGCGAATCGAGGCCACCCGCGCCCTCGTCGAGCATGCCCATCGCGAAGCTCGAGGCGCCGAGCTTGCCGCCGAGATCGGCGCTGTAGCCGCCGTTGAACTCGTAGCTCATCTGCACCACCGGCACGTCGTGGCGCTCGGCGAGGATCAGCGTCGAGCCGTTCTTCAAGGTCGCGCGCTGCAGCGCCGGGAATTTCAGTTCCGGATAGGTCTCGGTCTTCGGCACGCCGGCCTTGCGGTCGACGGTGCTCGCGGTGGTGGTGTACTTCGCATCGACCCGCGGCAACACCGATGGTGCGGGTGTCACGGCAGGATCCTCGGTCAGTGCGACGCGATCGCCCGGCAGCACGACCAGCGTGTAGCTGCCCTTGTCGAGCCAGCGCTCGCCGGTGGCGCGCAGGCTGGCCGCGGTGGCGTCGTCGAGCGTCTTCAGGCTGTCGCGAAAACAGCCGGGATTGCCGGTGAACACCGCGCACTCGGCCAATGCGTCGGCCTTGCCGCCGAAGCCGCCGATGCGCTCGATGCCGCGCACGAAGCCGGCCTTGAACACCGTACGCGCCTGCGCCACTTCGATCGCGGTCGGGCCGTCTTTGAGCAGCTTGCGCAGTTCCTCGTCGATCACCGCCTCGACCTGCGCCGGCTCGACGCCCTGCTTGACGTCGGCCACGACGAAGAACGCCGAGCCGAGCTGCGAGCCCATGACGCCGGCGCTGACGCTGTCGACCAGCTTGTCGCCGTGCAGCAGGCGCGTGTCCAGGCGCGAACTCTTGCTGCCGCCGAGCACCTGCGCGAGCAGCTGCAGCCGGTCGAGATCGGGCTGGCCGTATTCGGCCACGTTCCAGACGCGGTAGATGCGCGCCTGCGGCACCTTGTCGGTCATCGTCGCGCGCGAGGACTTGTCGTGCGCAGCGACATCGACCTTCGGCTGCGCCATCGTCGGCGTTGCCGGGATGTCGCCGAAATACTTCGCGACTTTGGCCTTCGCCGTGGCGACGTCGATGTCGCCGGCCAGCACCAGCACGGCGTTGTTCGGGCCGTACCAGGTGCGGAACCAGCCCTTGACGTCGTCGAGCGAGGCCGCGTTGAGGTCGGCCATCGAACCGATGGTGCTGTGGTGGTAGGGATGCGTCTTCGGATACATCGTCTGGGTGATGACGTCGGAGACCTGGCCGTAGGGCTCGTTCTCGCCCTGGCGCTTTTCGTTCTGCACCACGCCGCGCTGCTCGTCGAGCGTCTTCTGGTCGATCGCGCCGAGCAGGTGGCCCATGCGGTCGGACTCCATCCACAGCGCCATGTCGAGCGCGGTGGTCGGCACGTTCTCGAAGTAGTTGGTGCGGTCGGAATTGGTGGTGCCGTTCTGGTTGGTCACGCCGACCTGCTTGAACGGCTCGAAGTATTCGCCCGGCGCGTTTTCGGAACCGTTGAACATCAGGTGCTCGAACAGGTGCGCGAATCCACTGCGCCCGGCCGGCTCGTCCTTGCTGCCGACGTGGTACCAGAGGTTGACGGCGACGATCGGCGCCTTGCGGTCGGTGTGCACGATCACGCGCAGGCCGTTGGGCAGGGTGAATTCCTCGTAGGGGATGTCGACGCTGGCGGCCCGTGCCGTGTCCGCCATCGCGACAGGCGCGAAGCCGCCGAGGCTGGTGGCGAGGGCGAGGGCGAGCAGCCCCTGCTGGATCACGGCGGCGCGCGGCCGGCTTTGCATCGTCATGCGGCAGTCCTGTACGGAGGTTGGGTTTGTGGAACGAACGCACATCCTAACGAGGCACGGCATCCGGGGCACTAGGCCACAAGTGATGCCGGTGATTCCCTCGTTGGCAGAATTTCAGACCCATCGCGGCGACTGAAAGCTCCCGCTCTCGCGATGGAAGAAGGAAAGAACTCCCTCTCCAGCTTGCGGGAGAGGGTCGGGGTGAGGGTGCGCGACGGCGCGGATTCCTTCGATGATCCGATCGACCGGCTCCGGCGCACCCTCATCCGGCGCTTCGCGCTTCCTTCTCCCGCATGCGGGAGAAGACAGTGACGAGTGCTGCGCATGCGGAGGCTGGGGCGCCGTGCAGGTGAAGCCCGCTGCGACATGCTCCGTCGGATACTACGCAACCCCTCCCCAGCCCTCCCCTGCAGTCGCAGGGGAGGGAGCGAAGCGAGAGCACACGATGAGCAAGCATTGCCTCGTCACCGGCGCCAATCGCGGCCTCGGCCTGGAATTCGTCCGTCAGTTGCTGGCACGCGGCGATCGTGTCGTCGCGACCTGCCGCCATCCCGGCAAAGCCTCGGAGCTCAATGCGCTGGCCGGCGAGTATCCCGGACGCCTGCACGTGCTGCCGCTGGATATCGCCGATCCGAAGACACATGCGCGGCTCGCCAGCGAACTGCCGCTGGTATCGGAGGAGGCCGGCAAGCTCGACCTGCTGGTCAACAACGCCGGCGTGCTGCATTCGGGCGAGCGCTTCGGCCGCGTCAGCGCGGAGGTGCTCGACGACAGTTTCCGCATCAACGCGATGGGACCGTTCCTGCTGGCGCAGGCGCTGGCGCCATTGCTCGCCGATGGCGCGAAGATCGCCAATATTTCCTCCGAACTCGGTTCGATCACCGACGCCGGCCGCTTCGGCACGCCCAGCTATTGCATCAGCAAGGCCGCGCAGAACATGGCCACCGCGCAATTGGCGAGCGCGTTGCGGGAACGCGGCATCGCGGTGGTCGCGCTGCACCCGGGCTGGGTGCAGACGGAGATGGGCGGCAAGGACGCGACGGTGCCGGCGGAAGTCTCGGTGCGCGGGCTGCTCGAGGTAATCGATGCGCTGGACCTGCAGGGCAGCGGCCGCTTTCTGGACTGGCGTGGCGAAGCGTTGCCATGGTGATGGCTCAACGGCGGGCCGTCGCTCGCAAGAGCGCATGGCTCCTGCTCACCCTGATCGGCACGTGCGCGCCTGCGTCCGCGGCGCTCGTGTCGGTGCAGGGCGATGCGCGCGATCTCGCCAACGGGCGCCTGCTCTATCGCGAACAGCACCTGATCCGGCAACAGCAGGACGTGCCGATCGAGCGCCTCGTCGTCTATCGCTGCCCCGATGGCACCGCGTTCGCGCGCAAGCACGTCGACTATCGCGCCTCGCGCACTGCGCCGGATTTCGAGTTGCTCGACGTGCGCCGCGGTTATCGCGAGGGCCTGCGGCGACGCGCGGGCAGCACGCTGACCTGGAGCAGCAAACCCCGCAGTGGCGGTGCCACTCCCAAGGCCTTGCGAGCCGGCGCCGGTGCGTTGGTCGCCGACGTGGGCTTCGATGAGTACCTGCGCACGCACTGGGATGCCTTGCTGGCGGGCAGGCCGCAGACCCTGTCCTTCGTGGTGCCGACGTACGGGCGCACCGTGCCGTTCCAGGTGCGCAGCCTCGGCCGTGGTCAGCTCGATGGCGTGCCGGTGGAGCGCTTCCGCCTCAAGCTCGGTGGACTGCTCGGCATGGTCGGACCCAGCATGGACGTCGCCTATCTCGCCGCCGGCAGGCGCCTGCTGCGCTTCAGCGGCGTGACCAACCTGCGCGACGATCGCGGCAAACCGCTGAAGGCGCGCATCGATTTTCCGACGACCTCGGGCACCGCCGATGCCAGCCAATGGCAGGCGGCGCTGTCGCTGCCGCTGTCGAAGTGCACGCTTGGTCGCTGACGCGCACCGGCAAAAAGCAGCGACGAGCGGCGCCGTCGAAATCCCTGAGCGCACGCTGCATCATGGCCGCATGTTCGACGTGCTGCTCTATCAACCCGAGATCCCGCCCAACACCGGCAATGTGATCCGCCTGTGCGCCAACACCGGCGCGCGCCTGCACCTGATCGCACCACTGGGCTTCACGCTCGAAGACAAGCAACTGCGCCGCGCCGGCCTCGACTATCACGAATATGCCGCGCTTCAGGTCCACGAATCGCTCGACGTAGCCCTCGCCGCGATCGCGCCGCGCCGCCTGTTCGCGCTGAGCACGCGCAACAGCGAGCGTTACGATCGTCCGCGTTATGCGCAGGGCGATGCCTTCCTGTTCGGACCGGAGACACGAGGATTGCCGGAGGACGTGCTGGCGGCGATTCCTGCCTCGCAACGCCTGCGCCTGCCGATGCGTCCGGACAACCGCAGTCTCAATCTGTCGAACGCCGTCGCGGTGGTCGTGTATGAAGCCTGGCGACAGATGGGTTTCGCAGGCAGCTGAATTCGCCGCTCGCATCAGGCTTTCCTGATCGATCGCCTGCGTCTGTTCGCGCTGTCTTCGTGACGTTCGGTACGTGTCGGCGATGGCGCTTCGCGCACCCGACCTGAACGACATCAAAAAGTTCCTGAACTAGAGAGTTCATTATTCAGTGAGCGTTGCGACCCGCTGACGACAATGCGCGCACCGGTCCAGGCGCGTCGTCCCTCTCTCCCCGAGCGCCTCGGGCCGGACCTTTCAAAGCGCCCCAACAAAATAAGAACGAGGCCTTCCCGATGAAACGCTCTTTGCTTGCCCTGACGTTGCTCGCTGCCCTGCCCTTCGCTGCTACGGCGGCCGAAGGGATCTCCTACAACTACGTCGAAGGCGGCTACACCGCCACCAACGGCGACGGCGATATCGATGCCGACGGTTTCGGCGCCAACGCGTCGGTTGCGATCCATCCCAATTTCCACCTGTTCGGCGGTTACAGCAAGCAGGAAGTCGACGACGTCGATGTCGACGTCGACCAGTGGCGCGCCGGCGTCGGCTACAACCTGGAGCTGTCGCCGAAAGTCGACCTGATCGCGCGCGCGGCGTACGAGAAAGTCGAGGTCGAGTCGTTCGACGCCGACGGCTACAGCGCCGAAGTCGGCGTGCGCAGCCCGCTGACCAGCCACCTCGAAGGCTATGCGATGGCCGGCTACGAGGACTTCGGCGATGACGACGGGTTCGGCGAAGGCGACGGCGATTTCTACGGCCGTGTCGGCGCGCAGGTGAAGTTCAACCAGAACTGGGGCATCGGCGGCGACGTCAAGGTGTCCGACGGCAATACCCAGTGGTTCGTCGGTCCGCGCTTCAGCTGGTAAGCGCCCGACATCACGCAACAGCGCAATATCGCGGCGGATTGAACTCTCTCCCCTGACGTCGCGATTGACCCGGCCGGAAACGGCCGGGTTTTTTATTGCTCGCTCGCGCGTGGATGCCTCGCAGGTGGACGCCTCTCGTCCAGCGCTTCCACCTGCCAGCTCACGCGGCCATGGCGGTCCTTCATTCCGGTTGCGCGGCAACGCTGCTCGGCGATTGCGCGCGGGCGCCGGCCGGCGGCGAGGGTCGACAGCAGGATGCGCGGGTCATGGCGGAAGACCACTGTTTGCGCGGGCGCGGCGCCGACCCGTGCCCGCTCCAGTTCGAGCGTCGCGCGTTCGTAGGCGACGACTTCGCGCAGGTACTTGCCGCGCACTTTGCGGCGGCGCAGGAAGTCGCAGAAATCCAGCGCTTCGGGCAGGAAATAAAAGCTCGATGGCGGACGCTCCTTCCAGAACGCGGACACCTCTTGCGCCAGTTGTTTGGGACCGAGCACCTGGCAGGTGAGCGGCAGCATGGCGCGCAGCTTGCCGAGCCTGAAGCCCTTGTGCAGGGTCCGGTTGATGTCGAGGCCGCGATCGCCGGCGATGCCGCGCAGGCGCGCCTGCTCCTGCTGCGTCAGGTCCGCGTCGAGTGCGTGACCGGCCAACACCGCGTCGCGAAACGACGGATCCGCGATCAGTTGCAGCAGCGTCGCCTGGAACACCCGCAGGCTCATTGCGCGCGCACCGGTTGACGACGCAATCTGCCCGCCGTCTCGCCCTGGGCAGTGGCCCACAACTGCTTCATCCGCCGCAGATCATTGCGCACGCGTTCTATGCCGACGGTATCGAACCACGATCCGAACAATTCGAACACCACGCCGCCGACATTCGGGCAGCGCGGCAGCGTCCATTCGAGCAGCGCCCAGACCGGATCGGGCACCACGTCCGAATGCGCATCGAGATAGAACCCGTCGAGCTCCATGCCGCCGGCAACATGAATTTCGCCTACCTGCGCGAGGTCCAGCGAAGACAGCACGGCCATCGGATCGAAGCCATGATTGCGCGCATTGGTGTACAGGTTGTGCAGGTCCAGCAGCAGGCCGCAGCCGCTCTCGCGGCACAGCGTGTTGACGAATGTCGCTTCGTCCATCTCGCCATCGGGGATGTCGAAGTAATAGACGTTGTTCTCGAGCAGGAACGGCACGGGCACCTGCCGCAGGATCTCGGCGATGCGCGGCAGCAGCAGGTCGATGCTTTCGCGATCGCGCGCGAGCGGCAGCGTGATGCCGACATTGGCCTGGTCGCCGCGATGTTCCGCCAGGTGATAGGCCAGGTGGTCGCTGTGCCACGGAAACCGCAGCCACTCCCACCATCGCTTCATCTGCGCGACATGCGCCTGGTCGAAGTGGTGCGCACTGCCGATCGACAAGCCGATGCTGTGCGGGATCACGGGCCGCCTGCGCATGATCCGCCGCACCAGCGCGATCCCGTCGTCGTCCTCGATGTGGCGCGGCGACGCCTCGGGCCCGCAGTCGGTCCAGAAGATGTCGGGCACGACCTCGACGAAATCGAAGTCGTGCCCCTTGGCCTCGACCATGTGCCTGAGCGGGGCCTGGAACGCCAGGCCCACGCCCAATTTCGGCAACGGCTGCATGCGCGTGCCTAGCGCATGCCGCGCATCACCAGGTCCTGGATGACGAAACGATCCAGTCCCGACAGGCACGGACGGCAGCCCCGGAATCCGGGCAGCTCGGGGATGGTCAGGCTGACCTTGAGGATGGACACGATCTCGTCGAAAGACGTGTTCGATGCGAGGTTGAGGCGGACTTCCGAAATCGCCGCCTTGCTCTTGATTGCTGCTTTCTTGGTTGCCATGGGGGATCTCCCGTTGGACATTGGGATGCGATGTCCTTGGGGCGGTGATCGTCGGAAGGACACGCGGCTTGCGGATCGATGCATCGATCCGCGGGGGCCGCTGGCGTGTGCGACACGACGGCCCTCCCTCAAGGCAACGCACCTGTCCCGCGAAAGCGGACAGCATGCGTGATCGTGCAACCGATCAGTCGAACAGGCTGGACGGGTACTCCGCCTTCTGCTCGCGCGCCAGCAGCCGCCGCAGCCCTTCGGCCGGCGTGATCGCGCCATGCAGCACGTCGCGCACGTTGCTCGCGATCGGCAGTTCGACCTGATGCCGGTCGGCCTGGCGCATGACCTCGTCGGCGGTCTGCACCGACTCGACCACCTGCCCGATCTCGCGCACCGCGTCGTCGAGCGACTGGCCACGGCCGAGCGCAAGCCCGAGGCGGCGGTTGCGCGACAGGTCGCCGGTGCAGGTCAGCACCAGGTCGCCGAGACCGGCCAGGCCCATCAAGGTTTCCGGACGGCCGCCGATGGCGACGTTGAGGCGCAGCATCTCGTTGAGCCCGCGCGTGATCAGGCCGGCGCGCGCATTGAGGCCCAGGCCCATGCCGTCGGCGACGCCGGTGGCGACGGCCAGCACATTCTTCATCGCACCGCCGAGTTCGGCGCCGAGCATGTCGTCGCCGGTGTAGGCGCGGAACGCAGGGCCATGCAGCACGTCGGCGACGGCCTGCGCGAAGGCTTCGTCGTCGGAGTGCACGGTCAGCGCGGTCGGCAGGCCCGCGGCGACTTCCTTCGCGAACGAAGGCCCGGTGACGACCGCCGAAGGGACGTCCACGCCGAGGACCTCGTCGGCGACCTCGTGCAGGAACCGGCCGGAGCCAGGCTCGAAACCTTTCGTCGCCCACGCCACGCCGGCATGCGCCGGCCGGTGCGGCGCCAGCGCGCGCAGGGTTTGCGCGAAGGCATGCGAGGGCACGACCACGAGCACCATGTCGGCGGCGCCGACCGCGGCGGCAAGGTCGGTCGTGGCGCGCAAGCCATCGGGCAATGCGATCCCGGGCAGGTAGCGGTGGTTCTCGTGCTCGCGATCGATCGCGGCGATCGCGTCGGCATCACGGCCCCACAGGGTCGTGCTGTGGCCGTGGCGCACGATCAACGCAGCCAGCGCGGTGCCCCAGGAGCCCGCGCCCAGCACCGCCACGGACGGGGCCCGTGTCATTGGCTCAGGCGTTGCCGGAAGTCTCGGTATCGGCCAGTCCGCTGCCGGTGGCCTGTTGCGAGGCACGCTGGCGCAGGCCTTCGGCGTACAGCGCCTCGAAGTTGATCGGCTGCAGCAGGAACGGCGGGAAGCCGCCGGCCTGGATCAGGTCGCCGATGGTCTGGCGCGCATACGGATACAGCACGTTCGGGCAATGCGTGCCGAGCATGGCATCGAGCGTGGCTTCGTCGAAGCCGGCCAAGCCGAACACGCCGGCCTGTTGCACTTCCACCACGTAGATCGACTTGTCCTCGTCGACCGTGCAGGTCAGCGTGATGCCGAGCACGACTTCGTAGGCGTTGTCGTTGAGGCGCTGGACGCGCTGGTTCAGGTTCATCTGCAGCTGCGGCTGGGCCTGCTCGTTGAACACCTGCGGGGTCTTGGGCGCTTCGAACGACACGTCCTTGACGTAGATCTTCTCGACGCTGAATTGCGGGCCGGTGGCCTCCGCAGGGGCGGCGGCGCCGTTGAGGGCTTGGTCGGACATCGGATCACTCCAGCAAAAAGGCGGAAAAAGAGGGTAATTATCGCACGGGGCTCATGACGGATCGTTTCGAAACCGCCACGCGCCGTGTCAGGAAACTCAGCTGCGGCCCTTGACCAGGGGCAGATCGGCCTGCTGCCAGGCCGCGATGCCGCCATCGAGGACGTGCACGCGTTCGAAGCCGGCCTTCTTCAGGCGCTTGGCAGCGTCGCCCGCGGTCTGCCCGGTCTTGCACACCAGCACGACCGGCAACGCCTTGGCGGCGGCGAGCTGTTTGTTCTCGGGATCGAACTGCGCCATCTGCACGTTCTTCGAACCGGGAATGTGGCCCTTCTCGAAGTCGCTGGCAGGGCGCAGGTCGACCACCAGCGCGTTATCGCGATTGACCAGCGCGGTCAGTTCTGCCGGGCGCAGCGCCTGGAAGCCGCGGAACAGTCCGGCGACCTCGTTATAGATGATGGCGACGGTGAGGCCGGCGAGGCCGAGCGAAAGCAGCGGGTGGCGGCCGGCGAAGGCCAGCAAGTCTTCAGGATTCACGAACGTCGGTTACCGGGACAGCGGGCGGCGATTGTCGCCGGTCTGTCGCCTGGAGGCAAAACGGGACCTGCGACGGAGCGAGCCATGCAGCGATGATCGCGCTGTTGGACAGGAGGATGGACTGAACATCAAAGCCGCGGCGGAATGCTTCCGTCCTCGGCGCAGGACATCACTCCCCCTGCCAGAAGTCCGGCAGGCCATTGCTGATCCACCACCGTTTGCCCTCGGTGTCGTAACGCCACAGTTCGGTGTAGCGCATGCCGCGCTCGGTCATGTTGTGCTTGTTGATGATGCCGATCTGGATCTCGCGGATCGCCTTGTCCTCGCTCGCTTGCGAGGCGAGGTCGTTGTAGCTGGAGATCTGGATGTGCTTGAAGCGCTCGAGCTCGACCTCGGTCAGCGGATGCTTGTTGCGGTACTCCGGTTCGACCATCTGCCAGGCGCCTTCGAAATCACCCCAACGGATCGCCGCCGAATAGTCGTACTGCGCTTGTTCCAGAGCGGTCATCTGCGGCCCGAGGCTGGCGCATGCGGTCAGCAGCATGGTCAACAGCATCGCCAGGCCCATCTTCAACATGCGCATCGCCCGCTCCCCTTAGGTAAGTCCCCGCATCGCATCTTCGGCATCGGTGTGGTTCCCCGCCGGCCCGGACCCGGGCGATCGGCCGCCTGCATCCTAACGCCTGGCGATGGCCACGTAACGTGCGCTGCATTGCGCGGCGACACCGCCATCGGGCAGCGCCACCGACGCCGCCAGCGTGGCACGCGCCCGCCCACGCTCGCGCAGCGTCGCCACGAAGACGTCCCAACCGGCATCGCCCGCAAGCGATGCGGACACCTCCAGGTCGGCGAACAACGGCCTCAGGTAGCGCACTTCGCTGTCGGCGACGAACACGTCGGCATCCAGGCCCGCCGCCTGCAGGTGCAGCCAGACCACGCCCCACGAAGCCAGCGTCATCAGCGAGATCATGCTGCCGCCGAACGCGCAGCCCTTGTCGTTGACGTGCTGCGCCAGCGGCGCGTGCAGGCGCAGCTGGCGCCCGTCGTAGCCGGCGATGCGCATGCGCATCGCGGCGACCGGCGGCATCGCCTGGTAGTGGGCATCGAGGTGTCGCAGGGCGTCATCTGGGTTCATGCGTATCAGGGGCAGTGTCGGGAAGCGTCGCTTGCGATGGCTGCTTGCAGCGACGAAGCTGCGCGCATGCCGCGCACCGACTCCACCGCCGCAGGACGACTGGCGGGATGCTACGTGATCTCGCTGCGTCCCGTCGCCGCGCATGCTGCGTTGCGCCGTGCCGCCGCTGCGCATGGCGCGCGGTTGCTGGCGCTGTCGCCGTGGAAACTCGTCGGCCGCGATGACGCACTCACGCGCGCGATGCTCGAGGAAGCGTTGTCGGCGACGCGCGTGATCGCCACCAGCCCCGCCGCCGTGCGTGCGGCGAATGCGCTTTTGCCGCTGCGCGCGCATGCGGACGCGACGTGGCTCGCTGTCGGCGCCGGCACCGCGCTGGCGCTGCGGCGCGCAGGCATCGAGCAGATGGCCAGTCCCGCGCGCATGGACAGCGAGGGCCTGCTGGCGATGCCGGCTCTGCAACACGTCAGCGGCATGACGATCGGCGTGCTGACCGCGCCCGGCGGCCGCGATCGCATCGTGCCCACCTTGCAGGCGCGCGGCGCGCACGTGATCCGCGCCGATGTCTACGCACGCGTGCCGGTCGCGCCTTCCGCGCGTACGGTCGCGACACTGCGCGCCTCGCGCGTCCCGTTGTGGCTGGCGCTGAGCAGCGGCGAGGCGCTCGAGCGCACGCTCGCCGCATTGCCCGAGGACGTCGCCGTGCGCCTGCGCGATGCCCGCGTGGTGGCGGCCAGTGAACGACTCGCGGAGCTCGCCCGCGCACACGGTTTCCGCGACGTCGTCGGCGCCGGCGACGCGCGTCCGCGCAGTCTCATGGACGCCGCCGCGGCCACCGCGTAGCGGGGCATCCGTTAGCATGGGCACTACTTATTCCAATGCCGACGGCATGGCCGCCTTGAACACGCCTGCGCCCGATTCCCTTCCTCCTCGCCCCGCTCGCGCCCGCAGCAGCGGCGCCGCGATCTTCTGGTCGATCGCGCTGCTGCTGCTGGCCGTAGCTGCCTGGCGTGGCTGGACCTGGTGGCAGGCGTCGCAGTCGAGCGCGGATGACGCCGTCGCCACCGCCGCGCAACGGCTCGATGCGCTCGAATCGCGTGTCGACGCCTTACGCGGCGATCAGCGCGCGCAGGCACAGCGCGTGCAGCAGGCCGACGCCACCAATCGCGTACTGCGCGACGAACTGCTCGGCATCGGCCAGCGCGCCGCCTTGCTCGAGGACAGCGTCGCCAAGCTTGCCGATCCCGAACGCCATGGCTCGCAGGCGCTGCGCCTGGACGAGGTCGAACTGCTGCTCAGCCAGGGACAGCAGAGATTGCTGCTGGCCGGCGATCTCGACGGCGCGCGCCGCGCCTATGCGCTCGCGGCCGGCCTGCTCGGCGGTGTCGACGATCCCGCCTACCTCAACCTGCGCCAGGCGCTGGTGCAGGAGCGCGCCATGCTCGATGCGCTCGGCGCCGATCCGAAGAGCGTCGCGCTGGGCAGGCTCGAGGCCTACGCCGCGTCGCTGCCTGCGTTGCCTGCGCAGACGGCCGGCGCGGGCGATGCGCAGCGTTCATGGTGGCAGCGCGCGTTCTCGCGCGTGATCGACGTACGCCCCAGCAACCAGGCGATCGCGGTCGCGCCGGGCGATCGCGCCGCCGGCCTCGCCGCGTTGCAGCTGGAATTCGTGCTCGCGCGCGCCGCGGCGGAACGCCGTGATCGCACCGGGTATCGCGCAGCACTCGCGCGCGCCGACGGCTGGCTGCTTCGTCTATGGCCGGAAAGCCCCGCGCTGCGCCGTCAACGCCAGCAATTGCGCGCATTGCGCGACCTGCCGCTGGCCGTGACGTTGCCGACGCTCGGCACGACGTTGGTGCAGCTGCGCTCGCTGCGCGCCGCGCGGTAACTGGCATCGAGGCCATCGTTCGCTGCCGTTCAGCGACTCGACACCCCACCGACATGGGCCACGGTAGGGTAGGCGCATGACGCAAGGAGTCCGTCGATGAATCTGTTTCGCAATCTGCTGTTCTGGATCGTGCTCGCGCTGGTCGGCGCGCTGCTCGCGCAGCTGCTGCTGCAGGATCCGGGCTACGTGCTGATCCGTTATCGCGGTTCCGACTACACCACCACGGTCGCGTCCGGCCTGCTGGTGCTGCTCGGCGGCCTGCTCGGCCTGTGGTTGCTATGGAAGCTGGTGACGCTGCCGTTCCGCGCCTGGCGTACGCGCCGCAGCAGCCGCGCCCGCGCACGATTGGGCGAAGGCCTGGATGCGCTTCACCAAGGTCACTACGCACGTGCGGAGAAGGCGCTTGGCCAAGCGGCCGAAGACGACTTCGGCGCGTCCTCGCGCGTTGCCGCGTCGCAGGCGGCGCTGGCTCGCGGCGACGAGGCCGCGGCACGCGCGCACCTGGATGCGCTCGGCGAACGCCATGCCCCCTCGCGTGCGATCGCGATGGCGGAACTCGCGCTCGCCAGCGGACGTCCTACCGACGCACTGGTCGCGCTCGATGCCGCTGCCGCGCAGCCGCTGCCGCCGCGCGGTCTCGAACTGCGCGCCGAGGCGCTGGCCGTGTCCGGACAGAGCGCGCAGGCCTATGGACTGCTCGGTGCCCTACGCCAGCAGAATGCATTGCCGCCGGCACGCCTGTCCGAACTCGAAGGTCGCTGGGCCGAAGCCTCGCTGCGCGAAGCGGACGACGCCAACGTGCTCGCCGAACGCTGGGAAACGCTGCCGAAACCGCTCAAGAGCGAATCGTCCGTCGTCGCCGCCTATGCCGAACGTGCCGCCGCATTGCGCTGGGAAGACGCCTCGGCGAAGAGCATCGAGCAGGCGCTCGACGCGCGCTGGGACGAAACCCTCGCCGCGCGCTACGGCACGCTGCCGATCGGCCGCCTCGACGCGCGCCGCGCCAATGCCGAACGCTGGCTGCAAGCGCATCCCGCCAGCCCGGCCCTGCTGCTGACGCTGGCGCGCCTGTCGCGCGAGCAGGGCCAGTGGCCGCAGGCCGAGGAATACCTGCACCGCGCCATCGCGCAGGGCGCCGGCAGCGAGGCGTGGGAGGAACTGGGGCACGGCTTCGCGCAGGGCGGCGACGATGCGCATGCACGCTTGTGCTATGCGAATGCGTTGCGCGCGTCACGTGGCGAGGCGGTGCAGGAACTCGGCGACCGCGATCTGCGGCAGAAGATCTATGACCAGGCCGTGACCGAGGAGCGCGACCAACACGGCATGCCGCGATTGCGGGAGTAACCCCGCAGTCGCATCAGCCTCGCGCAATCCGTTATTTCTTCCGGAAGCGGCGGTAGGCCACGGCAGCGAGGGCCAAGAGCAACCACAACGGCCACGGCTTGATCAATTCGATCACGGCATCGAGCACGCCGTACCAGCCCACGCGCAGCGAGTCGCCGAGGCGGGCGAAGAAGCCGGGGCTGTTCTGCTGGAACACCGCTTCGACATCGGTCAGTTCGGTCTTGCGGATCTTCGACGCCTGGTACATCGACAGGTCGATGGTGCTGAAGGCGATCCGGTCCTCGAATTCCTTTTGCGCGATCGAGGCTTCATCGCGGCTGGACTTGGCATCGCTGCGCGCCTGGATCACCTCCGCCTTGCGGTCGATCCGGCCATCCTGCTGCGCAGCCTGCCCGAGGTCCTGCTGCGCCTCCTGGCTGCGCTGGTAGGCGAGTTGCTGTCGCAGCAGCTGGAACTGCGCGTCCATCGCGTCGAAGTTGCGCCGGTCGAGGAAAGCCATCTGCCCGACGATCGCGCGCAGGAAGGCCTGCGTGTTGGCACTGGGCACGCGCACGGTCAGGCGGCCGCGAACGGTGTATTCGGCCAATTCGAGCAGCTTGCCGTCGCCCATGGGTCGGCGCTGGGTGTTCAGCGTTTGCGCGGCGATGTCATTCTTGACCACGAAACCGCCCTGCGCGGCCACCACGTCCTCGATCGCCAGGGCCGACCTGTAGACGTCGTCGACGCGGAACTCGGCCTGCGCGGTGCGGATGAACTTGCGCTGCGCATCGGTGTAAGTCGCGGCGCTGGAAGCGACCTGCTCCTCGGTAGCGCCGTGATCCTCCTCCACCGCGGCAGCGGCGGCAGCCGGTGCAGCCGCCGCACGCGTGCCCGCGGCACCGCCCTCGGCCTGCGCGACATCGGCGTCCGCCGCCATCGAGGCGTCGGCTGCTACGGATTCCTGCTGGGACGAACGGCTGCAAGCCGACAGGCCGACCAGCAACAGCAGTGACAGGACGAGCGAAGGGTTGCTGGATCGCATGATGCTGTTGCCCCGTGGAAGATGCGGTCGATGCGTGTTTCGTGGCGTGGCAGGCACGCGACGAAACGCGAACCGGAACCTCGAAACGATCCCGGCTGAGATTCAGTACGGACGACAGCGTGCTGCGGGGTTAACGCTCGAGAATGGCCACCACGCCCATCCCGCCCGCGGTGCAGATCGAGACCAGGCAGCGCCCGCCGCCGCGTTGCTGCAGTTCCTTGGCCGCGGTCGCGACGATGCGCGCGCCGGTGGCGGCGAAAGGATGTCCTGCCGCCAGCGAGGATCCATTCGGATTGATCCTGGCGGGATCGATGCGCCCGAGCGGCGCGTCGAGGCCGAGGCGCGTCCTGCAGTACTCCTCGCTCTCCCACGCGCGCAGCGTGCACAGCACCTGCGCGGCGAAGGCCTCGTGGATCTCGTAGATGTCGAAATCCTGCAGCGTCAGGCCGTTGCGCGCGAGCATTTCCGGCACGGCGATCGTGGGCGCCATCAGCAGGCCTTCACCGTGCACGAAATCGACCGCGGCCACCTGCGCGTCGCGGATGTAGCACAGCGGCTCATGGCCATGCGCTTGCGCCCATTCGTCCGTGGACAGCAGGCACGCGGCGGCGCCGTCGGTCAGTGGCGTGGAGTTGGCCGCGGTCAGCGTGCCGCGCCCCGAAGTCTTGTCGAACGCCGGTTTCAGCGTCGCCAGTTTCTCGAGCGACGTGTCGGGCCGCAGGATGTTGTCGCGCGAGACCCCGCGAAAGCTCACCACCAGGTCGTCGAAGAAACCGCGCTCGTAGGCGGCGGCCAGCTTGTGATGCGAGGCGACGGCGAGTTCGTCCTGCGAATCGCGCGAGATGCTCCATTCCTTGGCCATGTCCTCGCAGTGGTCGCCCATCGACTTGCCGGTGCGCGGTTCGGCGACGCCGGGGAAATCGGGCTTGAGTTCGCGGAACGAGAAGCCCTTGAACGCGCGCAACTTGTCGCCGGTGGTCTTCGCCGCCGCCGCGGCGAGCAGGCGCCGGCGCAGTTTCTGGCCGTAGACGATCGGCACGTCCGAGGTGGTGTCGCTGCCCCCGCCGATGCCGACGTCGATCTGGCCCGTGGCGATCTTGTTGCCGATCGTGATGATGCTGTCCAGCGACGTGCCACAGGCGCGCTGCAGCGTGATGCCCGGGGTCAGCGGCGACAGGCCCGAGGACAGCGCCGCTTCGCGGCCGAGGTTCCAGTCGCCGGAATGCTTGATGACCGCGCCCATCGCGACTTCGCCGAGCTGCTGCCCGTGCAGTCCGAACTTCTCGACCAGCGCGCCGAGCGTGCGTACCGACATGCCCAGATTGCCGACGTCGGCATAGGCCGTGTTCTGGCGGCAGAAGGGGATGCGGACGCCGCCGAGTACGGCGACAGGACGGCCCTGCAACATCGGATCACCTCGCGATGACAACCCGACAACATTGACGGGTCATAATGTTGTCGAGTCTAACGCCGGCCCGCTGAGCGGCCAATCAAGAACTGTGATGAGCGAACTCTCCCAGCAGGTGCTCGGAGCCCTGGCGCTGGAGCTTGCACCCGGCACCCCCGCATCGCGCGATGCGCTGCCGCAACGCGAGGCCGGCGTGCTGGCGGCTGCGATGGCGCGCGACCTGGCGCTGTTCGCGCCCGAAGCCGCGGGCCTCGAATGCGTGATGGCCGGCGCACATTACGATCCGGTGGAGTTGCTGCGCCCGGGTTGGCCGGTCCATCACGAGTTGCATCAGCTGGCGGCACGCGCGCCCGGCGCAATGCCCGCGAGTGGCCGGATCATCGCCTTCGGCACGCATGAGGCACAGTTGCCGGGCGCACTGGCCCCGGCTGCGGAGCATGCCGGCGGTCCGTTGCGGCTGGTGCCATTCGTGCTCTCGGGCGATGCCGACGTCGTCGCGCGTGTCGGCGACCTTTACGAGCGCGACCTGATGGAACGCGGCATGGCCGGCGCGGAAACCGCGCTGGTCGCGCAGGATGCGTTCGGACTGCGCGTCGAGCACGCGCGCTATCTCACCTTGCACGATCTGTGCGCGTTGACCGCGATGCAGTACGAACACGCCGGACTCGCTCCGCTGTGGCCGTTGCTGGAGACCGCCTTGTTGTCGCCCGATCGCGAGGCCTGGCTGGATGCGCCGCCGGAACCGTTGCTGCACTACAGCGAAGGCGAGGTGCGCGTCGCGCTGTTCTCGCCAGATGCATGGCGTGGCCACTACCGGCCCAAGGACCATGCGATCGAGGACGGTGCGATCCTGGAGACTGCCTTCGGCCATTTCGAGGCGCGGCAGCGGCAGTTCGCCGCGGTGCTTTCCGCGCATGGTGTGCCGGTGACGTTCGTGCACTGCGACGATTCGGCTGAGAGCCGGATGCAACTGGCGTAGAGGACGTCTTGGAGGACGTCTTGGAGGACGTCTTGGAGGACGTCTTGGAGGACGTCTTGGAGGACGTCTTCTCGGACGAGTTACTACGGGTGCACGGCGCGATGCCGGCATCACTCGACCCCTCGACGCATCAAAACAGGGTTTCGTAGACCAGGTAGCGTGCGTCGCGCATGCCCAGCGCGCCATACGTCGACAACGCATTGGCATTGTCGCGCTCGACATACAAGCGCAAGCCGATGACGCCCGGCACCTCGCGTGCCTGTACCTCGACATGGCGATACAGCGCGGCGAACACGCCCTGCCGGCGATGGGCCGGCGCGACGTAGACGCTCTGGATCCACCACCAGTCGCCGTTGCGCCAGTCGCTCCACTCGCTGGTCAGCATCAGCGTGCCGACAGCGCTGCCGATCGTTTCCGCGCCGGCCAACGCGGCATCGCGCATCGCGACGAAATAGCGCGCCTTGGCGGGATCGGCGAGCCCCGCCGCGATGCCAGCGCGCAGGGTGCCTGCATCGAGCGTCTTGTGCTCGGTCTCCAGCGCCATCGCGCGCGCGCAGTCGACAAGCCATTCCAGATCGGCCGGTTGCGCCGCGCGAATGCGGTAGGCAGTGCTCATGACGGCATCGTAGCCGATGCCGCCGCTATCTAAGGTGCGGACGAGCGACGCGTCACTGGGTCACGTTGATCACGCCGCAGGCCACGCGCGCACCGGCGTTGCCGGCCGGCTGGCTGGTGTAGTCGTCGGGCGCGGCATGCACGACGACCGCCTTGCCGGCGACATCGTTGACGGCGCCACCGCCGAGGGTCACGCCGCTGGCATGCACGTCGACCGTGGCCACGCCCTCGGCATTCGACATGATGTTGTCCATGTCGCCACCGTGGTGCGCGCCGCTGCTGACCCTGCCGTGCGGACTGCCCGACGGATTGAAATGGCCGCCCGCGCTGCTCGCATCGGCCGCGCTGCAGTCGCCCTTTTCATGGATGTGGATCGCATGCGTGGCGTTGGCACCGAGTCCACCGATCTCGCCGCGCAGGTGCACACCGTCGCCCATCGGCATCACCGACAGTTTGCCGCTGACCAGGCTGCCGGATGCGGAGGCGAGATTGACCGTGGCAGCCTTGGCCGTGCTGATGGCGGCGACCGGCGCTGGAGTGCCGGCGGAAGCGGAGGTCGTGCCACCGCTTTCGGGCGTGCTGGAACAGGCGCACAACGCGAGCGTCGTGGCCGCGGCCAATACGGCATGGCGAAGGGGAAGGTGCATCGTGGCGTCCTCGATCTCAAGTGCGTCGCACCGTAGCCTCGCGCCGGTTTACGTGCGATGAAAGCGCGTGCCGCGCGACGATCAGCGCCGCGGCTTGCGACCCGAGCCGAGCTTGCGCGTCAGCGTGTTGCGGCCAAGGCCCAGGCGCGTCGCCGCTTCCGTGCGGCGTCCGCCGGTGTGCGCGAGCGCCGCCTGCAGCAGGGCGCGGTCGAGGCGGTCGCGCGCTTGCGCATGGATGTTCTCCTCGCCGTGCGCGAGCTTGTCGCGTGCCCAGGCGATCAGTCCGTGCTCCCAATCGCGGGCCGGCACGGCGGTATCGTCGGCCAGCGCGCCGTCGAGGTCGGCTGCGGTGATCGTCTCGCCCGGCGCCAGCGCCGACAGCCGCCAGCACAGGTTCTCCAGTTCGCGCACGTTGCCCGGCCAGTCGTGCGCGAGCAGGCGCTCGAGCGCGGGCCGGGCGAAGCGCTTGACCGGCGCGGAAAACTTTTCCGCCGCGGCCTGCAGGAAGCGCGCGGCGAGTTTGGCGATGTCCTCGCGGCGCTCGCGCAGCGGCGGCAGGCGCAGGCGCACGACATCGAGGCGATGTAGCAGGTCAGCGCGGAAACGGCCATCGGCGACCAGCGTGGCAAGGTCCTGGTGCGTAGCCGCGACCACGCGCACGTCGACGCGGATCAGTTCGCGGCCACCGACGCGGAAGAACTCGTTCTCGGCCAGCACGCGCAGCAGGCGCGTCTGCAGCGACGGCGGCATGTCGCCGATCTCGTCGAGGAACAGCGTGCCGCCATCGGCCTGTTCGAACCGGCCGATGTGGCGCTTCTGCGCGCCGGTAAACGCGCCGGCCTCATGGCCGAACAGTTCGCTTTCCAGCAGTTCCGCCGGGATCGCGGCGGTATTGAGCGCGACGAACGGCTTGCGCGCGCGCGGCGACTCGCGATGCAGCGCGCGCGCGACCAGCTCCTTGCCGGTGCCGGTTTCGCCGGTGACCAGCACCGACAACGGCGCCTGCGCCAGGCGTCCGATCGCGCGGAACAACGCGCGCATCGCGGGCGTGTCGCCGACCAGTGCATCGTCGTCCACCGGCTTCGCGATGTCCGAGCCGGGCGTTTCGGCCCTGCCGCCGAGCGCGCGCGCCGCCAGCGTCACGGCTTCGTCGAGATCGAACGGCTTGGACAGGAACTCATGCGCGCCGCCGCGGAAGGCACCGGCGGTGCTGGCGATGTCGGTATAGGCGGACATCACGATCACCGGCAACTGCGGTAATGCCGCTTTGAGTTTTTCCAGCAACACCAGGCCGTCGTCGCCGGGCATGCGTACGTCGGTGAACAGCAGGTCCGGCGCCGTGCGCGTGGCGAGCGCGGCGAGTGCATCTTGTGCGGCATCGAAGGCGGCCACGTCGTAACCGGCCTCGCGCAGCGCGGTCGCGAGCACGAAGCGCACGCCGCGGTCGTCGTCGACGACCCAGATGGTGACGGTCATGGCGCTTGATTCCTCTGCGTGCGATTCGTGGACTCACTCACCGGCATTGCCCTCGTCCAATGGCATCGGCAGCAACAGCGTGAACACCGTATGTCCCGGCCGCGACCGGTACGTCAGCGAGCCGCGATGCTCGCGCGTCACCTGCTGCGCGAGCGCAAGGCCGAGTCCGCTGCCTTCGGCGCGGCCGGACACCAGCGGCAGGAACACCTGCTCGGCGAGTTCCTCCGGCACGCCGCGGCCGTCGTCGATGATCTCCAGTCGCAGCGT
Source organism: uncultured Gammaproteobacteria bacterium (assembly GCA_963816945.1). Taxonomy (GTDB): domain Bacteria; phylum Pseudomonadota; class Gammaproteobacteria; order Xanthomonadales; family Xanthomonadaceae; genus Luteimonas. The sequence continues at coordinate 513,745 of CAWFMH010000002.1, read as the reverse complement.
CAGCGCATGCGGCACCTCGCCGATGCGCACGCCATGCTCGGCGCGCGTGCGCAGCGAGACGTTGACCGCGCCGGCCTCGATCGCATTGCGCACCAGGTTCCAGACGGCCTGGGTCAGGCGGTCTGCATCGCCGTGCAGTTCCGGCAGGCTCGGGTCGTAATCGCGCACGAGTTTCACCGCCCAGCCGGCATCGCTTTCGGCCAGGCGCAGCACGCGCTCGAGCACGGCATGGATGTTCAGCGCCGCATGCGGCTGCGGCGGCGCCGGCGACAGCAGACGGTCGAGCAGCTGCGTCAGGCGCTCGACTTCCGACTCGATCAGGCCGGTGAGTTCGCGCGAATCGCCGCCGGGATCCACTCCGTTTTCGATACGACGCGCCAGCAACTGTGCGGCGCCCTTAAGACCGGCCAACGGATTGCGCAGCTCATGCGCCAGGCCCTTCAGCGCGGCCGACAATGCCAACGGCAGCGCGCTGAGCGGATCCTCGCCCGGAAATTCGTCGACCGGATGCGCCTCGAGCAGCCAGCCCCCGGCCTCGAGCCGCGACAACCACAGATCGGCAAAGCGCGCCTCGGCACCCGGAAACGCGAGCGAGACCCGATGCAGGCGCACGTTCTCGGACGCGCCCTCGCGCATCGCCCGCCCGAGGCCGTCGCCATCCAGTTCCAGCGCCGCCATCGGCAGCCCCTGCAGGCGCCGCTGGCTGATGCCGAGCCAGCGCGCAAACGCGGTATTGGTGCGGTCGACCACGCCATCCCGCCCGGCCCACAGCAGCGGCGTGCTCAACGTGTCGAAATCGGTTCCGGCGTCCATTGCACCAATGTAGTGCAAGTTTGAGCGGACGCCTAGGGCGGGTGCACGCCCACTACTGCGTCGGACCCCAAGCAGTCGTTCGAGTCCCGATCATGGGCGGAATGCATAGGGGCCGAAGGTGGTGCCGATGAAGCCGCCGGCAACGTCGGTACTCAGCAGGCTGGCATCCAATCCGGTCGCCACCGGTTTCCATTGCCCCGATTCCACCGCGTAAAAGACATCCAGGCGCGCGCCATCCAGTTGCAAGCGCAATGACACCGGCTGTTCGGACGAGGGCAGGTCGATACGTGCCTGTCGTGTCCCTGTCGCGGGTTCGTCCTTGTTCGCACGGCGATAGAGCGCCACCGCCACGCCGTGTTCGCTGCGTTCCACGCCGACGACATAGTGGTGGCTTTCGTTCTGGAACAGCGCCAACCCGACCAGTTCATCCGGAGCCGGTTGGTAGGGTGCGAGCGTTGCGGTCAGCGTCGCGCGATGGTGTTGCAGGCGGTGTGCGAGGTAGGCCGGCTGCCCGCCGCTGCCGTGTCCACCCAGCGGCGTGGACGATGGCGTGAGCCGAAGGCCACCGGATCCGGTGGCGAACCAGGCTTGCCTGGGTGGGTGGATCGTCATCCATTGCGGTGGCAACTTGTCGGCGGTGAAGCGTTCGGTCCATTCGAAGGGGCCGCTGGTCGGTCCCGACTGCGGATCGCGTGGTAACGCGGGCCGCTCCAGCACCATCGGGACACGCTCGCCGCGCCGCAGGATCACCGGCCAGCCGTCGCGCCAGGCGACCGGCAGCAGGAAGGTTTCGCGCCCGAGGTTGTACTGGTTTCCGCGATAAGGCCGCGTAGCGAGGAACACGGCCCACCACGAACCGTCCTTGAGTTCGACGAATTGCGCGTGTCCGGTGGAGGTGATCGGATCGGCACGCGCCGGGTCCAGGTCTCGCTGCGTCAGTACGGGATTGCCGGACCAGGTTTCGTAGGGGCCGGTGACTTGCCGGCTGCGCCAGATCATCTGTGCGTGCTGTTCGCCGGTGCCGCCTTCGGCAGCGGTCAGGTAGTAGTACCCGTCGTGCTTGAACAGATGCGGGCCTTCGACATGCTCCGGCTTGCTCCCCGGATCCGCGCCGCCATCGATCAGCACTTTGCGCGGACCGACCATTTTCTTCGTCGCCGTATCGAACTGTTGCAGCCAGATCGCGCGATGCCCGTCGTAGCGCATCTTGCCTTCGGGGATGCCGTTGTTGACCATCCAGGCGGAGCCGTCGTCGTCGAAGAACAACGAGGGGTCGATGCCCTCGAACTTCAGCCAGACCGGATCGGACCACGGACCGCCCGGATCCTTCGCAGTGACGATGAAGTTGCCGCCATCGCAGTAGAAGCAGGTGTTGGCGATGTAGAACGTGCCGTCGTGATGGCTGATCGATGCGGCGAACAGGCCGCGCGTCAGTTCGTCGTTGCCGTAGTCGATCTGGCCGGGGCGGTCGATGGCATTGCCGATCTGGCGCCATGACACCAGATCGCGGCTGTGGAAGATCGGCAGGCCCGGGAAGTATCCGAAGGTGGAGGTGACCAGGTAGAAGTCGTCTCCCACCCGGATCGCCGAAGGATCCGGATAGAAGCCGGCAACGACCGGGTTGCGGTACTGCGTCGTTCCAACGGCAGGGCCCCCGTCATCGCCCGCATAGCGGACTTCAGTGAACCTCACATCACCGGCCCATGCCGGCAGCGTGGCGATGCAGGCGACAAGCGCCAGTACGAATCGTTTCATTCTGATGCCCTGTTCGTCTTCAGATACTCATGCACTCCGGCCGCCAGTGCCTGCTGGCGAGAGGGCAACAGGCTGGATCGACTGGTAAAGAAGTCGCGATGTCTGCGCGAGCTTCACCTGACCGGCGAGATTCGACAAATGAAGTATTGATCGCCGGCTATTCCGTAGACGAATAGGGCGCAGAACTGCTCCTGCATATCCTTGTCGTGGGATGGTCGCTTTTGGCCGATGGACGCCGGACGCAGGTCACGGCATCGACGATTGCGCCAATACTCAGCGCCTAGACCCCCCGGTAATCGAAGTTGCGGATGAGCACGCTGCCCTTACCGGCGCTATACAGTCCGATCTTCAGGCTCAGGAAACCGCCGAACACATTGTGATGGAGCCCCGAGACCTCCATCCGCGTGGGATGCAGCGTCCAGGTTCGCCCCTGGTCGTGGGAATACCGGAAGGTCACCACGTTGTCCACGTTGATCAGCCGCACGCGCACGCGTCGCGCGGGCCGTTGCACGCGTGCCCAGACAAGTTCCTCCGCGTACTGGAAGGTCTTGATGGTGTCGGCAGTAAAGCCTAGACCCACGAACGCTTTGTGGTTGTAGAACAGCAGCAGCCCACCCTCGGCATCGTTCGACAGTTCCAGTGTGACCTCCACCTGATACGCCCTGTCGGGAACGCCGCAGGTCAACGGCGGGCTATCGGCGGGCGAGGTTCCCGATGCGGAGAGCCGGAGCGTATTCGAGCTGCGAACCACGCGTTCCATCTCGCCCGGATGCGGATCGTGGAAGGACCACTGGGTGCCGAACCTGTCGTTCGAAAAATCATCGGACAGGACGAAGCCTGCCGATCCTGCGCGACCGCCCGCCGGCTTTCGTATCGGGCGCGACAGGTCGCCGCCCAATGCCCGGAACCAGCCATCATCGGTCCACTCGATAGGCTCGAGCAGCGTCTGCCGGCCGAGCGTGCGGAAGCCGTTCTCGTAACCGTGGTACACCATCCACCAGTCGCCGGCCGGCCCCTCGACCAGCGAGGCGTGACCACGCGACCACCACGGCTCGGCCGTCGACTGCGTGCGCACCAGCGGGTTGTGGGGGCAGTGCTCCCAGGGCCCGTGGATCGATCTGGATCTGGCAGCGATCACCATGTGGCCCGTCACCGGACCAGCCGTGCCGCCTACCGCCGTGATCAGGTAGAACCAGTTCTTGTGGCGCAGGAGTTTGGGCCCCTCCGGAGCGAAGTTCTCGGTGATCCAGTCCTCTGGATAACGCCAAGGTTTGTAGGCAGGCTCCAGCAAGCCGTCGGTCGCCAGTCCGTTGTCGGCAAGGCGTATCCGCCGTATGCCATTGACGAACAGGTAGCGTTTGCCGTCCTCGCCGACCACATGGCCCGGATCGATGCAGCCAGCGATCCCAAGGTCGATCGGTTCGCTCCACGGGCCCCTGATGTCGTCGGCCCAGAGCGCATAGATCGACCAGTCTTGGTCGTTCGGGTTTGCCGGCAGATAAATGAAATAGCGGCCATTGTGCTTGCACAGGTCCACCGCCCAGATCACCCCCAACGGTTTGCGCAGGGCTGGCCCGATGGGGCTCCAGTTGACCAGGTCGGTCGAGTGCCAGATCACCAGGCCCGGATACGAATGGAACGACGAAAACGTCATGTAGTAGTCGTCGCCATCCTTGAGGACGGTGGGATCTGGATGGTCGCCGGCAACGATCGGATTGAGATAGGTGCCATTGCCAAGATCTGCGGTGCGCTGGCCTTCAACGCCTCGTCTCCACTGCGGTCTTTCCTGCATGCAGCTTGCGCTTGGCGCAGCGGCCGCGAGGATCGACAACGGAGACGCAATCGCGCCTGCAGCGAATGCCTTGAACAGGTTCCTGCGAGATGTGCCTGACATCTTTGGGGTCCGCTTTCGGAACTGCGAGTGAGTCTACAGATCCGCTAGGCGACGCACCAAGCAGGCTTACCGGTGCATCGCACGAACACTGGTCAACGATGCGATCCGTTGCTCGGAAGAACCGTCTGCCACAGCCTATGACCGCTCTTGGCCGATAGCGGCCGCGGATCGTTTCAGTATCGGGGAGTGTCTACGAAGGACGTTATGATTCCTCTACGATCGGTCACGCCGCATCGCGCCGAAAGTGTGCTGGCGCGATTCCATGACGATGGAGATCAGGAACGTCGTGGGACATGACTGCTACATCCACGCGAAAGCTTCAGCCGGCCACTACACTCGCGTTCATCGCCAGGACCCATAGCGCAGGGAGTTTCGATGAGTATTCCTTCTCGCGGCAACCCGGCTCGTTTTGCAAGGCTGTTCAGTACGACTGCGCTGCTGTGGATAGTCGGTGCGGTGCCGACGGTGCTTCTCGCGCAGGACGCGCCGGCCAACAGCACGGAAACTCAGCGGGTCGTTCCACTCGATGACAGCGCCTTCATCCGTTGGCTCGAAGAGCGATCGATGTTGCGAAACGCCCAGGCGCTGGCTCGCACGTACTCGGGCAATGCAGTTCAGTGGCAGCACCCGTATGCGCGTCCGCAGCCGCGCGCGGCTTCGACTCGCGCTTCGGTGTGGTTCACCGCTTATCCTGCTTCCACGATGTCGCCGCCAGGCAGTTCCGTCCTGCATACCCTGGCCGACGCCCGGCTCTGGGAAGCCTTCGAAAAAATCGGCATCCAAGGTGTGCACACCGGTCCGACGAAACGGGCCGGTGGCGTTACCGGCACCCGCTTCACGCCCACCGTGGACGGCAGCTTCGATCGCATCAGCTTCGAGATCGATCCGGATTTCGGCTCGCAGTCGGAATACCTGGCGCTGGTCGCCGAGGCGCGCAAGCACGGCGCCATCATCATTGGAGACGTGATACCGGGGCACACCGGAAAGGGCGCGGACTTCCGGCTGGCGGAGCGCGCGTACGGGGATTTTCCTGGGCTGTATCACATGGTGGCCGTCGACCGGAAGGATTGGGGATTGCTGCCTCCGGTGCCAGACGGGCATGACGCCATCAACCTGTCTGCCGAGACGGTCGATGCGCTCGCGGCCAAGGGCTACATCGTGGGGCAGCTGCAGCGGACGTTCTTTTATCAGCCCGGAGTCAAGGACACGGACTGGAGTGCAACGGATGTTGTGAGGGGCGTCGACGGTACGGAGCGCCGCTGGGTCTATCTGCATTATTTCAAGCAGGGACAGCCCACGCTCAATTGGCTCGATCCCACCTTCGCGGCGCAGCGTCTCGTGGTCGGCGACGTGCTGCACGAGGTCGGCGTGCTGGGCAATGGGATGGTGCGACTCGATGCGAATGGATTCCTGGGCATCGAGCGCAATCCTCAGGGCGGCCGGGCATGGTCTCAGGGGCATCCGCTCTCGATCACTTCGAATCAGCTGATCTCGGGGATGGCGCGGAAGCTGGGTGCATTCACGTTTCAGGAGCTGAATCTCACGCTGCAGGATCTGCGTGAGATGTCACGGGGCGGCGCCGATCTGTCCTACGATTTCGTAACGCGGCCGGCTTATCAGCACGCGCTTGTCACGGGAGACGCGGAGTTTCTGCGGCTGATGTTTACCCTCATGCGGGAGTACGAGATCGATCCCGCGGGGCTCGTTCACGCGATGCAGAATCATGATGAGCTGACCATGGAGCTGGTCCATTTCTCCACGTTCGGCGACAAGCGCTTTCCATTCCGCGGAGCGCAGATGCCGGGGGCGGAGCTGCGCGCCAAGGTGCATGAGGAGATGTTCGGTGTGCTGATCGGGAATCGTGCGCCTTACAACCTCAAGGCGGGGGACGGGGTCGCTTGTACCACTGCGTCGTTGATTGCCGCGACGCTCGGCATCAGGGACGTCAGCAAACTGACGCGGGAAGACAGGCAGAAGATCACTCAACTGCACCTGCTGCTGGCGTTCTACAACGCGTTCCAGCCGGGCGTGTTTGCGATTTCCGGATGGGATCTCGTTGGCGCGCTGACGTTGCCGGCTGAGGCGGTCAGTGATCGCATGGCGGACGGAGATCCGCGCTGGATCAATCGAGGCGCATACGATCTGATCGGTGCCAATCCCGAGGGGACGCGCTCGGCGTCAGGATTACCCAAGGCGGCTTCGCTCTACGGCTCCTTGCAGGAGCAACTCCGCCGCAGCGATTCGTTCGCTTCGCAGCTGGCGCGGATGCTCAAGGTCCGCAAGGACCTCAAACTGTTCGCGGCCCGTCAGATCGACGTGCCGGGCGTGCAGGCGAAGGGTCTGTTCGTGATGGTGCACGAGTTACCGGAGAACGGGGGATTGGAAATCACGGCCATCAACTTCGGGCGCGAGCCGGTGGATGAGTCGATCGTGGTGCGGCAGGCGACAGCAGGCGCCAAGGTGATCGATGCGCTGGACCCGCAGCACCCGGCAGCGGATGTCGCAGCCGATGGCAGCTTGCGCATCCGCCTTGACGCCTTTGAAGGGAAGGCGCTGCACATTCCCACTGTGAATTGATGAAAGTCGACTGGCTACTTCTGCCGCTTGTCGCGCTGCTGGTCGACGTCGCGGAACCCGCGCCCCCGCATCGACTTCGACATCCGCTACGCCGACACACGCAAGCCGGCCTGCGGCTCACTTGATCTTGCATGGCCAAGGGCCAAACTTGACGAAGGATCCTTGAATGCTCGCATTCATTTAGTCCAGAAATTTCCAGGTCTTCGCGCCATCGAACCTCCGGACTCGAGTGGACTCGATGACGGAGGGATCGAAGTTGCGAAAATTAACGCCCATCCGGTTCGTGGACCGATCGGTTGGTTCCCAGTGCGTAATGCACCCGCAGTTGGCACACCGAACAAGCCGGAGGCATTTGTCTCCCCAGACATATCGAGTCAGGTCACCTTTGCGGGCAAGAACCTTCACCTTGCTTGGATCGTAGTAGCCCCAGAGCCCACCGTGGCGGCGACAGATTGAGCAATTACAGCTCGTGAGCCGCCGCGGCTTGGAGGCTACTTGAATCCGTACTGCACCGCAGTGGCACGAACCTGTGAGCATGGCGCTGTTCCCTTCGTGCGGCCTAACGCCTGAATTAAGCCGATCCGCGAAGCGGGTTCGGCTTGAATGATAGGGCTCAAAAACTCAACCCTATGAAGGTATAGAACTCCGATCGCCCATCTGTCGGGAAAGTGGCTGATTGAAGCTCTTTTTCAATGCATGGGCCCAGCACACTTTGTTTGTTTAGCCACGTTCTAGTGACGCTCCCTCGCGCATCTAGCCTCATTACGACACGTAGACCAGAAGCCTCATGTGCTTCTGTGACACCGCAGTCGGCGAGTGTAAACACCAGGCAGGAATAGGTCGCTAACGCCACCATCAGCCAAGATCTGCTTCTATCGCAGCACGAAGTTCCCTCGGCACGGGATACGTTGCCGGCGTATAGCGGCCCATGCTTTGGGCCATGAACACCACGTTTCCTCGAAGCGCAGGGTCGATCCACCAGATCGTGCCGGCCGCTCCGCCCCCGCCATACGAGCCGGGTGGTCCGAATGGGTGAAGGAGCAGATTGCGGGTTCCCGTGCCGACCCCTTCGGCCGGGTCCACAGCCTCGGCCGGTTTGAGATCCGATAGCGCCAGACGCGCCGTTTCCGGCTTCATCACCCGCGCCCCGTCCAGGGCACCTTCGCCCAGCAGCATCGAGCCGAAACGGGCGAAATCGCGCGCGGTCGAAACCAGCCCGGCACCGCCTGCGAGCAAGGTGGGCGGTTTGAGCCAGACACTGGTCGGACCGGGATCAATGGCTTTCATCCCCTCTTGCAACGCGTCGTAATTGGTCGTCAGGCGCGCCACATCCCCTGGCGCTACCTGGAAGCTGGTCGAATCCATTTTGAGCGGCCCGAGCAACTGTTCGCGAAGGAAGGCGTCGTAGCCTTTGCCGGTGACGCGTTCAATCACCAGGCCCATGACGTCGAATCCGATGGAATAGTGCACGACAGTTCCCGGTTCGTAGGCGAGCGGAAGTTCCGCCACGCGTTCAACCATCTCGACCAGGTTCTTTGCCTGCGGCCCATACGAGAGCCGGCGCAGGCCGGCGCCGTAGTTTCCGGGAGTAATCCCGCGCTCGCGATACAGCGCGTGCAGGGCACCGCCGCCGGAGCCGGGCGTCCAGTTGGCCAGGCCCGAGGTGTTCGTCAACAGGTGCCGCATCGTCATCTGCTTGGTGGCGGGGCGCGACTCCATGCCCTTCTCGATGTCGATAGCGACCCGCAGTGAGCGGAACTCGGGCAGCACTTCGGCCACGGGTTGGTCGAGGGAGATTTTGGCGTCCTCGACCAGCATCAGCGCGGCGATGCGGGTCACGCTCTTGGTCATCGAGTAGATGCGGAACAGACTGTTTTCGTCGACGCGCGCGACCGAATCGAACGCAAGCGTGCCGGCGGCCGGGTAGGCGAAACCGCCGCCGCCGTAAGACAGCGCCATCGCCACGCCCGCGAACATTCGGTCGGCAACGTAGCCGTCGATCAACTTCTGCACTGCTACCCAGCGACGGGCGGGACGCACGGCCGCTGGGGCAGCCGCACAGCCAGCCAGGGTTGTTGTTGCAAACGCGGCACCGGCCAGTACGACGAGGAATTGACGCCGGTCCAGAGTTCCTCGGTCGATCATGCGATCAATCTCCCTTCCGAAGCGTTCACGCTTTACTTTGGTGGCGATGATGCTGGGTTGCGGCCTACGCCTGAATCAAGCCGACCCGCGAAGCGGGTTCGGCTTGAATGAATTGTTAGAGCGAAAACCAATCACTGTGTCAGCCTTTCTTAATTGCTGACGTTGCGTAACCAACATTGGCGAAATTTTCAATTTCCACTTCGCTTATGTCTAGCAGAGCCTGAAGCTCGGCTATGCCGGAGTTGAGTTTAACGGCATGAGCAATGAGCTCTCCAGGCAAGAAAGTGACGCGACTTGCTTTGTACTTATTACCCACATTTGATTTCACGAACGTGAGCTTCCCGCTGGAGCTCATAAACACGCGCCCGTGCACTATAGCGTTGCGCTTTGCATCTCCAGTAATTTGGGACAGAAGCTTGATTGCTTTTTCATGCTTAGGGGTGTGAATCTGTAGAAGGCTGGTGAGAACGTTTGATTTCGTCATGAAGCCAAGACTGGATGTCGTAATTTCACCGACCCGATCACTAACATTAAGTTCTTTTTTCACCGCGACTTCAATGATTGTTTCGAGGCTTGACCAAGCGATCATGAAAACGCCGAGGGCGTGAAATGCTTCTGGCTGAGACATGCCGAATCTGTCCTTGCGCTCTAACTCTAAGTAGACCTCAAATTTGAGGAGTAACAAATAGTCACACTGCGATCTGTCGCGAGTCAATCAAACAATTTCTATGGTAGGTCAACGAGTTACCTGGCTGGGTAATGGCTACGCGGCTAATCTGCTTCGGAAAAATAGCCCAAGAAATGAGACATAAAACATATCACCGCATTCTTGAAGTGATATCTACCTTGGAACGCCGAGCCCGAGGGATTCCGGATATCCGGCCCGGCACCAATGTCCGCATTGGGTCGTAAGCGGACATGGTCTTCATGGACAGATTGATCAGCAGCTAGTGGTTACGTCGATCAGCTTGACCGGTGTGCGGACCGCTCGTGTCCGACCGATCAGGACGCGCTGAGTCTCCGCTCTCAGTCCGGCGAAAGAACGCGAGACTGACGAAAGCGGGCGCGTCTTCACTACCGAAGCTGACCACCAGCCGCTGTGCAGTCGGAGATTCAAAGCCGGACACAGGAATTGACGGGGTCAGTGACAGCCGTGCGCTGGGAAGCTCTGCATCCATGGCTTCAATCGGCACTGAGAGTGCGTCAAGTCGAGTTTGCACCGCATCCAACGCCCATGTGACTTCCTCGCGGTCGGATCGTTGATCGATCATGGCTTTCAGATCACCGATTGCAGACTGCACCGCGGCCGCCTCCGTGAACTCGCTCACTTCGACGGCCACCCCGGAGTGGAGAGATGCGGTGAAAACAAGCGGCGCGAAATCACTTGATGCGCCGGTTCCGCCTGCGGCAGCCCGTGTGTGCGCGTGCAGTTGGCGCCACATCGCGGACACGTCCGTAACGATGACGGCACCTGTTATCTGAGCTACGAACAGCGCGATTTCGAGGTTGGCGGCACGCATCATGAGGAGCTGTCCGGTCCTGCCCTCTCGCGGGGTTTGCAGTAAAGCGAAGGGATCCTGCTCCTGCTGACGTCGCATGAAGTCGACCACCTGTGCAGCTTCTTCAGCAGACATCCCCGGATTGGATTGCCTCAGTTTGGCAAGCCAGAAATCATCTGGCATCCGCTTCATCAAGCGTGTGGCGTCCTCTTCCGCTAACCAACGCATTTCCTCGTACTCAGCCGGTTCCATCTCCCATTCGGCCGTACGCGCTTGCGCCATCTCAAATACAGCACGTTGAAGCCCGGGGTTCACATCACCCGGATCGGGAAATACCAACACCTTTCCGGCCTGGATAAGGGGTGCCAGGGAGATCCAGAACAACGCATTCTTCAAGAACTGCTGCTTGTGCTCGTCGGGATTGGTCAGGGGACTGAACTCTGGTCGCACGTTGCGGGCAAACACAAACGGGTCCATCACCAGGATCTGATCGAACACGGGGCAAAGGGCAGCGACGTTCTCGCCCAGCAGGCGTGGATCCGAAAGCCCCATGTAGAGCGCGCGCACGCCTCCGCTATTGCGCCTTGGGAACAATGCCGCCAAATCCGTGTCCGCCGGCCACAGACCTTGGCTGAGCCGGTGGACACGTGCCACCTGTTCATCGCTGAGTTCTCGCTGCACCTGCGTCCAAGGCGCATCGGGGCCGAGTTCAAGAACGTTAATGAGCGCATTGATGAAGCGGAGGTTGCGCTCTCTCAGGCTCAGGACATCCCACGGTGCGCGGTCCCAAATCGATCGTGGTTCGCAGCAGATTCCGTACGTATCACCGGAACCGCAGGGACACGCCTCATCGAGTCCTGGTGGCTCAGAAGGTGCCAACTTCGCCACGACCTCGTGGTCTCTCGACGTTCGCCCGTACTGATCGCGGTAGCCGTGGCTGCCGTCCTCGTAGCCGATATAGATTTCTCCGCCATAGCGCCACAACACGTCGCTCGGTGGGCGCAGCAGCAGCGCGAGCGCGTGGGGCTCAGGCCGGCGTTGCACCTCCGGGTAGAGCCAGTCGGGCTCTGCCGCTGCGATATATCGTCGTGCGCGGGACTTCAGCCATCCATTGACGGCGATCACCTGATCGGTGCTGAAGCGGCGGGACCGGATCAGGGCGTCGGTCCGCATCAGAGCGTCTCCGAAATAGCGGGCGTTGATTCGCTTCGCTGCTGCTTCGACACGATCTGGAGCCTGCGCATAAGGGACGTGCGTCAGGATCAGCAGGTGATTGGCATCGAGCGCGAACAACGTCTGAGTGCCGTTCCACGTCAAGGGTGGATCCATCGGATCCGCGAATTGCGGCGCATCCGCCGGCAGTGCCGCGTTAAACATGGTGACCGGATGGTCGGTCACCAGAAACTTTATTTCGGACGACTCGGCAGAGACGATCTCGCGCACGGACTCCGCCCAAAGTGTCCCGAACATGTGCCGAAGGTGCTGAAGTTCGATCAGCAGTTCGACCTGGGAGAGCGCCGGGTAGCGAGCTTGAATCCACGCAAGCCCTTTGGGGGTGCGCAGCTTCTGCGCACCCAGGTAGGAGAAAAGCGACTCTAGCTGATAGTGCATCGCCTGCTCGTGCCCGTTTACGAAAGCGCGAACCGCGTCTGCCCCGTAGTTGTCGATCTCCTGAAACAGGACTGTTTCGACTTCGTCATTGATCACTTCACCAAAGCGGGTCACGTAGAGCTCGTTTTCCCAGAATGAGGATTTGGCGGGCCGCCTATACGGCGCGAGAATTATGGGCGTGCCGTCTGGACGCAGCCGAGGCGCAGAGATGTCTAGCAGCCAGTTGTTCCTAACATTCAACTGGAACCCTGTCTGATACCAGACGGGCACGTAATGGTTCCTACGCGAAGGTTTTCGGAGCTGCGAACTGGGGGGCGTCATGCCCCATTGTGCCGGGCAATCCACGAGGCGAAATGGCTGGACCAGTTCCGATTTTCGACAGATTCCTCTCCTTCGAGGCGGCGCAGTCTCGCGAAGGCACCCCTTTAGACCGCCCACTTCGACACTGACCCCTTTTGGTTGCGAGTCTCAAGATCTGGCCGGGCGCACCCGCCGCTTCGTGGCGGCCTCGGAGTGCCCTCACGGCTACCTCTCCAGCTCAGCCGTCAACTCTTCGCGAGCGTCTTTCACGTCGTTAAGGGTCAGACGGCACTGCCTGAGCGAACTGCAAGTCCTGTCTAGCCACTCAGGAAGCCAGAAGTGATCTACTGGCGACGTCCGCTATCGGCCAAAAGCGGTCATTCCCGAGAGTCCAATGAGCGAACGCCCGGCACCGGCAATGGGCCGGCACCGGAACCTTCTAGCTTGCGCGACCCGTTCGATCATGCAGCAGCGAAACCTGCAGCTCCACGCGCTTCAGTTCACGTAGCAACCGGTTCGCTTCCATGCGGCTGCCCATGAAGGTCTTGCACAGCGTCGTGACCTGGAACAGGAACAGTGACGCCACGCCCCACTTCACCGCTACAAGCGGGTCCGAGGTGCCAAACATCCGCCAGATCGCGTATGCGCCAGCGAGGAATGCGACGCCGCTGGCCACGTTCAACATCCACATGACCCAAGCCATCGGGCCGCGGAACAGGCCCAATGCCTGCGCCAGGTAACCGGGTTCGCTATGGCTGGCCAGCAAGGCGCGGTCCTCTTCCGTCAGGGCCTGGCCAATCAGGTCGTCGATCTTGTTCATGAGTCGTCTCCTTCCAGTATCGCGCGGACTTTTCGCCGCGCGTGCATTAGCCGGGTCTTGACCGTTCCCGGTGGAACGTCGGTCGCGATGGCGATCTCCGCCACACTCAGTTCGTCGATGTAGAACAGCGCCAGGGCTGCGCGCTGCGGTCCGGGCAGCGTGCCGATCGCGTCCATCACGATGGACAACTCGGCGGCGAACTCGCCCGAGGCGCTTTCCGGCACCTCCGCACTGCCCTCCGATTCGACATCCTTGGTCCCGAGTGGCTCGCGGTCCTTGCGATGGAATTCGCGCTGGCAGCGGCGCGTGGTTATACGGTAAGCCCAAGCGGGGAACGCGGCGACGTCGTCCAGTCGCGCAAGGCCGCGCAGGATCTCCTCCCACGCTTCCTGCACCATGTCTTTCGCCCGCTCGGCATCGCCGAGCAGGCGCCAGGCATGGCGTAGCAACCTCGGTTGCCAGCGAGCGACGAGGCGCGACAGCGCCGCCTGGTCGCCCGTCATCGCGGCGGCCACCAGGAACTCGTCGTAGATCCGCTCGGTTTCCCGGTTCACATGCCGCCTTTACTTCTTGCTTGCATACAAGGTGCGCTCAAGCCGGCCTCCGGTTCAAATTGGTGGCGGTGGTTTGACTAAGAGCAGCCCACTGGACTCGCAATTTGCTCAGCCTGCTGTCCACCATCCATCGCCGTTGGTGCGGTGACGAACAGCTTGCTTCGCGGCTATCGAATGGCTCCGCGAGTCCCTCCTGCCTACAATGAGACGCCCGGATTTGTTCGATTCAGGAGTGTCCCGTGGCTCGGCGAAGTATTTGAGAGGAGCAGGGGGGGTGCAGATGACTAAATCGTGGCGCCTGGCAGTTGCGTCCCTGGTGGTCTTACCAGGACTGGCCCATGCCGAAGCCAATCCCGTGCTGGCACAGACCGGGTCCGTCCTTGGCGTGGTCGCTGTCGCCGTCTTTCTTGCCGTCTACGTGTTCGTCGTGCTCGAGGAGCGCCTGCACCTGCCTAAGTCCAAACCGGTGATGCTCGGTGCCTCGATCATCTGGGTGCTAATAGCCTGGCACGCGACCGCCGCGCCGGCTCTGGGCACTGATTACGCCGCAATGGCGTTTCGGCACGTTTTCCTGGAGTTTGCCGAGCTGTTCTTCTTTCTCATCGTCGCCATGAGCTACGTGGCGGCGATGGCAGAGCGCAACGTGTTCGAGTCGCTGCGTGCCGCCTTGGTAAGGCGCGGCTTCAACTATCGCCAGCTGTTCTGGCTAACCGGCACGCTCGCCTTCTTCCTGTCACCGATCCTCGACAACCTGACCACTGCGCTGGTGATGTCGGGCGTGGTACTGGCCGTCGGTGCGAGCAACGCGCGTTTCGTGGCGATCTCCTGCATCAACCTGGTTGTCGCCGCGAATGCCGGCGGCGCCTGGAGCGCCTTCGGCGACATCACCACGCTGATGGTGTGGCAAGCGGGCAAGGTTGAGTTCTTCGAGTTCTTCGCCATCCTGGTGCCGTCGCTGGCCAACTGGCTGGTGCCAGCCTCGATCATGCACTTCGCGCTGTCAAAGGAAGTACCTCCGGCAGGTGGCGACGCTGCCTACGTCAAGTACGGGGGCTGGCTGATCTGCGGGTTGTTCGCGCTCACCATCGCCATCACGATCGCCAGCAAGCAGTGGCTGCATATGCCGCCGGTCTTCGGCATGCTCACGGGCCTCGCGCTGCTGAACCTGCAGGGCTATTTCGTACGTCGCCACGAAAAGGCGACCGGGCGTGACCAGGACAACCGCTACAATGTCTTCGAGATCATTGCCCGCGCCGAATGGGACACGCTGTTGTTCTTCTACGGCGTGCTGCTGTGCGTGGGCGGACTGGCCACGCTCGGTCACATGGAACCTGCGTCGACCGAGCTCTATGGGCGTTTTGGTTTCACCACCGCCAACATCGCCATGGGGGTGCTGTCGGCGATCGTCGATAACATACCCATCATGTACGCGGTGCTCCAGATGAACCCCGCGATGGACCACGGGCAGTGGCTCCTGATCACACTCACTGCCGGCGTAGGGGGCAGCCTGTTGTCGGTGGGCTCGGCCGCGGGCGTAGCGCTGATGGGCGCTTCCCGCGGCGCCTACACCTTCTTCAGCCACCTCAAATGGACGTGGGCAATCGCGCTGGGTTACGCCGTTAGCGTCTGGTTGCATCTGCTGTTAAACGCCAAGCACTTCGCTTGATTAAACGAACCGTAGCGACCGGGCTCAGGGTTCGGGTCGGTAAAACTTCGGGGCGCTAAAAACGGCCGCTTTGGGTCGATCAGTTGAATCCGCAGCGAAAGCGATCACTTGCTTACAGGACACGACTTTCTTGATGCACGGACCTCGAGGACGTCCACGACTTAGGCAGATTTGCGCAGCGGCCCATTGGCTAGAGCGGTAACGTAGGCCACCCATCAAGTCTCCGAATGGCGCTTGAACTAGATTGGCCTGCAGGCAGTTTTGATTGGAATGAAAGCTTACCTATTACGGAAACGACTCGTCGTTGTTCCACCTGAAACCGAAAGCCTCTCGGTATCGGAGCCGCCCGTGCGCATTGGTATCTTGTGTGAGCAGGCTTCAATAGCGGGGAATGAAAAGCGTCGATGGAATCCCCAGAACCGGCTGGCTCGCAGCTTCGGTCGTTGCGGTATTCCTGGGCGCGCGATCCTGCCGCGGTGCAGCGGCGCGCCCTAGCGCCGAACCATATTCCTGCTAAGCACGGCGATAAGAATCAATCCGTACGATCCGAGTCGTGCAAGGACGTAAAGAGTAGCGTCTTCGTTGTAAGCACTACTCAGCGCGAAGTACGCACGATTCACGCCTTCAATGAGGAAGGCGAGCCCAAACAAGAAGAAGAACCAATCGCCGGATCGGCGCCAGAAACGGAAGAATAGCAGCGCGACAACGGCGCAGCCCATCGCAATTGCTCCGCGCAGGAATAGATCCATGTCACTCGTCCTCGAAAATCAGCCCGTACAGCAAGAGGCAAATGGCAAACAGCGCCGTCAGCAGACGCGAGTGCGTGAGTTCGATGCTGCTGGCGGTATCGACGGCAGCCAGCATGTTCGTGGTGAAAAGCACGGCGAAACATAGTCCACACCAGAACAGCATCCGGGATTTGCTAGTGCGGGCGCGGGTAAGCAAGAGAGCTGCACATAAAGCTGCGATAACGGCACATAGCGCATAGGCGGTGATAACCATGCTTAGGAGTCCTTGCGCCAACGGAAGGCGTCGGCAAAGCGTTGTGCCTGGCGATCCCCAATTGAATGAATTAGGTTCGCAACCGCAACCAAATTACGAGAATATGCCGCATCGAGGCTCGCAACGACATCGGCGAGCTCTGGAGTTGCGGGAGCATAGATATAGAGGCTGTCGCCATGTCCTCGCGCAAGGCCGGTCGCTGCAAAGTGCTCGAGTATCCCCGCTGCAGCCTTCGCATCGACATACAAGCGCTCTGAGAGTGTCATCGCTGACCAGTGTGCCGAAGGCTTTGCTCTCATCAACAACAGCGCCTCCAGATGAGGCACGGATGGAATAAGTGCGAGAATGAAACGACGCATCTCGCTGGAGAGTTTGGTTTCTTCCATCGGAAACGGGGTGAGAGCTCTTCGGCTGACTTCAACAGTATTGCAGGTTCACCTGCGGGCAGTGTTCCGCAGATCATGTAACATTGCCCGCTTACCTCGGAGTGCGCGGCGTCGCTTGCGCTTGGCAGAATCTGCCTCCTTGGAGTTTTGCCTATGTTGAAAACCATTCGTCTACAGCTTCGCTTTTTGCTGCCCCTCGTTGTAGCGTTGGTTGCAGCCGCATACGTCGCGCTCCCTCTCATGGACAAGGTGACGCTGCGATGGTTCAGCCGCGACATCAATGCGCGCGGCGTATTGGTGGCTAACGCGCTCTCGGATTCTGTCGCCGAGGCGCTCGCTTCAGAGCGCCCTACACGGCTGAAGCGCCTGTTTGACCGCACTTCGCAGGATGAGCGTCTGTTCGCGATAGGGCTGTGCACCGTGGACGGTCGCCTTGTTCAGCAGAGTGATGGATTCCCTGCAGCCCTCACGTGCGACAAGGCGATGAGCGTGGCGAATCAGGATGAGCCTCGTCTCGAGTTGACAGGCGGACCGGTGCTGGTTAGCGCACACCCGATCACTACTCGGAGCGCCGTCGCGGTGGCGGGAGCAACGCAGCCCCGAGCGGCAGCGGCGCGGACCACCGACCCGCCGGAAGGATCCGCCACCAGTGCCGAGGCAGAAGCATTCGCGCTTCCAAATGCCATGGTGGATGCTGATCCAGTTGACGCGGGCCACCTGGTTCTGCTGCACGATCTCAGCTTCATAGAGCGCCGCAGCCAGGACACTCGACGCTACCTAATTATTTTCATTGCGAGCCTCGGCTTTGTGATTGCCTTGATCACGATGTTCGTCGCTCAACTCAGCTGGCGCGGCTGGGTAGAGGGTGTCCGTGCGCTATTGCGCGGTGAAGTGGTCAGCCCGCTGCTTCCTCCGCCGGAGCTAGCGCCTTTTGCCGAGGATCTCCGGGCGCGCCTGCGTGATCTGGAAGATGAGTATCGGCGATCCCAGGGCCCAGAAGTGGCATGGACGGCCGAACGCCTTCGAAACCTGCTGCACACCCAGTTGCGTGGTGACCAGGTGATCGTGGTTTCCAACCGTGAGCCCTACATCCACGATCGTGGGCCGGAAGGAATTATTGTGCGTCGCCCCGCCAGCGGACTGGTTACTGCCGTCGAGCCAGTTATGCGCGCGTGCTCGGGAACCTGGATCGCTCATGGCAGTGGCAGCGCCGATCGTGAGGTCGTGGACGCGCGTGATAGCGTTTCCGTGCCGCCGGGCTTGCATGATTATTCGTTACGCCGCATCTGGCTGTCGCCGGAGGAAGAGCTCGGCTATTACTACGGCTTTGCCAATGAGGGCCTGTGGCCACTATGTCACGTTGCCCATGTGCGCCCCGTTTTCCGCGAGTCGGATTGGAAAACATACAAAACCGTCAACCAGCGTTTTGCCGATGCAGTCCTAGCGGAAGCACGCAGCGAAGATCCGGTCATTCTCGTGCAGGACTACCACTTTGCGCTGCTGCCCGGAATGATTCGCGAGAAGTTGCCGCAGGCAACCATCCTGACCTTCTGGCATATTCCGTGGCCCAATCCAGAGTCGTTCGGCATTTGCCCTTGGCGGCGGGAAATCCTGCAGGGAATGCTGGGAAGCACCATCTTGGGCTTCCATACCAGGTTTCACTGCAAGAACTTCATCGAAACGGTGGACCGCTTCCTGGAGGCGCGCATCGAGCATGAACATTCGATCATTTCCTTCGGCGATAAGGAAACCTTTGTCGAGAGTTACCCGATATCGATTGAATGGCCCGGGACCAACGAGTCCAGCGGCTGGCTGCCAACGGAAGAATGCCGGCAACGGGTGTTCGAGCGCCTTGGACTAAGCCCCGACGTCTGTCTGGCAATCGGCGTCGACCGCTTTGACTATACAAAGGGCATAGTCGAGCGATTACACGCGGTAGAGCGCCTGCTTGAGAAGCGACCGGAGTGGATAGGACGGTTCGTGTTCATCCAGGTCGCATCGCCCACGCGCAGCATTCTCGACGAGTACCGCAGCTTCCAGGAGCACGTACAACGTCTGGTTGAGCGCGTCAATCGGCGCTTTGGACACTCTGACTATCAACCGGTGCTTCTGCTCGCCAAGCATCACGAACACAACGCACTGCTGGAGCTGTATCGCGCAGCGAACGTCTGCGTCGTCACCAGTCTCCATGACGGGATGAACCTGGTCTGTAAGGAGTTCGTGGCGGCACGCGATGACGAGCAGGGAGTCCTCATACTGAGTCGCTTTGCGGGCGCCTCCCGTGAGATGAGCGAGGCGCTTATCGTCAACCCTTATCATGTCGAGGAAACCGCCGACGCCCTTTACCAGGCCGCGACGATGTCGCCGGCCGAGCAGCGTGAACGCATGTCCAGCCTGCGGCACACGGTGAGCGAGTTCAATGTGTTCCGCTGGGCGGGGCGAATGCTGGCAGACGCGGCGCGCTGGCGATTGCGCGCTCGTGTTGAAGCGCGTGTGCGTAAGCATAGTGCAGTCTAAGGTGGCACCATGAGCGTTGGCGCGCAGGCTGGCCAGAAGCGATCGTGAGCGCAGAAATCGCGCCTACGGGCTTAAGTGCTCAAGCAAAGCACCGGTCTTTGCGCCTGCAACGCGAATTGAGTCGGATGACCGCTTTGGGTCGGAAGCGGTCATTCACTTGTTCTGCCACGCAGGGTCGCAGTGGCAAGTCTGTGTGCTGCTTGCAGCCTTCGGTGAATCCGTCTGCACGGACCGCTCAGTCTCCGGAGGAAGGTCTATCGAACCTGCTCACGTCCGCGAGAACTCTAGGGCAAGACTAATTCCGGACATGCCGACGATTCGATGTCGATCGACCTGGCCCGTGCGCTTGCAGCAAGAAGGCACGCGTCGCGATCGCGTCCTGCGGCCCGTGCGGCATCGATCGCGAGGTGGAAGGCGCGAGACGTTTCACGGTTTGCCAGATTCTGCCGTGCCAGCCTCCATGCGCGCTGCGCATCGGCGCCTGGCCCGAGGTAGAACTCGGCGGCATGGTCCGCAAAGGCCAGCGGATGGCGGGCGAGGAGCGATACGTAGCGGCGTCGCGCCTTCGCGATGTCGCGCAGGCCATCGGTCCGATCGCCCATGCGCAGCCGGAGTTCACCGAGCAGCGCCAGTGCCTCCGGCTCGCTACTCGCGGCGATCACGCGCCTGAGCCGCGCGACTGCGGGTGACAGGTCGCCGCGCGCGGCTTCGAGCTCGGCAAGATGGATGTTGGCCGTCGCGAACTCCGGCAAGTGCGTCAGGGCCTGCCGATAGAACGCCTCGCCACGCACTGGATCTCCGGCTTGCTCGGTCCACATCATGCCGCGCACGAAATTCAGCCATGCATGGGGAAAGGGGGACGTCGTGTCGAGATCGGCGAGCGCTGCGGCATACAACCGGTCGGCATCGTCAATGCGGCCTGCCGCTGCGTACGCGGTTGCCAGTGAGCCTCGCGATGCGAACCCAGGATGGGCCGACGCATCGGCCTCGAGCCGCGGGATCGCCTCCTCCGCATGTCCGGTCGCAACGAGGATCGAGGCCCACAACGCGGCGACCTCGTCGTTGTCAGCCCCGACGCGCCCGGCCGCAGCGAGATCATCCAGAGCCTGCGAGAACCGATGCACCGCCGAGCGTGTACGCGCACGGCGCAGGAGATCGCCACCTGCCCGGACTCGACGCTCCGCGAGGGACACGGCGCGATCGAGCGCGTCGTAGTCGCCGAGGAATCGCGATCTCGCGAGCAACAAGTCTTCGACGCCGGCGTCATCCCGCAGCTGGGCGATTTGATGATCGAGGTTGGCGATCGCAATATGGCCCGCCGTGGTGAGCGGCGTCCGACTGACCGTGCCGGCGTCAACAGATCCGCTGTACGCCAGCGCCAGGACTCCCAGGAAAATGATGTCGCGTGCACTCTGTTTCATGGCGCGGCCAGAAATGGGAACTCCGACGTGGAGTGCGTTGCATCGTCGTGCTCGACACCGTCGTCGACACCGTCGATGGTGCCGCCGACAAGAAGCGACCGGTACACATCGATCGCGTCGTAGTTCGGCGTCCTGCCGCCGCAGTCCGCGTTCGCTGAACCGTTCGCCGCGAATTCGACCGCAAGAAACCGCGTGCAAGCCTTCGATGCGCTGTCGACCCAAAGCCGATCGTCGGCAAGCGTCTTGGCCAACACCACGTAACGTAACGACGGTTCCGCATTGCGATCGGCGAGCCATTGATTCCCGCATGTGCCGTCGAATCCGTCGTAAAGCCCGAGCGTGCGCTGGATGTCGCTGGCGAACTGCGGCCAAACGGCGGGCGCGGCGCGGTTGTAGGCCTCCTTGCGACGATCGCTGACTTGCTCCGGATCGAGCGGTCCGAGCAAGGCGTTGCCCGTCAATGGCCTGCCGACCCGGTCCACCGGCGAACCGATGGCGGGACGCGTTGAAGCCTTGTCCTGAGTCGCCGGCTCGACAGAGGCGTAGGTGCCTCCCCATGCGGCGAGCAGTGCGCCACCGCGATCGACAATGCCTAGATCGACGGAGACCACCAGCGACGCCGACTTCCAGCCAGCCAGAAAATTCGTCGCCGGACCGCCGTCGGTATGCCGCCAGCGGTCACGGATTCTCTCCGCGGTCGCTTGGTCGAAACCTGGGCAAAGCGCCGCGTCCGTGCTGGCGCCATGCTGCAACGCGTCTGCGGCGGCTTCGTACGCGGACCTCGTCCCCTTCACGTTGTTGAAGAACGGATCGTCGCGCAGGCCCGCGAATACGCGGAAGCGGCGCCGGTCTCCTTCGAGGCCGGCCGGCTTGTTCGCATCGCCACGGACATGGTCGGTGTCGCCTGCCCAGCACTCCACGGTGCTTGCGGCATCGAACCGGCACACGATCGACGTCGTGGTGATCGTTTCGCCGAAATGCTTGCCGCTGTCGATGTGGAAGACATATTCAAGCTGGTCCGAGAATCTGCCGCCGACGATGTTCATGGCCAGGTTCAATCGCTTGCCGTCCGCCGACGTCCATGCGTAGAGATCGCCGATGTCGGCGGCAGGGTCTGCGATGACCGTGGGCGTATCGAGATGATCCGACGCATGCGAGACGGGCGCAGACAGCACGCCGACGACGAACAACGCAATGGTCTTCCAGGTGCTGTAATCGAAGCGTCGCATTGGCTTTTCCTTGTCGCGTGGTTCGAACATCGCTGTCGAAATCTGCAGCGTCATCGCCAGGCAGCGCTCTGCGGCACCCAGGCGTTCCACAGCAGGCGCGCTTCTTCGGCGATGACGTCCGGGCGCTCTTCCGGCCAGAACAGCTTGCTGCGTTCGAGTCGCCGCACGCCACGGGAGTTACCCAAGGTGCAGTCGAGATAGCCGGGGCTTGCCGGCGAAAAAATCGTATCGCCCATACCCCACACGATCCGCGTCGGCACGGTGCTGTGTTTGAGTTCCGCTGCAATGCCGAGCAACGCATTGGGTTCGAGCGCGATCGCGTAGGCGTGAGCCAGCGCCTTGCGCCGCGCGGTGGCCAGCAGCGGCCCGAAATAAGTATCGATCGCCTCGTCGGTCGGCTGCGACGGATCGGCGTAGCACATGCCGCCGATGCCCTGGGACGAGCGCGCCAGTGCCTTGTCGTCCCACCACGCGCCCAACCACTCGTCCACGAACCGGCCCTGCTTCGCCAGCTCGATGACGGGCAGCAGCGCCGGCGGCGGACTGTCGGTTTCGACGTCGCAGTTGGTCAGCAACACGGTGCGGACCCGGTGCGGATGCCGGGCCATGAGCAGTTGCGCCACGGCGCCGCCGCTGTCGTTCGCCACCAGGTCGACGCTCGCGATCGCCAGCGTGTCCAGCAGCGACACGAGCATCGCGACTTGCGCTTCCGGCCCGACGTCCTGTCCCTCGGCGACTTGCGTATAGCCCATCGCCAGGAAGTCCGGCGCGATGCAGCGACGGTACGGCGAGAGGCGATCGAGCGCGCCGCGCCACTGGAAACCGTTGAGCGGGAATCCGTGCAGGAACAAGGCAACCGCGCCGGTGCCGCGCTCGACGTAGGCGATGTTGCCGAACCTGGTTTTCGCGTAGCGCCGGGCGGCATGGAAGGCCGCAGTATCCATCGCCCCATTCGCGCTTGCGGAAGTCGCTCCGATGCTGCGTCCCACGCATCCTGCGATCGCTCCGGCCGCGAACGTGCTGCCGGCCATCGTGATGAATCCTCTACGGTTCATAGCGTCATTCCCAGCGTTGATGTTGTTTTAGTGAGGCAATGTCCTGCCATCCGTTCACACATGACGGCCCGTTGCAGCGACGTTTGAGCCGTCGCTACCGTGTTGAAATTGGAATCGGCGCGTATTGGCCGGATGTCTACCGCCACGCCGGGTGGCGGTGGCGGCAGACTTCAGACGGCGACGGCGCGAGGCCTCTCGCCAGGGACTCGCACGTCAGTGCGTGCGAATTTCCCCGCCAGGTTCCGGCATACGTGCTGCAGCGAAAATCTCAGCCCTTCCCGGGCCCGGTTGCCGAGCTATGCGCTTCCTTCAGCTTCACCGCGCACTCGTCGCAACACACTTCGACGGCCTTGCCACCGATCTTGACCAGGATGGAATTTCCATCCAGCGGGCAGTCGCAAGCCGCACAGGTTCTTTCTGTCATGACACTCTCCGTAACGACCCGAATCCGGGTATGGACAGTAGGCCACGCCGCAACGAGCGCCGCTGTCGGAATCTTTAGCGATCTGCCGCAGCCTGCCCTAGCGATGCAGCGCCGACTGCCGGAACTCGGTCGGCGAGCGGCCATAGGCCTGCTGGAACGCGGCGCTGAAGTGACTATGGCTGGAGAACCCCAGGTCGAGGCTCAGCTTGCTCAGGTCCTCGTATTGCCCCAGCAAGTCCAGCGCACGCGCCAGCCGCAGGCGCAACTGATAGCGATACAGCGGCAGGCCTTCGACCTGCTGGAACACCTGCGTGAGATAGACCGCCGAAACACCGACCTCGGCGGCGATGTCGGCGAGCGACCAGCGCCTGGACAGATCGCTCGCCAGGACCAGCTTGGCCCGGTCCACGAGCCGCTGCCGACCGGCACTGGCGCCCGCTGCATGCGTGGTGCGCGGCCCCAGCGAACGTTGCGCGAGGGTCAGGGCCAGGCTTTCGGCTTCCAGGGATTCGGCGATGTTCTCGCGCAGGCTGTGCCGCAACAGTGCGACGAGCGCCTGCGCGCGCGGATCGATCCGCAAGCGTTGCTGCCGGAAAGCCAAGACGGCGCCCTCTCGCAACAGGTTCTTCGGCGCGAGTTCACGCAGCATCGTTTCTTCGATGACCACCGCCAGACTGGCGTCGCCGCCCGGCACGGGATGGCTGATCCGATAGTCGTCGTCGGCGTTGAAGAACAGGACCTGGCCCGCCTCGGCCACGGCGGGCGTGTCTGCCAGGTGACAGACATAGAGGCCGCGATAGGGAAACACCAGATGCGTGACGCTCGCGCACTCCGCCACGCGCTCGTGCTGCCCGCTGCCCTCGCAGCACATGTCCCAGACCGCGACGGTCGGCGTTTTCAGCAGGAGCTGGACGGTGAAGTCGGACATGCCTGCATCATCCGTCGTCCGGCGCGGATGAACCAGCTTCGGATGCCTACTTCACGAACGTCCGCTTCCGGCCTAAAACGGACATGTGCTTGGCCAGACGGGGCTCAGCCTACCGACACGCGAAATCCTCATCGCCGAGCGGACGACAGAAGTCCGACCAGCCGTAGACCTGCCAGTAGTCGACGAATCCCAGATCGCGGACCAGTTTTTTGAACCCCGGCAGCCTGCGTACATCCCGCGACAGCGGATGCCACAACATAGCGGGGTGGGACAGGTGCGGCGCCACTTCAACCAAGAGATCGAGTGACAATTCCGGTTCGCGGTAGTACGCGGCCCACTGGGATAGGGTGGCTTTCTCGGCTTGCGTCGCCGTTGCGGCCAGGTGACGGATCTCGGCCGCAGCGTCCTCCGGCGCCTCTAGGAACTGCGCCAACCTGCGATTGAGACGAACATTGGGAGCGTCGTCGGGCATCGCGTTCAGACGTTTATTGATTTCGGCGCGATCGCCCTGGGTGAGCGCGATGACGAAACCTGTCCTGAGCAGAGACGTTTCGAGGCCTTTGAGTTCGAGGCCGCGGTCGACTTCCGCCAGTGCTCCGGCAAAATCGCCGCGGGCGAGTTCAGCGTTACTCAGAAAACCGGCGTATGCGGGCGCGAGCGGATCCTCCGCGCGCGCGCGTTCGAGGGCAGGAATCGCTTCGCGCACACGGCCGACCCCCAGCAGGAAAACGCCGCGAGGGCCCCACGTCTGATTAGCCATCCCGTACTTGGCGTATGAAGCTTGCAGTCGCTCAAAGACGGCAGCGGCCTCAAGCCAGTTCCCGCGCCTGGTCTCATCGATGCCGATCTCGAGCAGTACGTGAGGCGCATCAGGCGTCAATTCACGGGCGTGGTCGAGCGCCTCCGACGCCTTTTGTCGCCACTCTTCTGCCCGCGCCGGCACGGCGAACGCGCCATTGACGCATGCGGTATGGAGCCCGGCCCATGCGATCGAGAACGACGGATCGAGCGCGACGGCGCGCTGCAGGTGTGCGATGGCAAGCGGGAAGGATTCTGCCCGCCAATCGAGGTTGAGCGCCATGCCGCGTAGATACTCGTCGTACGCCGCGACGTTACGCGTCATCCCCGGCAGGTGACCCACGTCACCCACGCCGAGCTTGACCTGCAAGGCATTGGCGACGGACTTGGCGATCTCGTCCTGGATCACGAAGATGTCGCCGAATCTCCGCTCGTAGGTCTCTGACCATAGCTGTTCGCCCGTCCGTGCGTTGCTCAATTGCGCGGCGATGCGCACCTGATCGCCTGCCTTGCGCACGCTGCCTTCGAGCACATGCTCGACGCCAAGCGCCTCACCGATCGTTCGCAGGTTCTCGTTTCGATTCTTGAAATAAAACGATGATGCACGCCCGGTCACCCGCAGATCACGAACGCGTGAGAGCGCCGTCAGAAGTTCCGCGGTGATCCCATCAGCGAAATACTCCTGCTCAGGATCGGAAGACAAGTTGTTGAACGGCATAATTGCGACGGAATTTGTAGGCACAGGCGGTGCGTCGCCGCGGAACGTTATCGCAAAGACGGCGACGATCGCGACACCGGCAAAACCGGCCGCAAGCCACCACCACCGGAACGAGGACGCGTCTTGGCGGAGGCTGGAAGCCTGCGTAGCGGCTGCCGCAGGCATGGACTTCTCCTCGATCCGCTCGACCGGGACCGTCAACCGATAGCCGCGCTTGGGTATCGTCTCGATGTACTGCATGCCATCGGCGGGATCATCGAGCGCCTGCCGCAGCTGGCTGATGGCGAGGTACACGGATCCGTCGGTCACGATCACGCCTTTCCAGACGGACGCGATCAGCTCGTCGACCGAAACCACCGCCCCGTCACGCCGGGCAAGCAGGACCAGGACATCCATCGCGCGCGGCTCGATCCTGATCGACCGCGTCCCGCGCTCGAGCAGATTGAGCGCCGGGCTTATGGTCCAGGGGCCGAACCGGAATCTTGCTGTCTGGCTCATGGAGTCCCTAAGCCAATCATGGGAGGAAGCTAAGGCTTTCCTGAGGATGTTTTTGCGCCCGGATTGTAGCGTCGCTCCGCTTGTTTAGCTAAACCGGGAGATGCTCGATGAAAGCCCTCAAAGCCGCGGTTGCAGCACTGGTATTAGCGGCCGCCAACAGCGATGCGGCGAAGCCGCAGGCTCCTGTCCCCGAAGTTCCCGCCGAGGTCCTCGCCATGCTCAAGGAGCATCGTGGCGTATGGCGCACCGAGGGAGAATGGATTGCCGATGGCAAGTCGCAGCCCACCAAAGCGACCTGGGAATGCAATGTCGCTGTCGATGGTGTTGGCAACGTATGCATTTGGCGTCACCAATGGGCGGATCGTCCCGCAGACGCAGCCCTGGAAATCATGGGATACGACCCAAACCTCAAGACGCTCAGCATTACGCGGGTGACCGATCTTGGTGTGGTCCATACAGCAACGCCGACAGTCCGCGGCAACACCATGGTCTATCGATGGCAATCTGCCAAGGACGGGAAGACTTCAATCGGCTCGAATGAGATCGTCGTCAAATCCTCAGGCGAGTGGGTACAGCACATGACGATCGAAGTGGATGGCAAAAGCGTCACCGAGATGAATGTCACACACCATCGTGTGAGTGAAACCATTCGAGAGCACTGATGGTCAGCTCTGAGGAGGACGGCCATTACGTCTTCCATTATCAAGAGCGGGATTGCCTCTTTGAGCGTTTCGCTACGCTGAGCGCAAGGATGCGGAGCTTGTCATGGACGGCAGGTTGCTTGGCCCACGCGGTATTGGCCTCTACTCCTCAAACAGAAGGAGATCGACCATGAAACACAAAGCCGCACTGTTTTTCGTACTGCTTTTCGCGTCTCTTCTGGCATTTGCGTCACCACCAGTTGAGATCAAGAGCCCCGAGGCCGTTGCGGACAGATTCGTCCAAGCATGGAACTCGCATGACGGAAACGAGTTCGAACGCCTTTTTGCCGAGGACGCTTACTTGGTGCCTGGAGTAGACGCTCGGATAGTAGGTCGTGCAAACATTGTGGCCGACCTGGGAAAAGCCCACGAGAACTGGGCAAAGACGACGACTATCGTGGCAAGCGATATCGCTATGCGCTCTCTCCGCCCTGACGTGGCAGTAGTTCTTTTCCGCACCGGGTTTCTTAGCAAGGACGGCACGGTAAACATGCCCAGAGCCGTGCTTCTTGTTGTTGTCAAGCAATCGGAAGGGTGGCGCATTGCTGCGATGCAGCTTACCAAGCCCGAATCCAACCAATGAGCCGCGGCCATGACATTTGCCAACGACGCCTAACAATTCATTCGAGCCGAAGCCGCTTCGCGGATCGGCTCAATTCCGGCGTTGGCGAATGTTCGCTTCTGACCGGAAGCGGACATCGATCAATGTCTGGTTTCGATGTCGCGCCGACCGGCACGCATCAAATTCCACTGGCGGGTCGAACTCATCAAACGAGTATTGGAATATGACTGGTCGCGCCGGATTGCACCCCAATTCTCGCGCCCGCTACGGAGATTTTCCGTCCAGGAATCGCAATCCGACCCCGGGCTCGGTCGCGATCCAACGCGGCGCCGCCGCGTCATCGCCCAGTTTTTGCCTGAGCTTGCCGACCAGGATGCGAAGGTAGTGGGTGTCGTGCTCGTGGTGCTGTCCCCAAACCTCGCGCAGGATCTGTGGCTGCGTGACGACGCGCCCCGCGTGCTGCACGAGCAGCGCAAGCAGAGCGTATTCCTTTCGTGCCAGTTGCACGGGTTCGTTGTCGAGATGGACTTCGCGCCGCGCGAGATCGATGCGTAGATGGCCGTCGTCAAAGATGCTCGGTGCGTCGGCCGGGCTGGCGTGCGAGCGCAGCAATGCGCGTATCCGCGCCATCAACTCCTGTACGCCGAAGGGCTTGGTGACGTAGTCGTTGGCGCCGGCATCGAGCGCCGCGACCTTTTCGGCTTCGCCGGCACGCACGGTGAGCATGATCACCGGCACCTGCGACCATTGCCGCAGCTCACGCAGCACATCCTGACCGTCGCGATCGGGCAGGCCGAGGTCGAGGATCAACAGATCGGCGCCGTGCGTGGCCATGGCTTCCAGTCCACTGCTACCACTATCCGCAGTCTCCACGTGGTAGCCCTGCGCACGCAGGCTGATCTCGAGGAACTTGCGGATCTGCGGTTCGTCGTCCACCACCAGCACGCGCACTGGCGGCGCTGAAGGGGGATCGTCGTGGCGAGGGTCGCTCATGCAGTGGCTGGCCCTGGTGGCTCGTAGCGGGGCAGCGTAATGCGGATCGTGGTGCCACGCCCGCCCGGGCCCGGCAACGCCTCGACGCTGCCGCCATGCGCGCCGATCATGCCTTGGCTGATGGTCAGGCCCAAGCCGGTTCCCTCGCGACCGCGATCACCGCGTTCGACGCTATAGAACAGATCGAAGATGCGCTTGCGCTCGTCTTCCGGGATACCGGGGCCACCGTCGCGAATATCGATTCGCAACTGACCATCGACATCGCGTGCTTCGATCGTGACCGGTTCGCCGGGTGGCGAGAATTTCGCTGCGTTCTCCAGCACGTTGAACAAGCCTTGTTCGACCAACGCGGGATGCACCCAGATCGGCGCCAGGCCGTCCTCGATCTGGATTTCGAACTGCGTGTTCGGCTGATAACGCTGCAATCGTGTTGTCGCCGAGCCGATCAGCTCGTCGACGCCGATCCAGTCGCGATTGAAGGTCAGGCCGCCGTGGCCAAGCCGGGTCATGTCGAGCAGGTTCTGGATGTAGCGGTCCAGGCGTTCGCCTTCGAGCCGGATGGTATCCAGCAGGCTGTGGCGGTCCTCTGCGCTCATCGACGCGGCGTAGTTGTCCAGGCTGCTGGCCGCGCCGATGATCGAGGCCAGCGGCGAACGCAGGTCGTGCGACACCGACGACAGCAGCGCCGAGCGCAGGCGTTCGGTCTCGCCGCTGACGCGCGCGCTTTCCAGGTCGCCGACCAGTCGCGTGCGTTCGAGCGCCTGCGCGATGTCCTCGGCCATGGCCTCGGCGATGCGGCGCCACTCGGTCGACGGCGGCGCATCGCCGAAGCGCAGACCGATCACGCCGATCGTCTCGCGCTCGCCATGCAGCGGCAGGAACCACCAGGCCGAACCCGACAGGGTATCGGTGTAGCGACCGGCGGGCTGCCCGTGGCGCTGTGCCCAGTCGGCCGCGGCGCGATCCTTGTCGGTCAGCGCAAGCGCCGTCTTCGCTTCCATGCCCACGCGAGGATGCTCTTCATCGCCGATGCGGATCCAGCCTCCGCCCGAGCGCGGCCTTGAACGCCCGGCGTCCGGCCTTCAACACTTCGCCGAGATCCGCGGCAGTCGACAGTTGCCGCCCCAACGCCTGCAGCCGCTGGCATGCGCGTTGGCCGCGCGCAACGCCACCACCTGCATGCGCAAGCGCGAAGCCAGGCGTCCGGCGACCAGCGCCGCGACCAGGAACAGCAATACCGTGGTCACGCCCTGGCGCGCGCCGATGAACAAAGTGAAGCGCGGCTCGATGAAGAAGAAGTTGTAGGCCAGAAAACACAGCAACGCCGCGAGCACCGCAGCCGACATGCGCGTGCGCGCGCCGACGACCAGCACCGCGACGATGAACATCATCGACAGATCATCGAGCCCGACCCAGCGTTCGGCCAGCCAGGCCACGCCGACCGCGAGCGCCGCACCCATCGCCGCGACGGCATAGTCGCTGGCCTTCTTGCGACCACCGCCCTCGCGCAGCCGACGCCGCGACCTCGCGCGCGCCTCCGGCGTGTTGACGATGGTCAGTTCGAAGTGCGCGCCGCGCTGGATCAGCTGCTGCGTGAGCGTGCGGTTGAACATGCGCGCCAACGGCCGCTCGCGCGTGCGGCCGAGCACGATCGCCGACACGCCGCTGCGTCCGGCGTGGTCCAGCAGGGCATCGACGACGTTGGCGCCATGCAGCACTTCGGCGTCGCCGCCCAGCCGGCGCGCCAGCGCGAATGCGGGATCGAGTTCCTTCTGTTGCGCTTCGCCCGCGACGGTCCGGTCTGCACGGTGACCACGGTCCACGGCGCATCGCGGCGCTCGGCCAGGCGGCGGCCGACGCGCACCAGGTATTCGGATTGGCCGAGGCCGTCGATGGCGACCAGCACGCCGCGACGCAAGGGCATGCCCGGCAGGCCGCGCGCGGCCTGGGTTTCGCGCAGATCGTTGTCGACGCGGTCGGCGGCGGTCTGCATCGCCAGCTCGCGCAACGCGGTCAGGTTGGAAGGCGAGAAGAACGCCTGCAGCGCCTGCGCGGCCTGTTCCGGCACGTAGACCTTGCCCTGCTTCAGGCGCTCGATCAGTTCGCGCGGCGGCAGGTCGACCAGCACGATGTCGCGCAGGCGGTCGAACACCGCGTCCGGCACGGTTTCGCTGACGCGCACGCCGGTGATGCGGTGCACGACATCGTTGAGGCTTTCCAGGTGCTGGATGTTGATCGTGGTGTAGACGTCGATGCCGGCGTCCAGCAGTTCGACCACGTCCTGCCAGCGCCGCTCGTGGCGGCTGCCGGGGACGTTGCGATGCGCCAGTTCGTCGACCAGCGCGACCCGCGGCTTGCGCGCCAGCATCGCATCCAGGTCCAATTCCTCGAGGCGATGGCCGCGGTACTCGATCTGCTTGCGCGGCAGCACTTCCAGCCCGCTCAGGAGCGCGGCGGTTTCGACGCGGCCGTGGGTTTCGACGACGCCGGCGACGACGTCGACGCCCTGGCGCTTGATCTCGGCGGCGCGCGACAGCATCGCGTAGGTCTTGCCGACGCCGGGCGCCGCGCCCAGGAACACCTTCAACTGCCCGCCGCGTTCGCGGTGGAGTTCGCCGAGCAGGGCATCGGCCTGGGTTTCGCGGGCGTCGCTCATGGAATCATTGTGTCGTCTGGCGCTATTGCGCTGGCTGAAATCATTGTGCTCGATTCCGTTGCCCGTTATCCGTTATCCGTTATCCGGTGCAAGCTGGCATCCAGTGCGTCCGACTATGCTCGTCGTTCCAGCGAAAGCTGGGAACCATTTTTCTTGGAACCGCCACGACAAGATCAAAATGGGTCCCAGCTTTCGCTGGGATGACGACGACGGAGCATCGCTCATTACATCGCATCCAATGCCAGATTCAATTCCAGCACGTTGACGCGCGGCTGGCCGAACAGGCCGAACTGCGGCGCCTCCGTGTGCTGCGCGACCAGCTCCTCGACGCGCGCCGCATCGATTCCGCGCGCCTTCGCCACGCGTGCGACCTGCACCTGCGCGCCCTGCGGCGTGACGTGCGGATCCAGCCCGCCGCCGGACTGCGTGATCGAGTTCGATCGGCACCGTCCTCCGCGGCGATGCCTTCGCGCGCGGCGACGGCGGCGGCGCCTCGTCGATGCGCTTGCGCAGGTCCGGATTGGTGCGCGCCTGGTTGCTGCCGGCCGCCGCCATCGGGTCGTAGCCGGCGCCGCTCGGACGCGGCTGGAAATAACCATCGGCACGAACGGCTGCGGGATCAGCGCCGAACCGACCGCCTTGCCGTCGTGCTCGATGATGCTGCCGGTGGCCTGGTGCGGAAACAGCACACGGCCCAGTCCGGCGCCGGCCAGCGAGTACAGCAGGCCCATGACCAGCAGGATGACCAGGCGAGGCCGATCGAGGCGCGCAGGGTGCCGGTGTCGTGGAGGTCTGGTTCGTTGCATTCATGTCAGTATCCTTGCGATCGCGATCGTCATGGTGTTGCCGTCATCTCGTTGCTTCATGCGCCGATGCTCGCCGCCAGCAGCAAGTCGATCAACTTGATGCCGACGAACGGCAGGATGCACGCCGCCGACGCCATAGATCAGCATGTTCCGGCGCAACAGCGATACGGCGCTGGCGGGCTTGAAGCGCACGCCGCGCAAAGCCAGCGGGATCAGCGCGGGAATGATCAGCGCGTTGAAGATCAGCGCCGCCAGCACGGCGTTGGTCGGGCTCGACAGCTGCATCACGTTGAGCGCCGCCATCGACGGAATCGCCGCGGCGAAGATCGCCGGCAGGATCGCGAAGTACTTCGACACGTCGTTGGCCAGCGAGAACGTGGTCAGCGCGCCGCGGGTGATCAGCTGCTGCTTGCCGATCTCCGACCACGGCGAGCAACTTGGCCGGATCGGAATCCAGGTCGACCATGTTGCCGGCTTCCTTCGCCGCCTGCGTGCCGGAATTCATCGCCAGGCCGACATCGGCCTGCGCCAGCGCCGGCGCATCGTTGGTGCCGTCGCCGACCATCGCCACCAGCCGGCCCTGCGCCTGTTCGCTGCGGATGCGCGCCAGCTTGTCCTCGGGCGTGGCCTCGGCGATGTAGTCGTCGACGCCGGCTTCGGCGGCGATGGCCGCGGCGGTCAGCGGGTTGTCGCCGGTGATCATGACCGTGCGCACGCCCATCGCGCGCAGCCGGGCGAAGCGCTCCTCGACGCCGTGCTTGACCACGTCCGACAGTTCGACCACGCCGAGCACATGCTTGCCTTCGGCCACCACCAGCGGCGTGGCGCCGCTGCGCGCGACCTGGTCGATGCGCGCGGCGAGTTCCGGCGTGGCCACGGCGCCGAGCGCCTGCACGTGTTTCATGATCGCATCGCCGGCGCCCTTGCGGATCGCGCGACGCTGCCGTCTCGTCAGGTCGACGCCGGACATGCGCGTCTGCGCGGTGAACTGCAGGTAGTTGCGCTCGTCGGGCTCCGGGTCTGCGACCTTGCTGCCCTGTTCGCGCGCCAGCTTGACGATCGACTTGCCTTCCGGCGTCGGGTCGGCCAGCGACGACAGCAGTGCCGCGTCGCGCAGCCGCGAGGCATCGACGCCGGCCAGCGGATGGAACACGGTGGCCTGGCGGTCGCCATGGGTGATCGTGCCGGTCTTGTCGAGCAGCAGCACGTCGACGTCGCCGGCAACTTCGACCGCCTTGCCGGATTTCGCCAACACGTTCGCCGACAGCGCGCGGTTCATGCCGGCGATGCCGATCGCCGGCAGCAGGCCGCCGATCGTGGTCGGGATCAGGCACACCAGCAGCGCGATCAGCAGCAGCGGATCGACCTGACGCCGACGAACGCGCCGATCGCGGGCAGCGTGGCGCAGACGATCAGGAAGGTCAGCGTCATCGCCGCCAGCAGCATGGTCAGCGCGATCTCGTTCGGCGTCTTCTGCCGGTTGGCGCCTTCCACCAGCGCGATCATGCGGTCGAGGAAGCTGTGGCCGGGCTCGGCGGTGATACGCACGATGATCTCGTCGGACAGCACCTTGGTGCCGCCGATCACGCCGGAGCGGTCGGTCCCGGCTTCGCGCAGCACCGGTGCGGATTCGCCGGTGACGGCGGATTCGTTGATGGTGGCGACGCCGCGCTCGATCTCGCCGTCGGCGGGGATCTGCTCGCCCGCGGAGACGATGACCAGGTCGCCCGGCGCGCAATTGCGCCGCGGGGATACTTGCTCTCGTTTCCGAAACCGCCATCGACCTTGCGCGCGATCAGGTCGCGACGCGCGCCGCAGCGACGCGGCCTGGCCGCGGCCGCGCGCTTCGGCCACGGCTTCGGCGAAGTTGGCGAACAGCACCGTCACCAGCAGGATGACCGTCACCGACCAGCCGAACGCGGTGTTGCCTGCGCCGAAGACCGCGATCAGCGCGGACAGGATCGTGCCCAGCGTCACCACCGCCATCACCGGGCTTCTCGCCAGGTGCTGCGGCGCCAGCTTGACGAAGGATTCGACCAGCGCATGGCGGAATGCCTCGGCGTCGATCAACGCCGGATGGTCGGCGCGGGTCTTGGTCTTGTAGGTCCCGCTATTGGAGGTCGTGTCGGTCATGGGATTTCTCGCATTGCGAGCGCTTTGCTCGTCGTGAGCTTCTCGCTCGTCATGAACTCTTCGCTCGTCATCCCCGCATCGGCGGGGATCCAGTGTCTTTGCTTCACGCTTGTTGGCCCTTGAGAAAAAAGTCGCTGGGTCCCCGCCTCCGCGGGGATGACGGCCACTACTTCACGACCAGCGTGAGGTGATCTGCGACCGGCCCCAGCACCAACGCCGGCATGAACTGCAGCACGGTCAGGATCACGATCACCGCGACCAGCGTCAGCGAGAAAGTGGCCGACTCGATGCGCAGCGTGCCCATGCCTTCCGGCGCCACGCGCTTGCGTGCCATGAGGCCGGCGACCGCGAGCGGCACGATCAGCGCCGGATAGCGGCCGAGCGCGAGCACCAGCGAGCAGGTCAGGTTCCACCAATAAGTCGCGTCGCCCAGGCCTTCGAAACCGGAGCCGTTGTTGGCGTAGGCCGAGGTGTACTCGTAGAACACCTGGCTGATGCCGTGGAAGCCGGGATTGGAAGCACCCGTTTCAAATCCGCGGTGAACTGCGGCAACGCCAGCGTCAGCGCGGTGAATCCGAGCACGACGAGCGGCTGCAGCAGGATCAGCAACGCCAGCAGGCTGCACTTCCGGCGCTTCGATCTTGCGTCCGAACAGTTCCGGCGTGCGCCCGGTCATCAGCCCGGCGAGGAACACCGCCAGCAACAGGTAGACGAGGAACTGCTGCAGGCCGCAACCGATGCCGCCCCAGATCGCGTTGATCAGCATGTCGGTCATTGCGACCATGCCGGTCAGCGGCGCCAGCGAATCGTGCATGGCGTTGACCGAGCCGTTCGAGGTCTGCGTGGTCACCGCCGCCCACAATGCCGAGGTTTCGGCGCCGAAGCGCACCTCCTTGCCTTCCATCAGCGCCGCATCGGCGGTCGTGGCCGAATGCGCTTCGGACCACAGTGCCAGACCCGTGGAAGCCACCGACATCAGCAACATGGTGCCGAACACGAGCGCGGTGAGTTTGCGACGCCGCGTGAACGGTCCGACCATGAAGACGACGGCAATCGGGGACCAGGATGATCGCGAGCATTTCGAGCAAATTGGAGAACGGCGTCGGATTCTCCAGCGGCACCGCGCTGTTCGGGCCGTACCAGCCGCCGCCGTTGGTGCCCAGCTGCTTGACCGCCACCATTGGCGAAACCGGGCCAAGCGGAATCTTCTGTTCCTTGAGTTCTGCGGTCGCATCGACTGGCGCAACCGTCGGTCCGGCGGCGAGCGTCGACGGCACGCCCTGGCTGGTCAGCAACACCGACCACAACAGGCACAGCGGCAGCATGAAACGGAACGTGGCGCGGGTGACGTCGGCCCAGTAGTTGCCGACATCGCGGTCTCCGCTCTCAGCAGCATGGCCGGCAGCGTGTCCGGCAACATGGCCCTGCGCGGCTTGCGCATCCTCGCGCTCCATTTCATTACGCGCCATTTCACTGCGACCGCCGAACAATGCACGCAGCGTCGCGACCACCAGTGCCAGGCCCATCATCGGCGTGACCATCTGCAGGCCCACGATGCCGACCATCTGCGACAGGTAGGAAAGCTGCGCCTGGCCGGAATAGTGCTGCTGGTTGGTGTTGGTCAGGAACGACACCATCGTGTGCAGCGCAAGATCCCAGCGCATGTTCGGCACGCCGTCCGGATTGAGCGGCAGCCAGGCCTGGGTCATGAACAGCAGCCACACCAGCAGGCCGACGACCAGGTTGCTGAGCGCGAACGCCTTGGCATAGCCGCGCCACGACATCCCGCGCGCCGGATCGGTGCCGAGCAAGCGGTAGACCGGGCGTTCGAGCCAGCCGAACAAGCGGTCGCCACGCATGGGCTCGCCGCGCATCACCGCGGCGAGATAGCGCCCGAGCGGCCAGCCGAGGCCGATCGCGAGCGCGAAGACGAGCAGAGCTTCGATCATCACGACCTCGTCAGAACTTTTCGGGAAAAAGGATCACGTAGAGGAGATACGCGGCCGCGATGACCACTGCGACCGCACACACCAGAGCCAGCCAGCCAGGCATCGTCGTTCTCCGTCAGAAGGAAGCCTGCAGCGCCGCTTCGATGCGGTTGCCGGCAAAGTCGTCGTCGAAGAAGTCCTCGGCGTTGGAATCGGTCGCGTGGGCCGTCAGGCGTGCTTCCAAATTCAATTCAGGTACGGGTGCCTTGAACGCCCACACCGCGCTGACCAGGCCGTGCGCGTAGCTGTCGTCGCGCGAATCGCCGTTGAGGTCGTCAAGGAAGTAGTAACCGAGCCCTGCTTCAAAACGGAACGAATCGGTGACCGGGAACTTGGCGCCGACCAGCGTATAGACGCCGGTTTCCTCGCTGCCGAACACCTCGGGCGAATAGCCGATCGACAGCCAGTAATTGCCGGCGTAGGTCAGCGTGCTGTTGAGCTCGGTCCAGTTGAGATTGACCGTCGTCGATGGATAGCGGTAGTGCAGGACATTGACGTCCAGCGCCCAGTCGTCGGACAGGCCATGGCCCCAGCCGACGGTGAAATCGAGCTCGCTGCTCGCATGCGTCTCCGGTGCGAACTCGACGTTCGAGCCCCAGACGGACGCATACAAGCCGGAATCGCCGGCAACCTTGAAGCTGGCCTGCACGGCCGGATCACCTTGGGTCTGGGTCGTGCCGCGCCAGACATAGTCAGTGGTGAGTGCAGCAGAGCCGCTGAAGTCAGCAGCCTTGGCATTGGCGCCCAGCGCCATCAGGCCGACGCCGGTGCAGAAGGCAAGCAGCAACGGCGCGGCAGCCTCGCGGCGATGAAAGAGTTGCGGGGACATGTGCGTTCGAGACTCAGGTCGAGGCCTGTTTGGCCACGCGAAAGTTTCGGACGACCGGGCGTAAAGCCTCTATTCCGTCATGGCCTCATCGGCATAAATTCGACGTAAAGCTTCCGCCAGCCTGATAAGTGCCGGATGTTGCGACGCTGTGGGTATCGGGTTGATCCGTTCACTAGCCATCGGTCACCTCGAAGGCGCCGTATTCCATCAACGCTGGCGAGGTCGTTCAGCGCGCCGCCGTCGCGCGCGCTGGCGCCTGGATGGTGACCGCCTGCCCGGGTTCGACGCGCTCGCCACCACGCACGATGAGGCGATCGCCGGGCTTCACCGCTCCGGTGACTTCGACCAGTTCGCCGACTTCGGTGCCCGTCTCGACGGCCAGCCGTTCGGCTTTGCCGTCGCGGCCGACGCGCAGCACGAAGTCGCCTTCGCGGCGCAGGATCACCGCGTCGCGCGGCACCGCGACCACCGGACGCTTGGCTGCGCTGGGCATGCCGACTTCGACCGCGCTGCCGACCGGCAATTCGCTGGCGTCCATCGCGATGCGCAGCTCGAGTTGGCGCGAAGCCTCGTCGCCGACCGGCACCAGCGCGCTGACCGGATGCGTGCGCTGCGACTCGCCGATGCGCACCAGCACCGGCGTGCCCACGGCCAGGTGCCGGGCCAGGTCCACCGGCGCGCGCACGCGCACTTCCTGTGATGCGGTGTCGACCAGCCTCGCCACCGCGGCGCCAGTGGTGACGTATTCGCCGAGCTGCACCTGGCGTTCGACCACGACGCCGGAAAACGGCGCACGCACCGTCATCTGCGTGCGCTGGTGGCGCGTCTGGGCAAGCAGCGCCTGCGCGCGTTCGCGCTCCTGCACGAGCGTGTCGCGATCGGCGCGCAATTGTTCGTACTGCGAACGCGCGATGTTCTGCTGCGCCGCAAGTTGCGCATAGCGCTGTTCCTGGCGCGTGGCCAGATCGAGTTGCGCCTGGATGCGCGCAAGTTCGGCCTGGCCTTCGCGTTCGCGCAGGCGCAGCGCGGTGTCGTCGAGGATCGCCAGCGCCTGGCCGGCACGGACGCGCTCGCCGACCTCCGTCACCTGCACCACGCGCCCGTCCTGTTCGCTGGCCACGCGCGCGTCCTGCCGGCTGATGACGCTGCCGGGCGACCAGCGGCGCGGCGCGAGTTCGGTACTGACCGCCGGCGCCACGCTGACGACGGCGGGTGGCGTCGCAGGCTCAGCCGGCGCGCTCGCGTCGGCGTCGAGGTCGATCATCGGAACGATCAGCACGGCCGCGAGTGCGGCGGCGATCAGGCTCTTGTGCAAGGTGCGCATGTCGGTCTCCGGGGGAAGGAAGATCAGGAAGCGTTCTGCGCCAGCGGCGCGAGGGCGCCGGCCACGACCGCGCGCGGGCGCGCATGCGCCAGGCGCAGCAACGCAGGCACGAGCACCACGGTGAACAACAGGCTCAATGCGACGCCGCCCACCGACACCGCTGCGAGACCGCGGTAGATCACCGCGCCAGGACCGGGATTGATCGCCATCGGCAGCGCGCCCAGTACGCCGGTCAGCGCGGCGATCAGGATCGGACGCAGGCGCTGGTCGAGCGCCTGCTTCAGCGCCTCGTCGAGCCCGACGCCGGCGGCCTGCGCCTCGCGCGCCTGCGCCACCAGCAAAATCGAGTTGTTGATCACCATGCCGAGCAACATGATGAAACCGATCATCGACAGCAGGTCCAGCGTCTGACCGGCGATCAGGTCCAACACGCGCAGGCCGAGCACGCCGCCGAGCACCGCCATCGGCAGCGTCGCCATCACGAACGCGCTGTCGCGCAGCGAGCGGAACATCGCCGCCATCAGCAGGAACAGCACCACGAGCGCCATCGCGAAGTTGCGGCCCATGCTGCTCACCACTTCGCCGAGACGGTCGGCGCTGCCGGAGACGCGGATCGCGGCATCGGCGGGCAAGGTCTCGCGCAGCACCGGGACCACGTCGTTGTCGACGATGTCGAGCGCTTCCTCGAGCGACATCGCCGGCGGCGGATCGACGGTCAGCGTGACGGTGCGGCGGCGATCGATGCGACGCAACTGGTTCGGCGTCAGCACCGTATCCACCTGCGCCAGTTCGCCGAGGCTGAGCACGCCACCTTGCGGTGTCGCCAGCGCCGCGGTTTCGAGGCGTTCGACGTCGTTGTCGCGATTGCTGCGCAGGATGATCGCCAGGCGGCGGTCGCCGTCGAAGTGTTCGCCGAGCCACTGGCCGTCGCCGAGCGTGCGCACGACCGTGCCGAGGTCGGGCCGTCGCCAGCCGACTTCGGCCAGGCGGCGGTCATCAGGTTGGACGCGCAGTTCCGGCGTGCCGGCATCGGCATTGGGCCAGGCCTGCACGTTGGCGCCGGGGAAGCGTTCTGACAGCAGCTTGCGTCCGGTTTCCGCCGCGCGCGACAGCGCGTCGCCGTCGGCGTGCTGCAGGTGGATCGCGATCGCGCGCGCCGAGCCGCCGAAGCTGCCGAACAGCTCGCCCTCGCTGGCGAAGGCGCGCGTGTCGGGGAAGCCGACGACGACTTCGTCGCGAATGATGCGTTCGAGTTCACCGATGTCGCCCGGATCGACCACGCGCGCGCCGATCGTGCCGCCGCCGTCCCACAGGTTGAGATACCAGTTGCTCAGCTGCGGTGCCTTCTCGCCGTCCATGTAGGGACGCATGCGTTGCAGCAGCGCGGGGGCGATCTCGCGGTTGACGCGCTCCGGGCTCATGCCGGGCGGGAAGTTGAAGATCGCGTCCACGGCCGCGCGTTTCACCGGCGGCAGGTAGTCGATCTTCGGCATCAAGATCGCCGCGAGCAGCGCCGGCGCGAGCACCAGCGCGCCGACCCACAGCCATTGCCGCTTGCGCGTGGCCGTGGTGCGCAGCGCCCAGTCGCTGACGCGCGACCAGTAGCGATGCTGTTCGCCGCTCTGCTTGCCCGCGCGCAGCCAGTTGCCGGCCGCTGCCGGCAGTACGGTGAACGCGATCAGCAGCGAAATGCCGACCGCGATCGAGATCGTCAGCGCCAGGTCCGCGAACAGCTGGCCTTCGACGTCCTCCATGAAGATCACCGGCACGAACACCGCGACGGTAGTCAGCGTCGACGCAAACAGCGCACCGCCGACCTGGCGCGTACCTTCGAGCGCCGCCTGCAGCGCCGGCATGCCTTCCTCGCGCAACCGCACGATGTTCTCGGCGACCACGACTGCCGCGTCCATCACCATGCCGACCGCGAACGCGAGACCCGCCAGCGAGATCACGTTGAGGCTGCGCCCGGTCAGCTGCAGCACGATGAACGTGGCCATCAGCGAGATCGGGATCGCGCAGGCGATCAATGCGGTCGCGCGCACGTCGCGCAGGAACCACCACAGGCAGCCGATCGCGAGCAGCACGCCGGCGAACAGGCTGCCCGACAGCAACCCGATGGCGCGATTGATGAAGACCGAAGCGTCGAAGCTCTGCTTGATGTCCAGGCCTTGCGGCAGCAGTTCCTTTTCGCGCACTTCCGCCACGACGTTCTTCACTTCGTCGAGCGTATCGAGCACGTTGGCGCCGCTCTCGCGCAGGATGCGCAGGCCGATCGCGGGGTTGCCGTTCTGGTAGGCGAAGAAGCGCTGTTCGGGCCGCTTCACCTCCACCTCGGCCACGTCGCCGAGGCGGATCGGGCGGCCCTCGCGCCAGGTCAGGATCAGCTCGCGCATGGCCTGCGGCGAATAGCGACCGGCGAAGCGCAGCACGTACTGGCGGCGCCCGGCCTCGACCACGCCCCCGGAGACGTCGGTGGCGCGTGCGGCGACCGCGGCGACTTCCGGAATCTGGATGCCCATCGCCGCGGCGCGTTCCAGGTTCAGGGTGATGGTCAGCTCTTCTGGTGCGCCGCCGTTGATTTCGACACCTGCGACGCCGTCCACAGAGGACAGCCGCGGCACGATGCGGTCCTCGATCATCTGCCGGTAGTCGAGGATGTCGCCGCGCGTACCGGGCAGCTTCTGCACGAAGAAGTAGGTCAGCGAATTGTTGGCGTTGTCGGCGCCGGCCTGCACCACGGGCGGCGTGGCGTCGCGCGGCAGCGGCTGCAGCCGGTTCATGCGCGAGAGCACCTCCACCAGCATCGCGTCCATGTCGCTGCCGACGGCGAAGGTCAGGTTGATCCAGCTGTTGCCGGCGTTGACGTTGGATTCGATTTCCTCGAGCCCCGGCAGGCCCTGCATCACCGCCTCGATCGGCTCGACGATCTCCGATTCCATCTCCTGCGGCGAGGCGGCGCGCCAGTCGGTCTGGATCGACATCTGGGGGCGTTCGATGTCCGGAAACAACTGCAGCGGCAGGTCGAGCAAGCTCATCAGGCCGAACGCGCAGACCATGACCACGGCCACCGCGACCGCGGCCGGATTGCGTAGCGAGGCTTCGGTGAGTTTCATCGTCGGGTCCGCGGGGAGGTGCGGGCGCACGATGCGCCGGCTAGTGCGGTCGAAGATGGGCCGAAAGTCATGCCGCCGCGACGCTTGCGGCCAGTGGTGCGATGGCTGCGCCGAAGCGTTTGCGTGCGTTCGACGAGTGGTGCTGTCAGCGCGACGAAGCGTTGCTGCAACCGGCGAGCTGCTGCAGCGGCCGGCTCAAGATCGTCCCTACAGCAGCAACGCGACCTTGTCGCGGTGACTGCGCGAAAGTTTCAGCTCGTGCCCGCAATCCAGACGCAGGAAGCCTTCGCCGTTGGTGTGCGGACGCAGCTCGACCACGCGCCTGGCATTGACGATCGTGGAGCGGTGGATGCGCGGGAAACGCTGCGGATCGAGCTGCTTCTCCAACTCGCGCATCGTCGCGCGCAGGATGATGGTCTTGCCCGACGGCGTCTCGCCGTCGGTGTGGATGCACATGTAGTCGCCGGCGGCGTCGATCCAGCGGATGCTGCCGAGCGCCACGCGCACCGTGCGGCCGCCGTCGCGCACCGCAAGCTTGTCCTCGCGGCGCAGCTGCTCGATGGCGTCGGGTTTCAGCGCCTCGTCCAGGTCCAGCGGCGCGCGGCCGCTGAGCTCGCCGAGCAGGCCGAGCAGATGCGCGCAATGACCGCGCGCCTCACGCTGCGAGCGCGCCTCGCGCACGCGCGCCAGCGCCTGTTCGAGCCGCGAGTCTTCGACGGGCTTGAGCAGGTAATCGGTAGCCGAGGCCTCGAACGCGCGGATCGCGTAATGATCGTAGGCAGTGACGAACACGACCTGCGGCATTTCCGCCGCGGGGATGTTGCGCAAGGTCTCGAAGCCGTCCATGCCCGGCATCTGCACGTCGAGGAACATCAGCTCGGGCCGATGTTCGCGCAGGCCGGCGAGCGCAGCGGCGCCGTCGCCGTACTGGCCGACGATCTCGACGTCGGCATGGCCGCCCAGGCGGATTTCCAGGCCGCGCCGCGCCAGCGGCTCGTCGTCGACGATGAAGGTGCGCAGTGTCGGCTTGCGCGTCCGCGACTCGTTGCGGCTCGCGTCGTCGTGATCAGCGTCATGCGCGATGGGGTCCATCGCTAGTCTCCGATGCCCTTGGCGATCTCGAACGGCAGGCGCAGCGTCACTTCGATGCCGGGCTTGGCGTTGTGTACGGCGAAACTGCTGGCATCGCCGTACAACACCGCGAGCCGCTCGCGCGTGTTGCGCAGCCCCACGCCCTTGCCGGCCGGCAACTGGTCGCCTTCGAGGCAGTCGCAGCCGGGACCGCCGTCGATCACACGCAGCACCAGCTGCTCGCCTTCGCGCTTGGCCTCGATGCGCAGCACGCCACCGGCGATCTGCGGCGCCACCGCGTATTTGATCGCGTTCTCCACCAGCGGCTGCAGCAGCAGGCTCGGCAGCAGCGCACGCCAGCAGTCCTCCTCGATGTCGGTCTCCACGCGCAGGCGTTCGGCGAAGCGGATCTTCTCGATGCCCAGGTACAGCGTCAGCGCATCGAGTTCCTGGCGCAGCGTGACCCGCTGCA
Source organism: uncultured Gammaproteobacteria bacterium (assembly GCA_963816945.1). Classification (GTDB taxonomy): domain Bacteria; phylum Pseudomonadota; class Gammaproteobacteria; order Xanthomonadales; family Xanthomonadaceae; genus Luteimonas. The sequence goes on along the minus strand of CAWFMH010000002.1, from coordinate 470,487 downwards.
TCGGATCGTTGTCGAGCGAGTGGCGCAGGAACGAGGACAGCCCATGCACCATGCGGTTGGCGGTGCCGTTGTCGCCGTCGAGAATCAGCGTGGAGATGGCATTGAGCGTGTTGAACAGGAAATGCGGGTTGAGCTGATAGCGCAGCATCTTCAGCTGCGCCTGGTGAGCCATCGTCCGCGCGGCCAGCGCGCGTTGTGTCTCGTCCTGCAGCTGGCGGTAGTACTTGATGCCCAGATACAGGCCGACCCAGGCCAGCACCACGTAGATGTAGCTCAACGCGTAAGCCACGAATGCGGCGCGGTTCATCGGCGCACAGGTCGAACAAAACTCCAGCAAGACCGTGCGCGTGGCCAGGTCCATCACCGCCGAACTGGCCAGGATCGGCACCACCATCACCGCCAGCAGCCGCTTCGGCGGCAAACCCCAGCAGCTGCGCAGCAGGAAGCGCAGGCCGAGCGTGACCAGCGCACCCGTGGTCGCCGCGGTCAATGGCACGATCCAGTAACCCGACGGCTTGTCGTGAGCGACGGCCGACAGATAGCCCAGGCCGAAATAGGCCAGCCACCCGCCCAGGTGCAGGATCCAGAACACGTGCTGGCGGGGCAGCTCGAGCGGGTGCGAGGCGGTGATGGCCATGGGGTCCGTGATGACGCTGACGCAGCTACCGCGATGCTAACGCCGGCCGGAGCGCGCACGACAACGGTTCATCGGCCGATCCGCACGCTTCGCCGCAGCTGCTGCAAGGCGGGCCAGGATTCCGCCGAGTCTGCAAGGGTGGCAGCGCGTAGCCGCCAGCTCGCACGCGGACCTAAGCAGTGCGCGTGTAGCGCATCACCCAGTTCGTTTCCCAGGTCTTGCCGCCGTCGGGCGAAAAGGCCTGTTCCCATTGCGCCGATGAGGAAGTGATCGGCGTGAAGATGCCGCGCACCTTGACCGGCTTGCCTTCGAACATCTCGTCGGAGAGGAAGGTGCCGATGCCGTTTGCGAACCGGCCGAGCCCCGGCACGCCAAGGCTGGTGGGTTCGTTCGCGTCGAGGTACCAGTCGGCCCACGTGTTCGTCTTCGCATCGAACGCGCGCAGGCCCATGCCACGACGGGCAACACCCGCGCGGTGGCTGACGCTCTCGTTCAAGTTGACGATGCCGCCGAGCAGCGACTGGCAGCGCGTGCTGCCGTCGAACTCCTCCCAATCATGATGGCCTGCCAGCCGCTGCTTGAGCCGGCGATGCCTGACGTTCCAGCTGCCGAGGAAGAAATCGAAGTCGTGCTGCGGGCCCGCGCCACCGATCGCCGGCTTCGCGAGGTCTTCGGCAAGCGCGCTGCCTGCCTTGCCCAGCGTCATCAGCGCCGGAATGGCCACGAGCGAGAGCTGCATGATGCGGCGACGGTCGAGGTTGTCTGTCATCACGGTCTCACTGGGTGAATGGCTGAAGGAAAGCATCCAAGGACAACGCCGATGTCGGCTCAGTCGGCCTTGCTGAAATCGGTGACCCAGTTGAGCTCCCAGGTCTTGCCGGCATCGGCCGAGAACGCCTGTTCCCACCGCACCGTGGTCGGCGTGGGACGGGTCCAGGTGACGCGCACCCGGACCGGCTTGCCGCGCAGCGTGTCGTCGGAATAGAAGCGTCCGACCCCGTTCTCGAAACGGCCCTTGGTCGGCGGACCCACGTCGCCGGCAGGGTTGCGGCCATCGAGCCACCACACCAGCCATTGCGCGGTCTTCGGATCGTAGGCGCGCAGGCTGACGCCGCGATAAGCGCCGCCTGGCATGTCGAAGAGGTTGTCGCCCATGTTGCCCCAGCCCTCCATCAGCGGACGGTGGCTGAAAGTACCGTCGAACTCCACCCAGTCGCTGCTGCCGACGAACCGCTCCTTCAGCCGGCGATGATGCGTCTTCCAGTCACCGTTAAGAAAATCGAAGTCGTGCAATCCGGACAGGTCTGCCGTCTGCGCCGCCGCGGGAGTGTCCTGCGATGCTAGCGCCGGAGCGGACATCGCCAGGACGGCCGTCAAGATCACAAGACAGCATGCCGCGCTTCTGCTCTTCATTGAATCGATTCCCTCTGCTTTCGAAAACGGTAGCAGGCAGAACCGACCGGGAAACAGGGCCATTTTCGGCCGATCTTTGATGCCAAGCCGTCATCGCCCATCGACGGCGACGCGAGCAAGCGAAGCGTTCACCGCACCACGTGCGGATCGCGAACCGACAGTGTGGAGTTGCGAGTCCCGAGTGGCCTTGTGCATGTCTCGTAAATGGTTCTTCCCGCTGTTTTGGATTGTGCGCATCTTGTGATCCACCTCCCCTACGGAGCGTCCTCCTATGAGCCGGCCAGTTTCGTCCACGCGCCGACGGATCCTGATCGACGCGCTCGCGGGCGCAGGTGCCATGAGCTTCCTTCCCATCGCAGGCGCCGCGACGGGTACCAGGATTTCGCCGACGCGCGACACTCCCGTCGAACCCGTCTTGCCGACCGGCGACATCCACGACTTCGACTTCTTCGTCGGCGATTGGACCAGCGTCAACCGGCGCCTGAAGCAACGCTGGGTCGGCAGCAAGGAGTGGGACGTGTTCCCGAATACGGTGCACTGCGAAAGCCACATGGGCGGCGTCGTCAACACCGACGAAGTGGTCTTCCCGACCAAGGGCTGGTCCGGGATGACGGTGCGCACCTTCAATCTCAAGAAACGCCAGTGGTCGATCTACTGGATCAACAGCCTGACCGGCGAGATGTTTCCGCCGGTCGTGGGCGGGTTCAATGGAGACACCGGCAAGTTCTACGGCGACGACACCGACGAGGGGCGGCCGATCAAGGTCGTATTCCAGTGGACCAGGCTCGGACCCGATGCTGCGCGCTGGCAGCAGGCGTTCTCGCTGGACGGCAAGGCGTGGGAGACGAACTGGATCGTCGAGCACACCCGCGTCAAGGGCAGTTAACATAGGAGTCGATGACCAAGCATGCCGGTTCCGTTTTTTCGGTCGACGTCACCGGCCTCGATAGCGCACCTGGCCAGCCCGCGTACGCGCGTATTTGCGACCGGATCCGCACCGCGATCACTACTGGCGCGCTCGCGCCGAACGCGCGCCTGCCCTCGAGCCGGACGCTCGCGAAGGATCTCGGCGTAGCGAGGAATACCGTCGACTGGGCGCTCGGCCAACTGGTCGCCGACGGCTACATCGTCCGCCGCCGCGGCGCGGGCAGTTTCGTGGCTGCGCAGCTGCCCGAGCGCGATGCACCGCCACTGATATCCAAGCGCGTTGCCGTGGCGACGTCCGGCGAGGCGGAACGGCGCTTGTCGCAGCGTGCGAAGGCGCTGCAAAGCTATCCCGGCCACCATCGGCCTGCCGTGGCGGTTCCGTTCACGCCTTCGCTGCCGCCGATCGAACTGTTCCCGCGCAAGGTCTGGAATCGCCTGCTGATGCGCGAAGCCGGCCGTCCCGGCAGCGCGTACTGGGAGTACGGTGCCAGCAACGGATTACCGGCCCTGCGCGAGGCGATCGCAGCGCATGCATCGGCGATGCGGGCGACACGCTGTTCACCCGAGCAGGTGATCGTGGTGACGAGCACGCAGCAGGCCGTCGAGCTCGCGGGCAAGGTGCTCGCCGATCCGGGCGATCACGCCTGGGTCGAGATGCCGGGTTATCAACCGGTTCAGCACTGCCTGCGCGCGGCCGGATTGCAGGTCGTGCCCGTGCCTGTCGATGCGCAGGGCCTCGACGTCGCGGCCGGCCGGATGCTCGAACCACACGCGCGTCTGGCGTACGTCACGCCGGCGCACCAGTATCCGTTGGGCGTCGAGATGTCGCTCGCGCGCAGGAAGGCGCTGCTCGACTGGGCGCTCGAGCAGGACGCCTACATCGTCGAGGACGACTACGACGGCGACTACCGCTATGAGGGCCGTCCGATCGCTTCCCTGCAGGGCATGGATGGCAGCGGCCGTGTCATCTACGTCGGCAGCTTCAACAAGATCCTGTTTCCCGGGCTGCGGATCGCCTATGCCATCGTGCCCGAACCGCTCGTTGCCGCCTTCGTCGACGCCAAGCATGTTGCGGACGGCCATACGGCCCTGCTGACCCAGGGCGTGCTCGCGGCCTTCATCCACGAAGGTCATCTGGCGCGTCACCTGCGCAAGACCCGCGCGATCTACGACGAGCGGCGACTGGCCTTCCTGGAAGAAGCGAACATGCTCGCCGACGTGCTGGAGTTCGGACCGGCCACGGCCGGCATGCACGTCACCGGCATTTTCAAGCAAGCACTTCGCCTCGACGATCGCGCCGTGGCCGCCGCCTGCGCCCGCGCTGGCATCGAGGTGCATCCGCTCTCCAAGTACGGCGCAACCGACCGCGGCGGGCTCGTCTTCGGATTCGCCGGCACCTCGCGCGCCGCGGCGCGATCGGGCCTGGAAATCGTGCGGCGCGCCGTGGCCGCTGTCGGCGGCTAGCGTTGGTAAAAGAGCGCCGGATTTAGGCCGCCCTACGCGTCTTCTTCACGCGCGATTTCTTCGAATCGTCGGCATGTCCATGCGCACGCTCGTTACGATCTCCTGCATCGCCCTCGCGATCGTCGGCTGCGCGCAGCGACCGCGAACGCCCGAACCGCCGCCGGAGGCGCCGCCCCAGGTCGAAGCGCCGCCCCCGCCCACGACGACCCGCGGACGGTTCGCCATAGAAGCCGACAAGAACGATACCTGGAACGCCGTCGGCCAGATCCTCGTACGCACGCCCGGCATCACGTACGAAGGTCGCGCGCAGATGCTCGACCTGTATTCGATCCGCTATCGCGGCGAACCGTGGATGATCCTGACGCGGTCGCTGCCGCTATCGGACGACATCAAGAAGACCACGACGGAAGTGACTGCGACGACACCCAAGGGCGCGCCGGTGGACAGCGACGCCGTTGCCGAACTGCTGGCGTTGCTCGAGCGTGAGTTGCCAGCCGAGATCGAAAGCGTCAAGGCGAAGTTCGCGGCGGAGAAGAAGGCGAAGGAAAAGCTGAAGACGCGAAAGAAGAAGAAATCGAAGAAGTGATATGCAAGGCGCAAGGCTGCCTGTGTCGCCGATGGGTGGACCTACTCCGTCGCCGTCAGCGACTGCAGGATGCTGGCGTCCTCTGCATCGAGCGTCGTCGTGTCGATGCCGCGGTAATGCAGGTGGAAGGCGCGGATGGTGGCGGCGAGGTCATCCGTCGCGTAGCCGAGCAGGCGCAACGCGGCAATCGCGTCGAAATCCGGCGGCGCGGCGGCGCGGTCGGGCTTCGGCCAGCGTCCGAAGCCGGCCTCGGCAAGCTGCTGCCACGGGAACAGGCGGCCCGGATCGATCTTGCGCGTCGGTGCCATGTCGGCGTGGCCGATGACCTGCGTGCGCGGGATATCGAGCCGCGTGCACAGGTCCTCGAGCAGGCGCAGCAGGGTCGTGATCTGTTCGGGCGTGAACGGCTCCTGGCCGTCGTTGTCGATCTCGATGCCGATCGAGGCGGAGTTGACGTCGCTGATCGTGCCCCAGCGACCGGCACCGGCATGCCAGGCGCGGCGCTCGTCGGCGACCAGCTGGTACAGGGCGCCGTCGTCGCCGATCAGATAATGCGCACTGACGCGGCCGCCGCTATTGGCGGTGCGCAGCGTGTGCAGGCTCTGCTGCACGCTCTGCTGCTCGGTGTAGTGCAGCACGATCAGCATCGGCTGGCGCGCGTTGTGGTTCGGCGACGGCACCCAGCGCGCCAGCGGATTGCGCGGCGGCGCATGCGCGCAGGCCGCGAGCAGCAGGGACAACAGCGATGGCGATCAGTGGACGCAGGCGCATGCCGCATTGCAACCGCAGGCAGCGGACTTTGCAAGTCTTCGCAGGTCGGCCAAAAAAAACACCGATGCGCAAGCCGCGCATCGGTGTTGCAACATCACGGACGTGGGGAGGGGGTACAGCGCCCGTGTCGCACAAACAATCAGACCTCGTAGGCGGATTCGCCGTGCGAGGTGATGTCGAGGCCTTCGCGCTCGGACTCCTCGCTGACGCGCAGCCCGACCGTGTACTTCACGATCAGGAACGACACCAGCGCGACCACGCCCGAGACGACGATCGTCGTCAGCACGCCCTGTGCCTGGATCCAGACCTGGCCGGCGATGTCGTAATCCGGCAATGCGGTTTCGGTCACGTAGTCCCAGATGCCGGAACCGCCGAGCGACGGCGCCGCGAACACGCCGGTCAGCAGCGCGCCGGTGATGCCGCCGACGCCGTGCACGCCGAACACGTCGAGGCTGTCGTCGGCACCGAGCAGTTTCTTCAAACCGCTCACGCCCCACAGCGACAACACGCCGGCGATAGCACCGATCGCGAGCGCGCCGTTGAGGCCGACGAAGCCGGCCGCGGGCGTGATCGCGACGAGTCCGGCCACCGCGCCCGAGGCCGCGCCGAGCAGCGAAGGCTTGCGCTTGAAGGTCCACTCCACGAACGTCCACGTCACTACCGCTGCAGCCGTGGCCAGGAAGGTGTTGACGAAGGCGATCGCCGCGACGCCGCCGGCTTCCAGCGCCGAACCCGCATTGAAGCCGAACCAGCCGACCCACAGGATCGAGGCGCCGACCATGGTCTGCGTGAGGTTGTGCGGCTTGATCGCTTCACGCCCGTAGCCGGTGCGCTTGCCGATCACGTAGGCACCGACCAGACCGGCGATCGCGGCGTTGATGTGCACGACCGTGCCGCCGGCGAAATCCAGCGCGCCCTTCTTGAACAGGAAGCCGGACCTCGCCAGCACGCCGTCGACCGCATCGGTGCCGGTGAACGCGTCGGGACCCGGGAAGAACCACACCATATGCGCCATCGGCAGATAGGCGAACGTGAACCACAACGTCGTGAACAGCAGTACGCCGGCGAATTTCACGCGCTCGGCGAAGGCGCCGATGATCAACGCGCAGGTGATGCAGGCGAATGCGCCCTGGAACACGAAGAACGCCAGTTCGGGAATGTAGACGCCCTTGGTGAACGTCGCGCCGATCGCGGCCGCATCGAGGCCGTGCGCGAACACCCTGTCGAAGCCGCCGATGAAAGGCGTGCCCTCGGTGAAGGCGAGGCTGTAGCCGTACAAGGCCCACAGCACCGCGACCAGCGAGAACACGACGAGGTTCTGGATCAGGATCGACAGCACGTTCTTCGAACGCACCAGGCCGCCGTAGAACAATGCGAGGCCGGGCAGCGTCATGAAGATCACCAGCGCCGCCGACACCAGGACCCAGACGGTATCGGGCTTGCTGATGGTGGGTGCCGGCGCTGCCGGTTCGGCTGCAGTTTCCTGTGCGGCGGCCGTCGCCTCTTCCGCCGCTTCGGGCGCTGGCGACGCTACGGCGTCGGTCGTCGTCGCCGGTGCTGATGGCGTGTCCTGCGCCAACGCCGCGGTCGCGACGCCCGCCATCATCAGGCCGCACAGCGCAGCCAGGCCTAACGCTTGCATGCGGGTCTTCCACCCGGAGAAAAATCGAGTCTTCATGGTTGCCTCCGAGGATGGGCTAGAGCGCATCGGCGTCGAGCTCGCCGGTGCGGATGCGGATGACCTGTTCGATCGCGGTCACGAAGATCTTGCCGTCGCCGACCTTGCCGGTGCCGGCATTGGTCTGCACGGCCTCGAGCGCCGCTTCGAGCATGGCGTCGGTGACCGCGCATTCGACCTTGAGTTTGGGCAGGAAGTCGACGACGTATTCGGCGCCGCGATACAGCTCGGTATGGCCCTTCTGCCGGCCGAATCCCTTGACCTCGGTGACCGTGATGCCGGACACGCCGGCCTCGGTCAGCGCGCCGCGCACGTCGTCGAGCTTGAACGGGCGGATGATGGCGGTGATCAGTTTCATGCGGTTACTCCCAGTGATGGCGATGTCATCGGCGCGTCCTCAGAAGGCTTTGGCGAAGGTGAGCGAGAACGTCCCGTCGGCGATCTCGTTGCCGAAGGCATTGGTGTAGAGCGCTTCTTCGGCATCGGTGTCGGTGTAGGCGCCAGCAATCGAGAAGCCGTTGTCGAAGGCCTTGGTGACGCCGAGTTTCCAGTCCGTGTATTCGAAGGCCTCGTTGTTCTCGATCCACTGATTGCCGCCGTGGACATTCAAGGTCCAGCCGGGCGTGAACGTCCAGTTGAGCGACAGGTCGAGATAGCCGCTGCCGTCGGAGTCGACGTAGCCGAACAAGTCGGTGAGCGCGTAGGAATACTTGGCGCCCAGCGTGACGGTGTCGCCGAGGCCGGCGCTGATGCCGAAGTAGATTTCGCCGGTGTCGGCGCTGTTGAAGCCGGACGGATAGTCGCCGGGATACCAGTAGTAGAGCGCGCCGACGTCGTAGCTGACTTTGCTGTCGCCGAACTTGCCGCGATAGCCGAGATAGCCGTCCAGTTCCACATCGCTGGAGATCGGCGCTGCGTCGCTGGACAGGTCGGACAACCAGCTGATGCTGCTGCCCCAGGCACCGACGTAGAAGCCGCTGTCGGCGGCATATTCGATGCCGCCCTGGAGGGCGGGCTCTTCGTTGGTCTGGGAAACGCCGCGGAACAGGTAATCGCTGGTCAGCGCAACGGAACCGGTGGTGCCGGCCGAAGCGCTCCCTGCAGCCAACAAGGAGAGCGATAACAACGATGCGATTGCGGTCTTGCGAGACGACATGACAGGCCCCTTTTCACGGAAAGCCCTCCCCGGTCACTACTGCGTACGTGGTGTCGTGCATGCCCAGCTTCGTGATGGCTCGATCATGCTGCGATGGCGCCTTGCGGCGACCGTCGCATTGGAACTCCCTCGATTTCCTCTCCTCCTGCGTTTCGGCTTGGTGGCGTCAATTGCGCAGTTCGTAACCCCACTGCTGCAAGACATCGACATGCCGCGACAGCACGCCGTTGATCTCCTGCAGCGCGTCCGGCGACAGTTGTTCGAGCTTGCGATCGTTCAAGTTCAGGATCGGACGATCGACCAGCCCGTCGATCGAATCGGCCTTGAAGCTGTCGGTCGCGTTCAATGCGCCCAGACCGGGAAGGAATGCCTCGATGCGGCGCGCGATCGTCTGCGGGTCGTCGGCGAGCGCCTCGTAGGTGAAGGCGAGCGAATCGGGCAGCGTCGCCGCGTTCGCTGCCTGCTGCCGCAGGCAGCGCACGCTGAACTCCGCCGCGCGTTGCGCGTCCCAACCGTTGCGCCGCATCAGGCCTTCGCAATGCGCGTACGGATCGCGGACCATCAGCAGGAAACGCAGCGGCTGGAAATGCTGCCGGATGGCATCGGTGCGGATCAGGTTGGGCGGACTCTTTTCCAGCAGAAAAGGCTTGTCGTGGTCCCAGTAACCGTCCCAGACCGATTTGATCTGCGCCCAAGGCAGCACGCGCGTCGCGTCCCAGGGACGCTCGCGCATCTGCGCCTGCACTTCCGGCAGGAACTGGCCCTCGCTGGGCAGCGACGACACGGCAGTGGACGTCGCCACCAGCTTCCACAGGATGGTCGAGCCCGAATACGGCGGGCACAGGATGAAGAGATAGGTGTTCGACGCTGCCAATCGCTTGTCCGTCCTGCTTGCGCAAAGTCGTGCCCGCGGCGCGCGATCGCGCCGCGGGCGATGGTTCAGATCGCGTAGTACATCTGGTACTCGAGCGGATGCGTGGCCGCGCGGAACGCGGTGACTTCCTTCATCTTCAGCGTCGATGTAGCCGTCGATGAAGTCGTCGGTGAACACGCCGCCGGCCTTGAGGAACTCGCGGTCGTTGTCGAGCGCTTCGAGCGCCTGGTCGAGCGAATGGCAGACCGTCGGGATGCCCTTCTCCTCTTCCGGCGGCAGGTCGTACAGATCCTTGTCGCTCGGGCCACCCGGATCGATCTGGTTCTTGATGCCGTCGAGGCCGGCCATCATCAGCGCGGCGAAGGTCAGGTAGCCGGAGTTCATCGGATCGGGGAAGCGGATCTCGATGCGGCGCGCCTTCGGGTTGGACACGTAGGGAATGCGGCACGACGCGGAGCGGTTGCGCGCCGAGTACGCCAGCATGACCGGCGCCTCGAAGCCCGGCACCAGGCGCTTGTAGGAATTGGTCGTCGAATTCGCGAACGCGTTGATCGCGCGCGCGTGCTTGAAGATGCCGCCGATGTACCACAGCGCCATCTGCGACAGGCCGCCGTAGCCGTCGCCGGAGAACAGGTTGACGCCGCCCTTGGCCAGCGACTGGTGCACGTGCATGCCGCTGCCGTTGTCGCCGACGATGGGCTTGGGCATGAAGGTCGCGGTCTTGCCGTTGCGGAAGGCGACGTTCTTGATGATGTACTTCATCGTCAGCAGCTCGTCGGCCTTGCTGGGTCAGCGAGTTGAACTTGGTGCCGATCTCGCACTGGCCGGCATTGGCGACTTCGTGGTGGTGCACTTCCACTTCGATGCCGACCTGCTCGAGCGTCTTGCACATCTCGGCACGCAGGTCGTGCAACGAGTCGAGCGGCGCGACCGGGAAGTAGCCGCCCTTGATGCCGGGGCGATAGCCGCTGTTGCCGCCTTCGTATTCCTTGGCCGAGTTCCAGTGCGCCTCTTCCGAATCGATGTGGAAGAAGGTGTGGCCCATCTCGTTGGCGTAGCGCACCGAATCGAAGATGAAGAATTCGGGCTCGGGGCCGAAGAACGCCTGCTCGGCGATGCCGCTGGCCTTGAGATAGGCCTCGGCGCGCTTGGCGACGCCGCGCGGGTCGCGCGAATAGGCCTGCATCGTCGCCGGATCGAGGATGTCGCAGGTCAGCACCAGGGTCGGATCGGCGGTGAACGGATCCAGGAACGCGGTGCTCGGATCGGGCAGCAGCACCATGTCGGACTCGTTGATGCCCTTCCAGCCGCTGATCGAGGAGCCGTCGAACATCTTGCCGTCCTCGAACAGGCCGGGCTCGATGATCGACTTCGGGAAGGTGACGTGGTGCTGCACGCCGCGCATGTCGGCGAAGCGCAGGTCGACGAACTCGACCTTGTGATCCTTCATCAGTTTTTCGACGTGTTCGATGGACATCGGGGACAGCCTCGGAGGTTGGGATAGACGATTTAAAGCACGGGACGTGCCAACCGGGCCGCATCCGCAAGTCATTGATCGGAAATAGATTGCGCGGCTGATCCGCTGAACGTATGCGCCAATTTGGTGCGCTTCGCACAGTCAATGCACCTAATGGAGGCATTCTCCAGCCCGCGCCACGACGCCCGATCGCGCGCAAGCCGCACTCCGTGCGAGTCACTAGACTAGGCCGCCCACCATCGACCAGTCCCCCGCATGACCGACCTGCTGGCCGCGCTGCTGCTCGGCATCATCGAAGGCATCACCGAATTCCTGCCGATCTCCAGCACCGGCCACCTGCTGATCGCCGAACACTGGTTGGGGCATCGCTCGGACCTGTTCAACATCTCGATCCAGGCCGGCGCGATCCTCGCGGTGGTGCTGATCTACCGGCAGCGCCTGTGGCAGCTGCTGACCGGATTGCGCGAAGCGAACAACCGCGACTACGCGCTCAAGCTCGGCGCCGCGTTCGCGGTGACCGCGGTGCTCGGCATCGTCGTGAAGAAGCTCGGTTTCGAATTGCCGGAGCGGATCGAGCCGATCGCGTGGGCGCTGGTGCTCGGCGGCGTGTGGATGATCCTGGCCGAACGGATCGCCGCCCGGCGCGCGCAGCAACTCGGCGAACGCAGCGAGATCACCTGGCTGGTGGCGATCCTGGTCGGCATCGCGCAAGTCGTTGCCGGCGTGTTCCCCGGCACGTCGCGTTCGGGCGCCACGATCTTCGTCGCGCTGCTGTTCGGCACGACCAATCGCGCCGCGGCGACCGAGTTCACCTTCCTGGTCGGCATCCCGACGATGTTCGCCGCGACCGCCTACGAACTGGTCGACGTGATCGGCAATGGCCAGGCGGCGCACGAGGACTGGAGCGCGTTGGCGATCGCCTTCGTGGCTTCGGCGCTGACGGCGTTCGTCGCGGTGAAGTGGCTGTTGCAGTACATCCAGACGCACCGGTTCACGGCGTTCGCGATCTATCGCTTCGTGTTCGGCGCGGCCTTGCTGATGCTGGTGCCCTCGATCAACTGACCGTAACGTGCGTCACACGTACGCATCGGCTCGAGTGTGCGGCGCGCGTTACTTCACGGCAGGATGCAGCGAATAAGTGCCGTACGTCGTGGCTTCGCCCAAGACATGCCCGTACATCGCGCGGAAGACGTCCGCGGCGGCAAATTTTTCCGGTACCTCGAGCCTGGCCGCATCCAACGCGAACACGCGAAAGAAGTAGCGATGCAGCCGCAGGTCGTTCGGTGGCGGATAAGGACCGTCGTAGCCGAGGTAATCGCCGGCCATGTCGGCATCGCCCGAGAACCAGCCGGTGTAGTCGTTGAGTCCCTGGCGTGAACCCGTCGGACCCACTGGATCGGACTTGCCATGCTTGCTGATGCCATCGCTGCACGCGCCGGCCGCGATGTCGCGCACGTCGGCAGGGATGTCGATCATGACCCAATGCACGAACTCGCCACGCGGATGTTCGACCGGGATCTCGATGTCGTCCCGGCCGACCAGCGAGGGATCGGTCGGTGCATCGGTGTCGATGCACAGCAACGCGAACGACTTCACGCCGTCGGGCACTTCGTCCCAGCGCAGCTGCGGATTGCGGTTGCCGCCGAAGCCGTCCGCCGCGCCCATCGCGAATTCGGCCGCAAGGCGTTGGCCGTGTTCGAAGCTGTCGCTGTGGATGCGCATCGTGTCGCTCCGGCTGTGGATCTGCTGCTGCAAATCAGACTGCTCTCGGTCAGGCGCTCTCGATCAGACCTCAGGGTAGCCAAGGCGGCGCGCCACGGGCGTCAACATCGCGAACGGTTCGGCCAGCGCTTCGGCATAGGCGCGCCAGCGGCCGGGCGCGAAATGTTCCGTGCCGGGCGCGGCCGGCGGCGGAACCGGCAGCGGCGTGTGCAGCGCGGCACCGAGCGCCTCGGCCAGTGCACGCGGATCGTCGGCGATCTCGTCCAGCCGCAGCAGGCTGTGCGGGAACAGGTCCTGTTCGTGCAGGAAAGCGATCTGGTTGAGCACGACGGCGAGCCAGCCGGCGACACCCATCGGCGACTTCATCGCATACGGCGCGGGTGCGCCGAACGCGAGCCAGTCGAGCAGCATGTCGCGCGGATCGCGCACGGCGATCAACAACGTCGCTTCAGGCAGATGCGGGCGCAGCGCCAGCAGCAGGGCGTTGTCCCACCACAGCAGCCAGTCGACGACCTGGCCATCGGCGATACCGCGCGACGGCAGCAGCTCGCGCCATGACGACACCGCCGCGGCGCCGTCCTGCTCGCCGGACAACAATTTGGGCACCGTGAAGTAGCTCTGGAAAGCATCGATCGGCGGCTTGGCGCCGTAACGGTCGGCGCGGAACGACGGCACGGTGCCGGCGAGCACGCTCGCCAGGCGCTCGACGCGCGATCCGGGCGGTCCCCACAGCAGGGCCACGGCCGGTGCGGTGTCGGCTGCGCTCGCCAGTTCGGGCCAGTCGGGACGCGGTGCGCTGCTGTCGGGCAGCGGCAGGCGCTGCGCGACGACCTCCGCATGCAGTCCGCTCCAGGTGGCGACGGCGTCCGCGCTGCGGCCGGCGCGATCCTGCGCCAATCCCTTCCAGCCGCGCAGCAGGCGCCGCGCGTCGTCGGTCTGGGCGCTCTTCAAAAGATGATCGATGCGCTCGACCGCCGCGGCCGGATCGCGCCGCATCAAGTCGTCCAGCAACCGCATTTCGGCGCTGGAGCGACCCGGTTCGATCGCGATGATCCGCTCGGCGGTGGCGTTGGCGGCGGCTTCGTTGCCGGACATCGCTTCGAACGCCATGCGCGCTTCGAGTGCGGGCACGTAGTCGGGCCTGGCGGCGGTCCAGCGCTGGATGACGGCGCCGGTGCTCTCGCGTACCGGCTCGAACAGCAGGCGCGCACGCCACAGGGCGTCGACCTGTGGCGACGTCGCCAGCGCGGCATCGAGCATGTCGCGCGCCTCTTGCGCGTTACCGTGCCGGCGCCATGCTTCCGTGATCGCGTTGAGAATGCGCGCATCGCCCGGTTGCGCGGCGAAGGCCTCGCGCAGCAGCGGCAAGGCGCGCTCATGGCGTCCAGCCATCAATTCGAGTTCGCCGGCGAAGCGACGCACGGCCGGTGTCGCGGTGGCGGCATCGGCGAGCAACGGCGCGAGTTCGTCGGCGGCATCGGCGTAGCGCCCCTGGCGCCGCAACAGTTCGGCGATCAGGCCGCGCAGGCCGCCCGTCTCGGGCGTCTTCTCGAGCACGCCGCGGAACGATTGTTCGGCGAAGGCCAGGTGATCCTTGGCCAGGTGGGCGAAGCCGAGCGCGTAGCGCAGTTGCACATCGTCGGGTTCGCGCTCCGAGGCGTTGCTCAGGATCGACAGCGCACGATCGGCATCGCCACGGCGCAGGGCCAGGGTGCCTTCGAGCGCCAGCTGCCAGGGATGTTCGGGCGCGATGCGTTCGGCCAGGCGCTGCAGGCGTTCGGCCTCGCCGAGGTCGCCGCGCCCGAGCGCGAGTTGCGCCTGCATGATGTAGGCGCCGAACTGGTTGGGATCGAGCACGATGGTGCGCGCCAGTGCGGCCTGCGCGTCGGCCATCTTGCGTACGCCGATCAGGAAACCGGCGCGCTGGAAATGCAGGTCGGCGTCGTCAGGCGCCAATGCGATCGCGCGGTCGATGCTGGCGAAGGCGCCATCGGCATCGCCGGCCGCGCGCTGCGCCATCGCCAGCAGGCGGTGCAGGCCCGCGTCCTGCGGGCTGGCGGCGAGCGCGTCGCGGGCGAGGCCCACGGCCTCGTCATGGGCACCGCGGCGCAGTGCGTCGAGTATCTGTTCCTGCATGGGATCGGGCACGTCTGAAGGCTTGTCGCCTTGGGCCGATCATTGTACCGGCTGGCTAGGGGCCGGCCGCCTTGTCCACAGCGTCCAACCGCTCGGCGACCCAGCGCTCGGCGAAGCCGTCGAGCTGCGCGCCGAGAAGGAAACCGCAATGTCCGCCCCAGCGCGCGATTTCCAGCGTCGCATTGGCCGGCAGCGACAATGCATGGAAATCCGACACCGGGATCACAGGATCATCCGCCGCCATCAGGATGTCGGCGGGGATCTCCAGCCGCATCAGGCGATCGCCCGCGATCGAATAGCCATCGAAGTAATTGTCGAGCGTGCCGAAGTCGGTATGCCGCTCGACCATCCATTGCGTCAGGCCGCGCATGCCGAGCGCCAGCGTGCGGTCGTCGAAGTCGTGCCGCTCGGGGAACAGCGCGCGCTTGCGCAGCAGCGAATGGCGCCACTTGCGCTCGAAGTAGCGCAGGTACAGCGGCATGCCGCGTTCCATCTGTTCCATCGTCACCGCCGGATCGATCACCGGACAGACCGCCGCGACGCGCGTCAGCGGCAGTCCCGCGCCGGGCGCGCGCAATGCCAGGCGCAACGCGAAGTTGCCGCCGAGGGAATGTCCGGCGGCGACCATCGGCTGGCCGGCCTCGGGCAGGAAGCGCCGGGCGACATCGAGCGCGGCATGGATCACCTCGTCGATGCGGTTGGAGTGGAACAGCGCCTCGTTGAGGTGATGCGTATCGCCGTGATCGCGGAAGTTGAGACGGAACACGTCGAAGCCACGCCGCAACAGCGCTGCAGCCGTCAGGCGCATGTAGCTCGATTCGGCGCTGCCTTCCCAGCCGTGCAGCAGCAACGCCAGTCCGCGCGGCGCGCGACCCGGCACGACGCTGTGCAAGCCATACAGGCGCACGCCATCGCCGCCGTCGACCTCGTGCGGCGTGGTGATGGCGCCGCTGGCCTGCATCGCCTGCGCGCCGCGGCGGCGGCGCATCGGGCTCGTGCCGAGGACCGACTGCACATGCGGATTGCGCAGCCATCGCGGTGGCAGGTACTGGCTCTCGTGCAGGGTCACGTCGATCGGCGCATGGCGATGGCGATGCGTTCGCGCGCGATCTCGGCGATGCGCCGGCGTCCATCGGCATCGCCTGGTTCGATCGGCGCCAGGAACACCACGTCGGTACTGCGCGCCGGTTCGCCGAGCAGGCGCAGGAAGTTGGCGAAGAAACTCTCGTTCGGCTGGAACGCGACGATGCTTTGCGCCGCGCCGCCGACGCCGTAACGCAAGGCCACCGGTTGCACCGGCGCGCCGGCTTCGACCGCCGCCAGGAAGATGCGGGCGTGGAACGGGCCGAGTTCGCGGCCATCGCGCGTGCGGCCTTCCGGGAACACACCGACCGAACGACCGGCGCGCAGCCGCGCCAGCATCTCGTGCAGCACGCCGCCCAGCGATTCCTGGTTGCCGCGCTGGTGGTAGATCGTCTCGCCGCGCGCGGCCAGCCAGCCGACCAGCGGCCATTGCGAGATTTCGCGCTTGGCGACGAAACCCATCATGCGCTGGCTGTGCAGCACGACGATGTCGACCCAGCTGACATGATTGGCGACGAACAGCGTCGCGCCGCTGACCGGGGTGCCGACGCGGTGCAGGCGGAAGCCGAACACGCGCATCAATCCCGCCGACCAGGCGCGGATCAGGCGATGGTCGAGGCGCTCGCCGCCGCGCCAGCGCAGGCCCGCGGTCAGCGGCGTGATCAGCAACAGCACCAGCGGCAGGTCGATCAGCAGATGCCACAACAGCAGTGGCGCGCGATAGAGGTAGCGAAAGCTGCGCGCGAGCGCGTCACCGGAAGGCGACGCGAGCGCGCCATCGGGGGGAAGCGGCACGTTCATCCGGCCACGATAGCAGCGCGGGGCAGAACGCGGGAGGCGAAGTGTTCAGCGGCGGCGACCATCCATGCGCGTACTGAGATGCGCCTACTGGGATGCGCCTCGGGATGCGGCTATCAGTCCGCGCCGCGCTCGCTACTTCTTGCGCACCACCGCCAGCGTCAGCCGCGAAACGCAGACCAGGCGTCCGGCTTCGTCCTCGATGCGGATTTCCCAGACGTGGGTGCTGCGACCCACATGCAGCGGCCGCGCGGTGCCGATGACGACGCCTTCGCGCACCGCGGCGAGGTGGTTGGCGTTGATCTCGATGCCGACGCAGATCTCGCCTTCGTCCAGGCACAACATACCGGCGCTACTGCCCAGGGTCTCGGCGAGCAACACCGAAGCGCCGCCATGCAGCAGACCGTATGGCTGGTGGGTGCGTGCGTCGACCGGCATCGTGGCGCGCACGAAATCGGCGCCTAATTCGGTGAAGACGATGCCGAGCGTCTGCATCGCGGTGTTCGGCGAGAGCGCGTTGAGGTCGGCGAGGGAAGTGCCGGAACGAAAAAGCGCGCCTTGTGCGCGCCTGGGATTGATCTGTTCGGTCATGCGCTCAGCATAGCCGAGCCGGATGATCCGGCCCGGCGACCGGGGATGCGGGGAGGGACGCATCTGCCCGGCCGCGGGGGCGGGGGTTGGAACGGAACTCATGGGTCACGCGCAACGGAAGCGCGGCTGGGCCCAATCGTTGGTGTAGCGCTTGCCGCTGGCATAGCCGCTGCTGTTGCCGTAGCCGACGCCGAAATCGCGTTCGCGGTGGTTGCGGCGGGCCGGGGCGCTCGACTGGACGGTCTGGAGGGCCGGGGCGGTTTCGCGGCGGTCGTTGTTGTTGGTCTGCATGGTCATGGCGGTTCTCCGGGGGTGTGGTGGTGTGGTTGTGCTTCGGTGTGTTGGTAGACTACAACACCTAACCGATTCCGCCATATGCCAAAAGTCACCCCACTGAAGATCTAGTCTGAGAGCGGGCGGCGCATGCCGGATTACCCCAAGAGATGCGGTTTCGCAGGCCTGCGTTGCATCTGCGGGGCATGACTGATGACAGGGGGCGTAGGGCGGGCCCCGACGCGCCTTTGCTTTGCGGGCGCAATTGGCCACTGGATGCAGGCTTTTACGGGGCCAGGGAAGTCCCGGCGGCGGGCTTGAGCCCGCCCTACGCCCGTTACCCGCCCCCTACAGGATCGGCGCGAGGCCCGCTCCGAAGGCGGTGAAGATGCGCGTCAGCAGGCTCTTCAGGCCGAGGCTGACCTCGGGGAAGTCGCCGACCGGCTCGTAGCACTCGCGAAAGCGCGCATCGCCCGGCGGCAGCGGCATCGGGCAGCCCGGACCGGCGCGGAACTCGTAACTGGTGGCGTAGCGCACCGGCCACAGGTCGAAGATCGGCAGTTGCTCGGAGACCTTGGCCAGCGAATATTCCAGCCCCGAGAACACCGGCGGCTTGTCGCGCCGCGCGATGGTCCACGCGTTCGCGGGCGAGGTGTCGCGGCGGATGCTGGCGGCGAGCGCGCGCGCGAACGCCGCGTCCTCGATCACCACCGCGCTCTCGGTGTTGTAGCGGTCGCCGCGCGGATCGAAGTTGTGCGTGCCGACCACGCCGACGCGTTCGTCGACCACCAGCGACTTGGCATGCAATCCGATGCGCACGCCGGCGCGTTCGAGCGGCACGGGTTCGTTGGCCGAGAATCCCGAATAGCGCAATGCGGAGTATTCGCGCGCAAGCGGCAGCGTCTCGCCGCGTTGGTCGACCTTGCCGGGATCCGCGCTGCCGTCATCGGTTTGGGCCACGTGCGCGTGATCGCCCTTGGGATCGTCGATCTCCACCGAACCATCGGCGTTCCACGAGATGCCGACCGCACCGGTGGCATCGACGTCGATCGGTGCGTCCTCCGGGAACGGCTTGAACTCGTAGATGTCGAAGCCGAAGTCGCGCAGGTAGCGGCGCTTGTACTTGTACGACAAGGCGTAGGTGATGAACGAGTCGGTCGCCGCCAGGCTGTTGGTCGACACGATCACGCGCGGTCTGTCGGCGCGGTCGTGCAGGTCGCGGAACAACTGTTGCGCCGGCTTCGACAGCACCAGGTAGGGAGTTTGCAACAGCACTTCATGCTGCGCGGATTCGATCAGTTCGCGCAGGCCCGAACTCGACGGCGCCACGCCTTCGTACGAGCGCCGATGCTTCTGCGGCGGATCGCCGATGAAGGTCACCGGGCCGACCGGCAGCGCCAGTCCGGTCAGCCGCTCCTGCACCAGCGCCGCGTCGTCGGCATCGCGCGACATCGCCTGCACGCGCTGCGGCAGCCTGAAATCCGGGTGCGGCAGTTCCGGCACGCCCTTGCGCAGCAGGCGACGTCCGACATCGACCAGTTGCGCGATCGGCCTGCTGCGGCGCGCATCCCAGAATGCCGCGAAGTTCGTACTCATCTCGCGCGTGACCGGACCGGCCACCAGCACGTCGCGATCGCGGAAGTTGTACTCGTTGTTCCAGTCGTAGTAGTCGTCCTGGTAATTGCGCCCGCCGGTGATGCCGACGATGTCGTCGATCAGCAGCAGCTTGCTGTGCATGCGCTGGTTGAGCCGGCGCCAGCAGCACGCCGCCGCCAGCGCGTACTGCGGATAATTGATGTAGGCGCGGCCCAGCACCGGGTTGTAGACGCGCATCTCGAAGTTGGCGTGCGCGCCGGCCAGCGCGGCGAGGGTGTCGACGTGCTTGAGCGCTGCGAGCTGGTCGACCAGCACGCGCACGCGCACGCCGCGGCGCGCGGCGGCGAGCAACTCGTCGAGCACCAGGTGGCCGGCATCGTCCTCGTCGAAGATGTAGGTCTGCAGGTCGATGCTAGTGCGCGCCGAGCGGATCAGATTGAGGCGCGCCAGCAGCGCATCCTGGCCGTAGTCGAGGATCAGCGCGTAATGCCGCGGCGTGGCGACGGCGCTTTCGGAGTAGGCGTGCGTGCCGAGTTCGCGCAACGACGATGGCTTGGCGCAGGCATCGGCGGCGGCGCAATCAATGATTGTCGAGCGCGCCTGGCTGGCGATCTGCGTAGCGCGCTCGCGCTGCGCCGTCGACAGCGTGGTGCAGGCGCCGCACGACAGGGCCAACAGCAGCGCCGCGACTTGGCGCGCGCGCATCGCGATCACGTGCCCAGCGCTCCCTGCACTCGCACGCGCAGCGAGAAGCGGACCCGGTTCGACAGCGCGAAGCCCCAGCGATCCACGCCATAGTCGTCACGGCGGATGCTGCCGTTCGCGACCACGTCGCAGTCGACCGCGGGTCGTTCGCAGGTCGCGGGGCTCAGCGTGAAGACCTCGCGCTGCTGGCGGCCGCGGATCGTCAGTTCGCCGGCCAGCGGACCGCCGCTGCGCATGAGGGCCGTGGCATAGGGATCGGATACGAAGACGACACTGCGGTAGCGCTCGGCATCGAAGAAGCCGGGGCCGCGCGTCAATCGCGTGTAGGTGGGATTATCGAGAATCTCGATATCGCGCGCCGACAGGCGCAAGCGCACCTGGTGGCGGCCGTCGGCCAGCGTGGCGATCTCGCCCTCATAGCGCGGGAAGCGGCCGTGCAGCGTCTGGCCCCAGCGCGTTTTTAGGGTGAACCCGATCGTCGAGGACGCCGGATCGATGGTGGCCGCCAGCGCCGCCGCGGACAGCAGGGCAGCGGACAGGCAGAACGCGAGGACGCCGCCGAACAGGCGCCGGCTCACGGCCACCAGAAAGCGGAGAGGGTGGCGATGCCCGGTTCGATCGCTGCATTCGCCGGCAGGCTCAGCACCGCGATACCACCCGGGGGCATGCCGCGAAAATCGCCCGACTGGCCGCTGTGCATCAGCGCGGCGAGGTGTTCGATGCCGGGATTGTGGCCCACCAGCAGCAGGCGCTCGGCCTCGCGGTGGCCATCGGCGATTTCCGCGAGCGTGCCGGCGGAGGCGTCGTAGATCGCGTCATCCAGGCGCTGGTCGACATAGCCGATCTTCGCCAGCACCGCCTCCAGCGTCTCGCGCGTGCGCCGTGCCGGCGAACAGAGCACGCGATCCGGCACCAATCCCTGCTCGGCCAGCCATCGGCCCGCGGCTTCGGCCTCGGCCAGCCCTTCGGACGACAGCGGCCGGTCCGTGTCGGACTGGCCAGGCGCGACCGGTTCGGCGTGGGCGTGACGCAGCAGGATCAGTTCGCGCATGTTGGTGGGGAGCCGGAATGGAAAAGGGAATCTGGAAGGAACATCGGGATAGATCAGACATCGTTGCGGACGCTGCCAGGTCCGGCTTGCAAAAGATCAGCCTTGAGGAAGCATTGACCGATCCCGGCGAACGCAATGTGATCGCGAAGTCCGCCGCGACGCGATGCCAAGGCATCGCCTTGCCGATGCGCCATTCCCGGCTGCACGCGCCTGCTGCATCAACGCCTGGCCCACTTCAGCAGCGGCTGCCAGTCGGCCTGGTGTTCGCGGACCTGCGCCGACTGGTAGTCGAACAGGCTCTTGCCGAGCCCGACCAGCATCACGTAGGCCTGGCTATCGCGCAGCTGTGCGATCACCGGATAAGGCCAGGCCTTGAGCAGGTCGAGCGACTGCTGCGAGGCATTGGTCCAGGGCTTGAGCTTGTTGCCGACCAGGCCCACGCGCAGCTGGCCGCGGCGCACGCGCGGGTGCTTGGCCAGCGAATCGAGGAACGGCACGGTGGCCTCGATGTCGAGCGTCGACGGCAGCACCGGCACGACCACGACGTCGGCCACTTCCAGATAGGCATCGAGGTGGGCGCTCATCGAGCCGGCCGGCGCATCGATGACCACGCGTTGCGCGTCGTCGGGAATGGCTTTCAGCGTGGACTTGTGGCGAGTGCTGCCCTCGAGCGGCAGCACGGCACTGTCGAGAACGGCGCGGCGTTCGCACCAGCGCGTCGAGGAGCCTTGCGGGTCGGCGTCGATCAACACCGTGCGACGACCCTCGAGCGCGGATTGCGCCGCAAGGTGCGTTGCGATCGTGGTCTTGCCCACGCCGCCCTTGGAACTGGCCACCAGGATCGTCTTCATCCCATGCTCCGCCACGAGGAGGCCGCAGCTTAGCACCCGTTCCGGCGGCTTCGCGCCGCTGCCGCGGCCCGTGGGCTTTGCTATCGTCCGCGCTCATTTGCCGGTCAGGACGACATGAGCGAGCTGCAGGACCTGGTGGCGCTGATCCGCGCGGACACCCCGTTGATCGTGATCGAGACGCCCGACGAGGCGCGCGTGGTCGAACTATTCCGGCAGACGCTGATGCAGGCCTGGCGCGCGCTGTTCCGCTGGTCGATCACCGAGGGCCTGCGCCGCATCGACCTGGATCGCGAAGACCCGTCCGAGGTCGCGCCCGACGCCAGCACCACCCTGGCCGCGATCCAGGCCGCCGAGCAGCGTGGCGTCTACCTGCTGCTCGACTTCGCAGCCTACCTCGGCTACGCCAGCACGCAGCGACAATTGCGCGACATCATCCAGCGCCGCCACAGCCTGCCGCACGTCGTCGTGCTGGTCGGCGCCAAGGTCGAATTGCCGGCCGACCTCGAGGCGCATGCCGTGCGCTTCGCGCCGCGCCTGCCCGATGCCAACGCCCTGCTGAAACTGGTGCGCGAGGAAGCCACCGCCTATACGCGCGAACATGGCGGCAAGCGCGTCGAGGCCGACGATGCGGTGGTCGCGCGCATCGTGCGCAACCTGCAGGGCCTGAATGGCAATGACGCGCGCCGTATCGCGCGGCATTTGATCTTCGACGACGGCGTGCTCGACGAAGCGGATCTGCCGCAGCTGGCGAAGCTGAAGTTCGAGCTGCTCAACCGCAGCGGTCACCTGCATTTCGAATACGACACCGCGCGCTTCGCCGATGTCGCCGGCGCCAGGCGCGTCAGGCGCTGGATCGAGCAACGGCGCGCGGTCTTCGCCGAAGGCCAGGCGCCGCCCGGTCTCGACCTGCCGAAAGGCCTGCTGCTGCTCGGCGTGCAGGGCTGCGGCAAGTCGATGCTGGCCAAGGCCGTTGCCGGCGGCTTCGGCGTGCCGCTGTTGCGGCTCGACTTCGGTGCGCTCTACAACAAGTACCACGGCGAGACCGAGAAGAACCTGCGCGACGCGCTGGCCTCGGCCGAACAACTGGCGCCGTGCGTGCTGTGGATCGACGAGATCGAGAAAGGCCTGGCCAGTTCCGGCGACGGCGGCGACGGCGGCGTGTCGCGGCGCGTGCTGGGTTATTTCCTGACCTGGCTGGCCGAGCGCAAGGCGCCGGTGTTCCTGGTCGCCACCGCCAACCAGGTGCACGAGCTGCCGCCGGAACTGCTGCGCAAGGGCCGCTTCGACGAAATCTTCTTCGTCGATCTGCCGAGCGCCGATGCACGCGCGGAGATCTTCGCCACGCATTTGCGCAGCCGCGGCCTGGTGCCGGACGGCTTCGACCTGCGCGCGCTCGCCGACGCCGCCGACGGCTTCTCCGGCGCCGAGATCGAGCAGGCGATCGTCGCCGCGCTGTATACGGCGCACGCCGCGGGAGCGCCCTTGTCGGAATTCCAGCTGCGTGCCGAACTCAAGCAGGCACGGCCGCTGTCGGTGCTGATGCGCGAACAGGTCGATGCGCTGCGCGAGTGGGCGCGGGAGCGGACGGTGCCGGCGGACTAGCCGTTGTTTCCGGTGGTCATGGCACCGCCGCCAGATCGAAGGAAATACTGATGCGCTCGCCTTCACCCTGGTATGGCAGCGTGCGGTGGAACAGGTAGGACGGAAACAGCAACAGCGTGCCGACCTGCGGGCAGACGCGGCGTAGCGCCTGCTCCGGCCATTGCGGCAGACGCGCGAACGGACGCCCGAATTCGATCCAGCCGGCATGTTCCGGATCGTCTTTCGACACCGCTGCCGGCAGCTGCACGTAGTAGGCGCCGGACAGCCATGAATCCTCGTGCAGATGGGTGTCGATGTAGCCCTGCGCGGCGGCCTGGGTCGCCCACACGTGCAGGCGGTAGCGCTCGGGGATGTTGCGCAGGAAGACATCGTCCGTCGTTTGCACGGCTTCGGCGCGGCGCTCGGCGATGAAGCGCTCGATCGCCTCGCGCAGACGTTGTTCGAGCCCGAGGATGGCGGGCGTGCGATCGACCAGCAGGTCGCCGCTCAGATACGCCTGCCGCGCGGCCAGCCCGACCGGCTCCCAGCGCTGCTGGCTGTGGCGGCGGATGTCGTCCGCGAGCGCGGCATGGAAGGCCGTCGCATCGGCGAAGCCTGCAGGCACCGGTAAGTCCATCGCATGCACGTTGCGTTGCAAGCCCAACAGCTCGATCGCCTGCTGCAGCCGTCCGTCCGCGGCGAGCGCCGCGCCGAGATAGGCGATCGCGCGCTGGTCGGTCGGGTCGCGGGCCAATGCCGTCGTCAACGCATCGCATGCCAGGCGGGCCTGCCTGTCGTGCAACAACGCCACGCCGTATTGGCGCTGCAGCATCGGTGGCGCGTCCACGTCGGCGAGCGTCGTCGCGTAAACGGCAGCCGCGGCGCCGGCCTGGTCCATCTCGATGAGCTGTTCGCCGAGCGCGTCGACGGTCGGCGGGTCGCCTGGCGCGAGTTCGAAGGCCCGGCGTGCGCTTTGCAACGCGCGCGCATGCAAATGCAGTTTTCGTGCAAGGATCGCCGCGTCGCGATGGGCCGCGGCGAAATCCGGCTGCAGTTGCAAGGCGCGATCGGCGAAGGCCAAGCCCTCCTGCAGGACCGACGGTTCGAACTGGTTGGAGAGCAATGCGGATAGCGCACGATGGGTCGTGGCATCGTCCGGCCGCAGGCGCAGGGCGATGCGCGCGGCGGCGATGGCGGCGGGATAGGCCTGCAGCTTGCCGTGCGCGGCGGCGAGATTGTTCCAGGCCTCGACCCAGTCCGGCTGGCGCGCGGTCGCCGCGTCGAAGCCGATCGCTGCCTCGTCGAACTCGTCCTGCAGGAAACTCGCCGTGCCGTAGCGAAATGCGGCCCTCGCGTCTTGCGGCAGCTTGTCCATCGCCAGCCGCAACAGCGGTTGCGCAGCCGCTGCCTGCCCTTGCTGCAGCAGCACGCTGCCGTAGTCGAGCGCGGTCGTCGCATCGTGCGGCTTCAGCGCAAGCGCTCTCTGCAATGCGTCGCAGAACGCGTCCTGCTGGCCGAGCGCATGCAGGACCATGGCGAGAATGCGCCATCCATCGAACGACTGCGGCGCGGCGCGCAGGGCGCGCTCGCATGCCTCCTTTGCCTGCGGCAGCTTGCCGCGTTGCAGCGCCTGCAAGGCTTCGCGCAGCAACGACTGCGTCGCAAGATCGTCCGCCATCAAGCCAGAAACCAGCCCGTGATCGCCAGGCGATCCCGATCCGCCCACGGCGCGACCATCGACACCGCGTGGCCCGCGGGAACCGAAAACAGCGACAAGGTGTTCCATGCCGGCAGATAGGTGTCCGACACGCGTCCATCGTCGTCGATGAACTGCAGCAGCCCGCCCCAGTCCGCCTGCCAGTCGCGGCTCAGGTTCATCACGTAGGCGTACAGACGTCCTTCGTCGACGTCTTCGTCGCTGTGGTGGCGCAGGAAGTGGCCGGGACGATAGCGCGTCGCCTGCGCATTGATGCGCCGGATCCGCGCATCGCCGGTCAATGCCCGCACGAAGGCGATGTGCTCGGGCGAGTTGAAGAATTCCAGCACGCCATGCAGCAACAGGCCAGGGTCGCGCTGCTCGCGATAGGCGGTGACCATCATGTAGCTGTCGTAGGCGAAGCGGAAGCCGCCACCGCGCGCGCTGTCGGCCGTCGCCGCGAGTACGCGCGCCGACGTCGCGGCGTCGAACGCGGCGTACTCGGCATGCGCGATCGTGCGCGGGCCCGCGCCATCGCGCAGCGCCAGCGTCCACGGCACTTCGTTCGCCAGGCAGGACTCGAGCCGCGCGGCCGCGTCGGCCTGCAGGTAGTCGCGAACCTGCACGCGTCTGTGCGCGGCGAGTTGCCGGCGATAGTGTTCCAGATCGAGAGCGTTGTTGATCATGCAACCGTCAGTACCCTGCCGCCTGCCCGTCCTTGCGCGATTCGCTGGCGCCGATGTAACCCGGGCCCTGCGGATTGACCATGATCGCCTGGTAGCCGCCGTACGGGCCGTTGGAGAAGCGAACGCTGTGACCCTTGCGCATCAGCTCGCGCACGGTCTCGTAGGGGAAACCGGTTTCGAGATCGACTTCGCCGCCGTCGCTCATCGCCGTCGCCTGTCCGGTCGGCTCGGTGGAACCATCGTGCTGGATGCGCGGCGCGTCGCCGGCTTCCTGCAGGTTCATGCCGAAGTCGATGAGGTTCATCACGATCTGCGCGTGGCCCTGCGGCTGCATCGCGCCGCCCATCACGCCGAAGCTCAACCACGGCTTGCCGTTCTTGGTGACGAACGCGGGAATGATCGTCTGGAACGGACGCTTGCCCGGTGCGTAGCTGTTCGGATGGCCTTCCTTCAGCACGAACATCTCGCCGCGATCCTGGAAGATGAAGCCCAATCCGGGCGCCGCCATGCCGCTGCCCATGCCGCGATAGTTCGACTGGATCAGCGACACCATCATGCCGTCGGCATCGGCGACGGTCATGTAGATGGTGTCGCCTTCGTCGAGTTCCTTCGGCGTCGCCGGCTGCACTTCGCGCGCGGCCTTGTCGAGCGACATCAGCTTGCCGCGCTGCTTCGCGTACGGCTTGGAAATCAGCTTGGACACCGGCAGCTTGCCGAACGCCGGATCGGCGTACCAGCGCGCGCGGTCGGCGAACGCGAGCTTCTTCGCCTCGACGAACAGGTGCACGTGCTCGGGGCTGCCGAAGCCGTACTTCTTCAGGTCGTAGGGTTCGAGCAGTTGAGGATCTGCAGCGCGGCGATGCCCTGGCTGTTCGGCGGCAGTTCCCAGACGTCGTAGCCGCGATAGTTGGTGCTGACCGGCTCGACCCATTCGCCGTGGTGCGCGGCGAGGTCGTCGTACGAGAGGAAGCCGTCATTGGCCTTGAAGTAGGCGTCGATGGTGCGCGCGATGTCGCCCTTGTAGAACGCATCGCGCCCGCCCTGGGCGATCTTCTCGAGCGTGTCGGCGAGGTTCGGGTTCTTCCAGGTCTCGCCGCGCTTCGGCGCGCGGCCGTCGATCGTGAACTGTTCCTTGTAGCCCGGCCATTTCGACAGGCGCGGTGCCGACAGGCCCCAGTAGTAGGCGATCACCTCGTGCACGGGATGGCCTTCGCGCGCATAGCGGATCGCGGGCGCGAGATCGTCGGCGATGGGTTTGCGCCCGAAACGTTCGTGCAGCGCGAACCAGGCATCGACGGTGCCCGGCACGCTGACCGGCAACGGGCCGTTCGGCGGGATATCGGTCAAGCCGCGCTTCTGGAACTCGGCCAGCGTCAGCGATTTCGGCGAGCGGCCCGAGCCGTTGTAGCCGTGCAGCTGCTTCGTCTTCGGATCCCAGACGATCGCGAACAGGTCGCCGCCGATGCCGTTGCCGGTCGGTTCCATGAGGCCGAGCGCGGCGTTGGCCGCGATCGCGGCATCGACCGCGCTGCCGCCGTTCTTCATCACGTCGAGCGCGATCTGCGTGGCCAGCGGATGCGAGGTCGCGGCCATCGCATGCGGCGCGTAGACCTCGCTGCGCGTGGCGAAGGGCAGCCCGGTGACGCGGTCGGCGGCGGCGGACGCAAGGCACGTGAGACCGAGCGCCAGGCCGAATGCGGCACGGCGACGGACCATGCCCAAGGAAGGCAGGCGCGAGGCAGACGAGATCGATGACATGGCGATTCCGCGCAGGAGCGAGCGCAAGAAGATAGCGCAGCGCCCGGGTCGGCCGTAGCGCGCGCCCTGGCGCGCGACGTCCCGACCGACCATACGCCGGCGCATGATCTGGGGTCAGCCCTAGCTGGCGCCCCCGCTCGCCGACCTCTAGCTTGAGGAAGACTGGGAGAGGCGAGGAAGCCGGACATGTCCGTACAGTTCAATACCGCGCAGTCGATCGCGGAGCAGTACCGACTGCCGCCACCGCCGGACCCGCAAGTCGATCCCGCCGGCTATGACCAGTGGCTGCAGGGCAATGCCGCCTACGTCGCCGAGCCGGCCTACCACCCGCAGTTCGGCCAGTTGTTCGCGGCCAACGACCCGCAGGCGCCGGTCCCCGCAAGCTCGTTCGCCGACGAGGTCCGCGGCCAGCAGCCGCAGGCCGGCATCGACCACGACCTCGCGCTGCTGTCCGAGGATGTCTACAACACCGACAGCGCCGGCAGCATCGGCGCCGGCAACTGGACCCGGGTCAGCGACGCAGACCTGCCGCCGGGCATCACCACGCCGCGCTCCAGCGATGCCACCGGCTTCCAGGCGGCCATCTACACCGACGGCAACGGCCGCTATGTGCTGGCCTTCGCCGGCACCGACCCGACCAGCATCCCGGACTGGATCGCCAACGGCGGCCAGGGGCTCGGCTTCGAGACCGCGCAGTACCGCGACGCGATGGCGCTCGCGCAGGAAGCTTCGGCCGAATGGGGCGACAACCTGGTCATCACCGGACATTCGCTCGGTGGCGGCCTCGCCTCGGCGGCCGCGCTGGCCACCGACAGTCCCGCGGTGACCTTCAACGCAGCCGGCCTGAGCGACGAAACCCTGCGCAGCCTCAACTTCACGCCGAACGGTGCGCGCGAAGTCGCCGCCGACGGCCTGGTCCGTCGCTACAACGTGCAGAACGACATCCTCACCGGCGCGCAGCAGGGCGTGTCGCCGCTGCCCGATGCCGTCGGCTACGAGTTGCGCCTGGACAACACCTACCTGATCAAGGATCCGATCCGCGCCCATCTGATGCCTGCGGTGCTGCGCGGTCTGGAGAACGGCAACGTCACGCCGATCGAGACCTCGCCGCTGGATACCGCGCTGGCGCGTCCCGGTGAAGCCGTGCTCGACCTCGCGGGCAATGTCATTCGCGAAGGCGCGGGCTTGGTCGGCGATGTCGCCAGCGTCGCCACCGACCTCGGCGGCGATGTCGTCGACGCCGGCCGCGACCTGATCAACGGCCGCCCGGTCGACGCCGCGCTGAGCCTCACCGGCGATGTCGTCGATGCCGGCCTGAACCTCACGGGCGACGTCGTCGACCGCGGCCTCAACTTGGCCGGCGACACCGTGCATGCCAGCGGCAACCTCGTCGGCGGGCTGGTCCGCGATCTCGGCAATGCCGTCGGGCTCGATGGCGCCGGCCGCACGGTCGGCGGCTGGATCGAGGATGGCTCGCAGTGGCTGGGCAACGGCCTCGATACGGCGGGGACGTGGGTCAACGAGAAACTCGACACTGCAGGCGCCTGGGTCAGCGACCAGCTCGATACCGCCGGCGACTGGGCTACGGATCGATTGACCGATGCCGGCAACTGGGTGGCCGATCGCGCGGTCGACGCCGGCAACTGGGTGGCCGATCGCGCTACCGATGTCGGCAACTGGGTCGGCGATCGCGCCAGCGACGTCGGCAACTGGGCCGGAGATCGCTGGAACGATTTCAAGGAGAGCGGCTGGAATCCGGGCAACTGGTTCTGAGTCTGATCTGGTCACCGGTGGGGACTTTTGCTCGTCATCCCCGCGAAGGCGGGGACCCAGTGACTTTCAGGCACAAGTGCGTAAGGCGCTGGATTTCTGCCTTCGCGGGAAAGACGAGCAAATCCAAAGCCTGCGCATTATTTCTTGAAGCGATTCGGGCGCAGCAGTTCATCCGCTTATTAGTCACAGGTCCTAGACTCCTCGCATGGTCCTGACGCCACTTCACGCGCTGCCCCGCCGTGAACACGATCCGCACAAGACGGATGCCGACAGCCGCGTCCGCTATCGCCTTCATACCCTCGGCTGGATCCTGATCGCGTCGTTTATGCTGTTCTCGGGCGTCGCATGCGCCCGCCAGGGAGTGTCACCGGTGGATGCAAAACAGGCGTTTTCCGATCCGCGCGTCGCCGAACTGGCAAGTGCGGCCGTCGACGGCGATAGCGCGCGAGTGCGTGCGCTGGCGCAGGCCGGCGTCGATCCCGACGCCCACGGCGACAAGCAGGTCACGCCGCTGCAATGGGCGCTGCTGAGCAAGTCCACGCGCGGCATCGAAACATTGCTCGACGCCGGCGCCGATCCGGCAAGGCCCGGCATCGATGGCGACACCGTGATCCACCTGGCCGCGATGGCCGATGATCCGAAGTACCTGGCGCTGCTGCTCAAGCACAAGGCCGACCCGAATGCCCGCAACGGCACTACGCAGACCACGCCGATCTTTTCCGCGCTGCGCGGCGGCCGCGACGCGCAGTTCGATGCCCTGCTCGCCGCCGGCGCCAACCCCGATGCCGTCGACCGCGCCGGCAACACCGCATTGCACCAGGCCGCCAAGTATAACGACCCGAAGCATGCCCTGGCTCTGCTCAAGGCCGGCGCCGATCCCGACGTGAAGAACGTGCAGGGCGTGACCTTCCAGCGCTATCTGTTCAAGACCCGCGAGAGCGTGCTGAGCGGAGAGGCGAAACGCAGCCGCGAGGCCATCCGCGAGTGGCTGCGCGCGCACGACGTACCGATCGAGGACGCGGCGGCGCAGTAAGGTGCGGCGCCGGTCGAAGGCGGCGCGACGACGCGGCACGCAGCGACCCGGATCCGCATGACAGCACAGTGCGATCGCACGACAGTCGTCGTGATGCCTGTGCATCGCGTTTGCAAAGGTAGCCCACCGGCTCGGGGCCGA
This sequence comes from uncultured Gammaproteobacteria bacterium, assembly GCA_963816945.1. Lineage (GTDB taxonomy): Bacteria > Pseudomonadota > Gammaproteobacteria > Xanthomonadales > Xanthomonadaceae > Luteimonas. Next base: position 440,030 of record CAWFMH010000002.1, on the reverse strand, counting down.
TGGGCCGGGCTTTCCTACTTCTGCCGGAACGTCTGCGGCGTCTCGTTGATGCCGACGTTGGACGGCAACAGGCACTGCAATCCGGTGTTCGTCTGGAAGCGCTTGCTCTCGTTGTCCGTTACGTAATCGAAGTTGAGCAGCTTGCGTTGGCCAGGATCGAGCGACATCGTGCGCGGGATGTACGTGGCCTGGCCATCGTCCACACCGACCACGCCGACGCAATTGACCGAGACCGTCGCGGCGCCATAGTTGTGCAATACCGCACCGAAGGCTTCCTGGCCGGCGCTGTTCGTCGGCGCGCGGAAAGCGCAGTTGACGTAGGCCGGACTGCCGCTCTCGTTGACCAGCGCCAGTGGACGGCTGCGCAGCGACGCTTCATGCACCGGCAACGCGCCGCGGCAGTTGTTCATCGCATTGCCATTTTCCTTTTGCAGCACGTCGGTAGTGGACGCGGATGCAGATGCAGCGACGAGGGCGAGTAATAGGAAGGCCGTAGGTTTCATTGTCACTCCTCAAGTGTCGGCCGCTGTCGCGGCGGTTGGTTGGGCGGGTGCGCTGGGGGTGTTTGCGTGACCCGGGCAGGCTCGTCCGGCCCAAGACCGCGAGCGTTTTGGCCGGGACTCGGAGTCGGAGTCGGCCGGATGCGCGACTGCGTCGACCGCAGACCGGTCGCCCAATGGGCAGCGATTAGCTCGATAAACCCCCTGTTCGATACCACTGCCGTGCGTCCGGCACCGACAGCCGCGACGCGGAGGTGCTCGGAACTGCACTCAACCGGATGCCGCTAGGCGCAGTATGTCACGAAATATCTGTGATATTCATCACGTTTCGTGCACGAGACACGGTGATCAGTCGAAGGACCGTCGTCCGCCCGGCGCAGGGTCTCGTGGCGGTTACCTGCCTTCACCGAGTCGCAGCAGCAAGGTCTCGCCAGGCATCGCAGGTGCGAACAGGAAACCCTGCGCGCGTGCGATGCCGCAGCCGCGCAGGCAATCCGCCTGCGCCTGCGTTTCCACGCCTTCGGCAACGACATCGATCCGCATCTGCCTGGCCAGCCCGACCACCGCCTGCACGATCGCCAGGTCGTACTGGTCGGCGGGCAGCCCGGCTACGAAGCTCTGGTCGAGCTTGATCGCATCGATCGGCAGGTGCTTGAGGTAGGCGAGCGACGAATAGCCGGTGCCGAAATCGTCGAGCGCGACGCCGACACCGAGCGTGCGCAGGCGCGACAGCGTCTCGGCGGCCGAGGCCTGGTCGCGCAGCAACGCGGTTTCGGTCAGCTCCAGGCACAAACGCTCCGGTGGCAGGCCGTGTTCGGCGAGCGCGCTGGCGACGTCGGCCACCAGTCCGGCCTGCTCGAACTGGCGCCCGGACACATTGACGCGCACCACCGGTGCGACGCCGTCGCGCGCCGGCCACGTCCGTGCGGCGCGGCAGGCCTCGTTCAAGACCCAGCGCCCGACCGGCACGATCAGGCCGGAGGCTTCGGCGATTTCGATGAAGTCCGCCGCCGCGCGCACCAGCCCATCCTCGTCGCGCCAGCGCAGCAGCGCCTCGGCCGCGCGCCAGCGCTGGCCATCGAGATCGACTTCGGGCTGGAAGTACACCAGCAATCTCTGTTCGGCGAAGGCATCGCGCAGCGCCTGTTCGGTGCGCATGCGCGACAGCAGGCCGCGGTGGTGTTCGGCGTCGAAGACCTCGCAACGGTTGCGTCCGTGGCGGCGCGCACGCTGGCTGGCCAGTTCGGCATTGCGCAGCAAGGCATCGGCGGACGGCGCGGCGAGGTCGCGCGAAAACGCGATGCCGACCGAGACGCCGGCGTGCCCCATGCCGTTGGCCGCCACGCTGGCCTGCACCAGCTCGATGCAGCGCTCGGCCAGGCTCAACGCTTCGGTTTCGTGCAGGTGGCGATGCGGCAGCAACGCGAACGCGTCGTCGCGCACGCGCGCCAGAGTGACGGTCTCGCCGAGCTCGCCGCGCAGCTGTTCGGCGATCGCGACCAGTAGGCCGAGTTCATCGGCTGCGGGGTCGTCGCGGCGCGTGCCGGGTGGCGGCGGCGCGTCGACCTGCAGGTGGATCGCCGCCAGCCCGGTGTCGTCGCCGTGCGTCGGCCGCAAGGCGTTGTGCGCGACTTCCAGCAGATGGTCGCGGTTGGGCAGGTCGGTTTCCCGATCGTGCAGTTCGAGATAGCGCAGCCGGTTCTCGGCCTCGCGCCGGCGGCTGATTTCGTAGGCCATGGCGACGTAGTCGCCGATGCTGCCGGCGAAGGCCTCGTCCTCGGGCGACCATGTGCGCGGACCGTTGACGTGTTCGTGGCAGACCACGCCGAGCAGTTCGCCCTCGCTGCGGATCGGCGCATCGAGCAGCGAGCGGATGCGATGGCGCCGCAGGTAATCGCCGAGCGCGGCCTGCGAGGCCGACAGCGTAGCGTCGCGGGCGACGTCGGCGGCATCGATCACGCGCACCTCGTCGAGCAGCACGCCGTAGGCGGAATCGAAGTCGAGGCTTTCCTCGAAACCGGACGGATTGTGTTCGTGCGTACCAAGGCTGTAGGCGTGCACGCACAGCAGGCGGCGCTGTTCGATGTCGAGCCGCCAGATGTTGACGCGTTCGACTTCGAGCGTCTGCGCCGCGGTTTCGCAGATCAGCCTGAAAGCTTTGTCGAGCGTGCAATGCTCATGCCAGACGTGCCGCGCCAGCGCCACCAGCGCCTGGTTGTGCCGGCGAGCCCACAGCCCGCGATCCGGCTGGCCGTTCGCCCGAGCGTTCGATGACATCGGTCTGGCCCCGTCGCCTGCGTCCGGCGACGATACGCCGGTGCGCATCGGCACTGTCATGCCGTGTCGTTGAAAACGCAATGGCCGCTGACGGACGGCCTGGGCGGACGGACGCGCGTGCCGTCAGGGCACGGTGCAGGTCAGCTTGAACGTCACGATGCCGCCCGCGGGCAGGATCGGAATCTGCACGCCGGCGGCAGCTTGCAGATTCGCGACAGAGAGCTGTCCCGCAGCGGCGCCGGTGGTTGGACAGGTTGCGCCGCCACTCGCCGTGCACGCGGGCACGCCGAGCGTGCAAGCAGTCAATCCGGCCGGCGCCGGATCGCGCAAGGTTGCATTGTCGGCAGCAGCCGGGCCGTTGTTGCGCACGACGATGTCGTAGGTCGTGCTGGTGCCGCTCGCGAGCGTATCGGCGGCCTGATCGCTCGGCCCCGAGGCCGGCGTATTGGTCTTGCTGATCGACAGGTCCGAGCAGAGCGGGTCGACTGCGGCCGTGGCCGTGTTGTTGGCCGTGCCGCCCGGCACCGGCGTGGCGAAGCCCGACTCGCTCGTCGTGCCTTCCTGGACCGGCGCATCCGCGGTCACCGTGCTGATATTGGTGGTCGAGTCGCACTGCGTCGCCGCCACGGTAGCGGTGATGGTGAACGTCAGCGTGCCGCCGGCCAGGCCGCCGTTGCCGGCCGGCAAGGTGGCCGCCGCATTGATGCCGCCGGTGCCGCTTGGAAACGGACAGGTAGGTGCGGGCGTGCCGCTGGCCGCGCAGGTCCACGAGAAATCCGTGAATCCGGCGGGCAGCGCATCGGCCAGCGTCACCGCGGCATCGTGCATGGTCAGGTCGGTGCCCGCGCCGACGGTGGGCTGGGCGGTGTTGTTCTGGTAGGTCACGGTGAAGACGGCCGTGCCGCCGGGCGACGGCGTGGCGCTGTCGACCGACTTGGTGGTGAGCACGTCGACATCGTTGTCGAGAATCGTCAGCACCGCGTTCGTCGTCGGCGGACCGCCGCAAGCGGTCGTCGACGACAAGGTGTAATCGGCGACGCTGGGTTGCAGCGCGATCGTGACCGTCTCGTTGTCCTCGACGACCGTATCGTTGCCGATGCCGGTGATCGGCAAGTTGATCAGGCTGTTGTCGTAGGCCCCGGCCGGAATCGCGATATTGACCGTGGTCGTGCCGCTGGCGGTCGTGTAATCACTACCGAGCGTGGCGGTGCCGCCGGTGATGGTGGCCAGAACAGTGATGCCGCCCGCGGGCACGGTGCCGCTGATACGGATCTGCGGCAAAGAGGCAGCTTGTCCCTCGCGCGTGCTGAAGCTGGATGGGTTGAAGTCGATATACGGGCGCAGCGTCACCTGGATCTGATCCAGGAAGTTGCCCGCTCCCACGCCGTTGGTCGCCTGAAAACCGAAGTTGTGATTGCCTGCCGTACCGTTCCAGATGAAGCTGCCGGAATAATCGCGCCAACCGTTCGGGCCCGCGGCGAAGGTGCAGCTGACATTGTCGACGCCGCCGCTGTCCGGACACGACGGAGCAAGGCCACCGCCGTTGGTGGTGGTGGCCACTACCGCGACTTGATTCGTCACGCTGTCGATATTGAAGCTCATCGTGTCGGGCACCGTGGCGCTATTGCGGCCACGGTGGCTCAACGTCCAATCGATCTGCTCGCCAGGCGTGAGGCAGATCGTCTGCGACAGGCGCGAGGCCACAAACGCATTGAGCTCGGCATGCTGGTTACCGGCGCGCGGCGGTACGCTGCTGAAACTGGGGCCGCGCCATAACTCGATCGGCTGCGTGATGGCCGCGCCCGTGGGGAAACCGGCCAGCGCGCAACTGCCTTGCACGACGTTATTGGGGTGATCGGTCACCCACCCGTCCACCGCGGTGGCGGAAAAGATCAGATAGCAGCTGTTGCCGGTCAGCACCGGCTGCTCGAAGCCCAGGTTGACGAAGGTGCGCTGGACCTGCGCGAGGGCCGGCAACGAGAAGACCGAAGCGGCGGCAAGGCATGCAGCCGTCAGCCTGATCCGGGTGGCACGAGTGCTGATCATGGTGCCCTGTCCCCTTCGTCGCCGGCTGCCCGCCGCCCCACATTCACGGCATGCCGCGTGATCGTAGTCGAAGTGGAGGCTTGGCTTGCATCGACGAGGTCACTACGCAGAAGCCGCTACTGCGTAGCGGACTGCGATCGCTGCCGGCAGCAAGCCGGCAGCGTTGTCCGAAGCAGGCGCTGCGCCGCGCGGATCGTCAGGGCGTCACGTCGCAGGTCAGCGTGATGGTCACCGAGCCGCCCACGGGCAAGGTCGGAATGGCGATGCCCGAAGCGGATTGCAGGGCCGTCACCAAGGCCGGACCGGTGGTCGCCGGACACGCGGCGCCGTTCGTGCCGCCGCCGCAAACCGCGGTGCTGCAAGTCAGTCCGGTCGGCGCCGGATCGGTCACGACGGCGCCGTCGGCCGCGCTGGGTCCGGGATTGGTGACCACGATGCTGTAGTCCACGCTCGCGCCGGCGATCACCGTGTCGGCGGCGGCGTCGTTCGGTCCGTCCGCCGGCGTGTTGGTCTTGGTGATCTGCAGATTCGCCTCGTTGACCACGGTGAACGTCGTCGGCGGCGTAGTGCCCGTACCCGGCACGCCCGTGGTCTGCGACGTGTAGTCGATGCTGGCGACATTGGTGAGGTCGGTGCCATTGTCGACGCCTGCATCGATCGTCACCCGGAACTGCAGTTCGGTAGATGAATTCGCCGCCGGCGCCGGGGACAGTGTGCCGCCGTTGCCGGCGTCGGCGCCGACGCCGGCGCGGAACACGATCTGGCTGCCGTCGAACTCGGCCTGATCGTCGCCGGCCGCGTCGCTCTTGGCGCCGGCATTCGGGCCGCTGACCACGACGATCGAGTTCGGCACGTAAGTGACGCCCACCGGCAGCGGATCGGCGATGACCAGGTCGGACGCGCCGTCGTTGCCGGTATTGCTGACCGAGATCGAATACATCACCTCGTCGCCCGGACGGAACGGCGCGCCATTGCTGTCGGTCGCGGCCTTGTTGAAGTTGGTGACGATCTCCGGCTCGAACACGTCGGTGGCGATCGACATGATGCCGGGATAGTTGACGTCGGTGCCCGAACCGCTGATGCGCGCGACCAGGCTGGTCGAGCCGTTGGGCAGCGGCGTATTCGGCTGGAACACGTCGATGTCGATGCCGAGCGTATTGCTGTAAGCCGGCGTGCGTCCGGCGGTGACGTCCACGCCGTTGAGGCTGACCGAGCTGTTGAAGACGTCGTTCACCGGATTGACGGCATTGAAGACATTGCTGAGGCTGGCGGTGGTCGGGCCGAACCTGAGCGAGGGCGTCGCACCGGCATCGTTCTGGCCGCGGTCGCCGTCGTACGTCACCAGGCCGACGTTGCTGTTGACCGGTCCGCTTGGCGGCGTGATGAAGCCGCTGACGCTGACGTCGATGGTCGGGTTGGTGGCGTCGGCGAGCTGGAAGCCGTCGAACACCGACAGGTTGCGCAGCGTGCCGGTCGGATTCTGATAGGCGACGACCAGCGTCCACCCGGCCCATTGTCCGCTGGCCGCGGTCAGTGCGACGTTGGCCGCGGTATAGGCGCCATTGCCGCCGGCGGCGACTTGCGCGGTGACGTCGGCAAAAGACTGGTAAGCGGTCCCGATCACGTCGGTGGTGGTGGCGGCGACGGTGACGTAACCACCACTGGCTGGCGTCTGGAAGCGCACGCTGCCGCGGGCGGCGGCGTTGCCGTTCTGGCCGGTCCAGTACAGTCCCGCGAACAGCACGGTCGATCCCGCCGGCATCGCCAGCGTGGCCGTGCTCGAATTGGTCGTGGTGCCGTCGGCGTCGACGTCCACTGCGATCATGACGAAGTCGTTGTTCCTGCCTGTCCCGCCGTTTTGGGCCGTGGTGCAGGTCGCTCCGGCGGGGCAGGTCAGATTGGTGTTGCCGATCAGCACGATGTCGCCGCGCGTGGTCAGCGGCGCTGCCGCGGGTGCGGGGAATCGCCGCGCGAACGAGCGCTGGGCGAAAGCCGGTGCGGCCACCGCGCACAGCGCGGCGACCGACAGGCATGCAACCAGCCAACGCCGGCGCCGGGCAGACGAGGCGGATTCGATGCGCAGGGGATGCAACGCACTAGCAGACATCAGTACTTTCCTACGAGATTGAGGAACGGACCCTGGTGGTCGTAATCGAAATCGGTCAGGTCATCGCTGAAGTCGGTGAAGTTGTAGCCGACGCCGATGCGGAAGTTGCGGCCGAGATCGCGGTCGATGCCGGCCAGGAAGCCCTGCCGCGTGCCGCCGTCGGTCACGTCGAGCCAGCGGTATTCCGCCAGCGCATGCCAGGCACCGCCGAACTCGAAGCGTGCCTGGCCGGCCGCGAACGTCGCGGCCGCATCGGCCCACTGTCCGCTCAAGCGGCCGAAACGCACCTCGCCTTCGCGGCGCATCAGCTTGCCGGCGAATTCCCAGCGGCTGTCCGGGTTGTACACGCCTTCCAGCGACAGCACCTGGCTGCGCTGGTCGTAGAACGCGACGTTGTCGCCGACCTGCTGCAGCGACGAGACGTCGTACAGATAGGTGTACTTGCCGAGCAGCGCCCAGCGCGTCGTGTCGAACGGACGCCACGCGAAACCGACGTTGCCTTCGATGAACTTGGCGCCGGCCGCGGCCTGCAGCTGGTCTTCGGTCTCGGAATAGTTGACGCGTGCGGCGATGCGGAAGCTCTCGTTGACCTTGTGCAGCAGGCGGTTGGTGGTGACCCACTGCTTGCGCTGCTCGGCACCGCTGTCGCGGCGCCATTCGACCTTGCTCTGCCATTGCGTATCGACCGAGGTGCGGCCGCCGCTGAGGCTGATCGCGTTGCGGTCGACCTGGCCGACGCTGTTGTCGAGTTCGGCGGTCTGCAGCGTGAAGCCGAGGTTCCAGCCTTCGCCGGGATAGAAATCCATGCCGAAGGTGTGCGCCAGCCCGGATTCGTTCGGCGCCTTCAGGTACTGGCTTTCGTTGAACATGTTGACCTGGTTCGACAGGCGCCAGCGCTGGCCCAACGTCCAGCCCGGATTGAGCTTGTTGTTGAACAGCGGATCGTATTGCGTGGTGTCGGTCGAATAGGTGTAGGCGCCATAGAGCGAATGCTCCGGCGACAGGCGATATTCGGCATTGACCTGCGCCGCATCGCCGCGGTCGCCGCTGGTGACTTCGGCGCCGACCGTCGACAGCTGACCGAACAAATACTTGCCGCCGAGCGTCAGCGCATCGTTGTCGGCGTACCTGCCGTCGTCGTCGTCGACCGTGACCTGCGCGGTGCCGTACAACTCCACCTTGCTGCCGATGCGCTGCAGGTAGCGGATCGCGGCCAGCACGCCGACGGCGTCGCCGCCGAGCTGGTTCTCGTCGACCCGGCGCAACTCGCCGCTGAGCGTGCTGCCGTCGCGGATGCGCCATTCGCCGGTGAGCTGCGCCTGCGTCAGCGACTCCAGGCCGCGTTCGGCACGGCTGTAACGCGAATAGACCTGGAAGTCTTCGGTGACCAGGCCGCGCACTTCTGCGCCGTGTTCCTCGATGTCGAAGCCCTGGTCCGAGCGCGCGACCGAGAAACCGGCATCGACCTGCCGCCACCAGGCGCCCGCCGACCAGTCGAGCTGCGTCCAACCGAGTTCCTTCAGGTTGACGCGCGCCTCGGCACTGCTGGCATCGCCTTCGCGCGCGCCCAGTCCCGAGTTGAACTGGGTGAAGCTCAGGCCGCCGTTGTCGGAGAAGAACACCGGCACGCTGGTGGCTTCGGACCTGGCCTGTTCCAGTTTCAGGTAAGTGCCGCGACCGGCCTGCAAGGTGAGGTCGGCGCCCTGCAACGAATAGTCCTCGCCGGCGCGGTTCTCGTCGACGTAAGTCGCACCGACGGCGACGTGATCGCCGAACCAGTGCTTGCCGCGGAAACCTGCGGTCACGTCGTCCGGGTCGAAGCCGGTCGGTACGTATTCGTAATCGGCGAGCAGGATCTGCGCGAAGCCGTCGAGCGGCGCGTCGCGGGTCAGCGTCGGGATGTTCTCGCGCGTGACCTGCGACAGCGGACGCGTCAGCAGGATGCGGCCTTGCAACTCGTCGATCTCGTAGTCGGCGCCGCGCAGCAGCTCGACGCGGTTCTCGACGCGGCCGGTGGTGCTGTCGCGGATCTCGAGCACGAGCCGGTCCGAGCCCGGCAGCAGGTCGGTGTGCTTGAGGTAGTACAGGCTGCCGCCGGTGCCGATGAATTCGCTGTGGCCGGGTGCGGTCTGCGCTTCGGAACCGAACACGCGGACTTCGCTGCCCGGCGCACCGTAAAGCGTGTCGCGCTGCGAGCGCCAGTTGAACGCGCCGCCGTACAGCGCGCGCGAGTACTGGCCGTATTCGGTGCCGGTGATGCCGGTGTTGAAGTTGCCCCACAGCGCCTGGTTCTTGTCCCAGTCGACGCGCACGTACAGGCGGCCCTGGGTGTCGACGTCGCGGTAGGTGGTCGAGTCGTCGCCGTAGACCGGGTAATACAGATCCGGATCGAGGCGGCGGAAGATGTCCTGCGGATCGGCGTCCCAGAAGCCGCTGAACAGTTCCTCGACCTCGCGCTCCTGCGTGTCGGCCTGCGCGGTGATCAGGTATTTGCCCTTGACCTTGCCCTTCAGATAGAACGCGAGCCGGCCTTCGATCAGGAAACTGTCGTCGTAGCGATCGTCGGCCGCCAGAGGTTCCACCGATCCGCTGACATCGTTGCCGGAGGCGGTGAGATCGGCGATGGCGACCGCGAACATGTAGCGGCCGCTGACATCGACGTCGAGCGTGTGCTTGATCGTGCGCTGGTCCGCACCGGTCATCGCGATATCGAAGGTGTGGCGGCCGATCGGCACCAGGTATTCGGCGACGAGCTTGCGCTGCAGGTCGACCGGCTGGCTCTTGCCGTCGATGGTCAGCGCATAACCGTCGGGGATGTTGCGGCCCTGGATGCGGATGCGCGAGCCGTAGATGCCGATGTTCTGCTGGCGCAGGCTGTTCTGGCCGAAGGCGCCGTCGATCAGGCTCTGCTGCTCGGCTTGCTCGGTGCTGAAGGCGGTGCCGAACTTGTTCTCGACCTCGCCGCGCAGCAGTTGCGTGCCGCGTTCGGCCTCTTCCGGGCGGACCAGTTGCAGCCGGCGCGGATAGGTTTCATCGAAGGCGCTGCCGCCCTTGCCGTAGGCGCGGACGATGTATTGCAACTCGTCGCCGGCGCGCAGCGTGACGCCCTGCGGCAACTTGCCATCCCACTCGACTTCGCTGACTGCACCGACCTGCAGCGGCAAGGTGGCGATCGGCGACACCAGGTCGGCATCGGTCGCGCGGTAGAGCGTGATCTCGGCGCGATCGATGAAGTCCGGGTAGTTGCTGTAGACGTAGAACTGCACCGGCTGCGTGATGCGCTGGCCGTCGAAGGCGACGAAGCTCGGCGCCGAGGCATTGAGTTCGGCCTGGCCCAGGCTCGGATCCTCGGTCGCCCAGATCACGCCGCCGTTGGGCAGTTGCACGGACCATTTGCCGATCGCGACTGCCTTGCCTGGAGCTTCGGTCTCGACGGTGACGCGGCGATCGGGCTGCAAGTCCTGCGAAGTCGCCGCAGCGGCGGGTGCGGTCGGCTGGCGTTCGCCGCGCGTGCGTACGCGCATCAGCACGCCTTCGCTCGAGACGCAGGTCGCGCCGGTGCAATCGACTTTCGCGGCGACATCTTGCGATGCGCCGGGCTTGCCGGTCGCGCCGGGCAACGATGACGATTCCTGCGCGGTGGCCGGCGCGATGCCGGCGAGCATGCAGATCAGGGTGTAATCGAGCAGTTTCATCTTCATGGTGTCAGCGCCCCTTCGGCAGCGTGTTGTCGACAGGGGCTGTCGGTGTGTCGCTGATGTCCACGCGCAACTTGCCGCGTGCCTCCGCGCTGAGCTTGGCGGCGATCGCCTCGAATACGGCCTTGGCACGGCGCAGGCCGAGCGCGGCGTTATAGCTGTCGGAACCGCGGCGGTCGGCGTGGCCGATCACCGCCACCGTGCCGCCCTTGCGGCTTTCGATGTCGGCGGCGAGCCGCTCGATCAGCGGCTGCGTATTCGGGCTTGATCGTGGCCTGGCCGGTATCGAACAGCACCGTGCCGAGCAGCGCCGATTCGCCGAGCGACAGCAGCGTGCTGTCGGCATCGTCGAGATCGGTGCGCAGCTGCACGTTCAGCGCCTGCGCCTGTTGCGGCGTGAGTCTTTCCAGCAGCGCAGTGCGCACGGCCGTCGCACGGTCGTAGGCCAGCGCCTGCGTGTCGCCGTCGGCGGCGATGATCACTTCGCCGCCGCCATGCTGGCGCACCTGTTCGGCGATCGCATCGATCACCGGCGCGTAGTCGTTGCGCAACTGCGCGCTGCCGGCGTCGAACATGACTTCGCCCAGCTCCATCTCGACGTCCTGTTCGCCGCCCGGCACCAGGCCCGACGGCAACTTGACGCCGAAGTCGAAGCGCACCGGCAGGCCAGGCGTGATGCGGCGCACCAGCGGGTTGTCGCTGGTGAACACGCTGCCCGGCGGCAGGGTCGCCGGATCGACCTTGAGGATGAAGTTGCGACCGCGTTCCCACGGACCGCCGGCGACGCCTTCGAGGTGATAGCGGCCGAACTGGTCGGTCTCGATCAGCAGGCCTTCCACCGATGCGACGCGCACGCCGGGAATGCCGCGCTCGTCGATACCGGCGTTGCCGATGACGTAGTCGACGCGATAACCGCCGTCGACTTGGGCGACGCGACGCTCGAGCGTCGGCTCGGCGCCGGTGAGGCCCTTGGCCGCGTCGCCGCCGCGTTCGCTGCGGACGTTGCCGGCGGCATCCATGCGCACCGTCACGCCTTGCTTGCTGGTCATCACGAAGTCGTCACTGAAGGTCAACGCGTTCAAGGTCTGGCTGACCACGACGACGTGAGCGGACAGCGGATCGGCTTCCGACTGGCGAGCGGAGATCTCGCCGAGGTCGATGCCGTGCAGCAGCGGCGCGCTGGCGTCGGCCTGCGGCTTCGGGCCATCGCCACGATCGAGCGTGGTCGAGCCGGCGACGTAGGCGCCGGGCGCGAAACCGCCCTGCACGCGCACGCCGCTCAGGCTTGCGCGATCCTGCCAGCCGTCGCCATCGCGATCGTCGAACACGGTGCCGACCAGCAGCGATTCGTCGAGCATCGGATCGGCGACCAGTTGCACTTCGGCGGTCGCTTCGTTGGAGACGACGCGGCCGCCGTCTTCGGCGTACGCGCGGTTGACGTGGATTCCCGGACGTACGCCCGCGCCTACGCGCAGCAGGTAGGCCACGGTGGCGTGCTCGCCGACGCGCACGTCGAGTTGGTCGACGCGGATCGGATAGGTCCCGACCAGGCGGCCCGCAGCGTCGGCATCGGCCACGACCAGCGAGTTGGCGACGTAACTGAAGCCGGCCGGCGGCGTATCGATGAGCGTCGCGTCGGTGATGTTCGACACGCCGACGTTCTCGATGGTCAGGGTGTACCGGACCAGGTCGCCGATCTTGACGTCGCGCGGACTGGCCTGCTTGACGATGCGCAGCTGCGCGGCGTCGACCACCGGATGCAGCGTGGCGCAGGACAAGCAAGTGGGCGGGTTGTTGACGCTGCCGCCGTTGGCGACGACGGCGTTGGCGACATTGCCGTTGGCATCGGCATTGACCGTGGCCGGATAGACGAAGGTGTACGTGCCCGGGACCGTTCCGGCCGGCAGCGTGCAGACGATCGTGCCGCCGCTGCTCGTGCAGCCCGCGGGCATCGCGCCCGCGGTCAGGCCGGCGCCGGGCGTATCGGTCAGCGTGACCGGTTGCGTGGTGGCGGCATTGGCGACCGTCACGGTCAACGTGTACTGGATCGTGTCGCCCACGTTCACCGTGACGCCGTTGCCCGGAGCGGAGGCCTTGGAGACGTTCACCACCGGTTCGGCGATCTGATGCGTCGTCGTGCAGCTGACGCAGGTCGGATTGCCGGTGACGCCGCCGGTGGCCACGACGTTGTTGCCGATCGAACCGGCGGCGCTGGCAGCGACCACGGCCTGATAGCCGAACACGTAGGTACCTGGCAGCGCGCCCGCGGCGAGCGTGCAGGTCAGGCCGTTGCCCGCGACGGTGCAGTTGCCGCCTGCCGGTACGGTGGGCGTGCCGGTCAGGGCCTGGTCGCCGCTGAGCGTGTCGGTCAACGTGACGACCGAGATCGTCGCCGAATTGCCGACCGTCACCGTCAGCGTGTAGGCGATGGTGTCGCCGGCATTGACGGTGCCGCCGCTGGCGGGATTGGAAGCCTTGGTCACCGTGACCGTGGGCGCGATGATCGTATGCGTCGTCGAACACGCCGCGGCCACGCAGCTCGGATTGTCGGTGCCGCTGGGCACGACGACGTTGCCGATCGAGCCGGTCGCATTCGCATCGACCGTCGCCGAATAGACGAAGGGATGCGTGCCGGGCAAGGCGCCGGCGGCGAGCACGCAGGTCACGACCTGCCCGGCCGCCGAACATCCGGCCGGCATCGCGCCGAGCGTCTGGCCGGCACTGAGCGTGTCGGTCAAGGTCACCGCCGCGGTGGTCGCGGAATTGGCGACCGTGACGGTCAGCGTGTAAGCGATCGTGTCACCGGGATTGACGGTCGTGCCGCTGGCCGGATTGGAAGACTTCGCCACAGTGACCGCGGTGGCCACGATCGGATGCGTGGTCGTGCAGCCGCCAGCGACGCAAGTCGGATTGTCCGGACCGCTCGGCACCACGTTGTTGCCGATCGAACCGGTCGCGTTGGCATCGACGGTCGCCGGGTAGACGAAGGGATAGCTGCCCGGCAACGCGCCTGCTGCGAGGACGCAGGTCACGACCTGGCCCGCCGCCGAACAACCGGCCGGCATCGCACCGAGCGTCTGGCCGGCACTCAAGGTGTCGGTCAAGGTCACCGCAGCGGTGGTCGCCGAGTTGGCGACAGTGACGGTCAATGTGTAATTGATCGTGTCGCCGGGATTGACGGTCGCGCCGCTGGCCGGGTTCGACGACTTGGCGACGGTAACCACGGTGGCCACGATCGTGTGCGTGGTCGTGCAACCACCGGCGACGCAGCTCGGATTGTCCGGACCGCTCGGCACGACGTTGTTGCCGATCGAACCGGTCGCGTTGGCGTTGACCGTGGTCGGATAGACGAAGGTGTAGCTGCCCGGCAAGGCGCCTGCGGCGAGGACGCAGGTCACGACCTGGCCCGCGGCCGAACACCCGGCCGGCAGCGCGCCGAGGGTCTGGCCTGCGCTGACCGTATCGGTCAGCGTCACCGCTGCCGTCGTCGCCGAGTTGGCGACCGTGACGGTCAGCGTGTAGTTGATCGTGTCGCCCGGATTGACGGTCGCGCCGCTGGCTGGATTCGACGACTTCGCGACGGTCACGCCGGTGGCGATGATCGGATGCGTGGTCGTGCACGCGCCCGGCACGCAGCTCGGATTGTCCGGACCGCTCGGCACGACGTTATTGCCGATCGCACCGGTCGCGTTGGCATTGACCGTCGCGCTGTACGCGAAGGTGTACGGGCTGCCGCTCGGCAGCGCGCCGGCAGCGAGCACACAGGTGACGACCTGGCCTGCCGCCGAACAACCGGCCGGCATCGCACCCAGCGTCTGGCCGGCGCTCAAGGTATCGGTCAGCGTCACCGCGCCGGTGGTCGCCGAGTTGGCGACGGTCACCGTCAGCGTGTAGTCGATCGTGTCGCCTGGGTCGACGGTGGTGCCGCTGGCCGGGTTCGACGATTTCGCAACCGTCACGGCAGCGGCCACGATCTGATGCGTGGTCGTGCAGCCGCCTGCCGTGCAGCTCGGATTGTCCGGACCGCTCGGCACGACGTTGTTGCCGATCGAACCGGTCGCGTTGGCGTTGACCGTGGTCGGATAGGCGAAGGTGTAGCTGCCCGGCAAGGCGCCTGCTGCGAGGACGCAGGTCACGACCTGGCCCGCAGCCGAACACCCGGCCGGCAGCGCGCCGAGGGTCTGACCTGCGCTGACCGTATCGGTCAGCGTCACCGCTGCCGTCGTCGCCGAGTTGGCGACCGTAACGGTCAGCGTGTAGTTGATCGTGTCGCCCGGATTGACGGTCGCGCCGCTGGCCGGATTCGACGACTTCGCGACGGTCACGCCGGTAGCGATGATCGGATGCGTGGTCGTGCACGCGCCCGGCACGCAGCTCGGATTGTCCGGACCGCTCGGCACCACGTTGTTGCCGATCGCACCGGTCGCGTTGGCATTGACCGTGGCGCTGTAAGCGAAGGTGTACGGACTGCCGCTCGGCAAGGCGCCGGCAGCGAGCACGCAGGTCACGACCTGGCCTGCCGCCGAACAACCGGCCGGCATCGCACCCAGCGTCTGGCCGGCGCTCAAGGTATCGGTCAACGTGACCGCGCCGGTGGTGATCGAACCGGACGACGGTCGCGGTCAGGGTGTAGTCGATCTGCTGCCCGGGGGCCACGGTGGTGCCGCTGCGCGGGATTCGACGATTTCGCCACTGTCACCGACGACGCCACGATCGGATGCGTGGTCGTGCAGGCGCCCGGCGACGCAACTCGGATTGTCCGGACCGCTCGGCACGACGTTGTTGCCGATCGAACCGGTCGCGTTGGCATTGACCGTCGCGCTGTACGAGAAGGTGTACGGGCTGCCGCTCGGCAGCGCGCCGGCAGCGAGCACGCAGGTGACGACCTGGCCCGCCGCCGAACAACCGGCCGGCATCGCGCCGAGCGTCTGGCCGGCGCTCAAGGTGTCGGTCAAGGTCACAGCGCCGGTGGTCGCCGAATTGGCGACGGTCACCGTCAGCGTGTAGGCGATCGTGTCGCCCGGATCGACGGTCGCGCCGCTGGCCGGGTTCGAGCTCTTCGCGACCGTGACCGCCGTAGCGATGATCGGATGCGTCGTCGTGCACGCGCCGGCCGCGCAGGTCGGGTCGTCCGCTCCGCTCGGCACGACGTTGTTGCCGATCGAACCGATCGCGTTGGCGTTGACCGTGGCCGGATAGACGAAGGTATAGCTGCCCGGCGCGGAAGCGGCCGCCAGCACGCAGGTGACGACCTGGCCTGCGACCGAACAACCGGCCGGCATCGCACCGGCGGTTTGTCCTGCGCTCAGCGTATCGGTCAGCGTGACCGCGGCGGTGGTTGCCGCGGTGGCGACCGTGACCGTCAGCGTATAAGTGATCGTGTCGCCCGGGTTCACTGTTGCACCGCTGGCCGGGTTCGACGTCTTGACGACCGTCACCACCGGCGCGAGCGTCGTGGTTTCGCTGCAGTCGTTGCCTGCGGTCGCGCAATCCACGCCTTCGACCGTCACCGCATTGGCGATGGTGGTGACGCCGGCCGGCAGCGGATCGTCGACGGTCACGATGAAATCGAGCGTCGTCGTGGTGCCCGCGGGCACGTTGACCGCGGCGGTGTTGGGACAGTTGGCACCGGCGCAGGTGAAGTCGTTGCCGGCCGCGACCACCGCGGTGTTCGCCGGCAGCGTTTCGACGACGTCGCCCGGGAACAGCGTCGCGGCGAGATCGCCACCGACATGTTCGATCGCGATGTTGTAGGTCAGCGTATCGCCAGCGGCGACCGCAGCGCCCGCGACGTAAGGCACGCCATTGACCAGGCCGAGGGTTTTCTCGACCTGCAGTTGCGCCGGCGTCGGCTCGGGCGGGAAGGCGCAGGACGCCAGATCGAGCGCCTGGTTGGCGGTCGTCGCAGCGGTCTGCGTCAAGGTTCCCGCGCCCAGATCGATCGCGTAGTACTGACTCGGCGAGGGCATGTTGTTGGCGACGTAAAGCCTGCCGTCGCTGCCGAACGCCACGCCCGCCCAACCGATCGTGCTCGGCGAACCGTTCAACAGAGGCCGCTGCTGGCGGACTGCGACCAGCGGAGCGACGTTGAAGTCGATCTTGTAGAGGTCTTCGGCCGCGGTCATCCAGCCATTGCCGCCGGCGTCGAAGCCGACGTCGCCCGAGCCGGTGTTGCTGGGCGCGTTATCGAAGGTCAGATTGCCGATCGAGGCGATCGAGTAGGTGAAAGCGCCGGAGGCGGTCACGCGCCACACTTGCGGCGAGCCGCCCGAGCCGATCAGATAACCCACGCCGGCCGCCGTCATGCCGGCGCGCGGCACGCTGGCCGCCGCGAACGGCACGGAGGCTGCGTACCAGCCGCCGTTGTCGGGATCGTAGGCCCACAGCTCGGCGCTGCCGGCGTTGATCTGGCGGATGAACAGCAGCCGGTTCTGCACCGGATCGACCATCAGCCCGTTGTAGCTGCCGGCGAGGGCGCGATTGAGCGCGGGGATCAAGGTATCGGTGCCGCCGCCCAGCGTGTACTGGTAGGCATTGATGGCACCGGCGTTCTGGGTGATGTTGAAGACGGTGTTGGCGGCGCAGAAATCGATGCTCGGCAGCGCGTTGACCGTGGTCGGATCGCTCGGCGTGCAGCGCGGCTGCGTCGCGCCGCTGGCCGGACAAGTCGTATCGCCGCCGCCGCTGGCGCGTGCGGTGTTGGTGACGCCGGGCGCGGCGGCCGCAGCCACCGAAACCGTCAAGGTGATGGCAGGTGCCGACGCTTGTGGATTGATCACGGCAGCGGTCGTGCACGTGACCAGCTGACCCGCCGCGCCGCAGGTCCAGCCCGAGCCGGTGGCCGAAACGAAGGTGAGGCCGACCGGCAGGGTGTCGGTGATCGTGAGGGTGCCGCTGGTCGGAGCGCCGGTGGCGACGGCGCTGCTGTTGCTGAGCGTCAGCGTGTAGCTGCCGTTGCTGCCGACCGAGAAGTTGCCGACGTGGGTCTTGCTGAGCGTGAGTTCCGGTAGCGCGATCGGATCGGAATCGGTCGCGGCGTTGTCGGCGAGGTTCGGATCGACTACCCCGGCAGGCGGTGCGATCGACGCGGTGTTGACCGCGTTCTGCGCAAAGGCCATGGGGCTGAGCGCCATGGCGCAGCCGAGCAATACCGCAAAGCCGAGGCGCCTGCGCGCCGTCGCCGCAAGAGTGACCAAATTCGAAAGCACGCTGAACTCTCCCCACGGCACGGCCGCATTGCGTGCAAGCCGTTGCCTGATTTCCCTGGCCTCGGAATGCCTGGCATCCCGAACCCCCCAATTCCCTAGGCGCTACCCCATCCGCCCGCAGCATGTGCGTGGAGCCAGGTGGCGGCGCGCGCTACAGGCGACAGTCGAGAAATCAGCAAGTTACGTGCCAAACCCCCAACCCTGGTAACGCTTTCACCATTCCCTAACATTCGGCGCTGAATGGTGACTAAATTTTGTCTGAACGAGTCAAAATGTGTCCTTCGTCGTCAGTGGATGATCCCTGCACTCCTCGCGGGGGTTGGCTTCTCACCGGACCGCGCGCAACGGTCGTGCCGCGGCCGAAATGGCCCCACTGCTAGAATTCCGCTTCTTTGTCCGCCTCTGTCGGCGCCTGCTCCGTCGGCGTCGCCTCCCTGCCGTCACGCCAGCGATCGCCCGCCATGACCAGCACCGCCGAACTCACCTCCCCCGATTCCGCCAACACCGCGCTGACCCATTCCGGCACCCAGGCTGGCGTGCTCGACCGCGACTACACGCTGGAGGACAAGTTCACCCGCACCCGCGGCCGCATCTACCTGTCCGGCGTGCAGGCGCTGGTGCGGCTGCCGCTGATGCAGCGGCTGCGCGACCAGGCGGCTGGGCTCAATACCGGCGGCTTCATCTCCGGCTACCGCGGCTCGCCGCTCGGCGGATTCGATCTCGAGCTATGGCGCGCGAAGAAACATCTGGCCGCGGCCGGCGTGAAGTTCCAGCCCGGCCTCAACGAGGACCTCGGCGCGACCATGGTCTGGGGCACGCAGCAGACCAACCTGTTCCCGGGCGCCACCGTCGATGGCGTGTTCGGCATGTGGTACGGCAAGGGCCCGGGCGTCGATCGCTGCGGCGACGTGTTCAAGCACGGCAATGCCGCCGGCACCTCGAAACTGGGCGGCGTGCTGGCGCTGGCCGCCGACGACCACGCCTGCCGCAGCTCGACGCTGCCGCATGGGTCCGAAGGCGAGTTCACCAGCGCGCTGATGCCGATCCTCAATCCCGGCCGGCGTGCAGGACATCCTCGACATGGGCCTGCTCGGCTGGGCGATGTCGCGCTATACCGGCCGCTGGGTCGGCTTCAAGACCATTGCCGAAACCGTGGAATCGTCGGCATCGGTCGAAGTGGATCCGTTCGCGTTGCAGATCGCCACGCCGGAGGATTTCGAGATGCCGATCGGCGGCCTCAACATCCGCTGGCCCGATCCGCCGCTCGACCAGGAAATGCGCCTGCATATGTACGCCGTGAAAGCGGCGCAGGCGTTCGCACGCGCCAACCGCATCGACCGGATCGTGCTCGACTCGCCGAACGCGCGCCTCGGCATCGTCACCACCGGCAAGAGCTACCTCGACGTGCTGCAGGCGCTGGAAGTGCTCGGCCTCGACGAGCGCGCCTGCGCCGACATCGGCATCCGCGTCTACAAGGTCGGCATGACCTGGCCGCTGGAGCCGGTCGGCCTGCGCGATTTCGCGCGCGGCTTGCAGGACATCCTCGTGGTCGAGGAGAAGCACGCCTTCATCGAAAGCCAGATGAAGGAACTGTTCTACAACTTCGAAGGCATCAATTCCGACGGACGCCGTCCTTCGATCGTCGGCAAGTACGACGAAAGCGGCGAGTGGATCCTGCCTTCGACCAACGAACTGACGCCTGCCCGCATTGCGCGCGTCATCGCGCGGCGCCTGCAGCCGTTCCATCGCAGCGAGCAGATCGAACAGCAGCTGCAGTTCCTCGCTTCGAAGGAAGCCGAACTCGCGCTGCCTCGCGCCAACTTCCCGCGCGTGCCGCACTACTGCAGCGGCTGCCCGCACAACACCTCGACCAAGGTGCCGGAAGGCTCGCGCGCGCTGGCCGGCATCGGCTGCCACTACATGGTGACGTGGATGGATCGCGACACCGACACCTTCACCCACATGGGCGGCGAAGGCGTGACGTGGTCGGGGCAGGCTGCGTTCACCGACACGCCGCACGTGTTCCAGAACCTCGGCGACGGCACCTATTTCCATTCCGGATCGCTGGCGATCCGCCAGTCGGTCGCCACCGGCGTCAACATCACCTACAAGATCCTCTACAACGACGCGGTCGCGATGACCGGCGGCCAGCCGGTCGACGGCACGCTGTCGGTACCGCAGATCGCGCACCAGGTGCGCAGCGAGGGCGTGCAGACGATCGTCGTGCTCAGCGACGACATCGAAAAGTGGAGCGACAGGTCGATCTTCCCGTCCGGCGTCGAATTCCTCGACCGCCGCGAACTCGACGCGACGCAGAAGCGCCTGCGCGAAGTGAAAGGCACCAGCGTGCTGATCTACGACCAGACCTGCGCGACCGAGAAGCGCCGTCGCCGCAAGCGCGGCAAGATCGTCGATCCGGCCAAGCGCGTGTTCGTCAACACGCTGGTCTGCGAAGGCTGCGGCGATTGCGGCGTGAAGAGCTTCTGCGTGTCGGTGCTGCCGAAGGAAACCGAGTTCGGCCGCAAGCGCGAGATCGACCAGAGCAACTGCAACAAGGACTACTCCTGCGTCGAAGGCTTCTGCCCGAGTTTCGTCACCGTGCA
Source organism: uncultured Gammaproteobacteria bacterium (assembly GCA_963816945.1). Lineage (GTDB taxonomy): Bacteria > Pseudomonadota > Gammaproteobacteria > Xanthomonadales > Xanthomonadaceae > Luteimonas. Next base: position 419,591 of record CAWFMH010000002.1, on the reverse strand, counting down.
CGGCGGCGCGCCGCGCAAGGGCAAGAAAGTATCCGCTGCGGAGAAGCTCGCGGATATCCCGATGCCGACGTTCGCCTCCGACCTGTCGCAGCCCTGGAACATCCTCATCACCGGCGTCGGCGGCACCGGCGTGGTCACGATCGGTGCGCTGCTCGGCATGGCCGGTCACCTCGAAGGCCGCGGATCGAGCGTGCTCGACCAGACCGGATTGGCGCAGAAAGGCGGCGCGGTGACCACGCATATCCGCATCGCCAAGTCACCCGAAGATATCCACGCCGTGCGCATCGCCGCCGGCGAAGCCGACCTCGTGCTCGGCTGCGACATGGTCGTGGTCAACGATTACTGGGCGCTGTCGAAGATCCGCGCCGATCGCACCCAGGTCGTGCTCAATACCTACGAGGCGATGCCCGGCACGTTCACGACGCGTCCGGACATGGAATTCCCGGCCGCCGACATCGTCTCGGCGGTGCGCACTGCGCTCGCCGGCCGCGAACCGTTGCTGGTCGATGCGACGCAGATTGCGAACGCGCTGATGGGCGACGCGATTGCCTCCAACCTCTTCATCCTCGGCTATGCCTGGCAGCAGGGCCTCGTGCCGCTGTCGTTCGACTCGATCATGCGCGCGGTGGAATTGAATGGCGCCGCCGTCGAGATGAACAAGACCGCGTTCGCGTGGGGCCGCCTGGCGGTGGTCGATGCCGATGCGGTGTTCGAAGCCGCCGGCATCGTGCGCAACACGCGCACCGTCGCGGAAACCACGCCGCGCGTGCTGCCGCTGCTGCCGCCGCGTCCTTCGGAAGGCCGCGAATCGGGCCTGTCCGACGCACTCGGCGCGACCCGTCGCGAGGACGAGTTGCGCCACGTGCCGGCGCACCCCGCCGCCGACAATGTCTCCTTCCTGCCACTCGACGACACGCGCCTGTCGCGCTCGCTCGACGAACTGATCGCGCGCCGCAGCACCTTCCTCACCGACTACCAGAACGCAGGCTATGCACGTCGCTACACCGACCTGGTCACGAAGGTCCGCGCCGCCGAGCAGGCCAAGGCACCCGGCAGCAGCGACTTGTCCGAAGCGGTCGCGCGTTACTTCTTCAAGCTGATGGCCTACAAGGACGAATACGAAGTCGCGCGCCTGTACACCAGCGGCGATTTCAAGCGCAAGCTCGAACAGCAGTTCGATGGCGACTACAAGCTGCACTTCCACCTGGCGCCGCCGCTGCTGGCGAAGAAGGACGCCGAAGGGCGCCTGCTCAAGCAGGAGTTCGGCCCGTGGGTGTTCACCGCGTTCAAGCTGCTGGCGAAGCTGCGCGGCCTGCGCGGCACCGCGCTCGACATCTTCGGCTACACCGCCGAGCGCAAGGGCGAGCGCCGGCTGATCGCGGATTACGAAAAGACGATCGGCGAGCTGTTGCCGACCCTGGACGGCGGCAACGTCGACCTCGCCACGCAGATCGCGTCGATCCCGGAACACATCCGCGGCTATGGCCACGTCAAGGAAGCGCATCTGCACAAAGCGAAGGCGCGCGAGGCGGAGTTGCTGGCCGAGTGGAAGAATCCGTTGCGGATCGTGCAGGCGGCGTAGCATTCGAAAGTCCGATCGCCGGCGCAGGGCCGCCGGCTGCCACTCGTCCGTGATCGATCGCGCTCAGCTGGTCGCGAAACGACGGCCTGATGGAGCGACCCGGACTCAGCCGACGCGGAAGCGCTCGTTCACTGGCGCGTTGGCGTCGAATTCCGCGTTGAAGGCCTCGTTCTCGGCCGTCGGGAAGCGCTCGGTGACTGGCACGTCGCGCGTTCGAATATCCGCGTTACACGCCTTACACGCCGGCCCGCGCCTGGTCCCAGTCGAGCTTCGAATCGCCGCGATGCAGGTGCCATTCGCTCGCCAGTTCGCGTTCGAGCGCATCGTCCCAGATGACGGCACCGCGCTGCGTGCGCGCATGCAGGCCGTAGCGGTAGGCCGGGCGGTAGTCCTCGAAGGTCTGGTCGGGCCTGCGGTAATGCGCCTGTTCGAAACGGCCGGCGAAGTAACGATCGCTGGTGTCGTGACGACCGGCGTCATCGCTTCGGTGCGACCTATCGGCGCGTTCGGCGATGCCCGCGGCGATGGTCGCGCCGGCAAGCACGCCGATCACGGCGCCGACCAGGGTCGCCGTCGCACCGGCAAACCACGAGACGACGAGCAAGCCGGCGGCGGCGCCGATGACCGCACCGGCGACGACGCCGAGCGGGTGCGCCGCCATCGCACGGAACAAGGGGTTCGGGTAGTCGTCGCGCTGGGCGGATCTCGGATGATGAATGCTGCGCATGGCGTCGTCTCCAGTACGGGAGAAGCCGACAGGCCATCGTGGCGGTACCGACCTGCACCTGCCGGTGAGCGCAGCGTCGCACAGGTCCGGTGAATCCGGCGTCGGGATGTCGTGAGCCGGCGCTAACAAGTCATGGCCGAGCCGGCCTGGAGGACCCGCAGGCAGCGCAGGCCGGATTTCCACCGATTCCACAAGTCGTTGAAGCGCATGTCGCGCCACTCGTCGCCGGGATGTCCGTTTTTCGCGGCAAACGGTGTTCTTACCTATGTCCGGCCGCGCGCCGCCGACCCTCGGAAGCGGCATGGTCTTCAACTCGCTCACCTTCATCGTGTTCTTCGCCCTGGTGCTCGCATTGCATGCGATGCCGCTGCGCTGGACCACGAAGAAGGTCAACCTGCTCGTTGCCAGCTACCTGTTCTACGCGGCGTGGAACCCGCCGTTCGTGATCCTGCTGTGGGTGTCGACCGTGGTCGACTGGTGGGCGGCGAAGAAGCTCGTCGATGCCGAAAAACCCAACGCGCGGCGCGCGTGGATGCTGCTGTCGGTGGTGGTCAACCTCGGCATGCTCGGCTACTTCAAGTACGGCGGTTTCCTGATGGAGAACTTCCAGGCGCTGATGGCCTCGCTCGGCGTCGCCTACCAGCCGCCGGCGCTCGACATCGTGCTGCCGGTGGGCATCTCGTTCTATACCTTCGCCACCTTGTCCTACACGCTCGACGTGTACCTGCGTCGCGCCAGGCCTGCCGACAACTTCCTCGACTACGCGCTGTTCGTGACCTTCTTCCCGCACCTGGTGGCCGGTCCGATCATGCGTCCGACCGAACTGGTGCCGCAGTTCGCGCACGAACGGCGCGCGACGCGCAGCCAACTGCATTTCGGCCTGGCGCTGATGGTGCTGGGCCTGTTCCAGAAAGTCGTGCTGGCCGACGGTTTCCTGGGGCCCGCTGCGGAGGCCGTCTACGACGCACCCGGCCGTATTCCCGGGACGCTGGATGCGTGGATGGGGACGCTGGCCTTCAGCGGACAGATCTTCTGCGACTTCGCCGGTTATTCGACGACCGCGATCGGCGCGGCGATGTGCCTGGGCTTCGCGATGCCGGACAACTTCCGCTTTCCGTATGCGGCGGTGGGTTTCTCCGACTTCTGGCGACGCTGGCACATCACCTTGTCGGCGTGGCTGCGCGACTACCTGTACATCCCGCTCGGCGGCAACCGCCATGGCGAGGCGCGCACCTATTTCGCGCTGATGGCGACGATGCTGCTCGGCGGACTGTGGCACGGCGCGAGCTGGACTTTCGTGGTCTGGGGCGGCCTGCACGGCCTGTATCTGGCGGCCGAGCGCGCCTTGCGTTCGCGCTTCAAGGGCTACGCGCCGGGACCGCTGGCGCTGTTCGGGCTGGGCCTGCTGACGTATGCGCTGATCAACATCACCTGGGTGTTCTTCCGCGCACACGGTTTCGGGCAGGCATGGGTGGTGTTGCGCGGCATGTTCGGCGGCAACGCCGATGCGCCGCCGATCCTGACCACTGCGCACCTGGCCATGGTGACGTTGATCGTCGGCGGCATCGTGATCGCGCACTGGCTGATGCGCACGCGCACGCTCGAGGCGATGCTCGCGCGGCGGCATCCGCTGCCGCTGGCCGCGGCATTGGGCGTCATGGCGTTCGCGGTGGTTGCGGCACAGGGAGCGGGCAATGCCTTCATCTACTTCCAGTTCTAGGCGAGGCCTGACCGACTCCTCTTCATCCCAGCGCAAGCTGGGATCCATCTTGATCTTCACCTTCAGACACAGCAAAGCAAAATGGATCCCAGCTTGCGCTGGGATGACGAGCGAAGGTTCCGCAAGCTGGCCGGTTGCAAATAGGTTGGAGAGTGACCCATGGCGATAGCCGGCGACGACAGCATCATGATCGAGCGCTTCGAGCGCCCCGGCTTCGTGCGGCTCACCGCCTCCGACCGACCCGGCGTCGCGCAGCCGGTACCGGAGCGCGACATTCCGCCGCAACCGTGGGGAAAGATCCTGCTCGGCGCGCTGGTGTTGTTCCTGCGGCTGATGACGGCGTGGGAATGGCACTGGCGCGCGTTCGGCGCCACGCCGGGCTACCGCAACAGCGACGGCGCCTGGGCCGAGCAGCGCCGCCGCATCAACAACGGCGAAGGCGACAAGACCGTGCTGATCGGCAGCTCGCGCATGTTGTTCGACGTGCAGTTGCCAGATTGGGAACGCGTCACCGGCGAGCGCCCGATCCAGCTCGCATTGGAGGGCACCTCGCCATTGCCGATGCTGGAAGACCTGGCGGCCGACCCGGATTTCACCGGTCGCCTGGTGATGGACACCACGCCGACCAGTCTGTTCCTGGGAATGAGCGGCCGGCGTTCGGCGGTCGTGCCCTACTACCACGAACAATCGCCGTCGCAGCGCAGCGGCCACTGGCTCTCGCGACGGTTTCTCGAACCCTGGTTCGCGTTCTACGACCCGGATTTCGCGCTGCCCGTGGTCGTGCGCAGGCAGGCGTGGCCGAACCGGCCCGGTCTGCCGCCACGCATTCTGGTGCGCAAGCTGTCCGTGCAGGAGATCGATCGCAACACCCGCATGTGGGAGAAGACCGAACGCGATCCCGCATACCAGGCCCTGACGCGCCGCGTCTGGCAGGTGCAGCTGGGGCTGCCGCTGCCGCCGACGGTGAACACCGAAGCGAAGCGCGCGAAGTTGCGCGAGGAGATGATCGGACGCATCGCCGTCGCGGTGGACAAGCTGCGCGCACGCGGTGTACGGATCGTATTCGTGCGCCCTCCCAGCAGCGGACTTTGGGCCGCGCATGAAACCCGCCTGACGCCGCGCAAGGACACCTGGGAAGCATTGCTGCAGCGCACCGGCGTGCCCGGCATCCACTTCGAGGATCACCCGCAGCTGCAGGGCGACACGCTCCCGGAGTGGTCGCACGTCAGCGCCGCCGATGCGCCGCGCTTTACCGCCGCGCTGGCGCCCATGGTCGAGCGCGCGTTCGCGCAGGATGCCGGGCCGCGCGCAGCCGCCGCAGCGCGCTAAGCGCGCCTAGACCGGTCGCCCGCTCTCGCGCATCAGCTGGTCGAAGCGCGTCCAGTTGAGCTTGCGGCGATAGACCTTGTTGGTCGGCCGCCACTCGATCGCGCCCTTCGACACCAGCAACGTGCCGAAACGCTTGCCGTCCTGCTCGACCACGAACTCGATGTCCTCACGGCCCAGCTCGCGCCTGGGCAGGTTGAAGATGACCTTGTGCGCCATGCGCGTGCTCCGATGTAGGCCTGTCCCAACTCTACGCCGATCCGTGTGCAGCCGATCGCAACCCCGGCCACCGCGCGTGTAACGCAGCACCGCAGTGTCGCGTGCGCTACGCGCGCGAAACCACCTGGGACAAACGAAGCCTCGTACGCGTGGCGCGCACGCCCGGTCCTGATGGCGCCGCGCCTCACTTCAGCGTTTGCGTAACGCATGCGGCGCATCGCTGCCGTCTGGTCGCGCTAGGATTCGGCGCAACACTACAAGAGCATCGCCATGCCGCCACGTCATGTCATCCGGTCGTCCGTCGCCATGCTGGTCGTGCTCGCCGCCGGCGCTTCGTGCAAGCCTGATGACCGCGAGGCCGCCAAGAGCGCGGATGCAACGCCTGCCGCAGCCGCGCCGAAGGCGAAGCCGGCACGCCGCAGCTACGCCAATCCGCTCGACGTCGACTATCGCTACAACTTCGAGCAACTCAACGAAGGCATTTCCTATCGCACCGGTGCCGATCCGGTGATCGTGCGGCACGGCGATGCCTATTACCTGTTCCAGACCCTGGCCGACGGCTATTGGCGCTCGACCGATCTCGTCGACTGGCGCTTCGTGACACCCAGTCGCTGGCCGTTCGGCAGCGTCGTCGCGCCCGCCGTCGCGGTCGATGGCGACCGCCTGTTGTTGATGCCCTCGGCCTTCGGGCCGCAGCCGCTGATGGTCAGCACGGATCCTGCCAGCGGCCGTTTCGATTTCCTGACACGACTGCTGCCGAGATTGCCGAATGCGGTGCCGCCCGGCCAGGATCGCGACCTGCCTGCCTGGCATAACGGCGATGATCCTTATCCCGCCAAGATTCCGCCCGGCCCCTGGGATCCGGACCTGTTCAAGGACGATGACGGCCGCTGGTACATGTACTGGGGTTCGTCCGAGGAGTTCCCGATCTACGGGATCGAAATGGAACTGAAATCACCGGTGCGCTATCTCGGCAAACCGCGCGGGTTGTTCGCACTCGATCCTGCCAGGCATGGCTGGGAACGTTTCGGCCAGGACCACACCGCCGAAAACCATCCCGTGTATCTCGAAGGCGCGTGGATGACCAAGGTGCGCGGGCGCTATTACCTGCAATACGGCGCGCCGGGCACCGAATACAACGTGTATGCGAACGGCACCTACGTCGCCGACAGCCCGCTCGGGCCCTTCATCTATGCGCCCTACAACCCGGTGGCGTACAAGCCCGGCGGGTTCGTGACAGGCGCAGGCCACGGCTCCACGTTCCAGGACGTGCACGGCAACTGGTGGAACACCGGCACGCCCTGGATCGGCTCCAACTGGAGATTCGAGCGCCGCATCGCGATGTTTCCGGCGAAGTTCGCCGACGACGGCCAGATGAGCGTGTCCTCGCGCTTCGGCGATTTTCCGCACTGGATGCCGGACGGACCGGTGGACGATCCCGAGTCGCTGTTTACCGGTTGGATGCTGCTGTCGTACCGCAAACCGACGGTCGCTTCGTCGACGTTGGGCGAATTCGCCGCGACGCGCGCAGCCGACGAGGACCCGCGCACGTTCTGGGTCGCCGCGCGCAATGCGCCGGGCGAGACGCTGGCGCTCGACCTCGGCGGCGTGAAAACCGTGCGCGCGGTGCAGGTTAACTACGCCGACTACAAGGCTGGGCGTTTCGGCGACGCACCTGATATCTACACGGCGTTCAAGCTCGAGCACTCCGTCGACGGCCGCAACTGGCAGCCCCTGGCCGACGTCGGTTCGCGCGAGGACGACCGTCGCGACCGCGCCAACGCCTATGTCCCGCTCGACGCGCCGGTGCGCACGCGCTGGATCCGCTACGTGCACGGCCATGTCGGTGCCGCGCACCTGGCCATCGCCGACCTGCGCGTGTTCGGCAATGCCGCCGGCGCGGCGCCCGCTGCCCCGCGCGGCGCGTCGGTCGTGCGCGATACCGATCGTCGCAATGCCACCGTGCGCTGGCAGCCGGTACCGGGTGCGGTCGGCTACAACGTGCGCTGGGGCCTGCGTCCGGATCGCCTGACGCTGACCTACCAGGTGTTCGCCGAGCGCGGCACGACGCTGCAAGTGCGCGCGCTCAACATCGACCAGGCCTACGACTTCGCGGTGGAAGCGTTCGACGAACGCGGTGTATCCCGGCTCGGCGAAGTCGTGCACGCACAGTAGGTAAGCTCTGACAGTCGTCACCCCAGCGAACGCTGGGGCCCACTTTGATCTTGAGCCGAACGTTTCAAAGTCCAGATGGATTCCGGCGTTCGCTGGGTCTTCAACAGCCGTACGGCTGTTCATGACGAACAGAGCGCGGCTCCTACGTCGACGTCGGATGCCTGTCCAGTCTCCAGACCAAGCAGCGATTGTTGGCCGGCATTGCGACGTCGGCCGACAGGCGCAATCCGATCTCGCGTGCCAGCGCATCGATCGCTTCGAAGTCGCGGATGCCGGATCGCGGATCGCGCGCTTTCAGCCAGCCGTCGAATTCGCGATTGCTGTCGCTGGTGTAGTCGCCGCCGTAGTTGAATGGCCCGTAGACGACGACGGTCGCCTGCTCCGCCAGTACGGTGCCCAAGCCTGCGAAGAAGGCTTCGACTTCGTCCCATCCCATGATGTGCAAGGTGTTCGCGCTGAACAGTGCGTCGAAGGGCCGCGCATCGAATCGGTGGGGTTGTTCGTTGGTTCGGCCGTTTGCTTCTCCCGCAGGCGGGAGAGGGAGCAAAGCCGCAGGCAATGGCCATCGCTCCGACGCGACATCCAGCTCGATCGGCGCCGGCGTATTCGGCAACCCGACCTCATCCAACCAGGCCCGCACGCCCGGCAGGTACTCCGCGCGATCCGAACACTGCCAGACCAGCCACGGCAACGCCGCCGCAAAATGCACCGCGTGTTGGCCGGTGCCGCTACCGATCTCCAGCACGTGCCGGCGCCCGGCAAAGTGCACGCGCAGCACCTCGAGGATCGGATCGCGATTGCGTTCGCTGGCCGGCGAAAAGGGCTTGACCGAAACCATCGCAGTCACGCGTCGCGCTCAGCCCAATGAGCGCACATAGATGCTCTTGCTGCCGACGCCGGCGCCACCGCGTTCCTCGACCGCGAAATAGCGTGGATGGCTCTTCAACAGATCGCTCAGCTTCTTGTGCCCGTACAGGCGCGGATCGAAGTCGGGGCGGATCTTGGTGAGATAGGTACCGACCGCGCCGAGATGCGCCCAGCCCTGCTCGTCGGAGGCCTCTTCGATCGCGCGGCGCAGCAGTTCCAGCGGCAACGGCAGCACGGCGGGTTTCGCCGGCGCAGTGGACGCCGCAATCGGCGCGGACGTCGCGATGTCCGCCGCGGCATTGCCCTGCGCGCGGGCAGCCGCCTTCGCCGCGGTCTTGGCCGGCGCCTTCGCCGGTTTCGTGCTGCGCGTCTTCGCCGGCGCGGTCGGCAAGGGCTCGGCGCGCAGCACCTCGGTGTAGATGAACTTGTCGCAGGCCTGCACGAACGCATCCGGCGTCTTGCGCTCGCCGAAGCCGTAGACGATCAGGCCCTCCTCGCGCATGCGCTGCGCCAACCGCGTGAAGTCGCTGTCGCTCGACACCAGGCACATGCCGTCGAAGCGGCCGGTGTACATCAGGTCCATGGCGTCGATGATCAGCGACGAATCCGTCGCGTTCTTGCCGCTGGTGTAGGCGAACTGCTGCACCGGGCTGATCGAGAATTTCAGCAGCGCGTTCTTCCACTGCGTCGCGCGCGTGGAGGTGAAGTCGCCGTAGATGCGCTTGACGCTGGCCACCCCGAACTTCGCCACCTCGGCGAGCAAGCCCTCGATCACCGATGGCTGCGCGTTATCGGCATCGATCAGCACGGCCAAGCGGCGCTGCTCGTCGTCGCTGTCGGGCTTGCCGTTGTTCCTGGGTTTCATGCGCCGTTCTCCTTAGCTCTTGACGTCATCCCCGCGAAGGCGGGGACCCAGCGACTTTAAACCGTCGGGAGTACGGGCGCACCGTGTTCTTGACCAAACGAAACCGATCTTTTTCTCGTCATCCCAGCGAAAGCTGGGATCCATTTTGACCTTCGCCTTTGCGGCAAAAAATAAATCAAAATGGGTCCCAGCTTTCGCTGGGATGACGATCCGCTACGCCATTTTCTTGGACGAAACGAAGCGCTATGGCCTGGGCCCACCCTACGCCACCCGCGCCAACCCGGCAGCAACGTAGTCCATCGCCACCGCCTCCGCCGCCTTGATGCCATCGACGGCCGCGGAAAGAATCCCACCCGCATACCCAGCGCCCTCGCCGGCCGGAAACAAGCCGCGCGTATTGAGGCTGTGCCCGTCGGCATTGCGCGTGATCCGCAGCGGCGACGAGGTCCGCGTCTCCACGCCGGTCAGCAGCGCATCGTGCATCGCGAAGCCCTTGATCTGGCGATCGAACGCCGGCAAGGCCTCGCGGATCGCCGCGATCGCGTAGTCGGGCAGCGCGGTCGACAGATCGCCGAGCCGCACGCCCGGCGTGTACGACGGCAAGACCGATCCGAAGCTCGTCGACGCACGCCCGGCGAGCAAGTCGCCGACCAGCTGCCCCGGCGCCTCGTACTCGCCGCCGCCGAGTGCGAACGCGCGTTCCTCCCAATGCCGCTGCAGCGCGATGCCGGCCAGCGGTCCGCCTTCGCGGTGATACGGCAAGTAGTCTTCAGGCGTGATCCCGACGACGATCGCCGCATTCGCATTGCGCTCGTTGCGCGAATACTGGCTCATGCCGTTGGTCACCACGCGCCCCGGCTCGCTTGCGGCCGCGACCACGGTTCCGCCCGGGCACATGCAGAAGCTGTAGACCGAGCGGCCGTTGCGGCAGTGGTGCACGAGCTTGTAGTCGGCCGCGCCGAGCAGCGGATGCCCGGAGAATCCTCCTTGAGCGACTGGGGGCCCGAAGCGCGCCTGGTCGATCAGCGATTGCGGATGCTCGATGCGGAAGCCGATCGAAAAAGGCTTCGCTTCGAGGAACACGCCGCGCTCGTGCAGCATCGCGAACGTATCGCGCGCGCTGTGGCCGAGCGCCATCACCACGTGATCGGCGCGCAGCTGCGTGCCGTCGGCCAGCATCACGCCGCGCACCTGGCGCGCGCCGGCGACATCGGTTTCCACCAGCACGTCGTCGACGCGGCTGGAGAAACGGATCTCGCCGCCGAGCGCCTCGATCGTCGCGCGCATGTGCTCGACCATCGACACGAGACGGAACGTGCCGATATGCGGCTTGCTGACGTAGAGGATTTCCTCGGGCGCGCCGGCGGCGACGAACTCGGTCAGCACCTTGCGCCCGTGATGGCGCTTGTCGCTGATCTGGCTGTACAGCTTGCCGTCGGAGAACGTGCCCGCGCCGCCCTCGCCGAACTGCACGTTCGACTCCGGGTTGAGGATCTTCTTGCGCCACAACCCGAACGTATCCACCGTGCGCTCGCGCACCGCCTTGCCGCGCTCCAGGATGATCGGACGGAATCCCATCTGCGCCAGCACGAGTCCTGCGAACAGCCCGCACGGCCCGGTGCCGATCACGATCGGCCGCAGCGCCAGGTTGTCCGGCGCGCGCGCCACGGGCTTGTAGGTCGTGTCCGGCGCCGGCATGACCTTGCCGCCCTCCGCGTCGCGCCCTTGCGCCGACACTTCTGGATCCAGCTGCAAGCGTCGCAGGATGTCCGCCTCGCGCGGCGTCTCGACGTCCACCGAATAGATCAACACGATCGCCCCGCGCTTGCGCGCGTCGTAGCTGCGCTTGGCGACGGTGTAGCTCGTCAGCTCGTCGGCATGCAGGCCCAGGCGCGCCACGATCGCAGCCGCCAACGCGGGCTCGGCATGATCCAGCGGTAGCTTGATGTCGGTAAGTCGGAGCATGGAGGCAGCCTGAGCGGAATCGGATTCTACCCACTGCGCTCACCGCGAGGCGCGATGCAGGGTCGCCATTCTCATCAGCTGCGACGCGACAACGTTCCACTCTCCGCTCCTGCAGGGAGAATCACATGGCACAGGGACTCGCGCGGCGCGGCGCGGATGAAGAACGCGGCCTCGTGCTGCGCGAGGACGGCCGCCGCAATGCCGATGGCGGCGCCCTCACCCAGGCCCTGTCGCGCCGCTACGCCGACCGCATCACCGGCAGCTTCACGATTCCCGGGCGCGAAGGCGCCTACGCGCCGCTGCCGGACGACGTGCCCGAGGCGTTGAAGTCGGCGCTGCGCGCACGCGGGATCGATCAGCTGTACAGCCACCAGGCCGAGGCTTGGGCTTCGGCGCAGCGCGGCGAGCATGTCGCGATCGTGACGCCGACGGCTTCAGGCAAGTCGCTGTGCTACACGTTGCCTGTCGTAGCGGCCGCCATGACCGGGCGCGCGAAAGCGCTGTATCTGTTTCCGACCAAGGCCCTGGCGCAGGACCAGGTGGCGGAGTTGCTGGAGTTGAACCGCGCCGGCGAACTCGGCGTCAAGGCGTTCACGTTCGACGGCGACACGCCCGGCGACGCGCGGCAGGCGATCCGGCTGCATGGCGACATCGTCGTCAGCAACCCGGACATGCTGCACCAGGCGATCCTGCCGCATCACACCAAGTGGGCGCAGTTCTTCGAGAACCTGCGCTACGTGGTGATCGACGAGATCCACACCTACCGCGGCGTGTTCGGCAGCCATGTCACCAACGTGCTGCGGCGGCTCAAGCGCGTATGCGCGTTCTACGGGGTGACGCCGCAGTTCATCCTGTGCTCGGCGACGATCGGCAACCCGCAGGCGCATGCCGAGGCGCTGATCGAGCATCGCGTGCATGCGATCACCGAATCCGGCGCACCGACCGGCGACAAGCATGTCCTGTTGTGGAATCCACCGGTCGTCAACAAGGACCTCGGCCTGCGCGCATCGGCGCGCTCGCAGAGCAACCGCATCGCGCGCATCGCGATCAAGTCCGGCCTCAAGACCCTGGTCTTCGCCCAGACGCGGCTGATGGTCGAGGTGCTGACCAAGTACCTGAAGGACGTCTTCGACCACGACCCGCGCAAGCCGCCGCGCATCCGCGCCTATCGCGGCGGCTACCTGCCGACCGAACGCCGCGCGGCCGAGCGCGCGATGCGCGACGGACGCATCGACGGCATCATCTCGACCTCGGCGCTGGAGCTCGGCGTCGACATCGGCAGCCTCGACGTGGTCGTGCTCAACGGTTATCCCGGCACGGTCGCCGCAACCTGGCAGCGCTTCGGCCGCGCCGGACGCCGGCAGAAACCTTCGCTGGGCGTGCTGGTCGCCAATTCGCAGCCGCTCGACCAGTACGTGGTGCGGCATCCGGATTTCTTCGCCGATGCGACACCCGAACACGCGCGCATCGCGCCGGACCAGCCGCTGATCCTGTTCGACCACATCCGCTGCGCGTCGTTCGAGTTGCCGTTCGTCGTCGGTGAGGCGTTCGGGCCGATCGATCCGTCGGTCTATCTCGAAGCGCTGGCCGAAACCGAAGTCGTGCATCGCGAAGGCGAGCGCTGGGAATGGATCGCCGACAGCTATCCGGCGCAGGCGGTGAGCCTGCGCTCGGTCGCGGACGGCAACTTCGTCGTCGTCGACAAGACCGACGGCCGGCAAACGATCCTGTGCGAAGTGGGCTACCCGGCCGCCGCCCTGACGCTGTACGAGGGCGCGATCCATATGGTGCAGTCGACGCCGTACCAGGTCGAGCGGCTCGACTGGGAAGGCCGCAAGGCCTATGTCACGCGCACGCATGTCGATTACTACACCGACTCGATCGATTACACCAAGTTGAAAGTGCTGGAGCGCTTCGACGGCGATGACGCGGGCCTCGGCGACAGCCACCATGGCGAGGTGCACGTGGTGCGGCGCGTGGCCGGCTACAAGAAGATCCGCTATTACACGCACGAGAGCATCGGCTACGGGCCGGTCAACCTGCCGGACCAGGAACTGCATACGACCGCGGTGTGGTGGCAGTTGCCGCAGGTGGTGCTGCTGCGCGCGTTCGCGTCGAAGCAGGATGCGCTGGATGGGTTCCTCGGCGCGGGGTATGCGCTGCATGTCGTGGCCACGGTGGCGGTGATGGCCGATGCGCGCGACCTGCAAAAGTCGGTCGGCAATGGCGATGGCGCGTGGTTCGCGACGCCCGACGGCAAGGGGCATGGGCAGGCGCAGGATGCGGATGGCAAGGCGGTGGCCATGATGGAAGTGCAACAGTTCGTGCCGACGGTATTTCTGTACGACAACTTTCCAGGCGGCGTTGGATTGAGTGAGCCGCTTTGGCAGCGACAGGCGGAGCTGGTGCAGCGCGCGCGCGAGTTGGTCGAACGTTGCGATTGCGTGGCGGGATGTCCGGCGTGTGTGGGGCCGGTGCTGGCGGTCGACGAGAGCGAGTTGGACGCGACGCCGAAGCAGTTGGCGTTGCGGGTGTTGGGGTTGTTGGTCGCGGAGGACGGTGACGAGTGATGGATCGCGTTTGTTGGAGCTGCGGAAGTCACGGGCTTGTTTTTGCTCCTCCCCCTGCGAATGCAGGGGGTGAGGAAGCACGCTTGCGCGCCACTGGCGCGCGTGCTGACGAACGCCCTCGGGCTACGCCCGAGGGCCGGACAGGTTGGGAGGGGGTGTCTTCAGCATCTCGGGATCCAACAGCACCCCTCCCCAACCCTCCCCTGCATTCGCAGGGGAGGGAGCCGGAAGCCGCAACTGCACGCGCGAGGTGGAGATGAGCATCTCGCTGGAGAAGTTGCGGGCGTTGAAGCGTGAGGCTGGCCTCACTCCTCCCTTTGCGAATGCAGGGAGGGAGACCAGTAACGCGCCTGCACGCCCAGCCGCGCAATCGATCGATGCGCTGCGCCGCCTGCTCGGCGTGCGCAATCGCGTGGCGTTGCCGGTACGCGGCCCGGTCGATCGCGCAGTGCCCGGCGATGAAATCGCGCCGGGCCTGCGCCTGCTCACGACACGTTTGCCGATGCCCGCGCCGGCATCGGCGTTGTCGCTGGCCTTCGCCAAGCGCGAGGATGCGATCGATCCGCGCGCGCTGCTGTTTTTCGATACGGAGACCACCGGCCTGGCCGGTGGAACCGGCACACGCGCCTTCATGATCGGTGCGGCGGACTGGCATTGCGACGACGTGCACGGCGACGGCCTGCGCATCCGCCAGCTGCTGATCACGACGATGGCGGCGGAACCGGCGATGCTCGACGTGTTCGCCTCCTGGCTGGCGCCGCATACGGTGCTGTCGAGCTACAACGGCCGCTGCTACGACGCGCCGTTGCTGAAGACGCGTTACCGGCTGGCGCGGATGCGCGATCCGCTCGCCGGACTTGACCATGTCGACTTGTTGTTCCCGACGCGGCGCCGCTATCGCGGCGTGTGGGAGAACTGCCGGTTGGCGACGGTGGAGCGCGAGCTGCTGCGAATCCTGCGCGAGGACGACCTGCCGGGATCGCAGGCACCTGCCGCGTGGCTGGCCTACCTGCGCGGCGGTGCCGCCACCCATCTGCGCCGGGTCGCCGCCCACAACCACCAGGACGTGGTGACCCTGTCGCGCCTGCTGTTGCGGCTCGTGGCCGTGCATGCGGAGAGCATGGTGTCCGAGAGCATCGCGGAAACTCGGCCTGAACACCGCCGCCGCGGTTAACGCTGCGCACACGCAGGCCGGTGCAGGCTTGCGCGATCTTCCCGCAGGAGTGCGCCATGTCCCGATTGTCGATCCCGTTGTCGATCCCGCTGGCCGCGGCCCTGTTGTGTTCGCTGGCCGCATGCAACGCGACGCCTTCGCAGGGCGAGAACGCAAGGAATACCCAGATGAGCGAGGATCCCGCGCCCGCGCCGCCGGCATCGTCGAGCACGGCACCATCGCCGCAAGGCGAACAACTGGAGAACACGGACATGATCGAGGATCCCGCAGGCGCGCCGCCGTCGAAGGGCGTGAGCGCGCGCAGCGACCAGATGGTGGACGGTGCCGCGCCGGCGCCAGCCGCGATGACCTGCGACGCGGCCAAGGCGCAGTCGGCGATCGGCCAGGTCGCGACGCAGGCCGTCGTCGACAAGGTCGTCGCCGACAGCGGCGCCCGCAACGCGCGCGTGATCAAGCCCGGCATGGCGGTGACGATGGACTTCCGCGAGGATCGCGTCGGCATCAACGTCGATGCCGAGAACAAGATCACGTCGATCACATGCGGCTGACGCTGTCATCGCCGGCGATACGAACCGCGACGATGCCGCTGCGCAGCGTCGCCAGCCCGCGCAACCCGAGGACAGTCCGATGCCCAAGACCCTGCTTCCCGCGCTCGCCTGCGCCGTCCTGCTCAGTGCCTGCGGACCGGCCATGACCAAGCCCGAACAGTCCGAGCCGGCACCGGCGCCTGCGGCGCCGTCCCGCGGCAGCTGCGATGCGACCAAGGCGCAGTCGTTCGTCGGCCAGAAAGGTTCGGCCGACGTGCAGGAGCAGGCGCGCAGCGCATCCGGCGCGAGCATGGCGCGTACCTTGCAACCGGGCCAGCCGATCACCAAGGAATTCAATGGTGAGCGCCTGAATCTTTACGTCGACGAGGCCAATACGATCACTCGCATCAGTTGCGGCTGATCGCGGGTCGCGGAATTCGCGTTGCCGGGCGCGAATGACGGCCCGGCTGCGAGCGTGAACACCGGGGAAGTGCGCAATGCGGCGATACGGTTGGCTGGTGGTCGGTTTGGTGGCGCTCGCGCTGTGGGCGTGGCAGCGCGCACCGACGGCCGTCGCGCCCGCGTCGACGCCAGCCGTCACGCCGGCAGCGCAATCCGATACGCCACCGGCCAGTCCGCCCCTCGCGCGGCGCGAGGCCCCCACTCGCAGCGTCACGCAAGCCGGGCTGCCGCCCGAGGCGCTTGCGACGCTGCAGCGCATCGAGCGCGGCGGGCCGTATGCCTACCGCCAGGATGGCGGTAATTTCCAGAACCGCGAGCGGCTCCTGCCGTCGCGGCCGCGCGGCTACTACCGTGAATACACGGTGGAGACGCCCGGATCGCGCGACCGCGGCGCGCGCCGCATCGTGACCGGGGGCGGCATTCCAGGTAAACGCGCGCCCATCGAGTTCTTCTACAGCGACGACCACTACCGCAGCTTCCGCCGCATAGACGCAGGGGCGCGACAATGAGTGCACTCGAGCTCAGCGCGCTGCTCGCCGATGCCACGCAGGGCGGCGCCTATTTCGTCGATGCGCGCGACCGCGTGGCGTTGATCGAAGCGGCGAATGCGCTGTCGTTCGCGGTCCTGCCGGTGGATTTCGGCGGCTGCCTGGACAAGTCGCAGGCGCTCGAAGCGATCGCGCAGGCACTGCGTTTCCCCGACTGGTTCGGCAGCAACTGGGATGCCCTGGCCGACTGCCTCGACGACCTGTCGTGGCTGCCTGCCGCCGGCTACCTGCTGCTGCTCGAACACGCCGATGCCTGGCGGGCCGCGGAACCGGAGGCCTTCGGCGTCCTGCTGGAGATCCTCAACGAGACGGCGCAGTCGTGGGCGCAGGTCGGCGTGCCGTTCTGGGCGTTGACGCCGTTGCCGGCGACGATGTTGGCCGAGATGGCATTCTGATCGGCGGGGAAACACGCAGGCCATCATCCGGCACGGCCCGGCACGCGTCGCGCGGACTCACGCTCTATCGTCGATGCCCTTGACCCCGGCATGCTTGGCGCAGTGCGCGCAGCAGTAGAACGTGCCTTCGTGTTCGGCGCCGTGGCCGATGATCCTGCACTGGCAATGCGCGCAGGTCGGTGCCAGGGCATGGATCGCACATTCGAAGGAATCGAACGTGCCGCTGGCGTGCGGCATGGTGACGGTGAACGCCTTGTCGTAGTCGTTGCCGCAGACATCGCATCTGGCCATGACGCACCTCGCGTGGATCGGGCGCGCGAGTATCCCGCCGCGCGCGGCCACGTCGGGTGAACGACTTGTTCGACGCTGGCTGCGCGCCCGCTCAACGCCTGCTGCGCGACTTCGCCTGTCGCAAGGCCTCCTTGCGCGCGCGCTTGAGGAAGCGCAGCGCCGCCAGCTCCCATTGCCGCGCACCGCTGGCGTCCTGCGCCGCGCGCGACAGACTGCCGTCGCGCCAGCCGGCGAATACGGCCGGATCGATGTAGGCCTTGCGACAGACGGCGACGGTATTGCCCAGCGCGTCGGCCACTGTCCTGATCACCAGGTTCTGCGCCGCGGCGAGCGCGCGTTCGCTGGCATCGCCGCGCTTGCCGACCGGCAACGGCGTCGCCGCAAAATGCCGGAACGCCTGCAGCGTGCCGCCCCAGGTGCGGAAATCCTTGGCGGTGAAGGCCTCGCCCATCGCATCGCGCAGGTAGTCGTTGACCGCGCCGGAATCGACCGGTTGCACCGCGCCGTCGTCGTCGCGGTATTGGAACAAGGCCTGTCCGGGCAACTCCTGGCAGCCGCGCACCAGCTTCACCAGGCGCTTGTCGTCGAGTTCGATGTCGTGCTCGAGGCCGCCCTTGCCGCGGAACTTCAGGCGCGCGCGCCCGCCGCGCACGAATTCGACATGGCGATTGCGCAGCGTAGTCAGGCCATAGGACTTGTTGCTGCGCGCGTACTCGTCGTTACCGATGCGGGCAAGCGTGTCCATCATCAGCGCGATCACGATCGCCAACACCTTGTCGCGTGGGAAGCCCTTCAGCTTCAGGTCCGCGCGCAGTCGTCGGCGCAGTCGCGGCAGCGCCTGACCGAACGCGACGATGCGCTCGAACTTGCCGTCGCCACGCGACGCATTCCATTGCGCGTGGTACCGGTACTGCTTGCGCTTGCGCGCATCGCGACCGGTAGCCTGCAGGTGGCCGCGCGGCTGCGTGCAGATCCAAACATCGGTGTAAGCGGGTGGAATCGCGAGCGCACGGATGCGCGCGAGCGTGGCGGAATCGCGCAACGCCCGGCCCTCCGGGGTGCGATAGGCGAAACCCTTGCCGGCGCGGCGACGGCTGATGCCGGGATCGGCGTCGCTGACGTGGATCAGGCCGGCGTCGGCGGCGGCCTGTGCGGAGGGGTCGGGCGCTTGCGCACCGCGGGCTTGCGTGGTCATGCGGCGAGCATCGGCAGTAGCGCGTCAACGCGGTGCGTAGGCGCCCTGTCCCACCTTGCGCCACCAGCCTGATGCATGCAAAAAAAGAAAGCGGGCCGTAGCCCGCTTCCTCCCCTCGTCGCACCGCGTGCGCGATCAGCGGCGATCGTTGTCCGCATCGCCCGGCATGGCACGCTCGACGCGATGCCATGCGGCCTTGACCGCGTGCTTGGCTTTGTCCCACGCCATCTGCGTGTTGCCCTTGGCGTTTTCCCAGTCGTTGCGCAGGTCGTTCTCGACTTCGTCGAACTTCCTGTCGCCGTAACGGCCATAGCCTTCGTAGCCAGTGCGATAGGCGTCGCGGTAATCGTCGTACTTGCTGCCGGCCACGTAATAGCTTTCATTCTGATACTGGCTCTGCCAATAAGCGTCTTCGGCATTGGGATCGAACCTGCGCGCGTTGTTCTGCATGCTGTTGCTTTGCGTGGTGTTGCTTGGCGTGGTCATGGGGAAGCACCTCCTGTTGGTCTGCTCACGAAGCGTGCGAACAGGGCTTCGTGGGTAAACCAAATCTATCGGAGAGCCTGTGACACCACGGTCAACGCGCGACCGAATCAGGGCTCGAAAACAAGGGTTTTCCTGAATTGTTCACGTCGCAATACCACTGCTTCACAGCATGCAAACAAGACGTCGGACCCGGCGCAGGATTCAGTCGTCGTCCTTGCCGCTGAAATCGATCGCTTCGCCGTCCTTGTCCTGCCCGGAACTCCAGGAAGCCTCGCTGGTACGTTCGCAGTCCTTCGAACTCGCCGGTTCGCCGGGGCGGTCGCTGTTGTCGCCGGCGCATAGCGGATTGGCGTCGACCGCAGCGTTGCTGTCGCGATACTCGACCGAACCACAGGCACTGCATAGCAGCGTGACAAACAACAACGTGGCGATGCGCATGGCAAACCTCCAGAGACATGGACGACGTTCCAGTAACACCACGCGCCGGCTGTCGGTGAGACGCCGAGGCGCGCGCGAAAAAACTTACGCCGTTTCGCTTGCAGCCGTTTCGACCGCTTCGCCCGACGGCGTGCGCGCGTAGCGCCATGCGATCAGCACCGCCGTGGCCAGCAACAGCGCCGCGATCCACCACGGCGCGCCGGGCAGGTGCACGGGCGCGTGCTCGCCGATGAAATAGCCGAAGCTGCTGGCGAAGATCACCGGCCCGATGATGCCGGCGAGGCTGACCAGGCTCATCAGCGCGCCCTGGATGCGACCCTGCACGTCGGCGCCGACCTGGCGCGTGATCAGGGCCTGCGTCGCCGGTGCAGCCAGCGCCCATAGCGCACTGATCGGCAAGCCGATCAGGAACACCCAGCCGACATCGGCGACCGCATAGATCATGAATCCGACCACGCCGCAGCCGAGCCCGAACAATAACGTGCCGCGTTCGCCAAGCCAGCGCACGCTGCGCCCGACCAGCAGCACGTTGACCACCACGCTGCACACGCCGACTGCGGCCAGCACCCAGCCGACCTCGCCCGCGCCCCAGCCGAAGCGGTAGTCGGCGAACAACACGAAGATGCTCGGATAGACGTAGTGCGCGAGGTTCGCCAGCAGCACCACGGCGGCGAGCCCGAACACCTGCGGATAGCGCTTGAGCAGCACCATCGCGCCGAATGGATTGGCGTGCGACCAGTCGAAGCGCGCGCTGCGGTTTTGCGGCGGCAGCGATTCCGGCAGCACGAACAGCCCGTAGCAGAAATTGAGCAGCGCCAGTCCGGCGGCGAACCAGAACGGCAGGCGCAGGTCGATCACGCTGAGCCAGCTGCCGACCAGCGGGCCGACGATGAAGCCGACGCCGAAGGCGGCGCCGATCATGCCGTAGCTTCTGGCGCGCTGTTCCGGCGGTGTCACGTCGGCGACGTAGGCATTGGCGGTGGTGAAGCTGGCCGAAGTGATGCCCGAGATGACGCGGCCGACGAACAACCACGGCAGCGTATTGGCGACGGCCATGAAGATGAAATCCAGGCCCAGGCCGAGGCACGACAGCAGGATCACCGGACGCCGGCCGTAGCGATCCGACAAAGCGCCCTGGATCGGCGAACTCACGAACTGGATCGCCGCGAACACGAAGCCGAACGCGCCGATCCAGTACGCGGCGGTGGCGGTGTCGCCGCCGACGAAGTCTTCGATCAGATGCGGCAGCACCGGGATGATCAGGCCGAACGACAACACGTCGATCAGCACCACCACGAAGATGAAGGCGAGCGCTGCGCGGCGCGCGGGCGGCGCCGACGCGGGTTGGGGATCGGTCACGGGGGAAGGCCTCGTTGCGAGGCGCGGATTGTAACTTCGCCCCCTTTGCAAAAGTGGGCAGACGAGCGCGACGCGCTCGGCGGGGGATTTGCGGTTGGCGCGGTGTTGAAGTCTCCATGCCGGTTGCCGCACTGGTCGCGCAAACGTGCTGAATGGCCTTGCATGCGTCCGTCGTCGATGCATCGCTGTGCCGCCAACAGCAAATCCCCCCGTTCCCTGCTGCGCAGGCGCCGGCCCCTTTAACAAAGGGGCAACAGTCAGCTTGCTGCACTGCACAAACTGTGCTTTAGTCGAACCATCCTCTGGGAAGGCAGGCCGGATCGCGCAAGCGAACCGCGGGCTGCCGTCACCAGCGCCAGCCCAGCACCGGAGACAGGATGGACCGCGATCGCCGCAGCCACGGCCTGTACGACCCCCGCGACGAACGGGACAGTTGTGGGTTCGGGCTGATCGCGCAACTCGACGACCACCCGGCGCGGGCGCTGGTCGACCAGGCGCTGCAGGCGCTGGCGCGCATGACCCATCGCGGCGGCGTCGCCGCCGACGGTCGCAGCGGCGACGGTTGCGGGCTGCTGCTGAAACGCCCGGGTCCGTTCCTGCGTGCGCTGGCCGCCGAGGCGGGCATCGACGCCGGGCGGCGGCCCGTCGCGGGACTCGTGTTCCTGCCGCACGACGAGGACCAGGCCGAGCAGGCGCGCGACACCCTGCGCGCAACGCTGGCCGAGGTCGGACTCGTGCTCGCCGGCTGGCGCGTGCCGCCGCTCGATGCCGATGCCTGCGGCACGACCGCGCGGCGCACGCTGCCGCGCATCGAACAGGCCTTCGTCAACGGCGATGCGATCGAAGACCCCGCCGGCCTGGCGCGTGCGCTTTATCTCGCGCGACGCCGCGCCGAACAACGCCTGCGCGGCGTGGTCGATGCGTTCTACGTCGTCAGCCTGTCCGCCGACGCGATCGGCTACAAGGGCATGGTGCTGCCCGAGCACCTGCCGCAGCTGTATCCCGACCTGCGCCGTGTCGACCTCGCCAGCAGCGCGGTCGTGTTCCACCAGCGCTTCTCGACCAACACCAGCTCGCGCTGGTCGCTCGCGCAACCGTTCCGGCTGCTCGCGCACAACGGCGAGATCAACACCATCGCCGGCAACCGCGCCTGGGCGCAGGCGCGTGCGCATGTGTGGCGCAACGAGCGCCTCGATCCGCGTGAATTCGATCCGGTCATCGACTGCGATGGTTCCGATTCGCAAAGCCTGGATTCGATGCTGGAGCTGCTGCAGGCCTCCGGCATGGATCTGCTCAAGGCGATGCGCATGCTGGTGCCGCCGGCGACGCAGTCGCTCGAGTACAAGGATTCCGACCTCGCCGCGTTCTACGAATACCACTCGCTCAACATCGAGCCCTGGGACGGGCCGGCCGGCATCGTCGTGTTCGATGGCCGCTATGCCGCCTGCACGCTCGACCGCAACGGCCTGCGCCCGGCGCGCTGGCTGCGCACGCGCGATCGCCGCTTCATGGTCGCCTCGGAGGCCGGCGTGTTCGACGTGCCGGTCGACGAGATCGAAGCCAAGGGCAAGCTCGGTCCGGGGCAGATGATCGCCGCCGACCTCGCCCGCGGCGAGTTGCTCGACAGCGACGCGATCGATGCCGTCAACCGCGGGCGCGCGCCGTACAAGCGCTGGCTCAAGCAGGGCATGACCTACCTGCACAGCGAGCTCATCGATCCCAACCTCACCGATGCGCCGTTCGAGCGCGACACCTTGGCGGGCTTCCAGAAACTGTTCCAGCTCACGCGCGAAGAGCGCGAGCACGTGCTGCGGCCGCTGGCCGAGACCGAGCAGGAAGCCATCGGCTCGATGGGCGACGACGTGCCGATGGCGACGCTGTCGCAGCAGGTGCGGCCGCTCTACGACCGCTTCCGCCAGGCCGTTCGCGCAGGTCACCAATCCGCCGATCGATCCGCTTGCGCGAGGACTGCGTGATGTCGCTGGCGACGCAGCTTGGTCGCGAAGGCAACGCCTTCGTCGAGACCGCCGACAACGTGCAGCACGTGCACCTGAACTCGCCGGTGCTGTCGCAGCGCAAGTTGCGGCAGCTGCTGGCGATGCCGCCGTACGACGACTCGCATCATTTCGTCGACCTCAACTTCACGCCCGCGGAAGGCCTCGAAGCGGCGCTGCACCGCATCTGCGCCGAAGCCGAACAGGCCGCGCGTGACGGCAAGGTACTGCTGGTGCTCAGCGACCGTCGCCCGCGCCGCGCTTGCGCGATGATCCACGCGCTGCTCGCGACCGGCGCGGTGCACCAGCACCTCGCGCGCACCGGCCTGCGCTGCGCGGTCAATCTCATCGTCGAAACGGGCACCGCACGCGATCCGCACCACTTCGCCTGCCTGATCGGCTTCGGCGCGACCGCGGTCTATCCCTATCTCGCCTATCAGACGCTGCACGACCTCGGCGTGCGCGGCATCCTCAAGACCAAGCACGGCGAAGTCGCGCAGATCGGCCGCAGCTATCGCCGCGGCGTCAAGAAAGGCCTGCTCAAGATCATCTCGAAGATGGGCATCAGCACGATCGGCAGCTATCGTGGCGCGCGTCTGTTCGAGATCGTCGGTCTCGACCCCGCGGTCGTCGACCTGTGCTTCGCCGGCACGCCTTCGCGCATCGGCGGTGCCAGCTTCGCCACGCTGCAGCGCGACGCCGCGACACTCGCGGCCGCGGGCTGGGACAACACGGTGCTGCCGGCGATCGGCGGGCTGCTGCAGTACATGCCCGAGGGCGAGTACCACCAGTTCAATCCCGACGTCGTCATATCGCTTCAGCGCGCGACGCACACGGGCGATGCCGACGACTGGAAGGCGTATGCGGATGCGGTCAACCTGCGACCGCCTGCGGCGCTGCGCGATTTGCTCGCCGTGGACGCGACGCAGCCTGCGATCCCACTTGACGAAGTCGAATCCGTCTCGGCGATCGTCAGGCGCTTCGACACCGCGGCGATGAGCCTCGGTGCGCTGTCGCCGGAAGCGCACGAGGCGCTCGCGATCGCGATGAACCGGCTGGGCGGCCGCAGCAACTCCGGCGAGGGCGGCGAGGATCCCGCGCGCTATCGCAGCGACAGGGTCTCGAAGATCAAGCAGATCGCGTCGGGCCGCTTCGGCGTCACGCCCGAATACCTGGTCGATGCCGAAGTGCTGCAGATCAAGATGGCGCAGGGCGCCAAGCCCGGCGAAGGCGGCCAGCTGCCAGGGCACAAGGTCAACGCGATGATCGCGCGGCTGCGTTATGCCAAGCCCGGCATCGGCCTGATCTCGCCGCCGCCGCACCACGACATCTATTCGATCGAAGACCTCGCGCAGCTGATCTTCGATCTGCGGCAGGTCAATCCGAAGGCGCTGGTATCGGTGAAGCTGGTCTCGCACGCGGGCGTCGGCACGATCGCGACCGGCGTGGTCAAGGCCGGCGCCGACCTCATCACGGTATCGGGACACGATGGCGGCACCGGCGCGAGCCCGCTGTCGTCGATCCGCTATGCCGGCACGCCGTGGGAACTGGGTCTGAGCGAGGTGCGGCAGGCGCTGCTCGCCAACGACTTGCGCGAGCGCGTCATCGTGCAGGCCGATGGCGGGCTCAAGACCGGGCTCGACGTGGTCAAGGCCGCGTTGCTCGGCGCCGAGAGTTTCGGCTTCGGCACCGCGCCGATGATCGCGCTCGGCTGCAAGTACCTGCGCATCTGCCACCTCAACAACTGCGCCACCGGCGTGGCGACGCAGGACGAGCGCCTGCGTGCGAACCACTTCACCGGCCTGCCCGAGCGCGTCGAAAACTTCTTCCGCGGCGTCGCCGGCGAAGTGCGCGAGCTGCTCGCGCTGCTGGGCGTGCGCACGCTGGCTGAAATCGTCGGCCGCACCGACCTGCTCAAGCAGATCGCCAACGACGAGGGCAGCGAAGCCATCGATCTCGCACTGCTGCTCGCCAGCGACGGCCTGGTGCACGGCGGCCATTGCGGCACGCCCGCGCTCGTCGCCGCGCCGACGGGGCTGGCCGCGCGCCTCGATGCCGACCTCGCCGACGCGATCGCGCACCAGCGCGGCGGCAGCTTCGCTTATGCGATCGGCAATACCGATCGCGCGATCGGCGCCCGCCTCGCCGGCACGGTCGCGCGCGCGCACGGCAACCACGGCATGGCGGCCGCGCCGCTGGCGCTGCATTTCGAAGGCAGCGCCGGACAGAGCTTCGGCGCCTTCCTCGCCGATGGCCTGCTGCTCGAACTCGAATGGCGAAGCCAACGACTACGCCGGCAAGGGCATGGCCGGCGGCCGCATCGTGATCCGGCCGCCGCAGGGCGCGCGCTGGAACACGCACGAGTCGCCGATCCTCGGCAACACCTGTTTGTACGGCGCGACCGGCGGCGAGCTGTATGCCGCGGGCCAGGCCGGCGAGCGTTTCGCGGTGCGCAACTCCGGCGCGACCGCCGTCGTCGAAGGCGTCGGCGACCACTGCTGCGAGTACATGACCGGCGGCACGATCGCGGTGCTCGGCCGCACCGGCCTCAACTTCGGCGCCGGCTTCACCGGCGGCATGGCCTAC
Source organism: uncultured Gammaproteobacteria bacterium (assembly GCA_963816945.1). Taxonomy (GTDB): domain Bacteria; phylum Pseudomonadota; class Gammaproteobacteria; order Xanthomonadales; family Xanthomonadaceae; genus Luteimonas. The sequence goes on along the minus strand of CAWFMH010000002.1, from coordinate 394,120 downwards.
GTGCTCGACCTCGAGCGCGATTTCGTCGATCGCTACAACCACGAGCTGGTCGACATCCTGCGCATCAACCACGAGGGCTTCGAGCACCACCGCTCGCACCTGACCGACCTGCTGGAGACGCACGCGCGCCTGACCGGCAGCGTCTGGGCTCGGCGCATCCTCGACGAGTTCCGCGATTTCCTCGGCAAGTTCTGGCTGGTGAAGCCGAAGGCGGCGAGCCTGGAATCGCTGGCCGACGACCTGCGGCGCGCGGCATGAGCAAGAAGACCACCTTCGAATTCATCGACACGCCGCGCCGCATGCCGCGGCAGGTGCCGATCGCGCTGCGCAAGTCCGGCGACTGGAACGAGCTCTACGGCCAGTTCACCGGCGACGACGCCAAGCAGCAGTCCGCACGCTGCCTCGATTGCGGCAATCCCTACTGCTCCTGGGGCTGCCCGCTGCACAACGCGATCCCCGACTGGCTCGAACTCGCGCGCGAAGGGCGCATCCACGAAGCCGCGGATCTGTGCCACGAAACCAACCCGCTGCCCGAGGTCTGCGGCCGCGTCTGTCCGCAGGATCGCCTGTGCGAAGGCGCGTGCACGCTCAACGACGGCTTCGGCGCGGTGACGATCGGCGCGGTCGAGAAATACATCGTCGATGCCGCGCTCGCCGATGGCTGGCGGCCGGATCTGTCGCGCGTGACACCGACCGGCAAGCGCGTCGCCGTGGTCGGTGCCGGCCCCGCGGGCCTGGCCTGCGCCGATCGCCTCGCGCGCGTCGGCATCGCCGCGACCGTATTCGACCGCTACGAGAAGATCGGCGGGCTGCTGCAGTTCGGCATTCCGAGCTTCAAGCTCGACCGTTCGGTGATGACGACGCGCCACGAGATCCTCAGCGGCATGGGCGTCGAGTTCCGTCTCGGCGTCGAAGTCGGTCGCGATATCGGCCTCGATGCCTTGCTCGCCGACTACGACGCGGTGTTCCTCGGCCTCGGCAGCTATCGCTACACCGACGGCGGCCTGCCGGGCCAGGACCTCGCCAACGTGTTGCCGGCGCTGCCGTTCCTCGTGCACAACGGCCGCATCGTGGTCGGCGACGACGCCGCCGGTCGTCCGATCGCAGGCTGGGAAGACCATGTGCAACTGCCCGACCTGCACGGCCGTCGCGTGGTCGTGCTCGGCGGCGGCGACACCGGCATGGACTGCGTGCGCAGCGCGGTACGGCTGGGCGCGGCGAGCGTGCGCTGCGTGTACCGCCGCGACGAAGCGAGCATGCCGGGTTCGGCGCGCGAGGTCGCCAATGCGCGCGACGAAGGCGTGGAGTTCCTGTTCAACCGCCAGCCGCTGGCGTTGCTCGGCGACGACAACGGCGTGCATACGGTGCGCATGGTGTCGACGACGGCCGCATCAACGGCAGCGCCGGGCAGCGCAGGACGCGGCGTCGCGGCGGCTGTTCCCGGTAGCGAAACGGAATTGCCTGCAGACGTGGTGATCATCGCGTTCGGGTTCCAACCCGATGCGCCGGCATGGCTGTCTACGCATGGCATCGCGCTCGAAACCAATGGTCGCATCCGCGTCGCCAAACCCAAGTGCCGTTCGAGTCGCTGCAACACCGATGCCGAAGCCCTGCCCTTCCAGACGACCCATCCGCGCGTGTTCGCGGGCGGCGACGGCGTGCGCGGCGCGGACCTGGTGGTGACGGCCGCCTACGAAGGACGCGAGGCCGGCAAGGCCATCGCCACGCTGCTGGGTTAAAGCGCAGCTGCTGGGTTGAGGCTACGGGATCACGAATCCCGCGTCGGCGCCGGCAGATCGGTGGCGGTCTCGGGCTGGCTGGCCTCGTCCTCGCGGAAGTTGCGCGGCAGCCGTTGGTGGATCGCCGAGGCCGCGATCGCAGCGTGGCCGACGGCGACGCTGATCTGGTTCAACGCGCTGACCACGTCGCCGATCGCGTACAGACCGTCGACGGCGGTCTGCAGCGCATCGTCGACGATGAGTTCGTCGTTGTCGTCGACGGCGGCGCCGAGCGCGGTCGCCAACTGCGACTGCGCGTCGCTGCCGAGCACCGGATAGACGGTGTCGAAACGGTGTTCGCTGCCGTCGGCCAGCGTGAACACGCAACACGCTCCGTCGTGCCGCAACGCCTTCGCTGCAGGCAGGACCGCGATGCGCGCCTCGCGCGCCTGCGCGGCGCAATCGGCGGACGGCTCGCCATCGTCGAACCGCACCGCGGTCACGCTGCGCGAGAACGTGCGCAGGAACAAGCCATGGCGGATCGCATCGTCGGCCGGCGCGTACACCGCGATGCGCTCGTCGCTCGCCTCGTAGCCATCGCACACGGCGCACAGCCTGACCACGTTGCGCGCGATCGCGTCCTCGAGCCCCGGCATCGACGGCATGCGGTCGACGACGCCGGTGGCGAGGATCACGAAGCGCGCGCGCCAGGCGCTGCCGTCATCGGCGGTGGCGAGGAATCCCTCCGCGTCGCGCTCGAGCCGCGCGACGCGGCCGGCGACGATCTCGACGCCGTAGCCTTCGGCCTGCGCGCGCAGCTTCTCCAGCAGCTTCGGCCCGGCCACGCCGAACGGGAAACCCGGGCAGTTGTGGCTGGTCGGGATCCAACGCGCGCGGCTGCTGCCGGCATCGACGACCAGGCTGCGGCGATGAAAGCGCGCCAGGTAGGTCGCCGCGGTCAACCCGCCGGGACCGGCGCCGATGATCAGGCAGTCGAGCGGCGCGTCGCTCGAAGTGCCGGTCGACGCCGCGCCGCTCATGCTGCGCGGCTCATGTTGCGCGGCGCTCATGCCGAGTGACCGGGAACATGGGCTTCACGCCGGCATCGACCACGAAGTCAGCGGTCGTTGCGGATGAAGCGCAGGAATTCCGAGCGCGTGCGCGGGTCGTCGCGGAAGCCGCCCATCATCTTCGAGGTGACCATGCTGACCCCGCGCTTGTGGATGCCGCGCGTGGTCATGCATTCGTGCGCGGCCTCGATCACCACGCCGACGCCGCGCGGCTGCAGCACGTCCTCGATGCAGCGCGCGATCTGCGCGGTCATCTTCTCCTGCACCTGCAGGCGCCGCGCGTAGGTCTCGACCACGCGCGCCAGTTTGCTGATGCCGACGACCTTGCCGTCGGGCAGGTAGCCGACGTGCGCCTTGCCGATGATCGGCGCCATGTGGTGCTCGCAATGGCTCTCGAACGAGATGTCGCGCAGCACGATCATCTCGTCGTAGCCGGCGACTTCCTCGAAGGTGCGTGCCAGGTACTCGCGCGGATCGGTGTCGTAGCCGCTGAACCAGTCGCGATAGGCCTTGACCACGCGCTTGGGCGTGTCGAGCAGGCCTTCGCGTGCAGGGTCGTCGCCGGACCAGCGCAGCAGCACGCGTACCGCGTCCTCGGCCTGTTCTCGGGTGACGCCGCCGGCTTCGTCTTTGTCGTGGTCGGGGAGCTTGGGGGAAGGCGACATGTCAGCGGTCCGCGCGGCAAGGACGGGCATGTTACCGCGGCACCGTGGACGCTTCCCGGCACCGGCATCGTCGTGGCCGGAACGTTGCGTGTCTCCCGTCGCGTTCAGTGCTCGACTTACGGGCGCGTGCTCGATCTCGTCGAGCGAACGCCAGGCGTGCGCGACCGCCTCGCGCGCCTCGTCCCACAGCAGGCGCGAACCGTCCTTGACCTCGGCCCAGCCCCGCTCGAGTTCGACTTCGGCCTGCGCGAACGGCTGCTGTGCGAGCCGCTCATGCGTGTCGATGCCGTAGCGGTAGGCCGGCGCGTAGTCGCTCCAGGCCATGCCGCTGACGTAGTACGGCATCGTGTGGAAGATCTGCTGGAAATGGCCGAGGTCGCCGCGATCGTCGACCGCCTCGGACGCCTTGTGACCGGTGACCGCGCCGATCGCGGTACCGGCGACGGCGCCGATCGCGATGCCCGCCGGCCCGGCGACCACGCCGCCGATCACCGCACCGACGACGCCGCCGGTGACGGCGCTGGCGCCTGCGCCGAGGACGTGGTCCTTCTTGAGCTTGCTCATCGGAAGTCCCTCGCATGGCCGGGCTTCCACGCTAGTCCGGGAGGCGTCCAGCGCGAGTGAACGCGGCTGCATGCGGTTCAGCCGACCGCATGCCCCATAAAAGAACGGGCTGCCGAGGCAGCCCGAAGGGGGAGAGATCACATGTGTTGCTTCTAGTCCAACGCAAGCGGCCGGCAAATCGGCCATTCGCCGCGACATCCGCAGTGATTGGAGCGCCGCGTCCCGGATGGCCTGCCATTGCTGCCTATGGAGATGGCGCCCGCACGCATCTTTCACAAGCCTCAGTGCCGATCGCGATCCACCTCGCCCGGCAACGCGCGTTCGATCTGCAGCCAGCCATCGCGCACGGCGCCCCGCGCCTCGGTCCAGGCCAGGCGCGAATGGACTCTGTGGGCGTCCCAGTGGCGTTCGAGGATGCTTTCCACGTCTTCGAAGTGCTTCCCGCGGTATTGGCCGAAGCTGGCATAGCCGTAGTCGTAGGCAGGCTCGTAGTCGCTCCACTCGCGACCGGTCGAATAGTAAGACGCGTTCTGAAATGTATTATGGAAAAAGTTGCGGTAATCGGTCCGATCGATCCCATGGACGCCCGCGCGACGCGACTTCGCAGCAAGCGTTTGGCCTGCGCCGCCGACATCGTTCGTTTCTCCTGCGCTACGTTGATCCTTCCTTGTTTCACCCATGACATCTGCTCCATCCGGTTGGTCGCCGCACCCCACCGGCGGCATCCACGTCTGGAGGCTACGCAGTGCGCAGTCGCACTGACGTGAAAGGCGGAGCTTGTTTCGCATGAATGACCGCATGATTCATGCGGTATTGGCGCCACGCATTCATGACGTGAATACGCGCACTGCGTCACATGCGCATTCACGTATCGGTGTTCATGTCCTCATTACGCCGCGGAAAGCCGCTGCGACAGGCCCGAGATGCGTGCCGCATGCCGCGACAGCGCCGCACGCAGCACCGCTTCGCCGGCGCACAGGTGCAGGCTGGCGCGCGCGCGCGTGATCGCGGTGTAGAGCAGTTCGCGCGAGAGCGGCCGCGCATCGTGTTTCGGCAGCAGCAGCCAGACGGCGTCGAATTCCGATCCCTGCGCCTTGTGCACGGTCATCGCGAACGCGCCGCTGTGCGCGGGCAGCGCGGACGGATGGAACCCGCGCACGCCTTCGCCGCCGGCGAACCAGGCGACGGTGCCATCGCCATCGCGCAGGCAGACGCCGATGTCGCCGTTGAACAAGCCATGGCGATAACTGTTCTCGGTGACCAGCAGCAGGCGACCGTGGAAATAGGGCTCGCGCTGCGTTCCCGCCAAGGCCTCTTCGATGCGCGCGTTGAGCGCGTTCGCGCCTTGCGGGCCTTCACGCAGCGCGGTGAGCAGGCGCACGCGCGTCGCCTGCGCGAGCGCGGCGGCCGGATCGTCGGCGCGGGCCGACGCGACCAAGGCGCGCCATGGCGCCATCAGCACCTCGCGCGTGCCGTCGGCGAGCGGATCGGCGAGGTCCTCGTGGAAGCGCACGCCGTCCAGTGCCTGCGCGCGCAGCAGCGCGAGCACCGTGTCGGTGTCGCCGGCGCGCGTGGCTGTGGCGAGCGGCGCCAGCTCGAGTGCATCGGACTGGCGATAGCTGCGCCGCAACGACACGCAGTGGCCGGCAAGCGGTGGCGCGTGCCCGCGTGGTGATGCGACCGGATCGCCGTCGGTGGTGCCGAGCAACGGCGCGAGCGCGCGCACGGCATCGGTCGGCAAGGCATCGTCGTCCGCGCCGGAGGCGGCATCGGTGATCGCGGCCAGCACGTCACCCGCCTCGACCGACGGCAGCTGGTCGCGATCGCCGAGCAGGATCAGGCGCGCGCCATCGGCCACCGCTTCGACCAGCTTGCACATCAGCGGCAGGTCGACCATCGAGGCTTCGTCGACCACGATCACGTCGAACGGCAACGGTTGCCCGGCGTGATGGCGGAAACGCGGGCTGCCCGGCACGGTGCCGAGCAGGCGATGCAGCGTGCTGGCCGCGCCTGGCAATGCCTCGAACAGGTGGGCGTCTACGCCAGGCAATGCACGAAGTCGCAGCGTCGCCAGCCGCACGCTTTCGGCCATGCGTTCGGCGGCGCGACCGGTCGGCGCGGCGAGCGCGATGCGCGGCGGCGCAGCGCCCGCGTGCGCGGCGGCCGCGATCAGCAGCAACAACAGGCGCGTGATCGTGGTGGTCTTGCCGGTGCCGGGGCCACCGACGACCAGCAACAGCGAGCGCAGCAGCGCCAACGCCGCGGCACGCGCCTGACCGCCGTCGTCGCGTGCATCAGGGAACAGCGTCGCGAACAGCGGCGCGAGCGCTGCAGCCTCCACCGGTGCCGGCGCATGCGCGGCGATGTGCTTCAGGCCCGCGGCCAGGCGGCGCTCGTACTCGCGATAGCGGCGCAGGTAGAGCAGGCCGTCTTCGAGCACCAGCGGGCGTGATGCCGGCGCGACTTCCTGTGCGGCCGGTTCGCTGACCCACGGCGAGGCGCGCAGCGCGGTGATCCAGGCAACGGCCTCAGGCAGATCATCGAGATCGCCCAGCAAGGTTTTCGGCTGTGCGGGATCGAACGCGGCGTGTCCCGTGCCGACCGCCAGCGACGCCAGCGACGCGGCGGCGAGCACGCGCGCATCGGTGTCCGGATCGAGCCTGCGCAACACGTCGGCCAGCGCGACATCCATCGCGCGCAGGCCATCGCCTTGCAGCTGCAGGTGCACGAGCAGGTTCATGCGGCCTGCTCCAGCGGCGGAACCAGCAATGCGTCGACCGCTTCGACGAGGTCGCGCGCGAAGCGCGGCACGAACACGCCGCTGGCACGATCGGCGGGGTCCAGGCCGCGGCAGAACACATAACGCACGCCGCCGAAGTCGCGGTCGTAGTCGTAGGCCGCGCCGAGTCGCAGGCGCATCCAGCGATGCACCGCCAAGGTGTAGAGCAGCGCCTGCAGGTCGTATTCGCTCGAGGCCATGGTGCGCGCGAGCGTGGCCTGGTCATAGGCCGGCAGGTCGTTGGACTTGTAGTCCATCACGTAGACGCGGCCGGCATGGCGATAGGTCAGATCGACCTTGCCGTTCATGAGGCCGCTGAGCTGTGTCCAGACGCCGAAGTCGTGCCGGTCGGCGACGAGCCCATGGCGATGCAGCAGGTCGAGGAAGTCCTGCGTGGTCGCGCCGCGCAGCGCTAGGTGGAATTCGAGTTCGACGATGCGCGCCGCGAGCGGCAGATCGCACAGGCGCAGGTCTTCGGGCAGGACCGCGTTGAGCGTGCGCGCGATCAGCGGCGTGAGTTCGCGCAGGCCGGCTTCGTGCAGTTTCTGCGGATAGCCCTGAGTGTTGAGCGCATCGACCAAGTGCTTTGTTTCTTGCGAAGACGGCGGCAGTTCACCGGCATGATCGCGCCACGCGGCGAAGTCGACATGCTCCAGCGCGTGATGCAGCACGTTGCCGAAGCGCGATCCCGAGAACTGCCGCGGGCGTACCGGCGCCGTTGCGGCGAGCGGCGCTTCATCGTCGGCCGGGCGCGCTTCGACGAGCACGCCGACGCCGTGCGACTGCTGCTTGTGCAACTGGCTGAAGCTGTGGATCCACCAGTTACGCGACAGGCGCCGCTGCGCCGAACGCGGTGCCGGCACGGCTTGCGTCGGCAGTGCGGACAGGCGCCGCGGCACTTCATGCGGCAACGTGCCGGTGGCGTGCGTGGCGTGCGCGCCCAATGCCGCGATCAGTTCCGCTGTCGGCGCAGGCCCGCCGAGCAATCTCGTCAACGCGGCATTGCGCTGTTGCGACAGCGCTCCGCAGCACAACCACAAGGCTTCGCTGGCGCGCGTCAGGCCGACGTACAGCAGGCGCATGTCCTCGGCGCTTTCTTCCTTGAGGTGCGACAGCTTCGCGTCCGCCCAGGCGGGCGCGCCGTCGAACGCCTGCGTCGTCTGCCACTGGCGCACGCGCTGCCCCTCCGCATCGGTGTACAGCGCCAGACCGTTGATCTTGTCCTGGCGACCGATGCCCGCGAACGGCAGGTACACCAGCGGAAACTCCAGGCCCTTGCTCCTGTGCAGGGTCAGGATCTGCACGCGGCCCGCATCGGATTCCAGTCGCGGCTGTTGCGCTTCATCCTCGCCGTCGGCATGCGCGATGTCGTGGCGCAGCGCATCGAGCTGGCCCTGCGTGCCCAGGTTGCGGCCAGTCGCGGACTGCATCAGTTCGCCGAGCTGCAAGGTGTTGGTGAGGCGGCGCTCGCCGCCGGCCTGATGCAGCAGGCGCTCGGCATTGACCGCGAGCACATCGGCGAGCATCGCCTGCGGACCGTGGCGTTCCCAGCGCGTGCGCCAGGACACCATGACCTGCTGCCATTGGCGCAGGGCATCGCCGTCGCTATCGAGCGCGACGATGCGCGCGGCATCCCAGCCGAGCAGCGGCGTCGCCAGCGCGGCGCGCAGGCGGCGATCGTCGCCGGGCGCGCGCAGCGCCAGCAGCAGCGTCAGCAGATCCTGCGCTTCCTCGCTCTGGTAGAGGCTTTCCTTGCCGGAAGCGACGGCGGGCACGCCACGCTGCGACAGCGCATGACGCACCGCGGCCGCCTGGCGATGATCGCGCACGAGCACGGCGACATCGCGCGGCTGCGGCGCGCGCATGACGCCGCTGCGCCGATCCCGGATCGATGCACGGCCTGCGAATGCCTGCTGCAGGCGCTGCAGGATCGCGTCCGCGCACAGTTCCGCCGCGATGCGCACGGACGCGGGTTTGCTGAGGTCCTTGCCGCTGTCGGCGGGAGGGATCACGTGGAAGTGGATCGCGGCTGCGGCTGCGCCATCGACGATGAAATCCGCATCCGCGACGTTGCCGCCTGGCTGGGTCTGCAGGAAGCCGATGCCTTCGCCCAGCGCATCGGGCGACGCCGAAGCGAACAAGATGTTGACCGCATCGATCAGGCCAGGCCGCGAACGGAAGTTCCGGTCCAGCGCGTTGCCGCGCAGTGCGGTCTTCGACGCCGCGACATACGTATTCACGTCGCCGCCGCGGAAGCGGTAGATCGCCTGCTTGGGATCGCCGACCAGCACCAGGCCGCCTTCGCCGAACAGGCGCGAGAAAATCTCCCATTGCCGCGCGTCGGTGTCCTGGAATTCGTCGACCAGCACGCACGGGAACTGCTTGCGCAAGGCGCTGGCGAGCGTTCCGGCATCGGCGGCAACGGCGCCGTGCAGTTCGCCGATCAGGTCGTCGTAGTCGCGCACGTTGAACGCCTGTTTGCGCGCGCGGTCGCGGCGCAAGGCGTCGTCGCGCAAGGCGTGCAGGTGTTGCAGGTCGCGGGCCTCCTGCCAGCGGCCGACGCTGTCGAGTGCCTCGATCAGCGGCTCGAAGGTGTGGAACAGCGGCGAGCGCGGCGTCAGTCCGGTCTTCGCCTTCAGCGTGCCCTTCTCGAGCACGGCCGGCAGGTACTTGTGCAGCTTGGGATGGACCGCAGCGGGTGGCGTGGAGGCCGCGCGCGTCGCCACCTGCAACCACTGCTGCAACGAAAGCACATGATCGGGCTTGTACTCGTTGCTCTTGAGCACGCCGTTGGCGATTGCTTCGCCGATGCGATTGCAGGCGTCTTCGCCGTGCTCGCCGAAGCCGGCGCAGACCTGTCGCCAAGCCGCGACCAGCGCGGGGCGCGGATCCAACAGATCCAGCGGCGCCGGCGGCATCAGGGGTTCGGGCGACAGCAGGTCGCGCAGGCTCCTCGCCAGGTCCTCGAGCCGGCCGAATTGCCTGCGCAGGAAGCTCGCGCCGTCGCTGTCGCGCGAGAACGCGCGCCACAGATCCGCCGCGAGCTGCTCGCGGCTGGCGGCGTTGCCGGCTTCGAGTTCGGAAGCGAGCAGCGGCTGCCGCGCCTCCAGCGCATGCTCGCGCAGCACGCGCTGGCAGAAGCTGTGGATGGTGACGATGACCGCGAGATCCATCTCGCGCAGCGCGCGCGCCAGGCGCTGGCGCAAGGCCGGCAATGATTCGCGCGGTTCCGCATCATGCAGGGCCTCGTGCAGCAGGCGGCGCAGCATCGCGACGCCGGGCGCATCGCCATCGTGCGACGCCGGATCGCCTTCGCGCCACGTGCGCGCGAGTTCCACCGCCTGCTGCAGGCGCAGTCGGATGCGCTCGTGCAGTTCCTGCGTGGCCGCGACGGTGTAGGTGACCGCCAGGACCTGCGGCACGCGCAGTCGCCCGGCGATCACCGCGCGCGCGAACAATCCCGCCAGCGCATAGGTCTTGCCGGTGCCGGCGCTGGCCTCGACCAGGCTGCGCCGTTGCAGGTCGATGTCGAACACGACGTCGCTCATGGCAACGTCTCCGCGTCGAAGGCTTGGCCTTGCTCGACCGCGCTGAAGATGCAGTGCGAAAGACGCTCGAACGCATCGCGCGCTTCGGCATCGCCGTCGAGGAACGGGTCGCGCCCGCGCAACGCGAGCAGCGTCGCCGCGCGCGCCTCGCCCGGACTGCCGAAGTCGCCTTCGCTGCCGCCCCAGACCTTCTGCGCTTCTTCCAGCGCGTCGTCGGGATCGCGCTGCGCCGCCAGCCACCAGGCATGCCCGCTCTTCGGCAGGAAATTGCAGCGGCAGGCTCACGCCGCGTCGCCGCAACGCGAGCAGGGCGGACAAGGCCTCTGCGCGCCTGCGCCGGCGACAAGCGGATCGCGCACGACGATGCGCGGTGGCGCAGCCTCTTCTTCCAGGAACAACTCGTGCAGGGACCAACCGTGCGCGGAAGCGACCAGCCAATCGAGTCCGTGGCGCAGCGCATGGCCGCCATGCCGGCCCGTCGGATTGAGCGCGGCACGGAACACGCCTTGCGGATGCACCTGGTCCAGCGTGCCGACGAGCCTGTCTGTCCTGCAGCGGCAATTCGAACGCGTGCGATTCGCCGGCACCGAGGAAGCCGGCCTGCCAACGCCGTTTCGGCGAACGGCGCGACTTCCTCGACGATGCCTTGCAACACCGCCCAGCCATCCGCGCCGGGCGCGAGCAGTCCGCGCGCGAGCAGTTGCTGCTGCAGGTCGTGCAACGCGGGCGCTGCACCGGCATGGCGCCAGGCGTCGAACACGAGCTGCCGCAATCCATGGCGCGACAGCGCGTCGGGCGTGCCGAAGGGTTCGTGTTCTTCGAGCGTGGCTTCCTCTTCCGGCAGGCGCAGGCCGAGGCCTTGCTGCAGGTAGAGCTCGTGCGGGCGCATCAGCGCGCCGCGCAGTTGCGCGAGCGACACGGTGGCGTCGGTCGCCGAATCGCGCGCGGGCAACAGCGAGGCGAAGACGTCGCGCTCGCCAAGCGCGATGCCGGCGCCTGCCGCCGGATGCCAGCGCGCGTCGTAACTGAAACGGCGCGGCTCGCCTTGCGATCTCGTCGGGCAGCGCGGCGCCGAACGCAGCCGGCGAGAACGGCTGCAACGCGTGCCGCACGACCAGGCGTTCGCGGATGTCTTCGGCCGCGCCATCGTGATAGCGCGCCGCCGCATCGAGCAGTTCGGACACCAGCATCGACGGTTCGCGGCGGCTGCCGTCGCGCGCGTCCATGCCGACCCAGCTGCTGTAGAACACGCGGCTCGCGGACGAGAACAGCTGCAGGAACAGGTAGCGGTCGGCATCGCGGCGCGAGGGATCGCCGACGCGGCGCTGCTTGCCGTCGAGCGCCTGGTTGATGCGGTTGACCGGATCGCGGCCGTCGCGCGCGGGAAACGCCGCTTCCTCCATGCCGAGCACGCAGAGCACGCGGAACGGGATCAGCCGCATCGGCACCATCTTGCCGAAGCACACGCCGCCGGACAGGAACGGCGCGCGCGCATCGCCGCTGGCCAGCTCGGCCTGGAAATGGTCGAGCACCACGCTGTGCGCGACCGGCTGCTCGAAGCCTGCCTGCAGCGCGCTGTCGGCGAACTCGGTCACCGCCTGGTGCAGGCGTTCGAGCACGGCGCGTTCGGCGTTGTCGCGCGGCTCGGCATCGAACACGGCGGCGATCATGTCCGCCAATTGATTCGACCATTCGCGCGGCGTGTGCGGGCCCTGCAGGCGCGCACCGAAGCTGCGCACTGCGGCGAGCAGGCGTACCAGCGCATCCAGCGACTGCGTGGCCTGCCCTTCCAGCTCCGGCCACGGCGCGACGCCGGCGATCATGTCGTCTTCGCCGCTGGCGATGCCGAGCAGCAACCGGTCCAGCGCGAACTCGAAGGTGTAGCTGCCGTCGTCGCCCGCGTCGTGGCGTGCGCGATCCGCAGCATCCAGGCCCCAGCGCGCGCCCGCGGCCTGCAGCCAGTCCTGCAGGCGGGCGCGGTCGGCATCGTCGATCTCGAAACGACCGGCCAACGCCGGCACCGCCATCAGGTCGACCACGTCCGGCAACGTCAGCGGCTGCAATGGCAGTTTCAGCAGGCGCAGGAAGGCCTCGGCGATCGCTGCGCTCGCCAGCGGACTGGTATCGGCGATCGTGTAGGGAATCTCGCGCGACGTGCCGAGCGCTCCGCCGAACACCGCTTCGACATGCGCCGCATAGGCATCGACGTCGGGCATCAGCACCGCGATGTCGCGCGGTTCGATGCGTTCGCGGCCCGCTGCCGCCTCTGCGTCGAGCAGGGCGCGCAACTGGTCGTGCAGGACCTGCACTTCGCGCAAGCGCGTGTGGCAGGCGTGGAACTGCAGGCTGCCGTCGGCCGCGTCGACCTCCTTACGCGGCCAGGGCTCGTTGGCGGGCGCAGCGGACAACGGCGCACGGTTCTCGAGTACGTCGGCCTGGATGCGACCGAGCAAGGTGTCGCCATGCGGCTGCGTGAACGCCGTCGTCTCGAACGCGGCGCGCACGGTGTCGCCGCTGCCGAGCGCGGCGATGAAATCGCGACCGGCCTGGCCCCATGCGGCGAGCAAGGGGTTCTCGCCGCCGAAGCGATCGTCCTCGTCGGGCCGATAGTCGGCGGCCCAGCGATCGAGATCGCCCCAGTACGCGCGCGACGGCGTGTGCAGGAAGAAATGCTGGCGACCGGCGCGCGCCTGGCTGGCGACGACCTGCAGCACGTCGGGCGAGATGTTCTGGCAGGCGAATACGAACAGGCGCGACGGCAATCCCACCGGCGTCTCGAGGCCTTCGCCGCCGAACCGCTGCAGGTACTCGCCGATGCGCCGCGCGCGGTGCGCACGTCCGCTGCCGATGCGTTTCCACAATTGCGCCTGGGCATCGTCGCGCGGCGCGCGGCGCTCCCAGTCCAGCAACTGCTCGCGGCGCCAGGCCTGGTAGTTCTCGAAGCTGTCGGCCAGCGCGGTCGCCAGCGACCAGCGCCTGCGCGGATCGGCATGCGCGACGAAGCCGGCGAAGTCCGGCGGCGGATCCTTCCCGAGTTCGCGCAGCAGGTGCCAACGCAGCACATCCGGCCGCAACCGGTCGGCACGCGGTGCCGGGCCCAGGTTCGCGTCGAGCACGAGCTCGACGAATTCGCCCGGCGTCACGAAGCGGACATTGGCGCAGATGCCCAGCCGCCCGGCGAGCGACTGTTGCAGCCAGCGGCGCATCGAGAACTGCGGTACCAGCACCCACTCCTCGCGCCACCAGTCGCCATCGGCCGGCGCGCGCAGCAATTCGCCCAGCACGGCGGCCAGCACGTCCAGGTCGTTACAGGGATAGAGCCGGAAATCGGTCGGCGGCTGCGACGGCATGACGCATCTTGCCGGAGCGCGGTCGCAAGCGCCGAGATGCTGCGCGCGGGAGCGCATGTCGCCGCCTCCCGCTCGACGGCACGTTAAAAGCTGCGACAATGCTGTACCGCCCAGTTCAGCCACTCCGGCCATGTTCAGCCGCCGCTGGCCAAGCTGCGCAGGTTTTTCGCATCCCCTCCACAGCGACGCTCGCCCATGTCCGACACGCCCGCCGTGCGCCTGACCGATGTCCGCCTCGACCGCGGCGGCCATGCCGTGCTGTCGGGCATCGACCTGTCGGTGCCGCGCGGCAGCATCACCGCGGTGCTGGGGCCGTCGGGCAGCGGCAAGTCGACGCTGCTCGCGGCGCTGACCGGCGAACTCGTACCCGCCGCCGGCACGGTCGAAGTGCTCGGCCAGGCCGTGCCGCAGCGGCAGCGCGACCTGCTGGAACTGCGCAAGGGCATCGGCGTGCTGCTGCAGGGCAACGGCCTGCTGACCGACCTGACCGTCGCCGAGAACGTGGCGCTGCCGCTGCGCGCGCATACCGACCTGCCGCGAGCGGTCATCGATCGCCTCGTGGAAATGAAACTGCACGCCGTCGGCCTGCGTGCCGCCGCCGATCTGTATCCGCGCGAACTGTCCGGCGGCATGGCGCGGCGCGTGGCATTGGCGCGTGCGCTGGCGCTGGATCCGCCGCTGATGATCTACGACGAGCCGCTGACCGGCCTGGATCCGATCGCCAGCGGCGTGATCATGAGCCTGATCTCGCGCCTCAACGACAGCCTCGGCCTGACCAGCATCATCGTCACCCACCACGTCCACGAGACGCTGCCGGTCGCCGACCGCGCGATCGTGATCGCCAATGGACGCATCGTGTTTTCCGGCACGCCGGGCGAGCTGGAAGCAACGCACGATCCGCTGGTGCTGCAGTTTTTGCGCGGCGAGCCGGACGGGCCGATTGCGTTCGATGCCGTTGCGCGGGAGCAGGCGGCATGAGTTCGACGATGCTCGCCGCGCATAGCTCCTCCCCCTGCGACTGCAGGGGGAGGTTGGGAGGGGGTTGCGTGGGCGCCGGCGTCGTTTGGCGGCAGCGTGAGTTCGGCCTTGGCTCTGCCACGCAGCGCCAGATCCCACGGCTCCCCTCCCCAGCCCTCCCCTGCAGTCGCAGGGGAGGGAGCCAGGCCGGGAGCCAACGCATGATCGCCGCGTTCGCCGATTCGGTCCGCTCCCTCGGCCGCGCCGGCCTGTTCTCGCTGTCGGTGCTGCGCGCGTCGAAACCGACCGCCGACTTCTTCGCCGAGTTGCTGCGCGAGATCTACAAGATCGGCGCGCGCTCGTTGCCGATCATCGCGGTCGGTGGCGCCTTCGTCGGCCTGTCGGTGACGCTATTGGGATACCGCGCGCTGGAGACCTACGGCGCCAGCAACCAGATCAGCGCGCTGGTCGGCCTGGGCCTGTATCGCGAACTCGCGCCGGTGCTGACCGCCTTGCTGTTCACCGGCCGTGCCGGCTCGTCGATTGCCGCCGAACTCGGCCTGATGCGCGCCACCGACCAGATCACCGCGCTCGGCCTGATGGCGATCGATCCGATCGGCAAGGCCGTCGCGCCGCGGTTCTGGGCGGCGGTGCTGACGGTGCCGCTGCTGACCGGCTTCTTCTGCAGCCTCGGCATCAGCGCGAGCTATTTCCAGGCCGTGCACGTGCTCGGCATCGATGCCGGCACGTTCTGGCAGGTGCTCAAGGACGCGGTCGATTTCCGCCAGGACTTCCTGGTCGCGTTCCAGAAGTCGGCGGTGTTCGGCGGCATCACGGCGCTGGTCGCATCCTATGTCGGCTTCCACGCCGAACCGACGATCGAAGGCACCTCGATCGCGACCACGCGCGCGGTCGTGAATGCATCGTTGCTGATCCTGATGTTCAACTTCGTCCTGTCGGCGTTGCTGTTCCGCTGACACCCTGTCGTCCCGAGCATAGCAAGGGACCTGTTTTTCGGCTCCCACACAGCAGGTCCCTCGCTACGCTCGGGACGACAAAAGAAAAGGTAATCCTCATGGCTACCCGCGGTCCCCGTCTCGAATTCGCCGTCGGCGCGTTCCTCCTGCTGGCACTGGCTTCATTGCTGGTGCTTGCGATCGCCTCGACCAACGGCCGCTTCGGCTTCAGCAGCGACAGCTACCAGCTGAAGGCGCGCTTCACCAACCTCGGCCAGTTGCGGCCGATGGCGCCGGTGAAGATCGGTGGCGTCACCATCGGCAAGGTGGCCGGGGTTCAGCTCGACCCTGTCAAGTTCGATTCCATCGTGACGCTCGACATCGACGACCGTTACCAACTGCCTGCCGATACCTCGGCCGGCATCCTCACCGGCGGGCTGCTTGGCGAGAGCTACGTCGGCCTGCAGCCCGGCGGCGACCTCGAGAACTTGAAACCCGGCGAAGAGATCGCATTCACCACACCGGCCGTCGACCTGATCCAGATGGTCGGCAAGTACATGTTCGGCGGCGGCGCGCCGAGCGCAGGTGCCCAATCCGGCACTGCGGCCGGCAACACGGCCGGCAGCGAGCCCGCTGCGCAGACCGAAAAGAAGACGCAAGACAGCCAACCGCAAGACAGCCAATCCGAAAACAGCGACGCCCCGTCCCCCACGGAAACCACTCCATGAAGCGCAGTCTGATCTCCCTCGTGATCGCATCGGCCCTGCTGGCCGCCACCCCCGCCCTGCTGTTCGCGCAGGACGCCGCGCCTGCTACCGCTGCCGCCTCCGCGAAGATGCAGGGCTCGCCGAGCCAGCTCGTGCTCGACAACAGCCAGCGCGTGCTGACCACGCTCGAGAAGCGTCGCGCCGAGTTCACCCAGAACCGCGGCGCGCTGCGTGCCTTCATCAACAGCGAGTTCAACACGATGTTCGACCGCGACTACGCCGCGCGCCAGGTGCTCGGACGCCACGGTCGCGGCGCGTCGGATGCCGACGTCAAGCTGTTCGCCGACGCGCTCGCCGACAACCTGATGCAGCGTTACGGTTCATCGCTGCTCGACTTCAACACCAAGCTGCGCGTGCGGGTGAAGTCGGAAACGCCGTTGCCGCGCGGCATCGGCGTCAAGGTCTCGAGCGAGATGCTGCGCCAGGGCGGCGAGCCGATCCCGGTCGACTACCTCATGCGCCGCAGCGGCAGCCAGTGGAAGGTGTTCGACGTGATGGTCGAAGGCGTGTCGTTCGTGCAGACCTTCCGCCAGCAGTTCGACAACGAACTGACCAGCAAGTCGATCCGCCAGGTCGCCACCGAACTGCGCAAGGGTCAGCTCAATCCGGACGCCAGCACGCAGTGACCGCCGCTTCGCTGAGCCGCGAGGGCGATGCGCTGGTCTTCACCGGCGCATTGCTGCGTTCCGCCATCGCAACGCTGTGGCCGTCGGCGGCGAAGGCCGTCGCGGGCGCGCGCCGCTTCGACCTGCGCGCGGTCGAACGCATCGACAGCGCGGGACTCGCTTTCCTGTCGCAGCTGGCCACGCTCGCCGGTGGCGACGTCGCCATCGGCGGCACGCCGGCCGGTCTCGCCGAACTCAGTGCGGCGTATCGCCTGTCGCCATCGCTGGCCTTCGCCTTCTGATCGCAGGGGCGCCAGACGCGCGCTGCCGCTAGACTCCGTCCATGAGCTCCCCCATGCGTCGTACTTTCCCCATGCGTCGTACTTCGATGTCCAGGTTCCTTCTCGCCCTCGTCCTGCTCGGGCCGCTGTCGCTTGCACAGGCGCAAGATGGCGACACGGCATCGCAGGTCGCAGCCGACGACGGCGCGAGCCTCGTGCCCGACGCTGCGATCGCGCAGGCCGACGTGCCGCCATCGCAGGCGCAAGCCGATGCCGAGGCGCTGTCGAGCGAGCCGCAGCCGCAGGCCGCCGCGCCGCAGGATGCTGCGACCGCCACCACGCCGCCGCCGGCCGATGCGGCCGATGCGGCCGCCAATACGCGCACGCAGGCCGAAGAGGACTACAACGCGCTGTACGGCCCGCCCGCCGGCGAGTACGACCCGATCGCCGATCCCACCCTGCCCGCACCGGCCGAAATGCCGGCCGTCTACGATCCGTGGGAAAAGCTCAACCGCCGCACGCATGCGTTCAACAATGTCGTCGACCGTGCGATCGCCAAGCCGCTGGCCAAGGCCTACGTCAAGGTGACACCGCGTCCTGTGCGACTGGGCGTGAGCAATTTCTTCAACAACCTCGGCCAGCCGGTCAGCGCCTTGAACGCATTGCTGCAGGGCAAGCCGAAACAGGCCGGTCAGTCGCTCGGCCGCTTCGTCGTCAACAGCACGATAGGTTTGGCCGGCTTCTTCGACCCGGCGACGAAGCTCCGCATCCCCAACAACAGCGGCGAGGACCTCGGCCAGACGCTCGGCGTCTGGGGCTGGAAGCAGTCGCGCTACGTCGAGCTGCCACTGTTCGGCCCGCGCACCGTGCGCGACGTGTTCGGCCTGGTCGGCGACGGCCAGCTCTCGCCGATCCGCCAGATCGAAGAAGACAAAGTGCGCGTGTTCACCCAGGGCCTGCAGCTGGTCGACGTGCGCACGCAACTGCTGCCCCTCGACAGCCTGCGCGAGGGCGCCGCCGACGAGTACGCGCTGTTCCGCGACTCGTGGCTGCAGCGTCGCAACTACCAGATCTCCGGCGACCGCAAGCAGCCGGGCGAGGCCGATGACGGCTTGCCCGACTATCTGCGCGACGACGAAGCCAATCCGACGGTGCCGGCGGACGCGATGCCGATCATTCCGGGAGCGGGTGGACCGTAAGGTCGGTTGACCGCTCTTGACCGGCTGACGGGATGTCCGGACGCAGAGAACGCGCCTTTGCTCGTCATTCCCGCGAAGGCGGGAACCCAGTGACTTTGATTCGAGGGCGCCGCATGAAGGCCGGTGTGCCTATCAGCTCGTCACGACCAACCATGCGGCTGGTCATGTGGTGCCTTTGCCTCTGTTGATGCGCAGACGCTTGGAGAAAGTCGCTGGGTTCCCGCCTTCGCGGGAATGACGACCTAGGTTTTACGCCTCGCCGTCCACTCCGTTATCGTCGAGCATCTTCTGTGCCTCGATCCCCGGCAACGTCTCCACGCCCTTCAGCTGCTTTTCGATCGCGCGCGTACGCACGCCGGCCTTGTCGATGCTGTTGCGCACCGTATCGAGCTGGTCGCGCGTTTTCTCCAGGATGCCGGCGAACTTGCCGAACTCCGCCTTGACCGTGCCCAGCAGTTGCCAGACTTCGCTCGAACGCTGCTCGATCGCCAACGTACGGAACCCCATCTGCAGGCTGTTGAGCAACGCCAGCAGCGTCGTCGGCCCGACCAGAATCACGCGTTGGTCGCGCTGCAGGCTCTCGAACAGGCCGGGTCGCCGCAGCACTTCCGCATAGAGTCCTTCGGTCGGCAGGAATAGCAGCGCGAAATCGGTGGTGTGCGGCGGCGCCACGTATTTCTCGCAGATGCGCTTGGCTTCGATCCTGACCTGGCGCTCGAGCGCGGCCGACGATGCCGCCACCGCCTCCACGTCGACGCGGTCCTGCGCGTCCATCAGCCGCTCGTAATCCTCGCGCGGGAACTTGGCGTCGATCGGCAAGCGGATCGGCTTGTCCGAATGCGTACCCGGCAGGCGCACCGCGAACTCGACGCGCTCGCTGCTGCCCGGCACGGTGATGCAGTTGGTTTCGTACTGCTCGATGGTCAGCACCTGCTCCAGCAGCGCGCCGAGCTGCACCTCGCCGAACGTGCCGCGCGTGCGCACGTTGGTCAGCACGCGCTTGAGGTCGCCGACGCCGGTGGCCAGCTGCTGCATCTCGCCGAGTCCGCGCTGCACCTGCTCCAGGCGTTCCGACACCAGCCGGAACGATTCGCCGAGCCGCGTTTCCAGCGTGGTCTGCAATTTCTCGTCGACCGTCGCGCGCATCTGCTCGAGCTTGGCGGCGTTGTCGACCTGCAGTTCGCGCAGCTTGTTCTCGAGCGTCGTCCGCAGCTCGCCGAGGCGCTCGGCGTTGT
The DNA here is from genome assembly GCA_963816945.1 of uncultured Gammaproteobacteria bacterium. Lineage (GTDB taxonomy): Bacteria > Pseudomonadota > Gammaproteobacteria > Xanthomonadales > Xanthomonadaceae > Luteimonas. The sequence goes on along the minus strand of CAWFMH010000002.1, from coordinate 374,426 downwards.
TGCGGGTCAGCTCGCCGACGCGGGCGTCGAGCGCGGCGGCGAAACTGCGCAGCGCCTCGGTCTGCTCGCCGCGCGCCTTGCGCGCGTCGTCGTTGAGCGTTTCGCGCAGCGTATCGAGCCGCCCGCCGAACCCTTCGATGCGCTGCTCCTGCTGCAGCGACAGGCTGTCGAGCTGGTCGCGCAACTCGCCGCGCCCGACCCGCTGCTCCTCGCGCAGCGACAACTCCAGCCGCCCATCCGGCCGGCGCAGCAGCAAGGCGACCAGCAGCACGAGGGCCAGGACCACGGCGATCAGCAACAAGGTCAGCAGCAGCGCGGTTCCGGTCATGCAAACAGTGTAGCCGGGCGGGTCTCAGCCATTGCGAATGCGTTCGCGACTGACCGCTCCGGCCGCGATGCGGCGTTGTTGGTTCTGTCAGCGCCGAAGTGCGCGCCACCAGCTTCCGGATCGGAGATGCGCGATCCGGCCGCTTTCGAGGAGAGTGCCATGCCGAAGTACGTCATCGAGCGTGAAATACCGGGTGCGGGGAAGCTGTCGTCGGAGCAACTCAAGGGCATCTCGCAGACATCCTGCGGCGTGCTCAGCAACATGGGACCGCAGATCCAATGGGTGCAGAGCTATGTCACCGGCGACAAGGTCTATTGCGTCTACATCGCACCAGACGAAGCGATGGTGCGCGAGCATGCCCGGCAGGGCGGTTTCCCCGCCAACCGGGTCTCCGAAGTCAGCACGATCATCGACCCGACGACCGCCGAATAGCGGTCCGGCATGACCTTGCTCACTACCGGACGCGGTGCGGTGCCTGCGAGCATCGTTCGAGCGACGGTGCCTCGTGGCTCTGCGCAAACGTGCCCTGCGCAAACGTGCCCTGCGTAAACGTCGATCGCGACACCTTTCCCGGAGACACGCATGAACAGATTCGCCCTTTGCATGATCGCCGTGCTGGCATGCGCCTTGCCCGGAACCCGGGTCGCATCCGCGTCGGACACCCCGCCATCGGCCGCTCCTTCGGCGGATCCCTTGCTCGACACGATCTCCGCACTCGACACCGCCGCGTTCGACGCGTTCAACCATTGCGATGCGCCGGGCCGGCTGCAGCAGCACGCCGGTTATTTCGCGCCCGATGTCGAGTTCTACCACGACAACGGCGGCGTGACCTGGACGCGCGAGGCGATGATCGCGGCCGTCGAGAAGAACGTCTGCGGAAAATTCAGCCGCGAACTCGTGGCCGGCAGCCTGAAGGTCTATCCGATCAAGGATTTCGGCGCCATCGAGCAGGGCGTGCATCGCTTCTGCCAGTTCGCGTCGGGCAAGTGCGAAGGCATGGCCGACTTCGTGATCGTGTGGCGCAACCAGGGTGGCACGTGGCAGATCACACGGGTGCTCAGTTACGGGCACCGATCCAACGAGTGATCGGGCCGCCGTCGCGTGGCACCATGCCGCGATGAGCGCATCCACACCTACCCTTTACGACTGGCTCGGCGGCATCGCTGTGCTCGAGCGCCTGACCGGACGCTTCTACGAACGCGTCCGCGGCAACGCGATCCTGGCGCCGGTCTTCGCGCACATGGATGGCGAGCATCCGCAGCACGTCGCGGCGTTCCTGGCCGAAGTGCTGGGCGGTCCCGCCGAGTATTCGGCGACGCACGGCGGACATCCGCACATGATCCGGCAGCACCTGGACCGACACCTCAACCAGGCGCAGCGTCGCGAATGGGTGGCGTTGCTGCTCGATACCGCCGACGAACTGGCGTTGCCGGACGATCCCGAATTCCGCTCGGCGCTGGTCGGTTATTTGGAGTGGGGGTCGCGGCTGGCGGTGCTCAATTCGCAATCGGGTGCGCAGGTCGATGCGGACGCGCCGATGCCGCGCTGGGGCTGGGGCGAGGTCAAGGGGCCGTACTTGCCCGACGCGTAGACGAGTCACGAAAAGTCGATTTTGGGACACGGCGACCACGTGCACCGGTGCAGCGCGTCGCGCGCATCTGCCCCATGGCAATGTTGCACCGCGTTGCCCCACTATGTGCGCCTTGTGCCCACCACTCCGTACACGAGGCCTCCGATGCAGACCTGGCTCCGGCGTAAATCGATCGACCGCGTCACCGACCACGAGGAAGGCCGGCGGCTGAAGCCGACGCTGAGCTGGCCGCACCTGATCGCGCTCGGCATCGGCGCGATCGTCGGCACCGGCATCTACACGCTGATCGGCGTCGGCGCGAATCTCGCAGGTCCTGCCGTGTTGTTGTCGTTCGCGGTGGCCGGCCTGGTCTGCGCCTGCGCGGCGCTGGCATACGCCGAGATGGCGACGATGATGCCGGCCGCCGGCAGCGCCTACACCTACAGCTACATCGTGCTCGGCGAGAGCATCGCCTGGATCGTCGGCTGGAGCCTGATCCTCGAATACTCGCTGGTGGTCAGTACCGTCGCGGTCGGGTGGTCCGGCTATGCGGTCGGCTTCCTCAAGGGACTCGGTGTTGACCTGCCATTGGCGTTGACCGCCGGGCCGCACGCGGGCGGCTTGATCAACCTGCCGGCGGTGCTGATCGTATTCGTGGTCGCGGGCATGCTGATGGCCGGCACGCGCGAGAGCGCCACGCTCAATGCGGTGCTGGTGGTGATCAAGGTGATCGCACTGGCGATGTTCGTGGCGATCGCGCTGCCGCATTTCGACGCCGCGCGGCTGGATCCGTTCATGCCGTTCGGTTTCGTCAAGTCGATGGGCGCCGACGGGGTCGAACGCGGCGTGATGGCGGCCGCGGCGATCATCTTCTTCGCCTTCTACGGGTTCGATGCCATCTCCACGGCTGCGGAGGAAACCAAGAATCCCGAGCGCGACCTGTCGATCGGCATCGTCGGCTCGATGGTCGGCTGCACGATCATCTACATGATCGTGGCGCTGGCCGCGGTCGGCGCGCTGAGCTACACGGTGTTCGGGCAGAGCCCGGAACCGCTGGCGCTGATCCTGCGCGAACTCGGCCAGGGCAAGGCCGCGACGCATCATCGCGGCGGCCGCGGTGATCGCATTGCCGACGGTGCTGCTGGCCTTCCTGTACGGGCAGAGCCGCATCTTCTTCGTGATGTCGCGCGACGGGCTGCTGCCGCGCGGCTTGTCGAAGGTCAGTCCGCGCACCGGCACGCCGATCAAGACGACGCTGTTCACCGCGGTCCTGGTGGCCGCGCTTGCGGGCGTCGCGCGCCTCGATGAAATCGCCGCGCTCGCCAATGCCGGCACGCTGGCGGCGTTCATCGCGGTGTCGGTTTGCCTGCTGGTATTGCGCAGGCGCGAGCCGAACCGCAAGCGCCTGTTCCGCACGCCGCTGGCCTGGGTGGTGGGGCCGATCGCGATCTTCGGTTGCCTGTACCTGTTCTGGAGCCTGCCGCAGCGCACGCAGTTGTGGTTCCTGGTGTGGAACGGACTCGGCGTGATCGCCTATCTCGCCTACGGGCGTCGCAACAGTCTGTTGGGGCGCGCGCAGGACGCCTGATTCTGTTTTGCCTCCCCCTTTGAAAAAGGGGGATCGAGGGGGATTTGCTTTTGCTCCATGGCTCTTCGGCCACGTGACGAAGAGCAAATCTCCCGGTCAACCGCTTCGCGGCTGCCCGCCCCTTTTTCAAAGGGGGCAAATACGCTCGTCATGGAATAGCGCGTTGGAGAGACGTGAACGTGGCGCTCAATCCAGCACGCGGCAGAACACCGCCTTGAGGTAACGCGACTCCTGCACGTGCGCCATGAACGGATGGTCGGCGCCGGCGCCGGAGACCTTCAGGATCTGGATCGTGCGATTGGCGTAGAACGCCGCGCGCCGCAGCATGTCGAGGAACTGCTCCTCGCTGACCAGTCCGGTGCACGAGAACGTCGCGAACAATCCGCCCGGCTTGACCACGCCGAGCGCGAGCTTGTTCATGTCGAGGTATTTCTTGAGCGCCGGGATCACCTGCTCGCGGTCGCGCGTCATCTTCGCCGGATCGAGGATGACCACGTCGTAGAGGTCCTTGGCGTTGCCGGCGTCGCGCAGCCACGGAAAGATGTCGGCCTGTACGAACTTCAGGCGCACGTCGTTGAGCTTGGCGTTGCCCTTGGCGATGCTGATGACGTCCTCGTCGATGTCGACGCCGACCACTTCGTCGGCACCGCGCACCTTGGCGTAGACGCCGAAGCCGCCGGTGTTGCAGCACAGGTCGAGCACGCGCCTGCCGGCGACCTGGTGCGACAGCCATTCGCGGTTCTCGCGCTGGTCGGCGAAGAAACCGGTCTTGTGCGCGCCGGCCGGATCGGCGCGGAACTTCACGCCGTACTCGCTGATGATGCTGGGGGCCGGCGGCTCGGTGCCCCGGAAATCGAAGCTTTCCTGTTTCTGCACGTGTTCCTCGGCGAAGCTGTAGAAGCGCGCGCCGGGGAACTGCTGCTTGAGCGCGTCGTAGATCCATTCGCGATGGCGGAACATGCCGGCGCTGAAGAACTCGACCACGATCAGGTCGGCGTAGCGATCGACCACGAGGCCGGACAGGCCGTCGCCCTCGGCATGCACCACGCGCCAGGCGTCGGAGACCTCATCGAGCTTCAGCACGTCGCGGCGCAGCGAGACCGCTTCGGCGATCTTGCGCGCGAACCAGGCGGCGTCGACGGCGCTGTCGGGATCGGTCTCGAGGATGCGGATGGCGATGCGCGAGTGGCCGTTGTAGAAGCCGCGGCCGATCCATTCGCCATCGATGCCGACCACGTCGACGATGCTGCCGGGCTTGGGCCGCTGCGCCGGTTTCTCGACCAGTTTCTGGAAAATCCATGGGTGCGAGGAGCGCCAGGCGTTCTTGAGGCGGATGGTGGGGATCGCGTCGGTCATGCGGGACATTCTACGGGGCCGCCGTTTCCCCTCGCCCCGCGTAGCGGGGAGAGGGGGCGCGCAGCGTCGGGTGAGGGTGAGTATCCTGGCGTGGAACGGTGTGAGTTGATCAGGCGTTCTCGCTCCGCTCGCCCCTCATCCGGCGCTGCGCGCCACCTTCTCCCCGCTTTGCGGGGAGAAGGAAAGGCTTGATCGATCCGGCGCAAGATGACCGGGCACTTGCTTCCTGCCGTTCCGCCGCCAAGTCGATGGCCATGCACCTGCCTTCCCCAGAAATCCCACCGAACACGCCCGCGCAGCGCAGCGCCGATCGCCGCCGTCTGTTGCGCGCCTTGAACGCCAGCCTGGCGTTCGTGCTGGTGCTGATCGCGGTGTTCGCGACGCAAGGCGCCGTCGACTGGCGTCCGTGGTCGATCGCGCCGCATGACTTCGCGGGCCTGCCGGCCGTCCTCACGGCGCCGTTGCTGCATGGCTCGCTGGAGCATCTGGGCGCCAATGCCGTCTCGCTGCTGCTGCTCGGCACGCTGGCCGGCAGCGTCTATCCGCGTGCGACCTTGCGCGCGCTGCCGCTGTTGTGGCTCGGCTCCGGGCTCGGCGCCTGGCTGCTGGGCGCGGCCGGCACGCATCACCTCGGCGCCAGCGGCGTCACTCACGGGCTGATGTTCCTGGTGTTCACGCTCGGACTGCTGCGCCGCGATCGTCCCGCGATCGCCGCGGCGATGATCGCGTTCCTGCTGTACGGCGGCATGCTGCTGACGATCCTGCCGCACGAGCCCGGCGTGTCGTGGCAGGCGCATCTGGGCGGCGCGTTCGGCGGCGTCGTATCGGCGTTCCTGTTCCGGCGCAGCGATCCGCTGTCGCCGCGCAAGAAGTACAGCTGGGAGCTGGAGGAAGAACTCGCCGCCGAGGCCGCGCGCATCGAACGCGAACAGTTCGAACCGGACTCGCCGCGCGAGGTACCGGTGCTGTGGCAGCGCGCGCCCGAAGAGCGCGGCACGGTGCTGCGGTTCCCGCCGCGCGATTCCTGATACACCTCCTGATACACCGCTCATCCTCGTCAGGCGCCGGGCAGCTCGGCGCGGCCTACAATCCCCGCATGCGTGCCGCAACGATCCTCGCAGGCTTCTGCCTTTGCGCCTCTCTCCCCGGCTGCGCGACCGGAGGCGACCCGATGCAGGCATCGATCGACGCATTGCTGCGCGACTACGACGGCGACGGGCCGGGCGCGTCGGTGCTCGTGATCCGCGACGGTGAGCCCGTTGTGCGGCGCAGTTACGGCTACGCCGACCTCGAAGGCCACGTGCGCGCCACGCCACGCAGCAACTATCGCCTGGCATCGGTCACCAAGCAGTTCACCGCAACTGCCATCCTGTTGCTGGCCGAAGATGGCAGGCTCGAGCTCGATGACCCGCTGCGCCGGTGGCTTCCCTCGCTGCCCGCGGCGACCGCTCCGATCACGCTGCGCCAGCTGCTCACGCACACCTCCGGCCTGCTCGACTACGAAGACCTGATGGCGCCCGAGGCGACCACGCAGGTCCACGACAGCGACGTGCTGCACCTGCTGGAAAGCCAGGACCGGCTTTACTTCGCACCAGGCAGCGACTACCGCTACAGCAACAGCGGCTACGCGCTGCTGGCGCTGGTCGTCGGCAAGGCGTCCGGCAAGGACTTCGCGACCTTCCTGCGCGAGCGCATCTTCGTGCCGCTCGGCATGACGCATACGGTCGCCTACGAAGACGGCATTTCGACGGTGTCCGACCGCGCCTACGGCTACAGCCTCGAGAACGGCGCCTGGCAACGCACCGACCAAAGTTCGACCAGCGCGGTGCTCGGCGATGGCGGGATCTACTCGTCGATCGATGACCTGGCAAAATGGGATGCGGCGCTCTACGACGACCGCCTGCTCGATGCAGCGTCGCGCGAACTCGCTTTCGCGGCGCATACGAAGACCAACGAGCCCGACGTCGACGGTTATGGCTACGGCTGGCGCATCCACGGCGACATGCTGTGGCATTCCGGCGAGACGATCGGCTTCCGCAACGTGATCGTGCGTTGGCCGCAGCGGCGCCTCAGCGTGATCGTGCTGACCAACCGCAACGACCCCGAGCCGTATGCGACCGCGCGCGCGATCGGTCGCCTGTACCTGGATGCCAAGCCGCCGAAATAGCGCGGCGGCAAGCCTCAGGCGGCACGCGCGCCGAGCTGGCGGTCATGCAACCGCGACCACAGCAGCAAGGACAGCATCGCGCCGCACAGGCACAGGAACATGTCCCATTGCGTGTCCCACTGGTCGCCTTGCGTGGCGAGGAAGGCATCGGCGTCGGCTCCGAAGGCGAGCGCGGCCCACCATTCGATCAGTTCGAACAGCGCGCTGAAGCTCAGGCACGCGGCCAGCACCAGGTAGACCAGCCAGCCGCCGCGCTGCAGCGGCGTCAGGCGCAGCAGCAACTCGCGCGCCAGGATCGCGGGCACGAAACCCTGCATGACATGGCCGACGCGATCCCAGGGATTGCGCAGCACCTCCAGGCCCAGTGCGTTGCCGAGGTCGCGCAAGCCGAATCCGAGCGGCGTCTGCGCGTAGGTGTACGTACCGCCGTGGATCAGCACCAGCGCATGCGCGGCCAGCAACCAGCACAGCAGCCGCGTCAGCGGGAAGCGGCGCCAGTTGGCGACCAGCAGCGGCAAGGCGAGCAGGATCCACACCACTTCCAGGAACCAGGTCAGGCGATCGCTCGCGACGATGCCGGACCAGCACAACGCGACGACGACGACGGCTGCCAGCGCCATGGCTTCCCTGCGTGTCGGCGGCTGCGCAATGGAATGCTGCGCAACGGGTTGGCGTGCAGCGGGGCGGCTGGTCATGGCGGCGACTCGAGCGGGACGTGTCGAGCATAGTCGCCGATGACGAGCTGTTTGTCGCCGGCGGACTGCGGTGCTAGCGTCGCGGCTTTCGTCGTCCCGGAGTGACCCGATGCGCGCTGTCGTCATGCCCGCCGCTGCCCTGATGGCCCTGCTTGCGCTGGCCGCCTGCGATCGCTCTCCCGCGCCGGCATCCAAGACTGCCGATCCTGCCGCCGCGCAACGTATCGAAGCCGACGTCCGCTTCCTGGCCGACGACAAGCTGGAAGGTCGCGAGACCGGCACGCGCGGCTACGACCTCGCCGCGGACTACGTCGCCAAGCGTTACGCGCAGATCGGGCTGCAGCCCGCCGGCGGCGACGGCACGTTCTTCCAGCAAGTGCCGCTGCTCAAGGCGACGCGCGAGCAAGCAGGCGCGAAGTTCGAGATCGTCCGCGGCGGGCGCACGATCGGGTTGCGCTTCAAAGACCAGTACCTACCCGCGCAGAACTACAACGACGCCGCGCACGCGCTGACCGCGCCGGCGGTTTTCGTCGGCCAGGGCGTGCATGCTCAGGAGTTGAAGCACGACGACTTCGCGGGCGTAGATCTGCAGGGCAAGATCGCCGTCATCTTCGGCGGCGCGCCGGAACGCTTCGACAACGATCGCCGCGCGTTCTATTCCTCCAGCCGCGAAAAGCTGCGCGCGCTGGCCGAGCGTGGCGCGGTCGGCGTGGTCTACGTCAACACCGCCGAGGACGAGGCGCGCCAGCCGTGGTCGCGCAGCAGCGAGAGTTGGGACAAGCCCGGCATGCGCCTGCGCGGCGTCGACGGCAAGGGCATCGACACGTTCCCGCAGCTGCGGGCCATCGCCTACGTCGCCGCATCGGCCGCCGACCTGGTCTTCGCCGATGGCCCGCAGACCGCCGCGCAACTGTTCGATGCCGCGAAGGCCGGCACGCTGAAGCCGTTCGCGCTGCCCGGCACGATCACGCTCGCAGGACGCACCAGGATCGAACCGGCGCAGTCGCGCAACGTGGTCGCGAAGCTGCCCGGTTCGGATGCGAAGCTCGGCGCCGAGGCCATCGTCTATACCGCGCACCTCGATCACCTCGGCACCGGCGCGCCGGTCAAGGGCGACAGGATCTACAACGGTGCCCTCGACAATGCGCTCGGGGTGTCGATCATGCTCGAAGCCGCGCGTGAACTCGCCGCAAGCAAGCCGAGGACGAAGCGTTCGCTGGTGTTCGTCGCGCTGACCGCCGAGGAAAAAGGCCTGCTCGGCGCGGAATGGTTCGCGACGCATCCGAGCGCGCCGAACGGTGCGCTGGTCGCCAACATCAACATGGACATGCCGGTGCTGCTGGCGCCGACCCGCGACGTGGTGCCGATCGGCGTCGAGCATTCGACGCTGCAGCCGGCGATGGCGGCCGCGGCAAAGGAAACCGGTGTCGCGCTGTCGCCCGATCCGTTCCCGGAGGAAGTGGTGTTCGTGCGCAGCGATCAGTACGCCTTCATCCGCGCCGGCATTCCGGCGGTGTACCTGGATGGCGGCGTGGCCGCGGCCGGCAAGGGCCCCGACCCGAAGGCCGCGCTGCGCGATTTCCTGCGCAACTGCTACCACCAGCCCTGCGACGACGTCTCGCAGCCGATCCAGTACGGCGACGCCGCGCGTCTGGCCAGGCTCAACGCGCGGATCGGCGTGCTGGTGGGGAATGCAACCGCGCGGCCACGCTGGAACGACGGCGATTTCTTCGGTGAAAAATTCGCTAAGGCCGCGTCGGCGCAATGAACACGGGCCTGGCGTAACATCGGGTCCATGAACAGCCAGCCGCGCCGCGTCGAAAACCTGCAGACCGACAAGGGCTCTGTGCCGGTGTACGCCACCGGCGTGGTCGAGCAGCCGTGGGCCGATTACAGCGCCACCGATCACGACGTCTGGCGCCGGCTCTACGAGCGCCAGCGCGAGATCCTGGTCGGCCGCGCCAGCGACGAGTTCCTCGTCGCGCAGGACGCGATGGGCATGACCCCCGATCGCATCCCTAAATTTACCGACCTCAACCGCGTCATGCGCGACGCCACCGGCTGGGAAATCATCGGCGTCGAGGGCCTGCTGCCGGAGCTGGTGTTCTTCGACCACCTCGCCAATCGCCGCTTTCCGGTGACGTGGTGGATCCGCAAGCCCGAGCAGATCGACTACATCAGCGAACCGGACCTGTTCCACGACCTGTTCGGCCACGTGCCGCTACTGATGAACCCGTTGTTCGCCGACTACATGGCCAGCTACGGCCGCGGCGGCGTCAAGGCGCACGGCATCGGCGAGCACGCCTTGCAGAACCTCACGCGCCTGTACTGGTACACGGTCGAGTTCGGCCTGATCCAGCAGAAGGACGGCCTGCGCATCTACGGCAGCGGCATCGTCTCGTCGAAGGGCGAGAGCATCCATTGCCTGGAGAGCGACGCGCCGAATCGCATCGGCTTCGACCTCGAACGCATCATGCGTACGCGCTACCGCATCGATACGTACCAGAAGACCTACTTCGTCATCGACAGCTTCGAGCAGTTGATGGAAGCGACCGATCCCGATTTCACGCCGATCTATGCGCGGCTGGCGACGCAGGATTCGGTTCCCGCCGGCGACGTGCGCGAGGGCGACCGCGTGCTGCATCGCGGCACGGGCGAGGGCTGGGCCAGCGACGGGGACGTCTAGGTCGCGCTCAAGACGGCCGAAGAAAGCAACGCCGCCTATGCGGCGTTTTTGTTCCTGTCAGCGTTGCAACCGGTGCATGGCCCTGGCCGGCACCGTTGCTTTCGGGGCGCGCTGCTTTGCCATCGGCGATAGCACGATCTGCTTCCATACCCGATTGTTGGCCACGCTGCGCTCGGGCGTATCGCTGCTGACCTGCGCCAAGACCGTCAGCGTATTCCTCGTTGCGGTGGCGGAGACCTGGAATGGAACGGTGAGTGCAGCCGTGGCGCCAGGCGCGAGCGTGGCGACCAGGCATTCAACAGTCGCGGCGCGCGCGGATTGCGATTGCAGCGAGCAGTTCGCCGGCAGCGTTCCGGTCTGCAGGACGCCGGCACGCGTCGACACCTGCAGCCGCAGCAAAGGCGTGGCCGCCGATTGCGTCCCCGCAGCGTTGCTCAGGCCGACCGAGATCGAGGAAGCACCGCCGGCGACGGCCACGGCGAGATCGGCAGGCGCGCCGCAACCCTGCCCTGTCAGCAATACCAGGCCGAGGTTGGCGTCGGCCAGCGCGACGTCCTTGCAGCCGTCGCCGTTGACGTCGCCTGCCGCCAGCGCCTGGACCGAGGAAAGCTGTTCGAAGCCACCGCGTGGAAGCGCCGTGCTCGCCTCGCTACCCAGGCCCGCCGCGCCCTGGACATAGAGCCCGAGTGCGGCCACGGGTTCGTGGTGGATGACCACAAGGTCGTCGCGCGCATCGCCGCTGAGATCTTCGCTGAGCAGGAAGCCGGACCATGCCGCCGTCGCCACCGGCTCGACCGACCGGAACGGAACCCGCCACTGCTCCTGCAGCACGATCGACAGCGGCGGCGCGGCAGCGCTCCAGTGGCTGCCGATCAGGTCGAGGCGGCCATCGCCGTTGACGTCGCCGAGCACGGGCCTGGTCATGAACGCGCCGAAATCGTAGAACACCGGCGACCTGGTGTAGCCCGCGACGCCGTCGTGGTACAGCACCCCGAGCACGGAACGCGTTTCCAGGTGCATCAGCAGGTCGGGAAAGCCGTCGCGGTTGACGTCGCCGGCGCTGATGGACAACGCCGACGTGTCGACGTTGAGGACCTGTTGGGCGAGCATGCCGCCTTGGCCATCGCCGTAGAAGATCGCCAGCGGTGCTGGCCGCGGCACGCGCAGGCCGTCGGCGCAGACGACGTCGAGGAATCCGTCGCCGTTGACATCGACGATCACGAGGCTGGTCGTGCGCTGGAAGTTTTCCAGCGTGGCGCGGTCGAACTGCCCCGGCGCCGCAGCACGACTGGAGAACACCGTGATGCCATTGATGTGGCCAACTACGATGTCCGTCAGCCCATCGCGGTTGAGATCGCCGAGCGCCAGGGCGTGCGTGCTGTCTTCGGGCAAAGGCAGCGCGATCGGTGCGGCCAAGCTGCCGGCCACGGTCTGGTGGCGGATCATGACCGCCGCGTTGCCCATCGCGCCGAGCGTGGGGCGCTCGAGCAGGACGGCATCGGCACGCAGGTCGCCGTTGACGTCACCGATCGCGACGTTGCTTGTCGTCCTGTTGATGCCGGGCGGAAAGGCCTGCGCCGGCGTCAGCGAGTAACCAGCCTCGACCGGGGCCGACCACGCCAGGGCAATTGCGAGCAACAGGGCGGAACGATGCATGGAAGTCCTTGTCGAGCTGACGTCATTGCGCGGGGTGTGGGCCGGATGCAGCGGCTTCGGTTCAGCGGTTGCCCACGCGTCGAAGCGGCGTCGACGTCTTCGTCGGCGCGATCCGCTGCGAGCCCAGCTTGGAGCGCACGGCGTTGTTGGCCAGCGCCCATTCCGGTGTGTCGGTGCGAGCGGTCGCCACCACTTCCAGGCTGGCCGCAAATCCGCTCAGCGAGGTTTGCAACGGGATCGTCAACGCCGTGCTCGAACCCGCCGGCAGCGTCGCGACCAGACACTCGATCCGCTGCGAACGGGCGGTCTGCGTCTGGATCGCGCAGTTCGCCGGCAGCGCGCCTGTCTGCAGCGTCCCGGCGCGCACCGACAGCACGATATCGAGCAACGGCGCCTCGATCGCGGCGCCGTTGGCTGCGCTCGCCAAACCCACCGAGACCGACCCGGCGCCGCCGGAGACCGCAACCGCGAGGTCGCCGCGTAGCGGGCAGCCGCTGCCCCGGAACGTGACGAGGCCGTAGTTGTAGTTCGCGAACACCACATCGGCGCAGCCGTCGCTGTTGATGTCGCCGGTCGCCAGGCCTTGCTTGTTGAGATGGCTCAGGTTCGGCATCGGGAAGCCGCGCTCGCTCAACAGTCCGAAGCCGCCGAGCCCCTGCTGGTAGAGACCGAATGCGGCCCAGCCGTCGTGGCTGACGAGGAGGTCGTCGCGGCCGTCGCCGCTGACGTCGGCGCCGATCATCGCCGCCGGGATATTGCCGCTTTGCATGTCGAAGTACGGCGCCAGCGTGCCGTCAGCGCGCTGGTAGAAGATCGAGATCCAGGAGTACGGATGGTTGTTACCGATCGACCCGACAACATCGAGTCGGCCGTCGTCGTTGAAGTCGCCGATCGCGAGGCCGGAGGGATAGGCGCCGAATTCGAGCGGCAACACAGGCCGGTAGCCCACATGGCCGTCGTGGTAGTAGACCCCCATGTCGTCCGGCGGCTGTCCGTACGCAACCACGAGGTCTTCAAAGCCGTCTGCGTTGACATCGCCGACTTCGAGGTCGGTGAAGCTGGTCCGACCCGGATCCAGTGGCGCCATCGCACGGACGCCACCGCTGCCGTCGCCGTAGTAGATGACCGCTCCCGACCAGCCTGGCCCGATGACGTCCAGCAAGCCGTCGCGATCGACATCGGTCACGCCGATGAAATAGGCGGGGATCGCGTTCTCGCTATAACGCTGCCGGAAGTAGCCGCGTTGCCGGCGGTCGCTGGAGAAGATGCTGATGCCGTCGTGGCCGACGATGATGTCCTTGATGCCGTCGCGGTCCATGTCCGCCAAGGCAAGCCCCGTGTTCAGAGTAGCGCCGTCATAGGCATACTTGCGCGGCGGTGCGAGGCTGCCGTCCGGCTGCTGCACGTACACAAAGACGTGATGTGCGTCGAAGGTGCCGGCGGTGGTGAGCACCACATCGTCGCGTCCGTCGCCGGTCACGTCGCCGACAGCGACCGCGTCGGCCCCGCCCACGCCGTAACTCTGGTATTCGCCGTAGGTGACCGCCGCCGCCATCCCCGACGCCGCCAGCAACGCCGCGGCGATCCCGCTCCTAGCCTTCCGCATTGAAAGCCCCCGCACCCAACCCGAATCCCCGCGCCCATGGTACTCAATGGCCGCGCGGTTCGGCGCGCCGATCTCCGGGTGCTGGAAATTCTGTGACCTCTCTTGCAAATGCATCGAGCCCTGAGGGGTCCGGCCCTTGCTGCGCTTCGCCACGATGCGTCGCGGAAGCCATCGCTGCAGCGAAACGAGCGCGCTGCGCTGGAGCACGCGAGCCGTCGGCAACGGATCGACCACCGGCGGGTTCGCAACGTCGGGCTCGCCGCCCCGCCAATCTGCGCAGGCGCCGAGTTCACGCTATCTTCGTCTGCGTGACAGGGTGAACGTGCGCCCAGCCGGGCCCGTCTGGCACGCCGATCACCGGCCCGGACAAGGGCCTGGATGCAAGCTCGTTACCGGAGCCACCATGAGACACCGCCGATTCCCAGATCCTCGCAGGCTGTCATGCAGCCAACGCGATGCATCGCCGCTCGGGACGACAGCGCCCGGCGCCTGCGCTCAGCGGACGGCTTGACCGTGATGTCCGCGCCCAAGGATTTCATCGAGACGTTCCAGGCCGCGCTGGAGCCTGACGCCTGCAACCACATCATCGGGCGGATACGCGCCAGCGATGCGCTGCAACCTGGCCGCGTTGGCGGCGGCGTGCGCCCTGAGCTCAAGCACAGCCGCGACCTGCAGATCACCGGCCGTACCGATTGGGCGGACGTCGAACAGGCCTTGAACGTCGCCGTGTACGGCGGTCTGCTCGCCTATCTGCGGCGCTATCCGCAGGCGCTGATCGCGCCGTTGATGCTGCAGCAGACCGATGCGTGGGGACAGTCGCGGCAGCTGGCCGCAGAGGATCTGGCGGCGATGGAGGACGCTGCGCTCGGTGATCTCGTGCGCACCTGCCTGCGGCCCGGCGCGATCAACCTGCAGTGGTACCGCGCCGGCGAGGGCGGCTACCCCTACTGGCATTGCGAGCTGTATCCGAAGGATGCCGACAGCGAGACGCTGCATCGGCACCTGTTGTGGACGATCTACCTCAACGACAATTTCGACGAAGGTGAAACCGAGTTCCTGTTCCAGCAACGCGCGATCGTGCCGCGCACCGGCAGCCTGCTGATCGCGCCGACGGCGTTCACGCATACCCATCGCGGCAACCGGCCGCAACGTGGCGACAAGTTCATCGCCACCAGCTGGATCCTGTTCCAGCGCGCGGACGCGTTGTTCGCCGGTGGCGGGTGAGTCGAAGACGCGGGCGCGTCGTCATCGTGCGGGAAACTCGCCGTCCACGTAGTACCAGCGACCGTGCTCGCGGATGAATCTGCTCACCTCGTGCAGCCGCATCGCCGGCGCCCCGCCACTGCGGTAGCGGGCGACGAACTCGACCACGGCGCGGTCGGGCCCGGTTTCCACGTGGCGCTTCACGCTCAGGCCCAGCCATCGCGTTGTCCGTGCGTCGTCCACCGTCAACGTCTGCGGTCGCGTCGTGTCATGCCAGGTGGCGAGCAGATAGTCGCGGTCGCCGACGACGTACGCGCTGTAGCGCGAGCGCATGAGTTGTTCGGCGGTATTGGCGGCAGCGCCGGCGTGCAGTGGGCCGCAACAGGCCGCGTACGACTTGCCGGAGTCGCAAGGACACATCGCGATGCGCACGATCATGGCCTAGACCCGCGGCTTGGCGCGATGCGTCGGCGTGGCGTTCCACGGGTCGTCGGGCCACGGATGCTTCGGATAGCGGCCTTTCATCTCCTTGCGTACCTCCGGATAGGTTCGCTCCCAGAAGCCGCGCAGATCCTGCGTGACCTGCAAGGGTCGGCCAGCCGGCGACAACAGGTGCAGCGTCAGCGGCACGCGCCCGTCGGCGATGCGCGGGGTGTCGGCGAGGCCGAACAGTTCCTGCAGCTTCACCGCCAGCACCGGATCGTCGTAGCCGTCGTCCATGGCGTATTCGATGCGCCGCTCCTGGCCGGACGGCACCACGATGCGCGCGGGTGCGAGTTGCTCGATGCGTTGCCGCAGCGGCCAGTCGAGCAGCGACTTGAGCGCTTCGGCGAAGGCCTGCTCATCGAGCGCATCGAGCCGCGTCCTGCCAGCGAACGCAGGCAGCAGCCACGCGTCGAGCGTCTGCAAAAGCGCAGCGTCGGACAGGTCCGGCAGGGCGAGTTCCGGCATCCAGCCACGCAAGCTTTGCACGCGGGCGCGCCATTGCCGCAGCGACTCGCTCCACGGCAAGGCCTCGAGGCCGAGCGCGCGCACCGCATCGGTCAGCGCGCGGGCCGCCTGCGCGGGATCGACGCGACCGGCAGGCCGGCTGTCGAGCACGATGCCATCGAAGCGCTGCACGCGCTCGGCCACCAGCGCGCGTCGCGTCGGATCCCATCGGACTTCGTCGCTGTCCGAAAAATGCGC
The DNA here is from genome assembly GCA_963816945.1 of uncultured Gammaproteobacteria bacterium. Lineage (GTDB taxonomy): Bacteria > Pseudomonadota > Gammaproteobacteria > Xanthomonadales > Xanthomonadaceae > Luteimonas. The sequence continues at coordinate 358,383 of CAWFMH010000002.1, read as the reverse complement.
CGCGAAGTCATTGCGCAAATATTGCTCGTCCACGGGTGCGCCGCGCAGGATCAGCGCGTCCTTGGTTTCGAAGCGCAGTTCGCTGGCGACGAGCCACGGTTCGCCGAACAGGGCGCTGTCGTCGAACAGGCACGCGATGCGGCCATTGGCGAGTTGGTAGCGGCGTGGGTCGGTCGCGTGGCGGCGCGCGATGCGGTCGGGAAATGCATGCGCGAGCAGGTCGCCGAGCTGGTGCGGCGCGGCTTCATGTGGCGCACGCGTGTCGAGGCGCAGGCGGCGTCGCCATTGCGCGGCGGCGGCGTCGATCGCGGCGAGCGCGGAGCGGCTGGCCTCCGGCGGCACGCGCCGGTCGCGAAACGCGGCCAGCGCCTGCCAGCGCGCGGCCAGCGCATCGGAGCGCAGCCCGCCTTGCGCACGCAGCGGGTCGCGCGCTTCGACGAGCGCGGCGAGATCGCAGGCCAGCGCGCGTTCGCCGATGTCGTCCGGCGCCAGCAGCATCGCGGCCAGGCGTGGATGCGTGCCGAGCGCGAGCATGCGGCGGCCGAGCGGCGTGATCGCCTCGCCATCGAGTGCGCCGAGCCGGCGCAGCAAGTCTCGAGCCGACGCCAGCGCACCGGAGGGCGGCGCATCGACGAAGCGCAAGTCGGCATTGCCCCAGGCGGCGAGCTCCAGCGCCAGCGCGGCCAGTTCGACCTGCGCGATCTCGGCTCGCCGTTGCGGCTCCAGTCGCTGCGACGGCGGCCACAGGCGATACGCCCAGCCGCTGGCGACACGGCCGGCGCGGCCGGCGCGCTGGTCGGCCGAGGCCTGCGCAATGCTGACGACGTCGAGCCGCGAGAAGCCGGAGTTCGGGTCGTAGCGCGGCTCGCGCGCGAGTCCGCTGTCGATGACGACGCGCACGCCGGGCAGGGTCACGGAAGATTCGGCGACGTTCGTGGCGAGCACGACGCGGCGGCGGCCATCGGGGTCGGGCTGCAGGACTTCGGACTGCTTTTCCACTGGCAGATCGCCGTGCAGTTGGAGTATGGCGATCTGCTCCTCCCCCTGCGACTGCAGGGGGAGGCTGGGAGGGGGTGCAGTCGGCGCGCCGAAATGTGTGGCGCGAGTACTCAACCCCTCCCCAGCCCTCCCCTGCAATCGCAGGGGAGGGAGCGAAGCTTCGACGCGCGCGATTTCGCGCTGGCCCGGCAGGAACACCAGCACGTCGCCCGGATGCTGCGCCAGCGCATGCTCGATCGCGCGCCGCGTCTGCGCTTCGATCGCTTCGTCGCGGCGCGCCGGGAAATGCGCGATGTCCACCGCGAAACTGCGCCCCGCGCTCGACAGCCGCGGCGCATCGAGAAACGCCGCGAGGCGTTCGCCATCGAGCGTCGCCGACATCAGCACGATGCGCAGGTCTTGGCGCAGCGAGGCCTGCACGTCGAGCGCCAGCGCCAGGCCGAGGTCGCCGGCGAGATGGCGTTCGTGGAACTCGTCGAACAGCAGTGCGCCGATGCCGTCCAGCCGGCCTTCGCCTAGCGTGGGATCGTCCTGCAGCATGCGCGTCAGGATCCCTTCGGTGACGACTTCGATGCGTGTGCGCGCCGAAACCTTGTTCTCGAAGCGGATGCGGTAACCCACCGTTTCGCCGACCGCCTCGCCGAGTTGCTTCGCCATGAAGCCTGCCGCCGCGCGCGCGGCGACGCGACGTGGCTCCAGCATCACGATCTTCCTGCCGCCGAGCCAGGCGGCATCGAGCAACGCCAGCGGCACCTGCGTGGTCTTGCCGGCGCCGGGCGGCGCTTCCAGCACCAGGCGCGGATGCGCGGCGAGGCTGGCGCGGATGTCCGGCAGCAGCGTGTCGATGGGGAAGGAAGGTCGCGTCACACGCAAAGGATACGGTGCGTCCTGCGGGCCCGCCTTCGTTATGGCGATTGCTAGACTTTGGCGATGAACCTGATCGACATCGGCGCCAACCTCAGCCACGACAGTTTCGATGCCGACCGCGACGCGGTGCTGCAGCGTGCCCGCGCCGCGGGCGTCGCGACGATCGTCGTCACCGGCGCCAGCCGCGAGCATTCGCCCAAGGCCCTGGCGCTGGCACAGGCGCACCCGGGCACGCTATTCGCGACGGCGGGCGTACACCCGCACCATGCCGTCGAATACACCGATGAATGCGATGCGGAAATGCGCGAGCTGCATACGCATCCGGAAGTGGTCGCCGTCGGCGAGTGCGGATTGGACTTCTTCCGCGATTTCTCGCCGCGTCCGGCACAACGCAGAGCATTCGAGCGGCAACTGCAGCTCGGCGCCGACAATGGCAAGCCGTTGTTCCTGCACCAGCGCGACGCCCACGACGACTTCATGGCGATGATGAAGAACTTCGACGGCCGCCTCGGCCCCGCCGTGGTGCACTGCTTCACCGGCACGCGCAAGGAACTGTTCGACTATCTCGACCAGGACTGGCACATCGGCATCACCGGCTGGCTCTGCGACGAGCGCCGCGGCCTGCACCTGCGCGAACTGGTGAAACACATCCCGGCCGAGCGCCTGATGATCGAAACCGATGCACCCTACCTGCTACCGCGCACGGTCAAGCCTTCGCCTTCGCATCGCCGCAACGAGCCGATGTACCTGGCGCATATCGTCGAGGAACTGGCGCGCGATCGTGGCGAGGACGTCGCGGTCACCGCCGCGCACACGGCCGCGAGCGCGCGCGCATTCTTCCGCCTGCCGCCGGCATGATGCAAACGGCCCGCACGTGGCGGGCCGTTGCAGGCTGCATGCCTTAGTCGCTCAGCTGACCGTTCCGGCGTCCTTCCTGCGGCCGAACAGGCCCAGGATCTTCTTCGAGAACGCGGCCAGCACCAGCACCAGCGGAATCAGCAGCTTCTTCAATCCGAGCAGCAGCAGGCCAAGCTTGCCGAACAGGCCGGCCTTGGCCGCGAGCCCGCCACCGACCAGCGCCGCCAGACCGTAGGCGGCGACCTTGTCGTTGCTGGCGTCGTAGTCGGCATAACGCGCGCCGGCATCGAACTCGACCTGCGGCAGCAGCTGCTGCATGCCCGCCTGCACTTCGCCCAGTTCGCCGATGCCGGCGACGGCATTGAGGCTGAGGTAACCGCGACGGCCAAGCACGCGGATGTCGTAGTTCAGCGTGTGCTTTTCGCTGCCTTCGAATGCCAGCTCCTTCGCCCAGTACAGTTTCTTGCTGGCGGCGTCGTAGCGCGGTGGCGCGGCCCAGCCGACCAACTCGATGCCGCCGTAACCGGCTTCCTTGCGCGCGGCGTTCTCGTCGGTCGTCTCGGACTGCATGTCCTTGAGCAGCTCGTCGTAGTCGATCTTCGCGGCATCCGAATCGGACACGTAGCCATCGTCCGAATACGTCACCACCACGGCCCAACCCTGCTCGTCTAGCACGCCGCGGCCGCGCGGCACGACCATGCCGAGGACCTCCTCGTCGGGCGGATTGCCCCACAACTGTTCCAGCACCTTGCGCGCGTCGGCCGCCTCCAGATAGCGGAACTGCTCGCCGAGCTTGAAGCGCGCGTCTGCGCCCGGCACCGCCACCTCGCCGTCGTGGAACTGCAGCGAGGCGACCAGTTGCCGCGCCTGTTGCTCCGCTTCACCCTGTTCCTGCGCTTGTTCCTGCGCATGCGCGCCTGCCGCCACGGCCAGCAGGCCGACCAGCATCCATTTCAACGACATCGTGTTCCCCTGAGCGGGCGTCCCCACGCCCTCGCCGCCAGTTTCGCGCGTCCGCGCGTGGCACCGCAAGCCCGCAGCAGAACCTCAGCTGCGCAAGCCGACGCCGCGCTTCAACAACCACAGGCCGAGCGCCGCCAGCGCCGCGACGAAGCCCAGCATCAGCGCGTAAGCGACCCACAGCGGCACGTCGCTGACGCCGAGCAGGCCGTAGCGGAAGGCGTTGACCATGTAGAAGATCGGGTTGGCGTGGGTCGCGGTCTCGGCCCAGGCCGGCAGCAGCTTGACCGAATAGAACACGCCGCCCAGGTAGGTGAGCGGGGTCAGGATGAAGGTCGGAACGATGGCGATGTCGTCGAACTTCTTCGCGTACACGGCGTTGACGAAGCCGGCCAGCGCGAAGATCGTCGCGCCGAGCAGCACCGTGGTGAAGGTGATGAACGGATGCGGCACGCGCACCTTGGTGAAGAACATCGCGATCAGCAAGCACGATCGCGCCGACCATGAGCCCGCGCAGCACCGCGCCGGCGACGTAGCCGCCGAGGATCACCCAGTTCGGCATCGGGCTGACCAGCATCTCCTCGATGTGGCGGCCGAACTTGGCGCCGAAGAAGCTCGACGAGATGTTGCCGTAGCTGTTCTGGATCACGCTCATCATCACCAGGCCCGGGACGATGAAGCTCATGTAGCTGATGCCGTCCATGCTGCCGATGCGGCTGCCGATCAGGCCGCCGAAGATCAGGAAGTACAGCGTCATCGTGATCGCCGGCGGCACCAGGGTCTGGCCCCAGATGCGCAGGATGCGGTTGACCTCGCGGCGCACGATGGTGCGCAGGGCGATGAGGTTGCGGTGGGTATCGCTGATTTCAGTGGTGGGCATTGCTTGCGTGCTCATGCTTTCGTCTTTCGGCCCCCTCCCTTCCGAATGGGGGGAGGGCTGGGGAGGGGTGTCGGCTTTTTTGTTGAGATGGTCGGCGCTCACGCCACCCTCTCCCAACCTATCCGGCCTTCGGGCACAGCCCGAGGGCGTTCGTCAGGCTGCAGGCCGATGGCCTGCAAGCAGCCTTCCTCACCCCCTGCCCTCGCAGGGGGACGAGCTAAAGCGCTCACGCCGCCTGCTCCCTTCGCGCCGCCGCATCGTCGCCGGTCAAATGCACGAACAACTCCTCGAGCCGGTTCGACTTGGTGCGCATCGAACGCACGCGGATGCCGGCATCGCCCAATGCGGCGAAGACGCGGTTGAGGTCCATCGCGCGCGGCATGTCGAGGTCGAGGGTGTGGTCGTCGAGCGCGGCGAGCGTCGCGCCCTCGATCTGCGGCAGCGTCGCCGGCAGCTTGCCGTCGATGTCGAACACGAACCCCTCGACGTCGAGCTTGGCCAGCAGCGCGCGCATCGGACCTTGTTCGACGATGATGCCGCGGTCGATGATCGCGAGGTTGCGGCACAGGCTTTCGGCTTCCTCCAGATAATGCGTGGTGAGGATGATGGTGGTGCCGGCGGCATTGATGTCCTTGAGCGTCTTCCACATGCCGCGACGGATTTCGATGTCGACGCCGGCGGTCGGCTCGTCGAGGATCAGCAGGCGCGGCCGCGTCATCATCGCCCGCGCGATCATCAGTCGGCGTTTCATGCCGCCCGACAGCGTCCGCGACATGGTGTGCGCCTTGTCCCAAAGGAACGCGCGCTTGAGTTCCTGTTCGGCGCGCAGCATCGCCTCGGCGCGGCCGATGCCATAGAACCCCGCATAGTTGACCAGGATGTCGAAAGGCTTCTCGAAGAAGTTGAAGTTGAGCTCCTGCGGCACCAGCCCGATCAGGCGCATGGCGGCATCACGGTCGCGGTGCAGATCGACGCCGAACACGCGCACGTCGCCTTCGGTCTTGTTGACCAGGAGGAGACGATGCCGATCAGGGTCGACTTGCCGGCGCCGTTGGGGCCCAGCAGGGCGAAGAAATCGCCGGGTTGCGACGTCGAGCGACACGCCCTTGAGCGCGACGACGCCGGTGTCGTAGGTCTTGCGGAGTTCGCGGATGGAGAGCGCGGGCGCGGTCGGGTCGGGGCTGGTCATCGAGGCTTGGTCGGGACGTGTGAATTGAGGCCGGTGAATGAGGCCGGTGGATTGAAACCGGTGGATTTGAGGCCGATGGCGTTGGCCGCTGCGGCTTTGCCGGAGCTGCGCGGCACGGCGGCGTGCGCGGCGCGGCGGCCCGGAAAACAGCGAATCGGTAGTATAGGCGGCCAGCCGGCTGCTCCGATCCGCCGGCCGGCAACACTTCATCCTGCTTGCGGCTGCCTGCCTTTGTCCAAGAATTTCCCGCTCAAACTCGTCGGCCGCCGCATGCTGGCGCCGACCGTCGCCCACCTGTCGTTCGTGCGCGACGACGGCCTGCCGCTGGATTACATCCCCGGCCAGTTCGTACAGGTGCATTTCGAATACGCCGACGGCACGCCGACCAAGCGCAGCTATTCGCTGGCGACGATCCACGACCATACGCTCGGGGCCGGCGAGTCGGTCGAGATCGCGGTCAGCTACGTCGCCGGCGGCGCGGCGACGGCGTTGTTCGAAGGCCTCGAGGACGGCGGCCAGATCCAGGCCAGCGGCCCGTACGGCCGCTTCTGCCTGATGCCGGCCGATGCCAACCAGCGCTACCTGCTGATCGGCACCGGCACCGGCGTCACGCCGTATCGCGCGATGCTGCCGCTGCTGGAGAAGCAGATGGCCGAACGCGGCATCGAGGTGGCGCTGCTGTTCGGCGCGCGCACGCCGGAGGAATTGCTGTACGGCGACGAATTCCGCGCCTTCGCCGACGCGCATCCACGCTTCCGCTTCGTGCCCTGCTTCTCGCGCGAGCTGCCGGCAGCCGGCTCGCCGCAGGCGCATGCCGACGTGCGCCATGGCTACGTGCAGCAGTTCCTTGCCGAGTTCGCGCCGGATCCAGGCACGGATATCGCCTACCTGTGCGGCAATCCGAACATGGTCGATGCCTGCTTCGAGACGCTGAAGGGCTTCGGGCTGCCGGTGCCGCAGGTTCGCCGCGAGAAGTACGTCAGTAGCAAGTAGCCGGCGAACGTCGCGACGTCTCCCACTGCTTCGGTCACATCGCATTTGGTCACCTCGCGTTTGGTCACATCCGTGCCGCGGCCGCGTCGTATAGCGTCATGGCCCACAGGAGGCGCTCCATGCTGAAAATCTTGTTCCCGCTCGCCACGGCCCTGGTCCTGGCGGCCTGCAGCGCGCAATCGCAGGCGCCCGGCCCGCATGCCGATGCCAACGGCGGCTTGCGCTTCGGCGCACTGACATTCAAGCCGTGCTCGCTGAGCGTGCCGCGCGTGGATGCGGTCGAGGCGCAATGCGCGACGTTGGCGGTGCCGGAAAACCACGACGCGCCGGCCGGTCGCAAGATCGACCTGGCCATCGCGCTGGTACCGGCCAAAGGCCAGGCCGAACTCGATCCGATCGTCATGATCGCCGGCGGACCGGGACAGTCGGCACTGGAGTCGTATCCGCTGGTGCACGCGGCCTTCTCCGATGCGCGCCGCACCCGCAACGTGCTGCTGGTCGACGCGCGCGGCACCGGCGGTTCGCATCCGCTCAAGTGCGAGGACGCCGAAGGCAACAGCGCGGTGATGGAGGAAGAAGACACCTCGCCGGAATCCGCGCGCGCGTTCGCGGTGCGCTGCCGCGATGCATTGTCGAAGACCTCCGACCTGCGCTACTACACCACTACCGACCACATCCGCGACCTCGACCTGGTGCGCGGCAAGCTCGGCGTCGACAGGCTCAACCTGGTCGGCGTCTCTTACGGCACGCGCGTCGCGCAGCAATACGCCAAGCGCTATCCGCAGCACACGCGCAGCGTGGTACTCGATTCGGTGGTGCCGAACTCGCTCGCGCTCGGCCAGGAACACGCGCGCAATCTCGATGCGGCGTTGAAGCTGCAGTTCGCGCGTTGCGTCGCCGACGCCGCCTGCAAGCGCAACCTCGGCGATCCCGCCGCGCAGCTGCAGGCGCTGCGCGCGCACCTGCTGGCCGGCAATCTGGCGCCGGTGCGCTATCGCGATCCGACCACCGGCGCCTGGCGCGACGAGACGCCGACCTTCGGCCACCTCGCCGTGTTGCTGCGCCTGTACGCCTACCAGCCGCAGGCCGCGGCGATGCTGCCGTTGATCGTGCACGACGCCGCGCAGGGCCACTACGAGAGCCTGCTGGCGCAGTCGCGCTCGATCTACAGCGACGTTTCGGACGCGATCATGCACGGCATGCAGCTGTCGGTGAGCTGCACCGAGGACGGCGACGAGTTGAGTGCAGACCAGGCCGACAAGGACAGCGTGCTCGGCACCGAGTTCATCACCTTCACCAAGGCGCAGTGCGACGTCTGGCCGAAAGGCCGGCGCGATCCGGATTTCCGCAAACCGCTGACCGGCGACGTGCCGGTGCTGGCGCTGAGTGGCGAGTTCGATCCGGTCACGCCGCCGCGCTACGGCGCCGAAGTGGTCAAGTCGCTGCCGAAGGGACGCCTGCTGATCCTGCCGGGCCAGGGCCACAGCGTGCTCGGCATCGGCTGCATGCCGAAACTGTTCGCGCAGTTTGTCGAGAGCGCAGACGCGAAGGCACTCGACGCGACTTGCCTGAAACGCCTGAAACCGACGCCGCCGTTCGCGGGCAACTATGGATGGGAGCCCTGAGATGATCGAGGTCCACAACCTGCACAAGTCGTTCAAGGCCAAGTCCGGCACCGTGCACGCCGTGCGCGGCGTCAGCTTCGAGGCGCGCGACGGCGAGATCACCGGCCTGCTCGGCCCCAACGGCGCCGGCAAGACCACCACGTTGCGCATGCTCTACACGCTGATGGCGCCGGATGAGGGCAGCGTGCGCGTCGATGGCTTGGATATCCAGCGCGACGCCACTGCCGTGCGCAAGCAGCTCGGCGTGCTGCCCGATGCGCGCGGCGTCTACAAGCGCCTGACCGCACGCGAGAACATCGCCTACTTCGGCCGCCTGCACGGCCTCGACGAAGCCACCATCGCCGAGCGCACCGCGCGCATGGCGCAGACGCTCGGCATGGATTTCCTCGATCGCCGCACCGAAGGCTTCTCGCAGGGACAGCGCACCAAGACCGCGATCGCGCGCGCATTGGTGCACGATCCGCGCAACGTCATCCTCGACGAGCCGACCAACGGCCTCGACGTGATGACCACGCGCGGCCTGCGCTCGTTCCTGCTGCAACTTCGCAGCGAAGGCCGTTGCGTGATCTTCTCCAGCCACATCATGCAGGAGGTCGCGGCGCTGTGTGATCGCATCGTGGTCATCGCCGAGGGCGAGGTGAAGGCCGCCGGCACGCCCGACGAACTGCGCGCGCAGACCGGCGAGGACAATCTCGAAGACGCCTTCGTCAAGGCGATCGGCTCGGAAGAAGGACTGCACGCATGAGCCTGCTATCGAAGAGCGCGTTGCTGACCGTGGCGCGCAAGGAACTGCTCGACCTGTTCCGCGATCGCCGCACGGTGATGCTCGGCCTGCTGATGGGGCCGATCCTGTTCCCGGTGCTGATCCTCGGCATCGGCAGCATGGCCGAGAAGCGCGCGCGCACGCAGCTCGAATCGACGCTGGAACTGCCGGTGATCGGGGCCGCCTATGCGCCCAACCTGGTGCGTCACCTCGAAAGCCAGAACATGAAGATCCTGCCCGCTCCCAAGGATCCGGATGCGCGCGTGCGCGACCAGCGCTACGACGTGATGCTGCGCATCGCGCCGGACTTCGGCGCGGACTGGCGCGAAAGCCGCAGCGCCGGTGTCGAACTGATCTACGACAGTTCGCGCCAGGATTCGCAGATTCCCGTGCAACGCGTGCGTGGCGCGATCGAGCAATACAGCGGCCAGCTCGGCGTGCTGCGCATCATCAACCGCGGTGTCAGTCCGGAGGTCACGCAACCGGTGCGCGTGGCGCAGCGCGATGTCGCCACGCCCGAGGCGCAGGCGCGGCATGCTGCTGGCTTTCCTGCCCTACCTGCTGATCCTGAGCAGCTTTCTCGGCGGCGCCTACCTGGTCATCGACGTCACTGCCGGCGAGCGCGAGCGGCAATCGCTCGAACCGCTGCTGGCGACACCGGCCGCGCGCGCGGCGATCATGAGCGGCAAGATCCTCGCCGCCTGCGCGTTCGGCATGCTCAGCCTGCTGCTGATCCTGGTCGCGTTCAAGATCAGCTTCACCGTCGCGCCCGGCGCGCTGCGGTTGGTGGATGTCTCACTGCCGGTACTGGCGCAACTGCTGCTGGTGCTGCTGCCGATGGTGCTGATCGGCACCACGCTGCTGACGCTGATCTCGGCCAGCGTGAAGTCGGTGAAGGAGGCGCAGAGCTACATGAGCCTGCTGATGCTGCTGCCGATCATCCCGACCGTGATGCTGATGGTGAATCCGGTGAAGAACCAGCTGTGGCAGTTCGTGGTGCCGTTCCTGGCGCAGAACCAGATGATCCTCAAGCTGGTGCGCAGCGAGGTGATCACCTCCAACGAATGGGCCGCATACCTGGCCGCCGGTTTTGGCCTGGGGCTGCTGTTGTGGTTGCTGGCAGCGCGGCTGTACCACCGCGAGAAGCTGGCGATCTCGGCCTAGCCGCCGTGTCGTGAAGCGCAAGAAAAAGCCCGGCGATGCCGGGCTTTCTTGTTTGCCTCACGATCGGCTCGTGCCGACTCAGGTCCCCGGATTGAACCCGATCGTGCGCCGCGTGGTCACCGGTGCGCTGACCGGCTGGAAGCGCCAGCGGCGGACGGCAGCGACGGCCTCGCGATCGAACACGCGCGGCGGATTGGCGCGCACCACGCGGGCGTTGATGACCGAGCCGTCGGCGGCGACGGTGAACTCCACCTGCACCTCGCCCGACTGCCCCGCACGCAGGGCTTCCGGCGGATAACGCGGCGCCGGCGTGCTGACGGCACGCAGTTCGCTCGATGCGGCGGGCGTGGCCGGAGCTTGCGTCGCGGGTGCTGGCGCCGGAGCCGCAGGCTGCTGCGCGGTGCGTTGTTCGGCGGCGCGCTGTTCCGCCGCCCGTTGCTCGGCGGCACGCTGCTCCGCCGCGCGCTGCGTCGCGGCCTGCTGGTCCGCGGCCTGCTGCGCGGCGAGTTGCTGCGCGGCCTGCTGCTGGGCCAGTTGCTGCTGCTGCAGGCGGTCGGCCTCGAGTTTCTTCTGGCGCTCGGTTTCTTCCACGGTCTGCGCTTCCGCCGCTGCCGTGCGCTGCGCCAGCGCGGCCTGCGCGTCGGCGATGGTCTGCTTCAGCCGTGGCAGTGCCGGAGCTTCCTTGTCGGCCTTCTCCATCAGCGCGTACAGGCGCTGCGCCTCGACGAAATCGTCGCGGGCGATGCTCTGTTCGGTGGCGATCAACGCATAAGGCATCAGGTCGGTCAGCGCGCTGGCCACCCCCGGATCGCTGGGCTGCTTGTCGCGCAGCGCCAGGTAGTACTCCATCGCATTGTTGGCGGCGGGCGCATACAGGCGCTGCTCGCTCAACGCCTTGCCCGCGGATTCGCGCAGCTGGTCGGCGCTCATCGCGGCGACCTCTGCCGACACCGCCTGCGCCGGCGGCGCGACCACCTGCGGTGCCGCAGGTCCGGTGGCGGCGGTATCGGTGGCGGCCTGCTCTTTCTTGCAGCCGCTGAACGCAAGCATCAGCAACACCGCACTACCGGCCCAGCGCGCGACTCCCCGTCGTGACGGCTGACCCCTCAATCGGTTTGACACGGTTCTTGAAACGGACATCTGGACTTCCCCCTGACAGTGCAACGGACACACGAGCGCCTAGCACGCGGCAGCGGGCGGCGTTTGTCAACACCCCGCGTACCTGAATTCGGTGAACGGAGCTACTTTCCGATGCAGAACGTCGAAAAAATGTGACCCAGTAGGTCGTCCGGCGCGATGCGGCCGGTGATCTCGCCGAGGGCGTCGTGCGCGGCGCGCAGGCTCTCTGCCGCCAGGTCGAGGGTTTCGCTGGCCAGCGCTGCGCTGGCGGCGTCGAGCTCCCCAGCGGCGCGGCCGAGCGCGTCGACCTGGCGCGCGCGCGCGGTGAAGGTGCCGCCGCCGGCTTCGGCCTGCGGTCCCGCTGCCAGGGCACGCAGGCGTGCGTGCAGTTCGGGCAGGCCGACGCCGGTCCGGGCCGAGACGAGCAAGGCAGCATGGTTCGTGAGCGTCGATGCTGCGGCTTGCGGATGGTCGGCGGGTTCCCCCTGTGCGAGCAGGTCGGCCTTGTTGTGCAGCCATAGGATTTCCGGGACGTCGGCGATGGCGGCAGCGACTGCCTTCCGCCCAGCCTCGGGATCGCGCGCATCGACCACGACGAGGGCGAGGTCGGCGCGCTGCAGTTCCGCTTGCGCGCGGCGCATCCCTTCGCGCTCGATCGCATCGCCACCTTCGCGCAAGCCGGCGGTGTCGATCAACGTCAGTTCCACGCCATCGATGCGCACGGTCTCGTGCAAGAGGTCGCGCGTGGTGCCGGCGATGTCGGTGACGATGGCGCGGTCGCTGCCGGCGAGCGCATTCAACAGCGAGCTCTTGCCGGCATTGGGCGGACCGACGATCACCGCGTGCAGGCCATCGCGCAGCTTGCGTCCGCGTTCGGCGTCCGCGAGCAACGCCGCGAGCGCGCGCATGGTGGCGGCAAGCCGCGCGCGCAGGACGCCGCCGCCCAGCGTGTCGAGCGGCTCGTCGGCAAAATCGATCGCCGCCTCGACGTGCACGCGCAGGGCCAGCAGTTCGGCGGCGATGGCATCGACGCGACGCGAGAACGTGCCTTCCAACGCGCGACGCGCGGCGCGCGCAGCGCGAATGTCGCCGGCGGCGATCAGGTCGGCGACGGCTTCGGCTTGGGCCAGGTCGAGCTTGCCATTGAGGAAGGCGCGCTCGCTGAACTCGCCCGGGCGTGCCGTTCGCGCGCCGAGCGCGCAGCAACGCACGACCAGTTCCTGCAGCACGGCCGGGCTGCCGTGCGCCTGCAGTTCGACGACGTCCTCGCCGGTGTAGCTGGCCGGCGCTGCGAAGAACAGCGCGATGCCGTCGTCGATGCTGTCGCCGCCTTGGTCACGGAAGCGCACGTGGTGCGCGACGCGCGGCTCGATGCGGCGCGTACAGATCGCTTCGGCGATCCGTTTCGCGTCCGCGCCCGACAAGCGCACGATGCCGACGCCACCCGCGCCGGGGGCGGTGGCGATCGCGGCGATGGTGTCGTGGCCGGCGGAATGCATGGCCGCCATGTTCGCAGATGCCCGCGACCTAACGAACGAAACCCGCCTGGTGGCGGGTTTCGTCGCGCGTTCGCACAGCTGGTTGCACGGCGGTCAGGCCTTGGCCGGTGCCTCGGCGTAACGCCTGGTCAGCCACCACTGCTGCAGCAGGCCGAGCGAGCCGTTGGTCACCCAGTACAGCACCAGGCCCGCCGGGAAGAACGCGAACAGCACGCCGAACACCAGCGGCATGAACTGCATCATCTTCTGCTGCATCGGATCCATGCCGACCATCGGCGTCAGTCGTTGCGTCGCCCAGGTCACGAGCATGTTGAGAATCGGCAGGATGAAGTAGGGATCGCGCGCGGTGAGGTCCTGGATCCACAGGATCCACGGCGCCTGGCGCAACTCGACCGACTCCAGCAACACCCAGTACAGCGCCAGGAACACCGGCATCTGCAGCAGCACCGGCAAGCAACCGCCGACCGGATTGATCTTCTCCTTCTTGTACAGCTCCATCATCGCGGTCTGGAACTTCTGGCGGTCCTCGCCGTAGCGTTCCTTGAGCTGCGCGATGCGCGGCTGGAACTTGCGCATCTTCGCCATGGATCTGTACTGCGCCGTCGACAGCGGGAACAACGCCGCCTTGATCAGCACCACCAGCAGCACGATCGACCAGCCCCAGTTGTGCGTGAAGCTGTGGAAGAAGGCCAGCAGCCAGTGCAGCGGCTTGGAGAGAAAGGTGAAGATGCCGTAATCCAGCGTCAGGCCCAGGCCGGGGGCGACCGAGTCCAGGCGGTCCTGCAGCTTCGGCCCGACCCACAAGCGCGCCTGCGTGCTCGCCTGCGCGCCTGGCGCCACGGTGAACGATGGTCCGGTCGCCTCGGCTGCGAAGTTGCGGCCGTAGGTCTTGAGCGAGTACAGCGCGGCCTGGTCGGGTTGCGGAATCCAGCCGGCGAAGAAATAGTGCTGCAGCAGCGCGATCCAGCCGCCGGTGACCTGTCGGTCGAGCGGGCCGTCGTCGACGAAGTTGGCGTACTTGCGCTTCTCGTATTTTTCTTCCGGGCTGTACCACGCCGCACCGGTGAAGCTGTAGGCCTCCGGATTGGTCATGCCGCTCTTGCTCGGCGGCGGATCGCGCAACAGCTGCCGATAGATGTAGCCCTGCCACGGCGTCGTGCCGGCATTGACGATGTCGTCGCGCACCAGGACGGCGTAGTCGTTGCGCTTGAGCGTGTAGGTGCGGCGGATGCTGACGCCGTCCGGACCGGTCCACACGAACGCGGCGCTGGCTTCGTGCGTCGCCGCGCGGCATGGTGATGTCGCGTTGCGGTTGCGCGGGTACGAAGCCGGACTCGTGCGTCGGCGCAGCCCTGCCGCGCGCGATCCAGCCGCTCTGGGCAACGAAGTAACCTGCAGCGCGATCGTCCAGCAAACGGACAGGCGGGCTGTTCGGTTGGGTGGTCTGCGGTGTACTTCAGCAACTCGGCGCTGCGCACGCTGCCGCCATCGAGCTGCAATCGCAACACGTCGTTGCTGAGCGTGATGCGTTGCGCGTCGCCGTTGGCCGGCGTCGCCACGGCGTTGGCGACAGGTGCCTGCGACGGCCGGCTTGCCGGCATCGGGAATGCTGGACGATGTCGCGCCAGTCGCGGCCGGCACGGTGCTCGTCGGTACCGTGCTCGAGCTGTTCGCGACCTGGTTCGCGGACGCAGCGGGCGCCGGCGGCGGCGCATTCTTTTCCTTGCCCCACTCCATCCACAGCAAGGTCGCCACCATCAGCCAGGCGAAGATCAGGAACGTACGGGTCTGGGTCATCGGACAGGGATGCTCATCGGCCGGAAGAGTCCGGCGCGCAATGCGTGGGAGAGGAAGCGGTCGGCATTGTGCCGTCGCTGGGAGGTGGCGGCAATGCGCCAGCGCGTTTCAACAATGCGACGAATTCCGCACGCAGCATCGGTAGTGCCATGGCGGCGGCGCCGTGGCGCGCGACCAGCACGTAGTCACCGCCCGGCAATGCACCGCGCACATGGCGGAATTCCTCGCGCAGCGCGCGCTTGATGCGATTGCGGACGACGGCATCGGCACTGACCTTGCGCGACACCGCCAGGCCCAGCCGTGGCGCGTCGCCTTCGGCGAGCAGGTGCAAGGCCAGGCTTGGCGCGGCGATGCGGCGACCGAGCTTGAAGATGCGGTCGAATTCGGCGCGCGCGCGTACCCGCGCGGTGCGCGGGAAGCGATGGCTCATGGCATTCGGGGGACGCGACGGGGCCGCATTGCGGCCGGCGCGACGTCAGGCCGTCAGGCGCTTGCGACCCTTGGCGCGGCGACGCGCCAGGATCTTGCGGCCGTCCGCCGTCTTCATGCGGGCACGAAAGCCGTGGTCGCGCTTGCGCTTGAGGTTGCTGGGCTGGTACGTGCGCTTGGTGGCCATGGTCGTAGCTCGTGAGGCGGTGCGGCAGAAAGACCGGCGAGGATACCGGGCCACCTCCAAGCGGTCAACCTGACCGGCGGTCACGCGCGTGCTTGCGGCGACAACGCGCGACGCCGGCCGAAGCCTCACTGCCAGCGTATGCACCGTCGTGCCAAGCCGCAGGCGATGGTAGTCTGCCGTATCCCTTTTGCCCGTTGCGCGTGCTGGTCCAGGCGCGGCGCGCGGCCCTCTCGAGCCCCTCTGCCACGATGGATGCCTGGCCCCGCTGCATGCAACGCCTTGAAGCCGAACTGCCGGCCGAGGATGTTCACGCCTGGCTGAAGCCGCTGCAAGCCAGCGAGCGCGAGGACAGCACGGTGCTGTACGCGCCCAATGCCTTCGTCCGCGACGAGGTGCGGGCACGTTATCTCGATCGCATCCGCGAACTGCTGGCGCACTTTTCCGGCAGTAGCGAGGTGAGTCTCGAGATCGGTTCCCTGCCCCGCACCAGCCAATCCGGTGTCGCGCTGCCTGTCGCGCCGCAAGGAATCTCGGTCACCCGGCACGGTGCGATGGAGCGCTTCGCCGGCAATCTCGACAGCCACTACACGTTCGAGAATTTCGTCGAGGGCCGCAGCAACCAGCTCGGTCGCGCGGCCGCCTGGCAGGCGGCGCAGAAGCCCGGCGACCGCACCCACAACCCGCTGCTGCTGTACGGCGGCACGGGCCTGGGCAAGACCCACCTGATGTTCGCCGCCGGCAACGCGATGCTGCGCGGTGAATCCCGCAGCACGGGTGCTGTACCTGCGCTCCGAACAGTTCTTCAGCGCCATGATGAAGGCACTGCAGGACAAGGCCATGGATGCGTTCAAGCGCCATTTCCAGCAGGTCGACGCGCTGCTGATCGACGACATCCAGTTCTTCGCCGGCAAGGACCGCACGCAGGAGGAGTTCTTCCACACCTTCAACGCGCTGTTCGACGGCAAGCAGCAGATCATCCTGACCTGCGATCGTTATCCGCGCGAGGTCGAGGGCCTCGAGCCACGCCTGAAATCGCGATTGGCCTGGGGGTTGAGCGTCGCGATCGAGCCGCCGGATTTCGAGACCCGCGCGCAGATCGTGCTGTCCAAGGCGCGCGAACGCGGCACCTCGATCCCCGAGGACGTCGCCTTCCTGATCGCCAAGAAGATGCGTTCCAACGTGCGCGACCTCGAGGGCGCGCTCAACACGCTGGCCGCACGCGCCAACTTCACCGGCCGCCCCATCACCCAGGAGTTCGCCCAGGAAACGCTGCGCGATCTGTTGCGCGCGCAGCAGCAGGCGATCGGCATCCCCAACATCCAGAAGACCGTGGCAGACTACTACGGGCTGCAGATCAAGGATTTGCTGTCGAAGCGACGGACGCGTTCCCTCGCCCGTCCTCGCCAGATGGCGATGGCGCTGGCCAAGGAACTCACCGAACACAGTCTTCCGGAGATCGGCGATGCCTTCGCGGGCCGCGACCACACCACGGTCCTGCATGGTTGCCGTCAGATCAAGCATCTGCTCGAAACCGACGGCAAGCTGCACGAGGATTGGGACAAGCTGATTCGCAAGCTCAGTGAGTAAGGCGGTGACAACCTGTGGATAAACAACGACGCGCAAACCACGCGATAAGTTACCCACAGCTTGTAAGCACTACAGAAGTTGGATGTACACGCGATTGAAACGCCAGAATAGATATAAAAATCAATCTGTTACGCTACTTGCACACGGATTTTTGCGCCTCCATCACCACCAGTTTTTGATTTATCCATCTTTTGAAGCATGGGCATAGGGGAACGGATCGGCATGCGTTTCAGTCTGCAGCGCGAAGTGTTTCTCAAGCCGTTGGCCCAGGTGGTCAACGTCGTCGAACGTCGACAGACCCTCCCGGTCCTGGCCAACCTGCTGGCCCAGGTCAGGAACGGACAGCTGTCGTTGACCGGCACCGACCTCGAAGTGGAAATGGTGGCGCGGTCGGCCGTCGACGACGCCGAGGACGGCGAGACCACGATTCCGGCGCGCAAGCTGTTCGAAATCGTGCGTGCCCTGCCCGATGGCAGCAAGGTCACGGTGTCGCAGTCGGGCGACAAGATCACGGTCCAGGCTGGGCGTAGCCGTTTCACGCTGGCCAGCCTGCCGGCCAACGATTTCCCTTCGGTCGACGAGGTCGAAGCCACCGAGCGCGTCAGCGTGCCCGAAGCGGCGCTGAAGGAACTGATCGAACGCACCGCATTTGCGATGGCGCAGCAGGACGTGCGGTACTACCTCAACGGCTTGCTGTTCGATCTCGGCGACAAGCGCCTGCGCTGCGTGGCGACGGACGGACATCGCCTGGCGCTGTGCGAAGCGCCGCTGGAAGACGTGGTCCAGACCAAGCGCCAGATCATCGTGCCGCGCAAGGGCGTACAGGAATTGCAGCGCCTGCTGGAAGGCGGCGATCGCGTGGTCGAACTGGAGATGGGCCGCAACCATATCCGCCTCAAGCGCGACGATGTGACGTTCACCAGCAAGCTTATCGACGGTCGCTTCCCCGATTACGAGGCCGTGATCCCGATCGGCGCCGATCGCGAGGTCCGCATCGAGCGCGAGGTGCTGCGCGCGGCCCTGCAGCGTGCGGCGATCCTGTCGAACGAGAAGTACCGCGGCGTGCGCCTGGAGGTTTCACCGGGCCAGCTCAAGATCAATGCGCACAATCCCGAGCAGGAAGAGGCGCAGGAGGAAGTCGAAGCCGACACCAAGGTCGACGGTTTGGCGGTCGGCTTCAACGTCAATTACCTGCTCGATGCGCTCAGTGCGCTGCGCGACGAACATGTGGTGCTCGCCCTGCGCGATGCGAATTCATCCGCGCTCGTGCGTGAGGCCTCGAGCGAAAAATGTCGCCACGTGGTGATGCCATTGCGGCTGTGACGCGGCCTGCGTTCCACGTGGAACCAGAACGCCCGGCGCCGACCGGGCGTTCTGCTTTGGGTTCAGCGTGACCGCGCACTGACGTCATGCAGGTCACCCGTCTCGACATCACCCAATTACGCAGCCTCCGTGCCGTCAGTCTTGCGCCGGCCGCCGGCATCAATGTGCTGATCGGCAACAACGGCGCCGGCAAGACCAGTGTCCTGGAAGCGCTGCACGTGATGGCTTACGGCCGCAGTTTCCGCGGGCGGGTGGGTGACGGACTGGTCAGGGTCGGGGAACGAGCCCTGGAGATCTTCGTCGAATGGCAGCAGGCCGTGCCGCAACGCCTCCGCCGCGCGGGCCTGCGCCATAGCGGCCAGTCCTGGGAAGGGCGATTGGACGGTGAGCCGGTCTCGCAACTGGGCCAGCTATGCGCGGCCTTGGCCGTCGTCACGTTCGAGCCCGGTAGCCACGCCTTGGTCAATGGCGGCGGCGAGCCACGCCGCCGGTTCATGGATTGGGGCTTGTTCCACGTGGAACAGACCTTCCTTCCGCATTGGCGCCGCTATGCGCGGGCCCTCAAGCAGCGCAACGCCTTGCTCAAAGGGCGTCTGGGCGGGTCCCAGCTCGATAGCTGGGATCATGAACTGGCCGAGGCCGGTGAGGCGATCACGGGCTGGCGGCAGCACTACCTGGAACGGCTGCAACCCTGGCTGTCTGAAACCAATGCTGCGCTGGCGCCGACGCTCGGCGAGGCGACACTGACGTTCCTGCCGGGCTGGCGCCGCGACGAGATCTCCCTCGCCGATGCGCTCCTGCTATCGCGCGATCGGGACCTGGCCGCGGGTTTTACATCGGTCGGCCCACACCGGGCCGACTGGCGGATTCGTCACGCCGGGCTGCCGGAAGGCGCGGCTCTGTCGCGTGGGCAAGCGAAGCTCTCCGCCTTGGGTTGTCTGTTGGCGCAGGCGGAGCGGCATGCCGCCGATCGCGGGGAGTGGCCGATCGTCGTGCTGGACGATCTGGCATCCGAACTCGACAGCAGCCATCAGCGGCGCGTGCTCGAGCGCCTGATCCGATCGCGTGCTCAGGTCTTCCTGTCTGGCACCGACATTCCGGCAACATTGCGGGACGAGACGACCGACTTTGCAATGTTCCACGTGGAACATGGTGGCCTGCGGCCGGGGTGATCTGCAACGGTGCAACCGCATGAAAAAGCGAGGCTTTGTTATACTGACGCACCTATAGCTAATGAGTCTCGGCGTCTGTTTCCGATGGATGCCGCGGGAGCCTTGAGCCGCATGACAGAAGCCAACGACGGGATCACTCCCGCCAACACCAATTACGACTCCAGCAAGATCACGGTGCTGCGCGGCCTGGAGGCCGTCCGCAAGCGGCCCGGCATGTACATCGGCGATGTGCACGACGGCACGGGCCTGCACCACATGGTCTTCGAGGTGGTCGACAACGGCATCGACGAAGCCCTGGCAGGCCATGCTGACGAAGTATTCGTGACCATCCACGAAGATGGATCGATATCGGTCTACGACAACGGCCGCGGTATTCCCGTCGACATTCACAAGGAAGAGGGCGTTTCAGCAGCCGAAGTCATCATGACCGTGCTGCACGCCGGCGGTAAGTTCGACGACAACAGCTACAAAGTGTCCGGCGGCCTGCACGGCGTGGGCGTGTCGGTGGTCAATGCGCTGTCGGAAAAACTGCTGCTCGACATCTGGCGCGATGGGCACCACTACCAGCAGGAATATGCGCTCGGCGAACCCGTTTACCCGCTGAAGCAGCTGGAATCGTCACAAAAGCGCGGCACGTTGCTGCGTTTCTGGCCGGCGTCGTCGATCTTCAGCGATGTCGAATTCCACTACGACATCCTGGCCAAGCGCTTGCGCGAGTTGTCGTTCCTCAACTCCGGCGTGCGCATCACGCTGACCGACGAACGCGGCGAGGGTCGCAATGACGTCTTCGAATATGAAGGTGGTATCCGCTCGTTCGTCGAACATCTAGCGCTGCTGAAGACACCGTTACATCCGAACGTCATTTCGGTTTCGGGCGAACAAAACGGCATCACCGTCGACGTCGCGTTGCAGTGGACCGACTCCTATCAGGAAACGATGTTCTGCTTCACCAACAACATTCCGCAGAAGGACGGCGGTACCCACCTGATCGGTTTCCGCGCCGCGCTCACGCGTACGCTGAGCAATTACATCGAGCAGAACGGCATCGCCAAGCAGGCCAAGATCACGCTGTCGGGCGACGACATGCGCGAAGGCATGATTGCGGTGTTGTCGGTCAAGGTGCCGGATCCGAGCTTCTCCTCCCAGACCAAGGAAAAACTGGTCAGTTCCGACGTGAGGCCGGTCGTTGAGAGCACGTTCGGTGCACGTTTGGAGGAGTTCCTGCAAGAACATCCCAACGAGGCGCGTGCGATCGCCGGCAAGATCGTCGATGCGGCGCGCGCGCGCGAGGCCGCGCGCAAGGCCCGCGACCTGACCAGGCGCAAGGGCGCGCTCGATATCGCCGGCCTGCCGGGCAAGCTCGCCGACTGTCAGGAGAAGGATCCGGCGCTATCCGAGCTGTTCATCGTCGAGGGCGATTCGGCCGGCGGCTCGGCCAAGCAGGGCCGCAATCGCAAGAACCAAGCGGTGCTGCCGCTGCGTGGAAAAATCCTCAACGTCGAGCGCGCGCGCTTCGACCGCATGCTCGCCTCGGCCGAGGTCGGCACGCTGATCACTGCGCTCGGCACCGGTATCGGCCGCGACGAATACAACCCCGACAAGCTGCGTTACCACCGCATCATCATCATGACCGACGCCGACGTCGACGGCTCGCACATCCGCACCTTGCTGCTGACGTTCTTTTACCGGCAGATGCCGGAACTGATCGAGCGCGGCCACATCTACATCGGACTGCCGCCGCTCTACAAGTTGAAGCAAGGCAAGCAGGAGCTGTACCTCAAGGACGACGCGGCACTGAATGCCTACCTCGCCAACAGTGCGGTTGAAGGCGCGTCGCTGATACCCGCCGAAGGCGAGCCGGCGATCGAAGGCGTGGCGTTGGAACAGCTGTTGCTGGCGTTTGCCACCGCGCGCGACACGATCACGCGCAATGCTCACCGCTATGATCCGATCTTGCTGGAATCGCTGATCGACTTCACGCCGCTCGATGCCGCACATCTCGCCGCGAACATCGACGAGCGCCACGAACTCGACGCGCTCGAGGCCAGGCTCAATCGTGGTGGCATCGGCAGCGCGCGCTATTCGCTGAAGCTGCAGCAGGCCGGAGAGCATGGGCCGCTGGCCCTGCTGGCTACGCGCAAGCACATGGGCGAGGAACTGATCCAGGTGTTGTCGCTGTCGGCGTTCGAAACCGGCGAATTGCGGCCGTTGCGCGATGCCGCCGCCGTGCTGCACGGTCTGGTGCGCGACGGCGCCAGGATCATCCGCGGCAACAAGACCCAACCGGTGGCGAGTTTTGCCGATGCACAGGCCTGGTTGCTGGAGGAAGCGAAGAAGGGCCGCAGCATTCAGCGCTTCAAGGGCCTGGGCGAAATGAATCCGGAACAGTTATGGGATACCACGGTCAATCCCGACACGCGCCGCCTGCTGCAGGTGCGGATCGAGGATGCGGTGGCCGCCGACCAGATCTTCAGCACGCTGATGGGCGATGTGGTCGAACCGCGGCGCGACTTCATCGAGAGCAACGCGCTCAAGGCGGTCAATCTCGACGTCTGATCGCGTGATTGACGCGACCTTCAGATGCCGTGGCCTAGAAAGCACCACCTGACCCGGAAAACCGCCATGAAGCCCTTAGTCTTGATCCTCGCCTTGCCGCTGGCGCTGGCGGCCTGCGCCACCACGACGTCGCCGACCGGCCGCACGCAGATGGTCGGCGCCGTGTCGCAGCAACAGCTCAACCAGCTCGGCGCCCAGGCGTTCGCGGAGATGAAGACCAAGACCAAGCAGAGCACCGACGCGCGGCAGATCGCCTACGTTCGCTGCGTGGTCGGCGCGATCGTCCGTGAGCTGCCGGCCAATTGGCAGGCCACGGGCTGGGAATCGGCGGTCTTCGTCGACGCGGATCCGAACGCGTTCGCGCTGCCGGGCGGCAAAGTCGGCGTCTATACCGGCATCTTCACGGTGGCGAAGAACCAGGACCAGCTGGCCGCGGTCATCGCACACGAGATCGGCCATGTGGTCTCCCG
This sequence comes from uncultured Gammaproteobacteria bacterium, assembly GCA_963816945.1. Lineage (GTDB taxonomy): Bacteria > Pseudomonadota > Gammaproteobacteria > Xanthomonadales > Xanthomonadaceae > Luteimonas. The sequence continues at coordinate 335,946 of CAWFMH010000002.1, read as the reverse complement.
CCACCACGACGAGCGGATCACCCGCCAGGCCGGCGCCTCCGGCGCACTGCAGGTGCTCGGCGCGGTGCTCGGATCGCGCTACGGCGAAGGCGCCGCCAACGCGGCCGTGCAGGGCGGCGGCATCTTGGCGCAGACGGGATTCCTGCTGCCCGGTTCGCGAGAACAGGAATCCGAAGCCGACGTGGTCGGGCAACAATTGATGGCCAAGGCCGGCTTCGATCCGCGCGCGGCAGTGAATCTCTGGCAGAACATGATGGCCGCCGGTGGCAGCCGCCCGCCGCAATGGCTGTCGACCCACCCCGACCCGCAGAGCCGCATCGGCGAGTTGCAGAACCGAGCCGCGGGATTGGTGCCGACGTATGAGCAGGCGCGGGCAGCCGGGCGCAAGCCCGGTTGCGGTTGAGTTCCGGCACGCACTTTTATGGCGCCTCTGAAATGTTTACTTCACCCGTCTGCCACGACGGTATATTTCCCACCCAGTCGCTGCTCTCTTGCATAGGTGTTCCATGTCCAAGCTCTCGTTGACCATGGCTGCGTTGAAGCCAGTCGCAATCGTGGCATTGTTCTTCTGCACAGCGTCTCCGGCCTTCTCCCAGACAGCCCAGGATCGGGCGGCGGAACGGCGCGCGAAGCATGCGGACAAGGCGTCGGAAAAAACCGAAGACGCCGAGCAGGCCAAGCCGCAATACCCGGAGGCGACACGCAAAGAGCCCGAGACCAAGGCTTCGGCAAAACTGACGCCCAAGCTGAAGAAGATCTTCGATGCCTATGACAAGGACGACGCTGCGACGGTCACGAGCGTGGCCGACGAGGTCATTGCAGACGCCAAAGCCAATGCCTACGAGCGCTCCATCGCAGCGAGGCTCGCAGGCGCCGCGCTGTTGAACACCGACCAGGCAAGGGCGAAGGTCTACATGAAACAGGCCCTCGAATTCGGCGGCTTGAACAACAACGACCATTTTGAATCGATGCTGCTGCTGTCGCAGCTGCAATTGCAGGACGACGAATACGCCGATAGCCTGGCGACGATCGACCGGTTCCTCGCGGAGACGAAGTCGACCAACCCCGACCACCTCGCCATCAAGGGCAACGCTCTGTACCGGTTGGAACGCTATCCCGACGCGGCAGCCGTCCTGAAGCAGGCAGTGGAAGCGACACCCGAGCCGAAGGCCGATCTGCTGCAGTTGCTGATGGGCACGTACGTGGAGATGAATCAACCCGGGGAAGCAGCGAAGGTTGCCGAGGGGCTGATCGCGAAGAACCCCAACGACAAGCGTCTGCAGATGAACCTCGCGACGATCTACATGCAAACCGACCAGGTCGACAAGGCCGCCGCGCTGCTGGAAAAACTGCGCACCAGCGGCCAGCTGACCGAGGACCGGGACTACCGCAATCTCTATGCGCTCTACCTCAACTCGGAGGGCAAGGAGAAGGAGGCGATCTCGGTGATCAACGAAGGCATCGAGAAAGGCATCCTGAAGCCCGACTACCAGACCTATGTCGCGCTGGCGCAGGCTTATTATTTTTCCGAGCAGCCGAAACTTGCGATCGAGGCGTACAGGAAGGCCGCGCCACTCGCGCCGGACGGCGAGACTTATCTCAATCTGGCCAAAACCCTGTGGCAGGAAGGGCAGATCGCTGAAGCGAAACAGGCCGCGCAGCAGGCCTTGGACAAGGGCGTCAAGAAGCCTGACGACGCCAAGAAGATCGTTGCACTCCCTGGCAAGTAGGCCGGAAGGGGCCAATCCGGTTGGTACACACCGGAAGGATTGGTATAAGCTTAGAGGTTCCCGCGGCCGGTTAAGGCTGCGGATCAACAACACCCGTGGCGCTGCGGCGTCCGGCCATACTTGAGCCCGCTGCGCATGACGGAACACTTGCCGACCACCGACAAGCACGATGACCGCGAAGAAGACGGTCTGAATTGGCCGCGTATCGTCGGCATCACGCTCGCAATCACGGTGCACGTCGCCGCCCTGCTGCTGCTGCTGGCGCCGGTGTCTCCGCCGGGACAAGACCAGGAAGACGAAGACGTCACCCGGGTGGTCATCATCGAGCCGCCACCGCCACCGCCACCGCCGCCACCGCCGCCGCCAGAGCCGCCCAAGCCGCAGGAAATCAAGCAGCTAGCGCCGCCGCAGGCCACGCCGCTGCCGCCGCCGCCGGAAGAGCCGCCGGTGGTATTCGACGATCCGTCCCCGGTCGACACCCCCGCGCCGCCGCCCGCGCCGCCGGCACCGCCCGCGCCGCAGCCCGACATCGGCGCCAGCGTCGACATCTCGTCGAAGAACATGAATCCGCCGAAGTACCCGCCGGCCGCGTTTCGCCAGGGCGTCGAAGGCACAGTGATCCTGATCATCGATGTTGACGCCAACGGCAACGTGACCAATGTGTCGGTCGAGAAGTCGAGCCGCAACCGTGACCTAGACCGTGCTGCAATGGATGCGGCCCGCAAGTGGCGCTTCAATCCGTCGGTCAAGAATGGCCAGAAGGCCGCCGGTCGCGTCCGCGTGCCGGTCGACTTCAGTCTTCAGTAGTTCCTTACACGTTCCCCTGTTCCACCCGTAGCACCCTGTTATAAAGCTCCAACGACTAACCCAAACCACAACATCGAAAGGTAAGCGTCATGCTGCAGGAAACCACCAACGCCGCCGCTGCGCCCGGAGGCGACGCCGCCTCCGCCCTGACGCAGATGGGCGTCGATCACATGCTGTCGTCAATGCTCAACGATCCCGGCTCGTTCGCCGTGCAGTGGATCGTGGCGCTGACCCTTCTGTTGATGTCGGCGATGTCGATCTACTGGATCGTCGTCAACTTCATCAAGAACATGAACCTGCGCCGCCGCGGCGACACGGTCACGTCCACGTTCTGGGAAACCTCGAACGCGCAGGACGCGATCCGGTTCATGGAGGAGCAGCCCAAGAGCGAGCCGTTCTCCAAGATCGCGCTCGATGCCGCCCAGGCCGCCGCCCACCATCAGCGTCACGAAGGCTCGCGCCTGGTCGAATCGCTGAATCGTTCGGAGTTCGTCGATCGCGCGCTGCGCCAAGGCGTGACCCGCGAATCGATGCGACTGGAAAGCGGCCTGACCGTGCTCGCCACTGTCGGTTCGACCGCGCCCTTCGTCGGTCTGCTCGGTACGGTGTGGGGCATCTACGGCGCCCTGATCCGCATCGGCGCGTCGGGCGAGGTCTCGATCACCGCAGTTGCCGGCCCCGTCGGCGAGGCGCTGATCATGACCGCGGTCGGCCTGTTCGTCGCGATCCCGGCGGTGCTCGGCTACAACTTCTTCGTGCGCCTGAACCGCGTCACGAACAGCAAGTTCGACACCTTCGCCCACGACCTGCACGACTTCTTCGCCACCGGCGCGCGCGTCGGCGAGATGCCGGCGGTCAAGCGTTAAGCCACTGAGGGAGACCGACCATGGCCTTCGCCACCGGTAACGAAAGCGGCGCTCCGATGTCGCAGATCAACGTCACGCCCCTCGTGGACGTGATGCTGGTGCTGCTGATCATCTTCATGATCACCGCGCCCCTGATGACCCAGAAGACCAAGGTGGAGCTGCCCAAGGCCAACCTGGACAAGAAGGAAGAGAAGGGTCCTCCGGTGCAGCCGATCACGCTGGCGGTGCTGGAGAACGGCAGCATCTTCTGGAACGACGAGCCAGTCACCAAGGGCCTGCTGGAAAGCAAGCTCTCGGTCGAGGCGCAGAAGACCCCGCAGCCGGCGATCAACGTCCGCGGCGACCGCACGACCAAGTATCGCGTGGTCAGCGAGATCGTGAACATCGCCCAGTCCCAGGGCATGCGCAAGGTCGGGTTCGTGGCCGAACCCGAACTTAAACGCTAACGGAGACCTAAGACCATGGCATTCGCTTCCGACTCCGGCGCCGGCGCACCGATGTCCGACATGAACGTCACGCCGCTGGTGGACGTCATGCTGGTGTTGCTGATCATCTTCATGGTGACAGCGCCGACGCCATCGTTCCCGATCAACATCGACCTGCCGCAGCGTTCGTTGAACCCGCCGCCCAGCCCGGTCGATCCGCCCGAGCCGATCCGCGTGCGCATCGACGCCTCCGGCCAAGTGTTCTGGAATGAGGGCCCGGTACCGGTCTCCGCCTTGCAGAACATGATGGAAAGCGAGGTCCAGCGCGACGTCAACAACCAGCCCACGCTGGAGATCGACACCAACGCCGACGCCGATTACGGCGTGCTGGCGAAGGTCCTGGCTGCGGCGAAGAACGCGCAGATGCAGAAGATCGGCTTCGTCAAGAACTGATTTGCTCCACTCCGCGGCGGGCCTGCAGCCGGCCGCGGATGCCTACCGGCAAACGCCTACCTGATTTATTGCGCCGCCCATCGGGCGGCGCTTTTTTATGCTTGCCCAGTATCGGCGGCAAGGCGTAGCGTCGATCGCGTCTCCACCACGAAGGAGGTGCGTCATGGCGTTCTCCCTGCACGACCCGGCACCGCGCAGCATCGCCGAAATGAACATCACGCCGTTGGTGGATGTGATGCTGGTGTTGCTGGTGATCTTCATGGTCACGGCTCCGACGCTGTCCAAACCGATCACTTTCGCCCTGCCGCAGCCATTCCCTCCGGAGATGGAGCGACCGCTACCAGCCGAGCCGATCGACCTGCGCATCGCTGCCTCCGGCGAGGTGTACTGGAATGACAGCCTCGCGCCGCTGTCGGCGCTGCCGGCGCTGATGCGGGCGGAAATCGAGGGCCACCGCGACAACCCGCCGCGGCTGCAGATCGACGCCAACGACGACAGCGACTACCAGTCGGTCGCCAAGGTCATGGCGCTGGCGAAGAATGCCGGGATGACGAACATCGCGTTCGTCCGGAAATAGTTCGCATCAACACGCGGGCCAGCACGCACCCTGATGTTGCGGCTCAACCCTGGCCGAGTACGGCTAGATAGCGCCTGATCGTGGCGGCGAGGCCTTCGTACAGGGCCTCGCTGATCAGCGCGTGTCCGATCGAGACCTCGAGCACGTCGGGCACGCCCGCCAGGAAGGCGCCGAGATTCGCCTGGTCGAGGTCATGTCCGGCATTGACGCCCAAGCCGGCCGCTCGGGCGCGTCGCGCCGTCTCCGCATAGGCCGCACTTGGGTCCGGCGCACCGGACGCGAAGGCCGCGGCATACGGACCGGTGTACAGCTCGATGCGATCAGCGCCGACCGCAGCGGCTGCGGCCATCTCGGCGCCGGCATCGGCGAACACGCTGACCCGGCAGCCCAGGCTCTTGAGCGCGGCCACGTGCGGACGCAGGGCATCGACGTCGCGCTCGAAATCGAAGCCGTGGTCGGAGGTGAGCTGCGCATCGCCGTCGGGGACCAGCGTCGCCTGCGCCGGCTGCGCCTGCGCGCACAACGCGTGGAATCCGGGATAACCCTGGCGTGGTGGCGCGAAAGGATTGCCCTCGAGGTTGAACTCGACGCCGTACTCGCGCGTCAGCGCCGCCAGCGCCAGCACGTCGTCGCCGCGGATGTGGCGTGTGTCCGGGCGTGGGTGCACGGTGATGCCGTGCGCACCGGCGTCGAGACAGGCGCGCGCGGCGGCGACGACATCGGGATCGCGTCCGCCGCGCGAATTGCGCAGCACCGCGATCTTGTTGACGTTGACGCTCAGCCGCGTCATCGCTGCGACGCAGCCGGGGCAAGACGGGCGACGAGCGGAGAGCTCAAGCCGCCGGCGGTTCCGAAGGCGCCGATGCCGCGGCGCGCCGCGCCTCAGCCTGTTCGCGCAAACGCCGCAGTTCCTGCGGATCCAGCATCAGGGCATCGTCGCGGGTACTGTTGCCGACGCGCTGCGCCAGCAACCCCATCACCCACGCCACCAGCAGGCCCAACGCCACCAGCAGGCAGATCGTCGCCAGCGCGACCGACGAGGTCTTGAACGCGACCGCGAACGCGGCCAGAGCCAGCAGCAGGAACAACCAGGACATGGCACCGCTCCCTGAAAAATCGGCGCCAGTCTACCCGGTCTGGCCGCGACTGGCGGCCGTCCGCCATGGCGCCGGCGCCGCTGGTCAGTCCGTTCACAACAAGGGTGACAGCAGTCTCGCCAGCGCCTCGGGCAATGCGTCGCGGAACAACGAACGCTTGCGGTCATGGCGCACGCGCGGGGCGTGCGCGAACTCGCTTTCGATCAGCTTCGCGAGCACGGCGGCGATGCCTTCGTCCTGGAACAGCATCGACACCTCGAAATTGAGACGGAAGCTGCGATGGTCGAAGTTGGCGCTGCCGATCAAAGCGATGCCTTCGTCGACCAGCAGCGCCTTGCTGTGCAGCATGCGCGGACCGTATTCATAGATCTTGACGCCGGCGGAGAGCAACTGGTCGTAGTACGACCGCGCCGCCAGCGTGACCAGGCGCGAATCGCTCATCTTCGGCACCAGCAGGCGCACGTCGAGTCCGCCCAGCGCAGCTGAGGTCAGCGCCATCATCGCGGCCTCGCCGGGCACGAAGTAGGGGGTGACCAGCCAGACCCGGTGGCGCGCAGCATGGATCGTGCTCACGTGCAGGCGGTGGATCGCTTCCCACGACGAATCCGGCCCCGAGGTCAGCACCTGCGCAATGTGCGGTCCCGGCCCGGCTTCGGGCATCGCGCGCGCCACTGCGGAAATGAAGTCGCGGCTCTGGGTGGCGTAGGCCCAGTCTTCGACGAACACCAGCTGCAAGGCGCGCACGACATCGCCCTCCAGGCGCAGGTGCAGGTCGCGATAGGCATCGCTGCGCAGCTGCTCGTTCTCGTCGTCGGTGATGTTGATGCCACCGGTGTAGGCGACACGGCCGTCGATCACCACGATCTTGCGATGGGTGCGCAGGTTGAGCCAGGTCCGTTGCCAGATACGTCCCAGTTGCAACGGGTGGAACCACGCCAGTTCGCCACCGGCTTCGAGCAGCGGCTTGAAAAAGCGCCGCGACCTCGAAGAGCCGACCGCATCCAGCAACAGGCGCACCTTGACGCCATTGCGCGCGCGTTCGATCAAGGCATCGCGCACGGCATGCCCGCTTACGTCCGGATCGAAGATGTAGTACTCGAGGTGGATGTGGTTGCGGGCTTCGCGGATATCGGCAAGCAGCGCCTCGTACTTGGCCGCCCCATCGATCAGCAGGCGCACGTCGCGGGCGGTGCTCGGCGGCAGCCCGGTCGTGGCTTGGGCGAGGTTGCCGAGTTCGATGAGGTCGCTGCCGTCGGTCTGGCCTTCGATGTTCGGCAATGCGACCCGCGTCCGTGCGCGGCGCAAGCGCTGGCGCTTGATCTTCTGCGGGCCGAATACGACGTAGATCAGGAAGCCCAGATAAGGCAGAAACGCCAGGCCCATGAGCCAGCTCAGCGTCGCCACCGGTTCGCGCTTCTGCAGCACGATCCAGCCGCCGAGCAGCACCAGGTAACCGAACCAGCCGGCCGCCAGGTACAGCCCCAGATGCGGAACGGCGAGCAGGGCGTCCCAGGCACGCACCAGCAGTGCGGGCATCGTCAAGTCACCCATGTCGGATCCGGCATCATGTTCCCGCGAAGGTCGTCGCACAGGATGCGACACGCCGGGCGTAGGCTACGTGGCATGGCGGCTCCCGGCAAAAAACCCTCCATCGGCGACGTGCCACTGGCGATGTACGGCCCGATCAAGGGTCGCGGCGCCGCCTCGCGCGTACCTGGGCGCTACGAAAAGACGATCGCGCAATCCGAGGACGACGGCTGGGGTTCGCTCTACCAGCTGTCGGCCGACGGCAGCGGTGACGAACATGAAGTTCCACCACATCCGGACACCGAGGTGCGCGAGGAGCGCGCACGCAGCATCGTCAGCCGCAACGACTCGCCGGACATCGGCTTCAGCCAGTCGGTGAATCCGTATCGCGGCTGCGAGCACGGCTGCGTGTATTGTTTCGCGCGCCCATCGCACGCCTATCTCGAACTGTCGCCGGGCCTGGACTTCGAAACCAAGCTCTACGCCAAGACCAACGCCGCCGAACGCTTGCGGGCGGAGTTCGCCAAGCCCTCCTATCGCTGCTCGCCGATCGCGCTCGGCATCAACACCGACGCCTACCAGCCGATCGAGCGACGCTACCGAATCACCCGCGAACTGCTCGAGGTGATGGCCGAATGCCGGCACCCTGTCAGCCTGATCACCAAGAACGCGCTGGTCACGCGCGACCTCGACCTGCTGGCGCCGATGGCGGCGCAGCGGTTGGTGACGGTGTTCTTCTCGGTCACCACGCTCGACAACCGGCTGGCCGCGAAGATGGAACCGCGCGCGTCCGCACCGCATACGAAACTAAAGGCGATGCGAGCGCTGGCCGATGCCGGCGTGCCGGTCGGCGTGATGGTCGCGCCGGTGATCCCGATGATCACCGACCGCGACCTGGAAGCGATCCTCGAAGCCGCGCACGCCGCCGGCGCGCGCTCGGCAGGTTACGTATTGCTGCGACTGCCGCACGAACTCAAGCAGATCTGGCGCGAGTGGCTGCAGCTGCATTATCCCGAGCGCGCGCAGCACGTCATGAGCCTGGTGCAGCAAATGCGTGGCGGCAAGGACTACGACAGCGGCTTCGGCACACGCATGCGCGGCGAAGGACCGTTCGCCGACCTGATCGCGATGCGCTTCGCCAAGGCCCACAAGCGGCTGGGCTTCGGCCGGCTGCCGCCGCTGGACAGTTCGCGCTTCGTCGCGCCGCGCAAAGCCTCGCCGCAAGGGCAATTGTTCTGATCCACGAGCGGGGCGTGTCGGTCCAGGCGTCCTCCGGCGGCGTCACTCGCGACAGTTGTTCGTGCGCGCGTGCTCGTCGATGGCGACGGCGCAACGTGCAAATTGCGATCGAGGGAAGACGACGCCTGTCAGCCCGCTGCAGCGGCGTACTGCCGTGCCTTCACACCTTTTACACTTGACCTGCACGACGCCGTCGCTAGTGTGTCGGTAGGCATCCCTCGCAGCGACCATGTGACCGACCAGCGCGAAGAGGCTCGTTCCGACGATTCCGGCTCCCAAGGGTCTCGCACCGATGATGCCCGCACCGACGAACGCTTCCGCCTTGCCATGCAATCTTCGGGGATCGGCATGGCCATCGTCGACGTGGACGGACGCTGGGTCGAGGTCAATCCGGCACTGCAGCGGATGCTCGGCTATGACGCCGCTGAGCTGATCGGGCACGCGGCAGCCGAGTTCACGCATCCCGACGACATCGCGATGTCGCAGGCATCGCTGGCGGACCTGGTCGAAGGCGGCGTTGCCGCACTCGATGCCCAGAAGCGCTACCTGCGTCGTGACGGCGAAGTGCTGTGGGCGCACGTCAACGTCGCCGCCATGCGCGACGAGCACGGCCGCGCCAGCTATCTGATCGTGCAGCTGCGCGACATCACCGCACAGCGCGCGAACGAACAGACCCTGCGCGAACTCAACGAGGCGCTCGAACAGCACGACGAGCAGCGCAGCGAGCAACTGCAGGCCCTCAATCGCCAGCAGGAATTGTTCGCCTACGGCATCTCCCACGACCTGCGCGCGCCGCTGCGTGCGATCGACAGCTTCGCGGCGCTGCTCGCCGCACAGGCCGATCAGCTCGACGAGACCGGCCGCGATTATCTAGGCCGGATCCGCGCCGCCGCGGCGCGCATGTCGGACCTCATCGACTCGCTGCTCGAACTGTCGCGCGCGACTCGCGCGGAACTGAGGCTGCAGGCTGTCGATGTCAGCTTGCTCGCCGAGTGGGCCTACGCTGAGCTCGCCGATGCCGAACCCGAACGTGCGGCAGAGTTCGAAGTGCAGCGCGGTTTGTTCGCACTCGGCGACGAGCGACAACTCAAATCTCTATTGCACCAGTTGCTGCACAACGCCTGGAAGTTCTCGCGCGAGCGCGAGCGCGTGCGCATCCACGTCTCCGGCGAACGCCAGGATGATCGCCTGCTGCTGTCGATCCGCGACGAAGGTGCGGGATTCGACATGCGCTATGCTGACAAGCTGTTCGAACCGTTCCAGCGCCTGCACGGACCGGAACAGGCAGGCGGCAACGGCATCGGCCTGGCGATCGCGCAACGTATCGTCGAACGGCATCGCGGTCGCGTTTGGGCGGAATCGGAACCCGGATCCGGCAGCACGTTCCACGTCGAACTGCCGGCGGCGGCCACAGACGAGGACGAAGCATGAGCGAGAAGGCATGAGCGAGAAGGCAATCCTGCTGGTCGAGGATAATCCGGACGACGTCGAACTGACACGGATCGCGTTCGTCGAGGCCAAGCTAGCCAATCGATTGGTAGTGGTCAGCGATGGCGTCGAAGCGCTCGACTATCTGTTCGCACGCGGCACGCACGCGGCACGCGACCCTGACGACCTGCCATCGATCGTGTTGCTCGACCTCAACCTGCCGAAAGTCGACGGCCGCGAAGTGCTGCAGGCGATCCGCGCCAGCGAGCGCACGCGCAGCCTGCCGGTTGTGGTGCTGACCACCAGTGCCGAACCGTTCGACGTCGAGGCGAGCTATGCGCTGGGCGTCAACAGCTATATCCAGAAACCGGTCGACTTCGAGCAGTTCGTCTGGGCGGTGAAGCAGGTCGGACTGTACTGGCTGGTGCTGAACCAGCCGCACGAAACCGGCTGATCCTGTCAGCGCTGCGGTGATCGCGCCGGCGCGCTCGCCTACACTGTCGCGCAACGCCTTACCTCCGTGCAGGCCATGTCGCTGCTCGATGACCCCGACTACCTGCCGTTCAAGCTCGACCTCGCCAACCGGCGCCTGCTGCTGCTGCGACTGACGGCGGCGCAGCGCGCCGGCGCTGCGTTCCTCGATGAGCGCGCGTTGCCTGTCGAGCCGCAGGCCGCATGGATTCCGTTTTCGCTGCTCGCCGACGCCGCGCCATCGACGCACGGCGCCAGCGCGGATTTCATCTTCCATATCGGACACTGCGGCTCGACGCTGCTGTCGCGCCTGCTGCAATCCTGGCAAGGCATGCAGGTATTGCGCGAACCGCTGCCGCTGCGGACCCTGGCTGCCGCACTGGACGACGGCAGCATCGCGCGCGACGAAACTGGCCTGATGCTGCAACAGCTGATTGCGCTATGGAACCGGGTGCAGGCCTCGTCGACGCGCACCGTGATCAAGGCGACGAGCAGCTGCAACGGTTTGATCGAACCGATCCTCGAGGAGGGCAGCGGACGCGTGCTTCTGCTCGACATGCCGCTGGTGCCGTATCTGTCGACGCTGCTCAAGGCGGAGGCTTCGGTACGCGACGCGTTGGCGGCCGAACCTGGCCGCAGGCACCATCTTGCCAGCCTCATCGCGGAGGGCACGCTGCCGGAAGCCGACAGCGTGGCCGAGCGCTGCGCCCTCGGATGGGTCGCCGAGCGCGTCCGCTTCCATGCCTTGTCGCAAGGCCGCCACGGCGCGCGTGTGATGCGGATCGATTTCGAGGACCTGCTGGCGCGTCCCGATGCCGTGCTGGCGGGCATCGCCATGCATCTGCAACTGCCGCGCGACGGACTGACGGCAGCGTTGGCATCGCCTGCCTGGTCGCGATATTCGAAGGCGGAGACTTATGCGTACGACGCTGCGGACCGGCAACACGACCTTGCACTAGCCGGTCATCGCTTCGCCACCGAGATCGAAGTCGGCAGGCGATGGCGCGAACGTTTCCTGCAATGGCATCCGCAATTCACCGCGGCGCTGGCGTAGCAGCGGGTCACCGCTAACTCGCTCAGGTATCGGCCCACATCCGGAACAGGTTGCTGCGCAAAGAGGCCAGCAGCAGGGCCAGGCGTGGATCGTCGGTGCCGGCCCTGGCGCGTGCCTCTTCCAGTTGAATCAGCAGTTCGCGTTGTTGCGCGTCGGCGATCCAGCTCTGCAGCCAGGTGATCGCGGCGATGCGCACGCCGCGCGTGACCGGGGCGACTTGGTGGATGGTGGTCGAGGGATACAGGATCGCGTCGCCGCGCGTCAGCTTGTAGCTGAGTTCCTGCGCGCCGAGCTGGATGGTGAGTTCGCCGCCGTCGTAACTGGCCGGATCGTTGAGGAAGACCGTGCACGAGAGGTCGCTGCGGATCGGCGGCGTCGACGGGAACAGGGCCTCGTCGACATGCCAGCCGTAGGTCATGCCCGGTTCGTAGCGCACGACCGTGGTCCGCGCCAGCGTGCGCGGCTGTGCCAGCACGCGCAGTTCGGCGTGGCGGAACAGCGCGGCGCGCGCGATTTCGGCGATGCGCATGTTGGCCGGATCCTCCTGCGGCGCCTGCAGGTTCTGCTTGACCGACGAACCGGGATTGGTCGCGCGACCGTCGCCGAACCCGACCTGCGGCAGCAACTCGTCGACGGCGGCGAGCTCCGCGCTATTCAGCACCTTCGGCAATACCCGGATCATCATGGTCTCCTGCGACGCCTGCCTGCGCGACGCATGACGGGCGGCGCGCGAGCATGATGTGCCATTCAGCGCCGAGCCGGCAACGTCCGCGCCCGCTCACGCCGAGTCAACGGACCGCTGTGGACACTGGCACGACCCAAGGACACTCAGGACGACAATGATGAGCAGACTCGATTCCCTGCCAGGACGCGCGCTGGACCTGGTGACGCAGGTCGGCGAAGGCATCAAGAACAACGTGCCCGATCGCGCGATCAAGTGGATCGAAACCGGCGCGGCATTGGGCGCGCTGAAAACCGGCACGCGCGTGGCGTCGAAATTCGTGCGGCGCAACCCGGCCGTGGCGGTCGCCACGGCCGCTGGCGCGGGGCTGGTGTGGTATCTGATCCGGCGCAAGCAGAAACAGGCCGAGAACGGCGCCATCGAGGGCAAGTCGACGCGCATCGAGGCCAAGCGCGGCAACGGCACGAAGACGCGCAGCGCGAGCAAGCGTGCGAGCCGCAGCAAGGCCGAATCCACGACCTGACGGCAGCGCTGGCGATCCATGAACGACGCCGGCCATCGTGCCGGCGTCGTCATTGTCAGCAGTGCCCCAGACCAATGCGCCTGTCCTGGCGGTGCCGGGATCAGGCGATTTCGTTATTGCCCGCGCGCGCCTCGGGCAATTCGACGATGAAGCGCGCGCCACCGCCATCGCGATCCTCGTACCAGAGATGGCCGCCGGCGTTGGCGACGATCTGCCGCGCCAGCGACAGCCCGAGGCCGCTCGACATGCCGTCGGGATCGCCGTCGCTCAATCGCACGAACGGCTTGAACAACTCGCGCTGCAGGTTGGCGGGAATGCCGGGGCCGCGATCCTCGACCAGCAACTGCCAGAAGCCCGGCGAACTGCTGCGTATCGACAATTCGACCTCGCTTTCCGGCGCGTACTTCATGGCGTTGCTGATCAGGTTCTCGGCCACCTGGCGCAGCACCAGGCCGTCGATCGCGACCAGCCCGTCCTGCTCGCCGGCACGCACGTGCAGGCGCATGCCGCGACCTTCGAGCTGCAGTTCGTAGCGGCCGCCGAGCCAAGCCAGCACTTCGCGCAGCGGCACGCAGGCGTTGCTGCCGTCGACGTGCCTGCGCGCACCATCCGCCTGGATTTCCAGATAGCGCCGGATGTAGCCGAGCGCGTCCTTGGCGCTGTCCTGGATCATCTGCAGGTAGCGCGGGATGCGCTCGCGGCGGACGTCTTCGTTGAGCAGCATGTCGCTGGCGAACAGCACGCTGCTCAGTGGATTCTTCAGGTCGTGCGCGACCAGGTTGACGAGTTCCTGGCGCTCGCGCGCGACGCGTTCGAGTCGGTCGCGCGCCAGCTTGAGGCCGACGTGGGCGTTGACGCGCGCCAGCAGTTCCTCAGGCATGAACGGCTTGGTGACATAGTCGACCGCACCGGCGTCGAACGCGCGCAGCAGCAGGTCGCGATCCTGCACCGCAGTCAGGAAGACCACCGGCACGCGCAGCAGCGGCAACCGCTGCTTGATGTGGCCGAGCAGGGCGAAGCCGTCCATGCCCGGCATCATCATGTCCAGCAGCATCAGGTCGGGAACATGCTCGCTGGCGATGGCCAATGCTTCGTCGCCGTTGCTGGCGACGATCGCTTCGTAACCGTGGCGCGCCAGCAGGGCACTGACCACGCGCAGGTTCGCCGGCTGGTCGTCGACGACAAGGATCCTGCCCGGAGTCATCACCGGTGTGGTCATGCGTTGTCCAAGGCCCTCAGCCCCCATCCGGTCTCGGTCAAGCTGAATGCGCCTGACCGTGATCCGAGACGTTATCAAATCGTTCACGGGCACACGATACGCCCACGCAGGGCGGGCTGAACAATTCAGCGGTGGGAGCCACGGCTCAGAGCGTGCGCCAGCGTCCCGGCGGCAGATCGCCCAATTCCCACGTGCCGATCGCCACACGCACCAGCCGCAGGGTCGGTAGCCCGACCGCAGCGGTCATGCGCCGCACCTGACGATTGCGACCTTCGCGCAAGGTCAGCTGCAGCCAGGCGTCGGGGATAGTCTTGCGAAATCGCACCGGCGGATCGCGCGGCCACAGTGCCGGCGGCGCGGGCAGCGCGCGCGCCTGCGCCGGACGCGTGGGGCCGTCGTTGAGGACGACGCCTTCGCGCAAGGCGACGAGTTGCTCCTCCCGCGGCGTGCCCTCGACCTGCACCAGGTAGGTCTTGGGCAGCTTGTGCTCCGGATCGGTGATGCGATGCGCCAGCGCGCCGTCGTCGGTCAGCAGCAGCAGGCCTTCGCTGTCTTGGTCGAGACGGCCAGCGGCGTAGACATCCTGCGGCAAGTCGAACCCGGCCAAGGTAGGCCGGGCCGAAGCGCTGCGATCGGTGAACTGGCACAGCACACCGTAGGGTTTGTTGAAGGCGATGAGCATGTGCGGGGAAGCGGGGAAGCCGTATACGAAAGGGAGGCAGGAATCTTGCGGCCCCGGCTCGTCATTCCCGCGAAGGCGGGAACCCAGCGACTTTGCGGTCGACCAAAAAACAGAAAGGCACTGGGTTCCCGCCTACGCGGGAATGACGAGCAAAACGCGTAAGCCTTTTCCGGCTTCCGGCTTCCGGCTTCCGGCTTCCGGCTTCCGGCTTCCGGCTTCCGGCTTCCGGCTTCCGGCTTCCGGCTTCCGACTACTGTGCAGGCTTAACGAACCGCAATGTCATCCGATCACTCTCGCCGATCGCGGCGTACTTCGCGTCGTCCTCGGCATCGTGGTCGTTGACCGGCGGCAACGTCCACACCCCGTTCGGATGATCCTTCGTGTCCTTGGGGTTGGCATTGACCTCGCTCTTCGCATCGAGTTCGAAGCCGGCCGCCTGCGCCATCGCGATCACCTGGGCTTCGCCGACGTAGCCGGACTTGTCTTCGGCGGGCACGTCGGCCTTGGCGCGATGCTCGACCACGCCGAGCACGCCGCCCGGCTTGAGCACCGCGTAAAAGCCCTTGAACATGCCTTCTGCCTGCTTGGCCATGCGCCAGTTGTGCACGTTGCGGAAGGTCAGCACGACGTCGGCCGAAGCGGGCGCGCCGAAGCTCGGCGCCGCCGGGTCGTAAGCGACGACGCTGGCGCGGTCGAACTGCGCCGGCGCGGCGCTGAACTTCGTTTCCAGCTGCGACTTGTACTTCTGCTGGGAGTCGCGGTTCTTGCCTTCCGCCACCGCAGCCGGGTCGACCACCGCCGCGACGTAACGGCCGGACTCGCGCAGGTAGGGCGCCAGGATCTCCGCATACCAGCCGCCGCCGGGCGTGATCTCGATGACGGTCTGGGTCGGCGCGACGCCGAAGAACGACAGCGTTTCCTGCGGATGCCGGTAGACGTCGCGAGCGCTGTTCTTCGGATCGCGCCAGCTGCCGGCGATGACATCGGCGAGCGACGCGGTGGTCGGCGCAGCGCTGCTTTCCGCCGCTGCCTCCGCATCCGCCGCGGCGTTGTTGTCGGACGCCGGCATGGACGACGCGCAGGCCGCGAGTGCGACGATCACGGCTGAGGCGAGCAGGGCTGTGCGGAACATGGCGGACTCCATGGGGGACGAGGTGCGCAGGGTGCCACATCCGTGTGCGCCGCGGATCAGGTCCGTGACGTGTCGACGGCGCTGGTTTGTTCGATGTGTTGCAGATGCTCGGCGGCCTGCGCCAGCAGCCACGTGCGGAACGCGAGCAGGCCGCGATGCGTCGCCGAACGCGACGGATACACCAGGTAATGCGCGTAGTCGGTTTTCAGCTGCGTGTTGGTGAGCGGCACGAGCTGGCCGGAGTCCAGCCACAGGCGCGCGCGCGTCAGCCGACCGAGCGCGACGCCGACGCCTTCGAGCGCGGCGCGGTGCATCGATTCGGAATCGTCCAGGTTGGCGACATAGCGCGCGGGCGGCGAGCCGCCGTGCAAGGCGAACCAACGGTTCCACTGCCCGTCGGGATCACCGATCAACGGCCACTGCGCCAGGTCGGGCAACGCCGGCTTGCCCATGCGCGCGACCAGCGCCGGACTCGCCATCGGCACCAGCCATTCGTCGAACAGGTGCTCGGCGGTCACGCCCGGCCAACCGCCGACGCCGATACGCAGCGCGGCATCGACGTCGTGGTCGCGCGCGAAATCGACCACCGCGGTGTCGGATTGCAGGTTGATCTCGATCTGCGGCTGCGTGGCCAGGAAGTGGCCCAGCCGCGGCACCAGCCACGCCGAGGCCATCGATGGCGTCACGCTGATCGTCAGCACGTCGTCGCGGCGTGCGGCGAACGGCTGCAGTGCCTGCGCGATCGCGTCGAAATGCGGCGCCACGCGTTCGAGCAGGCGCTCGCCGTCCGGGGTCAGGCTCACGCCGCGCGAACCGCGTACGAACAGGCGGCAGTTCATGCGCTCCTCCAGCGCCTTGATCTGGTGGCTCAGCGCGCTGACGGTGAGGTGCATCGACTCGGCCGCGCGCGACAGGTTGCCGGCGCGGGCGGCGGCGACGAACCCTTGCAAGGCCTGCAGTGGTGGTCGGCTCATGGCGGTCTCTGTATTGAATTCAATTCAAGTCTGGCTTGCAAAACCGTCGCTTTTACCCGCCAAAGCATGAGCCTATCTTCTGTCCTGTTCAACAGACAGACGCATTCCGCATCTGCCGCGATGCCCGGAGGCACCCCATGAACATGTTCAAAGGCCTGATGTTCCTGGACGGTCATTTCACCCGTCCCGAGGACCTGGAAGAAGCACGTGCCGAGTACGGCGCCCACACCGCTGCTGCCGACTTCGGTCCGACGCTCGGCAACCGCGCCGCGTCCGCGAGCTGGCTCGCACGCCAGGGTCGCCGCGCGCGCTCGACGCATGATTCGCCCGCGGGATCCCGCGAGATCCCCGCCAATCGCGCAGCATCCGCTACGCCGGCGAAGGGCCCCGGCCTGCTCGACCAGCTGTTCCTGCTGGGCGGCCGACCGATGCACGCCGGTTACAACCTCGACCTCGACGAACCGTTCGAGCTGTCGGTCGCGGCGAATGCCTCGCCCGAGCCTGCGAGGGCGACACTCGATCGACGCGGGGACCCGCGTTGCAGCAACGAGCGGCAGCCGCAGGCCTGCAACGGATGAGCCAACGGATCGCCCGCATCTGGCACGGCACCGTGCCCACCGCCAAGGCGGAGGCTTACCTCGCTTTCCTGCGTGAGCGTGCGATCCCGGACTACACCGCCACGCCTGGCAACCTGGCGGTGTACCTGTTGCGGCGCGCCGAGGGCGACGTCACCCATGTCCTGACACTGACGCACTGGCAATCGCTCGAGGCGATCAAGGCGTTCGCGGGCGATCAGATCGAGCGCGCCAAGTACTACCCGGAGGACAAGGACTTCCTGCTCGAGTTCGAGCCTACCGTCGAGCACTACGAGATCCACGCTTCGCCGTAGCCGGATGGAGCGGGGCGTGACCCAGGGCGCATCCTCCCCCGGCCCCAGGGGCGTTGCTTCACCCGGCTATGCGATGGGCATGACAGGGGATTACTTTCGAGCGGTGAGGAGTTGGGGTACACCATGGGCATCCATACCGGATCGCTATTCCGACGAGCTCGAATCCACAAGAACGAGTCGACACCGCCGGTCGCGGACGCTCCGCCGCCGGGCCTGCCGGCTTGCGACGGTCGGCTGCCGCGATGCGAACGCCAAGCCTCGTTCAGACGCGGCGTGATCTACGCCGTCGACTCCATCGCCTTGTCGCCGTTCCGCTGATGGACCGCGATCCCAAGTTGGCGCAGCCGCCGATGAACCGGGTCGCATTGACGACCATCGCGCCGGAGATCTACCGCAAGCGATTGCTGGTGGAAGGCTACTTCCGCAGCGAAGTCACGCACGAAGCGTTGTCGGCGTATTTCGAACGCATCACGCGCGAACTGGGCCTGCGCACCTACGGCGAGCCGATCATCCACCGCACCAGCGGCGAGGGCAAAGCCGCGAACGAAGGCTACGACGGCTTCGTGCCGCTGATCGATTCGGGCATCTACATTGCCGCCTGGATCAACCCGCGCTTCCTGTCGACGGTGATCTACACCTGCGCCGATTTCGACGAGGATCGCGCGGTCGAGGTGGTGCGTGAGTTCTTCCAGCTCGACCGCTACGAGGCGGCGATCTTCTGAGAAGAAGCGCCGATGCTTTCGGAATCGTGCGAGCGCAGTTGTCGTGCAGCACGACGAAGTCGACGTGGTACGCCCTAGGACGCCGGGCTCCGCGCATCGATCGCCCGATAGTCGCGCAAGGAAGAATGTCCGCGACGATCCTCGATCCGTACCGAATCCGGATACGGCGCCACGTCCAGGTATTCGCCGGCGCGCAGGCGCGCCTGCACGCCGCTCCACCAGGCCGCATCGAAGATCTCGCCATGCGCGCGCTGCAGCGCCTCGCGCAGCGGTACCGGCAGGCCGAGGAACGGCGGGAACAATTCCGGAAACACGTCGTCGCGCGCGGCATACAGCCATTCGTCGAGCGGGCGCGTCTCGTCTTCCTCGCGCACCTGCGGCACCTTGCGGAAGCGGCAGTCCTCCATCAGACACAACTCGTCGTAGTCGTAGAACAACGCGCGCCGGGTACGCGAAACGCCGAAGTTCTTCAGCAGCAGGTCGCCCGGAAAAATGCCGCTATGCGCCATGTCCTTGATGGCGAGGCCGTAGTCGAGCACGGCGTGCAAGGCATCGTCCGGCGCCGCCTCGCGCACGTACACGTCGAGCGGCCGCAGCCGGCGCTCGACGTAACAGTGCCGCACCAGCACTTCCTCGCCGTCCAGCGCCACGGTCTCGGCGCAGTCGCGCAGCAATTCCTCGAGCATGTCGTCGTCGAACAGCGCGCACGGGAAGCGCAGGCGGTTGAACTCCTGCGCGTCGACCAGCCGCCCGACGCGGTCGCGCCGCGCCACCAGCTTGTACTTGTCCTCGACATCGCCGCGCGCGCTGGTCTTGGGCTCGGCGAAGCGGTCGCGGATCACCTTGAACACCACCGCGTGGTCGCGCGGCGTGAACACCGCCATCACCATGCCGCGCACGCCGTCGGCGCGTACCAGGCGCTCGTCCGGATGCGCGGCGAGATGGCGGAAGACCTGCCGGTAGCGCTCGCTCTTGCCCTGCTTGGCGCGGCCGAGCACGGAGTACAGCTCGTCGACCGGCTTGAGCGGCAGCAGGCCGCGCAGGAACGCCACCGCATCGCCGACGCGCACCAGGTCGGCATGGAAATAGCTGCGCGCGTAGCCGAACAACATCGACATTTCGTCGGCCGTGGTCAGCACGGCGTCGCCGCGCACGCCTTCGGCCGTGCTGACCAGCGCCACCACCAGCGGCCACGCCTGCGTCGCGCCTTCGACGCGTCCGACGAGATAGGCGCGGCGCTCGCGATAGAACACGGTGCGCAGCAACTCGATCGCGCGCGTCGCGTCCCCGTGCGACGCAAGCCGCGCTTCGATCGTCTCTGCAATGGCCGCTGCGCTACCCTGCTGGTCGGCGTAGCCGTTGGCGAAAGCGTGCCCGGCGAGGATCGTGCGCCACAACGCCACCATGTCGTCCTGCGCCGGATAGCGCACGAGTTCGCCGGGACATGCGGCATCGCCGTCGGGCTCGCTGTCGAGCGCATGGAACTCCATGCGTGGCGCCACACCCTGCGTCAGGAAGAAACGACGCGACAGGGAGTTGAAGAACGTCTCGTACAGCGCCCGGTCCGGCAGCGCCGCGATGCGCGCGGCGAACGCATCGCGCATCGCCGCCCACACCGCGCGCGAGCGGATCCGCTCTTCCAGCAGACCCTCGAGCCGTCCCATCGCTTCCGGCAGGTAGGCATCGAACAACTCGATCCGCGCCACCGCATCGGCCTGCGAGCGCCGCCAGTCGCGGCGCTCGAAGCCGCGCCGCGCGCGCCGCGTGATGTCGGAGAAGCGGGCGTTGTAGTCCTCGAAGGCGTCCTGAATCAGGGCAGCCGCGCGCTGCGCGATCGGGTCGGTGAGGGACGATGCGGCCATGGCGCCAGTCTATGGTCCGGGATCGACCGATGGCGAAGACGACAGGCATCGCATGCGTCCGATGCGCTAGGTGCGTGGAGGCGCTCTCATGCCGAGGCCATGTCCGTAGACCAGCGTTCCGCCCAGCCAGCCCGTCACGCACAGGCAGACGAAACCGGCCACGCTCAGGCCCAGGCCGATCGCATCGGGCCGTGTCAGCGTGATGCCCCGCAGGCGCAGCAACAGACTCGCCGTGTACAGGCCCCACGCGGCCATGGCGAGGAGCATGTGGCGATTGAGGTCGCGGGTCGCGGGATGGTCGCCACCGACCTTCAACAGTTCGACCATGCCGGTCGCCATCGCTGCGATCGCGGTCACCGTGCCCACCACCAGCAGCACGCCTGCCAGCAGCCATGCCGGCCGTCCCCACCACAGGCTGGCCAAATCGCCGGCCGTAGCCAGCGACCAGCACGCGATCGGGACATGGACCAGCGCCGGATGCAGCGGGTGGCGCATGACGATGCTTGCGTCCGCGCGCCCGCTAGGCCAGCACGGCACTCAATAGCGTGAGGAATCCGGCGACGGCGACGCCCGCGTGGATGAAGACGACGGCCTTCGGTGCGACCGTGCCGCGCAGATGCAGCGAGGCCAGATAGAACCCACCCAGCGCAGCCACGACCAACAGGCCCAATGCGGCAGTGACACGGCCGGGCGTCGACCCTTGCAACACGGTCGCGATCAACAGAACCAAGCCCGTCGCGCCAAGCAAGGCATGTCCGATCGAGAGCGCCCACGGCGCCAGTTTGCCGCGCAGCACGCTGCTGGCGAGCAGCAATCCGCCGACGGCGGCAATCGCAAACACGATCAGTGCATAAGTCAGCATGTCGAACCCCTTTCGTTGGTGGACGCATTGCGCGGAGGGAACGAGCGACGTCACTCGTTCCCGTGGATGGTCCCTGCTCCAGTCACAAGGACTTGAGGTACTGCGCCACGTCGGAGATCTCCGATGCGCTCAAGCCCAGCGACTTGCGGCTGTTGTAGATCGTCACCACCGCCTCCAGCGTCGGCGCGCTGCCATTGTGGAAATACGGCGGATGTTGCCAGACGCCGCGCAACGGCGCCGTCCGGTATTGCCTGGTCGCACTACGCGAGGCATAGCTCGGGACGCCATCGGCTTCCGGCTCGCTGACCACTTCGGCGGGCGCGTGCAAACGCGTGTTGGCATCGGTGAAGGCGGGCCCGCTATGACAGGCGGCGCAGCCGGCCTTGCCGTCGAACAGCGCTTTGCCACGACCTGCGGCCGTGGCATCGAAACTCCCGGCCGGTGGCGACGGCGCAGCCAGCGACAACTGATACGCCTGCAACGCCGGAAGCTTGCTGCTGATCAGGTCGTCTTCGCCGTTGGTCACGTCCACGCCGGTGCGCGGCTCGGTGAACCGGCCATGCCCGCCCATCTGAGTGACCCCGACATAGCGATTCCAGTAGGCGATGTCTTCGCCATCGCCGGTAACGGTGATGCGGTGGATGCCGGCCAGGCCATAGGCCGGCGGGATCACTTGCGGCCCGTTGCGGTCGTCCTGGTTGTAGCGAGGATCGTACTTGCCCTTGCCCCAGCTGCTGTAGACCGCTTTCTGCTTGGCCGTCAGTGCCGGCGACAAGGCGATGATCGCGCCGACATCGAGGTCGCGATTGGGCCAGCCGTCGAGTCGTTTGCCGATGCCCGGTGCAAACGAGTCGTCGACGGACGAGTGGCACAACGCGCAGGTGACGCCGACGCGGGTCAGCGTGTCCTTGCCGTCGACGGTTTCGACATGGCCATCCAGGCCGACGACCGCGTCGAGCTTGAGCAATGCCACCGTGGTCTCGGCGCTGGTCAGGCTGATGCTGCCGTCCTGGATGCCCTTGACGACGGCCGCCGGCAGCGCCTCGGCATCCACCTTCAAGCCGACGGACAGGGCGGTCTTCGGATCGACCGACTTGCGGATGACTTCATGCATGCGCATGGCATCGGTCCATTGCGTCTCGTCGCCGAATGTCTCGAAGCGGAAGATCTGCCTGCCGGCTTCGATCGCGGCATCCGGGGCCGACGGCGCCGGGCTGGCGGCCGATTCGTCCGCAGTGTCGGCAGTGGGCTGTGTTTCATGTGAGCCGCCACCTGCGCCGCATCCGGCCAGCAATGCCGCCATTGCCGCCGGCAAGCACCTACGCACGCCGGCATAAGTTTCGGACTTGCTCATTTGCGTTCCTCCTTCGGCCATGACGCAGGGCGGGCACCGGATTCGCGCTGGCGCGGAACCGGAATTCGATGAGGGGCTATTCGTGCGGTCCGCCGATATCGCGCGTCTGCGTACTCGGAAGCGAGGCTTCGAGCCGTTGCAATACGGTTGCCGTCATACGCGCGCAGCGCGATCCCAGGAACGGAAACGCATCCGTGAGCGTCGTCGCAAGCGCGCCGTGCAGCGCGGCGCGCAACAACCGCCGCGCGCGGTGCAAACGCGTCTTGACGGTTTCTTCGCGCAGCTCGAGCGCGGACGCGGTTTCCTGCACCGAGCATTCCTCGATCTCGCGCATGATGAAGACGATCCTGAAAGGCTCGGGCAGGTCATCGATGGCGTGTTCGACCAGCTTTCGGATCTGCGCGCGCGCTGCCGCTGCCGCAGGATCTTCACTGCCGAACTTCGAAGGAAACGCAATGACCTGGCCGTCGTCGAATTGGCTGGTCTCGATGCGGCCGACGTCCACGGTCGCGCGACGCTGCCGCAAGCGGCCGTAGGCTTCGTTCAGCACGATCCGGGTCATCCAGGTCAGCAGCGCAGCTTCGCCGCGGAACGCGTCGAGCTTCTCGAAGGCGTGCAGGTAAGCCGCCTGCACCACGTCTTCGGCTTCGGCGTCGTCGTTCACCACGCCACGCGCGATGCGGAACAGGCGCTGGTTGCAGCGCTGCATGATGTGCCGGAATGCTTCGCGGTCGCCGGACCGCGCCAGGCGGACCAGCGCGGAGTCGTCCAGCGAGGCGTAGTCCAGCGCGAGCGCGTTGTCCGACATGGCTCTCATAGTGCTCCTCTCATTACCCATCGGATGCAGCAGGGCAGATGAGGTTCCCGGGCCAAACGGACGGCGCGCCCGGGAGGCCCCGCGGACGGCGCGCCCCGGGAGGTTCCTGTGTGGACAGAATCGCGACTGAATGGCGCAGGCGCGCCTGGAGCGTCGGCGATGTCCTGGTTGCCCGCGACGCGTTGCCAAAAAAAAGCCCGGACATGCCGGGCTCTTTCGTCGGAGCGGGGACCGCGCGATCAGAGGTGCTTGATGAGCTCGTCCGCGAACTCGCTGCACTTCACTTCCGTCGCGCCTTCCATCAGGCGCGCGAAATCGTAGGTGACGCGCTTGCTGGCGATGGCGCTGTTCATGGCCTTGATGATCGCGTCGGCGGCTTCGGTCCAGCCGAGATAGCGCAGCATCATCTCGCCGGACAGGATCACCGAGCCCGGGTTGACCTTGTCGAGGTTGGCGTACTTCGGCGCCGTGCCGTGGGTCGCCTCGAACACGGCGTGGCCGGTGATGTAGTTGATGTTGGCGCCCGGCGCGATGCCGATGCCGCCGACCTGCGCGGCGAGCGCATCGCTCAAGTAGTCGCCGTTGAGGTTGAGCGTGGCGACCACGTCGTACTCCTTCGGCCGCAGCAGGATCTGCTGCAGGAAGGCGTCGGCAATCGCGTCCTTGATGATGATGCCGGCGCCGGGCTTGCCTTCGGGGATCACGTGCCAGGGACCGCCGTCGAGTTCGACCGCGCCGTAGAACTCGCGCGCGACCTGGTAGCCGAAGTCGCGGAATGCGCCTTCGCTGAACTTCATGATGTTGCCCTTGTGCACCAACGTCACCGACTTGCTGCCGTTGGCGATGGCGTAGCTGATCGCGCTGTGCACCAGGCGCTCGGTGCCCTGGTAGCTGACCGGCTTGATGCCGAGGCCGACCTGCACCTTGCCCTCGCGGTGCGGCATGCCGATGCTCTCGAGCGTGGCATCCCAGGCGTCGACCTTCTGCTTCGTGCCGAAGCGGATCTTGTCGAACGGCTTCGGGAATTCCCTGGCCAGGAAATCCAGCAGCTTCTGCGCATCGGCCGAACCCGGCTCGAACTCGATGCCGGCGTAGATGTCCTCGGTGTTCTCGCGGAAGATCGTCATCGAGACGTCGCCGGGCTTCTTGACCGGAGAGGGCACGCCTTCGAACCAGCGCACCGGGCGCAGGCAGACGTAGAGGTCGAGCATCTGCCGCAACGCGACGTTGAGCGAACGGATGCCGCCGCCGACCGGCGTGGTCAGCGGGCCCTTGATGCTGACCAGGTAATCGCGGCAGGCATCGACGGTGGCCTCGGGCAGCCAGTCGCCGGTGGCGTTGAACGCCTTCTCGCCGGCAAGCACTTCCATCCACGCGATCTTCTTCTTGCCGCCGTAGGCTTTTTCCACGGCTGCATCGAGCACGCGCACGCTGGCGCGCCAGATGTCGGGGCCGGTGCCGTCGCCTTCGATGAAAGGAATGACCGGATGGTCCGGGACGTTGAGTCCCTGCGGCGACTTGCTGATTTTTTCGCCACCGGCGGGCGGGACGGGGGCGTGCGGTGCGGTCGAAGCGGCGGACATGCGGAGTCTCCGGGGGAAGCGCGAGGGAGTGTGCGGCGACGCCAGAAGGGCGGCCGCGGGACAGGCGGCCATTGTCGCGGTTCCGGCCGGTTCGGGCAAAGTGGCCGGCAGGACGCGCGGCTATGCTGCGGCGATCGCGTAAGGGGAGAACCGATGTGCGACCCAGGATCAGCATCATCGCGGCGCTATGGCTGGGCATGGCCATGCCTGGCATCGCTTCCGCACAGGCGCCCGCGGTGAACGCGCCGCCGACCTGCGCAGCACCCGAACACCGGCAGTTCGATTTCTGGCTAGGTGCGTGGGACGTGAACGACCCGAAAGGCAAGCCGCTCGGCCGCAGCCGGGTCGAAGCGATTCTCGACAACTGCGTGCTGCTTGAGAACTGGGACAGCGCCACCGGCTTCGCCGGCAAGAGTTTCAACCTCTACAACCGCGACACTGGCAAGTGGGAACAGTTCTGGGTCGACCAGAGCGGCGCGCGCCTGCATTTGTCCGGCGGCCTCGTCGACGGCGCGATGGTATTGCGTGGCGTGCAGGACAAGCCGAATGCGGAGACGAAGCAGGCGCAGCACGAGCGCATCACCTGGACGCCGAACGCGGATGGCAGCGTGCGGCAGGTGTGGGAAACGTCGAAGGATGACGGGAAGACGTGGGTGGTGAGTTTCGATGGTGTGTATCGGCGTGCGTCTAAGGCGTTGCAGGACGACTGAACAGTACGAAGTCGCAGGGGCGTGCTCCTCCCCTGCGACGGCAGGGGAGGCTGGGAGGGGTTGCGTCGGCGCCGGCCATCCGCCTGAAACGCGGACACCCCTCCCCAGCCCTCCACTCCATTCGGAGGGGAGGGAGCAAAGCGACCATCGTCGAGCCTGGCGTGCGTGGTAGCCAAAGGAAAAGGGCGTGACTTGCGTCGCGCCCTTTTCGTTCGTCGTGTCCGTGAGATGGATCCCCGCCTGCGCGAGGATGACGCAGTGGTGGCAAAGGCGCTCGCGCTATGCGCGAGCGCGCCACTGCGTCACTTGACGTCGAACTCCCGCGTCTGCACCACCTTCCCATCAAGCGAAACTTCCAGCTTGTACTTGCCAGGGGGCCAGCCGTCGGGCTTGCTGATCTGGAAATCGGTGACCTGCGGGCCGGCGGCGATCGCCTTGTCTTCTGTATGCACCACCTGGCCGTCCTGGAAGGTCCACTTGGCATTGAGATTGCCGGCCGCGCCGCCGTCGGTAGCGACGGAGGCGTGGATCGTGTCCTTGGTAGCGAACGAAGTCAGCGGTGCGGCGACGCGGTTGTCGGCGCCGGTGGCGTTGCCGAGTTCGACCGTAGTGACGGCCGCGGGCGCAGGCGTCGGTTCGGCGGGGGGCGGTGCGGGTGCCGGAGCCGGCTCGGCGGCTACGGGCGGCGGCGTGACTTCCTCTGCCTTCTTCTTGCAGCCGGCCAGCGCCAGCGTGCCGAACAGCGCGGCCGCGATCGCGGCATTGAGTGTCTTGCGTGTCATCGGGATCCTCCGTGGAGACATGGGTACAGGCTTGGACGCCTGCGCGTAGATGCTGCAGTGCGAGTCGTTGCAGAGGGTCAGGCCTCGGCTTGCGGAATCTTCAGCACCTGGCCGGGCTTGATCAGGTCGGGGTCGTCGAGCTGATCGCGATTGGCCTCGAAGATCCTGTTCCAGCGGCTGGCCTTGCCATAGAACTGCTGCGAGATGTGCGACAGCGTGTCGCCCTTCTGCACGGTATAGGTCTGCTCCGCCGTAGCGCCGGCGTTGCCCGGTACCGTGTCGGCGCTGCCTTGCACGTTGGAGAAATCGGGACGTCCGCCCGCACCGCCACCACCGCCGGACTTGCCCGGAACGGTATCGGCGCTGCCCTGCACGTTGGAGAAGTCCGGTTTCTTGGTGCCGCTCGCGCTCGGTGTGAGCGACAGCGAGTCGGGATCGTTGGGATTCTGCGTCTTGGTCATCGTGGCCTCCTGTGCCGCGTTCGAGCGGCGGCAGCGTCCCACGCGGGCCGTTAAAACCGCATCGCGATGCGGCGGCGGGCCGCTGTTCGTGTTCAGGACGCCGCTACTGGCGGGCGTCGCGTCCGGCCGCGGCGCCGATCCAGCCGGGCGTCGTGCGCGAGGGATTGATGTCGAGCCCGCCGCGCCGCGTGTAGCGCGCCTCGACCGACAGCGCCTCGGGCCGGCAGCGCGCGAGCACGTCGACGAAGATGCGTTCGACGCATTGCTCGTGGAATTCGGCGTGGTCGCGGAACGACACCAGGTAGCGCAGCAGTCCTGCACGATCGATGCGCGGCCCGCGATAGCCGATGCGCACGCTGGCCCAGTCGGGTTGGCCGGTGACGGGACAGTTGGACTTCAGCAGGTCCGAGCGCAGCGTTTCCGCGACGCTATCGGCGCCGGTCTGCAGGTAGGCGGCGTTGGGCGGGCCGTAATCGTCGATGTCGACGTTTTCATCATCGATCGAATTCGCCGCGTCATCGGCGAGGTCGGTGATGGGCGGCAGCCCGAACGCGACCTCGACCGGCGCGCCGGCCGCCTGCGTCAGGTCGGCGACGATGCGCGCGCGCACCGCTTGCGCATCGTCGAAGCGCGTGGCGTTGAGCGAGTTGAGGTAGAGCTTGAGCGATTTGGATTCGACCAGCCGCGGCGATGCCGCCGGCACGGTCAGCGTCGCCGTCGCCACCGCCGGCTTGCCGCGCGTATCGAGCCAGCTCAACTCGTAGGCATGCCAGCGATCGCTGCCGACGAAGGGCAGTTCCGACGGCACCAGGCCCAACGCATCGCGGCCGAGCGCGCGCGCGATCGGGAACAGCAGCGTCGGGTCGTAGTGCTGCGGGTAGGCGACGTCGCGGCCGAGGGGAAGGGTAGGGCTCATGGCGCGATTTTACGCGCGGTCGGCACACGCGGCATGGCATCCGGCGCAGCTTGCTGCGCGGCGCGCACGAGGCGGCTGCACGCACATCAGCCCTGCGCCTGTGCTCCACCGTCCAGATAGTCCAGCGTCACCTGCAACATCGCCCGCAAGCCGAGATCCAGCGCGGACTCGTCGAGGAAGAACTCCGGCGAATGGTTGCTCGGCGCCGTGACCGGATCCTGCCCCTTCGGCGTGGCGCCGACGAAGAAGAACAGGCCCGGCACTTCGCGCGCATAGAACGAGAAATCCTCCGCGCCCATGGTCAGGTCCAACGGCACGACGTTGTCCTTGCCCGCGGCCTTCTCCAGGCTCGGCAGCATGCGCGCGGACAGCGCAGGATCATTGACGGTGACCGGGTTGCCCTTGGTGTCCGGCACCTTGGCAACGACACTCGCGCCGTGCGCGGCGGAGACGTGTTCGGCGACGTTCTTGAGGTCGGCGAACACCGCCTGGCGCATGCCCTCGTCGAAGGTGCGGATCGTGCCGACCAGTTCGACCTGATCGGGAATGATGTTGTAGCGGATGCCGCCCTTGATCGCGCCGAAGCTGACCACCACCGGCAGCTTCGAGATGTTCTGCCGGCGGCTGACGATCGTCTGCGCGCTGCCGATCAGGTCGGCGGCGGCGACGATCGGATCGATGCCGCCCCATGGCCGTGATCCGTGCGTCTGCCGACCCTTCACCACGATGTTGAAGCGATCCGATGCCGCCATCATCGGACCGCTGCGCACACCGATCTGACCGGCATTGAGCGTGCTGAACACGTGCAGGCCGAACACCGCCTCGGGTTTGAAGTCGCGGAAGATCCCCTGCGCGAGCATCTCCTCGGCGCCGCCTTCCTCGCCGTCGGGCGGGCCTTCCTCGGCCGGCTGGAACACGAACAGCACCTCGCCCGGCAAGTCGTCCTTCATCGCCACCAGCGCCTCGGCCACGCCCATCAGGATCGAGGTGTGCGCGTCGTGGCCGCAGGCGTGCATCACGCCGACCTGTTCGCCGCGAAAGGACGACGTCGCCTTCGACGCGAACGGCAGGTCGACGCGCTCGGTCACCGGCAGCGCATCCATGTCGGCGCGCAGCGCGATGCGCGGGCCGGGCTTGCCGCCCTTGAGCACGGCGATGACGCCGGTCGTGGCGATGCCCGTCTTGACCTCGAGGCCGAGCTTGCGCAGATGGTCGGCGACCAGTTTCGCGGTGCGCGTCTCGCGGTTGCCGAGTTCGGGATGCTGGTGGAAGTCGCGGCGCCAGGCCAGCACCTTCGGCTGCAGCGATTGCGCGGCGCTCGCGACTTCGGCGCGTTGCGTCGTGGCGTCCTGGGCGAACGCGGGCGCGGCCAACGCGGTGGCGAGCATCACGGCAAGCGGCGAAAAACGCATCGGCAATCTCCTCGGAAAGTCCGTGGATGCTACCGCAGCGTCGACATGCGGCATGGCTACGGCGTCACCGAATGCCATCGTGCGATGGTGGCTCATGCTTTTTGCCCCTTTGCAAAGGGGCGGGCGTCTGCGCAGCAGGCGACGGGGGATTTGCTGTTGGCGATGGAACGAAAGGTTCGAGGATGGCTGCATGCGCCGCGGCACGATGGTCAGCTGATCAGCCTGATCGGCGGATCGATCTTCGCGCCAACAGCAAATCCCCCGCTGCGCGCTGTCGCGCCTCGCTGCCCCCTTTTTGCAAAGGGGGCGAACAGCGAATGCGGCTGCTATCTTCGCCGGGTCCGCCGCAGTCGTCGTCCACCGTCAACCAGGGATCCCGATGAGCACCCCGCCGAACGCACCGCCCCTCGTGAACCCGCACCGCTCGAAGGCGATGCCGCGCTGATCCGCGCGGTCGGCTCGTTCGCGCTCACCGCCGCGGTGATCAACAGCATCGTCGGCGGCGGCATCTTCCGCATGCCGTCGGCGCTGTCGGCGCAGATGGGCGCGGCGGCGCCGCTGGCGCTGGTGGCCGGCGCGCTGGCGATCATCCCGATCGCGTTGTGCTTCGCCGCCGTCGGCAGCCGCGCGGTCGCGACCGGCGGGCCTTACACCTACGTCAGCGCGACATTCGGCGCCTTCGCCGGCTTCATCGCCGGCGCGCTGATGTGGATCAGCAACTTCGCCTCGAGCGCAGGCGTCGCCGCGGCGCTGTCGGTGCAGGTCGCCAGCCTGCTGCCGGTGTTCGCCGAACCGCTGCCGCGCGCGCTGCTGCTGATCGGCGTGTATGGCGCGTTGTTCGCGTTGAACGCCTTCGGCGTGAAACTCGGCGCCGGCGCGATCACCGCGCTCGCGGCGCTGAAGCTGACGCCTTTGTTTCTGCTGTCGGCGATCGGACTGTGGTTCGTCGACTGGAGCCAGGTCAGTTTCGCGATCGGCGACGTGCCGTCGTGGGGCGCGCTCGGCGCCGGCATGGTGCTGGTGATGTTCGCCTATTCGGGCATGGAGACCGCGCTGATCCCGTCGGGCGAGCTGCGCGATCCGGCGCGCAACGTGCCGCGCGCGACGATGGCGGCGATCCTGCTGGTCGTACTGCTGTACCTCTCGTTGCAGATCGTCTGCCAGGGCTTGCTCGGCCCGTCGCTGGCGACCAGCGGCGTGCCGATCGCCGACACCGCCGGCGCCTTGTGGTCGCCCGGTCGCATCGCGCTGCTGGTCACCGCCTGCATCTCGATGACGGGGTTCCTGATGGGCAACCTGCTCGGCACGTCGCGACTGCTGTTCGCGCTCGGCCGCGACGGCTTCCTGCCGCATGCCTATGGCCAGGTCAGCGCGAAGCATCGCGTGCCGTTGCTGGCGCTGGCCACGCACGCCGGCGTCGCGCTGGCGCTCGCGCTCGGCGGCAGCTTCGATGCGCTGGTGCTGATTTCCGGCGGCGCGATCTGCCTGGTGTACATGCTCGTCAGTATCGCCGCGTGGCGCGCGCAGAAGACCGACCTGCGCGAGCGCGGTGCGCCGTTCGTGCTGTGGGGCGGGCCGCTGGTGCCGGTGCTCGCCGTCGCGGCGATGACGGCGATCGTCGCCACGCTGACGCGCAAGGAATGGCTCGCGATCGGTATCGCGCTGGCCGTGCTGGTGGTGGTCTATGCGGGCTTGCGCGTGCTGCGGCGGCAACCGCCGCCCAGCGCGCCCTGACGCCGCGCGCATCGGCTCACGCCGCGGCGTCTTCAGCCGCGTCTTCAACGGAAGACGACGGTCCGGTGTCCGTTCAGCACGACGCGATGCTCGACGTGTCGTCGCACCGCGCGCGCGAGCACCTGCGACTCGGTATCGCTGCCCAGCCGCACCAGTTCCTTCGGCGTCATGCTGTGGTCCACGCGCGCTACGTCCTGTTCGATGATCGGACCTTCGTCGAGGTCGCCGGTCACGTAATGCGCGGTGGCGCCGATGATCTTGACTCCGCGCTGGTGCGCCTGGTGATAGGGCCTGGCACCCTTGAAGCTGGGCAGGAAGCTGTGGTGGATGTTGATCGCGCGGCCAGCGAGCGCCTTGCACATGTCTGGTGACAGGATCTGCATATAGCGCGCCAGCACCACCAGATCGATGCGTTCGCGTTCGACCAGGTCGAGGATGCGTCGCTCCTGCGCAGGCTTGGCGTCGCCGCTGATCGGCAGATGATGGAAAGGAATCCCGTAGGACGCCGCGAGCGCCGCGAAGTCTTCGTGGTTCGAGGCCACGGCCGCGATATCGACAGGCAGCTGCCCGCTATGCGCACGGAACAGCAGGTCGTTGAGGCAATGACCCTGCCGGCTGACCAGCACCAGCAGGCGCGCGCGCCGCCGCGCATCGTGGATCTGCCAGTCCATCGAGAAGGCATCTCCCAGCGACGCAAAGCCTTCCTCGAGGATCTCGATTTCGGTTTGCGTCGGCAGGTCGAAGTGCACGCGCAGGAAGAAGCGGCGGCTCTCCTCGTCGCCGAATTGCTGGGCATCGAGGATGTTGCAGCCCAGCTCGTAGAGCAGCCCGCTCACGCGATAGACGATGCCGGTACGGTCGGGGCAGGACAGCGTGAGGATGTAGTCGGGGCGCATGCGGTCATGCCGGAGTGCGGAGAGGGATCGGACCGTCGAGCGGCTTCCTTCACCAACGCGCATGGATTGGCCGACCGGTCATGCCGGTACGCGCGTCGGCCACGCAACACGTCGATGCGTCGTGCAGCGTAGCCGATGAGCGCCATGTCCGCGTGCACGGCCGAGCGCTGCCCGTGGCGCAGCGTGCATCAGAACGCCGCGTCGAAGCTGACCTCGCCCTGCACGCCGACCTGGTAAGCCGACACGCGGCGCTCGAAGAAGTTGGTCAGTTCCTGCACGTCCTGCAGGTCCATGAACGGGAACGGGTTGCTGGCGCCGAAGTGCTTCGGCATGCCGAGCTGCGCCATGCGCTGGTCGGCGCAGTACTCCAGGTACTGGCGCATGTCGCGGATCGAAAGCCCGGCGACGCCGCCCGACAGCGTGTCCTGCGCGAAGGCGACTTCGCACTCGACCGCCTCGCTCATCATCTGCACGACCTGCGCCTTGAGGGCGTCGTCGAACAGCTCGGGCTCTTCCTCGCGCGCGGTGCGAATGACCTCGAACGCGAACGCCATGTGCGCGCTCTCGTCGCGGAACACCCAGTTGGTGCCCGAGGCCAAGCCGTGCAGCAGGCCGCGCGAGCGCAGGTAGTAGACGTAGGCGAACGCGCCGAAGAAGAACAGGCCCTCGATGCAGCCGGCGAAGCAGATCAGGTTGAGCAGGAACTGCCGGCGCTGTTCGCGCGTCTCGATGCGCTGCAGGCCCTGCAGCGAGTCGATCCACTTGAAGCAGAACTCGGCCTTGCGCCGGATCGATGGGATGTTCTGCACCGCGGCGAACGCGCGCGCGCGTTCGTTCGGATCGGGCAGGTAGGTGTCGAGCAGCGTCAGGTAGAACTGCACGTGCAGCGCTTCCTCGTACAGCTGCCGCGACAGGTACATGCGCGCCTCGGGCGCGTTGATGTGCTGGTAGAGATTGAGCACCAGGTTGTTGGAGACGATCGAATCGCCGGTGGCGAAGAACGCGATCAGGCGCTCGACCAGATGGCGCTCGGCGGGCCCGAGCTTGTGCTTGAGATCGCTGGTGTCGAGCGAGAAGTCGACCTCCTCCACCGTCCAGGTGTTGCGGATGGCGTTGCGGTACATCTCGTAGAACTGCGGGTAGCGCATGGGGCGCAGGGTGAGTTCGAAGCCGGGGTCGAGCAGTAGAGGAACGAGTGAGTGGCGGTTGTGGATGGACATGTGGTTCCTTGGCGTATTCGCTCCCTCCCTCTGCGAAGGCAGGTGCGAAGGGTCGGGTGAGGGGTTGCGTCGGTGCTCCGGCGCTCTGCTCAACGACGGACGTGCCACGCGATCCGACGGCACCCCCTCCCAACCTCCCCCTGCCTTCGCAGGGGGAGGGGCTGCATGCTACTGGCATGCCTCGCAGCTTTCCGGATTTTCCAGCGAGCACGCGATGGCTTCCGTCGGCACGTACTCGGGCTTCGGTGCTTCACTCGCCGCCCCCACCGTCGCCTTCGCAATCCTCGTCGCCGGCCGCGATCGCAGGTAATACGTCGTCTTGATGCCCTGCTTCCACGCATGCATGTACATCGACGACATCGCACCGATGTTCGGGCTTTCCATGAACAGGTTGAGCGAGGCCGACTGGTCGATGAAGGCGCCGCGCTCGGCGGCCATGTCGATCAGCGAACGCATCGGCACTTCCCAAGTCGTGCGGTAGATCGCGCGCAGCACTTCCGGAATCTGGGCGATGCCCTGGATCGATCCCTCGGCCTGCTTGATCGCATCGCGGATTTCCGCGCGTCCACAGCCCGAGCTTCTTCAGTTCGACCACGAGGTAGCGATTGACCTGCAGGAAGTCGCCCGACAGCGTCTCGCGCTTGAACAAATTGCTGGTCTGCGGCTCGACGCATTCGTAGCAGCCGGCGATCGAGGCGATGGTCGCGGTCGGCGCGATCGCGATCAGCAGCGAGTTGCGCAGGCCGTGTTCGCGGATGCGGTCGCGCAGCGCATCCCAGCGTTCGGCGTGTTCCGGCACGATGCCCCAGGCATCGAACTGCAGTTCGCCATTGGCCGCGCGCGTGTCGGCGAACGACGGATGCCGGCCGCATTCCTCGGCCAGTTCGACCGAGGTCGACAAGGCGTGGAAGTAGATCGTCTCTGCGATCTTGCGCGACAAGGCGCGCGCCGGCTCGCTGTCGAACGGCAGACGCAGCTTGAAGAACACGTCCTGCAATCCCATCACGCCGAGCCCGACCGGTCGCCAGCGCAGGTTGCCGCGGCGCGCGGATTCGATCGGATAGAAGTTGAGGTCGATGACGCGGTCGAGCTGGCGCACGGCCAGGCGCACGGTCTCGGCGAGCTTGTCGAAATCGAACACGCCAGTACCGGCGGGGTTGTCGTCGTCGAAATGCCGCGCCAGGTTGATCGAGCCGAGATTGCAGACCGCGGTTTCCTCGTGCGAGGTCACCTCGAGGATCTCGGTGCACAGGTTCGACAGATGGATGACGTTGCCGGGCCTGCCGGTCTGGTTGCTGGCGCGGTTGCACTTGTCCTTGAACGTCATCCAGCCGTTGCCGGTCTGCGCCAGCGTGCGCATCATGCGCGCGTACAGCTCGCGCGCCTTGATCGTCCTGGTCGCCTTGCCCTGCGCCTCGGCCTGTTCGTAGGCGCGATCGAAATCGGCGCCGAACAGGTCGGTGAAGTCCGGCACCGCATGCGGATCGAACAGCGACCAGTCGCCGTCGGCTTCGACGCGGCGCATGAACAGGTCCGGGATCCAGTTGGCGAGGTTGAGGTTGTGCGTGCGCCGCGCCTCGTCGCCGGTGTTGTCGCGCAGTTCGAGGAATTCCTCGATGTCGGCGTGCCACGGTTCCAGGTAAACGCAGGCCGCGCCCTTGCGCTTGCCGCCCTGGTTGACCGCCGCGACCGAGGAATCGAGCGTCTTCAGCCACGGCACGATGCCGTTGGAGTGGCCGTTGGTCGAGCGGATCAGCGAGCCGCGCGAACGCACGCGCGTGTAGCTCAGGCCGATGCCGCCGCTGAACTTCGACAGCTGCGCGATGTCGCCGTAACGCTGGTAGATCGATTCCAGCGAATCCTGCGGCGAGTCGAGCAGGAAGCACGACGACAGCTGCTCGTGCGTGGTGCCGGAGTTGAACAGCGTCGGCGAGCTCGGCAGGTAGTCGAGGTTGCCCATGCGCCGGTACAGCGCCAGCGCCTCGGGCACGTCCGCGCTCAGCGCGCAGGCGATGCGCAGGAAGAACTGCTGCGGCGTCTCGATCACCTTGCGCGTATGCGGATGGCGCAAGAGATAGCGGTCGTAGAGCGTGCGCAGGCCGAAGTAGTCGAAGTGACGATCGAGCGAGGTATCGAGCGCATCGTTGAGCTTGCGCGCGTTGGCCTGCACGAAGCCGAGCAGGCGCTCGTTGATCAGGCCGACGTCGAAACCGCGCGCGATCGATTGCGAGAACGCATGGATCTCCTGGCCGGCGACTTCCTTGGCGATGACGCCGGCGAGCAGGCGCGCGGCGAGGCGGCCGTACTCGGGTTCCTCGGCGGTCAGCAGCGCGGCGGTGCGGATCGACAGTTCGTCGAGTTCGCGCGTGCTGGCGCCGTCGTAGAGGCCCGAGATCGTGCGCGTGGCCACGCGCATCGGATCGATCGCGTACAGATCGTCGCAGCAGCGCTGCACCGCGCGCACGATCTTGTTGAGATCGACCGGCTCGCTGCCGCCGTTGCGCTTGGCCACGCGCATCGCGGTGGCGGTCGGCGGCGGCGTCAGCAGGAAGCTGGCGTTTTCGGACGTGGCGAGTATGGGTGCCGCCGTTTCGGCGACGGTGCTGTCGTTGTGTTGCATGGCGCATTCCTCCCGGCGTGATGCACGCGGCGGCCTGTCCCACGCAGGCTGCGGAAGGAATGCGGCGCGCGACGGCTACCTGCCGTCGTCGCGACCGCGCCCCCTCGGGCGGACGGCATCATCGGGAGAAAAACGCGGTGTCGCCGATCGCCGGCGTGGCGTGCCCGGAAGGCGCGCAGCCGGCACTTGCGTCACCAGCCATCTCCCCCCGGAGATTCCGCGGCCGGCACCGCGCGCTGTGCATCGCGCGGCTGTCGGCAGGTCTTCGGACTCGTGGACGCGAGGGGAGGAACGAGTGATGAAGAAAGAGGAACGAGGGAAGGCGTTGCAACGCCTGGGTCCCACTCGTTCCTCGTTACTCCCTACTCGTTCCTGCCATCTCCTACTTGTCGCCGCTTCCCAGGGCTGTGCCCCAGTGCGTGTCGCGACTTCGTTTCCACCTACCGCTGCGGGGCAGTGCCGGGATGGGATCATCAGATCCGCACCGGCTTCCCTTTTCATCCGAAGGCGCAAGCCAACGGAACCGACAGCCACAACATATCGGGGTTGGAGTGGATGGTCAACACTACATATCCAGCTTGTGCAGCCAAGCGGGCATCGGTGGCAGCGCCACGCAGGCCGCCACGTTGCGGCGGGGGCGGCCGCTCGCGATCGCAAGCGTCGATCCAACTTGCGCACCAGGCGCCGTGAGCGGGTGGCGGGGCGCGGGCCACAACCAAGACCGACGACAGATGCGCGCGACGTGAGCGCTCTGTCATTCTCGCGTTGCCGGACTTTTCGAAGCACATGCATCATCCCTTATCGTCTGCCTCTTCCGCAGTTCCCGCTTCGCCCACGCGCACTGCCGAGCCGCTGATGCGCTATCGGTTCGGCGCGTTCGATTTCGATGTGGCCAAACGCGAATTGCGACGCGACGGCGTGCCCGTGGAAATGCCGGCGCGCGTGTTCGAATGCCTGGCGCACCTGATCGCGCATCGCGGCCGCGCAGTCGGCCGCGACGAACTGTTGCAGGCGGTGTTCGGGCGCATCGCGGTGAGCGACGGCCAACTGGCGCAGATCGTGCTGCGCGCGCGCCGCTGCGTGGGCGACGACGGGCAGGGCCAGGACGTCATCCGCACGGTGCCGCGATACGGGTTCCGCTGGGTCGCCGAAACGCAGGCGCTGGTCGGCGACGATGGCCTCGTGGTGCGCGAAGGCGAAGACGTCGCTGCGACGCTGCCCGCATCGTTGCCGGTCGTCGAACCGGAACCGGCGGCAACCCTGGTGCAGCACGACACCGTGGCCGTGCCGGGACCGACGGCGATCCGGCGCCGTGGATGGCGGTTCGCACTGGCTGCTGCCTGTGCGATCGCGGCGCTCGTCGCGATCTGGAGCCTGTCGTCGTGGCGCGATGGCGGAGCACCGGCCACGCCTGCGCGATCGGCGACGCCCGCGTCACCACGCGCAACCCTGGTGCTGCCGATGCGCGTCGACAACGCAGGCGATGCGACGTGGGCGCGGCTCGGGGTCATGGACTACCTCGCCGAGCGCTTGCGCCGCGCCGGCATGTCGGTGCCACCGAGCGAGACCACGCTGGCGCTGCTGGACGCGCAGTCGGATGCGATCGATCGCGCGCGCTTGCGGCGTGCCGCCGGCGCCGACCTGATCGTCAGCGGTCGCGCGCAGCGCGTCGCAAAAGGCTGGCGCGTCGACCTGGAAGCCGAGGCCGGCGACGGCGTCCGTCACCGTGCGACCGCCGCCGGCGCCGATCTGCTCAACGTCGCGCAACTGGCCTGCGACCGCCTGCTGCCGGCGCTCGGCCGCACCTCGCCGGTCGGCGCCGCGCAGGCGCTCGGCCTCGACGAGCGCCTGCAGCGGGTGAAGGCAGCGATGCTCGGCGACGAGCTCGACACCGCTCGGCGGATCCTGCTCGCCGCGCCGCCTTCGCAACTGTCGCAGCCGCAATTGCGCTACCGGCTGGCGCAGATCGACTATCGCGCCGGCGACTTCAAGGCCGCCGAGGTCGCGCTCGACGGCCTGCTCGCCGGAGGCGAAGCCCGTTCCGATCCGCTGTTCCGCGCACGACTGCTGATCGCCCGCGGCGGCGCGCGCTATCGCCGCAACGCGCTGTTCGAAGCCGAACGCGATTTCCAGGCCGCACTCGACGCGTTGGCGACGGTCGATGCCGATCTCGAGCACGGCCACGCGCTCAACGGCCGCGCCGTCGCACGCTCCGCGCTGGGTCGCGATGCGCAGGCGATCGCCGACTTCGGCGCGGCACGCATCCGTCTGCTGCGCGCGGGCGACCGCATCGGCGCGGCGCGCGTGGACGCGAACCTGGGCGCGCTGGAAATGACACGCGGGCATCCGGCCCAGGCGCAGGATTACCTGACCAGCGCGCTGTCGGTGTTCGAGCAGTCCGCGGCGGTCAACGAATTGCAGGTCACGCGTTCGGCGTTGTCGGCGGTGCACCTGCAACGGCTCGACCCGCAGGCCGCGCTGGCGGTCGCCGACCGCGCGCTGCAGCTGTCGCCGCGCAGTCCGGATCCGACGCTGCGGCTGGCCGCGCACCTGGACCGCGCCAACGCGCTGGTCGCGCTCGGTCGTTTCGCCGAGGCGCGCCGGGTGCTCGAGGATCCGGCCATCGCCGCGACCACGACGCCCGCCTATGAGCAACGCCGCGCGCAGAGCCTCGTCGAACTGGCCTGGCGCGGCGGCGATCCGCGCGCCGCGGTGCGCATCGCCGATGCAGCCCTTGCCGACTGGAAGCGCATGCCCGGCGACGACCTGCGCGATTGGGTCCGCTTGCGTCGCGAGCAAGCCGCGCAGCGCGCGGACCTGTCGCCTGCGGCCGAAGCGGCGGCGCTACCGGCGGATGAGCCGACGGTCCCGGGTCTGTTGACCCTGGCGTTGCTGCGCGATGACGGCAGCGCCGAAGCAGGG
This sequence comes from uncultured Gammaproteobacteria bacterium, assembly GCA_963816945.1. Lineage (GTDB taxonomy): Bacteria > Pseudomonadota > Gammaproteobacteria > Xanthomonadales > Xanthomonadaceae > Luteimonas. The sequence continues at coordinate 297,298 of CAWFMH010000002.1, read as the reverse complement.
TTTCGCGAAGCGCTGGCGCTGGCGGAGCGGCGCGGTGCCCCGGCGGAGATCGCCGACGTGGTCGGCGCCTACGCGCCCTGGCTGATTGCGCGCGATCGCGTGCCCGAAGCCAGCGCCCTGGTCGGCCGGATCGCGCCCTGGGCGGGCCGCTGTTACGACTGCGCGCTGCTGCAACTGCGGTTGGCCGATGCGCTGGGCGATCGGGCGCTGCGCGCCGAGGCGCAGCGCGGCATCGCGCGCCTGGCCGGAGAAAGGCGCGAACCCTCCGCGCCTGCGCCGCGTCGCGAGTTGCGTTGAACGACCCGGCCGCGACGGGCGTACGCATCAAGCGCGCATGCAATCGTCATCGATCTGGAATGACCGCGGCGACGGGCGGCGTGAGGGTGTCCCGTTAACGCCGGCCCGCGTGTCCGATCTTCGCGCAGGCGCCCCGAACCCTAAGGAGAGCACCATGCATCGCACCTCGCTTCTCGCCTTGGCTTGCACGCTGACGCTCGCAGCCGGCTCCGCCGCCGCCGCGCCGCCGGCCGTCGTCGACCTCGGCGGCAACAATCTCGCCCAGGACGTCTCCGACGACGGCGCCGTGGTCGCCGGCCTGATGGTCCGGTTCGACGGCGACCCCGGCGAAGCCGGCGTCTCGCGCTGGACGGCCGCGACTGGCACGCAGGTGATCGGCGGATTGTGGCTGGTCGTCCGGACTTGTCGGCCGACGGCACGACGATCGCCGGCACGGTCATGACCGATCGCGCCGAAGCGGCGTTCTGGACGCAGGCGGATGGCTGGAAGCCGCTCGGCTCGTTCGAGCTGATCCCGCCGTTGCCGGGCTGGACGACCGTCAGCAACGCGATCTCGGCCAACGGCCAGCGCCTGGCCGGCGCGACTACGCCGCCGCCGGTCGATTGGGGCCACGTGCGCGCCTTCAGCTTCAATCCCGACACCTGGGACGACCGCTGGGCCGATTTCGGCTGGACCGAGCTGCCGAAGACGCACAAGGCGAGTTTCGGCGAGGCCACCGGCATCACCAATGACGGCCTCGTGCAGGTCGGCATCGCCAGCGAACCCGGCGGCGCCTATCGCGCCGTGCGCTGGACCGATGGACGCGTCGAGGAGCTGCGCGACGGCAACAATCGCCGCCTGGGCGGCGAGAGCGTGCGCTGCAACACCAACTGCAACGTGATCGTCGGCGGCGGCGGTGGGTCCAGCGCGGTGAATCCGATCCTGGCCTGGCGCCTGCTGCCGAAAACCCGCCAGCCCGCCTGCTACTTCAAGCGGCTGTCCGGACCGCCACTGCTGGCGCTGCGTTATTACGCGTACGGCACCAACGAATCCGGCAACGTCGTGGTCGGCGCCTACTACTACGACGACCCGCCGCAACAGCGCAACATCGCCAAGGGCTTCCTCTGGATCGGCGACGCGCGCGGCGGCACGATGCACGACCTGCAGACCTATCTGTCGGGCCTCGGACAACCCTTCCTCGACGACTGGTTCAACGTCGTGCCGACCGCGGTGTCGGCCGATGGCCGTTATCTCGTCGGCTGGGGCGACGACCCGCAGGGACAGTTGCGCGGATGGCGCGTCGATTTCGGCGGCGTGCCGCAGGTGCGCGGAACGGCAGCGGACTACACGCAGTGCCCGACGACGCGCAGCCCGATGCTGCCCGTCACCAAGACCGCTCGCGCCGCCGACGCGCTGCCCTGGGTGCGGCCGTTCGGCGAATTCCGCAGCGCCGATGGTCGACGCTATTACGTGAGCGCACGTGGCGCGAAGCTGTATGGCGGCACGCGCAAGGACCGCTTGTCCGAGCTGCTGCCGCTAGGTGGCGATCACTACTACGACGCCGCCGGCCGCGTCCGCCGCAGCTTCACGCGCAGTGCCGCCGGCGCGGTGAAAACCATGCAGGTGCGTGGCGGCAGCGGCGCAATAGCGCTCTGGCGTCGACAGGCAGACTGACCCTGACCGGACCGGTGGAGACGCCCCGTCGTCTCCACCGTTTTCCGCATGCCCGCGCCGCGCGGGCATTTTTTTGCGCGCGGCTTCGACGCGGACTTGTCTGCGCAGCCGGGCCGCGCGTCAGGTCAAGTGCTCGAGCGCCAGGTATTCGGCACTGCGCATCTCGATCAGGCGCGAGGCGGCGCGCTCGAACGCGGCCGACAGGCGTTCACCGCGGTACAGCGCGGTCGGTTCGGCGGCCGCGGTACAGATGAAGTTGACGTGGCGGTCGTACAACTCGTCGATCAGCGTGACGAAACGCCGCGCGGCATCGTCGCGCTGCGCATCGAACACGGGCACGCCGCCGAGCAGCACGGTGTGGAATTCGCTGGCGATCTCGATGTAGTCCGAGGCGCCGCGCGGACCTTCGCACAGTGCGGCGAAATCGAACCAGGCCATGCCCTTGCAGCGCGCGCGCGTGGCGATCTTGCGGCCCTCGAGTTCGATGCTGCCATCGCGATGCGCATCATCGCCGCGTAGCTCGTGCCAGCGCGATTCCAGCCACGCATCCGATTCTCCGTCGAGCGGCGCGCGATACACCGGCGAGCGCGTCAGCGCGCGCAGGCGGTAGTCGACGGGGCTGTCGAGGTGGACGACGGCGCAGTTGCGCTCGATCAGCGCGATCGCCGGCAGGAAGCGCGCGCGCTGCAAGCCATCCTTGTACAGCGCGTTCGGCGCGGCATTGGAACTGGTGACCAGCACCACGCCCTCGGCGAACAGGCGTTCGAGCAGGCGGCCGAGCAGCATCGCGTCGCCGATGTCGCTGACGTGGAACTCGTCGAGCACGAGTACGCGCAATTTCGCCCGCCACTCGCGCGCGATCGCCACCAGCGGATCGCGTTCGCCGGCGTGCGCGCGCAACCGCTCGTGCACGTCGCGCATGAAGCGATGGAAATGGGTGCGGCGTTTCTGCGCGACCGGCAAGCCATCGAAGAACAGATCGATGAGGAAGGTCTTGCCGCGGCCGACGCCGCCCCACAGGTACAGGCCCGGCGTCGCCGGGGCATCGTCCTTGCCGAACAGCGCGCCGAACCATCCCTTGGGTGACGGTTGCGCCAGCAGCGCGGCATGGATGCGGTCGAGTTCGTGCAGCGCCGCGTGTTGCGCGGCATCGTCCTGCCAGTCGCCGCGCGCGACACCCGCCGCATAGCGCTCGGAAGGACTGCCGTCCTCGGTGGGCGCGGCCTGCGTGGCCGCTGCGATCGCGTCAGCCATTCGGGAGATAAGGGCGGACGCCGTTCTTGATCGCGCCGCGCAGGTCGATCAGCTTGCGGTGGAAGAAGTGGCTGGTATCGGGCATGCGCACGAGCTCGGCCTGCGCCTTGGTCTTCTTCAGCCAGTCGTACACCGCCTGCGGATCGACGATCTCGTCGGCCTCGCCCTGGATCACCAGCCAGGGGCAGGTGGGCAGGGTGATGCTGGCGAAATCCCAGCGCCCCGCGGGCGGCGCGACCGTCACCAGCATCGCCGGCTGCAGTTCGGCGGCCGCGCGCAGCGCCACATAGGCGCCGAAACTGAAGCCGGCCAGCCACAGCACCGCATCCGCGCGCTGCTGCCGCACCCAGGCCGCGACGGCACGCAGGTCGTCGAGTTCGCCCTTGCCCTCGTCGAACACGCCCTCGGACTGGCCGACGCCGCGGAAGTTGAAGCGCACCGTGGTCGCACCGAGTTCGCGCAGCGCGCGCGCGGTCATGGTCACGACCTTGTTGTGCATCGTGCCGCCCTCGGTCGACAGCGGATGGCAGACGATCGCGACCAGCGGCAGCGGCGCCACGTCGTCCTCGGGCAGGTCGACGTGGACTTCGAGCAGGCCGGCCGGGCCGGGGAGCAGCACCGGGCCGGAGATGGTCGGGAAGGCGGGCGTGGTCATGGGCGGGATGATAGGCGGTCGTCGTGCGGGCCAGGCAGATCAGCGGTGCAGCCCGGGACGGTGCCGGATCTTCCGGGGCGGACACTTCGTGCTTTACGCGACCGTTCCGAGATTTTAACCGCGCGATTGCAGACTTTTGCGTGGTTAAGCGCAGGCCCGTTGGCTGTCTGTCCGGCCTTCGCGCCTGCCGTAGAAACGACAACGCCGCCTTTCGGCGGCGTTGGAGTCGAATCGGACGGCATTACTTCAGGTTGCCGAGCATCCAGTCGACCGTCGCGATGACCTGCTCGTCGGTCAGCGCCGGGTTGCCGCCCTTGGCCGGCATCATGCCGCCGTCCGGACCGGTATAGCCCTCGATCGCATGCTTGTGCAGCGTGTCCTTGCCCTGCGCGATGCGCGCGGCCCAGGCCGCCTTTTCCAGCTTCGGCGCGTTGCCGACGCCGGCGGTATGGCAGCCGGTGCAGAGGTTGCCGTAGATCACCGAGCCGTCCGTGGTGCCGTCGTAGGCGACCTGCGAAGCCGCCGCCGCGGCAGCCGCCGCCACCGAAGCCGCCTGCTGCGCCGCGCCGGTGGCGCCGGCGTAGACCGAGCCGGCCGGCGCGATGCGCGCGACCGTGCGCTTGGCCACGGCCGGATCGACTTCCTGCGGCAGGATGCGGTGCAGGTGGGCGGCCAGCAGCATCAGGCCCAGCGTGACCAGCATCAGGAAGCCGATCACCAGCGAAAACTTCTTCAGGAAGTCCAGGTCGTAATTACGCACGTTCCACCTTTGAGCCAATGACGGCCGGTCGGCCGCGCAATCCACACAGTATAAATGGCGCGCGCGAGCGCCCCCGGATTGAAGCTTCTGGCGCGCCCGGAGGGGTGAGCCGTTGCGCTTGCAAGCCATCGGCTTGCGCAACGGCGAACGCCTGAGCGCTGCGCGCGAAGGCCGGAAATCCCGGCCCGCACGCTCCAATTAAAGCATCTGGCGCGCCCGGAGGGATTCGAACCCCCGACCAATGGCTTCGGAAGCCACTACTCTATCCGGCTGAGCTACGGGCGCGAGCCGCGCATTGTCCCCGATCGCGGCGTCGCGCGCGAGCCAGCCGTGGCGTGCGCCATGCGCGCGATCGATCCGGTCCCCGCCACCACAGCTGCGCGCCGCGCACGCTACGACGGTGCTTCCCTTGCCTGCTAGGCTTTTGCGATGTCCTACGAACGCTACGCTCCCACCCCGGTGCCGCGCTGGCGCGAGCGCCTGGGCCAGTACTGGCAGCTGGTGCGCGGCGATCGTCCGATCGGCTGGCTGCTGCTGTTGTGGCCGACGTGGTGGGGCCTGTGGATCGCGTCCGACGGATGTGCCGCCGCTGTGGACGCTGTTCGTGTTCTCGGCCGGCGTCTGGCTGACGCGTTCGGCCGGCTGCGTGATCAACGACTACGCCGACCGCTGGCTCGATCCGCAGGTCGAACGCACGCGCCACCGGCCGCTGGCGACCGGCGCGGTGCGCGGGCGCGAGGCGCTGCTGCTGTTCGCGGTGCTGATGCTCGCCGCGTTCGCGCTGGTGCTGACGACCAACCGCCTGACGATCTACATGAGCCTGGTGGGCGTGCTGCTGGCGGCCAGTTATCCGTATCTCAAGCGCTACACCTATCTGCCGCAGGTCTACCTCGGCCTCGCGTTCGGCTGGGGCATCCCGATGGCGTTCGCGGCGGTGCAGGGCACGGTGCCGCCGGTGGCGTGGGTGCTGTATGTCGCCAACATCTTCTGGGCGACCGCCTACGACACCTGGTACGCGATGGTCGATCGCGACGACGACCTGCGCGCGGGCGCGAAATCGACCGCGATCCTGTTCGGCGATCTCGATCTCGTCGCGCAGGGCGTCCTGTATGCGCTGTTCTTCGCGGCGCTGGCGCTGGTCGGCCAGCGCGCCGGGCTGGGCGCGTACTACTGGTACGGGCTGGGGGCCGCGCTGCTGCTGGTCGCCTGGGAGTTCGTCGTCGCCCGCCATCGCGATCGCGACGCCTGCTTTCGCGCCTTCCTGCACAACCACTGGGTCGGCGCGGCCGTGTTCGCCGGCCTCGCCGCCGACTTCGCACTGGGCTGAGCCGCACTACGCTGAAGCGCGCTGCGCCGAACGGTGGTCCCGTCGATGTCGGGCGATATGGCAGACTCGCCGGGCCCGCGGGGAGCGGGCCAACCAACCAAAGGGGTTCACCATGAAATCGATCGGCGGATTGATGCTGCTGCTCGGCCTTGGCTCGTTCGTTCTGCATTACATGGAGATGGAGTTCAAGCTGCTGATGTGGGTCGACAACTGGGGTCCGGAAACCGGCTTGGGCATCCGTATCGGTCTGATCGTGGTCGGTGGCGCACTGTGGCTGCTCGGCAACAAGCGCGAAAAAGCGGTACCCGCCGCCTGAAAAGAGGATCGGCGCCGGGCGTAACTGCCCGGCGTCGGCCTGTCGAGCGACCAGCGCCGGGACTTGCAAGGGCCGCGGCGTCGCGCTGCAATCGCGCTCTTCGTCCGCTGGAGCCGCCGCGATGCGCATCTGCCTGTTGATCCTGTGCTTGTGCAGCACCGTCGCTCATGCGGCGACGCCCGACCCCGCGCCGACCCGCGAGCATCTCGCGCCGAAGGGTTGGGAGGATTCCTATCACGGCCTGCACTACTCGCCGGTGGTGAAGCTCGGCGATCGCGTGATCGTCTCCGGCATCCCGGCCGCGGTGGGCGCGACCGACGAGGACAAGATCCGCTGGATGTTCGCCGAGTTGAAGAAGCATCTCGAAGCGGCCGGTGCCACGCTCGAGGACGTCGTCGAGCTGACCAGCTTCCATGTGTCGACCGACCACGCCGACTTCCGCAAGAAGGTCGAGCCGATGCTGAAGGTGCACCACGAGGTCTTCCGCGACCATTACCCGGCGTGGACGGCGGTGGGCACGACGGCGCTGTTCTCGGCGAACGCACCGGTGGAATTGCGTGCCGAGGCGATCATCGGTTCGGGCAAGCGGGCCAAGGCCGACATCGCCAAGCCGGCGCCGCAACCCGACGGCGAATAGATCGGCATCGCAGCCGCTGCATTCGGCGATCCGGCTGGTAAGGACGTTTCGCTTCACGATGTCCGCGCGCAGATCCAGGCATCGATGCGTTCGACGCCCGCGCGGCGCAAGGTCTTCGCCGCGGCGTGCAGCGTGGCGCCGGTGGTCATGACGTCGTCGACCAGCACGACGTGCGCGGGCAGGGCCTTCGCACCTTCGGCGATCGAGAACGCATCGCGCAGGTTGCGGCGCCGCTGCGGCGCATCGAGTCGCGATTGCGGCGCGGTGGCGCGTAGCCGCGAACAGCGCATCGTGGCGCAGCGGAATGCGCAGCGCGCGCGCCAGCGGCCGCGCCAGCTCCAGCGCCTGGTCGTAACCGCGCGTGCGCAGGCGCGCCCGGTGCAGGGGAATGGCGAGCAACGCGTCTGGCCGGTCGCAGGCCAGCGAAGGCATCGAGCGCGAGCTGCGCCAGCAGGCGTCCGGCCGCCAGGTCGCCGTGGAACTTGAAGCGCGGCAGCAGGCGATCGAGCGGACGGGCGTAGACGAAGGCGGCGTGCGCCTGCGCCAGCGGCGGCGGGTGTTGCAGGCAATCGCCGCAGACCACGGCCGCGGCGGCGGCGGGGGATGCCGGCAACGGCAACGGCAACGGCAACGGCATCGCGCAACGCAGGCAGGCGTGGCGATTCCACGGCAGCGACCTCGCGCAGGCGCCGCAAAGATCGCGCCACTGCTGGCCGCGTTCGCCGCAGACCAGGCAGCGTGCCGGCCAGAGCCGGTCGATGAGGCGCGATGCATCCGCGCCGACCGCGGCCTCCGTCAACCGCGGGTTCGTCAACCACGGTCACGGCATTTCGGTTGACAGACGCAGGCATGCTTTCCAGACTCTTCCGTCCGCCTCATCGCGTCCGTCGGGAAACGCCCATGCCAGCCGTCAGCCCACTGCGTAACGATTGGCAGCGTGCCGAGATCGAGGCATTGCTCGCACTGCCGTTCACCGAGCTGCTGCATCGCGCCGCGCAGCGTGCATCGCGAGCATTTCGATCCGGCCGAAGTGCAGGTCAGCACCTTGTTGTCGGTGAAGACCGGCGGCTGCCCGGAGGACTGCGCCTATTGCCCGCAGGCGCAGCGCTATCACACCGGCGTCGAGGCGCTCGAAGCTGATGAGCACCGAAGCGGTGCTGGAGAAGGCCAGGCAGGCCAAGGCGGCCGGCGCCTCGCGCTTCTGCATGGGCGCGGCCTGGCGCTCGCCGAAGGACCGCGACATCCCGAAGGTCGCGGCCATGATCCGCGAGGTGAAGGCGCTGGGCCTGGAGACCTGCGCCACGCTCGGCATGCTCAGCGGCACGCAGGCAACGGCGCTGAAGTCCGCCGGCCTGGACTACTACAACCACAATCTCGATACCGCGCCGGAGTTCTACGGCGAGGTCATCCATACGCGCGAATTCCAGGACCGCCTCGACACGCTTGTCGCACGTGCGCGACGCCGGCATGAAGACCTGCTGCGGCGGCATCGTCGGCATGGGCGAGAGTCGCGCCCAGCGCGCGGGCCTGCTGCAGGCGCTGGCGAACCTGCCGGCGCATCCGGATTCGGTGCCGATCAACCGCCTGGTACAGGTCGAGGGCACGCCGCTGGCCGGCACGGCCGAACTCGATGCGTTCGAGTTCGTGCGCACGATCGCGGCCGCGCGCATCGTGATGCCGAAGTCGATGGTGCGGCTGTCGGCCGGACGCGAATCGATGAGCGACGAACTGCAGGCCCTGTGCTTCGCCGCGGGCGCCAATTCGATCTTCTATGGCGAGAAACTGCTGACGACCGGCAATCCGGATACCGAGCGGGACATGGCGTTGTTCGCGCGGCTGGGCTTGCGGCCGATGCCGGTGGTTGAGACCGCCGGCACAGTGCATGCCGGGATAGTCGAGGACATTGTCGCCTCGCCCCGTTCCTGCGCAGCCTGACGATGACCCGTCCCAACCTGCACGACCGCGTCGACGCTGCACGCAAACAACGCGAAGCCCTGGGCCGCACGCGCGTGCGCCGCACGATCACGCGCCGCGACGGCGTGCGCTGCGAACTCGACGGCCGCTGGCTGCTGAATTTCTGCAGCAACGACTACCTCGGCCTGTCGCAGCAGTTCGCCGTCGTCGACGCGCTGCAGAACACCGCCTCGCGCGAAGGCGCCGGCGGCACCGCTTCGCACCTGGTGTCCGGCCACCACGCCACGCATGAAGCGCTGGAGCAGGAACTCGCGAGCTGGCTCGGCTACCCGCGCGCGCTGGTCTTCGGCAGCGGCTATCTCGCCAACCTCGCGGTCCTGCAGGCGCTGCTCGGCGAGGACGACGTCTGCGTGCAGGACCGCCTCAACCACGCCAGCCTGGTCGATGCCGCGCGGCTGGCCGGCTGCCGCCTGCGCCGCTACCCGCATGCCGATGCCGAGGGCGCGATGCGGCAGCTGCGTGGCGCAGCCGATGGCGCGGCGATGATCGCGACCGACGGCGTCTTCAGCATGGACGGCGACGTCGCGCCGCTGCGCGAACTGGCGCTGGCCGCACGCCTGCAAAAAGCGATGTTGTACGTCGACGACGCGCACGGCGTCGGCGTGCTCGGACCCGAAGGTCGCGGCAGCGTGGCTGCGGCGCGGCTCGGCATCGACGAGGTGCCGCTGCAACTGGTGACGCTGGGCAAGGCGCTCGGCGGTTACGGCGCGGCGGTGCTCGGCGACGAAGCCCTGATCGGACACCTCTCCGAAACCGCGCGACCCTACCTCTACACCACGGCGCTGCCGCCGGCGCAGGCGTCGTCGTCGCTGGCCGCGGTCAAGATCGCGCGGCGCGAGGACTGGCGTCGCGACAAGCTCGGCGCGCTGGTCACGCACTTCCGCGGCGCGGCGTTTCGCCACGGACTCGAGCTGCTGCCATCGGAAACGCCGATCCAGCCGCTGATGTGCGGCGACGACGCACGCGCGACGGAGATGGCATCGGCGCTGGAAACGCTCGGTTACTGGGTCACCGCGATCCGTCCGCCGACCGTGCCCGATGGCCGCGCGCGCTTGCGCATCACGCTGTCGGCGCTGCATACGCATGCCGAGGTCGATGGCCTCGTCGAAGCGCTGGCCGTCGCGCGCGATCGCGCCGAACGCCGCAGCGGTGCGGCCGCCTGAGGTCGCGCGCGAATCCATGTATGTAGAAGCATGTACGTAGAAGCATGTACATAGAATCGCGCGGCAACGGTCCGCCGCTGGTGCTGATCCATGGTTGGGCGATGCACGGCGGGGTATTCGCGCCGCTGTGGCCCTTGCTCGAGCCGCACTTCACGCTGCATCTGGTCGACCTGCCCGGGCACGGCCATAGCCGCGACGACCAGACGCCGCTGTCGCTGGCCGCGGTGGCCGACGCCCTGCTCGAAAGCCTGCCGCCGGCGGTCTGGATGGGCTGGTCGCTCGGCGGCCTGTTCGCACTGCAGGCTGCGCTGCAGCGACCCGAGGCGGTGCGCGGCCTGATCCTGCACTGCGCGACGCCGCGCTTCGTGCGCGGTGAAGGCGACGACTGGAAATACGGCGTGTCCGCCGAGATCTTCCGCGACTTCGGCGAAGGCCTGCGCAACGACTATCGCGGCACGCTCGATCGCTTCGTCGCGCTCGAGGCCTTCGGTTCCGACGACGCACGCCAGACGCTGCGAACGCTGCGTGGCGACCTGTTCGCGCGCTGCGAGCCGGCCGCGCACGTGCTCGCCGATGGCCTGCGCCTGCTCGAGACCGTCGACCTGCGCGCGCAGCTAACGTCGCTGCGCATGCCGAGCCTGTGGCTGGCCGGCCGTCGCGATCGCCTGGTCGATCCGCGGGCGATGCGCATGGCGGCGGAGATGACGCCGGAGGCGGTGTTCGCACAGGTGGAGCATGCCGGACATGCGCCGTTCCTGACGCATGCCGCCGAAGTGGCGAAGCACGTCGTCGATTTCGCCGATGCGTTGGAGCACGAGTCCTGATGAGCGAGCTGTTCGACCCACGCCAGGTGCGCCGCGCGTTCTCGCGCGCGTCGGACAGCTACGACGCTGCAGCAACATTGCAGCACGCGATCGAGGCGCAGCTGCTGGAGTCGCTCGACTATCTCGACCAGCGCGTGCCTGAAGTCGTGCTCGACCTGGGCTGCGGACCTGGTACCGCGGCCGCCGCCATGCAGGCGCGCTGGCCGCGCGCGCAGGTGATCGCGATGGATCTCGCCTTGCCGATGCTGCGTCACGCGAAGGTCGCGCGCGACTGGCGACACCCGTTCGCGCGGCACCCGCTACGCGTCTGCGCGGATGCGCGCGCGTTGCCACTGGCCGCGGCCAGCGTCGACGTGTTGTTTTCCAACTTGTGCCTGCAGTGGACCGAAGACCTGCCGGCGGTGTTCGCCGGTTTCCGCCGCGTGCTGAAACCGGGCGGCCTGCTGCTGTGTTCGACCTTCGGTCCGGCGACGCTGCAGGAGCTGCGCGATGCCTTCGCCCAGGCCGACGCTGCGCCGCACGTCAGCCCGTTCGCCACGATCGCGCAGTTCGGCGATGCGCTGATGCAGTCCGGCTTCCGCGATCCGGTGCTCGATCGCGACACGATCGTGCGCGGCCACGGCGACGTGCAGTCGCTGATGCGCGAACTGCGCGCGCTCGGCGCGACCAATGCGCTGGCCACGCGCCGGCGCACGCTCACGGGGCGCGCCCGGTTCCGCGCAGCGGCAGCGGCCTATGAAGTCGAGCGTCGCGACGACGGCCTGCTGCCTTCGAGCTGGGAAGTCATCACCGCGATGGCCTGGGCGCCGGAACCCGGCACGCCGATCCGCAGCGGCGGCTTCGACGAGGTCAGCGTGCCGGTGTCGAAGATCCGCATCCGGCAACGGCCTTGAGCGGCGAGAGCAGCGCCGTCGCAGCGAGTGCGCGTCGCGTCGCCTTGTCGGCGGTCGCCATCGCCTTGCTGTCGGCGCTGTTCTTCACCTGCACCTATGTGTTCAATCGCGCCGCTGCGGTCGAGGGCGGCCACTGGGCCTGGACGGCGGCCTTGCGTTATCTGATCACGCTGCCGCTGCTGTGGTTGCTGATGCCGTGGCAGGGCGGCGTGCGGCCGGTGTGGCGCGCGATCGTGCGCCATCCGTTGCCGTGGCTGGGCTGGAGCGCGATCGGTTTCGTCTTGTTCTATGTCTGCCTCACGTATGCCGCAGCGAGCGGGCCATCGTGGCTGGTTGCCGGCACGTTCCAGCTCACCGTGATCGCCGGCATGCTGTGCGCGCCGCTGCTGTACGACGATGCGCGTGCGCGCATTCCGTTGCCGGCGCTGATCGCCGGCGGTATCGTGATTGCCGGCGTGCTGCTGATGCAGTTCGGCCACGGTGGCGGCGCCCTCGATCGCGATGGCTGGATCGCCTTGTTGTGCGTGGCGATCAGCGCGGTCGCATATCCGGTCGGCAACCGCGGCCTGTTGCTGCACCTCGAACGTGCCGGCATCGAGCTCAATGCCACGCAGCGCGTGTTCGGCATGACACTGGCGAGCCAGCCGTTGTGGCTGCTGGTGGCGTTGCACGCCGGCATCGCCTCCGGCGCGCCGACGCAGGGCCAGGTCTGGCTCGCCGCCGGGGTGGCGATCGGCGCGGGCATCATCGCGACCGTGCTGTTCTTCCAGGCGACCGGCATGGTGCGCCGGAACCCGACCGGTTTGGCCGCGGCCGAAGCGATGCAGGCCGCGGAACTGCTGTTCGCCACGGCGATCGGCGTGTGGTGGCTGGGCGAAGCCTGGCCGCAGGGTCGTGCGTTGTTCGGTGCCGTGCTGGTGATCGTCGGTATCGTCGCGTTCAGCGTCGTCGCGGCGCGCGCCGCAGCGGACGACGATCGCCGCAGCCGCGCGCTGCGCAGCGATCGCGGCGGCTGACCGCCTGCGGTTGGCATGACGTGCGGGGGTTCAGGCAACGCTGGCTAGATTCGCGGCAACGCCACCGTGTACGTGATCAAGATGCTCGATCCACTGCGTGCCCTGCTGTTCGCCTGTTGCCTCGGCGCGTCCGTCGCCATGCCGGTTGCCGCGCAGGATCTCGGCGACTGGACGTTCGATCCCGACATGCTGGTGGCCGGTGGCGACGACATCGTGCGCCGCGCGCCGGATCGCGACATCGATACGTTCTTCCAGGCCGTGCACGCGGCGTCACGGACGCCGGATGAAGCCAGCGCATTGTGCGCATTGTTCGACCCGGAAGCCGATCGCAGCCTGGCTGGACTCAATGCGGCGATGTCGCGCTTCGGTCCCGACAGCCAGCAGCGTTTTGCCAACGCGCTGGCCGGCCTGTTCATCGCCGGCAGCCAGAATGCGCCGCAGGCCTACGACGAGGCGGCCGCCAAGCAATCGCTGAAGGCCGCGGGGGTGAGCGCGGCGATCCTGCACGACGGCTTCGTCGCCGGCCTCAATGCCGAGGGCAACACGGCGGACAACCGCAAGGCGCGCTGCCAGTCGCTGCGCTGGCTGCTCGATGCCGCACAGCAGCGACCGCTCCCCGAGCGCGCGGCGATGACGCGCTTGCTGATGCGCGAAGGCCTGCAGCGATTGCCGCAGGTGCAATGACACGGCCGCAAAGACGCCCGCGCTCAGACACATCGCTGCTCAATCCGACGGCCTGGGGATCGGCACCACGTTGAAGATGACCCGACCCCGGTAGGGCGTGCCGAGCGCGATGGCGCGATAACCCTGCGCGGCCATGCGCGCGCGGACTTCCGGCCAGCGCGCCTGCTTGCACACCCACGCCGCGTCAGGCTCGTGGCGGGCGAGTTCCTGCGCCAGCGTCTCGTCGTACTCGGGATTGAAACGCGCGCGCGCGCGCGGCTGCAGCGCGATCTTCTCGATATCGGTGCCGGGTCCCATGTGCAAGTGCAGGCCATAACGCGCCATGTCCTCGAGGAACAGGATTTCGTGCACGCGCGGACCGGCCCGCTCGCGGATCGCCGTCGCCCAGTGCTCGGCGTTCTTGTGCGTCGGCCAATGCGCGACGGCGAGTTTCAATGCCAGTAGCAGCGCGACCCAGGCCAGCAGCCAGCGCAACGGCGGCAATGGGCGTCCCTCGGCTTGCCGCTGTTGCGCGACGATGATCGCCAGCGGCACGAACAGCGGCAGCAGGTACAGCGGCATGCGCGACTTGGCGAAGCAGAACACCAGTAGCGGCAACAGCAGCCACAGCGCGAGCAGCAGCCCGCCGCGCTGCGCATCGCGTGCTTGCCGGTCGCGCCACCAGTGCCGCACCGAAGCCGGCAAGGCGCGCGCCCAACGCAGCAGTGCCGGCGTCCACGGCAGTGTGCCTAGCAACAGTGTCGGCACGTAAATCTCGACCCATCCATACCATTCGCCATGACGGCCGAACTCGTTGGTGGTCACGCGATTGACCACCTCATCGCCGATGAAATATTCGAACAGACCAGGATTGCCGTGGATCACCGCGATGTACCAGGGCAGCGCCAGCAGCGCGAACAGGATCATGCCGGTGGCATCGAACAGGCGATGCTCGTGGCGCCGCGGCATCAGCGCATCGAAGACGACGACGACCAGCAGCGGCAACAGCGCTACCGGTCCCTTGCAGAGGAAGGCGAGCGCGAAGCCGAGCCACATCAACGCGATCCATCGCGCCGCGCGTGGCGGATCGCCGAAGCGCGCCTCGACAAAGCCGCACATCGCCAGCGTCGTACACGCGGCCAGCAGGTAGTCGGTGGTGATCAGCTGCGACGCGCCGACGGTAAGCAGCATCGTCGCGTACACGGCCGCCGCCTGCGCCTGCGCGCCGGGTGTCAGCCGCCGCGCGATGCGCCAAACCAGCCAGACGCAGAGCAGGTAGGACAAGGCCGCGGGCAGGCGCGCGGCCCAGGGGTGGGCGCCGAACACCGCGACGCTGGCGGCGATCACCCAGTAGGTCAGCGGCGGCTTGGTCCAGTGTCCGACTTCCTCGTTGCGGCGCGGGTTGAGCCAGTCGCCGCTATCGAGCATGTTGAGTGCGACGTTGGTGTAGCGCCCTTCGTCGGGATCCCAGATGCCGCGACTACCGAGGAAGCCGAACGCCAGTGCCAGGGCGAGGATCGCAACCCGGAGGCCGGGAGAACGCAAGGCGTGGGGCATTCGGGACGATCGCGATGAAAGTGCGCGCGACTCTACGCAGCGCGCCGCTAAGGCGTGGTCAACGGCGCAGCGAGTGCGAACAACGCCGGCAACGCGTCGAGGTCGAGGTTGCCGCCGGACAGGATGATGCCGACGCGTTGTCCCGCGAATCGTTCGCGATGGCCGAGCACGGCGGCGAACGCGATCGCCGACGACGGTTCCACCGGCTGCTTGGCGCGTTGCCAGAGCAGGCGCATCGCGGCGATGGTGTCGGCGTCGTCCACGGTCAGCGCCTCGACTGCGTAGCGGCGCAGCAGATCGAAGTTCGGCGCGCCGAGCGTGCCGCGCAAGCCGTCGCAGACGGTATCGGGCGTGAACTCGGTGACGCGCTCGCCGCGCTGCAGCGAAGCGAAGGTCTCGGCCGCGCCGCTCGGTTCGGCGACGTACAGGCGCGTCGCCGGCGACAGTGCCGCCACTGCGATCGCCGTGCCCGAGGCCAGGCCGCCGCCGCCGACCGGCACGATCACGGCATCGAACGCGCCGTTGCCGTTGAGCAGTTCGAGCGCCGCGGTGCCCTGGCCGGCGATGACGCGCGGGTCGGTATACGGATGCACCAGCGTGGCGCCGGTGTCGGCCTGCACCCGTGCGCAAGCGGCTTCGCGCGCGGCGATGGTCGGCGCGCAGGTGTGCACGATCGCGCCGTAGCCTTCGATCGCGGCGAGCTTGGCGCGCACCGCGTTGTCCGGCACCACGACATGGCAGGCGGTGCCGCGGGTCGACGCGGCCAGGGCGAGCGCCGCGCCGTGGTTGCCGGAGGAATGCGTCACCACGCCACCGGCGGCCTCTTCCGCGGTCAGCGACCACACCGCATTGCAGGCGCCGCGGAACTTGAACGCGCCGCTGCGCTGCAGGTGTTCGGCCTTGAAGGCGATGTGGCAGCCGGCGAGCACGTCCAGTGCGCTGGAATGCAGCACCGGCGTGACGTGCGCATGCGGCGCGATGCGCGCCGCCGCAGCCAGGACATCGGCAAAGGCGGGCAGTGACGGGTCGTGCACGGGCATCGGCGCAGACTAGCCGAAGAAGGGCTGGCTAGCCGTAGAGGCCGGGTGTTCAGCTACTCGAACATGTACCGGAACGATTAAGCACGGATTCAAAGCCCGAGGCCGATGCTGGCATCGATTACAGGGGCAAGCACATGAACATCCGCAACCTCGTCCTCACCCTCCTAGCCGCGGCCGCGTTGAGCGGTTGCTATACCGGTTACGGTTATCGCGGTGGCTCGGGCGACTACTACTACGGCTCGCCGTCCGTCGATTACTACGGGTATGGCGGCTACGACTACGGCTATGGCGGCTACGGCGGCTACGGCTATCCGTACGGGTACTACGGCTATTACCCGGGGTACTACCCGGGCTACTACTACCCGCCGTGGTACACGCACAACCCGCGTCCGCCGCGTCCGGACCATCCGTCGCGGCCTGGCGGTGTGCTGCCTCCCGACAGCGGCGTGCGCTATCCGTCCCGTGCCCAAGGTGCGCTGGAGCGCAGCCAACGCATGCAGACGTCGCCGCAGAGTCTGCCGCCGTCGCAGAGCCGGTATCCGTCGCGGGTGCCGCAGGTGCGGTCGGGCCTGGAGACACGCGGCGGCCCCGCCCAGGCGCCGCCGCCGGCCCGTGTCCAGCCGCCCGCGCCGCGCTTCGAGTCGCGCACACCCTCGGCCGAGCCAAGGTTCGAGTCGCGGTCGCGCATGGATTCGGGTAGCCGGAATCCCGTCCGCTCGGGGAGTTCTTCGCGGGAACGCGACCGCGGTCGCGTCCAGAACCCCTAAAAAGGGGGTTCGGCCGCTTGCGTCGGCGCCCCAGTCGTCGCAAGCTAGCCACCATTGACCGGCAGCGTCGCAATACGACGCTACCGGCCTGACCTTTGTCGACACCCGGCGGGGAATTCCGGATCCCCCCTGTTCCGCACCCCCCGCCGGGCGTCGGCGCCAGTTGGCTCAAAAGCCGGCCGGCGTGTCGCGGCACCAGCCGCACACCCTTCCATCACGCAAAAAAAAGGGGCCGAACGTCCCCCGACATTCGGCCCCCACGCTCCCCCGGCTCGCACACGGCCATCCCTGTTCCAAACTGGCCAGCGCATGGCGCTTGTCGCGCCGGGTGCATAGAGGTCAATGCAGAAAGCGTGCCAATCGCGGCCGGCCTGAACAGTCGGCGATGCCGCGCTTAGAATTCGAACTCCGGATCTGCCCTCTAGCGCATGACGTCTCCCTTCTACCAATACGACGTGATCATCGTCGGCGGCGGCCACGCCGGCACCGAAGCTGCGCTGGCGTCGGCGCGCGCGGGTGCGCGCACGCTGCTGCTGACGCACAACGTCGAGACGGTCGGCGCGATGAGCTGCAATCCTGCGATCGGCGGGATCGGCAAGGGCCATCTGGTCCGGGAGATCGACGCACTTGGCGGCGTGATGGCGCGCGCCGCCGATGCCGCCGGCATCCAGTGGCGCCGCCTCAATGCATCGAAGGGCCCGGCCGTGCGCGCGACGCGCTGCCAGGCCGACCGTTCGCTGTATCGCGCCTTCGTGCGCGCGGCGGTCGAGTCGCAGCCGAACCTGACGCTGTTCCAGTCTGCGGTCGATGACATCGTCATCGAGGGCGGGCTGGTGCGCGGCGCCATCACGCAAACCGGACTGCGCTTCGAAGCGCCGGCCGTGGTGCTGACCGCCGGCACCTTCCTCGCCGGCAAGATCCATGTCGGCGAAACGCAATACGCCGCCGGCCGCGCCGGCGATCCGCCAGCGACGACGCTGGCGCAGAAGCTGCGCGAGGGCCCGTTCGTCGTCGACCGCCTCAAGACCGGCACGCCGCCGCGCATCGACGGGCGCACGCTCGATTATTCGGTGATGGAAGTGCAGCCGGGCGACGATCCGCGTCCGGTGTTCTCGTTCATGGGCAGCGCCGCCGACCATCCGCGCCAGGTGCCGTGCTGGATCACCCATACCAGCGAGCGCACCCACGCCATCATCCGCAACGCGCTGCATCGCTCGCCGTTGTACAGCGGCCAGATCGAAGGCGTCGGCCCGCGCTATTGCCCGTCGATCGAGGACAAGGTGGTGCGCTTCGCCGACAAGGCCTCGCACCAGATCTTCGTCGAGCCGGAAGGGCTGGACGTCGCCGAGGTCTATCCCAACGGCATCTCGACCTCGCTGCCGTTCGACGTGCAGCTGGAGCTGGTGCGCAGCATCCGCGGCTTCGAGCAGGCGCACATCACCCGCGCCGGCTACGCGATCGAATACGACTACTTCGATCCGCGCGGGCTCAAGGCGTCGCTCGAGACCAAGGCGGTCGCGGGCCTGTTCTTCGCCGGCCAGATCAACGGCACCACCGGCTACGAAGAGGCCGCCGCGCAGGGCCTGCTCGCCGGCCTCAACGCCGCGCGCTTCGCGCAGCAGCGCGAGGCCTGGTCGCCGCGCCGCGACCAGGCCTACCTCGGCGTGCTGGTCGACGACCTGATCACGCACGGCACCACCGAGCCCTACCGCATGTTCACCTCGCGCGCCGAATACCGGTTGCAGCTGCGCGAGGACAACGCCGACCTGCGCCTGACACCGATCGGCCGCGACCTGCGTCTCGTCGACGACGCGCGCTGGGAATGTTTTTCGCGCAAGCGCCGAAGCCGTCGCGCGCGAGACCGAACGCCTGCGCGGGCTGTGGGCCTCGCCCGGCAACGCGCTCGGCCGCGATGCGATCGCCACGCTCGGCATCGAGCTCAGCCGCGAGAGCAACGGCCTCGACCTGCTGCGCCGCCCCGAACTCGATTACGCCAAACTGCTGTCGATCCCGGGCATGGGCGAGCCCGTGTCCGATCCCGCGGTCGCCGAGCAGATCGAGATCGAGGCCAAGTATTCCGGCTATCTCGCCCGCCAGCGCGAGGACATCGCGCGCCAGCAGCGCAACGAAGGCACCGCCATCGCCGACACGTTCGACTACGCCCTCGTGCGCGGCTTGTCGGCAGAAGTCCGGCAGAAGCTCGAGCGCGTGCGGCCGCAGACGATCGGCCAGGCGCAGCGCATCCCGGGCATGACGCCGACGGCGATTTCGCTGCTGCTGGTGCACCTGGTGCGGCAGCGGCGCGATGCGGTCGCCTGAGCGCCGCGCGATGTCGTCCTCCGTGGCAAGTCCGAACTTGCGCGAGGCGTCCGAGCCATTCGCACCCCGTTTCGCACTGCTTCTGATCGTGCTGGTCTCCATTGTGTTGTCGGCGTGTTCGCAGGAGCCAACGAACCATGCCGTCGCGCGGCAGGCCGATGTCGCCGAGGCGACCTATGCCGTCAGTCCGTGGCCCCTGATCGCCGGCAACGGTTCCGCGCAACCCGACCTGATCGTCGCGCCGAACGGCCGCCTGCTGCTCACCTGGATCAGCAGTGAGGTCGGTCGTCGACCGGCCTTGCTGTTCTCTTCCTACGACGGCGCGCGTTGGCAACATGCCTCGCGCACGGTCGCGGTCGGCACGGCGCTGTTCGCCAACTGGGCCGACACGCCGCATCTTGCGGCCACGCGCGATGGCGCGTTCTGGGTGCACTGGCTGCAGCAGTCGCCCGATGCCGCCGGCGCCTACGACATCATGCTCAGCCGCTCGCGCAGCAACGGCAGGAGTTGGAGCCCGCCGATCATGGTCAACGACGACGGCACCGCGAGCGAACACGGCTTCGTGTCGCTATGGCCCCAGTCCGACGACGCGCTCGGCGCCGCCTGGCTCGACGGCCGCAACACGGTCGCCGCCGCGCCGCCTGCAGGTAGCCGCGATGCGCACGCCGGCCACGACGACCACGCCGGTCCGATGACGCTGCGTGCGGCGTTGTTCGACAATTACCTGCAGCGTAACCACGAAGTGCAGCTCGATGCGATGACCTGCGATTGCTGCCAGACCGATGTCGCCGTCACCAGCAAAGGCGCGCTATTGGCGTACCGCGGCCGCACATCACAGGAGATCCGCGACATCCTGACCGTGCGCTTCGACGGCGTCGCGTGGACCAAACCGCAACGCGTGCACGCCGACGACTGGAAGATGCCCGCCTGCCCGGTCAACGGACCGGCCATCGCCGCGCGCGGCAACGACGCGGTGGTCGCCTGGTACACCGCGGCTGGCGATACGCCTGCGCTCAAGATCGCGCGCTCCACCGATGCCGGTGACCACTTCGCCGCGCCGGTGCTCGTCGATCGCGGCGATGCCGTGCAGGGCCGCGTCGATGCCGCCCTCGACGGCTCTCAAGCCTGGGTGCTGTGGTTGCGCGAGGACGACAGCGGCCAGTCGCTGTGGCTGGCGCGTTATGCCGCGGACCTGTCGCGCGAGCTGCAACGCCTCGAGGTCGCGCGCCTGCAGGGCCGGGGCCGCGCTACGGGTTTCCCGAAGCTCGCACTGCGCGGCGATGTCGCCTATGTCGTCTGGACCGATGTCGTCGACGGCAGGCCGCGCCTGCAGGGTGCGGCAGTGCAGGCGCGTTGAGCACTCGGGTTATCGCGGGCCTTCGGCGATCTTCGCCGTCCTGCCGAGGAAACGACCGTAACGCCTGACGGCGACGTCGACGGCCGAACGCTCGGTCTTAGTCAGGTCCCGGAACAGTGTCCATGCGAGATCGACGCGATCCGGGCCGAGGCTGCGCTTCCAGGTACCGACGATGCGACCATCAACCACGATCGACGCGCCGACCAGGCCATTGATGCCGATCACCTGGCGATTGAAAGCCGGATCGACCGCGGCGCTGCGATCCCTGTAGCCGACCAGGTATTCGTCGAATGGTGGCAGCAGGTGCACCGACTTGCGCGGCTTGCGTGCGAGTTCCGCCTCCGGCGCCAACCAGAAAACTTTTCCATCGATCGTTTCCTGCCGCACCAGCGCGTGCACGGAGGCGAATGCGGCCTGGGCATCCTTCACCGTCAGTCCCGACCACCAGGCGAAATCCTGGGCGGTGGCCGGCCCGCGACTGCGGATATAGCGCAGCGACAGTTCCGCGAGGGCCTCGTCGCGCGACTTGGCCGGCGTCGGTGGCAGCCAGGCATCGAGCATCACGAAGGTCGGTTGCCGACCCGCGCGCGGACCGCAGCAGATCAGCCCTTCGTGCGCCAGGTGGCCGGTGATGTGGATGCCGCGCTGGTTCGCGGTGGCGATCTTGGCATCGTCCAGTACCTCGTACAACGCGTTGCGCGTGATCGGCTCACCATCGCGCAGTGCTTTCTCGACCACCTTGCGGCAACGCTTGAAGACGCTTTCGTCGAGGCCGTAGTCGCGCTCGATCCGCGCGGCATTGGCGGCGATCACTCGTGGTGCCAACAGCCCCTGCAGCCAGCGCACGTCGGCGGCCCCGACAAGATGCAATGTGCCGCGCATCGGCCAGGTGCGCACGATCCGGCGATCGGTGATCGCCTGTTCGACAGATGCTTCGCTCGCCTCGTACATGCGCAGGCCGACGGCCCAGAGTGAAGCGAGGTAGTCCTGCGCCTGGATGGCGACAAGGCGACGGACCACGTCCTGCGGCGTCTCCGATGCCGGTTCGGCGATGCCTTGCCGCTGCAGGCGCAGGTAGGCGATGTCCCGGTTCGACTTCATCGTGCGCTGGCGGCCTAACTTCGTAGGATGGGTTGAGCGAAGCGATACCCATCAACCACGCTCGCCGAAACCCTCATCGCTACCGACACCAACCCCCCAATCCCGCGACAACCGACCTTCCGCCACGTAACGATGGAAACTCGAATAAGGCCAATTCGAAGCCCGATCCGCGTGGCCGTGTTTGACAGGGTTGAAATGCACGTAATCCACATGGCGATGCAGGTCTTCCTCATCACGGATCAGATGTTCCCAATAGCGCCGTTGCCAGATCGCTCGCTCGTCTTTCGCGATGCGACTGTCGCGACGGCGCTCGCCGCGTGGAATCCGGCGCGAAAACCAGGTCTTGATGAGGCGCCAGCGCAAGGCGTAGTCGGCATCGCCGCGAGGAAGCGTCCAAACCGCATGCAAGTGCTCAGGCAATACCACCATAGCGTCGATAACGAACGGGTGGCGCGTGCCTGCGTAACGCACGGCGTTGCGCAGGTCCTCGATGTGATCGACGAGCAGTGTGGCTTCGCGGTTGGCGAGGTTGACAGTGAAGAAATAGGTAGCTCCCGGAACGTTGGCGCGGCGATAGTTGGTCATCCTTGACCCCTTGTCTGTTGGAAGAACGATGGGTATCGTTGCGCTCAACCCATCCTACGAAGTGCCGGTTTTGAGCGGGACGTGAGCGTCCGACGCCGCGTCATTTCTCCTTGCGCCAGTTCACCGAGCCGCGATTCTCGATCGTGCTCGACTCGATTTCGACATCGAAGCCCTTCTTCAACAGGTACTTCAGCGTCAGCACCTGGCCGGTGCCGAGCAGCGAGACGCCGTAGCCGACATAGAGTTTCGGCGACAGGAACTTGCCGACGCCGAACACGCTGCCGCCGAGCGCGCGCGAGTCCATGACGCCGGCATCGTCGAGGCCGATGCGGCTGCCGAGTTGCGAGGCGAGCAGGCTGCCGCCGGCTGACAGCGCCGCCGACGCGGCATCGAGCTGGCGGCTCTCGTCGGCCGAGGCGCTCGACAACGGACGGCCGAGCGCGAGATAGGCCAGCGCCTCGGATTCGTCGCTGGCCGGGTCCGTCCACACGCGCGCTTGCGGCGCCGAGGCGCGGCCATCGACATCGATGCCGGCGGTGACTTCGCCGACCTTGCGCTCGGCCCGGATGTCGAGCACCGGATCGGCGATCGCCGTGCCCGACCACACCAGCCGCCCACGCGTGATGTCGAGCTCCTGGCCATAGGCCTCGTAGCGGCCGCCGACTTCGAGCGTGCCGGTCGCGATCATCTCGCGGCCCGGTCGCTGCCGCACGCGCAGGCTGCCGCCGAGCGTGCCTTCGAGTCCGAAGCCGTTGAGGCGCACGTCGTCGCCGAGCGCGAGCGTGAGATCGAGATCGAGCGGCGAGGAGGCGGTGCGCTTCGGGTCGACCGGATCGAGCACCACCACATCGGGCGAGGTCGACACGCCATCGTCGAGGCGTTCGAGGTCGAGCTTCGCGCTCGGCACGCCGACGCTGCCGGTGACGGTGATCGGTTGGCCGGCGGCGTAGCGCACGCTGACGTCGGGATCGATCACCGCGCGCACGTCGCGCGTGTCCGAGACCAGGACATTCTTGCCGCTCAGTTTCAGCACGAGCGGCGTGCTGTCGCCGCGCCAGCCGAGCGAACCGTCGATCGCGAGCACGCCACCGGCGCCGGTTCCGGCAGCCGAGGCCGTGGTCACGCGCCCACTGATGCGCGCGCTGCCGTCGGGCAGCGCATCCATGCGGATGTCGCCGTCCTGCAGCAGGATCGCCAGCGACGGCAGTTCGGTCGCAAAATCGCTGAGTTGCGCCTGCCCGCCCAGCGCCGGTTGCGCACGCGTGCCGGCGAGCGTGATGCGGCCGGCGAGGCGTCCTGTCGGCTCGACGATGTCGGGCGAGAACAATTCCATCCACGTCAGCTCGTCGGTGTCGAGGGCGATCTCGCCCGACAACGGCGCATAGGCGTCCCAGCCGGTGGCGATACGCGCATCGACGTGGCCGTCGCCATTGAGCACGGTGGACAGTTCCGCCTCGACGCGGCGTGGATCGAACGTGGCATCGAGCGTCAGGTTGTCGTAGGCGACGAGGTCGCGGCGCGCGCGCTGGCTGAGCTTGAGACCACCGCTCGCTGACGTGACCTTCGCAGTGCCGCGCCAGCTGTTGCCGACCGGGCGCACCTGCGCATCGATCGCGATCTCACCGCGCAGCAGCCACGGGCGGCCGTCCTCGCGCTCGGGCAGATAGGGCAGCGCGAGCGTGAGCGGCAGGCCGTTGCCTTCGACGTCGAGGCGACGCGGCCAGTCGGCGCTGGCGCAGAGCGCACCGCCGCCGGCGGAGGCGAAGCAGCTTTGCGACAGCGTCCAGCGCGCACCGTTCTGCGCGTAGCGCGCCGGCGATTGCAGGCGCCAAGGCGCGCCTTTGTTCGGCGCGAGCTGCAGCGACTGCAGCGTGCCCTGCCAGTTCGCGCCGCGCTTGTCGGCGGTCCCGGCGAATTCGAGCGCACCGAGTTCGCTGCGCGCGCTGCCGTCGAGCTGCAGGGCTTCGACCGCGCCACGCGCATCCAGTCGCAACGTGTCGATGGCGATGCCGGCCTCCACGCCGGACGCGGTCACGAGCAACGCGCCGCTGCGGCCGGTCCAGGGCAGGCGGCCTTTCGCGCTGAGCGTGGCGGCGCGATAGCCGCTCCATGCCAGTCCTGCGCCGGT
This sequence comes from uncultured Gammaproteobacteria bacterium, assembly GCA_963816945.1. GTDB lineage: Bacteria > Pseudomonadota > Gammaproteobacteria > Xanthomonadales > Xanthomonadaceae > Luteimonas. Next base: position 273,012 of record CAWFMH010000002.1, on the reverse strand, counting down.
GAGGTCGGCATCGATGTTCGGTGCCGTGCGTGTGCCGGTGAGCTTCAACGTGCCGCGCAGGCTGCCGCTGGCATCGGGCGGCAGATCGTTCAACTGCAAGGGCGAGAACTTCGCGTCGATGTCGATCGTGTTCGCGACCTTGCCCTTCGCATCGAGCCGGCTGCCGCCGAGCGTCAACGCGACATCGCCTTCGTAGTTCGCGGCACCACCCGACGGCGCCGCGCCGCGCATCAGGAAGCGACCACGACCTTGTAACGGACGTCCACGCAGCCGGCCGCCAAGTTGCGAGGCATCGACGGCGACATCGAGCCCGCCATCGCTGCGCGTGGTGCCGCGCGTGACGAGCTTGCCGTTGACCGCGCCTTTCCAGTCGGCGGCGAAGTAACCCGGATCGAAGCCCGCCAGGGTCGCATCGATGTCCCAGCCGAGCGCCGGCGCCCAGTCCAGCGAACCGCTGCCGTCGAGCGTGCCGGTCGGCATCGTCGCGCGCAGCGTCTTCAGCGTCATGCGCTGCGCGTCGCCGCGGCCGTCGAAAGCGATCGCGGCCGCCTGACCGTCACGCGTCAACGTCGCCTTGCCGATCGCGGCCCAGGCCTCGATCGTGCCAGCGAAGCCGAGATCGGCATCGGCGACGATCGCGGGCGTGTCGGTCGCGGCTTGCGTCGGATTCGGGGCCGTCGTGGCGGCGCCGCCCCAGGTCAGGCCGCGCGCATTGATCGCGAAGCGGAACCTGCGGTTGTTCGCATCGCGGAAATCGGCGCGGCCGCGCAAAGTCGCGCTACCGTCGAAGACCTGCAGCGCGAGCGGCTGCACGTCGAGCACCTGGTTGTCGAGGCGCAGGTTCGACGGCAGGATCGTCGCGGTGAACTCGCCCTGCGTGACCTTGCCCTGCAACCGTGCCTGGCCGCCGGTGCCCTCGGCACGCACGTCGAAGGCCAGCGGCGTCGACACCTCGCCGCTGCCGGTGAGCAGGCCAAGGTCCAATGCCGTCGAATTCGCGCGCAAGGTCCAGCGCGGTACGTCCTTCGCGGTCGCTGGCGCACGCAGCGTCAGCGTCGCGCGCAGCGGCGCCGGCACGTTGCCGGACAGCGCGACGTCCATCGTCGACAGTTCGCCGCGTGCGACCAGCCCGAGCTTCGGCGCGGTACGACCGGGCGGCGCGGGCAGCACCGCGCTGGCGGTGAGGTCGGTGCGATAGTCGTCTTCGGGCGCGTAGTCGCCGTGCAGCGCGAAACGACCGCGATCGCTGTCGATACGCACGTGTTCGATGTGCAGCCTGCCGGTGGAGGCGTCGAGGCCGCCACGCAGGCGATGGATGTCGATCAGCGTTTCGCGCGCCTGCGTGACCTTGAAGCCGTCGACGCGGATCGTGTCGGCCTGCAGCGCCAGCGGTGGTGCGATCTCCGGCAGCACTTCGGGCCAGCGCGGCAGTTCGAACGGCTCGTCGCTCTTGGGCAGGTCGAGCGTGGCGCCGGCGATGTCGAGCGCATCCAGACGCAGGCGACGGCCGAACAGCGGCCGGATCGCGGGATCGAGCACGATCGTGCGGGCGAAGAACACGATGCGGCCGGTGATCGGACAGTCTTCCGTGCCTGTTTCCGAACACGTCCTGTCGCGCGTCGGCGTCTCGAAGCGCACATCGCGCAAGGTCAGCGGACCCGACGCAGGGCCTTCCGCGCTGCGCCAGGTCAGCGTGGTGTCGGCCGGCAGGCGCGCCACGATCTGCGACAGCAGCACGTCGCGGCCGCCGACGGTCATCAGCAGCCAGTACAACAGGACCACCGCCAGCAGCAACAGGCCGAGCGTGGTGAACGCGCTACGCACCGCCAGCACGCGCACGCGCGCGCGCCGCCGCGCGCGCAGTTCGGCGATGACGGCGTCGTGGTCGCTAGCGGGCGGGCGGCTCATCACAGGTCGGCGCCGATGTTGAGATGCAGGGTGAACGAGTTGTCCGGGTCATCCAGTCCGCGCGCGATGTCGACGCGCAGCGGACCGACCGGCGATTTCCAGCGCAGGCCGACGCCGACGCCGGTGCGCCAGTCGGGCGTGTCGTCGAAGGCGCTGCCGCTGTCGACGAAGGTCGCAAAGCCCCAGCCGTTGGCCAGGTACTGTTCGTACTCGACGCTGGTGGTGACGACGTTCTTGGCGCCGAGTGCGAAGGCGTTGCGGCCGTTGGTATCGACGATGCGCGGCCCGACCTCGCGATAGTCGTAGCCGCGGATGCTGCGGTCGCCGCCGGCGTAGAAGCGCAGGCTCGGCGGCATGTCGACCAGCGCATCGGTGAAGGTGTGGCCCAGCTCACCGCGCACGATCAGGCGGCTGCGCTCGCCAAGCCCCTTGAACCAGCTCGCGCGCGCGTGGGTCTGCGCGAAGGTCGCATCCGATCCTGCGCCCTCGACGCCGCCGCGCAGCATCAGCGATCCGCCGAGGCCGTTGCGCGGGTACAGCCTGTCGTCGGCATTCACGTACTCGGCGCGCAGCGACGGATAGGAGAACGTGGCGTAGCGATACAGCGGATCGGTACCGTCGTCGCCGTCGTCTTCGTACTCGTAGGCCCAGCGCTCGCGCAAGGTGTGCAGCGATGCGATCAGGTTGAGGTTGCGGTCGTACTGGCCGCTGCGGCTGGCGACGAACTCGACGCGGCGCGTGTCGATGTAGTCGGTCTGCTCGTCGGCGGCCTGCAGGCTTGCGGTGTACCAGCCATCGAGCCAGGCGAACGCCGGCACGCGGTACTGCAGCGTCAGCGTCTTGCGGTTCTGCGCGTAGTCGAGTTGCGCCAAGGCCTTGTGGCCGCGCGAATTGAGATAGCGGCGCTCCACGCCCAGGCGTACGCCGGCGCCGCTGTCGGTGCCGTAGCTGACGCCCGCGGTATAGACGCTGCGCTTGGCCGGCGTCAGCGTGACCTGCACCGGCACGCGCTTGTCGACCGCGTTCTCGGGCTGCGGCTCGATGTCGATGCGGCTGAAGTAGTCCAGCGACACCAGCGACTTGCGCAGGCGGTCGAGACGACCCTGGTGGTAGTACTGGCCTTCCTTCCAGTAGATGAGTTTCTGCAGCAGGCTCTCGCGGATGATCCGCTTCGGCGTCTGCTCGAACGTCACCGTGCCCATGTCGTAGCGCTCGCCGCTGCTCCAGACCAGATCGATGTCGGCGGCGTTCTGCGCGCGCGTCACCGCGACGCGGCGCGAGGCGAAGTCGGCGTCGAAATAGCCGCGCTCGGCGAGGCGGCGCGAGATCCGCGCCTTGCTCGCCTCGTAGAGGCCGTGGTCGAACACCGCGCCGCTTTGCGGCGTGAACGCGCCGAGGTCCTGCTTGAGATAGCGGTCCTGGCTGCCTTCGCCGAGGATCGCGAGATCGGCATTGCGCACGCGCACCGGCTCGCCGAGTTCGACATGGATGGTGACCGACACCGGTGGCTGCGGCGTGCGCGGAGTCCGCGCAGCGCCGGTCTGCGCTGCCTCAGGCGTGTCCGTCGTGGCTGCGTCCGCCGGCGCATCCGTCGTCGCTTCGGTGGTCGCTGAAACCGCAGCATCGCGGACCGGGCGCGGGCCGCGGCTGTCGCTGACGGTGATCGTCGGCGAGTAGTAACCGAATGGCTCCAATGCCTCACGCGTCTCCGCCTCGGCCTCGCGCAGCAGATAGGCCAGGCGGCGTCCGGAGATGTCCCTGCCGATCGCATCGACCAGCGACAGCGATACGCGCACGTTCTCCGTCTTCACCTCGTCGAGGCCGGTGACATCGACCTTCTCGACCTTGGCCGCGTGCGCCGTGCCGCAGGCGAACAGGACGACGGCGGTGGCGACAAGACGGAAGGGGAATGGCATGGCGGCAGGATAACCGGTGACTGTCAAAAACCGATTAACCGCAGGTACGCGATTGATGCTCTTGCTCGTCATTCCCGCGAAGGCGGGAACCCAGCGACTTTCGTCAAGTGCCTGCGCACAGCTGAAGGAAAAACACTGGGTTCCCGCCTTCGCGGGAATGACGATTGAGAGGTTACGCGGACAAGTGCTCGATCGCGGCCACCGACCCCAACCGATCCGCAAGCCGCTGCAGCAATGCCAGCCGGTTGTCGCGCACGGCCGCGTCGTCGACGTTGACCATCACGCTGTCGAAGAAGGCGTCGACCTGCGGACGCAACCGTGCGAGGCGGCCGAGCACGGCGACGTAATCGCGCTGCGCCAGGGCCTCGTCGCTATCGGCGATCGCCTGCTCGACGGCTTCATGCAACTCGCGTTCGGCAGGTTCTGTGAACAGCGTTGCATCGATGGTCGATGGAATCGCACCCTCGACCTTGCGCAGGATGTTGCGGATGCGCTTGTTGGCCGCGGCCAGCGCCTCGGCTTCCGGTAGCCTGGCGAACTCGCCGATCGCCGCGAGGCGCCGATCGAAGTCCGGCAGCGATGGCGGCGCAACCTGCTCGACGGCATCGAACTGCTGCGATGGCACGCCGCGGTCGGCGTAATAGCTGCGCAGGCGGTCGAACACGAAGGCCTGCATGCCGCCGGCATCGAAAGCCTCCGACAACGCCTTCGCATCGCGCCATTCGTTCGCGGCGGTTTCGTCCAGGCCTGCGGGAATCGGTACCGCGCTGTCGGGTTGGATGCGATGCGCCATGCCCAGCAGCGTGCCCGGGTTGAGTTCGAGCCCGCCCTCGAGGATCGTGCGCGCCAGGCCGAGTGCATGACGACGCAACGCGAATGGGTCTTTGCTGCCCGAAGGTTTCAGTCCCGCGGCGAAACCACCGGCCAGCGTGTCGAGACGCTCGGCGATCGCCAATACCTGGCCGAGTTTCGACGGCGCGACCGCATCCCCGGCGAAACGCGGCATGTAGGCCTCGTCGATCGCGGCGGCGACCTCGAGCGGTTGCTGTTCGACCGCGGCGTAGTAGCGGCCGGCGATGCCCTGCAGTTCCGGGAACTCGTTGACCAACCGCGATTGCAGGTCGGCCTTCGACAGCAGCGCGGCGTCGCGCGCCTGCGCCGGATCGACGCCGACGCGCGAAGCGACGACCTGCGCGATCGAGGCGACGCGCGCGACCTTGTCGGCGATCGTGCCGAGCTTGCCTTGATAGGTCACCGTCTTCAGTCCGGCGTTCATCGACGCCAGGCCCTGCTTCATGTCCTCGACGAAGAAGAACTGCGCGTCGGCGAAACGCGGACGGATCACGCGTTCGTAGCCCTTGCGGATCTCGGTCTCGTTCTTCGCCTCGATGTTGGCGATGCCGATGAAGTGCGCGGTCAGCCGGCCGCCGTCGTCGAGCACCGGGAAGAACTTCTGGTTGGTCTGCATGGTGGCGACCAGCGCTTCCTGCGGCACGGCGAGGAACGCCGGCTCGAACGAGCACGCGACCGCCTTCGGCCATTCGACCAGGCAGTTCACCTGCGCAAGATTGTCTTCGTCGATGCGCGCGATGCCGCCCGCCGCTGTCGCCGCATGCTCCACTTCGCGCACGATGCGCTCGCGGCGCTCGTCGGGATCCACCAGCACCTTCGCGCCGCGCAATGCATCGACGTAGTCGTCGGGCCGGCCGATCCACACCGGCTTGTCGTGCATGAAGCGATGGCCGCGGCTCATGCGGTCGGCGCGCACGCCGAACACGCCGCCCTCGACCACGTCCTTGCCGAACAGCAGCACGAGCCAGTGCACCGGCCTTGCGAAGGCGTAGTCGTGGTCGCCCCAGCGCATGGGCTTGGGAACCGGGATCGCGGCGATGGCCTCGCGCACGATCTCCGGCAGCAGCGTCGCGGTCTGCGCGCCGGGCTTCACCGCGCGATGCACGAAGCGCTCGCCCTTGCCGTCGGTGGCGCGTTCGAGCTGCGTCCATTCGATACCGGCCTTCTGCGCGAAGCCCTGCAGCGCCTTGGTCGGCTGGCCGTCGGCGTCGAGCGCGATGTTGAGATAGGGGCCGAGCACTTCGGAACGCTGTTCGGGTTGCTCGACGCCGACGCCGGGCAGCAACACGGCGAGGCGGCGCGGCGTGTACAGCGGTTTCGCTTCGCCGCGCTCGAAGACGATACCGCGCCTGGCCAGCGCATCGGCGACGCCGTCGAAGAAGGCCTGCGCGAGACCGGGCAAGGCCTGCACCGGCAATTCCTCGGTGCCGAGTTCGATGAGCAGCGGTTTCATTTCAGTCATGTCGATCTCAAAAGTGTCGTCATTCCCGCGAAGGCGGGAACCCAGTGCCTTTAGCCTGAATAAAAAGTCCCGAAGTCACTGGGTTCCGCCTTCGCGGGGTTTTTAACAGCCGCATGGCTGGTCATGACGATCAAAAGCGGGGTGGTTGCGTTTCGCCATGCCGGCCCCCGCTCAAGCGACCTCTTTCTTCAATCCCGGAAACCCCAGCCGCTCGCGCTGCGCGAAGTAACTCTCCGCCACCGCCTGCGACAGCTTGCGCACGCGCAGGATGAAGCGCTGGCGTTCGGTGACGCCGATCGCGCGGCGCGCGTCGAGCAGGTTGAAGCAGTGCGAGGCCTTGCAGACCTGGTCGTAGGCCGGCAGCGCCAGGCCGAGTGCGACCAACTTCAGCGCCTCGGCCTCGCATTCGTCGAAGCGGCGCAGCAAGACCTCGACGTTGGCGTGCTCGAAGTTATAGGCGCTCTGCTCGACTTCGTTCTGGTGGTAGACGTCGCGGTAGGTGACCGTGCCTTGCGGGCCCTGCGTCCACACCAGGTCGAAGACGTTGTCGACGTTCTGCAGGTACATGCACAAGCGTTCGAGGCCGTAGGTGATCTCGCCGAGCACCGGCCTGCATTCGAGGCCGCCGGCCTGCTGGAAATAGGTGAACTGCGTGACTTCCATGCCGTTCAACCACACTTCCCAGCCCAGGCCCCAGGCCCCGAGCGTCGGTGATTCCCAGTTGTCCTCGACCAGGCGCAGGTCGTGCACCAGCGGATCGACGCCGAGCGCCTTCAGCGAATCGAAATACAGCTCGACGATGTTGTCCGGATTCGGCTTCATCGCCACCTGGTACTGGTAATAGCGCTGCAGGCGGTTCGGGTTCTCGCCGTAGCGGCCGTCGGTGGGGCGGCGGCAAGGCTGCACGTAAGCGGCATTCCACGGTTCCGGGCCAAGCGCGCGCAGGAACGTCGCGGGATGGAACGTGCCGGCGCCGACTTCCAGGTCCAGCGGCTGGATCAATGCGCAACCCTGCGCCGCCCAGTACTGGTTCAGGCGCTGGATCATGCCCTGAAAAGAAATGGGCTGGAAGGTGGGTCCGGGCATGGCATCGGCGTAACGAGGGGGCCCGGTAGTATAAGCAGGCGCGCGCATACGCCCGCCGCGCCACGCCAGCGACCGACAGATCTTGAAGACCGCTTACGCCTCGCCTTTCCTGATCGTCGAAACCGGCCAGCCGGTCGCCTCGATGCGCCGCTACGGCGGCTTCCCGCACTGGATCCGCGTCGCCGCCGGATTGCGCGCCGACGCGGCCATCATCGCCAACGTCGAGCGCGGCGACGCGCTGCCGCTGCACGCGGGATTCGCAGGCGTGATCATCACCGGCTCCGGCGCAATGGTCACCGACCGCCACGACTGGAGCGAGCGCAGCGCGGCCTGGCTGCGCGACGCCGCGCAGGCCGGCGTGCCGTTGTTCGGCATCTGCTACGGCCACCAGCTGATCGCGCATGCGCTCGGCGGCGAAGTCGGCGACAACCCGGTCGGGCGCGAGATGGGCACGATCGAGGTCAGCCTGCAGCCGCAGGCCGCCGACGATCCGCTGTTCGCCGGCCTGCCGCAGGCCTTTCCCGCCCAGGCCACGCACCTGCAGAGCGTGCTGCGCGTGCCGGAAGGCGCGACCGTGCTGGCGAGCTCCGCGCAGGACGGCTGCCATGCCTTCCGCTGGGGCGAGGGCGTGTGGGGCGTGCAATTCCATCCCGAGTTCAGCGCCGGCCACATGCGCGGCTACGTGCACGCGCGACGCGAAGCGCTGGCTCGCGAAGGGGCGTGCCCCAAACAGGTGTCACGCCAGGTCGGCGCCGCGCCGCATGCACGCCGCGTGCTGCGCAGGTTCGTGCGCCATGCGCAGCAGTTGCATACGCGCTAGCGAATCCGGGTGCTCTGCTCCCTCCCCTGCGAATGCAGGGGGTGAGGAAGCACGCTTGCGCGCCACTGGCGCGCGTGCTGACGAACGCCCGAAGACGAAGCCGAAGGGCCGGACGGGCTGGGGAGGGATTGTGTGGGATCCGACCATCCCTTCGAAGGCATCCGCGCGATCTGACGACACCCCCTCCCAACCTCCCCCTGCCTTCGCAGGGGGAGGAGCAGTCCCCGGCACCTGTGGCATGCGTTGATCGCCACGTGCGCCATCAACGCATGAACCACACCGTCAGTGCCTGCGGGCAGTCCCATCGCAAAGCACCCGCAAGACCGGTCTAGTACGATGGCTCCGATCGCGGCGCGGTGCCGCGCATGGCCACACGGGGAATCGAGATGACGACACGCGCAATGGGCCCGGGAGCGGGCTGGTCCTGGCTGAAGCAGGCGATCAACCTCGGCCGCAACAATCCCAAGGCCCTGTTCGGTGCCGCGGCGCTGCTGATGGTGGTGGCGCTGATCCCGAGCGTGATCCAGCTGGTCGCGCAATACGGTTTCGGCATGAACAACATGGGCGCGATGCTGTGGATCGTCGGCCTGACCACGCTGGCGATGCTGATCGTCTACCCGCTGCTGATCGGCGGATTCTTCCGTGTCATCGACGCCACCGAACACAACCGGCCGACGCGTGCGACGGCGTTGTTCGACACGTTCAAGGCCGGCCAGGGCCGTGGTCGCCTGATCGGCTTCGGCCTGCTGCTGACGGTGATCTACGTCTGCGCGATCGCGCTGATCGTCGGCGCGCTTGGTCCGGAGATCGGCAGCTGGTACTGGCAGGCGATCACCGCGACGCAAACCGCCGTGCCCGGCACACCGCCGGACATCCCGGCCGTGCCCGAGGGTTTTGGCACGGTGTTCGGCCTGGTGCTGCTGGTGATGGTGTTCCTGACCGGTGTGTACTCGGTCGGCTTCGGCCAGGTCGCGCTGGCCGGACGCAGCGTCGGCGGCGCGCTCGCCGACGGCTTCGCCGGCGCGCTCAAGAACCTGCTGCCATTGCTCGTGCTGACGGTGATCGCGATCGTACTGATGATCCTGGCCGCGATCGTGATCGTGATCGTGGTGATGATCCTCGCCGCGATCGGCGGGCTGGTCAGCCCGGTGCTCGGCATGGTGCTGGCGGCGCCGGTCTACCTCGCATTTCTGGTGGCGCTGTACGTGGTGATGTTCGGGGTGATGTATTTCATCTGGCGGGACGTGGCGGGGCAGGCGATGGTGGCGCCGGACAACCAGGTTGAGCTTTGATGTATGTGATCAAACACGGCCTATAAAAAACTTTAGCCCTCCAAGCCGAAGTCGGTTCGCGCGTTGATTCAGGCATCAAGACTACAGCGCGTTATCGACCGCGAGCCGCAAGGCCGCTTGCATCGCCAGCGCCGCCCAGACGGTCAATGTGACCGCAAACACTAGTTGTAGCCCCAGCCAGCCCCGCGCCCATACCGGCAAGCGCGAGTCCCCTTCGATCTGCAGCACGCGCGTGCCGGCGAGATGATCGTGCAGCGCGCGCTTTTGTGGGGGTACCGCTGCCAGCGCATGGCCGAGATTCAGAGTGATCCATGACGCCGCTCCGGCGACGTGCCGTGCCAGCGCACGGCCAAGGTCGAGGGGTCGCTGCTCGATGTCGGTAACGACGAGGCCCAGCGCACGCTTGCCCGGAGTCGCCTGCCACGATGAGCGTTCGCAGCCGACCCAGTAGATCGCGGCAAACAGCACGAACGCAGTCAGACCGGGCTGCAGTGCGCGCCAAAGCGCGGCCTGCAACGCGAGTGCTTCAGCGTGCAGCACGCCGGCCTGCAACCAACCCAGCATCATCGACAGCGGCTCGTGCGTCGAGCGCAGACCGTCGATCATGAGCGACGCCATCCGTGCGGCAAGGACATCGAATGCGCGCGACAGCTCGTGTAGCGCCGAGTGCGTGCGCGACCAAGCTAGTGCGATCGCCGGAAGGCCCACGATCGCGGCGTCCAGCGACCACGCCGCATAGCGCCGCCAGAAGCCTGCCGGTTGCATCCGCGGCGGGATCATTGCCGCGACGGCGAATCGCCTTCGGCGTCGGCCGGCTTGCGCGCGAGCAGGCTTGCCGCGAGGATGCCGGCCTCGTACAGCAGGCACATCGGGATCGCCAGCAGCAGCTGCGAGATGACGTCGGGCGGGGTGATGACCGCAGCCAGCACGAACACGCCGACCACCGCGTAACCGCGCCATTCGCGTAGCTGCGCCGGCGTGACCCAGCCGAGCAGCACCAGGATCACCAGCGCCACCGGCAGCTCGAAGCTCACGCCGAAGGCCAGGAAGATGACCAGCACGAAGTTCAGATAGGCGTTGATGTCGGTCATCATCGCCACGCCGGGTGGCGTCACGGCGGTGAGGAAACCGAACACCGACGGCAGCACGACGAAATAGGCGAACGCGCAGCCGGTGTAGAACAGCACCAGGGCGCTGGCGAGCAGCGGGAAGGCGAGCCGCTTCTCGCGCTTGTACAGCCCGGGCGCGACGAACGCCCACAGCTGGTACAGCAGCCACGGCATGGTCGCGATCAGGGCGACGAAGAACGCCAGCTTCAGCGGCGCGAAGAACGGCGAGGCGACTTCGACCGCGATCAGCTGCGCGCCCTCGGGCAGCTTGTCGATCAGCGGCTGCGACAGCCAGGTGTAGAGGCGGTTCGCGAACGGCAGCAGACAGGCGAGCGCGATGGCCAGACCGACGATCGCGCGCAGCAGGCGCGCGCGCAGTTCGATCAGGTGACTGAACAGGCCGCTCTCGGCGGCGTCGATGTCAGCGTCCGGGGACATCGTCTTCGTCGCGCGTATCGGTCGGGGTCATTGCAGTCGGTGCCGGCTCCGCGGGCGTGTCGGGCGCCGACTCCTCGGGTGCGTCCGTGGGTGGTTCGGCGGGTGTTGCTTCGGCCAGCGCCGCCGCGCGCATGGCGTCGAATTCGCGGCGTGCATCGTCGCCGGTCTCGCGCATCGAGGCGTCGAGGTCGCGTATCGCGTCGCGCGATTCGTCCAGGCTGCGCTGCAGTTCCTCGGCGGCGAGTTCGCGCTCGAGTTCGCTGCGCACCGACGCCCATTGCGCGCGCGCCTTGCGCACCCACAGCCCGGCGAAGCGCGCCGCCTTCGGCAGGCGCTCGGGACCGAGCACGACGAGGGCGACGACTGCGATCAGGAGCAGTTCGGAAAAGCCGATATCGAACATGGGATGCAGCCGCGCGGTGCGGCGTCAGCGCGGGACGTTGTCGTCGTTGCGCTGCGTGTCGGAAGAGGACGTCTGCTCACGCCGGCTCTGGTCGCCGGATTGCTCCAGTTTCTCGACCGGCTTGTCGGGATCCTGCATGCCTTTCTTGAAACCCTTCACCGCTTCGCCCAGGTCCTGTCCGGCGCCTTTCAGTCGCTTGGTGCCGAACACCAGCAGGACGATCAAGAGCACGATGGCCCAGTGCACCCAACTCATGCTGCCCATGGCAGTTCTCGCGTATTCGTAGGAACAACCAGCATAACGCAGCGACGCCGGAACCGTTGCGGTCGGGCGTCGCATTCATGCGGTGTCGCGGCCTGGATCTGGGACGCGCGCGGCGCTATCAGGGCGTTTCCGGCAGCGGCTGCACGGTTGCCGGATTCTCGACCGTCTCGAACGGCTGCGGCTGCGGATCGTTGCTCGCGGGCGCCTGCGGCGCGGGCGACGCGATCGGACCCACGGGCGGTGGGGCGCCGCGTGCGGTCGATGGCGGCGGATTGTTGCCGTAGCGCGCGAAGCGCGCGCTGGCGGTGGCTTCTTCCAGGCGGTCGCGGAAATCGACGATCGCATTGGACGGCGTCTGCATCGCGCGACCTTCGAAGATCATGCGCGGCGTGGTGTCGCGGCCATACACGGCCTCGTTGGCGCGGTCGTCGATGGCCAGCACCGCGCCATCGAGGGCGACGCCTGCGAACAGGCCGCGTGCGCGCGACCAGGACCAGATCTCGGCCTTGAGTTCGCCATCGGTCGAGGCGCTGGCATTGCGTCCGACCGGACCGGCGGCCACGCCGGCATCGGCACCGAGCGTGAACTTGCCGTTGACGATCGATTCCAGCCCGCGATCGCTGCGGAACACCAGCACGATGTCGGAGGACTGCACGCCGGCCTGGAAGCCGATGCTGCCGCCGGTGAGGCTGACGAAACTCGGGTTGGACCAGGTGCCGTCGGGATTCTTCACCGCCATCACGCCCTTGCCGCGGCGACCGCCGATCACCAGACCGGCCTTGATCGAATCGGGCACAACGACGATCGCGCGGCCCTCGTCGAGCAGCTTGTCGGGGATCGCCGACTCCGGAATCGCCTGGATGTCGGTCAGGACGCGCAGCGCATTGCGCGCGCGCGCATCCTCCTCGGGACCGGCAATCGCCTGCGTGGCGACGAGCGATGCGGTCAGCAGCAGGGAAAGACGTAGCAGCGGCAGACGGGACATGGTGGCTCCGGGGGAAAGTGGCGTGGTCTGGTCGTGTGGCGTTTTGCAGCAGGACGGCGCGACATTGCGGCGCGTTCGACAACAGACCGTGAACTGCAGGTCGAGTTCAGGCTAGTCGCGAGGGGATGAATCGACTCTGAGTTTTCGCGGGGCATGCACGCGCTGGCATCCGAGGTGCTGCGTGCGGCGTGATGTCCAAGCCGGTGTGGCCCTGCCATCCTATGGCGATGCCCGACCCCATCGCCGCTGCCGAGCCCGCTGTCTCCGAAGCGGCTTACCCTGAAACGACGGCTCCTGAAAAGACGGCCCCTGATAAGGGTGTCCTGCTCGTCAACCTCGGCACGCCCGCGGCGCCGACGGCACGTTCGGTGCGCCGCTATCTCGCACAATTCCTGCATGACCATCGCGTCGTGCAGCTCACGCGCTGGCTGTGGTGCCCGCTGCTGCACTTCCTGATCCTGCCGCTGCGCAGTCCGAGGGTGGCGCGGAAATACGCCGAGATCTGGATGGCGGAAGGCTCGCCGCTGGCGGTGCATACGCGGCGCCTCGCTGCAGCGGTGCAACAGCGCCTGCCACAGGCGCGCGTGGTCCATGCCATGCGTTACGGCGAACCCGCGATCGCGGCGACGCTCGATGCGTTGCGACAGGCCGGCGTCGCGCGCGTCGTCGTGCTGCCGCTGTATCCGCAGTACTCGACCACCACCACGGCTTCGGTCGCCGACGTCCTCGCGCAGGAGACAGGAGGCGCCGCGCACCGCATGCAGGTGGCGATGATCGACGACTACCACCTCGATGCCGGCTGGGTCGAAGCCGTCGCGGAGTCGATCCGCGCGGCGTGGCGGCGGCATGGCCGCGGCGAAAAGCTGCTGTTCTCGTTCCACGGCATCCCGCAGCGGCTGGTCGACGGTGGCGATCCGTACCAGACGCAGACCCGCGCCAGCGTCGCGGCGATCGCGCGCGCGCTCGAGCTGCGCGAACACGACTACGTGCTGGCCTTCCAGTCGCGCTTCGGCCGCGAGGCATGGCTGCAGCCGGCCACCGATGCGACCTTGCGCGCGCTGGCGCAGGCGGGCATGAAGCGCGTCGACGTGGTGTGCCCGGGGTTCGCGGTCGACTGCCTGGAAACGCTGGAGGAGATTTCACTGCAGAATGCCGCCCTGTTCCGCGCGCATGGCGGCGACGAGTTGCACTACATCCCCTGTCTCAACGACGCGCCCGCGCATGCCGATGCGCTGGCGGCGATCGTGATGCGGCGGATGGGCGGATGACCTTTCAGCCTGCCTCAGGAATGAGCAGCGCGGAACTCCCTCCTTTGAAAAAGGAGGGCCGGGGAGGATTTGCTTTTGCCATTGCGATCAACAGCAGGATCAAAAGCAAATCCCCCCTGACCCCCCTTTTTCAAAGGGGGAAAAGCGCGCGTTGTCGGCGGTGAGGAGACAAGGGATGCAGGACGAGACCGATGCTTGAATTCGCCATCGACACGCCGCTCGGCCGCATCGCCGGCTTGCGCCGCCAACTCGCCGGGGCGCCGCGCGTGCTGGCCCTGCATGGCTGGCTCGACAACGCCGCCAGCTTCGTGCCGCTGGCGCAGCGGCTCGACGGTATCGACCTGGTCGCGGTCGACCTGCCCGGCCATGGCGCCAGCGCGCACCTGCCGGCGGGTGCGGACTATTCCTTCGCCGGTACCGTGAATGCTCTGCTGGACATCGCCGATGCGCTGCAGTGGCCACGCTTCGCCTTGCTCGGCCATTCGATGGGCGCAGGCATCGGCAGCCTGCTTGCGGCGGCGTGCCCGCAACGCATCGAGCGCCTGATCGCGATCGAGGCGCTGGGCGCGCTGGCGGAAGTGCCCGAACGCACGGTCACGCGACTGCGCGATGCGGTCGCTGCGGCGCGGGCATTACCGGGCAAGCGCCTGCGCGTGTTCGCCGACCGCGACGGCGCCGTGCGCGCACGCATGCAGGCCAATGCGCTGAGCGAGCCGGTCGCGCGACTGCTCGTGGAACGCGGCACCAAGGCCGTCGACGGCGGCTATGTGTGGAGCAGCGATCCGCGCCTGACGCTGCCGACGATGATGCGGCTGACCGAGGCGCAGATCGAGAACCTGATCGCCGGCATCGTCTGTCCGACGTTGGTCATCCATGCCGACCCGCCGCAGCCGTATCTGCCCGAGCCGCTGCGCAGCCGGCGCGCCGGCCTGTTGCCGCAGGGCGAACTGCGCGTGATCCCCGGCAGCCATCACCTGCACATGGAGGATCCGCGGGCAGTCGCCGCCGCGATCGGCGATTTCTTCGCGCGCTGACGCGCGCGGAGCGCGAATTTGCGGAATCCGGCTGCGCTCAGAATCCGTGCGCGACCGCTGCGCCGCTGCCGCCCGGCGCGGGTTCGCGCAGCTGAACGCTGACGATCACGCCATCGCGCGTCGCGTCGTCGCCTTGCGCCCGGTTGAACGACAAGGTCGCGTTGCGCTGGTCCTTCTCGAACGCCAGCACCGCATTGTCGACCGAGTGCTGCGCGGCCATCGTCTGCGTCCAGCCTTGCGCCTGCATCGCGTTGCGGGCGTCGGCGAACAACGCCGTTACCCGTCCCGGTGCGGTCATCGCCACCATCGCGGTGCCGCCCATGTCGAGCACGCTGTCCACGGTGTATCGCGCGGGCAGGTAGACGTCCTTCGGGAAGTTGTCCGGCAGCGGCAGGCTCGAGTCGCCGGCGGAGAACGCGGCATCCCCGGCACGATAGGCGAGTGGCACGGCATGGCCGGCGGCGTCGACCGGTTCGCCGGCGCGCGCGATCGCCGCGGCGGTCGCGGTGGCCCCTGTTTTCTGGCAGCCGGCGCCGGCGAAGACGAGGCAAGCCAGTACCGGCAGCACCGGCCATCGGCTGTCGGATCGGTTGTGCATGGGATGTCCTGGAGAGGGCCGGCGCGTGCCAATACCCCACAGCAACGGCTTGTGGCCGCTCAGGCGGCCAGCAGGGCGTGCAGGCGGGCCTTGAGGCGGCGGCCTTCGTTGCGGAAGTAGTCGCGTTCGCCGCGCCAGTCCGCACAGCGTGCCTCGACCTCGCGCCAGAACGCCGGCGAATGGTCGGCGCGGACCAGGTGGCAAAGCTCGTGCACCAGCACGTACTCGAACGCCGAGGGGCGCGCCAGCACGAGCGCCAGGTCCAGCGCCAGCGCATCGTCCGGCGCCAGCGAACCCCACTGCGAGGACATCGCCCGGAAGCGGATCCGCGACGGCGCGCGCGGCAATGCCGACAGGTATTTCGGCAGCCAGCGACCGATGTCGGCCCGTGCCTCGCCCTCGTAAAAATCGCGCAGGGCGCGGCGCAACGCGGCCTGCGAGCCGCCATCGGGCGCCTTGAACAGCAGTCCCTCGCCATCGGTCAGCACCCGCGCATAGCGGCCGGCTTCCCAGCGCAGCGGCAGCATCGTGCCGCGCAAGGGCAGCTGCGCGGTCTGGCCGCGGACCAGCGCGGCGATGTCCTCGTGCGCGTGATGGTCGAGTTGCGCGGCGAGCCAGTCGCGGTGTTCGTGCAGGAAACGCTTGCCCGCGATCAGGCTGGCGCGTAGCGGCAGGCTCAGGCGCGCGCCGCGCTCGTCGACCGAGAGCTTGATGCGACGCGCGCGCGGATCGCGCACGCGCAAGATGTCGATGCAGCGTCCGTCGTCCAGCGCCAGCGTGACGGTGTCGCGCTCGATCGGCCGCGGCTTGCGCGCGGGTGGTTCACGGAGCAGGAAGCGGAGCAGCGAGGGCATGCGCGAATGCTAACCGCTCGCGCACGCAAAGAGCGTACGAGCGTTCGCGAAAACCGAGGTCTTCATTTCAGATTGTCGTCCCGAGCGCAGCGAGGGACCTGTCGTGATGCGATCCCGCATCGAACTCGACGGCGAGAGAAAGCAGATCCCTCGCTGCGCTCGGCATGACAGCACTGGAGACGATCACGGCTCCGCGCGACTGAGCTTCAGCGCCGGCTCCAGGATCGCGAACAGCCGCTTGAGCTCGCCAGCCATCAACGCGAAGCGCGCATCCAGTTCGGCACGCAGGTCGTCGCGTTCGCTGCTTTCGAGCTGGTCGACGGCGCCATCGAGCAGCTTGAACTTGCGCACCACCAGGTCCTCGCCGAGCACGAAGCCGGCGTGGTCGTCGAGATTCAGCGCCAGCCGCGTGACCTGCTTGCCGGATTCCAGATGCTTGCCGATCTCGTCGCCCTGCAGGTCCTGGCGCTGGCATTTCACGATCGCGCCGTGTTCTGCGGCGTCCTTGAGCTCGCATTCCTCGCCGAGCGAGAGGCCGTCCGGCAGCGCTTCGCCGGCGATCCAGCCGGTCAGCACCGAGCGCGGCGCGACTTCCGCGTTGAGCGGCAATGCGGGGAAGCTGCCGAGCGCGCGCCTGATCTCGGACACGACCGCCTCTGCGTTCTTGCGCGAGGACGTGTCGACCGCGCACAGGCCGTGTTGCAGGTCGAGGATCGCGTCGGTACGCGTCGGTCGCACGAACGCGCGCGGCAGCAATTCGTGCACCAGGTCCTCCTTGATGCGCTTGCGCATGCGTCCGCCGGGCTTGCGGCCTTCCTTGTGCTCCATCTCGGCGAGCTTCTTCGCCAGCAGGTCGTTGACCACGGCCGCCGGCAGCAACCTGTCCTCGCCGCCGACGGTCAGCCAGATGGCATCGGCGATGCGGTGCGAGAGCGCTTCGGGTTGCTGCGGATCGGCCGGCGCAAGCGCGCGGCCGAACGGCGACACGAAGCCGCGCGAGGAGAGCTCCAGTTGGCCGACCGGCTTGAGTTGGGCGTCGGCAAGGTGGGATTCGAGTTCGGAAAGATCGAGGGATGGAGGGAAGCGGAACAGCGTGAGGTTACGAAAGAACATCGAGTATCCGGAAAAGGGAATAGGGGTCGGAGCGGAAGAAAGGGCAGTTGCGGGTTTCGAATGTCGTGAAGTTGCTTGCTCGACCTACCTCGATCGGCAAGGACACTTTTTTGCTCGTCGTCCCCGCGAAGGCGGGGATCCAGCGACTTCAAGTCTTTGAAGACGGAAGACGCTGGGTTCCCGCCTTTGCGGGAACGACGACGGAGGCGGCTTGGGCATGGTTGGACCTACTGCAAGTCGTCGTCGCGCGACTCGCCTGCCAGCCACGCATGCGCATCCACGAGCGCGGTGCCGCCTTGTCCCAGCGACAGGAAATCGAACAGCTTCGGATCGCTCAGTTGCGACGGCCGGATATCGCCGAGCGCGCGCGCGATCTGCTCGACGCGCCCGGGCGTGTCGCGCTCCCACTGGTCGAGCATGCGCCTGACCTGCTTGCGCTGCAGGTTTTCCTGCGAGCCGCACAGGTTGCAGGGGATGATCGGGAACTGCTTCATCGCGGCGTACTGGGCGATGTCGTCCTCGCGCACGTAGACCAGCGGCCGGATCACCACGTGCCGGCCGTCGTCGCTGAGCAGCTTCGGCGGCATGCCGCTGATCTTGGAATGGAAGAACAGGTTGAGGAAGAACGTCGCGACCAGGTCGTCGCGATGGTGGCCGAGTGCGATCTTGGTGAAGCCTTCGGCTTCCGCATACGCATACAGCGCGCCGCGGCGCAGGCGCGAGCACAGCGAGCACAGCGTCTTGCCTTCCGGCACCACGCGCGTGACCACCGAGTAGGTGTCCTGCTCGAGGATGCGGTAGTCGACGCCGATCGATTCCAGGTAAGCCGGCAGCACGTGCTCGGGAAACCCCGGCTGCTTCTGGTCGAGGTTCACCGCGGTGATCGAGAACCGCACCGGCGCCTTTTTCTGCAGTTGCAGCAGGATGTCGAGCAGCGTGTAGCTGTCCTTGCCGCCGGACAGGCAGACCATCACTTTGTCGCCTTCGCCGATCATGCCGAAATCGGCGATCGCGCGGCCGACCTGGTGGCGCAGGCGTTTGCCGAGCTTGTGCTGCTCGCGTGCATGGCGGCGCCGTGGCGACACGGGTTCGGCGAGCGGCAGCGGTTCGACGGGGGACAGGGCGATGTTCATCGGTCGCATATTCTACCGATGACGCGCAGCGGGCACCGCTCGTCGCCGGATGCCGTGGCGGGATGACGCTGCGCGCGCCGGCGCGATAAGCTCATGCTGCGATGCAGCCCTTCGACGCCTCCGAACTCGCCCGCGTGACCCAGCGCCTGGTGGAGTTGCGCGTGGAGCATCGCGACCTCGACGCCGCCATCGCCAGGCTGCAGGCCGACATCGAGGCCGACGAACTCACCGTCAAGCGCCTCAAGAAACGCAAGCTGCAGTTGAAGGACAGCATCTCGCGGCTGGAGAGCGCGTTGATCCCGGACGAGCCGGCCTGAAAAGCGGGTGTTGTGCCAGGTTTCTTGCGACGCGATCGGCGAATTTCGCCTCCACGGGAACGCCCGGCCACGACGGCCCTTCTTTGATCGCGGCGGTTCTGGCAAGGTACGTCGCGCCGTGACTTCGGGGGAAGCCATGGTTCGATCGGCCGCTTTACAGCGAAGACAGTCATGCCGCAGCGCCCGGAATCGAAACGTGGCCGAGGCGGCGTGCGACAGAGCGTCCTTGTCGAAGCGGGTCGGCATCGCCGGCGCGTGAAGCCGCGAGGGACGGCGCATGGCCAGGTCGCCACGGATTTTACGTTGGATCAGACAGGATGCCGTGCACTTTTCGGCAGCAGTGAAGGCACCGGCCGAGGCCGGTGACAGGGGATCGGGCGATACCGCGGGCGGCAACGAGTCTTGCCGTCAGGTGTTGCCGAAGACAGGGGAAAACTTGATGAGCACGATGCTGTTGGCGCACCGCTTGCGCGCGACATGGATGGTCTGGCTGCTGGGCTGTGCGTTGGCATGGCCGGCATTGGCGTCGGCGCACGAGACGCCCGGCGCGGTGCCGCGCGGACAGGCGCAAGTGGTCGCGTTGGCGGCGGGTGGAGCTCACACCTGCGGGCTTCTGGCGAACGGCAGTGCGCAGTGCTGGGGCCAGAACGCCGCTGGCCAGAGCACGGTGCCGGCGGGGGCGATCTTCACCGCACTGGTGGCCGGCGAATCCCACAGCTGCGGCCTGCGTGCCGACGGCAGCGCACAATGCTGGGGAAGCAACAGCGCCGGCCAGAGAACGGTACCGGCCGGGGCGATGTTCGTCGCGTTGGCGGCGGGCCATTCCCATACCTGCGGCTTGCGCGCGAACGGCACTGCGCAGTGCTGGGGCAGCAACACCAGCGGCCAGAGCACGGTACCGGCGGGCACGAATTTCACTGCACTGACGGCAGGCGAATCGCACACCTGCGGCTTGCGGCCGGATGGCGGCGCGCAATGCTGGGGCAGCGACAGCCAAGGGCAGAGCGCGGTGCCTGCCGGTTCCGGCTTTACCGTGCTGGCAGCGGGCGGCTCCCATACCTGTGGCCTGCACGCGGACGGCAGCGCGCAGTGCTGGGGCAATAACACTAACGGCCAAAGCACGGTGCCGGCTGGATCGGTGTTCACCGCGTTGGTAGCGCGCGCTTCGCGCACCTGCGGCCTGCGCGCGGACGGCGGCGCGCAGTGTTGGGGAGACAACAGTGTCGGTCAGAGCGCGGTACCGGCGGGAGCCAGATTCACCGCGCTGACCGCGGGTGGCCTGCACACGTGCGGCGTGCGCATGGACGGCAGCGCGCAGTGCTGGGGCGAAACCAGCAATGGCCAGAACATGGTGCCGACGGGAGGCGTATTCGCCGAGATCGTGTCGGGCCTGTCCGCCCATACCTGTGGCCTGCACGCCGACGGCAGCGCGCAGTGCTGGGGCTACAACGCCGACGGCCAGACCGTGGTGCCGGCGGCAACGATCTTCACGGCGTTGGCGACCGGCGATTCCCACACCTGCGGCCTGCGAACGGACGGCAGCGCGCAGTGCTGGGGTCATAACGGTTACAACCAAACCGCAGTGCCGGCGGGTGCGACATTCACCGCGTTGGCGGCCGGTACGCTGCACACCTGCGGCCTGCGCGCGGATGGCAGCGCGCAATGCTGGGGACATAACAACAGCGGCCAGAGCGTGGCGCCGATCGGCGTGGCGTTCACTGCACTGACGGCGGGCGATTCCAATACCTGCGGCCTGCGCCCGGACGGCAGCGCGCAATGCTGGGGTTACAACGGCTTCGGCCAGAACAACGTACCGGCAGGCGCCACGTTCACCAAGCTGGTGGCGGGTGCTTTCCATACCTGCGGCCTGCGCGCCGACGGCAGCGCGCAATGCTGGGGCTACAACGGCTCTGGTCAGAGCGCCGTCCCGGCGGGCGCGGTGTTCACCGCGCTGGTGGCGGGCGCAGCCCATACCTGCGGCCTGCGCGGCGACGGCAGCGCGCAATGCTGGGGCTACAACGGCTATGGACAGACGACGGTTCCGGCGGGCGCGAGGTTCAGCAGGCTGGTGTCAGGCAATTTGCACACCTGCGGTTTGCGCGCGGATGGCAGTGCGGTTGATTGCTGGGGCGAACAGACGCAGCACATCCAGCTCGGCAGCAACGGTCTCTACGGCTTCGGCGCCGTCGGCGCCGGCGAATTGCACAGCTGCCAGCTCGGCGCCAACGGCATGCCGACCTGCTGGGGCTACAACGATGCCGGTCGCGCCACGCCGCCGGCCGGACTGCTCGCAACACTGAGCACGGGCAGCGATCACAACTGCGGTCTGCGCGACGACGGCGAAGCGATCTGCTGGGGACAAAACCGATACGGGCAAAGCACGCCGCCGGCAGGCCCATTCGCGCAGATCGAGGCGGGCGACAGTTTCACCTGCGCGCTCGGCCCGGCCGGCGAACCAGCCTGCTGGGGCTGGAACAGCAACGGCCAGGCCACGCCGCCGGCGCCTGCGCCAGGCCGGACCTATCGCAGCATCGACGCCGGCTTCGTCCACAGTTGCGCGGTATTCGACGACAACAGCGGCCTGTGCTGGGGCTACAACGGCGATGGCGAGACCAATGTGCCGGCCGCGAGCTGGCTGGCGATCCGCGCCGGCGGACAACATAGCTGCGGGCTCAAGACCGACGGCACAATCGCGTGCTGGGGCCGCAACGCCGAAGGCCAGGTCGGCAACGTTCCCGCCGGCACCTTCAAGGCATTGGGGTCGGGCTTCTATCACAACTGCGCCATCCGCCAGGACGGCACGCTGGCCTGCTGGGGCTTGAATGCCAGCGGCCAAGCCACGCCGCCCGACGGCACCTACGTGAGTCTGGCCAGCGGTCACCAGCACAACTGCGCGATCCGCAGCGACGGCGTGCGCAAGTGCTGGGGCTTCGGCAGCGCCGGACAGGCGCCCGACGTCGAACTGCGTCCTGCGGTGCTACCGGTCGCGCGCGAAGGTCGCGCCTTCAGCGTGCAGGTGCTGTTGCGCGATGCACGCGATTTCTACCTGCCGCCGATGCCCGGTTTCGCATTGGTCGAGGGCGCCTTGCCGCCCGGCCTGTCGTTCGATGCGAGTGGCTTGCTGTCCGGCACGCCGACGACGCCGGGCAGTTATGCATTCACGCTCGAAGGCGAGGACAGCAACGGCTTCGCCGCCACGCGCAGTTATGCGCTCGAAGTCCTGATCCCGGATCCCACGCCGCCGGTGATCGCGCCGGTCGTGAGCGGCACGCTGGGCGACGGCGACTGGTACACCGGCGACGTGCAGATCGCATGGACCGTGGACGATCCGGATTCGGCCATCGAGTCGTCCACCGGCTGCGAGGCCGTAGTCTTGTCGACCGATTCGGCCGCTGCCGGCTTCACCTGCACCGCGGCCAGCGCCGGTGGCAGCAGCAGTGAAACGGTCACGATCAAGCGCGATGCCACCGCGCCCGACACCGCGCTGGCGTCTGCCCCTGCCGATCCCAATGGCAGTCCGGATGCGAGCTTCGTGCTGCAGGCGCAGGCCGACGTGTCGGGCCTGGCCGCTTACGAGTGCAGCCTGGACGGCGCGGCATTCGCCGCCTGCGATGCGACGCAGAGCTACCAGGGTCTAGGCGACGGGCCCCACACCTTCGCCGCGCGCGCGATCGACGGTGCCGGCAACATCGATGCAACGCCGGTCACGCATGCCTGGACCATCGATGTCGACCACGACGCGCCACTGATCGAGCCGGTCGTCACCGGCGTGCTCGGCGACAACGGCTGGTATGTCGGCGACGTGCAGGTCAGCTGGTCGGTGAGTGATCCGGACTCGCCGATCTCCGCAAGCAGCGGTTGCGATGCCGTCACGCTGGCGACCGATACGGGTGGTGCCGGCTTCACCTGCAGCGCCACGAGCCTGGGCGGCACGGCGTCGCAGACGGTGACGATCAAGCGCGACGCGACTGCGCCGGTGGTGACTGCGGCGGCGAGCGCGCCGGCCAATGCCGCCGGCTGGTATCGCGACGATGTCACCGTGCAGCACGGCTGCAACGATGCCTTGTCGGGCGTGGCCGCCTGTCCGCCGGATCAAGTGTTGTCGGCAGAGGGCGTAGCGGTTGCGTCGAGTGTGGTCAGCGTCGTCGACCAGGCGGGCAACCACAGCGCGCCGTCGAACGTGGTCACGGTCAAGCTCGACAAGACCGCACCGACGCTGGTTCCGAACGTGTCGTCGGATCCCTTGTTGCTCAACGCAAGCGCCGTTGCGGCGGCCAATGGCAGCGACGCGTTGTCGGGTATCGGTACGCAGGGTTGTGCCGCATTGGCGACCGGCACGGTCGGCAGCAAGACCGTGACCTGCAGCGTGATGGACCTGGCCGGCAATGCAGCGACCGCCAGCGCGGACTATCGCGTGGTTTATGGCTTCGCGGGCTTCGTCGCGCCGTTGCAAGGCAGTGCGTCCTGGAACGGGGCGCAGACCCGACGTTCGATCCCGTTCGGCTGGCGCGTGTTCGACGCCAACAACGCCGCGGTGACCACGCTGACGGCGGTCACCATCACGCGCACCGCGGTGGCATGCCCCGGTAGCCCACAGCCGGTCCCGCTCGCGAGCTATGGCGGCAGCAGCACGGCGCTGCGCCACCTGGGTGGCGGAAACTATCGCCGCGACTGGTTGGTCTCGACGAGTTTCGGTGGCACCTGTGCGCGGATGCGCATCGACCTCGGCGACGGCATCGCGCACGACGCCATGTTCAAGTTCGACTGACACGACGCAGGCGGGACCATGGACGGTCCCGTCGATCGATGAGGATGCATGCCGACGCTGCGATCAGTCCGCGGCGATCGCTGCCTGCGCCGGTTTCACGGCTTCCGGGCTCACCTTCTCGATCGTGTGCCGCAGCTCGCGGCCGAGGATGACCTTGGCGTCCTTGGCCCACGCATCCAGGCGCTGGTCGAACACCAGCTTGCTGTTCTGGTCGAGCCAGACCAGTTCGAGTTCGCGCAGTTTCTGGATGAAGCCGCGGAACAACGTCTTGTCGAAGAATTCCGGCGCCGCCGGCGCGTACAGCAGCGACAGGCGCTGCGCGGCGAGATGGCAGAGGCTTTCCAGTTCGCCGGCGCCGAGCGTGCCCGGTCCGTTCTTGGCCAGCACCGAGATCGCGATGTAGTAGCGCTCGAACGCCTGCTGCAGCGGATGGCCCAACGCGCGCAGGCGAAAGACTTCATCGCTCTGCCCGGCATTGCGCGCGAGGATGCCGCCATCGTCTTCGCTGACCTGCTGCAGCAGGCCTTCGCGGATAAAGACGTCGATGGTGCGGTCGATCCGCTCGGAGAATTCGGCTTCGTCCCACGGCAGGAACAGCTCGCCCTGCAGGAACGGATACATCGCGCGGCCGATGCGCAGCAGCCCGGCGCGGCCCATGCGGCGGTTGTGCAGGAAGCAGCAGGCGATCCACGCCGATGCGGTGAACAGGTGCACGACGTTGTTGCGGAAGTAGCTGAGCAGCACCGCGGTGTCGCCGTCGACGCTGAGCACGTCGCCGAGCGGATGGGCGATGCGCGTGAGCACGTTGATCTCTTCGCCATGGGCGACGATCTGCTGCGGAGGATGCGGGGTGACGGTGACGCGGTCGGAGTACGGCACTTCGGTCAGCAGCTTCTTCGACAGCACGATCTGCGCGAGCAGGTCGGCCTCGCCCATGGTGTGCTTGGGCGTGGACAGCAGCGCCAGCGCGAGCAGGTTGATCGGATTGACGTCGGCGGCGCGGTTGATGTTGACCTGGATCTTCTGCGCGATCGCATCGACCGTGTCGGCCAGCCACGCCGGCTTCTCGTCCTCGGAGACCACCTCGCCGGTCCACGCCGGCGCATGCTGCGCGAGCATGTCGTTGAGCGCGAACGGCTCGCCGTAGTTCACCACCACCTGGCCGTAGTTCTGGCGCAGCACTTTCGGAATGCCCCACAACAATGCCCAGATCGACTCCTTCTCCTTGGGCTTGCCGGTGAGTTCGTCGAGATAGCTGTTGCCTTCCATCAGCTTCTCGTAGCCGATATACACCGGCTGGAACAACACCGGTCGCGTCGGCTGGCGCAGGAACGCGCGCACCGTCATCGAGATCATGCCGCCCTTCGGCTGCAGCAGCCGCCCGGTGCGCGAGCGACCGCCTTCGATGAAGTATTCAATCGAGTAGCCCCCGGCGACGAGCTGCGCGACGTATTCGCTCAGCACCGCCGAATACAGCGCGCTGCCGCGGATGCTGCGGCGGATGAAGAACGCGCCGCCCTTGCGCAGCAGGCTGCCGATCACCGGCAGGTTGAGGTTGACGCCGGCGACGATGTGCGGCGGGACCACGCCGGTGTTGTAGAGCAGGTACGACAGCAGCAGGTAATCCATGTGGCTGCGATGGCTGGGCACGTAGATGACCTCGTGCCCGGGCGCGATCGATTTCAGCGAGTCGAGGTGGTGCACGAGCACGCCACGGAAGATGCGGTTCCAGACCGTGGTCAGCAGGAACGAGGCCGAGCGCACGACCGGATGCGAGTAGTCGGCGGCGATCTCGTACGCGAACGCGTGGGCCTTCTTCCACGCGTCCTCGATGTCCTTGGCGCTGCCCTTGCTGGACCTGCCGCCACCGGCGTCGCGGCGCGCCTGGTCGGCGATCGCTTCCTTGACCGGTTCCGAAGCGAGCACCTTGTCGACCAGCAATCGCCGCGTCGACAGATCCGGCCCGATCACCGCCTCGCGGATGCGGTGGAAATGCGTGCGCAACACGCGCGAGAGCTTGCGCACGGTGCGTTCCGGCGGCAGGCCTTCGGCGATGACGCCGCGTAATGCGATCGGCTGCGCGAACTGCACCAGCGTGTCGCGGCCGTTGAGCAGGATCGCCAGCAGTCGGCGGAAACGACCGACCAGGGTCCAGTTTTCGGAGAACAGCACCGAGAACCAGCCGCTGTTCTTGTCCGGCGCGCGGCCGACGAAGATCGACACCGGCACCAGCTGCACGTCGAGCGCGGGATCGGTGCGATGTGCCTCTATCAGGCGCGCCAGGGATTCGGAATGGGTCTTGGCCGGTTGTGCCTTGCCGGTCGGCAGGCTCAACGCGCTGCCGGCGCTGCGTCGCGACAACGCGACATAGGCGCGCTTGCGGCCGAGCGGATCGCCCGGCAACGGCCGCAGCGGCGACGGCAGGCCGGCCTCGCGGCAGGCGCGGTCGAGGATCAGCGCGTTCGACAGGCCGTAGTCCTCGAGCACGTAGCAGACCGGTCGCTGGTCGACGTATTGCTGCAGCGACTGCGGTTCGAGCTTGAGCGTGATCCAGGGCTCGAGGATCTTGCCGAGCAGCTTGACCCACCACGGCCGCCGCGCGCGCGCGGCGGTGACGTGCGGCGGTGCGAGTGGCACCGCCGCGATGCCGAGTTCGGCCTGCTGCGGAACGGGTTCGGCAGCGCCGGGATCAAGCGGCTGATCCGGGCGTAGCGGTGCCAGATCGTCGCCTGCATCGATCCGGACATCGCCTTCTGGGGCGTCGTCGTCTGCGGCAGCCGACAGCTTCGCCGGCGCAGGCGCGAGCTCGCTGCCGGCCAGCATCGGCTCGACGGGTACGGCGCCGTCCTGCGGGGCGTCCGCGACCGGGCGCGAAGGACGCGAAGGATCGGAGTCGAACAGGTTCGGTTGTGTGGGCATCGTCGGCATTATGCCGAAGCGCGCCCCGGCGCCACTGCGCACCGCGGCCGCTTAGCCCGGGGCGGGCGCCGGCGCTTGGCGGACGGGCGCCGCGACGGCGGCCTCGGCGTGGCGCAGGTAGTCGCTCAGGTACCAGCGTCCGCCGTGGCGCTCGACCTCGACCACGGTGTCGATCGGCTGCCCGCCCAGCGTGTAGCGCATGCGCACCTTGGCGGAGTCGCCGGTCTGCGACTGCAGGCCGGCCTCGAGGTTGTGGAGGCTGTCGTCCAGGTCCAGCCCATAGCGCCCGAGCACCTGCTTGGCCGTCGCCAGGAACGCCGACAGCCGGCGCAGGCTGTCGTGCATGCCGACCCGGGCGAAATCGGCTTCCGAGGCAAGTCTGGTCTTGCGCGCGGCGGCGGCGAGCTGCGGGATCGCGACGCGTGCGCGCTGCGGATCGCCGAGCGGCGCGCTCATGCCCCAGCGGCTGATCGCAGACACGAACTGCGCGTAGTGGTCGCGTTCGGCGGCGCTGAAATCGCCTTCGTTGCGTACGTATTGCACGCCGAACAGGCCCAGCGATGCGGCCGCGGCCTTCAGTTCGGCATCGGCCCGCGAGAACTGGCGGTCGAAGGTCTTCTGCAGTTTCGCTTCCGATCCCGGCGCGGCCAGCGCGCCGAGCAAGGCGGGCAGGCGCTCGTCGAACGGCAGTTCGTCCAACGGCCAGCGCGTGCGGCCTTCGCGCCAGGCGGTTTCGAGTTGCGCGTGCAGGGCCGGCGGCACCGCGTCGCGGGCGAAGGCGTCGAGGTCGTTGTCGTGCAGGTGCCGCGTCAGCAAACGCACCGCCTGGGCCGGCTTGGTGGCGCCGCCGGCTAGCGGCACCGCGGCATCGCCGCCTTCGCGGCGGCAGCCGGAAAGCAGGACGCCCGCGAGCAGGCAAAGCGCGAACAGCAGGAACAGTGGCCTGAAACGGGCTGGCACGTGGCGACTTCCCCGGACGCTGAGCGCGCATCTTGGGCGTCGGCACAAGGCGCGGCAAGCGGCCCTGCTGCGCTGGCCGTCCCCGTTAACTACAAATCGTTCCTACAAGTCGCGGACGACCCAGTCGCGCGGATGCGAAGCATCGGGCACGTCGAGCGCCGCCTGCGCCACCGCATCCGGCGCCTGTCCCGCCTTCCATGCCGCCGCGATCGCCGCCAGCCGCTCGCGCGTGGCGCGCGTGTAGGCGCCTTCGAGTTCGTTCTGCGCGTCGGCGGCGAGTTTTTGCGGATACAGCGCGCGGGCATCGTCGCTGCGGTTGAGCAGCGCGATCATGCGCGCCAGGCTTGTGCGGAACGTGTCCGCGCCGAGCGCGGTGCGCTGCGTGCGCTGCAGGTGCCAGACGGTCAGGTATTCGACCGGACCGAGCAGGCGTCGCGGCGTGGCGCCGAAGAACTGTCCGGAAAACGCGCTGGCGGCGAGCGGTCCGCTGCTCTCCGGCAGGCTGGTGGCGCCCCAGGAGCTCAACGCCCCGCCGGGCAGATCCATGCGCCGCAACGCCGTGCCGAAGGTGTCGGCGAGCAGGCGCTGCGCGCGCGCGTCGTCGCTCTCGGCGACCACGCCGAGCAGGCGCAGGAACAACGGATAGCGTTCCTCGCCCAGACGTCGCACCAGGCGCTTGAGCACGGCGAGGCGATATTCCGGATCGCTGTGCGCGGCCAGTGCCGACACCAGGCGATCGGCGCCGGCGCGCAGCGCAGCAGGACTGGGAACGACTTCGTTCATCGGGACAAGAAAGTTCAAACCGCCGCTACTCGGAGCGGTGAACTATGCCTCAGGCGAAGGCGCCGAGGATCGCGTCGGCAGCCTGGTCGGCGGCCTGCGACAGTTCGAGGGTGCCCAATTGCGCTTCGAACTCCGTGTCGCCGGACAACAGGCGATCGCCATCGGCGACACCGTCCCAGGCACGGGCATTGAGCACGCTCTCGCCGGAATCGACGACGTTCTGCGCGACCAGCGCCTCGGAGGCATATGCAACCTCGGCTGCCTCGAGCTGCGGCGCGGCCTGACCATGCTCGCCCCGGCGCAGCGTATCCGCGGACGCCTGGTCGAGCGAGACCTGGCTGGCCATGGGGCCGGCGCGGTCGAGACGCGGATCGGGGCTGATGCTGCTCATGCGGTTCGGGTGTCCGGGGCCTGCCTGGAGTCAGGCGCAATCGTGGAGATGACGGAAAGGTAACGCTCGCACGCCCCGACTGCCATCTCGGGGTAACCCTAGGTGCGGACGTAGCTGAATAGCATTCGTGTCGCAGCTGTTCATTGCGCGGTTTTCGTTAGCGCTGTGGCCCGTTGCGGCAGGCCTACGCATCCGTGCGTCGCATCGCGCGACTTCCGCCTACGGGACCCCATGCTAGCCTCGCAGTCCGATGAAATCCTGAACGATTTGAGGCCCGGGAATGGCGTCGAAAGACCAGGGTGCCGACAAGACCGAACAGCCGACCGCCAAGAAACTGCGCGACGCGCGCAAGGAAGGCAATGTCAGCAAGAGCCGCGAGCTGACCAGCACGGTGCTGGTGCTCGGCTGGCTGGTCGGCGGCTGGGTGCTGATGGGCTTCATGTACAGCAAGATCAAGACGCTGTTCAACGAGAGCATCGCCGCAATCCAGCAGCCGTTCGACGTTGCGGTGCGCGAACTCGCCTCCACCGCCTTCGACACCTTCCTGTGGCTGAGCCTGCCGCTGCTGGCCTTCGCGGTGTTCCTCGGCTTGCTGGTCGAGTTCCTGCAGGTCGGGCCGGTGGCGACGATGAAGAAAGTCACGCCCAATGTCGCCCAGCTCAACCCGGCGGAAGGGTTGAAGAAGATGTTCTCGATGGACAACCTGGTCGAACTGGTGAAGTCCATCGTCAAGAGCGGCGCCCTGCTCGGCATCGGCGCGTTCGTGGTGTGGGGCATGCTCGACCAGTTGATCCTGCTGCCGTACGCGCCGCCGGCGGCGATGGGCTCGGCGATCTGGTACGGCCTGCTGCGCATCGTGGTGTGGACGATCTTCGTGTTCTTCTTCGTCTCGGCGATCGACGCCGGCTACCAGAAATATTCCTACCTCAAGCAGCTGCGCATGAGCCGTCGCGACATCAAGCAGGAAGTGAAGGAGAACGAGGGCGATCCCTACGTCAAGCAGCGCCGTCGCCAGTTGCACCAGGAATGGTCGCAGCAGAACATGCTCAATGCCGTCAGGGGGTCGAACGTCGTGGTCACCAATCCCACCCACATCGCGGTAGCGCTGCAGTACGAGCACGGCGTCACCGACCTGCCGGTCGTGGTCGCCAAGGGCGAAGGCGCCACCGCCGAGATGATCAAGAAGGCCGCCGAGGAAGCCGGCGTGCCGATCATGCAGAACGTCGAACTGGCGCGCGGCCTCAACGAGCGCACCGCGCTCGACGACTACATCGACGGTGAATTCTTCGATGCCGTGGCCGAAGTGTTGCGCTGGGCCGAGGACATGCGCCGCGTCGAGTGACTGTCGTGACGCTCAGCCGAAGGCGCGTTGCAGCGCCGGCAGCAAGCCGCGGTTGTCGCCTAGGCGGTCGAGCACGATCTCGATGTAGACGCCGAGCATCAGCAGCAGCATCGCGGTGGCCAGCCAGGCCTTGATCGGCATGGTCAGCGCGAACACGTTGAGCTGCGGCGCGTAGCGGTTGACCAGGCCGAACGACAGGTCGACCAGCAACAGCACCACCATCGCCGGCGCGGCCAGCACCACCAGCGCGGTCATGAGGTAACTGAACTGGCCGATGAACATGTGCAGGCCGCCGGCCTGCAGGTTCGGCACGTAGGACGTCACCGGCCACATGACATAGCTCGACAGCAGCAGGTCGAGGAACACCAGGAACGCGCCGCTGGCCATGAACAGCCAGGCTGCGAACTGCGACAGGAAGGTGCCGTGCAACGAGGTCTGGTGGCCCTGGATCGGGTCGAACACCGAGGCCATGCCGAGGCCGACCTGGTTGTCGATCACGTTGCCGGCCGCGCCCAACGCCCAGAACACGATGCCGAAGCAGAAACCGATCGCGATGCCGAGGAACAGTTCCTTCAGCACGATCGGCCCCCACTGCATGAATCCCATCTGCTCGAGCGGCGCGCCGGCCATCGCGATCGGGATCGCGACCAGCGCCAGGCTGACCATGAAGCTGTTGCGCACCAGTGCAGGCACGGTTTCCGCCGTCAGCAGCGGCAGCATCAGGAACGCGCCGATGATGCGCGGCGTGGTCAGCCCCAGCGCCAGCATCACGTTGCCTACCGAATCGAACGGCATCCGCGCGGCCGTCAGTGCCGGACGAGGCCGGGGAACTCGATGAAGATGCGGTCGGCGAACGTGTACAGCGTGCCGCCGATCAGCGAGGCGGTGATGAACAGCGTAATGACGATGGTGACGAACTTCAGCGCGTAGGCGAACGTCTGCTCCTGCAGCTGCGTGGCCGCCTGCAGGAACGCGACCGCCAGGCCGACGATCGAGGCCGCGGCGATCGGCGGGCCGGACAGGATCAGCGTCAGCCAGAGGGCTTGCTTGGTCAGTTCGAGGACGTCGTCCATTGCAGGGTCCGGAGATCAGGGAACGGGGACATGGAGCTCAAGGAGTTGCCTTTTGCTCGTCATCCCAGCGCAAGCTGGGAACCATTTTGCTTTTTCGAAATGCACAGCAAGATCAAGGTGGATCCCAGCTTGCGCTGGGATGACGAGCCATGGGATGACGAGCAAGCGGCGAGCCGTCGCCACGATCGCAACTCACGCATACGTCAGCACCAGCCCGTGCACCAGCTTCGCCCAACCGTCGATCAGTACGAACAGCAGCAGCTTGAACGGCAGCGACACCGTCGTCGGCGACAGCATCATCATGCCGAGCGCGAGCAGGATGTTCGAGACCACCAGGTCGATGATCAGGAACGGCAGGAAGATCAGGAAACCGATCTGGAACGCGGCGGTCAGCTCGCTCACCGTGAAGGCCGGGATGATCACGATGAAATCGCTGGCGGTCAGGTCCGCGCGCCGCGCCGGCGGCAGCAGCCGTTGCGCGCTGCGCAGGAAGAACGCGCGCTCGTTGTCGCTGGAATGCTTGGTCAGGAACGCGCGCAACGGCTCCTTGCCGGCGTCGACCAGCGACAGCAGGCGCGCGGTGTCCATGCGACCGCCCGGCGTCAGCGTCGGCTTCGCTGCCGTTGCGGGAGGCGCCGCTTCGCCAGCCACGGTTGTTTGCGTATTCGTCGCAGACGCGGCCGACGGCGTGCCCTGCACATTGGTGAACTGCGGTCCACGCGCCGCAGCATCGGAGCCGACGACGTTGAGGAACTGTGGTCCGCGCGCCGCGGCGGCTTCCGCGGCGAGACCGGCGGCCGCGGCCGGGGAGCGCGGCGCGGGTTCCGCTTGCGCCGGCGTCGCTGTGGTCGGCGTCGTGCCCGTATTCGCCGGCCGCGCCGGTGCCGAAATCGGGGCCGGTGGCGGCAACCCCTGCATCTTCGCGTTGACGGCGGCATGCGTGTCGAGGATCACCGGATACATCACGTAGATCGACAGCACGATCGCCAGGCCGTTGATGACCACGTTCGGCGGCACCTGCTGCAGGCCGAGCGCGTTGCGCAACAGGCTGAGCACCACGACCATCTTGGTGAACGAAGTCACCATGACCGCCACGAACGGCGCCAGCGCCAGGCTGATGACGGTGACGAGGACGAGCGCCGGCGAGAAGGTGCTGAAGTCCATGCACTAGCTCCAGGACAACAGGCGCACGCCGAGCGTGTCGCCGACCGCGACCACTTCGCCGCGCCCTGCCGCGCGGCCGTTGGCGCGAATAGTGACGTTGGCGCCCTCCAGATGCGCGGGCAGCGCGAACACGTAGCCCGGCTGCAGCGCCGACAACTCGCCGACGCTCATCTCGAGACGTCCGATCTCGAACTCGATCTTCACCGGCAACTTGCGCGTGCCGGCATCCTCGTCGACCTCGACCGTCGTGGTCGACACCGATGTCTCGTTGTCGTTCATCGCAGAACTCTCCCTGTGTGCAGAAGTAATGGAATGCGCGGCGCCGTCGACGCGCCAGCCGCCGGCTCCACCGGCAAGCGGCCACGCAGATCCCGCCGCATGCGCCGACACCTGCGGCGGGCGCGTGCGCGCGCCGACCACGATGACATCGCCCGGACGCAGCGCGCGCCATTCGGCGGCGATCAGTTCCGGGCCCTCGAAGCGGATCGCCACCGGCGCCGCCAGCGCGCGCCATGGCCCGAGCGCCGGCAACGGGTCGTCGAGGAAGGGTTGCTCGGCGCGATCGAGCAGGCGCGGCAACCAGGCATAAGGCAGCCGCAACTTGCCCCGGTGGCGCGGCGGCGCCGACAGCGCGACGTCGGCATCGCGGATCGCGAAATCCAGCCACAGCCGTGCGTCCGCGTCGCCGTCGTCTGCGCCATCCACGGCACCATCCACGGGAATCAGCGCCACGCCGAGCCCATCGCTCAACCGCATCAGCTGCGCTTCGTGCGCCAGGCTCCACGCCAGCAGGCGCGATCGGCCGCTGTAGTCGCTCCAGTGCAGGGCATCGTCGGCCGCGGCGCCGTCATCGGACGGCAGCTCGAGCGCCAGTCGCACGCCGTCGCCTTCGAGCGCGAACGTGGAACGCGCCGCACCGGGCGCGCCGGGCGCGAACGTCAGCGTGCCGCCGTCGCGCAGCGCCCAGTGCTGCGATGCTGCGAAGAAGTCGCGCAAGGCCTCGGCGTGCGCCGCCTGCAAGTGTGGGATGCGGCCACGTAGCGAGCCGGCATCGTGATCTTGCTTGGCTGGGCTCGTCTTGGCGACGCGCGCCGTGGATTTCCTGCGACTGGTTTCAACCATGCCCGAGTGCCACCTTCATCAGTTCGGGCAGCGAGCGTACCCCGAGTTTGTTCATCATGTTCGCGCGATGCAGCTCCACGGTCTTGATGCTGATGCCGAGGATGTCGGCGATGATCTTGTTCGGCTTGCTCGCCACCACCAGGTCGAGCACCTGCCGCTCGCGTGGACTGAGCTTGCCGAGCAGCTCGTCCTGCACGTTGGCGCCGTTGTGGTGGCGTGCCTTCGACAAGGCCACGCGGATCGCATCGATCAACGCGTCGTCGCTGAAGGGCTTCTCGAGGAAATTCGACGCGCCCTTGCGCATCGCTTCCACCGCCAGCGGCACGTCGCCGTGCGCGGTCACGAACACCAGCGGCACCATGCAACCGCGCCGCAGCAGCTCCTCCTGCAGTTGCAGCCCGCTCATCTCGGGCATGCGGATGTCGGAGATCAGGCATTCCGGCGCGTCGCCGTGGCGCTCGCCGCAATAGGCGGAGATGAATTCCGGTCCGGAGGCGTAGGCATGCGTTTCGAAGCCGGCCGTTTCCAGCAGCCAGGCGGTGGAGTCGCGGAAGCCGTCGTTGTCGTCGACCAGGTAGACGCGCGTGTCAGGCATGGCGGCGGTTCCGTCCTCGAAAATGCGCGTGGCGCGGCACAGCTGCATGCATCATGCGCGACCCTCCGCACGCGGCAGGGTGAAACCGAAGACGCTGCCGCCGCCCTCGCGCGGCTCGAAGAACAGTCGGCCCTCGTGGTATTCGATGATCGAGCGGCAGATCGCCAGGCCGATGCCGAGGCCGTCGATCTTGGTGGTGAAGAATGGCGAGAACAGCTGGTCCTGCTCGGCGCTGGACAGGCCGGCACCGCGGTCGCTGACGCGGACCTCGATCTGGCCGTCCAGGTTCACGCGGCCTTCTACGCGCAGCTCGCGCCGCGCCGCCGTGGTTTCGCGCATCGCTTCGATCGCGTTCTTGACCAGGTTCAGGAGCACCTGCTCGATCATCACCCGATCCGCATACACGGCCGGCAGCGTCGGTGCCAGCGACACGTCGATGCGCAACTGCAGGCGTTCGGCCTCCAGCCGCAACAGCTCGAGGACCGTCGCGGCGATCGCGGAGAGATCGTGCGCATCTCTTCGCGGTTCGCGCGCGCGCACGAACTCGCGTACCCGCGAGATCACCGCGCTGGCATGCTCGGCCTGGGTGCGCGCGGCGAGCAGTGCGCGTTCGACTTGCACCGGCCCACCGGCCTGGTCGACCAGGCGCAGGCTGCCGTTGAGGTAGTTGATGATCGCCGCGAGCGGCTGGTTGAGTTCGTGCGCCAGCGTCGCCGCCATCTCGCCGACCGACATCAGCCGCGAGGTGAACAGCAGCTTCTCCTGCTGGCTCTTGTGCGTATCGAGCGTCTCGATGCGTTCGCTGATGTCGACGGCGGTCAGCAACGCGAGCGCGCGCCCGGCGACCTCCAGGTCGCTCCAGTGCAGCGTGTACCAGCGCCCGCTGTGCGTGACGTGGACCTCGCGCGGTTCGGCCGCGTCGGCCTCCGCGCCGTGCAGGCTTTCCAGCAGACGATCGCGATGGGCATGCCCCGGGATCGCAGCGAACTCGTTGTGGAAACGCCGGTTCGCCGCGACCAGCACGGCGCCGTCGCGCGCGAAGGCCGCGCAGGCGAACGGCACGGCGTCGAGGATCTGCTCGAGGGCGACGAGTGCGGTTTCGGGTAAAGCCGCTGTTGTCTTGTCCGCGCGCGCGCGGCGCGGCGCGGCCGGGGCGCGACCGGCGCGGACCGTGGTCATGTCGGCTGCGGCCCTGTGCAGAGCAATCCCGTGCAGCGCCATCCTGCGCGCCGTGATGTCACGTCCGCGATCCACCTGTTACGGTAACCGGGCCTCGCTGCATCGTCGGCGCCAGTGGCGCGATGGCATGCCCTGTCTTCCATGTCCCAGACTCCGTGTCCCATGACGCCATCCTGCCCCAAGTTCCGATCGAATCGTAATCCTGCGCTACGTGCGCTGCTGCTTGCATCGGCTTGGCCGGGCATCGCGTTCGCTGCGCAACCTGCGGCAGCGCAGCCGACGACATCGTTGCTCGGCGAGGTGCTTGCGATCGTCCTGCCACTCCTGTTCATCATCGGCGGCCTCGTCGCCGTCCTCGTGATCGCGCGTCGTCGCTTCGGCCTGACAGGCTCGGACGCGCCGCTGTCGATCGTGCAGATCCTGCCGGTGGGTCCGCGCGAGCGCATCGTGCTCGTGAAGACCCGTGCGGGCCGCGTGCTGGCGATCGGCGTGGCAGCACAATCACTGACACTGCTTGCCCGACTCGACCACGACGACGTGTACGTACAACGCGACAACGCGAGCGACGAAGCGACGACCGATCCTGCCTCCTGACCCGGATCTGGCCACCATCGGCCCGTATGTTGCCTGCATTGATACCGCGATGCGCCGTTAAGCGTCCGTGATGCGACCGTGGCATTCCCGTGTCGAATCGTTAGGGCGGCATAACATGCGGCACTAATGTGCGGTAGCTTGTGAGCGTGTCTTCACAAACCGGAATCCGGATCGAATTTTTCGTAACGTGACGGTGATGCACGTACGCCAAGCCATGTTATGGTCGGTGCCCATAAAACTAAACGCATGAGGCCTACGCCGTGCGCAAGTTTTGTCCAGGGTGCGGGATAGAACGGGTTTTCCAGGTCCGGTACGCGCAACGCGTGTCGGCCCATCAGCCAGGTTGCAACGATCGACAGGGACGTGTCGGGCCATGCGCGAGCTGATCGCAAACCTCTTCGCAGCGCCGATCGGCGCGTCCCCGCGCAAACGCGGCGGTTACAGCGACATCGTGCTGGCGTTCGCGGCGGTGATGATCATCAGCGTGATGATCCTGCCGCTGCCGGTGGTGGCGATCGACGCGCTTGGTCGCGCTCAATATCTCGATCGGTTTCGGCCTGCTGCTGCTGGCCATCTACATCCCCACGCCGGTGGCGTTCTCGAGTTTCCCGAGCGTGCTGCTGCTGACCACGCTCTTCAGGCTGGCGCTGTCGATCGCGATCACGCGCTCGATCCTGCTCAATGCCGAGGGCGGCCACATCGTCGAAACCTTCGGCACGCTGGTCGCCGGCGGCAATCTCGTGGTCGGCCTGGTGGTGTTCCTGATCATCACCGTGGTGCAGTTCATCGTCGTCGCCAAGGGCGCCGAGCGCGTGGCCGAGGTCGCCGCGCGCTTCACGCTCGATGCGATGCCCGGCAAGCAGTTGTCGATCGATTCCGACCTGCGTGCTGGCATGCTCGACAAGGACGAGGCGCGCCGCAAGCGCCGCCTGCTCGAGGTCGAGAGCCAGCTGCACGGCAGCCTCGACGGCGCGATGAAGTTCGTGAAGGGCGACGCCATCGCCGGCATCGTCATCATCCTGATCAACCTGCTCGGCGGCCTGGCGATCGGCGTCCTGCAGCGCGACATGACGCTCGGCGACGCCACCCACACCTATAGCATCCTCACCATCGGCGACGGCCTGGTGTCGCAGATCCCGGCGATCCTCGCCACGATCGCGGCGGGCCTCGTGGTCACGCGCACGGCCGGCGAGGAAGAGGATCGCCACCTCGGCGATTCGATCACCCGCCAGGTGTCGGGCGAGCCGCGCGTGCTGCTGATCACCGGCGGCCTGGCGCTGCTGATGATGTTCGTGCCCGGCTTTCCGTGGCCCGTGTTCGGCGTGCTCGGCGTGGTCCTGCTGGGACTCGGCGCGTGGCGCTACCGGCACAATTACGAAACGCTGCGGCGCATGTTCCGCGTCGGCGATGCGGAACTGGCGGCCGCGCACAAGCAGGACGACGCCGACGAGCTGTCGCCGCCGGCGCCGCTGCAGCTCGACCTGTCGCCGTCGCTGGCCAGGGCGCTCGGCGAGGAGCCGATCCGTGCGCGCATCACCGAAGTGGCGCAGCGCCTGCGCGAGGAATACGGCGTGCCCGTGCCCAGTCCCATCGTGCGCGTCGACGCCGGGCTCGCCGGCGAAGGCACCTATCGCCTGAGCGCGTTCGGCGCGCGGCTCGCTTCCGGGCAGCTGCGCGGCGATGCGCGTTTCCGCCCGGCGCGCGTACCCGGCGACAGCGCCGCGCGGGTACCGGGCTTCTTTCCGGTGCTGGCCGGTGACTGGACCAGCGACAACGACGCCGACACGCGCAGCGCGATCGACACGCTCGCCGACCACAGCCGCAGTGCCTTGCAACGCCGGCTCGGCGGCTTCCTCGGCATCCAGGAAACCTCGCACCTGTTCGGCCGCATGCAGCGCGACTACCCCGACCTGGTCAAGGAAATGCTGCGCGTGGTCGCGCCGCAGCGCGTCGCCGACGTGCTGCGGCGGTTGGCCGAAGAAGGCGTGCCGATCCGCAACCTGCGCGATGCGTTCGAGGCGATCACCGATGTCGGCGGGCGCGAGAAGGATGTCGTGCTGCTGACCGAATACGTGCGGGTGGCGCTCAAGCGCGAGATCGCCGACCGCTATGCCGATGCCGAGCGCACCCTGCACGTGCTGCTGATCCATCCCGAACTGGAGGACAAGCTGCGCCAGTCGGTGCGCGTCGCCGGCGGCGCCAGCCAGCTGGCGATCTCGCCGGAACTTGCCGCGCGCCTCGGCGCCGAAGTGCGCGCGCACCTGGCGCGGCAGCCCGAGCATGTGCAGCCGGTGTTGCTGTGTTCGCTGGATGTGCGACGCCACCTGCGCAAGCTGATGGAAGTCGATTTCTTCGAATTGCCGGTCCTGTCCTACCAGGAACTCGCCCCGGACCTGCGCATCGTGCAGGCCGGCCAGATCAACGCCTGAACGACCAACGCCTGACGAAAAGCACCGCATACCGCCGCTAGAGCAGCAGCCAAGCAACAAAGCCGCATGGAGCCCCGCATGTCATCCCCCAACGACACGTCGTCCGACAGCCCGTCAACCAACAACCCGCAGGCCGCCAGCTTGCAACCGGATGTGCTGCGCATCCTCTCCGGCCTGCACGGCGGCGCCAGCCGCCTGCTCGCGGCGCAGGAAATGATCGTGATCGGCAGCGGCGAGGACTGCGACATCGTGCTCGCCGACGCCGGCGTCGCGCGCCACCACGCGCTGGTCATCTCGCTCGGCGGCGTGTTTTCGCTGCGCGCGCTCGACGCGCCGCTGCGCATCGACGGCCGCCTGCTGCATCCCGGCGATCCGGTTGCGCTGGCGCCGTTCCAGCGCATCGAGCTGGGCGAGGTCGCGTTCGCGGTCGGCCCGGAAGAGGACGATCGCTGGTCGGCGTTGCTGCCGTCCTACCACGGCAATGTCGCGGCCAAGGCTTCAGCGAAGCGCTCCTATCTGCGTCACCTGCCGACCATCGCCGGATTGGCCGTGCTGTCGTTGGCCTCGGTGGCGATCTTCGCCGCGGTCGTGCCGAAGGCGCGCACCGGTCCGCAACCGCTCGACCGCCTCGACGCCATCGCCACGCAGTACCGCATCACCGATGGCACCACCTCGGTCACGCCCGAGGGCATGCCGGTGCTGTCGGGCAGCGTCGACGATGTCGCCACGCGCGAGCAGATCCGCCAGCGCGTCGAGCGCGAAGGCATCGTCGCCAAGATCGACCTGCGCACCGGCGAGGACATCGCCCACGACGTGCAGGAAGTGCTGCGCTCGCAAGGCCTGAATGCGCGCACGCGTTACCTCGGCAAGGGCGACGTCGAGGTCAGCGGCCGCTTCGAGGACGAGCAGGCGCTGCGCACCGCGGCGACTTCGCGCGCGATGATCGACGTGGTCGGCGTCAAGCGCGTGATCCCGCGCAATTTCGCCGCCGAACCGAAGGTCCAGGCGACTGCCACCGCCGCCGTCGCGCAGAAGAAGCCCGAGTCGCAGATCGTGGCGGTGGTGCGCGGCGCCGAGCCGCATGCGCTGGCCGCCGACGGCACCCGCTACGCAGTCGGTTCGGAACTGCCCGGCGGCGGCAAGCTGATCGCGATCGGCACGCATGCCTGGGCGCTGATGCCCGACGGACAGACCAAACAGATCAAGCCCTCGATGTTCGCGAATGTCGCGGGTTCGTCGGCGGGCGCCACGTTGCAGACGGCGACGGGGGCGGAGGCCAAGCCCGCGGTCGACGCCAAGGCCGATCCCATCGCGACGCCGAAGGCGACGACCAAGGCCGTTGCCGAAGCGCCCGCCAAGACACCGGTCACCAATATCTGACCAACGCGCCATTGAGCCGCGCGCCACCACGCCACTTTCACGAAACACACCGCTTCATGTTCATGCAGTCCGATCGCGTACTACCAGTTCCATCGTCAAGACGTCCATCGCAAGCCTGCCGGCCATGCGGCCGTTTTCAACAAGGAGAGACACCATGAGCAACACCACCATCAATCCGACCCTCGGCAACTACATCGCCACCGCCAACGGCAACGCCGGCACCAGCGGCAGCGTGCGCGGCGGCGGTTCAGGCGGTTCCAGCAGCTGGTACGAAGCGATGTCGCGCGCCTGGGGCCAGACCCTCGATGCGCAGGCGGCCAAGATCACCGAGCTGTCCGACGTCATCGGCGCCGGCGGCGACGAACCGTCGAACATGGTCGAACTCACCGCGCAAAGCCTGCGCATGCAGTTCATCTCCAACAACGCCGCGACCTCGCAGAACAGCGTGGGCCAGGCGCTCGAGACCCTCGGCAAGCGCCAGTAATCCGCAGTGCGGGTTGTTGCATCGATCCTTGCCCTCCGGCCCGCGCCTGGCGCGGGCGGATGGCCGGGGACACTTTCCAAGGAGATCGAGAGATGATCGAAGCCATCCAAGTCGCGGCACTCGAAGCCGCGCAGCAAGCCAGCCCCGGCGCCGGCGTTGCGCAGTCGCCGCAGGCGTCGGCGTACGACATCCGCCAGTTCGCCGCATCGCTCGAACGCAGCGGCGGCGCGGTGCCGACGCAGGGCAGCGAACCGGTGCTCAATGCAGCGGCGGCCAAGCCCTCCGAAGGGATGCGCGCGGTCCTGTCGGCGCTCGACGGCCTCAATGGCGGCGCCGACAACATCAACACCATGTCGCAGACCATGAGCGCCAACAGCGAGGATCTGACGCCCGGACAGATGATGGAGATGACGATGAAGTGCCATCAGTTCCTGTTCAAGGCGGAGCTCACCTCGAATGTCGCCAATCGCACGTCCGACGGCATCCAGCAGCTGTTCCGCCAGCAGTCGTGATGCATGGACAGGAGGTTCGCATGAAGCAGCCGGGATCAAAGAACGCCTTGCGCTGGGCAGCGATCGTGCTCGCCGCCCTGTTGCTGGCCGGTTGCGGACGCGCGCCGTTGTACAGCCAGCTCGACGAGCAACAGGCCAACGAGCTGATGGCGGCGCTGCTCGACTCGGGCATCCAGGCCGACAAGGCGCCGTCGCCGAGCAAGACCGGCTGGGAGGTGCGTGTCGGCCGCAACGACTTCCCGTATGCGATGCAGGTGTTGCGCTCGCGCGGCCTGCCGCGTGCCCAGTACGCCACGCTCGGCGAGATCTTCAAGAAGGAAGGTTTCGCCTCGTCGGCGATCGAGGAGAAGGCGCGCTACATCTTCGGCCTGCAGCAGGAACTCGCGCGCACGCTGTCGCTGATGCCCGGCGTGGTCGACGCGCGCGTGCACATCGCCCTGCCCGACCGCGATCCGCTCGGCGGCGACACCATCGACTCGTCCGCGGCCGTCATGATCTATGAACAAGCCGGCGCCAACGTGCGCGACCGCGAGACCGACATCAAGGTGCTGGTCAAGGATTCGGTGGAAGGCCTCGACGACGTCAACAAGGTGACGGTGAAGTTCGCCACCGTGTCGGCGCCGGCGGCGGCCAGTCCGCATTCGGTGGCCGGTACGATGCCGATGTCGCTGTCCTCGATCAGCCCGCTCGGTATCGGCCTTGCCGCAGGTGTCATCGCGCTGGTGCTGGTGGCGCTCGCCTTCGCCGGCCGCGTACGGGCGCTGCGCGCGCAGGCGAAGCAGCCGCAACCGCGCGTCTGGAACGGTTGAGTCGCAGCATGGGCCTGCACGGCGTGCTCGCCGAGATCCACACCGGCTGGTATGGCGATGTCGACCCTGCCTTGCTGCGCCGCGCGCAAGACAGCGGCATCGGCCGGCGCCTGCTGGCTCGCTGGCTTGCCGCCGACGTCGCGCCGCGCCTGTTCGCGCCATCACCGCAGGGTCTGGCCACCGTCGCGGTGCGCTGGCCGCGCGCGCGGCTTGCGGCGCTGGCGCGCGACCTCGGCACGCTGGCGTTCGCGCCCGCGATCCGCGCCGAGGTCCGTCGTGAACCGGTACGCCGCCTGCGCCACGTGCTCGGCAACAGTTACCTGCTCGCGCTCGACCAAAGCGTGTGGGACGGCCGTGTCAGCGCTGCGATCGGCAAGCGCCTCAAGACCGAACTGGGTGCCGCACTGGGCAGCGATGCGGGCGACCACGCGAACCTGCTGACGTTGTTCGACCGGCAGGGCCGCAACGAAGTGCGCGCCGCCGCTGTACGCAACGATGCTGCACGCGATGATGCCGCGCTGGGCGAATGGCTGATGCTGCTGCACCCGCAGGAAGCCGCCGCCGAGGCGCACCTGCCGGACAAGCCGGTCACGATGCTGTTCATGCACCACGCCGCGCGCGCAGCGGCGTGACCATCAACGAGATCACAGGAAGCCGATGGCAGCCGAAAGCGCAATCCTGAAAGCCGCCCCCGCAGCCGCAGCGCACGGCGATGCCGCAGCAGCAGCGTCGTCGCACACGGGCGCGGTGGCCGTGTTCGAGCCACGACGCTTCGAGCGCGCGCTGGCCGCGAACGTCATGTCTGCGCAGGAATGGAGCAAGCTCGAGCAGATCGATACCTTGCTGGCCCGCATCAACGCGCTGTACGCGCAGGCCGGCGACGAGATCGCGCAGGCGCGCAAGGAAGGCACGTCGGCGGGCTTCGCCGAAGGCTTCGCGCGTGCGCAGCAGCAGATGGCCGAACAGCTCGCCTCGCTCAACGAACGCCGCGCGCGCGTGCTCGGCGAAGCGCACGGACGCATCGCCGAACTCGCCTGCGCCATCGTCGCGCGCATCGCGCCCGACTTCGACCCGGGCAAGGTCGTGCCGCCGCTGGTGCTGCAGGCGGTGGAAGCGGCACAGGCCGAACAGTTCCTGCTGATCCGCGTGCATCCCTCGGTGCGCGAACAGGTCGGTGCGGGCCTCGGCGCCGTGCGCCAGGCGCATCCGGCGGTCGGCGTGATCGAACTGGTCGACGACGAGAGCCTGGATCCGCTGAGCTGCGTGATCGTATCGGAGGCCGGCGAGGTGCGCGCCGGCATCGCCCAGCAGATCGAAGGCATCCGCGCTGCGCTCGTCAACGCCAACGCCACGGTGGTGTCGTGACCGGCCCGCAGGCGCTGCCGCAGATCGATCTCGGCGCGGCGTCGCCGCCGGGCATCGACCCGCTGCTGAGCGCGCTCGCCAAGGTCCACACGATCGAGCGCGTTGGCCGCGTCGCCGAGGCGTACGGCACGCTGATCCGCGCCACCGGCCTGAAGGCCGCGATCGGCGAGTTGTGCGAGCTGCGCAATCCGCGCGGCGATGGCGATCCGGGCTTCCACCTTGCTGCCGAAGTGGTCGGCGTCTCGCGACAGCACACCCTGCTCACGCCGCTCGGCGCGCTCGACGGCGTCTCCTCGACCACCGAAGTGATCGCGACCGGCCGCCAGGCCGGCGTGCGCGCCGGCGACGGCCTGCTCGGGCGCATCCTCGATGCGCACGGACAGCCGATCGACGGCCTCGGCCCGATCGTCGGTGCGACCGTGGAGATGCCGATCTACGCCGCCTCGCCCAATCCGCTGTCGCGCAAGCTCATCGACAAGCCGTTCTCGACCGGCGTGCGCGCGATCGATACGGTGATGACCGCAGGCGAAGGCCAGCGCGTCGGCATCTTCTCGGTGGCCGGCGGCGGCAAGAGCACCCTGCTCGGCATGCTCGCGCGTGGCGGCGAATCCGACGTCAACGTGATCACGCTGGTCGGCGAACGCGGCCGCGAAGTCAACGAATTCATCCACGACAACCTCGGCGCCGCAGGCCTGGCGCGCTCGATCATCGTCGTCGCCACGTCCGATCGGCCGGCGCTCGAGCGCAGCCGCGCGGCCTGGGTCGCAACCGCCATCGCCGAGCATTTCCGCGATCGCGGCAAACGCGTGCTGCTGCTGCTCGACTCGGTCACGCGCTTCGCGCGCGCGTTGCGCGACGTCGGCCTCGCCGTCGGCGAGCCGCCGGCGCGGCGCGGCTATCCGCCGTCGGTGTTCAGCGCCCTGCCGCGCCTGTTCGAGCGCGCCGGCAACAACGAGCACGGCAGCATCACCGCGTTCTACACCGTGCTGATGGAGGACGAGGACGGCGGCGATCCGATCGCCGAGGAAGTGCGCTCGATCCTCGACGGCCACATCGTGCTGTCGCGCAAGCTCGCAGCGGCCTACCACTATCCGGCCATCGACGTGCTGACCAGCCTCAGCCGCACGATGCCGCGCGTGGTCGCCGAACCGCACCTGCGCGCCGCCGGACAGCTGCGCAAGTACCTGGCCAAGTACCAGGACATCGAGTTGCTGCTGCAGCTCGGCGAATACAAGCGCGGCAGCGATCCCGAAGCCGACATCGCCATCGAGAAAATCGCGCCGATGCGCAAGCTGCTGCAGCAGCCTTCGACCGAACTGGTGCCGTTCGCGCAATCGTCGGAAGCGCTGCGGAGGTTGTTCGGATGAAACGCTACCCCCTGCAGACCCTGTTGCGCCTGCGCGAACACCGCACCGATGCCGCGCGCAT
Source organism: uncultured Gammaproteobacteria bacterium (assembly GCA_963816945.1). Taxonomy (GTDB): domain Bacteria; phylum Pseudomonadota; class Gammaproteobacteria; order Xanthomonadales; family Xanthomonadaceae; genus Luteimonas. The sequence continues at coordinate 228,863 of CAWFMH010000002.1, read as the reverse complement.
GGCGCTATTCGAGCGCCAGCGTGCCGCGCAGGCCTGCCGCGATGCCTGCATCGTCATCGAGGCGGAGATCGTGGCGCTGCAGTTCGAGCGCGGGCAGCAGCGCAGGCGCCTGCTCGACGCGCCGCCCGCGAACATCTCCTGGCCGACCGCGCTGGCGCAACGCGAGGCGCACATCGACTGGCTCGGTCTGCAGGTGCAGGGCGCGCAGGAGCGATTGCGGCAGGCGCAACAGGTGCTGCGCGAGGCCGAGCAGGCGCTGGCGGTCGCGCGTGCCGCCTACCTGCGTGCGAAGTCGCGCCAGGACGCGCTCGAGAAGCGCAAGGAATTCTGGCGCGGCGAGCAGCACGCGATCGAGATCCGCAACGAGGAAACGGTGACCTCCGATTTCCTCATGTCGCGCCATGCGACGGGCAAGACGCATTGAGGTGACCCCATGAGCATCCAGCGCAGCGAATCGTCCAATTCGAACAAGCCCGCCGAGATCGACAAGCCGCGCGAGCCGGACCCGCGCCTGCGCCCGCAGGACAAGCGCGAGCCGCCGAGCCCGGAAACGGTGGATCGCTTCCGCGCACTGATGCAGCCCAAGGAAGGACCGCAAAAAGGCGGCGATGCGCTGCGCGAGAACGCGATGCGCGAACTGGCGCGCAAGGCCGATGCACAGGTCGCGGCGCAAGGCGGAGACGACGCCGCGGTGGCGCGCGAGGCGGCGACCGCGATGGCCAAGGACCAGGCGGTGACGCGCAAGGAAGAGCAGCAGCATGGCGATGGCTCCGACGCCCTGCCACCGGCCGATGCCTCCTTGTTGTGGCAGGCGCAGATGGCGCTGCGCGACGTGCAGACGCCGGCCGTGGCGCCGCCGCCGGTGAACAGCAACGTGTTCGCCGAACTGATCGAGCGCCATGTGCGGCAGCTTGCGGTCAGCGGCGGCGACGACGGCGACGGCAAGGTGCTGTTGCGCCTGGCCGACAGCACGCTGCCCGGTACCGACCTGCTGCTGAGCCGCACGGCCGACGGCTGGCTGCTGCGCGCCGACGTGCGCTCGCGCTACAGCTTCGATGCGATCCTGGATGCTGCGCCGGAACTCACCAAGCGCTTTGCCGATCGCAATCTCGGCACGCTGAGCATCGATCCGCATTTTCACGGCTGAATAGCACGCGCACGCGCGGGCTGTTTCCCCCTTTGAAAAAGCGGGATCAGGGGGCTCAAGGGGGATTTGCTTTTGCTCTTCGCAAATCCTAAACAGCAAGAGCAAATCCTCCCCGACCCTCCTTTTTCAAAGGAAGGAGCAAGCCTACGCTGTCTTGAATGCGCCTTCTGAATGCGCCTGAGCGTTGCAAGCGCGATCGCACGGTAGGGTCAGCACTAGCTGGTATCGGCGCCCCAGGCTGCGTGTAATCGACGCGATTCCGCACGCTCTACCGTGCGGCCGCATCCAAGCATGGAGCATGGTCATGGCGATCGAACCGGCATCCGCGTCCCCATCAGCGAATAACGTCAGCGGCGACCACATCAGTCCTGGCGGCTTCGACTACAACCGCATCGAAGGCGTACGCGGCAATCCGCACGTCAGCGAAGCGTTCATCCGCGAAGTCGAGGCGATGGCGCAGCGCTTGGGCACGCAGCCGGAGTACGTGCTCGCGGTGATGAGCTTCGAGACCGGCGGCAGCTTCCGTCCCGACGTGCGCAACGCGGCCGGCAGCGGCGCGACCGGCCTGATCCAGTTCATGCCCGGCACCGCGCGCGAGCTCGGCACCAGTACCGAAGCGCTGGCGCGCATGAGCGCCGTCGACCAGTTGCAGTATGTCGAGCGCTACTTCAACAATCGTTCCGATCCGGGCGATCTCAACACGCTCGAAGGCGTGTACACGACGGTGCTGCACGGCAGCCCGAAGCCCGATCCGAACTCGACACTGTTCAGCCAGGGCACGGCGGCGTATCGCATGAACGCGCCGCTCGATACCAATCGCGACGGCCGCATCACCGCCGGCGAAGCAACCTCGTTCGTGCGCGCCCGCATCGATGGAGATGCGCCGCCGCCAAGCGACACCGCGCCTACGCAACCGGAGCCGAATCCCGATACCGGTTCCACTCCGCCACCCACCGGCAGCTACACCGTGCGCAGTGGCGATACCTTGTCGGCGATCGCGCAGCGCAATGGCGTCTCGTTGTCGTCGCTGATCGCGGCCAATCCGCAGATCAGCAACCCCAACCTGATCTATCCAGGGCAGCAGATCCATCTGTCGGGTAACGGCGGTGGCGGCGGCAGCCATACCGTGCGCAGCGGCGACACGCTGTCCGGTATCGCCGCGAGCAACGGCGTGTCCTTGTCCTCGCTGATCGCGGCCAATCCGCAGATCCGCGATCCGGACCTGATCCATCCCGGCCAGCAGGTGCGCATCCCCGGCGGCAGCGGCGGGCAGCCGCCGGCACCACCGAGCGACAGCAACCCGCCCTCGCCACCACCGTCGGGCAACGTGCCGACGTACGCGCCCTACACCGTCTACAGCACCGGCGAACGCCCGGCGTTCGCCGTGACCGATCCCGACCAGCTGCAGGCGCACCACGACTACGGCAGCAAGGTGCGCGATGGGCAGACGCTCGAGGTGCGCGACATCGTCCTGCATCGCAACGGGCAGTCGCAGACGCAGCAGGCGATTCCCGCGCCGATCGCCGGCACGGTGGTCAGTGCCGGCCCGCTCGGCACCGCCGGTAACGCGGTCCTCCTGCGCGGCGACCAGGGCCAGCTGGTCTACGTGTTCCACATGTCGAGCATCGACGTGAAGGCCGGCCAGCGCGTCGCCTACGGGCAGGACCTGGGCAACCAGGGATCCACCGGCAATTCCACTGGCCCGCACGTGCACATCGAGGCCGCGCCGGCGACGATCGATCGCTGGGTGAACGATCTGCTCGATGGCCGCTTCGACGGGCGGCGCAACTGAGCGACGTCGCGGCCGCGCATCGCTGCACGCGATGACGACGAGTCGTCGACCTTGACGCCGCGGTACGGCCCGCGGCGCCACACTGGCCGGCATCGTCCATCGCAAGGAAACGATGCCGTGCTGAACGATGTCGTGCTGAAAACCTTCGCCCTGCTGGCATTGTCGCTCGCCGGCTGCGATGCGCCTTCGTCGACGCAAGCTTCCGATGCCGTGCGCGCAGAGACTGCGCAGCGATCTTCCGAAGCCACGGCCGGCGCGGACAATGCAGCGCAAGCATCCGCATCCGCATCCGCCGCGATCACCGCCGCGCAATTCGACGGCGACGCACCTGGCGATGCCGCGCAGACCTTGCCTGCGGCGATCGCACGCGGCCTCGGCACCGACGAACTCGTGCTGACCTGCAACGACGGCACGCGCGACGGCGTCAGCCAGTTCGCCGCCGATTGGGTCGCCATCGACCGGCTCGACCTCAACGGCGATGGCCGCGCCGACTGGCTCGTGCACGGCCGCAACGCCTGCCTGCGGCAAGCCGACGCCGCGTACTGGTGGCTCTACGAAGACACCGCCGACACGCCGCGCCTGCTGCTGCGCGCCGAACCTGCGCGATCGCTGGAAGTCCTGGCGACGTCGACGCGCGGCTATCGCGACCTGCGCATGCACATCGCCGGCGGCCGCAGCGCATTGGTCGCCGACAACAAGTACGACGGCCAGGGCTACTCGCCCGCGCCGCCCTGATCGCCGCGGTCGCGGCGACCGCGCGCACCGCGCCAGTGTTCGCGGCGCAGCACGAAGCGCAACGCAGGCTTGCCGAACTGTTCGCCGTAGCCGTCCGCCGCAAACCCAAGGCGCGTGAGCAGCGGCGGCACCGAGCGATTGCGCGGATCGCACAGGCCGACGACGGCAGGCGTACGCAAGGTCGCGAACGCGTGTTCGCACAGCGCCGCACCGCCTTCGAGCGCATAACCTCCGCCCCACGCACGCGGCAACAGACGTGCGCCGATGCCGAGCGCGTCGCTGCCGGGTTGCGGCGTCAGCGAGAACAGGCCGATGAAGCCCCGGTCCTGGCTCGAGGCATGCCAGTAGCCGAGCCCCGGCTGCTCGACGTACAACCGGTTGGCTGCCACCACCAGCGCGACGACATCCGCCGGCGTCCGCAACGGACCGTCGAGCAGCCAGCGCGTGATGCGCTCTTCGCGGCCGAGTGCGAGCAGGTCGATCATGTGCCGATAGCCGAACTCGCGCAGCAGCATCCGCCGCGTGCGCAGGAACTCGCGCGCCGGATAATCCTCGCGACGCAGTTCTTCGGCACGCAGCGCCTCGGGACGCGACCGCACGCCTTCTGCAGCGTGCGGATCGTTCGACTCGGGCGGGCCAGGGACCATGCCGCGTTATAGCGCGATCGCGGGCCCTGTTTCATGCAGGGGCACGGGCTTCGCGGCCGGCGACCTCGGGTCAACCCTAGATCGGGCACGTCCTAGCTTGGAACGAGTCGATCGCGTGCCGACACTGGCCTTGCGTAGAAGAAGCACTCGTTTACCCCACGCTTCAATCGACCCACACAGCAGGAGGACACCATGTCCAGCGATATCTTCCAGGCCGCAGGCCAAATTCTCGGCGGCATGATCGGTGGTCCTGTCGGCGCCATGGTTGGCGGCATGATCGGCGACATGCTCGGACAAGCCGTCAACGGCCAGACCAGCAGCGCCAGCGCCGATTCCGGTTTCTCGCAGATGGCACAGAGCCTGTTCAATTCCAGCTACGGCAGCGGCTTCGGCGTCGGCTACGGGAGTTGAGCCATGGCTGATCCGCGCCAATCCGAGCGTCAGGCCTGGGTCGACGGACTCGACCAGCTCCGCCAGGACGGCGTGATCGACGGCGACGACCAGAACACGCTGATCCGCCATCTCGACGAGCATCGCAGCACGCTCGAGGACGAACTCAAGCGCATCGTGCCGGAGTACGAGAGCCGGGTCGCAAGGGATGGCCAGGCCAGCGCGGACGAATGGCTGGCGGCGACGGCACGCGCGCTCGGCGAACGCGACGGGGCGCAGTCGCGCCGCGTCGTCGATTCGCTGTCCGTGGTGAGGAACGCGCCACCGGAATGAGACAAGGAAAGCATGCAGCGCTGCATCGGCGTCGAACGACCGGATGCATCGTCCATGCGTGGATTGGGGCATCCGCGAGAGGGATCTCGCGGGTGTTTTCCTGTTTTCCGCACGCTAGCCTGAAGATGGCGTGACGCATTCATGAAGCCATCGCTTATGAAGTCATCGCCCGGCGACGCATAACAGGCCATGCGTCGCGAATCCTCACGTTCCGAAGTCCGCGATCACGCGTGGTTAACCCGCCGCGACAAGGCTTCTGGTATCGATAGGGCGTGGAAGTTTCGCGACGCCGTCCCCCGCGTCGACAGGGAGATCGACATGACCACCACAGGCAAGGCGCTCCTCGCGACCGCGCTCCTGGCAGTGCCGATGGCCCATGCGCATGCACAGGTCGATGGCATGCCGTACGTGGACGCGGTCGGCGCCTACACGCAATCGCAGATCATGCGGCACCGTGGCGACGAGACGGGCAAGCCCGACAGGGCGAAGCAGCAGCGCGATACGCGCAAGACGACGGCCCTGGCCTCGCGGCCGCCGGCGCCGGCTTCCTATCGACCGCTCCCCGACCTGACGTTCGCGCGTTCGCCGCGGATCACCACGACGATCCACGCCGCACTGATGGACGTGCTCAGCGGCCGCGACGCCGCTGCGCGTCCGAAGACGCTCGCGATGTTCGCGCCGGGCATCGCCTCGAGCCCGGCCTTCCGCGACCTGCTCGCGCGGCAGCTGGGCGCCGATCGCGCGCAGATGTCGAAGACGCTGCAGTCCGGTGCGCTGCAACGGCAATACGGTCAGTACCTGGCGACGTCCGGCTATTCGGCCGGCAACGTCGGCGACGTGCAGAACGCCTTCCTCGTCGACCTGTGGAGCGTGGCCAACGGTGGGGCGATGCCCGACCGCAAGCGGGTCTACAGCGCGATGCGCAACAGGCTGCGCGATGCGTACGCCGGCAACGGCCCGGCGCCGCCGGCGATGGATAACGCACAGAAGCAGGAAACGGCGGAAACCGTCGCCCTGCTCGGCGCCTTGCTCAATCGCGCCTGGCGCACGGCCGATACCGCGGCCGACCGCGCAACCTTGCGCGCCGGCGCGACGGCGCTCGGCCAGCGCGTCGGCATGGACGTACGCGCGCTGGCGTTGACCGAACGCGGCTTCGTGTCGCGCTAGCGCGAAGCCTGACGGCGTCGTCCCGCAACCCGCACTCCCATTCTCTTTCAACACAGCCCTTTTCAACACCAACACAGTCGAGGATTCGCACCATGTCACCACAAGCCGATGCACAACTCACCGAGCAAGCCCGCAAGCGGCTGCTCGCCGAATTCGAGAACCTGCTCGGCGAAGAGCGCGAAATCGATGCCGCCGACCGCGACGCCCTGCTCCGCCATTTCACCGACGCGCTCAACGACCCGGCGATCCTGACCGCACCACCGGCCGATGCCGACAGCGTGCGCGAGAGCTTGCGCAGCACGCTGGAACTGCTGCAGCAGAACCGCGTCATCGGTGCCGGCGACAGCGCCAATCTCAAGCGCCAGTTCGAAGAGCCGCTGGAAAGCGAATCGATGCAGCGCGCCATGGAATTCGCCAAGCGCCGCAGCAGCGAGGGCGAGGACAAGGCGCTGGAATGGCTGGCCGGACAGGCCGCCGCAGCCAAGGCCGATGCGACGCCGCAGCCACTGGGCCAGGACGCGATTCCGCCGCACCTCGCCGGCAGCCTGCAGGCGCGCCGGCCGCGCCGCTGAACGGGCGCTGGGGCGCGTCCTAGCTAGGGTACGCCCCAGCTAGATCGCCCCGGGCAACGGCCGATAATCGTTCCCGTAAGCCCACAGATTGCCGCTTCAGTCCGATTCACGACATGAGCGGATCAACCACGAGAAGGTCAGGAGAGCTGAAATGTCGAACGATACGAATTGGACCCAGTGGATCGTCACCCAGCAGACGCGTGATATCCGCGAAACCGACGGCACCAGCGAATCGGGCACCAGCAGGCGCGGCGCCACGGCAGGCGCGGGTGGCTGGCTGGTCGCGTTCGCCACCGCGATGGGCAAGCTGATCGAGCGCGTCGGCGATGCGCTGATGCAGAAGGCCGAGTCGATCGGCGACAAGCCGAGCGCGGCCGATTCCACCGAGCTGACCGTGCAGAGCCAGATGTATTCGATGTTCCTCAACGCGGTCAGCACCGCGCTGAAGTCGATGGGCGAAGCCCAGGCGGCGATGGCTCGCAAGCAGTAAGCACCGCATCCGCACGGCGGGACGCCCGTCCCGCCGCTGCGACCGGGGAAACGCCATGCCTGTGCATGGCGTTTCTTTTTGTTTGAGAGGACAGCGTCGCTACGCTGATGTGCACCCGCTTCCGGAGTACAACCGCAGGCCTCGCCAGAGACGACGGGATCGCACATGAGCGCCAGGCCCACCGCATTCGAATCAGTGACGCCGATCTTCGTCGTGCACGACTTGTTGCAGGCGCTGGAGTTCTATCAGGCCGTTCTGGGGTTCGATCTCGGCTGGTGCTGGGGCGAGCCGCCACACATGGCCAGCGTCTGCCGCGATCGCGTCGAGGTGAATCTCGCGCAGCGTTCGGCCGCCACCACGCAGGGACCCTCGCATGCGTACTTCCGGATCGATGCGATCGGCGACTACTACGCGCAGCTGCAACAGCTCGGCGCGAAGATCACCGTTGCGCTGGCTGATCGGTCCTATGGAATGAGCGACTTCACGATCGAAGACGCGAGCGGCAACAGGCTCAGTTTCGGACAGGCTGCGGGCGGATAACCGCAAGGGATTCGGTCAGCGCGATTCCATCCATACCCGCGCCGCGCTTCAGGACACGATTTGCAGGGCGCGATTTGCAGGGCGCGATCTGAAGGGCGCGATCAGCGATCAGCGCCGCGAGATCCTGCGCCCCAGCCACCATGCCCCTGCGCCGGCGAGCAGGCCGACGAACGCGAATCCGTAGTGACCGCGACCGAGGTCAACGTTCTCCAACAGGCCGTAACCGCTGCCGGCCAGCAATGCGACCATCGCCAGCGCCAGACAGCCGTAAGCGACGATCGCCAGCACCCAGAACATCCATTGCAGGGCGAACCAGGCGCCGTTGTCCGGACGCAGGTTGCGCACGTCCTGCGGATCGGCGCCGGTGGCCAAGGCCAGGCGCATGCGCTTGAGCATCGCCTGGAAGCCATCGAGGCGACCGCCGCGGCGCGTCGGGCCCGTGCCCGTATAGGCCGGCGCCATGACCGTGTCCGTGCGTGTCACCGAGGGACGCTCGTTGCCGACCACGCCCATGACGCGCGCTTCGGCGACCGCCTGCGACGGCGGCGCCGACAGCGGTGGCGTGACGGCCAGCGGCAGGGCCTGCTGCACGGCTTCACGCGCGACCAGCGCCGGCAAGGCCTGGCGCGCGATGTCGGAAGCGGGGCGCAGCAGGGCCAGCATGCGATCGAGCACGCTCTGCTCCGCACGTACGGGTGCCGGCACGGCGTCGGCGCGCGCCTGCCCCGTCATCATGGCCTCGGGCGTGCGCCCGGTGGCGGGAATGGCCGTCGTATTGGCCGCGGCCGCGGTCTGCGGTGCGGCGGCGGTCGTCGCGGCGCCGGGCACGGCGTTGGCGGGGACGACGGGATTGGCGGCGCCTGCGCGCAGGCCCATCGGCACGGCCTGCGGCAGCGACTGCGCCGCCTGCGCCACGGGTGCGGCAGTCGCCTGCATGGGCTGCACGACCGGAACGGCGCCCCCCGCGCGCATGCCTGCACTGGGGGGCAGTCCCTCGGGACCGTTGCCGAGCGTCGAAGCGTTGCCGGGGCCTGCGTTTGCCGCGGGCGTGATCGCGCCCAGGACCTGGCCAGGTACCGAGGCCACGGTGCTCAGCGTCTGCGTCACGACCTGGCCTGGCGTGGTGGGGACGCTGGCAGGCTTCTCCCCGAACGATGATGGCGATGGCAGAGAAGACGGCGATGGCGCGGGCGGTGCCGGCGCCTGCGCGAGCTGTCGCGCCAGACCTGGTGGCAGGCCATCCAGGCCGCGCATCTGCAACTGCCGATCTAGGCTCGCAGGTAGCGACTGCGAGGCATCGTGGCCGTGCGACTGGTTGTTCTGGGGCCCGTCGTTGAAAGGATCAGGGGCGTTCTGCAGCGGGTTGACGCGGTTGCCGCCGAGCAGCGCATCCAGGACCCTGGGCAGGATCGGTGTGAACGACATGGCACACCTCCGCGAAACGACGGCTGCATGCGCGCGAAGCGCGCCAGATGGCAGGCTATGCCGCACCTGCGCGACCGGCACCCTAGGGCAGACCCTAGGTCGCCGTCCGGCGTCACATTCCATGGTGGAAAGCCGGCTGCCAAAGAAAAGGGAGACCCGGAGGTCTCCCAAAATATCCGGCTTGCGCCGGAGGACTTTCGGTTGTGGCATGGTTCCGGCCGGGCCGGACGGGAAGAGGCTAACGTCCCGCTACAGTTAATGCAATACTTCAGATTCAGCGTTCTAAGTGATTGATTATTTAGCGCCATTAAACATTGCAATTTTGGCAGTACAGCGAAGATGTCTGCATATCAGGCAGTTTTCGCGACATTAGCCATCACTTTGCAAGATCAAGCGTAAGCCGCTTGGCCGCGCGCCTCGCCTCGCGGTTTTGGTCCCAGGCATTGTTGAACAGCGCCGGCTCCCAAGAGCCGTAGGTCGGGTTGGGCAGCATCCACCAGCGCTCGCCGAACCAGTCGCCATACTCGTCGACCAGTCCGGCCCGGCCTTCGCGGGTATTGGCCACGATCTCCACGAAATCGCCGAGCTGGTCGCCGAACTGCATCAGCACGCGGTATTTCTGCCCGGCGAGCCGGCGCCGGCAGTTCTTCTCGCTGCCGTTCTGCTCGCAGTCCTTCACGAACGTCCCGAGGCCGAGGAACACGCTGTCGTCCTTCACCGGCAGCCCCGCGCTGCGCAGGTTGGCGAGCGTGGCGTCCTTGAGGTGTTCGGCGCGGTTGGACAGGTAGAGGATGGTGACGCCTTTGGCATCCGCGACCTTGGCGAAGTCGACCACGCCCGGCACCGGTCTGGCTTTCTTCTCGGCGACCCACTGCGCCCAGGTGACTTCGTCGTATTCCAGGTTGTCGCGCACCAGGCGTGCCTGGTACGGCGAGTTGTCGAGCACGGTCTCGTCGACATCCATCACCACCGCCGGCGGCAGGCCAGCCGCGGCATTGCCGCGCTCGCCCGGCACCAGCGCATCCCAGTTCGCCTGCTCGAGCGCGACGTCGAGCTTGTCGGCGGCGGCACGGTAAATCGTCTGCGTAACGGCGCCGTATTCGGCCGAGGCCTGCACCCACAGCACCGCGTTGAGGTTGTCGTCCGCGCCGACCGAGGGCGTGGCCGCCTTGGCCGTTTTCGCCGCGGACGACGCGGGCTCGTCGCCTGTCTGCGGCGCTGTCAACGATGTCGGCTTGCACGCGCCGAGCGCCAGCAACAACACGATCGGGCAGATCAGGAAAGTCGAGCGCATCGCGCACACCTCGGCCATGGAGGGCGCCGAGTGTAGCGGAGCGATACGGCGCAAGGATGTCGGTTGCGACCCGTCATAGCAAAGCAATCTGCAACGACACCTGCTTCTGGCCGTCCGCCACCCATTGCGTGCCGACTTCATGGAACCCATGCCGCGCATGGAACGCGCGCGAAGCTTCGTTGAGCGGCACCACGTAGAACTCGCAGGCGATCGTGTCGATGTCTTGCCGGCGTGCGAACGCGAACAGATCGGCGTATAGCGCGCCCCCGAGCTGCCGTCCCTGCTGCGAGGCGGAGACCGCGATGCGGTCGATGTAGAGGAACTGCTCGTAGCGCGCCGCGAACCAGCGGTAGTTGGGACTGTCATAGGGCACGCCTTCGCGGAAGGCCAGCAGGAAGGCGATGACCTCGCCATCCGACTCGATCACGCGGTGGTAGGCGGCCTGCAGGTCGAGGTGGGCCAGGCGCTGCGCATCCAGCGGGCTCAGCAGGTGCTCGGACTCGAGGTTCAGGCGCGCGATCGCGACATGGTCGGCGGAGGTCGCGTCTCGTATCGCGAAAGTTGCAGTGTCCATTTGAATGATCCCGGTCGGGTCGAGGCGCATCGTAACGAGCGGATCATTATGATGACGCGGCAATCCTCACCGATAACCAGACCGATCCATGTCCCTCTCCGATCCCTCGTCCGAATGGACGCCGCTCAACGCCACGGAAGCGCGCGTGCTCGGCTGTCTGATCGAAAAACAAGCCACCACGCCCGATCTTTATCCGCTTACCGTCAACGCAGCGCAGGCTGCGGCCAACCAGAAGACCGCGCGTGATCCGGTGATGGCACTGGACCCGGGCAGCGTCCACCACGCCTTGCGGCAGCTCGAACAGCGCGGCATCGCAAAACAGACCTTTTCCTCGCGCGCCGAACGCTACGAGCATCGTGCCGCCCAGTATTTCGACCTGACCCAACCGCAGGTCGTGTTGCTCGGACTGCTGTTGTTGCGCGGCGCGCAGACCGTGCATGAGCTGCTGGCGCGCAGCGAGCGCATGGCGAAGTTCGACGATGCCGAGGACGTCCATCACCAGCTCGAACGCCTGGCTCAGCATCGCCCCGCGCTCGCGCAACGAATCCCGCGCGGCCCGGGCCAGCGTGAAGATCGGTACGTGCATCTTTTGTGCGGTCCGGTCGACGCCGCGGTGCTGGCCGCGCGCGTGCCCTCCGCGCAGGGACCCGTCGCCGTGTCCGCCTTGGAAGCGCGCGTCGAAGCGCTGGAAGCGGACGTCGCGGCCCTGCGCGAAGCCGTGTCCGCGCTGGAGCTGGCATTAAGCCGACGCCCGGGCTGAGGGCATTGGATCAGGCGTCGAGCAAGGCCTTGATCGCGGCGAAGCCCATCGTCGCGCGTTCGTTCTTGCGCGCCGCATCGGCGACCGGATCGGCGCCATCGCGCTGCAGCTCGGCCGCCGGCAGTTCGTCGAGAAACCGGCTCGGCTGCAGCCGCAGCTTCGATCCCCAGCGCTGCGCCTCGCGCGAGTGCGACAACCACAGGGCTTCCTTGGCGCGGGTGATGCCGACGTAGAGCAGGCGGCGCTCCTCGTCGAGGCGGCCTTCGTCGATGCTCGCCTCGTGCGGCAGGGTGCCGTCCTCGACGCCGACGATGAACACGTAGCGGAACTCGAGGCCCTTCGCGCCGTGCAGGCTCATCAGCCGCACCTGATTGCCGGCGTCGTTCTTGTCGGCGTGGGTCAGCAGTGCGAGCTGCGCGGCGAGTTCGCCGGCATTGCGGCCCATCTGCGCGCGTGGGCCCTCGAACCATTCGGCCAGTTCGTCGAGGTTGCCGCGGCGAATCGCGAACAGCGTTTCGGTCTTGCATTGCGCGCGCAATGATTCGAGCAGGCCGGAACGTTCGTTGAGTTGCCGCACCAAGTCGGCTGGCGGCAATCGGGCGGCCTCGCTGCGCAGGTGCCTGACGATGTCGACGAACGCGCTGAGCGCGTTGGCCGCGCGCGCCGGCAGCTGCTTCAACAGGCCGACGGATTCGGCGGCTCGCGATAGCGGCAGGTGCGCGGCCTGCGCCAGTTCCGCAAGCCGCGCCAGCGTGGTCGCGCCGACCTCGCGCTTGGGCGACTGCACCGCGCGCAGGAAGGCCGAGTCGTCCTCGGGATTGGCGATCAGCCGCAGCCACGACAGCGCGTCCTTCACTTCGCCGCGGTCGAGGAACGCGGTGCCGCCGCTGAGGTGGTAGGGCACGCGCAGCAATTGCAGCGCCTTCTCGAGCGCGCGCGACTGGTGGTTGCCGCGGAACAACACGCAGAAATCGCTCCAGGTCGCGGACATGTCCTTCTGCAGCCGCGCCGTGCCCAGGAAATGGATCTCGCCGGCGACGCGTTCGGCCTCGTGCGCGCTGTCGCGGCATTCCCAGACGCGGATGCGCTCGCCGTCGGCCTGCGCGCTCCACAGTTGCTTGGGATGCTCGTGCGGGTTGTGCGCGATGAGCGCGTTGGCCGCGCGCAGCACGCGGTTGCTGCAGCGGTAGTTCTGCTCGAGCTTGACGACCTTCAGCGCCGGATAGTCCTGCGCCAGCTGCGACAGGTTCTCCGGATTGGCGCCGCGCCAGGCGTAGATGCTCTGGTCGTCGTCGCCGACGCAGGTGAAGTTGCCTATTGGGCCCGCCAGCGCCTTCAGCAGCCGGTATTGCGCGTCGTTGGTGTCCTGGCATTCGTCGACGAGCAGGTAGCCGATGCGCTCGCGCCAGGCCGCCACGCAATCGGAGTCGGATTCCAGCAACTGCACCGGCAGACGGATCAGGTCGTCGAAATCGACGGCATTGAACGCCGACAACCGCGCCTGATAGCGCGCGTACAGCGCAGCGGCTTCGCGTTCGCGCGTTCCCTGTGCGGCAGCAAGTGCCTGTTCCGGCGACAAGCCGCCGTTCTTGGCGCGGGAGATCAGTTGCTGCGCAGCCTGCACGACATCGGGCTTGGCGCCCGCCAGCAGGTCTCGCAGCTGGGTCGCGGTATCGTCGCTGTCGAAGATCGAGAAGCCGCGTTTCAGGCCGGCCTTGGCATGTTCGATCTGCAACAGCTTCAATCCGAGCGCATGGAAGGTGCTGATGGTCAGGCCTTCGCCGGCATCGCCGCGGATGCGCCTGGCGACGCGCTCGCGCATTTCCTTCGCGGACTTGTTGGTGAAGGTGATCGCGGCGATGCGCTTGGCCGGATAGCGGCCCGACGACACCAGGTGCGCGATCTTCTCGACGATGACGCGCGTCTTGCCGCTGCCGGCACCGGCAAGCACGAGCAGCGGGCCGTCGCACTGCGCGACCGCGGCGGTTTGTTGGGAGTTGAGGCCGTGCAACGGCAGTCCTTGCTGATACCGACAGGCATTCTAGCCAAGCAGCGCGAAGTGGCGCGATGTGTCCGTGCGATCCGCTTGTCGGGAGGTCGAAGGACGACTTGACGCGCCGCGAAGCGCGGGTGTAGACGGAATCCAACCCAACTCGCGGTGTGTCCACCGCGCAAGGAGGAAGGTCATGTCGATGCGCAGATGGCTTCCCATCGCGTTGCTGGGGTTTGCCTGCAGCGCCGTAGCAGGACAGGCGCCCGAGGATCCGTTGCACCTGACGGACGCCAGCTTCATGGAGATCCAGGATTTCGTGCTCGGCGCCAGGGGCCGGCCGAACGAGGAATACCGGTTCTCGGGCCTGAAGTCCTACAAGACGGGTCATTTCCAGCAGGCCGCGCAACAGTTCGAGATCGCGGCGTTATATGCCGACAAGTATTCCCAGCATTACCTGAGCCTGATGAGCTGGCACGGCGTAGGCGTGCCGCAGGACCATGTGCAGGCCTACATCTGGAGCGACCTGGCCGCCGAGCGTGGCAGCAAGGGTTTGCTGACGTTGCGCGAGAAGATGTGGGCGGGCCTGAACGCGGAGGAACGACAGCAGGTCATGCTGCGCGGCGAGGCCGCATATGCGAAGTTCGGCGATGCGGCGGCCAAGCCTCGGGCGGAAGCGCGGATCAGGCGCTTCGCGCGCGACATGACCGGCAGCCGTGTCGGCTATCGCAACCAGCGCATGGATGTCATGGGGCGGCCGATCAATGGCGTGATGGTGACGGAGGTCGGCGGCAACGACGCCGCCTATGCCATGGCGGAAGCCGCCCATCCCGACGACCTCTACGGCAAGGAAGGCGGACTGCGCAGGCTGGTCGACTACTGGCAGCTGCAGGACCGCATCCTCGAAGGCAACGTCGATGTCGGACCGCTGCAGAACGTTGCCGAACCCAGGCGCGGCGACGGCGGCATGAACGGCTGATCGCCCCGGGCCATGCCGCTAGACTTGCGGCATGGCCAAGCTCTATTTCTATTATTCGGCGATGAATGCCGGCAAGACCACGACCTTGCTGCAGAGCGCGCACAACTATCGCGAGCGCGGCATGCGCGCGGCGATCCTGACGCCGCGGCTGGACCATCGCGAAGGCAGCGGCATCGTCGCCTCGCGGATCGGCCTGAGCGCCGAAGGCGTCGCCTTCGATCGCGACGACGACCTGTTCGCGTGGGTCGAGCTTGATCGCGCCGCGCGCGGTTCGCTCGATTGCCTGCTGGTGGACGAAGCGCAGTTCCTGACCAAGGCGCAGGTGTGGCAGCTCGGCGAGGTCGTCGACCGGCTCGGCATTCCGGTGCTGTGCTACGGGCTGCGCACGGACTTCCGCGGCGAGCTGTTCGAGGGTAGCCAGTACCTGCTGGCGTGGGCGGATGACCTGATCGAGATCAAGACCATCTGCCACAGCGGCAAGAAGGCGACGATGACCGTGCGCGTCGATGACCGCGGCTACGCAGTGCAGGATGGACCGCAGGTGGAGATCGGCGGCAACGAACGCTATGTGTCGGTGAGCCGCGCGGAGTTCAAGAAGATCGCCGCGGGCGAAGGCCGGATCGAGTTGTCGCAGCCTTCGCTGGCGTTGCAGCAGCGAAAGGCGGAGAGCGACTAGCGCCTGTTGTTACGAGCCGCATTGCGGCGGCGCGATACGGCGATGTAGTGGCTGCTACCGCCGTGCGGCGGTCGAGCAGCTGCCGCGGATCCTCTCGACCTCGCGCGTGACTGCGCCGCCTTCGGGCTGCGCCTGCCGCATGGCGACGCTGAGCGCCTGCAACGCGGCCAATGCCTGCGGGTGCCCCGCACCGTCGCAACGGATATCGGCTGCGTAGGCGCGGGCCAGCCACGCAGCCTTGCGCAACTCGTCGTCCGTGTCCGGCAGTTGGCCCAGCTTGTCCAGTCGCCGCAGCGCTTGGACATCACCATGCCTGGCCTGGTATCGCGCCAAGGAGATCTCTGCGCGGCGCGTGTGCGAGTGCTCGGCACCGTAGCCCGCGCGCGTCAACGCCACGGCGCGTAGCAAGGCCTGCCGGGCAGCGGCGTCGTGGCCGAGGTCCGCATCGACTTCGCCCAGCAGCCGCAGCGTATCGCCGACGAGCGCATGGTCCGATCCGAACTGCTTGCTTCGCAAGCTCAACGCCTCCTGCAGCGGCGGACGCGCTTCGCGATCGCGTGCGGCGCTATGCAGCAGCATCGCGCGGTTGAACAAGCCGTCGGCGAGTGCCTGCGGACTGCTGCCGGCACGCCAGATCGCGATCGCCCGCGTCAGGTCCTCCAAACCCGCATCCAAATCGCCGCGCTCCCAGGCCACGATGCCGAGGCTGTGGTAATTGCGGGCGACGTCCGGATGTCGCGCGCCCAGGCGCGCCAGCAGCCATGCTTGTGCGTCGCGAAACTCCGAATCCGCCTCGCTGAAGCGTCCCTGGTCGACGAGGATGGCCGCCAGTTGCCGCCGGGCGTCCAGCGTCGCGCGATGCTGGACGCCGTGCAGGCTCAACGCCAGCGCCACCGCGCCGCGGCAGTCGCGTTCGGCGCCGCGCAGGTCGCCTTGATGGCGCTGCAGCGCGCATTGGTTGCGCAGGATCTCGACGGCCAGCGGATGCCGCCTGCCGACGGTGGCGATCAGCTGGTCCATGGCTCCGCGCAATTCGTGGAGCGCGGCTGCGTCGTCACCGACATCGCTGCGCAGGGCCGCCAGGTCGATGAGGTTCTCGACGATGCCGGCGTTGTCCTGCAGCGGATCACGGCGCAGCGTGAGGGAACGCTGGAACAGCTGGCGCGCGACATTGCGCTCGCCAATGGCGCGGCGGCAGCGCCCGAGCTGCGAGTAGAACTCGGCCGCCTGCACGGGCAGTTGTTGTTCTTCGCGCCGCACCAGATCCTGCCAAGGCTGCATGGTCTGCGTGCAGGCGTCGTACTGACCGACCATGCGTTGCGCTTGCCCGAGGTCGGTCGCCGATTCCAGGCGCAGGCTCGAAGGCGCATCGATCGCAGCCACGATCAGCGCCTGGCGTTTCAGCAGGGTCAGCGCCTGCTCGTAATCGCCCAGCCCCAGCCGCAGCCGCGCGATCACGCCGAACAATTCTGCGCGCGCGACCGGCTGCTGCGCGAGTTCGCGATTGCCGCGTTCGACGCCGGCATTGAGCAGTTGCCGCACGTCGAGCGCGGCCCCTCCGGGCGTCGTGCCGGCGTTTTCGAACAAGCCGACCACGAAATCCTGCAGGGCCTGCGCGCGGCTCGCTTCCTGCACCGCCTGACGCGCCTGCCAGGTGACGATGCCGAGCGCGGTGCTCAGCACCAGGCCGACCAGCGTCGCCGTGGCCAGCGCCCAGCGATGGCGGCTGGCGTACTTGCGTGCGCGATAGGCGACGCTCTGCGGCCGCGCCAGCACCGGCTTGCCGTCGAGATAGCGCTGCAGGTCGAGGGCCAGCGCTTCCACGGACGGATAGCGTTGTTCCGGACGCTTGGCCAGGGTCTTCAACACGATGTTGTCGAGGTCGCCGGCGACGGCGCGTGCGCGCTTGCGCAACAACGGCGCCGCGGTCACGTCGCCGTCGGCGTTGCGTTGCAGCGCCAGCGAAGGGCGCATCGGATCGGCCAGCAGGATGGCCTCTTCCCATTCCGCGTCGCTCTGGCGCTTGAGCCGATAGGGCTTGCTGTCGGTCAGCAATTCGTACAACACGACGCCCAGCGAGTACACGTCGGTCATCGTCGTAACCGGCTCGCCGCGCACCTGTTCCGGCGCGGCGTAGTGCAGCGTGAACGTGCGCAGCCCGGTGCGCGTGTTGTCGGGCGCCTGATCGGAACTGTCGAGCAGCTTGGCAATGCCGAAGTCGAGCAACCGCACCTCGTCCAGTGCGGTCACCATGATGTTCGATGGCTTGAGGTCGCGATGCACGATCAGGTTGGCGTGCGCGTGGCTGACCGCCTCGCAGACCTGCAGGAACAGGTGCAGCCGCTTGTCGAGGTCGAGCGCGCGCGCGTGGCACCAGTCGGTGATCGGTTCGCCCTCGACGTACTCCAGCGCCAGGTAGGGCTGGTTGTCGCTGCTGATGCCGGCATCGAGCAGGCGCGCGATGTGCGGATGCTCCAGCCGCGCCAGGATCTGCCGTTCACGGGTGAAGCGCAGGCGCAGGTTCGGGTCGGCGAAACCGGGGCGCAGCAGCTTCAGCGCGACGCGACGCTGGTAGAGCCCGTCGTCGCGGCGCGCCAGCCAGACCTGGCCCATGCCGCCCTCGCCGAGCATGCGCTCGAGCCGGTACGGACCGACGCTGGCATCGGGTCGCGCGCCGGGCATCGGCGAGACCAGCGGCTCGGACAGGAAATCCTCGGCGCCGACCTCCAGCACCAGCAGTTCCTCGAGATCGGCGGCGAGCTGCGGATCCTCCACGCGCAGTGAGGCAAGCCTCTGCGCGCGCGCTGCGTCATCGAGCTCGAGCATTGCATCGAGCAGGGGGGACAGCCGTTGCCAGCGTTCGGCGTCCATCTGAGCCTCGATTGCTCCTCTATGGTTTCAGTGTTGAGGCCAGACCGGCCTCACGCTTGGACTGCCACTTTGCGCCCCATGAGCAGACGGGCAACCAAAGCAACGGCAAGAACAGGAACACTCTCGAAGGGAAGAAATCCGATCGAAATCGCGGCGGCAGTCCACATGCGGTCTTGCATTGCCTGTTGAGCCGTCACGTGTCCCCAGAGATAAATCAGGCCGAGAATCGCGGACCCTGTAGCGAACAGAACCATTCCCGACCGGAGGGCATTCTTCTTTGCGAGGGATGCGGCCATCCAGCCGAGTAGCGCAAAGGGAACAAGAAGCATCGCGGTACCCAATGGCTGGGTCGCGGCGTAGTGAAAGGTTTCACCGATTGCCTGTCCAACGCCGTCTCGGCCGATCCACAAGCGGACGAAGACCTCAGAGCCAACGTGCGCAACTGCAAACGCGGCTACTACCAGACATGCGAACAATCGATACGGGCGGTCGAGGAAGGTCATCGCCTGATCAATCTAGCTCGCCCTTATCGTGATAGAGCGATCAGCTGTCTTTCAAGGACGCCAGCAGGAACAAACGCGCCTTCTGCCAATCGCGGCGGATGCTGCGCTCCGAGCGCTGCAGCAGTGCGGCGATCTCGAGTTCGGACAATCCGGCGAAGTAGCGCAGCTCCACCACTTGCGCCAGGCGCTTGTCGACGTTGCCCAGCTTGGTCAGCGCGGTGTCGAGGCCGAGGGTTTCCTCGTCCAGGCGCAGGCCGCCCTCGACGTCGTCCGGCAACTCGGTGACGCGGTGCAGGTCGCCACCGCGTTTTTGCGCCAGGCGCTGGCGCGCGTAATCGACCACCACGCTGCGCATCGCCGAAGCAGCGTAGGCGAAGAAGTGGGCGCGATCGTCGAACTTGGCCTCGCGACGGCCGATCAGCTTGAGGTAGGCCTCGTGCACGAGCGCGGTGGCATCGAGCGTCTGTCCGTGCTGGCCAGCCAGTTGCCGGCGGGCCATCGAGTGCAGTTCCTGATACAGCGTGGACAGCACGCGGTCGAGCGCGCCCCGATCGCCTTCGCGCGCGGCGTCGAGCCACTGTGTGATGTCGGCGCTCTGTGTCATCGACTTCCCCGCAAGCGTGGCCGGGACTATAACCTGAACAAGTGGCCGGTGGCTGGTCGGCTTTGCGTTCTAGATTCCGGCCAAGGGCGCAACCTGAATTGGTCAGCCGGAATTGGTCAGCCGGAATTGGTCAGCGTTGACAGCGCGTGCACCAGACCGTGGCGCGCTGGCCGATCCATGCATGGCGCAGCGCCCGGCCGCAGTTGGGGCAGGGTTCGCCTTCGCGGCCGTACGCCGACAGTTCCTGCTCGAAATAACCCGGCGCGCCGTCCGGACTGAGGAAGTCGCGCAGCGTGGTGCCGCCGCGGGTGATCGCATGCAGCAGGATGCGCTTGATCGCATCGGCCAGCAGCCGGTAGCGCTCGCGCGAGATGGCGCCGGCCGCGCGCAACGGCGAGATGCCGGCAGCGAACAATGCCTCGGCGACGTAGATGTTGCCCACGCCGACGACGATCCGCTGGTCCATCAGGAACACCTTCACCGGCGCCTTGCGGCCGCGGCTGCGCGCGAACAGATAATCGCCGTCGAACTCATCCGCCAGCGGCTCCGGGCCGAGCCCTTGCAGCAGTGCATGCGTGATGCCGACGGGCTGCCACAGCAGGCAGCCGAACCGGCGCGGATCGTTGAAGCGCAGCACGCGGCCAGAATCGCGCGCGCCATCGCGAGGGCGGCCGCTATCGAGTTGGCCGCCATCGAGCACGATATCGACATGGTCGTGCGCGCCGACCGGCGTCGTCGCCGGTAGCACTCTCAAGCTGCCTGACATGCCCAGATGCAGCAGCGCACTGCCGGCACTGGTGTCGAGCAGCAGGTACTTCGCGCGGCGGCGCACCGCATCGATGCGTTGTCCCGGCAGCAGATCGGCGACCTCGGCCGGGATCGGCCAGCGCAAGTCCGGTCGCCGTAGCGTCACGGCGGCGACGCGGCGTCCTTCGACATGCGGCGCCAGGCCGCGGCGGGTGGTTTCGACTTCGGGCAGTTCGGGCATGGCGGCAGCGTACTATCGGGCGCGACGAGGCAGGCGTGCGATAGATCGGTGCCGGCTCCCCATTCCACAACCCGCATGCTCGCTTCCCAGGCGAACGAAGCCCGGCTTCCCGCGCCGGGCGAAGCGCTGCGCGATTACGCCGTCGCCGAACTGGACAGCGCCATGGCCGGCCTCGGCTGGCGCGGCGGGCGCGTGCATGCCGGGGTGCACCAGGCGCGCAAGGCGCTGCGACGGGTGCGGGCGACGCTGGCCTTGGGCGGGACTGCGTTTGGGACGGGCGCCGCGCTGGTGGACTGCGAGATGCGCAAGGCCAATCGCGGGCTGTCGGCGCTGCGCGATGTGCAGGCGTTGGTGGAAACCCTGGATCGATTGATCGCACCACAGCTGTCGCTGGACATCCTGCAACTCTTACGTCGCGCGCGCCGCAATGCGGCGGCACGTCGCGCCATCCAGGCACGCGCGGTACTCGCAGACGACCCGCAGCTGGCCTCGCGCCGCGATCTGCTCGTGGCTCTGCGCGGCGCGATGCTGGCGTTGCCGTGGCAGCGAGTGGATCTGGCGCAGGTGCAGTCAGCGCTGGAGTACAGCATCGGCCGGATCGTCCGGGCGCAGGCGCGCGCGCAGGGCAGTCACGATGATGAGGACTGGCATCGCTGGCGGCGCCGCGAACGGCGCCTGTCGCAACAGCGGAGGGCGCTGAAGGCCGGCGGCATCGCCCCTGCGGTCGACCTGCCCAAAGCCGACAAGCGCATCGCCACGCGGCTGGGCGCGGCCCAGGACCTCGGCCTGTTGCGCGAACACTGCGGCCGCGATTCGCCCTTCGCCAAGCCCGATCGCGTGCGGCTCAAACGCTACGCCGACAGCGAACTGGCGCGGCAACGGGCCGCGATCGCCGATCTTGGCGCGGGCCGGCACGGAGCATCGTAGGTTCGACGGGCGGCCAGCGGCGAGGCACGTGGCCAGGCGCGGTTCGC
This sequence comes from uncultured Gammaproteobacteria bacterium, assembly GCA_963816945.1. Lineage (GTDB taxonomy): Bacteria > Pseudomonadota > Gammaproteobacteria > Xanthomonadales > Xanthomonadaceae > Luteimonas. The sequence continues at coordinate 207,412 of CAWFMH010000002.1, read as the reverse complement.
AGGCGCGCAGGAGCGGCGAAACGCCCCTCGCCGGTGCAAGCGCCTCACATCGATGAACGTGCCAGGCCCATACGCCCGCGCAGGGATGGCATTGTCACCGGACAGCCCGCATCATTCCGTTGTTCCTCAACGAGTTGCCGCGACAATGCTCTCCACCTTTCTCGATTTCCTGGCCGGCGGCCTGCTGCAGGCCGGCTTCTGGACGCTTGCGATCTATTTCCTGATCGCAACCCAGCTGACGATCTTCTCCGTCACCCTGTATCTGCATCGCAGCCAGGCGCATCGCGGTGTGGATTTCCATCCTGTGCTCGCCCACGTATTCCGTTTCTGGACGTGGCTGTCGACCTCGATGATCACCAAGGAGTGGGTGGCGATCCATCGCAAGCACCACGCCAAGTGCGAGACCGAGGAAGATCCGCACAGCCCGCAGTACAAGGGCATCAAGACCGTGTTCTGGCGCGGTGTCGAGTTGTACCGCGAGGCGCGCGCGCAGCGCGACGACATCGAGCAGTACGGCAAGGGCTGCCCGAACGACTGGATCGAGCGCAATCTCTATTCGCGTTTCCCGCTGGCTGGTCCGACGTTGCTGCTGTTCATCAGCTTCGCGCTGTTCGGTTTCGCCGGCGTCGCCTTGTGGGCGATCCAGATGGCGTGGATCCCGTTCTGGGCCGCGGGCGTCGTCAATGGCCTCGGCCACTGGTGGGGCTATCGCAACTTCGAAACCAGCGACACTGCGACCAACCTGACGCCGTGGGGCTTCTGGATCGGCGGCGAAGAGCTGCACAACAATCACCATGCGTTCCCGAGTTCGGCGAAGTTCGCGCTGCGCCGCTTCGAGTTCGACATCGGCTGGTCGGCGATCAAGCTGTTCGAAGCGGTGGGCCTGGCCAAGGTCCTGCGCGTCGCGCCGTCGCTGGACGTGCGCCCGAACATCCACGTGCCCGACGGCGACACCATGAAGGCGCTGCTCGCGCACCGCTTCCAGGCGATGACCGACTACCAGCGCAACGTGCTCAAGCCCGCGCTGCGCGAGGAGGCCCGCATCGCCGGCGCCAAGCTGCGCGCGTTGCTGCCGCGGCAGTTGCGCAAGGGCCTGGTCGACGATGGTCGCTGGCTCAAGCCCGATGCGCGCGCGCAATTGCAGTCCTGGGTGTCGCAGCGTCCGCGTATTCGCGCGCTGGTCGAACACCGGGCACGCCTGGCGGCCTTGCTCGAGGCGCGCAGCCAGAACGCAGCCGAGTCGCTGCAGAACCTGCAGACCTGGTGCCGCGAGGCCGAGGCCAGCGGCATCCGCGCGTTGCAGGACTATTCGGCGCGCCTGAAAGGCTATTCGCTGCAGTCCGTCCGCGCCTGAGCGAAGCCGTGGCGATGGCCACCACGATCGACAAGCCCGGCCCGAGATGGTCGGGCTTTTTCGTTTGCGCCCTCGCATGCCTGGCGTTGCCGTTCGCGGCGACCGCGCAGGTCGACAAGACCGGCGAGTACCTCGCGCGCATGGACGGCGACGGCGACGGCCGCGTGTCGCTGGCCGAATACCAGGGCTGGTTGAGCTACGCCTTCGATGCGATGGACAAGGATCGCGATGGCGTCCTGTCCGTGGCCGAACTGCCGGGCGCGCGCGGCAAGCCCGTCACCCGCGACGAACACCTCGCCAAGCTGGCGGCGACGTTCAAGCGCCAGGACGGCGACGGCGACGGCTTCCTGAGCGCGAAGGAGCTTGCTTCGCCGCCGCAGTGAGTGGCTCCCTCCCCTCCGAATGGCGGGGCGTAGCGATGCACTTGCGAGGCACTGCTTCGCGCATCGCGGAGCGCCAGCCGGCTACCGGCTGGCCGGAGGGAGCCAAGTTCAGACGGTCTGCGTGTCCTCGTGTGCATCGTCCTGCGCCGCGGACTCCGCAGGCGTCTGCACCTGCTGCGCGGAAACCCGCGATAGTTCCATCGCGACCGCCGCCTTCGCCGCCGTGTCCGCCGTGCAGCGCGAGCGCGGATGGTTCGGGCACAACTCCTGCATGTAGTCGGCTTCGAAGTTGATCCGCTCGACGAGGAAATCCACGAACGCACGGATCTTCGGCGACTGCGTCTGGCCGCGCGGGAACACCGCGTTGAAGTCGTACTGCGGACCGGTCCAGCCGGCGAGCACGCGCTGCACATAGCCCTGTTCGGCATAGGGCTTGACCATCACGTCGGTCGCCAGCAGCAATCCTTCGCCGCACAGCAGCGCGCCTTTGAGCGCGCCGGGATCATTGGCGACCAGCACCGGGTCGATGGCGAAGTCGGCATCGCGCTCGCCGTCATTGAGCGTCCAGACATAACCGCCGTTGCGCCGATGCTTCTGGAACGCCAGCGCACGGTGGTGCTGCAGGTCGTCGGGATGCAGCGGCTCGCCATGGCGCTCGATGTAGTGCGTGCTGGCGTAGACCTGGGTGCGGAACACCGCAAGCCGGCGCGCGACCAGGTTCGAATCGGGCAGATTGCCGATGCGCAGGGCGACGTCGATCTCCTTGTCGATCAGGTCCAGCGGTTCGTTGCTGAGCAGCATCTCGATGCGTACTTCGGGATGGCGCGCGTGGAACTCGCCGAGCAGCGGGGCGATCTTGTCGATGCCGATGGAATACGGCGCGGTGAAGCGCAGCCAGCCGCGCGGGCCGCCCTGCAGCTGGCCGACGGCACTCTCCGCTTCATCGAGTTCGCGCGCGATGCGTTGCGAATGTTCGAAGTAGACGTTGCCGGCCTCGGTCAGCCCGAGCTTGCGCGTCGTGCGATGCAGCAGTTGCGCGCCGAGGCGCGTCTCGAGGTCCTGCACCTTGCGGCTGACGGTGGTCTTGGGCAGGCGCAGCGATTTGGCCGCGGCGATGAAGCTGCCGTGCTCGACCACCTTGACGAAGATGAGGGTGTCGTTGAGGTCGCGTGACATGGGGGCTCCAGAGGACGACTTAAGTGGGGGAGGGGATTAGCCCGTCGTCGGGACAATTATTCCCTCATTTGCCGGCTAATCAAGTGCCACGACACGTCCTAATCTGTGCCGCATCCTCCCCGTGGCCCCTGTCATGTCCGCCCCCCGCTCCCTCCGCCTCTGGTTGCTGCCGCCCCTGCTGGCCGCGATTGCCTTCGCCATCGGCCTGGCCGTAATCCTGTTGTCACAGGGCTTGAGGGCAGGCACGCCGGAGTCCTTGCTGCTGGCGTGGATGCTGGTGTTCGTGGTCGGCCTGCCCGTCCTATTGCTGGTGCTGACGTTGGCCAGCCGCATCGGCGCCGCCCTGCATCGGCATCACATCATCCCGTTCACGGGAGATAACATCCCGAGGCTGGGACAATGAACGCTCCGGTCCTGATCCTGGGTGCCACCGGCAGCGTAGGTCGCGGCTTGGTGGCGGCCGCCGTGGCGGCGGGCCGTGCCGTCATTGCGGTCGCGCGCGACAAGCCGGGCCTGCAGCAGCTGCAGGCCGATTTCCCCGCCGCCGACATCACTGCCCTCCCCGGTTCGGTTGCCAGCGACGCGCGGGGTGCGCGGTTGGCGAAAGCGGTCCAGCGGCTCGGTCGCCCCCTCAGTGGCGTGATGGTCGCGGTCTGCGGCGGCGGCGGGCGCGGGCGCCTGCTCGACCAGCCCGCCAACGCTTTGCGCGATTCGCTCCGCGACGACCTGCTGCCGCACCTGGTCGCGGCACGCCACCTGCTGCCGCTGCTCGCGGCCAGCCAGCGCGGCGGCTACGTGCTGATCGGCGGGCCCGGCGGCGAACAGCCCTGGGCTGGTTATGGCTGCCGTTCGATCAACGCGGCCGCGCTGCGGATGCTCGCGCGCGTGCTGCACGACGAAGCGCGCGCGCATGCGGTGCGCGTGCAGTTGCTGCTGGTCGACGCGCCGGTACGCAGCGATGCCAACATCGGTCATGCCTGCCCGCAATGGCCGAGCGCGTTCGCCGTCGGCGAGCGTGCATTGGCCCTCGTCGATCGCGTCGATACGCACGAACGCGCCCGCGCCATCGTCCGTTACTCGGCGTCTTCTGCTGACGCTTCGCTTTCCGCGCACGACGCCGACAGACAACGCTGCTTGGCGGACGGGCGCGAATTGCTCGATTCCCTGAACTTCAAGACTGAGAGAGAGGCCTCCCCCCGATGAAGACTTCACGCAAATTCCGCGCCCGTTCCGGCATTGCCGGCTTCGCAACGAACCTGCCCGTGCTAGCGCTCGCAGCCAGCCTGGCGATCGCGATCGCCGCGGCCGGATGCGACAGCCAGGCCGCAGCCTCCGCCGCCGCACCGCCCGCGCCGGAAGTCAGCGTCGCGCAGGTGCTGTCCAAGCAGGTGCGGCAGTGGGACGAGTTCACCGGGCGCATCAGCGCCGTGGAAACCGTCGAGCTGCGCCCGCGCGTCAGCGGCTACGTCGAGCGGGTTGCCTATGAAGAAGGCCAGGACGTGCGCAAGGGCGACCTGCTGTTCGTGATCGACCAACGCAGCTACCGTGCCGAACTCGATCGCGCCGTAGCCAACCTCGAGCGCGCGCGCAGCGAGGCGCGGCTGGCGAAAACGCAGGACGCGCGTGCGCAGTCGCTGATCGAGGCCAAGGCGATCTCGCGCGAGGAATTCGAGACGCGCAAGGCGACCACTTCGCAGAGCAATGCCGCAGTGCGCGCCGCCGAAGCCGCCGTCGCCAGCGCGCGGCTCGACCTGCAGTTCACGCAGGTGCGCTCGCCGATCGACGGCCGTGCCGGACGCGCGATGGTCACCACCGGCAATCTCGCCCAGGCCGACAGCACCTTGCTGACGACGCTGGTATCGCTCGACCCGGTGCATGTCTACTTCGAGAGCGACGAGCAGACCTACCTGCGCTACAACCAGCTCGCCCGCGACGGCGATCGCGCCAAGGCCAACAACGCCGTGCGCGTCGGACTGGCCAACGAGCAGGGCTACCCGCACGCCGGCACCGTCGACTTCACCGACAACCAGGTCGACCCGCGCACCGGCACGATCCGCGCGCGCGCGGTGCTGCCGAATCCCGATCGCGTGTTCACGCCGGGCCTGTTCGCACGCGTGCAACTCGAGGGCAGCGATCGTGCCGGCGCCATGCTGATCGACGACAAGGCGGTGCTCACCGACCAGGATCGCAAGTACGTCTACGTGCTCGGTCCGAAGAACACCGCGTTGCGCAAGGACGTCGTGCTCGGACGCATGGCCGATGGCTTGCGCGTCGTGACCTCGGGCCTTGCGGCGAACGACAAAGTGATCGTGCACGGCGTGCAGAAAGTGTTCTTCCCCGGCATGCCGGTGGCGCCGAAGACGATTGCGATGGGTGCGCCCGCGCCCGGAACGCAGGTCGCGATGAAGTAACCGCGTCGCAGTAGCGATGTTGAAGTAACGGCGTCGATGACGACGCCGGAAATCCACTCCCTCTCCTGCGACTGCAGGGGAGGGCTGGGGAGGGGTTGCGTGAGCGCCGGCATTCTCTACGGAGAGATCGCGTGATCCGACGACACCCCCTCCCAACCTCCCCCTGCATTCGCAGGGGGAGGAGCTAAAGCCAAGGACATCGTCATGGACTTTTCTAAATTCTTCATCGACCGACCGATCTTCGCCGCCGTGCTGTCGATCGTGATCTTCGCCGCCGGCCTGATCGCGATCCCGCTGCTGCCGATCGGCGAATACCCCGAAGTCGTTCCGCCTTCGGTCGTGGTGCGCACGGTCTACCCGGGCGCCAACCCCAAAGTGATCGCCGAAACCGTGGCGACGCCGCTGGAGGAATCGATCCGCGGCGTCGAAGGCCTGATGTACATGAAGTCGGTCGCCAGCTCCGACGGCGTACTGACGACCACGGTCACCTTCGAGCCGAGCGTCGACGCCGACGAAGCCACGGTGCGCGTGCAGAACCGGGTCAGCCAGGCGCTGGCGCGGTTGCCCGAGGACGTGCGCCGGCAGGGCGTGACCACGCAGAAGCAGTCGCCGGTCTTCCTGATGGTGGTGCACCTGGTGTCGCCGAGCGGCAAGTACGACACGCTGTACCTGCGCAACTACATGCGGCTGCACATCAAGGACCGGCTCTCGAGCATCCCCGGCGTCGGCGACGCGCAGCCGTTCGGCGGCGGCGACTACGCCATGCGGCTGTGGCTGGATCCGGACAAGATCGCCGCGCGCGGCATGACGGCCGGCGACGTGGTGCGCGCGGTGCGCGAGCAGAACATCCAGGTCTCCGCTGGCCAGCTCGGCGCCGAGCCGATGGCCAACGGCAGCCAGTTCCTGACCCCGATCAACGCCCGCGGCCGGCTGGAAACGACCGAGGAGTTCGGCAATATCGTGCTCAAGAGCGGCGAGGGCGGCGAGGTGGTGCGGCTGGCCGACGTCGCACGTATCGAACTCGCCGCCGGCGACTACACCATGCGCGCGCGGCTCGACGGGCAAAACGCGGCCGCGATCGGCATCTTCCAGGCACCGGGCGCCAACGCGCTGCAGATCCGCGACGAGGTGATCGCGCGCATGGACGAAGCTGCCAAGCGCTTTCCGCCCGGCATCGAATACAAGTCGATCTACGACACCACCGTTTTCGTGCGCGACTCGATCAAGTCGGTGATCACCACGCTGCTGGAGGCGACGCTGCTGGTGGTGCTGGTGGTGATCCTGTTCCTGCAGACCTGGCGTGCGTCGATCATTCCGCTGATCGCGGTGCCGGTGTCGGTGATCGGTACGTTCGGCGCGCTGTACCTGCTCGGGTTCTCGATCAACACGCTGACCCTGTTCGGGCTGGTGCTGGCGATCGGCATCGTGGTCGACGACGCCATCGTGGTGGTCGAGAACGTGGAGCGCCACATCGAGGAAGGCGCTACGCCGCTCGAGGCCGCGCACCTGGCGATGAAAGAGGTGTCGGGACCGATCATCGCGATCGCGCTGGTGCTGTGCGCGGTGTTCGTGCCGATGGCGTTCCTGTCCGGCGTGACCGGCCAGTTCTACAAGCAGTTCGCGGTGACCATCGCGATCTCGACCGTGATCTCGGCGATCAACTCGCTGACCCTGTCGCCAGCATTGGCCGCGCGCCTGCTCAAGCCGCACGGCGCGCCGAAGGACGTCGGCACGCGGTTGATCGATCGCCTGTTCGGCTGGGTGTTCCGCCCGTTCAACCGCTTCTTCAGCAAGAACGCGCAGCGCTACGAGCGCGGCGTGTCGAAGGCGCTGGGTCGGCGCGGCGCGGTGTTCGCGATCTATGCGGTGCTGTTGCTGGCGACCGGGCTGATGTTCCAGATCGTGCCGCGCGGCTTCATCCCGGTGCAGGACAAGGGCTACATCATCGCCGGCGTCAAGATGCCCGAAGGCGCATCGATCGAGCGCACGGACGCGGCGCTGAAGAAGATCGGTGCCATGGCGATGCAGATCGAGGGTACGCAGAACGACGTCGCCTTCCCCGGCTTCAACCCGCTGCAGTTCATCAACACGCCCAACTACGGCGTCACCTTCATCAACCTCAAGCCGTTCGGCGAGCGCACCCGCTCGGCCTCGGAAATCAACGCCGAGCTCAGCGCCAAGCTGGCCGGCATCCAGGAGGGCTTCGCGTTCTCGCTGCTGCCGCCGCCGATCCAGGGCCTGGGCAACGGTTCTGGCTATTCGTTGTTCGTCGAGGATCGCGGCAACCTGGGCTACGGCGCGCTGCAAAGCGCGGTGCAGGGCTTCCAGGGCGCCGGCGCGCAGACCCCGGGGCTGGGTTATCTCAATACCAGCTACCAGGCCAACGTGCCGCAGCTCGATGCCGAAGTCGATCGCGTCAAAGCCAAGGCGCAGGGCGTGCCGCTGACCGAGTTGTTCGACACGCTGCAGACCTACCTCGGCTCGGCCTATGTCAACGACTTCAACCTGTTCGGCCGCACCTGGCAGGTGATCGCGCAGGCCGACGGCCAGTACCGCGACGGCGTCGAGGACATCGCCAACCTGCGCACCCGCAACGACCGCGGCGAGATGGTGCCGATCGGCAGCATGGTGAAGGTCACCGAGACTTACGGTCCCGATCCGGTGATCCGCTACAACGGCTATCCGGCCGCCGACCTGCTCGGTGAGGCCGATCCGAAGATGTTGTCCTCGGCGCAGGCGATGGAGAAGATCGAGGAACTGGCGCAGCAGGTGCTGCCCAACGGCATGGACATCGAATGGACCGACCTGAGCTATCAGCAGGCCACGCAAGGCAAGGCGGCGCTGATCGTCTTCCCGCTCGCGGTGCTGCTGGCGTTCCTGGTGCTGGCCGCGTTGTATGAGAGCTGGACCCTGCCGCTGGCGGTGATCCTGATCGTGCCGATGTGCATGCTCGCCGCGCTGATCGGCGTGGGCCTGACCGGCGACAACAACGTGTTCGTGCAGGTCGGCCTGGTGGTGTTGATGGGCCTGGCGTGCAAGAACGCGATCCTGATCGTCGAGTTCGCGCGCGAACTTGAAATGCAGGGCAAGGGCATCGTCGAAGCGGCGCTGGAAGCCTGCCGCCTGCGCCTGCGCCCGATCGTGATGACTTCGATCGCGTTCATCGCCGGCACCGTGCCGCTGGTGCTGTCGCACGGCGCCGGCGCGGAAGTTCGCTCGGCCACCGGCATCACCGTGTTCTCCGGCATGCTCGGCGTAACGTTGTTCGGCCTGTTCCTCACGCCCGTGTTCTATGTCGCGCTGCGCAAGTTGGTCACGCACAAGACAGCGTCGGATCGCGACCTCGTCAAAGCCATTGGCGCGCAGGCCTGACCTGCGCGCAACCAGAAGGAAACCCTCATGAATTCCCAATCCAGAATCGCCCTCGTCACCGGCGCCACGCGCGGAATCGGTTTCGAGACCGTCCGCCAACTGGCCAAGACAGGCGTGCACACGCTGCTGGCGGGTCGTGACCGCGCCAAGGCCGTCGACGCGGCGCTGCGCCTGCAGGCCGAAGGCCTGCCGGTGGAAGCGATCGCACTCGACGTCACCGACGCCGCCAGTATCGCCACGGCCGCAGACGCGGTCGCGAAGAAGCACGGGCATCTCGACATCCTCGTCAACAACGCCGGTATCGCGATCGACGATGGCAGCAAGCCGCGTTCCGGCCAGCCGCTGCAGGTCTGGCGCGACACGTTCGAGACCAACCTGTTCGGCGTGGTCGCGGTGACGCAGGCGTTCCTGCCGTTGCTGCGCAAGTCGGGCGCGGCGCGCATCGTCAACGTGTCGAGCGCGCTCGGCTCGCTGGCGATGCACAGCGATCCTGCCGCGCCGTTCGGGGGTTTCGCGATCCCCGCCTACAACGTGTCCAAGAGCGCACTGAATGCGTGGACGTTGCAACTCGCCTACGAGTTGCAGGGCACGCCGATCAAGGTCAACGCGGTGCATCCTGGTTACGTCAAGACCGACATGAACAAAGGCGGCGGTGACCTGGAAATTTCAGAAGGCGCGGAGACCAGCGTCGCCATGGCCTTGCTCGGCGACGACGGCCCGACCGCCACGTTCCAGTACCGCGGTGAGGTGCTGCCATGGTGATGCGCGATACACCCAGTGCCAAGGCTCGCTCCTTCCTCCGTGCAGCCGGGAAAGGGCAGAAGCCCGCCATGCTGCTGACGGCCCTGGCAACGGCACTGCTCGCCGCATGCACCGTCGGCCCGGATTACGTGCGGCCGACGATGCCGACACCCGAGCGGTTCGCGCACAACGAGCAAGCGGTCGCTATCGATGCGGGCGCCAACGAGACGGCGGCCGCCGGCACGGGTGCCGTCGATACGACGGCTACCAATACAAGTGCGGCCGATACGAGCGCTGGCAACACGATCGCCGCGCCCGAATCCGACGATAAGTTCTGGCTCGGCTTCCACGACCCGCTGCTTACGCGCCTGGTCGACGACGCGCTGACTGCCAACCACGATCTGCGCATCGCCCTGTCGCGTTACGACCGTGCCAACGCATTGCTGCGCAACGCGAAGTTCGACTACCTGCCGACGGTCACCGCAACCGCCAACGCCAGCGATTCGCGCAGCAGCGCCGACCAGGCGCCAGGCGTGCCGCGCGCGGATCGCGATGCCGAAAGCTACGACGCCGGCATCGTCGCCGGCTGGGAACTCGACCTGTTCGGCCGCATCCGCCGCAACGTCGAGGCACAACGCGCCGACACCGCCGCCAGTGCGGCCGACCTGCAGGCGGTGCAGGTGGCGATCGTCGGCGAGGTCGCGCGCGGTTACGTCGAGCTGCGTGGCCTGCAGGAGCGTTTGCGCGTGGCGCGCGGCAACGCGGACAACCAGCGCGAGACGCTGCGCCTGGTCGACGCGCGGCTCGAAGCCGGCCGCGGCACCGAGTTCGACACCTCGCGGGCGCGTGCACAACTCGAAGCGACCCTGGCGCGGGTGCCAGCGCTGGAAGCCGCGGTCGCGGTCGACATGCACCGGCTCGCGGTGCTGACCGGCCGGACGCCGGACGCGCTGATCGCCGAACTCGAACCGCAAACTGCATTGCCGGCGTTGCCGTTGCGGCTCGATGCCGGCACGCCCGGCGACCTGCTGCGCCGGCGTCCGGACATCGCCGCCGCCGAGCAACGCCTGCACGCCGCAACGGCGCGCATCGGCGTCGCCACCGCCGATCTGTTCCCGCGCTTCACGCTCGGCGGCCTGATCGGCAGCCAGGCGATCGACAGCAGCGCGTTGTTCGAACGCGACAGCGAGACGCGCCTGGTCGCACTCGGCATCGACTGGTCGTTCCTCGACATCGGCCGCGTGCGCGCACGTATCGCCGCATCCGATGCCGACGCTGCGGGCGAACTCGCGCGCTACGAACAGACGGTGCTGCTGGCGTTGGAAGACACCGAGAACGCGCTGGTGCGCTACGGTCGCGCACGCGTCGAGGACCAGCATCTGGAACGCGCCGCGCTCGATGGCGAGCGCGCCGCACAGCTCGCGCGGATCCGCTTCGAGGCCGGCGCCGCCGACCTGTTCGAGGTGCTCGACGCCGAGCGCACGCAACTGCAGGCGCAGGACGCGTTTGCCGATGGCCGCACCCGCAGCGTCATCGGTGCGGTCGCGTTGTACAAGGCGCTGGCGGGCGGCTGGCCGCAAGTCCTGCCGGTGCGCGTGCGCGGGTCGGTGGGCCAGCGTTGACGGGGCCGTCATCGCGTCCGCGGTGACGAGCGCATCGCCGCGTGCCTGCAAGGGCGCGGCGCGTGCCGTCGACAGTTGGTCCGTAGTGCTTGCTATTTGATCGTGCACGATCTATAGTGGCGGCATGACGAAGATACCTACTGCCGCGAAGCCGTCGTCCAAGCCGTCCTTGAAGCTCGACCACCAGCTTTGCTTTTCGCTGTATTCGGCCGGTCGCGCGATGAGCAAGGCGTACCGTCCTTTGCTCGAACCGCTCGGGCTGACCTATCCGCAATATCTGGTGATGATGGTGTTGTGGGCAGGCGACGGGCTCACGGTCTCGGAGATCGGCGAACGCCTGTTCCTCGACTCCGCGACGCTCACGCCGCTGCTCAAACGCCTGCAGGCGGCGGGACTGGTGACGCGCACGCGCGCCAGCAACGACGAGCGTCAGGTCCTGATCGCGCTGACCGCGGCGGGCCGGGCGCTGAAGGCAAAGGCCGGCAGCGTGCCGTCGGGCATCTTCCGCGCAAGCGAATGCTCGGCCAAGGAACTGGGCGATACCAAGACGCGACTGGATGCATTGCGCGACAACCTGCTGCGAAATGCCTGAGGAAGGCGCCGTTTTTGCCATGTAGATCGTACACGATTAAATAGCACGAATAACAAGAAACGACACGCGTTTCATTCCATCGACCCAACCATCAACCAACGGAGAACTCCCCCATGTCCATCGAGAAAGTCCTGTATCGCGCCACTGCCACCGCCACCGGCGGTCGTGACGGCCGCGCGCTGTCGTCGGACGGCGTGCTCGATGCCAAGCTGACTACGCCGCGCGAACTTGGCGGCGCCGGAGGCGAAGGCACCAACCCGGAACAACTGTTCGCAGCCGGGTATTCGGCCTGCTTCCTCAGCGCGCTGAAATTCGTTGCCGGCCGCGAGAAAGTCCCCTTGCCTGCGGATGCCTCGATCGAAGGCACCGTCGGCATCGGCCCGATCGCGAGCGGGTTCGGCATCGAAGCCGAACTCAAGATCTCGCTGCCCGGCCTCGCGCGCGATCAGGCCGAAGCGCTGGTGCAGAAGGCGCATCACGTCTGCCCGTATTCCAATGCCACCCGCAACAACATCGACGTCACCCTGACGATCGTCTGACGCCACATCCTCTCCGTGCGACGTCCAACCCCCACACGACAAGGAACGATTCCATGAACACCCTGCGCACCCTGCTGTTCGCTTCGATGCTGTCCGCCGGCACCGTCCATTCCGCTACCGCAGCCGAGACCACCACGCCGGCCAGCAAGCCATCCGACACCACCGTGGTGCTCGTCCATGGCGCCTTCGCCGACGGCTCGTCCTGGAGCAAGCTGATCCCGCTGCTGCAGGCGAAGGGTCTCAAGGTCGTGGCGGTGCAGAACCCGCTGACCTCGCTCGCCGATGACGTCAGCTTCGCCAATCGCGTCATCGATGCACAGACCGGCCCCGTGGTCCTGGTCGGACACTCCTGGGGCGGCACCGTGATCACCGAGGCCGGCGTCAACGACAAAGTCAAGGCACTGGTCTACGTCGCGGCGTTCGCGCCATCGACGGGCGAGACCTCGCTCGACGGCGTCAAGGACTATCCGGCCTCACCGGGTCTGGCCAGTCCCATCGCAACGTCCGATGGCTTCCTGACACTGTCGCCCGAGACGGTCGCCAAGGATTTTGCACAGGACGTGACGGCCGACGAGGCCAACCTGATCGCGACCACGCAAGGCGCGGTGCGCGGCAGGAACTTCGAGGAGAAGGTCACCGTCGCGGCGTGGCAGTCCAAGCCCAGCTGGTACATCGTCGCGGACAACGACCACATGATCCAGCCGGATGCGCAGCGCGCGTTCGCCAAGAAGATCAAGGCCACCACCACGTCGCTGCCGACCAGTCACGTACCGATGGTATCCAGGCCGAAAGAGGTCGCCGACGTCATCGCGGCAGCGGCTAAGAGCCTCGATTGAGCGGTGCAGACACTGCGCTGCCGCGCCGTTATCGCGCGGCATCGCAAGCGGTTGGTTCAACGCATGCACGAACGACAACGCCGGCTCCACGCCGGCGTTGTCTTGTCTGGCGCGAGCGCCTGGATGCCAAGGTCGCCACGATCATTCCGGTTGCGGCCGTCCTGATCAGCGCGGATCTTGGCGCGCTCCCGCGTGACGACCCGGAACGACAGGACGCGGGATGGGACGCGGCGTGACGGTGCCGGTCGTGACCTGGCGCGGAATAGGGCGCGGCGTGACGGCGCCGGTCGCCAGCACGGCATTGAAGAACCAGCGCTGGTGTTGGCCGCCATTGCACAGGCCCAGCTGCACGCGATCCGGGATGGTGGTCGACTCTTCGACGCACAGCCCGGCGACGCTTTTCAGTTCGTCGTGTCCCGTCGGGGTGAAATGCTGCGCGGCCGACGCTGCGCAATTCTGGATCACCAGTTGCACTGCGCCCGGCGTCGTATTGCCGTTCGGCACGGTCAAGCAGCGTCCCGAGGCGTGATTGAAGAGCGAGCCATCGTCGCGTAATTGCCAGCGCTGGCGCTGGCGGAAGCCGCAGCGTGGTGCGACGACAGGCGTACCCGCGGCGGTCAGGCCGCCGGATGGAATCAGGCAATCATTGTCAGGCGTGGACACCGTGAACTGCGTGACCACGCTCGCCGCGCTGCTGCGGATGCGATAGATCGCGCCGGTCAGGCTGGCGACGTAGAGTTCGCCATCGACATCCTCGCCGAAAGTCGACGGCTGACTGAGCTGCCCGGCGGCAATCGCGTTTCCGACCAGCACCTGGCCATTGCGGCGCCTGATCGTGCGAATGGCGGAGTTGCAGAAATCGCTGAAGAAGTAACGGCCAGCCAGCGCCGGCTCGCGTACGCCGCGGTACACCCTGCCGCCGGTGATCGAGCAATTGCCGGCCGCATGCGAGGGCGACACCAACGGCTCGAAGTAGGAGCCGCTGCAGCCTGTCATGTTGTACTCGCTAGCACCTTCCCGGCAGCGCCAGCCGAAGTTCAGACCGGCGCTGGTGCCTGCCGGCACGAAATCGACTTCTTCGAACTCGCCTTGTCCGACATCGGCGATCCACAGATCGCCGGTGGCGCGATCGAAGCCGAAACGCCACGGATTGCGCAGGCCCAATGCGAAGATTTCATCGCAGCCTGCGCCGCCATCGCCGTCGTCGAACGCATTGTCGGGCGGCGTGCCGTAGAGGTTCGCGGTGACCAGGTTGCAGTCCGGCGCGCCACCCGTGCCGTTGACGTCGATGCGCAGCAGCTTGCCCAGCGGCGTATTCGGGTTCTGCGCATTGTTTTGCGGATCGCCGGCGCTGCCGCCGTCGCCGGATGCGATGTACAGATAGCCGTCCGGACCGAAATGGATGTCGCCGCCGTTGTGATTCACGAACGGTTGTGCGAATTCCATCAGCACGACCTCGGAAGCGGCGCTGGCGGTGTTGCCGCCCGGATCGGCGACGAAGCGCGAAATGCGCGTGCGATCGAGTCCGCCGGGATGGAAGATGTAGTTCACGTAGAACCGGCCGTTGCTTGCATAGTCGGGATCGAACGCCAGGCCGAGCAGGCCCTGTTCGTTGTTGACGTCGTAGACGCGATCGGTGATGTCGAGCAGCGGCAACGTCCGCAGCGTGCGATCGGGATTGAGGACGCGGATCCGCCCGGGTTGTTCGGCGATGAACAGGCGATCGTCGCCGGCATGTTCGATCGCGATCGGGCGCTCCAATCCGCTGAGCAGCGGCACCAGTCGCGCGCTGGTTGGCGCCGGCGGCGGTGGCGGCGGCGGCGGCGGACCGCCGTTGCGGATGGTGATCGGAAACTGCGTGACGTTGATGCCGTCGCCGAGCAGGTTGAGCTGCCCGTTGCTGGAATTGCCGGCGGCGAACAGCGTCACGACCGTGTTGTAGGAAGGCGCGCGATAGCGGAAACGGAAATTCACGCTGTTGCCGCTGAAGGCCTTCGGTGCGGTATGCGAAACCTCCGTGCCCACCACGTGCAGGCTGCCATCCACCGCAGAGAGCGTGCCGATCGCGGAGGAGGAGACGCCGACGCCGCCGGTGATCGCCGGGCCACCGGTGATCGTCAGCGAATATTCGGCGATGGTGCCGGCATCCAACGCCTGCGGTCCGGTGAGCGTCACGGTGGGCCTGGTCGCGCCCGGCGCGTGGCAGGCATTGCAGGTGGCGCCGCCATTGGTGGCCGGATTGCCGGAAAAGCCATCGCGTCCGGCCTGGCTGGCACTGGCCTGACCGTTGCAGATCAGCAGAAGAGCGGCAACAAACCCACCCGGCAGGGCGAGGCGGCGGTGACGCAAGGCGAATCCGATCGACAAACGTTCCATCGCAACGTCCTCTGGCGATCGCAGGCCCTGTCCGGCGATCGCTTGAAGCGACAGGGTAGTCCGAACCCGATGCAAGTGCGATGAAGGCGCGATGTCGGCCGTGAGCCCTGTCATGGCGGTCGGTGATCACTACACCATGACAGGGATGTTTCCGCGGCTGCGCGGCAGGCTCCGCGCTGCGCGCGCGTGCGGCCGGTTACTTGGTGATGTCTACGTCCTTGGTTTCCGGCAGGAACAAGGTACCGATCACCAGCGTCATCGCCGCGACCACGATCGGATACCACAATCCCTGGTAGATGTTGCCGCTGGCCACCACCATCGCGAACGCGATCGTCGGCAGGAAGCCGCCGAACCAGCCGTTGCCGATGTGGTACGGCAGCGACATCGACGTGTAGCGGATCTGCGTCGGGAACAGCTCCACCAGCCAGGCCGCGATCGGTCCGTAGACCATCGTCACGTAGATCACCAGGATCGTCAGCAGCACCAGCAGCATCGGTTTGTTGATCGCGGCGGGATCGGCCTTCTCCGGATAACCCGCGGCCGTGAGGTCGGTCTTGAGCTTGCCGGCGAAGGCCTCCTGCTGCGTCTTGAATGCCGCCGGATCGAGTCCGCCACCTTCGAAGCCTGCCACGACCGCGCTGCCGACGCGGATCTGCGCGACTGTTCCGGCCGGTGCGTCCTGGTTCGAATACGACACGCCGGATTTCGCCAGCGCGGCCTTGGCGATGTCGCAGCTGCTGCTGAACACCTTCTTGCCGACCGGGTCGAACTGGAAGTTGCAGGTCGACGGATCGGCGACCACGACCACCGGGCTGGTCGCGACGGCGGCTTCCATCGCTGGATTGCCGAAGTGCGTGAGCCCCTTGAACAGCGGGAAGTAGGTCAGCACCGCCAGCAGGCAGCCCGCCATGATGATCGGCTTGCGGCCGATCTTGTCCGAGAGCGCACCGAAGACGATGAAGAACGGCGTGCCGATGATCAGCGCGCCGGCGATCAGCAGGTTGGCGGTGGTGGCGTCGATCTTCAGTGTTTGCGTCAGGAAGAACAGCGAGTAGAACTGGCCCGCGTACCAGACCACGGCTTGGCCCGCGGTGGCGCCGAGCAGGGCGAGCAGGGCGATCTTGCCGTTACGCGAGAAGAAGCTCTCGGTGATCGGCGCCTTCGACAACTTGCCCTGGCTCTTCATCTCGACGAATAGCGGTGATTCGGCCAGTTGCAGGCGGATCCAGACCGAGATGCCGAGCAGCACGACCGACACCAGGAACGGAATGCGCCAGCCCCAGGCTTCGAACGCTTCGGGCGGTGGCGCCAGCAGGGCAGCAACGCGATCTTGCCGTTGCGCGAGAAGAAGCTCTCGGTGATCGGCGCCTTCGACGACTTGCCCTGGCTCTTCATCTCGCTGGAACAGCGGCGATTCGGCCAGCTGCAGGCGGATCCACACCGAGATGCCCGAGCAGCACCACCGATACCAGGAACGGAATGCGCCAGCCCCACGCTTCGAACGCTTCGTGCCGAGGAAGAAGCGACAGCCCAGGATCACCAGCAGCGACAGGAACAGGCCCAGCGTCGCGGTGGTCTGGATGAAGCTGGTGTAGAAGCCGCGCTTGCCGTGCGGCGCATGTTCGGCGACATAGGTTGCCGCGCCGCCGTATTCGCCGCCGAGCGCCAGGCCCTGCAGCAGGCGCAAGCCGATCAGGATGATCGGTGCGGCGACGCCGATCGTCGTATAGCTCGGCAGGATGCCGACCAGGAACGTCGACAGGCCCATGATCACGATCGTGATCAGGAACGTGTACTTGCGGCCGATCATGTCGCCGATGCGGCCGAACACCAGCGCGCCGAACGGACGTACCGCGAAGCCGGCCGCGAACGCGAGCAGCGCGAAGATGAAGCCGCTGGTCGGGTCCAGCGCCGAGAAGAACTGCTTGGCGATGATCGCCGCGAGCGAGCCGTACAGGTAGAAGTCGTACCACTCGAACACGGTGCCGAGGCTGGAGGCGAAGATGACCTTCTTGTGGCCCTGGGTGATCGGCGCGGGGGCCGGTGTGGCGTTCACGGTCGTGCTGGACATGGGTGTTTCCCCTTAGAAGCTGTACTTGACGTGCGTATGGATGCGCTTGAGGTCGCCTTCGCGATCGTCCTCGAGCGAGCGCTGGCCCCAGCTCAGTTCGGCGCCGAGGTCGAGCTTCGGGAACGGCGAATAGATCAGGTTGGCGTGCCAGGACTGCGCGCGCTCGGTCACGCCGAAACCGGTGAAGTCGGTGTCGTTGTCGAAGTGCGCGGCGGAATACATGAAGTTGCTGCGCAGCTTCGGACTGAAGGCGTGCCGCCAGGAGACGAAGCCGCCGTAGCCGTCGAGCGCATGTATTTCGCCATTGGCGTCGACGACGGTGTCGGTGCCGAGGCCGAAGGCGAGGTAGCGGCCGATGCCGCTGCCGGCATTGACGGCATAGCGCAGGTCGTCGCTATCGCCGAGATTGAACTTGCCCGAGACGCTGACCGCGGCGCCGTTGTCGGTCTCGTCGAGGTATTTGAACTGGCGCAGCATGCCGGCGACCGTGAAGTGGCCCCAGTCGCCCTTGGTCAGCCAGCGTGCCGTGACGTCGGGCACGGCGTTGTCGCCGGTGTTGAAGCGCGCTGCCGCGCGTTGAGATACGGGGTGACGGTGGTCTGCGGGTTTTCCACCGAGAACGACCAAGGCCCCTTGGTGTATCGCAATTGCGCCTGGCGCACGAAGATGGTGCCGTCGGTGGTGCCGACGAAATCCACCGCATCGGGCAGGGCCGCGACATCCATGAAGTTGGACCAGGTCTGGCCGGCGAGCCACTTGTTCCAGCTCACGTAGGCCTGGCGCAGCGACACGGCATAGGTGTTGGTCGAGGTTTCGTTGCCGACCACCGTGTTGGCGGTGCCCGTACCGGTGAAGAAGGCATTGCCGCCACCGAAGAAGTCCGCTTCGATGTAGGCCTTGAACTTGTCGCCGGAGTCGGTGACGGTATCGGCGCTGAACCAGAAGCGCGAGAACTGCGCATGGTAGTCGGTGTAGGATCGCCGCCGTCGGCATCGTCGGCACCGACCGGAATCGCGCTGGGCACGTAGAACAGGCGACCGGACGAACCGTCGGCGATGCGGCCGTCGCTGGTGTCGGTGGCCATCGCGTCCATCTTGATGAAGCCGCCGTACGAGAACGCGGTATTCGGATTGGCCGCGGTCATGATCGGCGAGGTCTGGATGCGCGGCTTGCCGTCGGCCGGCGCGGTTTGCGCCTGCGCGGTCTTGACCTCGGTCACCTGCGCCTGCGTTTCGCTGATCGCGGTCTGCTGCTGTTGCTGCGACGACAGCAGCGCCTGCACCTGCTGCTCGAGCTGGGCGATGCGTGCTTCGAGCTCCTTTTCCTTGGCCGTCTGCGCGAACGCCAGACCCGGCGCAATCAGCGCGACGAGCAGCGCCGCGGCCAGTGGACGCCGCACCTGCGCCGCGATGCGACGCACAGTTTCGGGCCGCGCGAGGGCGGCTTGCTGCGCCGGCACGTGGCGTGCCGTCTCCCGTGGTGTCTTCGATGCGGTCATGATCCCCTCCGATCAGTGCCACGCGAGGGCGCGGCCATCAGCGAGGCTGCGTGCCACATCGCATGGTGTCGATTCGCCATTGGTCTAAGGCGCGCACCGCCTACGACCAATGTCTAAGACGACACGGCGGGGGCGCAGTGCGCCTGCCCGCGCGCTGCGGCACACTGACCATCGCGGCGCAGCAGAACGCGCGAAAGGCATTGACGGAGGGCGGCATGACGCAGGCAAACGACATCTATCCGGTCCCGGCCGGTTTCGCGGCGGGCGCCAGGCTCAAGCGCGACGACTACGAGCGCCTCTACGCCGAATCGCTGCGCGATCCGCAGGGTTTCTGGGGCAAGGTCGGCGAGCGCCTCGACTGGATGCGCAAGCCGACCCAGGTCAAGGACGTCAGCTACGCGCTCGACGATTTCCGCATCCGCTGGTACGCCGACGGCGAACTCAACGCCAGCGTCAACTGCCTCGACCGGCATCTGGCCGCGCGCGGAGACAAGATCGCGCTGCTGTTCGAGCCGGACGACCCGGCGCAGCCCGCGCAGCGCATCAGCTATCGCGAACTGCATGCGCGTGTGTGCCGGCTCGGCAACGCCTTGCGCAACCTCGGCGTGCGCAAGGGCGACCGCATCACCATCTACCTGCCGATGATCCCGGACGCGGTCGTGGCGATGCTCGCCTGCGCGCGCATCGGCGCGGTGCATTCGGTGGTGTTCGGCGGCTTCGCGCCGCAGTCGATCGCAGATCGCGTCGGCGACTGCCGGAGCAAGCTCATCATCACCGCCGACGAGGGCCTGCGCGGCGGCAAGAAGATCGCGTTGAAGGCGAACGTGGATGCGGCGCTCAAGCTGCCCGGCACCAACACGGTCGAGACCGTGCTCGTGGTGCGCCACACCGGTGCCGCGGTCGACATGCAGATGCCGCGCGACCGCTGGTACGACGCGGTCGTCGATGGCCAACCCGACGTCTGCGAACCCGAGCGCATGAACGCCGAGGATCCGCTGTTCATCCTCTACACCTCCGGCAGCACCGGCAAGCCGAAGGGCGTGCTGCACACCACCGGCGGCTACATGGTGTGGGTCAGCTACACGCACGAATGCGTGTTCGACCTGCGCGACGACGACGTGTTCTGGTGCACTGCCGACGTCGGCTGGGTCACCGGCCACAGCTACATCGTCTACGGACCGCTGGCCAACGCGGCGACGGCGGTGATGTTCGAGGGCGTGCCCAACTATCCGGACGTGTCGCGCTTCTGGCAGGTGATCGACAAGCACCAGGTCACGATCTTCTACACCGCGCCGACCGCGATCCGCGCGATCATGCGCGAGGGCGACGCGCCGGTGAAATCGACCTCGCGCAAGTCGCTGCGCCTGCTCGGCACCGTCGGCGAGCCGATCAATCCGGAAGCCTGGCGCTGGTATTACGAAGTCGTGGGCGATGCGCGTTGCCCGGTGGTCGACACCTGGTGGCAGACCGAAACCGGCGGCATCCTGATCTCGCCGTTGCCGGGCGCGATCGACGTCAAGCCCGGATCGGCGACCAAGCCCTTCTTCGGCGTGCAGCCGGCGCTGGTCGATGCCGAAGGCAAGTTGCTGGAGGGCGCGGCTGCCGGCAACCTGGTGCTGCTCGATTCGTGGCCGGGACAGATGCGCAGCGTGTACGGCGACCACCAGCGTTTCATCGACACCTATTTCCGCACCTATCCCGGCATGTATTTCACCGGCGATGGTTGCCGGCGCGACGAGGATGGCTATTACTGGATCACCGGCCGCGTCGATGACGTGATCAACGTCAGCGGCCACCGCATCGGCACGGCCGAAGTCGAGAGCGCACTGGTCTCGCATGCGAAGGTCGCCGAAGCGGCGGTGGTCGGCTTCCCGCACGACATCAAGGGGCAGGGCATCTATGCCTACGTGACGCTGATCGCGGGCGAGCAGGGCACCGAGGACTTGCGCAAGGAACTGATCGCCTGGGTACGCAAGGAGATCGGACCGATCGCCGCACCCGACCACCTGCAATGGGCGCCGAGTTTGCCGAAGACGCGCTCGGGCAAGATCATGCGCCGCATCCTGCGCAAGATCGCCGAGAACCAGCCGGACCAACTGGGCGACACCAGTACGCTGGCCGATCCGTCGGTGGTGCAAAGCCTGGTCGAGCAGCGGCTGGGCAAGTGAACCATCGGCTCCAAGCCTGTGCGCGCCAAACCGACGATTGCCGGGCATGACCACCCTGCTCATCGCCGACGACCATCCGCTGTTTCGCGAGGCGCTGCGCGGCGCGGTGGCGCGCACCTTGCCTGGCGCGCAGCTACATGAAGCCGACAGCGTCGATGCGTTGTACGCGCTGGTCGAAGCGGTGCCCGATGCCGACCTGCTGTTGCTCGATCTGAACATGCCCGGCGCGCAGGGATTCAGCGCGCTGGTGCACCTGCGCGCGCTGCATCCGCAATTGCCGATCGTGGTGGTGTCGGCGCGCGAGGACCCGGCGACGATGCGGCGCGCGCTCGATCACGGCGCGCTCGGCTTCATCCCAAAATCGGTCGATGCCGCGACGCTCGGCGATGCGCTCACGCACGTGCTCGAAGGCGGCCGTTGGGCGCCGGTCGCCGCGCAATCGGCGCCCGCGGCGAGCGATGACGAGCACGACGCCGCGCAACGCCTGCGCGATCTGACCCCGCAGCAGTTCCGGGTGTTGCAGATGCTCGGCACCGGACTGCTCAACAAGCAGATCGCGTTCGAACTCGGCGTTTCCGAGGCCACGATCAAGGCGCACATGACCGCGATCCTGCGCAAGCTCGGCGCGTCCAACCGGACGCAGGCGGTACTGATTGCCGGCAAGCTGGCGCTGGATCCGGAGAGCGTCGTCGCGTTGCCGGAAGACGGCGAAGACTGAGGTCAAAATCATTTTTGCGAGGCTCCTCATCGCGAAGCCGCCGCTTCCGGTCAACGGCCGATGTGCGCAGCTTCGTCGATAGGCACCAGGCGGATTCCACGCTGCGCGGCCAGGAACGCCCGCAGCGAAGCCGGCTTGATCGGCTTGGTCAGCACGCGATAACCGCGTTCGCGCGCGGACTTCTTCAGCGCGTCGCTGCCGTCGGCGGTGAGCAGCGCACCGGGAACGGGCCGGCCGGCGGCCTCGCGCAGCGCATCGAGCGTGTCCAGGCCATCGAGGCGATCGTGCAGGTGGTAATCGACCAGCAGGACGTCTGGCAACTGTGCGACCAGCGCAAGCGCTTCATCGACGGTCGCCGCCACCAGCACGTCCACTTGCCAGCGCGACAGCAAGGCGCGCATGCCGGCGAGGATCTCGGTGTCGTTGTCGACGCACAACACGCGCAGCCCGGCGAGCGACTCGGCGAGCCCGGCGACCGGGCCCGGCAACGGCGTCATCGCCCGCGCCGCGCGCGGCACGCAGATCGAGAACATGCTGCCGCGGCCGACCTGCGTGCGCACCTGCAGCGGATGGTCGAGCACGCGCGAGATGCGCTGGCAGATCGACAGGCCCAGGCCGAGGCCGCGCTCGTCCCAGTCGGTCGGCTGCTCGTAGCGGTGGAATTCGTCGAAGATCTGCTGCAGATGATGCTCTGGGATGCCGGGACCGGTGTCCCACACCTGCAGCTCGACGACATCGCCGCGCGCGCGTGCGGCCAGCACGATGCGGCCGGCGCGCGTATAGCGCAGGGCATTGGCGAGGAAGTTCTGCAGCGCACGTCGCAGCAGGCGGCGATCGCTGCGCGCCGGCAGCGCGCGCGCATGCACGCGCAGGTCGAGCCCGCGCCCGGCGGCGATCGGCGCGTATTGCGAGGCGAGTTGCCGCAACAGGTCGCCGACGTCGAAATCCGACAGCTCGGGCTTCAGTGCGCCGGCGTCGAGCCGCGAGACGTCGAGCAGGCCGTCGAGCAGTTCCTCGGCCGCGCGCAGCGAGGCATCGACGCGCTCGGCGAGATGACGCTGCTCGACGCCGTCGTCGCTTTCGCGCAACGCGGAGGTGAACAGGCGCGCGGCATTGAGCGGCTGCAGCACGTCGTGGCTGAGTGCGGCAAGAAAGCGCGTGCGGCTCTGCTGCGCGGCCTCGGCTTCGCGGGTGCGTTCGACCACGCGTTGCTCGAGCGTCTCGTTCGATTCGCGCAGCGCGCGCTCGACGCGCTTGTAGTCGGTGACGTCGCTGTAGCTGGTGACGTAGCCGCCGCCGGGGAGCGGCTGTCCGCGCATCTCGATGACCTGGCCGCTGGCGCGCACGCGCTCGAACACGTAAGGCGAGCCGGCACGCATGTAGGCGATGCGCTTGTTGACCTGCGCATCGATGTCGCCTTCGCCCATCTCGCCGCGCTCGGCGTTGTAGCGCAGCAGGTCGGCGACCGGACGGCCGACATAGAGCATGCCGTCGGGAAACCCGAACAGCTGCTGGTAGCGGCGGTTCCAGGCCACCAGCCGCATCTGCGGATCGACCACGCTGACGCCCTGGTCGATGTTTTCGAGCGTGGTCGAGAGGATCTCGCGATTGAAGCGCAGTTCCTGTCCGGCTTCGTCGAGCACCGCGACCACCTCGAGCACTTCCATGCCCGAGCCGCGCAAGGCGCTGGTCAGCACGCGCCGCGCCGAAGCCGCGCCGATCGCGGCGGCCAGCAGGCGTTCCGTGAACTGCACCCAGGCGCGATCGGCCGGCGCCGCCGGTTGCAGTTCGCGGCCGAGCGTCGCGGCCTGTTCGGTGAACGCGCGTTGCGCGTGGCGCTCGCCGACGATGCGCATCGCCAGCGCGAGCAGGTCGGCGACGTGCACGCCGCCGGGCCAGCTGCCGGCGGCCAGCGCCTGGCGTTCGGCGTAGGGATCGAGGAAAGGCGCCGCGCGCAGGCGCTCGTCGAAACCCGGACGCCAACGCGCCGAGACCAGCATCAGTGCGCCGACATTGAGCAGCAGCGACCAGAACGTGCCATGCGTGAGCGCATCCCAGCCGCTCAGGCCGAAGACCTGTTCCGGCCGCAGCCAGCCGATGCCGAACGGGCCATGCACCAGCCAGGCGTCGTCGATCCAGCCCGAACGCGTCAGCGTCGGCAACAACAGCGTATAGGCCCAGGCCGCGAAGCCGAGCAGCATGCCGACCTCCACGCCCTGGCGGCTCGCGCCGCGCCAGTAGAGTCCGCCGATCAAGCCCGGCGCGAACTGCGCGACCGCTGCGAACGCCATCAGGCCGTACGCGGCCAGCGTGGTGTCGTTGCTGCTGCTGCGGTAGTAACCATAGGCGACCAGCGCGAACAGCAGGATCGCGACGCGGCGGATCCACAGCACTGTCGAAGCGACGTTGTCGCCCTTGCCGTGCGCCCAGCCGCGGCGCAGCAGCACCGGCATGACCAGGTCGTTGCTGACCATCGTGGCGAGCGCGACGCTGGCGACGATGACCATGCCCGTCGCCGCCGAGAAGCCGCCGACATACGCGGCCAGCGCCAACGCGTCCTCGCCCGCGTTCAATGGCAGCGCCAGGATGAAGCTGTCCGCCGCGACTGCGCCACCGCGACCGAACATGGCGGCGCCGGCGCTCGCGATCGGTACGACCGCGGCGCTGATCAGCACCAGGTAGGTGCCGAACAGCCAGCGCGCGCGGCGGATGTCGGCGACGTCGCCGCATTCGACGATCGCGACATGGAACTGCCGCGGCAGGCACACGATCGCGGTGAACGCGAGCAGCGTCTGGCCGACGAAGCCGATCGGCGGCGACTGCATGAACAGGGTCCGCGCCGCGTCTTCGACCGGCGTGCCGCGTGCGCCCAGCCAGCGCACCGCGAACACGCCGACGGCGATCATCGCCACCAGCTTGACCAGCGACTCCAGCGCGATCGCCAGCATCATGCCGTGGTGGTGTTCGGTCGCGTCGACCTGACGCGTGCCGTACAGGATCGCGAACAGGGCCATCAGCAGCGCGACGTACAAGGCCGGATCGCCGAGCGCACTGTCGTGCACGCCGCTGGTGCCGGTCAGCACGCCGACGCTCAGCGCCACCGCCTTGTACTGCAGCGCGAGATAGGGCATCGCGGCGGTCAGCGCGATCACGGTGACCAGCGCCGCCAGGCGCGGCGCGCGGCCGTAGCGCGCGGCGATGAAGTCGGCGATCGAGACGGTGTTCTGCGCGCGCGCGATCAGCGCCAGGCGCTCGAGGATGCGCCAGCCGAACAGCAGCAACAGCAAGGGGCCGAGATAGATCGGCAGGTACGACAGTCCGCCGCGCACCGCGCTGCCGACCGCGCCGTAGAACGTCCACGACGAGCAGTACACCGCCAGCGCCAGGCTGTAGACCAGCGGCCGCAGCCACGGACGTTCCGGATATAGCGGGCGGCGGTCGCCATACCAGGCCACGCCGAACAGCAGTGCGGCATAGCCCAGCGATACCAGCAACAGGATCCAGCCTGGAATCACGCCTGTTTCGCTCCTCGGCAGCAGCGCGAGTGTACGGCGCACTTTGCAGGGGTGCATGAGACCAAGGTCGAATGCGCCTGGACCGCGTGCAGCATGTTGCCTGCCTTGCAGGAGCGCCCTTGGCCACGTTGGCTTCCTGGGAAAGCCTTCGCGCCCAAGGGCGCTCCTGCGCAGCGAGCGGTTGCGCATTGCGAGAGGGCCCGGCGCCATGCGCTAATCGGCGTGATGGCTATCGCCGATCGCTACCAGAGCCTGTACCGCGACCTCGTGCTCGCGCACGCGCGCGAACCACGGCATGCGGCGCCCGTGCCGCCGCCGTGCCTGAAGGCCGAGGCGCACAACACACTGTGCGGCGACCGTGTCGGCATCAGTCTGAAGCTCGATGCGCATGGCCGCATCGCCGCCATCGGCCACGACAGCGAGGGCTGCGTGCTGTGCGTGGCGTCGGCGTCGCTGATGTGCGAACACGTCCTGGGCAGTGATCGCGCGGCGGTACTGCTGGTGCATGCCGCTCTGCAACCGATGTTGCAGGGCGATCAGGGGGATGACGCCGCGCTCGCCGACCTTGCCGCGTTGGCCGGCGTGGCGGCGTATCCGTCGCGGCGCCGCTGCGTGCTGTTGCCTTGGGAAGCGCTGTTGCAGGCACTCTCGCCGGAAGCGGTGGTCGCATGAACGCGGCCACCACGCGCATGTCGGCAGTCGCCGCTGGCGGCGCTCGCGGCGTGCTCGAGGCGGCACGCGCATGGCGCGCGGCGGGCGAGATGTTCGCGCTGTCGCTGGTCGTCGGCACGGAAGGCTCGACCTATCGCAAACCCGGCGCGATCGCGGTGGTCGCCGCGGACGGCCGCCGTCACGGCGCGATCTCCGGCGGTTGCCTGGAGCCGGCGTTGGTCGAGTTGGCGCAGCAGGCCTTGCGCGATGGCCGCGCGCGTGCCGCCACGTTCGATACGCGCGGCGAGGACGACCTGGTGTTCGGTTCCGGCTCGGGATGTCGTGGGCTCATGCGCGTCGTTGCGTTTCCGGTGCCGTCGTCTTCGTCGCTTTCGACGGCGGGGACGCGCCTGTTCGATGCGCTGGACGCCGCGCATGCGCGTGGCGAGCCGTTGCGAATCGCCTTGCGGCTCGGCGACGACGCGGCGCCAGGACGCGGTCTGGTTCGTTGCGGCGGCGTCGAAGTCGCACTGGATCCGCTGGATGACGCGACCACCACGTCGCTGCGCGCGGCGCTCGACGGCGCAGCCTCGCCAGACCATGTCGCCGTGTTCTCGATCCTGCCACCCCCGCGCGTGCTGTTGCTCGGTGCCGGTCCCGAAGTGCTGCCGCTGCTGCGCTTCGCACACGCGCTCGGCTGGCGCTGCAGCGTCGCCGACCATCGCAGCGGCCTGCTCGATGCCGCGCTCGGGGCAGGCGCCGAGCAGGTCCTGCCACTGCGGCCGGCGCCCGCGTTGGCGCAACTCGCCGTCGAGCGCTTCGATGCGGTGCTGGCGATGAGCCACCTCGCCAGCGCCGATCTCGCCGCGTTGCAGGTGCTCGCTACGCGCGAGGTCGGCTATGTCGGCCTGCTCGGTCCGCCGCCGCGACGCGACGAATTGCTCGGCCAACTCGAACCCGGCCAGCGCGATGCGCTACACGGACGCTTGCACGCGCCGGTCGGCCTGGCGCTCGGTGGCGAAGGACCCGAGGCGATCGCGCTGGCGATCGTGGCCGAGTTGCAGCGACACTTCCACGCGCCATGACGACGCTGCGACACGCCGCCATCGTGTTGGCTGCGGGGGCCTCGCGCCGTCTCGGCACGCCGAAACAGTTATTGAATGTCGACGGCGAAACGCTGCTGCATCGCGCCGCGCGCCTGGCCCTGGCGACCGCGCCTGCGCAGACGCTGGTCGTGCTCGGCGCGGATGCCACGGCGATGCGCGAGGCGGTCGCCGATCTCGACGTGCGCAGCGTGATGTGCGACGACTGGCAGCGTGGCCAATCAGCATCGCTGCAGGCCGGCGTTTCGGCGCTGGAGGACGGGATCGAAGGCGTGCTCGTGCTGCTGTGCGACCAGGTCGGCCTCGACGCAGCGCATGCGAACACACTGTTGCAGGCATGGCACGA
Source organism: uncultured Gammaproteobacteria bacterium (assembly GCA_963816945.1). Lineage (GTDB taxonomy): Bacteria > Pseudomonadota > Gammaproteobacteria > Xanthomonadales > Xanthomonadaceae > Luteimonas. The sequence goes on along the minus strand of CAWFMH010000002.1, from coordinate 179,940 downwards.
TGAGCCCACGCGCGCGGTCGCCAGTGCTTATGCGGACGTGATCGGCGTACCGGCCGTGCTGCCACGTGCCTGGTTCGCGGACGTGCTGCGGCTGCAGGGAGACCGCGGTGCGCGCGACCTGCTGCGGCGGCGCGACGCCGAGGTCGTGAAGATCGCCGCGCCCGCGCTGGCCCGGGACGTCGACACGCCGCGTGATGCACGCGTGGTGACGCGGAAGCGAACGGCGGAGTAGGCTGGGGACGTCCCCAGCCGCCGCAAGGGAGCTCCGATGAAATTGAACGTCAACGGCGCCGACCACGAGGTCGCCGCGCCACCCGACATGCCGTTGCTGTGGGTCCTGCGCGACCTGATGGGAATGACCGGCACCAAGTTCGGCTGCGGCATCGCGCAATGCGGCGCCTGCACCGTGCACATCGATGGCGCGCCGCTGCGTGCCTGCATCACGCCGGTCGCCGCGGTGGCCGGGAAAAAGATCATCACCATCGAAGGCCTGTCGACCGACGGCAGCCATCCCGTGCAGCAGGCATGGGCCGAGCTCGACGTGGTGCAGTGCGGCTACTGCCAGTCCGGACAGATCATGTCCGCCGCAGCGCTGCTGGCCAAGGTGCCGACGCCGAGCGATACCGATATCGACCAGGCCCTGTCCGGGAACATCTGCCGCTGCGGCACCTATCCGCGTATCCGCGCGGCGGTGCATCGCGCCGCGGACATCGGCAAGGCCTGAGTCCACGTGCGCTGCGATCGGTAACAGTCGCAGCGCTTCCCTGCAGTTCGACGGAGGTTTCCGTGAACGTCGCAAGCAATTTGTCCCGCCGCGATTTCCTCAAGACCACCGCGCTCGCCGGCGGCGGACTGGTGATCGGCTTCGCGATTCCCGGTGCCGGGCGCCTCGCCATGGCGCAGCAGGCACAGGTCGCGACGACGACAGCGGCCGCATTCGCCCCGAACGCCTTCCTGCGCATCGGCAACGACGACAGCGTGACCGTGCTGCTGGCGCATTCGGAGATGGGCCAGGGCATCTGGACCGCGTTGCCGATGCTGATCGCCGAGGAACTCGACGCCGACTGGTCGAAGATCAAGGTCGAGCACGCGCCGGCCGGCCAGGCTTATGCGCACACCATGTTCGGCATGCAGATGACCGGCGGATCGACCACCACCTGGACCGAATTCGACCGTTACCGCCAGGCCGGCGCCGCGGCGCGCGCGATGCTGGTGCAGGCTGCGGCGACGCGCTTCGGCGTGCCGGTGTCGGAGATCCGCACCGAGAACGGCGAGGTCATCGCCGGGACGCAGCGCGCGCGCTATGGCGCGCTCGCCGACGACGCCGGCAAGTTGTCGGTGCCTGATCCGAAAGTCGCTGACGCTCAAAGATGCGAAGGACTGGAAGATCATCGGCAAGCCGACGCGGCGCCTGGACACGCCGGAGAAAATCACCGGCCGCGCCAAGTTCGGCATCGACGTGCAGTTCGAAGGCCTGCTCACCGCGCTGGTCGCGCGCGCGCCGGTGTTCGGCGGCAGCGTGAAATCGTTCGATGCCACCGCGGCGAAGGCGGTGCAGGGTGTCCGCAACGTGGTGCAGGTGCCCAGCGGCGTCGCCGTGATCGCCGACCACTACTGGGCCGCCAAACTCGGGCGCGATGCCCTGAAGGTCGACTGGGACCTTGGTCCGAACGCCGCGCTCGACAGCGCCGGCTTGCGCGAGGAGTTCGCGAAACTCGCCACCACGCCGGGCACCATGGCGGCGCAGGCCGGTGATGCCACCGCCGCGATGGCCAAGGCCGCGAAGACGATTGAAGTCGAGTACGCGGTGCCTTACCTCGCGCACGCGACGATGGAACCGCTGAACTGCACGGTCAGGATCGGTGCGCAGCAGTGCGAGATCTGGACCGGCACGCAGTTCCAGACCGTCGATCAGCAAGTCGCGGCGAAGATCACCGGCCTGAAGCCCGAACAAATCGTGATCCACACGACCTTCCTCGGCGGCGGCTTCGGCCGGCGCGCGACGCCGGTGTCCGACTTCGTCTCCGAAGCGGTGGAAGTCGCCAAGGCGGCGAAGGCGCCGGTCAAGACCGTGTGGTCGCGCGAAGACGACATGCGCGGCGGCTACTACCGGCCGGCGTATGTGCAACGCGTCAAGATCGGCCTCGATGCCGACGGCCGGCCGCTGGCGTGGCAACAGGTGATGGTCGGACAGTCGATCACCACCGGCACGCCGTTCGAGCCGTTCACGGTCAAGGACGGCGTCGATACGACTTCGGTCGAAGGCGTCGCCGATTCGCCCTACATCAAGGGCACGCCGGCGCACCGCGTCGACCTGCATTCGCCGAAGACCGGCATCCCGGTGCTGTGGTGGCGTTCGGTCGGGCACAGCTACAACGGTTTCATCATGGAGAGCTTGGTCGACGAACTCGCGCATGCCGCCGGCAAGGATCCGCTCGAGTACCGGCGCATGCTGCTGAAGGACCATCCGCGCCACCTCGCCGCGCTGAACCTCGCCGCCGAGAAATTCGGCTGGGACAAGCCCGTTGCGCAAGGGCGCGGCCGCGGCATCGCCGTGCACGAGTCCTTCGGCAGCTTCGTCGCGCATGCGGCGGAGGTGTCGGTCGACAACGGTGCCATCAAGGTGCATCGCGTCGTCTGCGCGATCGACTGCGGGCCCGTGGTCAATCCGATGACGGTCGCGGCGCAGATGGAGTCCGGCATCGCCTTCGGCCTCGGCGCCGCGCTGCACAGCAAGCTGACCTTCAAGGACGGCCGCGTGCAGCAATCGAACTACCACGACTACGAGGTGCTGCGCATGCACGAGATGCCGGTGGTCGAGGTGCATATCGTGCCGAGCACGGAAAAGATGGGCGGCGTCGGCGAACCCGGCACGCCGCCGATCGCGCCGGCCGTGGCCAATGCCGTGTTCGCGCTCACCGGCCAACGCCTGCGGGAATTGCCGCTGCAACTCGCGCGCCGCCCAACCCGCCGCGACGGCTTGAGGAGACGACCATGACGGCGCTACGCATCGTGTTGCCGCTTGCCTGCATCGGCCCTGCTCGCCGCCTGCGGTCCGCGCGTGAGTCCGGAGCAGAAGGAGAAAGGCGTCGAAGCCTTCGCTACCGTGGAAAAGGTGTTCCAGCATCCGCGTTGCCGCAACTGCCATATCCCAGGCGACCAGCCATTGCAGTTCGATGCCGGCACGCCGCACATGATGAGCGTCGTGCGCGGTCCAGAGGGCAAGGGGGCTGCCGGCTTGCCGTGCACGACCTGCCATGCCGAAAAGAATCCGCCCGCGAGTTATGGGCCGCACGCACCACCCGGCGCACCGCACTGGGCGCTGCCGCCGCCGGACCGGAAGATGGCCTGGATCAACGTGCCCGCTGCCGAGCTGTGCGCGATGATCAAGGACAAGAAGCGCAACGGCGACCGCGATCTCGACGCGATGCTCAAGCACGTCGCCGAGGACAAGTTGGTGTTGTGGGGCTGGACGCCAGGCGGCGAACGTGCGCCGGTGTCGGTGCCGCATGCGCAGTTCGTTGCGGCGTTCACGAGCTGGAAAGATGCGGGAGCGCCGTGTCCTGGAAGCTAGGGTGCAATAGCTGAGTCGGTGTGAGTCATCGCGGCGAGCGCCGGCTGCACTGTCGCCCCCTTTGAAAAAGGGGGCAGGCGTGCGCGAAGCGCACGACGGGGGATTTGCTTTTGATCTTCGTGACGCCTGCTCGCCCAGCCTTCCGTCAAAAGAAAATCGCCCACCCTCCCCAAAGGGCAACAGCCGTACGCGTTGCGCGTGCGGACAATAAAAAGCCCGCCTTGCGGCGGGCCCTTAAAGTCGCTGGATCCCCGCCTTCGCGGGGATGACGCACTGGCAAAGGCGCTCGCGCTATGCGCGAACGCGCCAGTGCGTCACTTGATCTTGCCTTCCTTGTAGATCACGTGCTTGCGCACGACGGGGTCGTACTTCTTGACCTCCATCTTGGCGGGCGTGTTCTTCTTGTTCTTGTCGGTGGTATAGAAGTGGCCGGTATTGGCCGAGGAGATCAGACGGATCTTGTCGCGCTTGCTTGCCATGATGTCCTCCTCAGACCTTTTCGCCGCGGGCGCGGAGATCGGCCAGGACCGAATCGATCCCGTTCTTGTCGATGGTGCGCAGCGCGTGCGCGGAGACACGCAGCTTCACCCAACGGTTCTCACTGGCGACCCAGAAACGGCGCTCGTGCAGGTTGGGGAGGAAGCGGCGGCGGGTTCTGTTGTTGGCATGCGAGACGTTGTTGCCGCTCTGCACGCCCTTGCCGGAGACCTGGCATTTACGGGACATACGCACCTCGAGATCGATTGTTGTCGCCCATAGCCTGGGAGACGGCGGCCCTGCCACCGATGGTGGCGCGCGATACGGGAACCAGAATTCACTGCCGGCGGCGGAACGGAATCGGGCTTCCGGACCACCCGGTCCATGCCCCTGAAGGCAGACCGGACGCAACGAGCCGCGCATTATGCCGGCCCGACGGACTTGGGGCAAGCACTTATCCACAGGGGTAGTGTCTCAGTTTGAAAACCCCAACTGGCGCTAGCGAACTCGGCCGAGGTACAGTCCCCATCAGCTCTGGGGAGGGCTTCAATTTGTCTTGGCAGCATAGCCGGCGCCGCTACGGGGGTTACTGGGGGTCTCTAGGTAGGCTCTTAGGCCATCTACTCGGTACTGGCATCATGTTTAGCGCCATCCTCGTGCTGTCGTGGGGACTGTCATACCTTATCCACAAGCTGAACGAGGCTCATGCTCTCCCGGTAGAGATATAGCTTCGTCACCAAAATAGAATTGTGGCTGGTGTACCTTGACGTTGCTGTGTCCGCGATTGTTTTATTGTTTGGTACGGGTCGCTTCCTGAAAGAAATGTTGGAGGACCGATAATGAAAGACCTAATCGCTCCTGCTGTGGAAGGTTTCGTTGGCAGTTTCATGCTAGCCGGCGCCCTAATTGCTGCCGTATCTATGGGTGCATGGAGAGTGACTGCGCGCCTCTATAAGGCATTTGTGGACCACAAACCATTGCCTATATCGCCTGGACAAAAACTCAGGCTTCCGTAAACGAGCGCCCCGCTTACGCGGGGCTTTTTGTCTTATAGGGGCCGCGCGGCTTAATCTCCGGTTCCGGCACCAGCGCCGCAATCTCTTCCAACGACCACACATGGTCAGAGACGCCTGCTTCCATTGCGGGAGTCACGCGAAGCGTCTTGTGGATACGCCCAAAGTTGTAATACATGAAATGCAGCGCCACGGCGTGCGCGTGGTTCTCGACCTTCTTGCTAAAGCCATTGGTTAGGCGCGTGAAGCGGCGCATGGACATGCGCATGGTTAGGTTCTGGCGCTCAACGTAGCTGGTCGAAACCTTCGACATAACCGGGTTACCGCTGATCTTCCTCTTCTTGGCACCGATGAACGGAGCCGGGCTGTAACGACGTTCGGTGATCTCGCCGCCGTCGCCGTATTGCTTGACCAGCATGGCGTAGTCGATGCCGCCGCCGAAGTTGTTCTCAACAGCTTTCAGGTAGGAGTGATAGCCGTCCGTGGTCAGCTGCACTCGGTTGGCGAGGCGCCCCGCTAGGTCCTGCATGAAGACGTGCGCTGCTTCGGCGTCATGATCGCCGACCATCCAAGAAGCGATGAGCTTGGTATCGGCGCAAATGGCCGTCCACGTCCAAACGTCGCCAACGCCGAACTCGCCTTTCTTCTCTTCCGGGACGTTCCGCTGCTTGGAGTAGCAGAACGACCAGATTTCATCACACTGGATCTGTTTGCACGGCAGGTTCCGAAGGGTGGCGTCCTGGTACTCAGACCAGGCCGTGCCAACGTCGATAAGCAGCTTGGTCACAGTGTTGATCGAGCAATCCGCCAGCCTGGACGCCGCCCGCAGGCTCATGCCCTCCACAAGGAGGCCGAGGATTTGGGCGCGTTTGGCGATAGGCATGCGGTTCATAGTGAACATTATGCATGACCGCTCTAGGAATGCAAGCATTATTTGAGATCAGTATGCTTGCATACTGTCTTTTAATAGCCTACTGTGCAAGCACAGCCTACGTGATGGATGCTTACATGACCTACAAAGACGAAACTAAGGCGCGTGGAGGGCAGGCTCGCGCATTGGCGTTGACGCCAGAGCGGAAAAAAGAAATCGCCGAGAAGGCGGCGGCGGCCCGCTGGGGACAGAAGCCCCCGCAAGCGACGCATCGCGGTAACTTCAAGGAAGAGTTCGGCTTCGAAGTGGACTGCTACGTCCTCAACGACACTGGGAAAACCGCCGTTATTAGTCAGACGGGCATGGGGCAGGCCATTGGTTTTAATGCTCGCGGCAGCTCAATCCGGAAGTTCGTAAATGGCCGCGTGATGATCGAGTACGTCAGCGCCGAACTGCTCGAAAAACTCGAAAATCCACTTAAATTTCAATGGCGCCCCGCCGGCACCGAACAGCTTGTGAGCGAGGTTCACGGGTACGACGTAACCCTGCTGATCGACATTTGTAAGGCAATCATCAGAGCCGAGGAGGACGGCAAGCTACTTGCACGCCAGAAACCGATGGCGAAGCAGGCGCACATCATCCTCAATGCTTCGGCCAAGGCCGGCATCAAAGGACTCGTGTATGCATTGTCTGGCTATGACGCGACTCGTGAAGAAGTCATCACAGCGTTCAAGTTTTATGTGCGGGAAGAAGCACGAGAGTATGAAAAGGAGTTTCCGGACCAGCTATACGAAGAATGGTATCGGCTCTACAAGCTCCCGAAGCCTGAGCGTAACAAGCCTTGGAAATTCATGCACCTGACAATAGATCAGGTCTACCGCCCGCTTGCGAGGAGCAGCGGAAAGGTATTTGAACTAACGAAGCAGCAGCGCAGCGATAGCGGGGAGCGGCACAAGAAGCTGCATCAGTTCCTTTCGGACATCGGCGTAAAGGCGCTGAGAAACCAACTTGGCCAATTGTTGGGCATCGCTAGAATTTCGAGCGACAAGGACGAGTACGAACAATTTTTCACACGGCTGTTTGGTACTCAGCAAGACTTGTTCAAGTAGCGTTTTGTCCTTTAAGCATGAGAGAGCAGCAAAAAAAAGGCCACGGCATAACTCTGCCGTGGCGCTGGTTTCGCTGTTTTTAATAACCAGAGCTACGCCGCAACTTCACCGATTAAGCGCGCTTCCTCAAGCCTTCTCGAGCCAGGAACTCGTCGATTGGCTCCATAGGCGGCTGTTCGCTCTCGGCCTTGTTGAGTTGCTCGAGACGCTCATTCAGGATGAGCAGCATCTCGGATCGGGCGAATCGATTGAGGAGATCTCGGATCAACGGTTGATAGCCAACTTTGTGATGGCAAGCGATGTCCTTCAGGCTGCGGAGCAGACTCTTCTCCAATCTAATGGAGATCATCTGCAACCCGAGTTCGTCGTCGATAGAGGCAGCGATCGGGGCAGGAACTGGAGTGCTGTTCGCTTCCAGATCGTCGTCTAGCTGCTCCCAAGGCTGGATACCAGACCGTGTAGAAGTAGCCATAGAATTCTCCCTAGTTTTGTTTATGAGCATTCATTAAGCGGCGTATTTCCTATACATCGCTTGTATCTTTGGTGAAGCTGGATATGCGGACTTCAAATAGATGTTGCCGTTCTCTCGAACGAAGCTAATCTTTAAAGGACGACAATCGTTTGTCTCTCCGACAAACCAAATCGCGGGATTTCCCGACTTATCCAAATGTTGTTTGCGGTTGTCATAGCAATACCCGCCGCAATGATTGGCGAAGCATTCTTCGATGTCTTTTTGGGTGACATTGCCATGGTCATCAGCACCGATCTTGGCCAAGATTGCCGGAGACATCACAAGGGCCAAGTGGCATGACTCCTAGATCGGGTTGGCGAGTGTATATACAAGGGGAGTGGCTAGCAAGATAGCTACTACAACGTTATTTGCCAGTGGCGAAGGTCATAGCAATACGATAACTGTGTCTCGAATTCTACTGAGACAACGGCTGTGCAACGGCTCCTTCGGCTCAAGTCGACTTGGCCCACCTGGTTTTGGCCGCCTTCTTGGCTATCTCCGAACGCTCTTCAGCGGTCAACTTCTTGGCGCGCGCTGAACCCCCCTTGAGCCCGCCCTTGCGGCCCAGCGCCACGGCGGCTGGGTCCTTGCCGTCGGCCGGCTTGGCCTCTTCAGCAACCTGCCCGGTCGCGATGTCAGCGATCAGCTTGGCAAGCTGGTTCGCATCGCGGGGTCTTTTCGGCTTGTCGGTCATACATCCAGTATGGCGGCGGCATGCTTGACCGATCAAGAACGCCCAATTTCAAACTGAGACACTACCTCCACAGGGGTCAGGGCGGAGGTCCCGTACTCGCGAAGCCGTCATTCCCGCGAAGGCGGGAACCCAGTGCCTTCTTATCATGGCTGACTGAGCAACGGCAAAGTCGCTGGGTTCCCGCCTTCGCGGGAATGACGAGCGAAAGCGGTCAGGTCCCGTTCTGGCGTCCGGAAGCCTGCTAGTGCGACGCCTTGTCGCGCCGCCAGCCGCGATGGCGGATGTCCAGCCACAGGCTGTAGGCAGCCGTAAATGACGGGAACAGGTTCTGCAGCACGCCGACCGAGTCCTGCTTCTGCGAAAAGACGAAGTAGCTCAGCGTCATCACGCTGCCGACCAGGCTCATGTACCAGAACGCGCGCGGCATCACCGGCTTGCCTTCGCGCTTGCTGGCGACGAACTGCACCACCCAGCGGCCGCCGAACATCAGTGCGCCGGTCAGGCCGATGATCTTCCACGGGCTCATGTGCAGCCCGGTCCATTCAAGCCATTCGAACGGTTGATTCATCCAGTCCATGCGCGTGCTCTCAGAGTTCTTGGATGTCGGTGCGCTTGTTGCGGCGGATCAGCCAGGCCACGCCGCGCAGGTCGCGGATGCCGACCAGCGCACGGTTGAGGTTGTTGTACTTCGACGTGCCGGTGGCGCGGGCGCGATGGTTGACCGGCACGCTGAGCGTCCGCCAGCCGGCCCGCTGCATCAGCGCCGGCAGGTACCGGTGCATGTGGTCGAAGTACGGCAGGTCGAGGAAGGCGGCGCGTTCGAACAGCTTGGTGCCGCAGCCGGTGTCGGGCGTGTCGTCGCGCAGCATGCGCGCGCGGATCTTGTTGGCCCATTTCGAAGCCCAGCGCTTGCTGCCGGAATCCTGTCGGTGCACGCGCCAGCCCGCAATCATCTTCGTGTCCGGCGTCGCGGCATCGCGTGCGGCGAGCAATTTCGGGATGTCGGCCGGATCGTTCTGGCCGTCGCCGTCGAGGGTCGCGATCCAGGCGCCGCGCGCGGCCTTGACGCCGTTGCGGATCGCCGTGCTCTGGCCGCTCTGCGTGATATGGCGCAGCACGCGCAGTTCGGGAATTTCGCTTTTCAATCGCACGAGAACGTCGTGCGTGCCGTCACGCGACTGGTCATCGACGTAGACGATCTCGAAGGCGCCGCCGTCGGCGCCGGCGCGGCCACGCAACGCGGCGACGATCTCGCGAATCAGCGGCGCGACGTTGTCCTGCTCGTTGAAGACCGGGACGACGACCGAGAGCGCGGGCGCCGCGTCGGCGGAGACGTCGCTCATGCGGGATTACCCGACCTTGCCGCGCAACTTTTCCAGCACGCCGTCGAGCGTATCGAGGTCGCTGTAGTGGATCACCAGCCGCCCGCGGCCACCGCGGCCGTGGGCGATGCTGACCTTGGTGCCGAGCGATTCGGACAACTCGTTCTCGAGCGAGGCGATGTCGGCCTGCGGCTTGGCCTTGTTGCCATTGGCCTTCCTGCCGCTCGCGGGTAGCTTGCCGGCCGCGAACTGCTGCGCGCGATGTTCGACTTCGCGCACCGACCAGCCGTGTTCTGCGGCATCGGAAGCCAGCTTGCTGGCGAGTTCCGGCGACAGCGTCAGCAGCGCGCGCGCATGGCCCATTTCAAGGCGACGCGCTTCGAGCAGGGCGCGGATCGCGGGCGGCAGTTCCAGCAGGCGCAGCAGGTTGGAGACCGCCGCGCGCGAGCGGCCGACCGCTTCGGCCGCCTGCGCATGGGTCAGGTCGAACTCGTCGATCAGGCGATGCAGGGCCTGCGCTTCCTCGAGCGGGTTGAGGTCTTCGCGCTGGATGTTCTCGATCAGCGCCATCGCGACCACGGTGCGGTCGTCGACGACGCGCACCACCGCCGGGATCTCGGACAGTCCGGCCTGCAGCGACGCGCGCCAGCGGCGTTCGCCGGCGATGATCTCGTAGGTCTTGCCGCCGCGGGCGGGCGCGCCCGGCTTCGGCGGAATCTCACGCACCACGATCGGCTGGATCACGCCCTGCGCGCGGATCGACTCGGCCAGCTCGGTGAGCTTGTCGGCGTCCATGTTGCGGCGTGGCTGGAACTTGCCCGGCGCGAGCGCATCGACCGGCAGCGAGCGCAGCGTGTCGGTCGGCTGGGCTTCGAGCACCGGCGCCTCGGCGGCGGCTTTCGGTCCGAGCAAGGCTTCCAGGCCGCGGCCCAGGCCGCGCTTCTTGGCGGGCTTCGCAGCGGTCATGCCGCTTTCTCCGATGTCTTGTTGGCGGTTTCGATGCGCTCGCGCTGACGGCGCAGCACTTCGCCGGCGAGGCCGAGGTAGGCGATCGCGCCGCGCGAGCCGCGGTCGTAGCCGACGATGCTCTGGCCGTGGCTCGGCGCCTCGGCCAGGCGCACGTTGCGCGGCACGATGGTGCGGAACACCTTGTCGCCGAAATGCGCGGTGAGTTCGGCCGAGACCGCATTGGCGAGGTTGTTGCGCACGTCGAACATGGTGCGCAGCACGCCTTCGATCTCGAGCGCGGGATTGAGCTTGGCCTTCAGCGCGTCGATGGTCTGCAGCAGCGAGGTCAGGCCTTCGAGGGCGTAGTACTCGCACTGCATCGGCACCAGCACCGAATCGGCCGCGGTCAGCGCATTCAAGGTCAGCAGCGACAGCGCCGGCGGGCAGTCGACGATGATGAAGTCGTAGCGCGGACGCAGCGGTTCGAGCGCGCGCTTGAGGCGCTGCTCGCGGCCTTCCTCGTCCATCAGTTCGATCTCGGCTGCGGTCAGGTCGTTGTTGCCCGGCAGCAGGTCGAAGCCTTCCGGCGTGGTGACGATGACGCTGTCGGCATGCACTTCCTCGAGCAGCACGTCGCAGCTCGACGCGGTCAGTTCGCGCTTGTCGATGCCGCTGCCCATCGTCGCGTTGCCCTGCGCATCGAGATCGACCAGCAGCACGCGCTTGGGCGTGCGCGCGAGCGCAGCGGCCAGGTTCACCGCGGTGGTGGTCTTGCCGACGCCGCCTTTCTGGTTGGCGATGGCGATGATGCGGGCCATGGGGTCCGGGTGACCTCGATTCGTGCGCTGCGGGTGCCGGCCGCCCTGTGCGAAGCGCGTGCGGCCGGACGGAGGATTATGCCCGCACCGCGCCCGCGTCGTCGGATCCGCGTGCCACGACCACGAGGTGGCGCTCGGCGCCAAGGCCGGGCACCGCCAAGGGATGAACCGCTTCGAGCCGCCAGCCGGCGGGCAGGGCGGCGATCTCGTCGTCCGGGCGCGCGCCCTTCATCGCCAGCAGCCGGCCGTCGGGCCGCAGCAGGTGGCCGCCGACGGCGAGGATGTCCGGCAAGGTGGCCAGCGCGCGCGCGGTGATCGCTGCGTAGGCGCCGGGTTCGGCCAGCGCTTCGGCGCGGGATTCGGCCACCCGCGCGTTGCCGAGCGCGAGCGTGCGCACGGCCTCGCGCAGGAAGCGCGCCTTCTTGCCGTTGGATTCGACCAGCGTCACCTGCAGCGATGGCAGCGCGATCGCCAGCGGGATGCCTGGCAGGCCCGGGCCGGTGCCGAGGTCGGCCAGCGTCGTCACCTCGCGCACGAACGGCAGCATCGCCAGTGAATCGAGCAGGTGCTTGCCGACCATCTCGCGCGGGTCGCGGATCGCGGTCAGGTTGTAGGTCTTGTTCCAGCGATCGAGCAGGGCCAGGTAGGTCAGCAGCGGCGGTGCCAGCGCGGCGTCGAGGCCGAGCGCGGCAATGCCGCGTTCGAGATCGCGGTGGACGTCGGGCGACAGTGCGGCGGTCATGCGTCGCCAGTATCGCCCAGGCGCCGAGGACGCCACGCCAGCGCCGCGCGATAACCGGGCAGGGGCGCGAACTCGTGCACGGTCCACGCCTCCGGTGCGCCCAGCTGCGGCGCCGTGGCGGCGAGCGTCAATGCGCCCTCGCGCTCGACGAAGGCGAGCCGGTGCAACCCGAAGGCCAATCCGCGGCCATGCGCCTTGAGCACGGCTTCCTTGGCGCACCAAAGGCGCACGAAGGCTTCGTCGCGTGCCGAGGCGGCTTGCGCGGCCAGCCACGCGGTTTCGTCCGCAGTGAAGTAGCGACGGGCCAGCTCGAGTGCGCGCTTGCGCGGCTTGAGCAGTTCGACATCGACGCCCACGTCCACGTCTTCACCGACGGCGATCAGCAGGATGTCGCCGCTGTGGCTCCAGCTGGCATCGTGGCGGCCATCGCGCGAGGCGATCACGGGCCGGCCGTGCGCATTGCGTGGCAGCGGCCGCTCGTCGCCGGCCATCCCGGTCCACGGCGCCAGCCAGTCGCGGGCGAGGCGTTCGGCCGGTTCGCCGCGCAGGTGCGGTCGCCAGGTCCACCGGATCGGGCCGTGGCGATGGTCCGGGTCGGAGTCCGGTCGGGACATGAACGAAGGGCCGCCATGGAGCGAAATGGGCGGCCAGCGTAAGCTAAGCCGGGGTAAACGTGAGTTTCAGGGGATGGCGGCTAAGGTCGCCATGGAATAGAACGCAGCCAATGTCAGCCGTCATCCAGACCAGTCCGTCGCTTCTGGCGACGTCCATGCACGCGCAACTTCTGGCCGTCGGCGACGGTCGGCGCGCGATCGCGTTCGACGCGCGCGGCGACATCGCGCTCGATGCGTTCCTGTCGGAAGTGCGCGGCATGGCCGCGACGCTGCCCGCGGCGCGCTACGCGATCAACCTGTGCGACGACCGTTACCGTTTCCTGGTCGCGTTCTGCGCGGTCGCCCTGCGCGGGCAGACCACCTTGTTGCCGCCGTCGCGCGCGCCGGCCGCGATCGAGGGCGTGCAGCGTCAGCATCCGGACAGCTACTGCATCGGCGATGACGGCAGCGGCGATGACTGCGTCGGCGATGGCGCATTGCCGCAGCTGCCGCAGCGTCATGTGCGCATGCCGGACATCCTGCCGCGCCTCGACGGGCCGTCGCCGTACATCGATGGCGAAGCGCTGGTGGCGATCGGGTTCACCTCCGGCAGTACCGGTTGCCCCAAGCCCAACGCCAAGACCTGGAACAGCTTCCGCACCAGCACCGCACAGAACCTGGCTGCGCTGCAGGACCTGTGGCCGGCGGGTGCAACGCCGCATATCGTCGCCACGGTGCCGCCACAGCACATGTACGGCATGGAACTGTCGGTGTTGCTGCCGTTGCTCGGCGGCGCGGCCGTGCATGGCGCGCGTCCGTTCTTTCCCGGCGACGTGGCCGCCGCGCTGCGCGATGCCCGCACGCATCGCCTGCTCGTGACCACGCCCGTGCATCTGCGCGCGCTGGTCGAATCGCGTGTCGACCTGCCGGCGCTCGCCGCGATCGTCACGGCCACCGCGCCGCTGCCGCAGGCGTTGGCGGCCGCAGCCGAAGCGCGTTTCGGCTGCGAAGTGCGCGAAGTGTTCGGTTCCACCGAAACCTGCGTGATCGCGCGTCGCCGCACCGCGATCGAGGAACGCTGGACGCCATTGCCCGGCGTGCGCGTGCATCCGCAACCCGACGGCACGCTGGTGCATGCCGCGCACTTGCCTGCACCGGTGGCATTGGCCGATCTGGTCGAAGTCGACGGCGACGGTGGCTTCCGCCTTCGTGGCCGCCAGGAAGACCTGCTCGAGATCGCCGGCAAGCGCGCATCGCTCGGCGACCTGACGCGTTGCCTGCTTGCGATCGCCGGCGTCGAGGATGGCGTGGTGCTGCAACTCGACGAGTGCGAAGGCAACGGCGTGCGCCGTATCGCCGCGCTCGTTGTCGCGCCGACGCTCGACGAAGCCGCGATCATGCGCGTGCTGCGCGACAGCATCGACCCGGTGTTCCTGCCGCGTCGCCTGCTACGCGTCGACGCCTTGCCGCGCAACGACACCGGCAAGCTGCCACGCGATGAGTTGCTGCGTCTGTTGCAGCGCGACATGGCCTGACCTGGCGCCACATGACCCGACGGATCGGCGGCCGCGCGCGGGCCGGCCGCAACTGACGCGACCGTCACACTGGCCCGGACAGACTTGCCACCGCCCCCCACGCAGGGGATGCGGCAGCAACCCTTTCGTTATCCATTCGAGGAGTCCGGAGCATGGTCAATATCATCATCTGGTTGATCGTAGGCGGCATCGTGGGCTGGCTGGCCAGCATGATCATGAAGACCGACGCGCAGCAGGGCATCCTGCTGAACATCGTGGTCGGTATCGTTGGCGCGTTCATCGGCGGTTGGCTGATCGGTCCACTGGTCGGAGCGGGCTCCATCAACGATGGCTTTACCGTGATGAGTTTCGTGGTCTCGCTGATCGGCGCGATCATTCTGCTGGCCATCGTCAACCTGTTCCGCCGCGGCCGCGTGCGCTAAGTCGCACCTAAGGTTCCGCGGAAACGACAAAGGCCCGGTTCGCCGGGCCTTTGTTTTTGTGCGTCGCTGCTACCGGCGCGTGGCGCTCACTCACACAGCGCCCAACTGCACCCACGCCGGCGCATGGTCGCTCGGGCGCTCCCAGGTACGCGGCTCCCGATCGATGTCTGCGGCGACGGTTTGCGTGCGCAGCGCGTCGGACACCAACGTCAGGTCGATGCGCAACCCCAGGTTGCGGCGGAACGCGGCCTGCCGATAGTCCCACCAGCTGAAGACGCCGGCCTCGTCGTGGTGCAGGCGATAGGCATCGTGCAGGCCGAGTGCCAGCAGGCGTTGCAGCGCGGCGCGTTCGGCGCTCGAAGTCAGGATGTGCGCGTCGTTCCAGACGGCCGGGTCGTGCACGTCGCGTGCGTCGGGGGCGATGTTGAAGTCGCCGAGCACGACCAGTTTCGGATGCACGCGCAGTTCGTCGGCGAGCCAGCCGTGCACGGCCTCGAGCCAGCACAGCTTGTAGTCGTACTTCTCCGTGCCGACGTCCTGGCCGTTGACCACGTACAGGTTGACGATGCGCACGCCGTTGATCGTGGCGGCGATGACGCGGCGCTGCACGTCGTCGAAACCGGGGATGCTGCGGACCACGTCCTCGCAGGCATGGCCGCGCGCGAGCAAGGCGACGCCGTTGTAGGTCTTCTGGCCGGCGAACACGGTACGGTAGCCGAGCCCGGCCAGCACCGCGTCGGGGAAGCGTGCGTCCTCGAGCTTGGTCTCCTGGATGCCGACCACGTCCGGTTGCGCGCTGCGCAACCACTGTTCGAGGTGCGGCAGGCGCACGTTGAGCGAGTTGACGTTCCAGCTGGCGATCTTCATGGCCGCAGTTTAATCACTCGTGCCGGCGGACGGCATCCGGCCTTACCATCGCGGCATGGACTGGATCGACCTGCGCAGCGACACCGTCACCCGCCCCGGCCCCGCGATGCGCGAGGCGATGCTGCGGGCCGAGGTCGGCGACGATGTCTACGGCGAAGACCCGACGGTCAATGCCCTGCAGCAACGGCTCGCCGACGACCTCGGCTTCGAGGCCGGGCTGTTCGTGCCGAGCGGCACGCAGTCCAACCTGTTGGCGCTGATGGCGCATTGCCAGCGCGGCGACGAGTACATCGTCGGCATGGATGCGCACACCTACAAGTACGAAGGCGGCGGCGCGGCGGTGCTGGGATCGATCCAGCCGCAGCCGATCCCGCAGGCGGCCGACGGCACGCTGCCGCTCGACGTGGTCGAGCGCGCGATCAAGCCCGACGACGCGCACTTCGCACGGACGCGGCTGCTGTGCCTGGAGAACACCTGGCATGGACGTGCGCTGCCTTTGGAATACCTGGTCGCCGCGCGCGCGCTTTGCGATGGCCACGGCCTGTCGCTGCATCTCGACGGCGCGCGCCTGTACAACGCCGCGGTCGCGCAAGGCGTCGCGGCGCGCACGATCGTGGCGTATTTCGACAGCGTCTCGGTCTGCCTGTCGAAGGGCCTCGGCGCGCCGGTCGGCTCGGTGCTGCTCGGCACGGGCAAGCTGATCGACGCCGCACGCCGGTTGCGCAAGATGGCCGGTGGCGGCATGCGCCAAGCCGGCATCCTCGCCGCGGCGGGCCTGTACGCGCTCGATCACCACGTCGCGCGCCTCGCCGACGACCACGCGCGCGCCGCGCGCCTGGCCTCGGCATTGCGCGGCCTCGTCGGGCTGCAAGTCCTCGGCCAGCACAGCAACATGGTGTTCATCGACGTGCCGCCGTCGCGGTTGCAGGCCTTGAAGACGCACATGGACGCCGCGCATGTGCGCCTGTCGATCGGCTACACGCCGACGGTGCGCATGGTGCTGCACCTGGATGTCGACGATGCCGGCGTGCAGCGCACGATCGATGCGTTGCAGGCGTTCTTCGTGCATTGATGCCGCACGCCTAGCGCGCAAGCATGCGGATCAGCCTATCGACGTAGCCGCGATATGGCGGCTTGAGCAGGTCGCTCGCGGCCCAGCGCGACTGCCACAGCACGGGCATCGCCTTGGTCATGCCGTCGAAGCCGGCGCGGCCGTGGTAGGCGCCCATGCCGCTGGCGCCGATGCCGCCGAACGGCAATTGGTTCGCGGCGAAATGCAGCAGCGTGTCGTTGACGGTGACGCCGCCGGCCAGCACGCGCGACAGGATCCGCTCGATCGTCGCGCGGTCGTGGCTGAAGGGATACAGCGCCAGCGGCCGGTCGTGCGCCTCGACCTGGGCAATGGCTTCGTCGAGGTCGCGATAGCTTCGGATCGGCAGGATCGGGCCGAAGATCTCCTCCTGCATCACCGCGGCGTCGTCGCCCGGTTCGAGCACCAGCGTCGGCACGATCAGGTGTTCGCGATCGGCGCGGACCGGATCGATGGTGGCGAGCTCGATCACATCGAGGCCGCGCGCGTGCGCGTCGTCGAGATAGCCGCGCAGACGCCGGTACTGGGCCTCGCTGATGATGCGCGTGTAGTCGTCGCCGTCGCCGGATGTGCGCACATCGAAGTTGCCGTAGCGCGCCTTGACCTGCGCGCGCAACGCCGCCACCAGCGCATCGCGGCGGCTGTGCTCGACCAGCACGTAGTCGGGCGCGATGCAGGTCTGTCCGCCGTTGAACCACTTGCCCGTCGCCAGGCGCGCCGCGGCGACATCGGTGGGGAAATCCAACGCCACGATCGCAGGCGACTTGCCGCCGAGTTCGAGCGTGAGCGGCGTGAGGTTCGGCGCGGCCGCGGCCATCACCTTGCGGCCCACCGCGGTCGAGCCGGTGAAGACGAGGTGGTCGAACGGCAGCGCCGAGAATGCGGCGCCGAGTTCGGCGTCGCCGAGCGCGACGGCGACGCGATCGGCGGGAAACACCTCGGCCAGCAGGTCGCGCAGCCATGCGCTGGTGCGCGGCGTGTGTTCCGACGGCTTCAGGAAGACGTGGTTGCCGGCGGCGATCGCCGTCGCCAGCGGGATCAGCGCGAGGTTGACCGGATAGTTCCACGGCGACATCACGCCGACCACGCCGACCGCCTCGCGCCGCACCTGCGCGCGCGCGGGCCACAACTTCCAGCCGACGCCGGCGCGTCGTGGCCGCATCCATCCGCGCAGGTGGCTGCGCAGGTGGTCGATCTCGCTCAGCACCGTCATCGCATCGGCGACCAGCGTCTCGTGCGTGGAGCGATGGCCGAAATCGGCGCTCACCGCCGCGGCCATGGCTGCAGTGCCGGCCCTGACGGCATCGCGCAGGCGCGCCAGGTCGTCGAGCCGTTGCGCGCAGTCGGGTCTGCGCGATCGCCACGCTGTGCGCAGGCGGTCGAGCGTCGGACGCAATTCGGCGGCAGTCGTCTGTGGTGTGTCCATGCCTGGATTGTAGGGCGGGCCCCGGCCCGCCGCGTTTTCACCGGGTCCAAATCGCCGGCCGCAGAGCGGCGGGCCGGGGCCCGCCCTACAATTGCGCGATG
This sequence comes from uncultured Gammaproteobacteria bacterium, assembly GCA_963816945.1. Lineage (GTDB taxonomy): Bacteria > Pseudomonadota > Gammaproteobacteria > Xanthomonadales > Xanthomonadaceae > Luteimonas. The sequence goes on along the minus strand of CAWFMH010000002.1, from coordinate 161,827 downwards.
AACCGGATTCGACCCTATCGCGGCGTCCTCCCCACGCTCGGCGCGCGCACCTACATCGATCCCGCCGCGACCGTGATCGGCGACGTCGTGCTCGGCGACGACGTCTCGATCTGGCCGATGACCGTGGTGCGCGGCGACGTCAACTTCATCCGCATCGGCGCGCGCAGCAACGTGCAGGACGGCACCGTGATCCATGTCAGCCACGACGGGCCGCACGCGAAACTCGGCGGCTTCGCCACGGTGATCGGCGAGGACGTGACGATCGGCCACAAGGCCATCATCCACGCCTGTCGCATCGAGGACGCAGCGCTGATCGGCATGGGCGCAGTGATCCTCGACGGCGCGGTGGTGAAGAAGCACGGCTTCGTCGGCGCCGGCGCGCTGGTCGCGCCGGGCAAGGTGGTCGGCGAGGGCGAGCTATGGCTCGGCAATCCCGCGCGCCTGGCGCGCAGGCTCAGCGATGCCGAGATCGAGGCGCTGTACTACAGCGCGCAGCACTACGTGCGATTGAAGGATGATTACCTGGCTGCGGGGCAATAGACGATGCGACGCGCATGGATGCTATCGGTACTCGTGCTGCTCGCCGGTTGCGCCGCAGCCGGCAAGAACAAGCTGCAGCCCAATGACCACCTGCCGGCCGACTATGCCATCGCATGCGACGGCGCCTACGAGCATCCGCCGAAGCTGCTTGCGGGCAAGAGTCCGATCTTCCCGGCGAGCACCTTCAGTCCCTACTTCATCGAGGAGCGCAAGATCCGCCACCAGCCGTTGCACTGGCAGGTCATTACGCGCTTCGACGTGCTGGCGGACGGCAGCACCGCCCGCATCCGCTCCAATGAAACCGAGCCGGCCTACTTCGCCACCCATAGCAATGCAGCGATCAGGGACTGGCGATTCGAGCCTGCCAGCAAGGACGGAGCGGCCGTCGTCTCGAGCTGCGTGCACGAGCTGCGATTCGAACTGGACGGTTGAGCTGCGCAACGTCCAAGTCGCATTCGCCGACAAAGGCATTGCGGTCGGATCAGGGTGCCGTCATCACTTCCAGCGCATCGAGCATCGCCAAAGCTTCCTCCTGCCGCCCGCCGCACATGTCTTGCGATGGCCGCAGCGAAACGCAGAACGCGGGCCGGTCGGGCCTGCCGAAGAGCCTGCAGCGATAGGCGTCGTCCAGTTGCACGCAGGGGATGCCCGCGGGCTTGCCGAACGGCATGCCTGGAATCGGCGAAGTGATCGACGGCGCGATGCAGCAGGCGCCGCAGCGGGCGCGACACTGCATCAGTCGGCTGTGACCAGCGCGGCGTTGCGCGCGCGCAGGTCGGCATAGACCGCGTCGGTATCCGGATGCACGCCGTGCCACAGCGCGAAACTCTCGGCCGCCTGTTCGACCAGCATGCCGAGGCCGTCGACGACATCGCGTGCGCCAGCGGCGCGTGCCCACGCCAGGAACGGGATCGCAGCCTCGCCGTAGCTCAGATCCACCGCGGCGCTGCGCGCGCCCACCAGCGACATCGGCAGCGTCGGCAGCGCGCCATGACGACCGGCCGAGGTGGCATTGACGATCAGCTCGAACTCGCCGAGCGCAGCGAGGTCGGCGAAGTAGCGCGAGTGCACGCGGCCGGGTTCGCCGAGCAGGTCGGCCAACGCGTCGGCGCGCGCGGCGTCGCGATTGACGATGAACAGCTCGCCGATGCCCGCATCCAGCAGCGCCGGCGCGACGCCGCGCGCGGCGCCACCGGCGCCGATCAGCAGCGTGCGGCGTGCGCGCAGGTCCAGGCCATGGCGTCCAGTGAGGTCGCGGACCAGGCCCGCGCCGTCGGTGTTGTCGCCGTGCCAGCCCTCGCCGTTGCGGACCAGGGTGTTGACCGCGCCGGCGCGTTTCGCGCGCGCGCTGAGCAGGTTGCACAGTCCGGCCGCCGCCTGCTTGTGCGGCAGCGTGACGTTGGCGCCGGCGCCGCCGGCGCGCGCGAAGCCGTCGAGCGTGGCGGGGAAATCGCCGGGTGCCGCCTCGATCGCGGTGTAGTCGAGCGCGATCGATGTCTGCCTGCCGAACGCGGTATGGATGCGCGGCGACAGTGAATGCAGGACCGGATCGCCGAACACGGCGTAACGCTTGCTGACGACGGATGCGCTGGACATGGTGGCGGCTCGCTCTAGACTTGCGCGATCCACGCCGCGACAGGAAAACCCCATGCCACGCACGTCGACCGTGATGCTGGCGAGTGTACTCTGCGCCGCCGCGATCGCCGCACCGACGGTCTTGTCCGCAGCGCTGTCAGAGTTCGGCATCGAGGGCATGGGCGTGGTCTCGACGCCGTCGTCGGAAGTCCGCGCCAGCGTCAGCCCCGATGGCCAGCGCATCGTCTGGGGCAGTACCGATCGCAAGGGCGGCGCGGGCGGCTGGGACCTGTGGCAGGCTCGCCTGCACGAGGGACGCTGGGCCGATGCGAGACCGCTCGCGGTCAACTCGACGGGCAACGATTTCGATCCCTTGTTCAGCGCCGACGGACGCTGGCTGTACTTCTTTTCCAACCGCGAAGGCGGCTTCGGCGGCGACGACCTGTATCGCGCCGCGATCCTGGCCGACGACCAGCGTGCGATCGCGTTCGGCGCGCCGGAGAACCTCGGCGCCGGCGTCAATAGCCGCGGCGACGAATGGGCCCCGACGCCGAGCCGCGACGGCAAGGCGTTGCTGTTCGCCAGCGACGGCTTCGGCGGCGCCGGACGCCACGACTTGCTGGTCGCGCACTGGAACGGCCGCGCCTTCGTCGAACCGCGAGCGGTCCCCGGCGTCAACAGCGCGGCCGACGAGTTCGACGCGGCCTGGCTCGACGACGGCAGGGCGATCGTGTTCGCACGCTCGAACGACGTCGCGAACGATCCCATCCGCCTGTTCGTCGCGCAGTGCGATGGTGCGACCTATGGCGATGCTCAGGCCTGGAACCTTTCGTTCAATACGGACGACGGCTACACGCTGGGACCGGTGGTCGATGTTGCCAAGCCGCGCGAATTGCTCGTCAGCGGATCGGCGAAGGCGCCGAAGGCCGGCAGGATGGACATCTATCGGACGCTCGCACCGACCGTGACCGGCACGGCGGGCTGCCGTTAGCGACAAGCTGCCGTTAACGACAAGCGCTGCTGTCATGCAGCGCTGCGTAACCGTGGCATCCGACGGCCGGCTGTAGAATGCGCGTCCCGCTGTTCCGCCGGACCCCGCCGATGACCGCCTGGTCGCACGATCAAGCCCGCAAGACCTATTCGATCCCGCACTGGTCGGAAGGTTATTTCGATGCCGATGCCGCCGGCCGCATCGTGGTGTCGCCGCGCGGCGCGCACGGGCCGACGATCGCGTTGCCGGAAGTGATCGACAGCGCGCTGGCTAGTGGCACCAACCTTCCCGTGCTGGTGCGTTTCCCCGACATCCTCGGCGACCGTCTCGGCAAGCTGCAGTCGGCATTCGCGCAGGCGATGCAGGAATGGGATTACGACGGCGGCTACACCGCCGTGTATCCGATCAAGGTCAACCAGCACCATGGCGTCGCCGGCACGCTGGCTTCGCACGCGGACGACGGCTTCGGCCTCGAAGCCGGCAGCAAGCCGGAACTCATGGCGGTGCTGGCGCTGTCGCGTCCGGGCGGGCTGATCGTCTGCAACGGCTACAAGGACCGCGAATACATCCGCCTGGCGCTGATCGGCCGCAAGCTCGGCCTGCAGACCTTCATCGTCATCGAGAAACCTTCCGAACTGCCGCTGGTGATGGAGGAGGCCAAGGCGCTCGGCGTCACGCCCGGCCTCGGCGTGCGCATGCGACTGGCTTCGCTCGGCGCGGGCAAGTGGCAGAACAGCGGCGGCGACAAGGCCAAGTTCGGACTGTCGCCGCGGCAGGTGCTGGATTTGTGGAAGGCGCTGCGCGAGGCCGGCATGACCGAGGCGCTCGGCCTGCTGCATTTCCACATGGGCTCGCAGATCTCCAACGTCCGCGACATCGCCAACGGCATGCGCGAGGCGACGCGTTATTTCGTCGAGCTGTCGAAGCTCGGCGCGAAGATCAGCCACGTCGATGTCGGCGGCGGCCTGGGCATCGACTACGAGGGCACGCGTTCGCGCAGTTTCTGTTCGGTCAACTACGGCGTCGGCCAGTACGCGTCGAACATCGTGCAGCCGCTGGCCGATGCCTGCGCGGCGAATGGCCTGCCGCCGCCGCGCATCGTCACCGAATGCGGCCGCGCGATGACCGCGCACCATGCCGTGCTGGTGGCGAACGTGTCCGAGGTCGAGGCTGCGCCGGAAGGCCGCGTGCCCGACGCGCACGACGACGAGCCGATGGTGATCCGCCACCTGCGCGAGATCCACGACGAACTCGATGCGCGCCCGGCCGTCGAGCTGTTCCAGGAGGCGCAGCATTTCCACGCCGAAGGCCTGGCGCTGTACGCGCTCGGCCAGATCGACCTGGTGCACCGCGCGCGCATCGACGACCTGTTCTACGCCATCGCGCACGCGGTCAAGGCGCGCCTGACCTACGACGAGAAGAGCCATCGTCCGCTGCTCGACGAGCTCAACGAACGCCTGGTCGACAAGTACTTCGTCAACTTCAGCGTGTTCGAGTCGATGCCGGACGTGTGGGCGATCGACCAGGTGTTCCCGATCGTGCCGATCGAGCGCCTGAACGAGCGGCCCGACCGCCGCGGCGTCATCGCGGATCTGACCTGCGACTCGGACGGCAAGATCGACATCTACGTCGAGAACGAAGACCTCGATACCTCGCTGCCATTGCATGCCTTGCGCCATGGCGAGAGCTACCGGCTCGGCTTCTTCCTGGTCGGCGCCTACCAGGAGATCCTCGGCGACATCCACAACCTGTTCGGCGACACCGATGCGATCGAGGTGCGGATCGAGGGCGACGGCTATGCGATCGCGCAGCAGCGCAAGGGCGATACCACCGATGTCATGCTGGACTACGTCGGCTACAAGCTCGCCGACCTGCGCCAGGCGTATGCGGACAAGGTCGATGCGGCGAATCTGCCGAGCGAAGAAGCGAAGGGCATGAAGGCTGCGTTGGAAGCCGGCTTGACTGGCTACACCTACCTCGACGACTCGCCGATCGCTTGAAGCTTCAGACCTTCCCTGCCTGCGGAAGAAGGCGCGATGCGTCGCAAATTTTCTTGATCGCCGTCAGGCGCCACCTTAGAGTTCTTCGACTCTCCCACCGTTGACTCCTGAAAGGCCGCGACGTGCGCAAGCCCGGTTTGGACCTGTTGCGCGCCATCGCCATCGTCTGGGTAATGCTGTTCCATTCGTTCGTGGTCGGCGGCCTCGGCGAAAGCTACGGCTGGTTGTCGCGCTTTGGCTGGATGGGCGTCGACCTGTTCTTCGTGCTCAGCGGTTTCCTGATCGGCAGCCAGGTGCTGCCACCGCTGGCACGAGGCGAGCGCCTGTCGTTTCGCGACTTCTACCTGCGCCGTGCCTTCCGCATCCTGCCGGCGTTCGCGGCGGTGCTGGTGCTGTACCTGGCATGCCCATGGTTCCGCGAGGCGCCGGGGCTGGAGCCGTGGTGGAAGTTCGCGTCGTTCACCCTGAACCTGTCGATCGATTACGCCAACCGGCAGGCGTTCTCGCACGCGTGGTCGCTGTGCGTGGAGGAACACTTCTATCTGTTGTTTCCGTTGCTGGCGCTGTGGATGACGCGCAGGCCCTCGCCCACGAAGTTCGTCGCGGTCTGCCTCTTCGTGGTGCTGGCGGGGATCGCGCTGCGCGGAGGCGTCTGGCTGCACGACACGGCCGTCGACCCGCAGCGCCCTTGGTTCGTCGAGGACATCTACTACCCGACCTGGAACCGGCTCGACGGACTGCTGGCCGGCGTGGTGCTGGCGACGATCAAGGCGTTCCGTCCGCAGTTGTGGGAGCGCATGGCGACGCGGGCGAACGCGGCATTGATGCTCGGGCTCGCGATCGTCGCGTTCGCGTTCTGGCTGTTCCGCGACCGCGTCGGCTTGCTCGGCAACACGCTGGGTTGGCCGGTGCTGTCGCTGGGGCTGGCCTTGCTGGTGTTCGCCGGTGCGCAACCGCGCAGCTGGATCGGTCGCTGGCGCGTTCCCGGGGCTGCCTGGCTGGCCGCCATTTCCTACAGCCTCTACCTAGTGCACAAGGCGATCTTCCAGATGGTGGAGAGCGCTTTCGGCGCGCAGCTGGCAGGGCGTGGTCTCATCGCGTTCGCGGCCTACGCGATCGCGGCGTTGCTCGGCGGGGCGTTGCTGTACTACGCCGTGGAGCGGCCTGGCCTGACGCTCCGCGATCGATGGCTGGCCTATCGGCGCCCGCAAAGCACGCTGTCGCCGGTCCTTGAGTAGCGCGCGCTGCGCGCGCGATGGACGGGTCGCAGCATCTTCCGTGCGCGTAGCGCACGCTACGTGGTGCGTAAGCTTCTTCCGCGTGCGGGGGAGAAGAGGCGCGAAGCGCAGGATGAGGATGTTGCCGGGGTCGGTCTGTGGCGCGATCGAAATCTTCGCTTCGTCGCGCCCCTCACCCCAGCCCTCTCCCGCAAGCGGAGAGGGAGCTCAATCGCCGCGGTGAATCTGGAAACCCGCGAACGACTGGCTCACCGGCATCACTTCCAGTCGGTTGACGTTGAGGTGCGGCGGCAGGTTCGCAACCCACCACAGGGTTTCGGCGATGTCCTCGCCGGTGATCGGGTGCGCGTCCTGATACAGCGCTTCGGAGGCCGCCTGGTCGCCCTTGGTCCGCACCAGCGTGAACTCGGTTTGCGCCAGGCCCGGCTCGATCGAGGTCACGCGCACGCCGGTGCCGTGCAGGTCGGCGCGCAGGCCGAGCGAGAACTGCGTGACGAAGGCCTTGCTGGCGCCGTAGGCGTTGCCGCCGCTGTATGGATAGGTCGCAGCAATCGAACTGATGTTGATGATCATGCCTTTGCGCGCGATCAGCGTCGGCAGCAGCGCGTGCGTCATCGTCGCCAGCGCGGTGATGTTGGTGTCGATCATCGTGCGCCACTGCGTCAGGTCCGCGCGCTGCGCCGGCGCGGTGCCGAGCGCGAGGCCGGCGTTGTTGACCAGCACGTCGATGTCGCGGAAACCTTGCGGCAGCGCGTCGAGCGCGGCCTGCATGGCGTCGGCATCGCGGATGTCGAACGCGGCGACGTGCACGTTGTCGGCGCCGAGTTCCTCGGCGAGGGCCTGCAGGCGTCCGCCGCGGCGGCCGGTCGCGACCACGCGCCAGCCCGCTGCGGCGAAACGCTTCGCGGTCGCGGCGCCGAAGCCGGAGGTCGCACCGGTGATCATGATGGTCTTGGTCATGGCTGAATTGTAATTCGCGGATGCGCGCGCCTGTCACCAGACGTAGGGAATCAGCCGCTTCGTCTCGCGCGCGTACTGCGCGTATTGCTCGGCGAAGGCCGAAGACAGCACGCGCTCTTCGATGCGGATCCGCCACAGGAACGCGATCGTGACCGGCACGACGACCACCAGCAGCGACCAGACATCGCCGAGCGCGAGCGAGAATCCGTAGAACGTCATCAGCGCGCCGGTGTACGACGGATGCCGCAGCAGGCGGTAGGGACCGCTGCGGATCAGCTCATGGTCCGGTCGGATGGCGACGTCGATGGTGAAGAAGTGCGCGAGCACGCGGATCGACCACCAGCGCAGCGCCAGGCCCGCGCCCATCAGCACGATGCCGGCCCACGACAGCGCTTCGCGCAGGCCTGGCGGATAAGGCCCCCAGCCGCTGGACGCGATCCAGATCGCCAGGCCGACGCAAACGTAGACCGTGATCAACAGCAGGCGCAGCGTCCCGCTGTCGCGCGTGCGGTCATCCGAGCGGCGACGCCGGCCGAGCCAGAGTTCGCTGCCGATCCACAGGAGGCACAGTGTGGAGAACAGGTAATTAGGCGACATGGCAGGGCTGCGTCGGAAGGCGCTTGCAGCCTACGCCGGTCAGGCTTTCTTCGCGGGCTTCTTCGGTGCCGGCTTGGCTTTCGCGGCCTTCTTCGCGGGCGTCTTGTCTGCGGTCGCCGGCTCGCCGTCCTTGTCGGCGCCTGCCTTGTCGGTGCTTGCGGCCTTGCGCGGCTTGCTGCCGCCGCCCTTGCCGCGCGTGCGCGCCGCATTGGCGCGATGGCTGCTGAGCATCTTCTCGGCCAGCACCACATCCTCGGAAATGATGCCCGCCGCCTTCGCGATCGCGATCCGCGCCTCGGCCTTGCTTTCGTTCGGGTTGGCCAGCAGCAGCTCGCGGATGGCCTCGCGCAGCGCGGTCTCGGCGTTGCGCTTGAGATGCAGGTTTTCGCCCTGCCTGAACAGCCCGAGCAGGGCGTCGACGACGGGCTTGATCAGTGCGGCTTCGATGGCCATGCGTGCTTCTCCCTTGGTGAAGCATTGTGGCTGCGGGCCATCTCACCGGTCGCGACCCCGGCCCGCCAAACCGTGACGCCTCGCAACGATCCGCGACGCCGCGCGCGGCCGCTCACTTCACCTTGATCGCCATCGCCGGCAGGCCGCCGTTGCCGAGCTTGCCCTTGGCCTCGGCGAGTTCCGACGCGGTGCCATACGGACCCATGCGCACGCGGTACATGGTCTTGCCGTTGATGCTCGCCGACTCGACGCGCGCGCCGAGGCCGAGCAGGGCGATCCGGGCCTTGAGCGCCTCGGCATCGCCGGAGGCGCCGAACGCACCGGCCTGCAGGATGTAGCGCGTGTCGTTGCCGGCCACTGCCACGGCGGTGGTCGGCGTCGTGGTCGCAGCGGTGCCCGTGGCCGGGATCGACGGCGTCGTCGTGCCCGTTTGCGATGGAATGGTCGGCGTGGTCCCGCCGGCGCGTTGCGCGGCCGCGGCCTGCTGCGCCTGTTCGCGCTGCGCGCGCGCCGCTTCCTCGCGCGCGCTGGCGGCGAGTTCGGCATCGGACATGGCGACTTCCTTGCCGGGCAGCAGCGTGTAGAAGTCGAACTGCGTTTCCTCCGACGCCTGCTCACCGCGCGCCGCCGCCGTGGCCTTTTCTGCGTCGGTGGACGCCGGTTCGGGCACGACGCCGTCGTCGTCGGCGTCGCCATTGGCCGCTGCGGGCCGTGCGTCGGGATTCGGCCGCGGACGGAAGAAGCCGTCCTGGCCCTCGGACTTCAGGAATCGCGGCGCGGCCAGGATCACGCCGAGCGTCAGCACGACGCCGAGCACCAGCCACGCCCAGCCGGGCAGGCCGCTGCTGTTGTTGCCGCTGTTGCGCCGCGCCTGCGACTTGCCACGCTTGACCGCCATCGCCTTACATCGCCTCCGGCGCCGAAACGCCTACCAATCCGAGCCCGTTTGCCAGCACCTGCCGCGTCGCCAGCGCCAACGCCAGGCGCGCATCGCGCGTGTCGGCGTCGTCGACGAGGAACTGGTGATCGTTGTAATACGTCTGGAACGCCTGCGCCAGCTCATGCAGGTAGACCGTCAGCAGATGCGGCTCGAGTTGCTCGCCGGCCGCGACGACGACCTCGGGATAACGCGACAGGTCGGTGAGCAGGTCGCGCGTCGCGGCGCTGTCGAGGTCGAGCGGCTGCGCCAAGCCGTTGTCGAGGTCGAACGACAGGCCGCGTTCGTTCAGCTGGCGCAGCAGTCCACAGATGCGCGCATGCGAGAGCTGCACGTAGTAGACCGGATTGTCGAGCGATTGCGAGCGTGCGAAATCGATGTCGAACACGAGCTGCGAATCGGGCTTGCGCGCGATCAGGAACCAGCGCGTCGCATCGCGGCCGGCCTCGTCGATCAGGTCGCGCAACGTCAGGTAGCTGCCGGCGCGCTTGGACAGCTTCACTTCCTCGCCGCCGCGCATCACCGTGACCATCTGGTGCAGCACGTATTCCGGATAGCCCTTCGGGATGCCGGCGTCGAGCGCCTGCAGACCGGCGCGCACGCGGGCCAGGCTGCCATGGTGGTCGGCGCCGAGTTCGGTGATCGCACGCTGGTAGCCGCGCTGCCATTTGCTGAGGTGGTAGGCGACGTCGGGCACGAAGTAGGTATAGCTGCCGTCGGACTTGCGCATCACGCGGTCCTTGTCGTCGCCGTAGTCGGTGCTGCGCAACCACAGCGCGCCGCCTTCCTCGTAGGTATGGCCGTGACGCACGAGTTCGCGCACGGTTTCCTCGACCTTGTCGTCTGCGTACAGCGAGGACTCGAGAAAATAGACATCGAAGGTGACGCCGAACGCGGCCAGGTCGAGGTTCTGCTCGCGGCGCAGCCAGGCCACGGCGAAGCGGCGGATGGCGTCGATGTCGTCGGCATCGCCGGCGGCGTGGATGACATGACCGTCGGAATCCGCGCCATCGAGTTCCACCGAGGCGCGATCGAGATAAGCCTGGGCGACGTCCTTGATGTAGTCGCCGCGGTAACCGTCCTCCGGCCAGCCGGCGTCGTCGGGCGTGAGGCCCTTGGCGCGCGCCTGCACGGACCTGGCGAGGTTGTCGATCTGCGCGCCGGCGTCGTTGTAATAGAACTCGCGCACCACTTCCCAGCCATTGGCCTCGAGCGCGCGTGCGACGCAGTCGCCGATCGCCGCGGCACGGCCGTGGCCGACGTGCAGCGGACCTGTGGGATTGGCCGAGACGTATTCGACGCCGGCGCGGCGACCCTGGCCGGAGTCGTTGCGGCCGTAGCGCGCGGCCTGCGCGTGCACCTGCGCGAGTTGGCGCTGCCAGGCGGAGGCGGTGAGCCGGAAATTGAGGAAGCCCGGTCCGGCGATTTCCACCGACGCGATCTCGTCGCTCGTGGGCAACGCCTCGATCAAGGCCTGCGCGATCGCACGCGGATTGCTGCGCGCCGGCTTGGCTAGGAGCAGCGCGGCGTTGGTCGAGAAATCGCCATGGCTGCGATCCTTCGGCCGTTCGACGACGAAGTCCGGGCTGGCGAGATCGGTCGGCAAGGTGCCGTCGGCGCGCAGGGCGTCGATGCCCTGGGCGATCAGGGCGCGGAGCTGGGTTTTCACGGGCCGTCGGAAGGTGCTGCGGGACCGCGCATTCTACGTTAACGCCGGACGTCAGACTCGCCGGAGGCCTGCGGCGGACGGAGGAGACGGGCTGGTTACCTTCTTGTTTGTCATCCCGAGCGCAGCGAGGGATCTGATTCATTGACGGCCACGGCACGACAGCAGATCCCTCGCTGCGCTCGGATGACATGTCTCATGGGATGACGACAATCCTGGAATCTCGTCAATGTCCGTCGCCGAACCATTCGGCAGCCAAATCCTCTCAAGTCGGATTACCCGCCTCGATCAGCGCCACCTTCTTGCTGCGGCGCCAGCCCTTGATCGCTTTTTCGCGGGACAGCGCGGCGTGCACGTCGCTGGTTTGCTCGAAGTGCACCAGCCGCGTGATCCGATAACGCGAAGTGTGGCCGGGAACCGCGTGCGAGCGATGTTCATAGATGCGACGGAGCAGATCGCCTGTGACCCCTACGTACAAGGCGCGGGAGCGGCTGGCAACGATGTAGACGGAATAAGTCTTGCTCATGGCTTGGCTGCCCGCTTCAAAGGCGCAGCAGATCCCTCGCTGCGCTCGGGATGACAAAGGCTGGTGTGGCTGGTTGTAGTCTCGGGAGCGATCTGCATCAGATCCAACCGCGCGCAGCCAGCGAAACCGCCGGCCCGTCGCCGATCACGAAATGATCGAGCAGGCGGATGTCGACCAGCGCCAGCGCCTGTTTCAGGCGCGTGGTGACGGCGCGGTCGGCGGCGCTCGGCTCGGCGCTGCCGCTGGGATGATTGTGGCCGACGATCACCGCGGCGGCGTTGTGCGCCAAGGCGCGGCGCACGACTTCGCGCGGATGCACTTCGGCGCCGTCGACGGTGCCGCGGAACAGCTCCTCGAACGCCAGCGTGCGGTGGCGGGCATCGAGGAACAGCGCCGCGAAGACCTCGTTCGGCAGTCCACGCAGGCGCTGCGAGAAATAGCGTCCGGCAGCCTGCGGATCGGACAGGGCCTCGCCACGCGCAAGGCCGGCGGCAAGATGGCGATGGCCCAGTTCCAGCGCCGCGGCCAGCTGGCAGGCGCGCGCCGGGCCGAGGCCTGGCAGGTCGGCCAGGCCGCTGGCGCCGCGTTCGAGCAGCGCACGCAAGGGTCCGTGTTCGGCCAGCAGCTTGCGCGCCGTCGCCACGGCATCGAGGCCGCGCAGGCCCGAGCCGAGGAAGATCGCCAGCAGTTCCGCATCCGACAGGGCGCCGGCACCGCGGACGAGGAGCTTTTCGCGTGGACGTTCGTGCAGGGGCCAGTCGCGGATGTGCATGGAAGTAAGAAGGATTGAGTCAGCGAAGCGACGAAAAAGAACGAATTTCTTCCGTCATTCCCGCGTTCGCGGGAATGACCGCCTCAAGCTATCCATCGCGACCAACTGGATGGATCGGAAGCCGCGGCGCCATCGGGTAAGCTGTCCATCACATCCGCTGTCAGTAACGGCCCACCTCGGCGATGACCGACGCAGCTGCCAACCCGAAGTCGCAGGCCCTGTCAGGACAGCACGTGCTGCTGTGCGTGTGCGGTGGCATCGCCGCCTACAAGGCGGTGGAACTGGTGCGCCGCCTGCGCGATGCCGGCGCGCAGGTGCGCGTGGCGATGACCGAGCATGCGCAGCGCTTCGTCGGGATCGTGAGCTTCCAGGCGGTGTCGGGCGAGGCGGTGCGCACGTCGCTGTGGGACGAGGCGGCGGAAGCGGCGATGGGGCACATCGAACTGGCGCGCTGGGCCGACCGCGTCGTGGTTGCGCCGGCGACTGCGAATATGCTCGCCAAACTCGCGCACGGCTTCGCCGACGACCTCGTCAGCACCTTGTGCCTGGCCACGACCGCGCCGATCACGGTGGCGCCGGCGATGAATCACCGCATGTGGCTGCATTCGGCGACGCAGGCCAACATGGCATTGCTGCGCGGGCGCGGCGTGCAGGTGATTGGCCCGGAAGACGGCCCACTGGCCGAAGGCGAATCCGGCCCCGGACGCCTCAGCGAGCCAGACGCCATCGTGGCGGCGCTGGCGCAGGCGACGTGACCGGCGCGGCTTCGCTTTCGGGGCTGCGCATCGTGGTCAGCGCCGGCCCGACGTTCGAGGACATCGACCCGGTGCGCTTCATCGGCAACCGCAGCAGCGGCAAGATGGGCTTCGCGATCGCGGCGGCCGCGGCGCGGCGCGGCGGCGACGCCATGCTGGTGGCGGGCCCGGTGACCCTGGAGACGCCGGTCGGCGTCGAGCGCATCGATGTGCGCTCGGCCGCGCAGATGCATGACGCGGTGCTCGCGCTACTGCCGTTCGACCTCTACATCGGCGCGGCCGCGGTGGCCGATTTCACGCCGCAGCAGTTCGCCAGCAGCAAGATCAAGAAGCGCGCCGGAGACACCGGACTGACGCTGGAACTGGTGCGCACGCGCGACATCCTCGCCGACATCGCCACGCATGCGCGGCGACCGCGGATGGTGGTGGGCTTCGCCGCCGAGACCGACACCGTCGAGTCGTACGCGCGCGCCAAACTCGCCGACAAGCACCTGGACCTGATCGCCGCCAACCGGGTGGGCGTGGCGGGCGCCGGTTTCGAGAGCGACGACAACGCGCTGACGCTGTACTGGCGGCAGGATGGGCGCGACTGCGCCCGCGCGCTGGGTCCCGCGCCCAAGCAGCAACTCGCCGAGGCCTTGCTCGACGTCATCCTGGAGCGCATGCCCCTATGAACCGGACCTTGGAAGTGAAGGTGCTCGATGCGCGCTTCGGCAACGACTGGCCCTTGCCGGCGTACGCCACGCAGGCCAGTGCCGGCCTCGACCTGCGCGCGGCGCTCGAAGCCGACCTCACCCTGCAGCCCGGCGACACCGAGCTGGTGCCGTCGGGATTGGCGATCCACCTAGCCGACCCGGCGCTGTGCGCGGTGGTGCTGCCGCGCAGCGGGCTGGGCCACAAGCACGGCATCGTGCTCGGCAACGGCACCGGCCTGATCGATGCCGATTACCAGGGACCCTTGCTGATCAGCGTGTGGAACCGCTCCCGGCAGCCCTTCACCATCGCGCCGGGTGACCGAATTGCGCAGCTGGTCGTATTACCGATCGTGCGCGCCGCCCTGCAAGTGGTGGATACTTTCGCCGACAGCGCGCGCGGGGCCGGGGGCTTCGGCCACAGCGGCGTGCGCTGACAGGGGATCAATCTTATGAGCGAGACCGAACCGCACAAGCTGCGCCAGCTGCTGGCGCAAGCAAAACCCCTGTTGCTGCCACTGGCGGCACTGTCGGGCGCGCTGGTGCTGTTGTTGGCGTGGAGCGGTTGGCAGCAGATGCAGGACGGCACACGACGGGCCGCACTGACGCAATCACGCGATACCGCGGTGCAACTCACCCACACGACGCTTTCGAACGACCTCAAGCGCTTGGCCGAGCGCCTGGATTCGGGCCCCGTGCAGGCCGCGCTGCAGGCCGGTGATCTGGCGGCGGCCGGCAAGCACCTTGGCGCCGACTGGCCGGGCCTGGAGGAATCCGTGATTCTGCCGACCGACCTGTCGGCGGCCTATGCCGAACTACCGAAAAGCGGGTTCGGCCGCATCGCCGTGGCCGAAGCGGCCCTGGCCGGAAACAAGACCGAGGCCTGGGTGGTGCGCGAAAATGGCGGCGCACGCCTGGCGATGGCCGCGCCGGCACGCCATGCCGGGACGCTGGTCGGGGTCGCGTACGTGCGTCTGCCGCTGGCGCGGGCCACGGTTGGCCTCGACAACGTGTCGCTGGCCGACGACACCTACCTGGCACTGCGCCAAGGCGGCTTCACCCTGCTCGAGCGCGGTGACCTGGGTCATTCCGAAGGCGCCGAGCGCATGGCGGTCGCCATCCCCGACAGCGGGCTGCGCATCGCAGCGGCCGTGCCGAATCCGGCCGCGCGCATCTTCGGCCTCGGCGATATCGCTTCGCTGATCGCCGCGGCCTTGCTCGCGGTCGTCGCGTACGTGCTGTTCCGCCTGTCGCGCAAGGACTTCGCCGTGGCCAGTGCCGACGAAGCGATCGCACCGACCCTGGCGCAGGTGATGACCGATAATCCTGCCGAGAAACCAGCCCCGAGCCTCGAAGTGAAGGACGCCCCCAAGGCAGCGCCGGTCAAGATCGATCGCGGCATCTTCCGCGCCTACGACATCCGCGGCGTGGTCGGGCAGTCGCTCGACAACGGCGTCGCCGAGCTGATCGGGCGGGCGATCGGCACGCTGATGTTCGAGAAGGACCTGCATGACATCGTGGTCGGCCGCGACGGGCGGCTATCCGGTCCCGACCTGGTCGCCGGCCTGGTCGAGGGCCTGCGCCGGGCAGGACGCAACGTCATCGACATCGGCATGGCGCCGACGCCGACGGTGTACTTCGGCGCCTACCACCTGCGCACCGGCTGCTGCATCTCGGTCACCGGCAGCCACAACCCGCCCGACTACAACGGCTTCAAGATCGTGGTCGGCGGCGAAACGCTGTCGGGCAACGCGATCACCGACCTGTACGCGCGCATCGCCGAGGATCGCCTGCACGCCGCGGCGGCGCCGGGCAACCTGGCGCATCGCGAGATCGGCGACGAGTACGTGTCGCGGATCGCCTCCGACGTGCAGATCGACCGTCGCCTGAAAGTGGTCGTCGACGCCGGCAATGGCGTCGCCGGCGAGCTCGGGCCACGCGTGCTCGAGGCGATCGGCGCCGAAGTGACGCCGCTGTTCTGCGAGATCGACGGCACTTTCCCCAACCACCATCCGGACCCGAGCGACCCGCACAACCTCGAGGACCTGATCCAGATGGTCGCGCGCCTGGACGCCGACCTCGGCATCGCCTTCGACGGCGACGGCGACCGCCTCGGCGTGGTCACCCGCGACGGCGAGAACATCTATGCCGACCGCCTGCTGATGCTGTTCGCCGGCGACGTGCTCGAGCGCAACCCGGGCGCGGTCGTGGTCTACGACGTCAAGTGCACCGGCCGCCTGCCCGGCTACATCCTGCGCCATGGCGGCAGTCCGCTGATGTGGAAGACCGGGCATTCGCTGATCAAGGCGAAGATGCGCGAGACCGAGGCCGAGCTGGCCGGCGAGATGAGCGGTCACTTCTTCTTCGCCGAGCGCTGGTACGGCTTCGACGACGGCATCTACGCCGCCGCGCGCCTGCTCGAGATCCTCGCGGCCAGCCCGCAGTCGCCGTCGGAGGTGCTGAAGGCGTTGCCCAACGGTGTCTCCACGCCGGAGATCAACATCAAGGCGCCCGACGGCGACCCGCACAGCTTCGTCGAGCGCTTCCGCGAACAGGCCCGCTTCGAGGGCGCGCGCTTGTCGACGATCGACGGCCTGCGCGTCGACTGGCCCGACGGCTGGGGCCTGGTGCGCGCGTCCAACACCACGCCGGTACTGGTGCTGCGCTTCGATGCCGATACGCAGGAAGGGCTGACGCGGATCCAGGAGGCGTTCCGCACGCAGCTGCTGCTGGTCAAGCCGGACCTGGTGTTGTCGTTCTAACTGGATGTTCCCTC
Organism: uncultured Gammaproteobacteria bacterium; assembly: GCA_963816945.1. Classification (GTDB taxonomy): domain Bacteria; phylum Pseudomonadota; class Gammaproteobacteria; order Xanthomonadales; family Xanthomonadaceae; genus Luteimonas. The sequence goes on along the minus strand of CAWFMH010000002.1, from coordinate 145,349 downwards.
GCCCCGTGCAACGGGGAGAGGATGGCGCGCCGCCGGGTGAGGAGTGCATGTCGCGGCGCGGGATTGCGGCAGGCACACAAAGACTGTCACTTTCGTTCGCCCCTCTTCGCCTTCGGCACTTTCTCTCCGCAATGCCGGGAGAAGGAACACGCAACCCGATGGCAAAGGAAAAAACTCAGCCTTCCGTCGTCGCGGCCTTCGGCGCCTTGAGCGCGCGATAGCGCGCCAGCGCGTCGTCCAGATCGCTCCCCAGCGACGCGCGATCGTGCATCTGTTGCTGCAGGATCACCTGCTGGCGCAGCAGGTCGGTGTGCTGGTTGCGGATGTTGTCGAACAAGGGCTTGTTCACCGGCTTGGCATGCAGTTCCAGCTCGGCGGCCTGCCGCAGCAGGCTGAGCAGGCTCTGGCGCAAGTTGACCACGCCCAGGCGCGAGGTCTTCAGTGATTCCTCCACCAGCGTGATGCGCTCGCCGTAGGCGCGGCGCAGGTCGGCTTCGGTGGCATAGGATTCGGCCATGGCCAGGTCGCGGCGCTTGCGCGCGGCTTCCGCTTCGGCGTCTGTGGCGGCCTGCCTCGAGGCGAGCGCGGCGGCGGCCTGTTCCTCCGGCGTCAGCGTGCGCGCGACTTCGCCGCTGCGCATGCCGTTCTTTGCGTTGATCTCGACGCGCGCGCGGTTGATGGCTTCCGGCGGCAGCGCATCGCCGCAGACGCGGCGTCCACCGTCGTCCCAGCAATACAGCTTCTTCTGCGCTTCCTGGGCAGTCGCCGATGCGCACAGGCCAAGCGCCATGGCGCAGGCCAGCGTTGTCGCGGTGATCTTCATCGCATCCGTCCCCCCGGCCGGTCGAATCAAGTCGATCGATGGCTGCCGTAGCGCGCACGGTAGGCGTGCAGGCGATCGCGTTCGGCCGCCAGTGTCGCGCTTTCGCCGGCAAACGCAAGCAGATCGGCCAGCGTTGCGACCGCGATCACGGGGATGCCGTGCTCGGCGGCGACGGCCTGTGCCGCGGAATGGCGCTGACCGGGACCGCCGCCGTCGCCCACCACTTCCTGGCGGTCCAGCGCGATGACGATGCCGGCCGCCGTGCCACCGGCATCGCCAATGGTCGCCAGCGCCTCGCGGATCGCGGTACCGGCGGTAATGACGTCGTCGACGATCAGCACGCGACGGCCGTCCAATGGTGCGCCGATCAGGCTGCCGCCTTCGCCATGCGCCTTGGCCTCCTTGCGGTTGAACGCCAGCGGCAGGTCGCGGCCGCGACGGGCGTACTCGCAGGCCAGCGCAGTGGCCAGGGGGATGCCCTTGTAGGCCGGGCCGAACAACAGGTCGAAGGCGACGCCGGCTGCGTCGACGGCATCGGCATAGCAGCGCGCGAGCCCGGTCAGCGCGTCGCCGGAGTCGAAGCGGCCTGCGTTGAAGAAGTAGGGGCTGACGCGCCCGGACTTGAGCGTGAATTCGCCGAAGCGCAAGGCCTGCGCGCGACCGGCAAGATCGAGAAAACGGCGGCTGTAGTCGTCCATGCCGCGATTCTCCCACGCGCAGGCGACGACGTGCCCGCCTCAGCCGAGCCGGCGCAGCATCAGATGTTGCGGCCCGGCGCTGCCGCCGAAATACAGCTCGCCGCTGTCGACGAAGCCGGCGTTGCGATAGGCGCGGATTGCCGCGACGTTGCGGCAGTTCACGTTCAGCGCCAGGACGCGCCTGTCGGGATGGCGCCGCTGGATGTCCTCGCAGCAGGCGCGGATGGCGCGCGTGCCCAGGCCGCGGCCCTGGCGATTGCGGTCGATCAGGAACGCACGCAGTCCGATGGCGGCGTCGAGCGGCTTGCAGGTCACGGTGGTCGGGGCGTAGTCGAGCCGGTAGAAGCCGACCACTTCATCGCCGGCGAGGATGACCATCGCATCGCTGAGCGGGTCGCGCTCGGCGTCGATCAGGTTGAAAGTCACGTCGCCGACATACGGATACTGGTCGGCCGCGACGCGCAGCGCCCGCACGGCCTGCGCCAGCGCGGGGGTGACCGGGGTGACGTGGATATCGGCGGCGTCGGTCATGGCGCGATGATAGGCGCCGCGCAGGGGGACGGGTCGTGCGCGGGCGGAATCCGTTACGCTTCGGCAGAAGCAGCCTGACACCACCTCCGGTCCCGACTGTCCATGCGAATCATCAGTTTCAACGCCAACGGCCTGCGCTCCGCCGCCAAGAAAGGCTTCTTCGACTGGTTCGCGCTGCAGGACGCGGACGTCCTGTGCGTGCAGGAGACCAAGGCGCAGGAACACCAGCTCGCCGGACCGGAATTCCTGCCCGCGGGCTACCAGGCCTTTTTCCGCGACGCGACCACCAAGAAGGGCTACAGCGGCGTCGCCATTTACACCCGCAGCGAGCCCGACGAGGTGCGCACCGCACTCGGCTGGGCGCCGTTCGACGATGAAGGCCGCTACATCGAGGCGCGCTTCGGCAATCTCAGCGTGGTGTCGTTCTACGTCCCGTCGGGCTCCTCGGGCGAATTGCGCCAGGGCTTCAAGTTCGAGGTCATGGACTGGCTCAAGCCGGTTCTCGACGAGTGGCTGCGCAGCGGCCGCGACTACGTGCTGTGCGGCGACTGGAACATCGTGCGCTCGCGCCTGGACATCAGGAACTGGACCTCGAACCAGAAGAACTCCGGCTGCCTGCCGCCCGAACGCGACTGGCTCAACGGCGTCTGCGCCGACGACGAAGGCTGGGTCGACAGCTACCGCGCGCTCAACCCGCTCGGCGAGGACTACACCTGGTGGAGCGCACGCGGCGCGGCGCGCGCCAACAACGTCGGCTGGCGCATCGACTACCAGATCGTGACGCCGTCGCTGCGCGACAGGCTCAAGGCCTGTTCGATCCATCCCGAGCCGCGCTTCTCCGATCACGCGCCTTACCTCGTCGAGTACACCGCGTGAGCGAGGCCGTCGCGCTGTCGCAACCCGAAGGCGCGCTGATGCGCTTTCGCAGGCTGGCGGTGGTGCTGTTGCTGGGCTTCGCGTCGGGCCTGCCGTTGGCGCTGACCGGTGGGGCCATGCAGGCGTGGCTCACGATCGAAGGGCTCGACCTGGTGACGTTGGGCTTTCTGGCGTTGATCGGCGTGCCGTATACGTTCAAGTTCCTGTGGGCGCCGCTGATGGATCGTTTCGAGATCCCTTGGCTTGGGCGCCGCCGGGGCTGGATCGTGTTGATCCAGCTGTTGATCGCGGCGGCGCTGATCTGGATGGCAAGCGTGTCACCAGGCCGCGACACGATGGTATTCGCGCTGGTCGCCGTCCTGCTGGCGTTTCTTTCAGCCTCGCTCGACATCGTGATTGATGCCTACCGCACGGACCTGCTCGCGCCCAGCGAACGCGGGCTTGGTGGCTCGCTTTCGGTGCTCGGCTATCGCCTGGCGATGGTGCTGTCAGGCGGCATCGCATTGGTCTGGGCCGATCAGTGGGGAAGCTGGCCGCAGGTGTATCGCGTCATGGCGATGCTGATGGCTGCATCCGCCGTCATCTCGCTCGTGGCCTTGCCGCGCCTGCCGAAGAGTTTCGTGGCACCCGTCTCCGACGCGCGCCGCGAGTTGCTCGGCTTTGTCGGCCTGATCGCAGGCGTGGCGGCGGGTGCGTGGCTCGCACGGAGTCTGCTGATCCTGCTCGGGATGGATGCTGCGAGCGACGATCGCTGGATACGGCTCGGCTTCGTCGCGGCACAGATCGCAGGCGCGATGGCGCTCGGTCTCGTGCTCGCCAAACGGCTCCACTTCGAAACGTTGAACAAATCGCTGCAGAGCTATTTCTCGATGCGTGGCGCGTGGGCGTTCCTGGCGCTCGTGGTGCTCTACAAGGTTGGGGATGCGTTCGCGTTGAGCCTGTCGACCCCCTTCCTCATCAAGGGCGTGGGTTTCAGCCAGACGGAAGTCGGCTTGGCGAACAAGACCGTCGGACTGTTGATGACGATCGTAGGCGCGCTGGTCGGGGGTCTGCTGCTGCTGCGGCTGCGCCTGTCGCAAGCGCTGTTGGGTTTCGGCATCCTGCAGTTGTTGTCGAATCTCGGCTTCTACGCATTGGCTGTCGAGGGAGCGGGGGCCTGGGGCTCGTTTCTGCTGCCGGCGTTCAATCTCTTCATCGTCAAATTGCCCGAGCCGACGCAGATGGACAGCCTGCTGCTGTTCGCGCTGAGCCTGGACAATTTCGCCGGCGGCTTGGGAACCGCGGCCCTGGTCGCGTTGCTGATGAGCTTGTGCGGCGCGCGCTTTTCGGCGACGCACTATGCGCTGCTGTCGGCATTCGCCACCCTCGGCAGGGTGTTCGTCGGACCCTTGGCTGGCGTGCTGGCCGAGGCTTACGGTTGGCCCTTGTTCTTCATCGTTTCGCTGCTGGTTGGCATTCCGGGTCTGGTCATGGCGTACTACATGCGGCATGCCGTGGATGCGACTGCCGAGGTGAAGAAAGTCGAATGAACCGGCACGGCCTGTGCACTTGACGGCGTATTCGCTATAAGGGGGGCGCCATGACCGACATCGTCCTCAAGGACATCGACGCGGTGCTCGCCGACCGCATCAAGCGCGTTGCCGACAAGCGCGGCTGGGGCACGGCCAAGACCCTGCTGCACCTGCTCGAACAGGGACTGCACGTCTACGAAGGCGACGGCACGGTGCGCTTCGACAATAGCGAGGCGGACGTGCTGGCGGCGGCGATCGCGGCGCTGGAAGGCGTTCCCGACGATGCCGGCTTCTCGCTCATCGGCCGCGCGCCGCCCGCACCCGACGAGCCTGAGGACAAATGGGTGAAGGAGTAGTTCAGGCCGAGTAGACCCCGCCGAGCACGCGCGCACCCTGCGCGCCGGTGACGCTGGCGACATTGCCCGGACGCCCGAGCAGCGTTTCGCGCGCCATCCAAGCGAAGGCCATCGCTTCGACGAAGTCGGGATCGATGCCGTGGTCCGCGGTCGATTCCACGGCAATTCCCGGCAGCGCCGCCGCCAGCGCGGCCATCAGCGCCGAGTTGTGTACGCCACCGCCGCAGGCGATGACGCGCGCGGTACCCGGTTGCGCTGCGCGCAGTGCCGCGGCGATGGTCTGGACGCTCAGCGCCAGCAGCGTGGCCTGCACGTCGGCAGCCGCTTCATCGCCGGCCAGCTTGGCTTCGACCCAGTCGAGATGGAACTGGTCGCGCCCGGTGGATTTGGGCGGCGGCAGCGCAAACCAGGCCTCGTCGAGCAGGCGCGCGAGCAAGGCCTCGTCGACGCGGCCGCTGGCAGCGAACGCGCCATCACGATCGAAGCCGGCGCCGGTGTGGCGCAGGCACCAGGCGTCCATCAGGCCGTTGGCCGGTCCCGTGTCGAAACCGCGCACCTCGCCGTGCGCGGGCAACAGTGTGAAATTGGCGATGCCGCCGAGGTTCAGCACCGCGCGGTCTTCGCGCGCGTCGTGCAGCAGTGCCGCATGCAATGCCGGTACCAGTGGGGCGCCGTGGCCACCGGCGGCCACGTCGCGGCGGCGGAAGTCGGCGACCACGCGCACGCCGCTGCGTTCGGCGATCGTGCTGGGATCGCCGAGTTGCAGGGTGTACGGGAATTCGCCTTGCGGACGATGGCGCAGCGTCTGGCCGTGCGAGCCGATCGCGGCGACGGCATCGGCAGGCGTGCCGCTGTCTGCGAGCGCAGCACCTGCGGCTTGCGCGAAGGCGCGGCCGATGCGGACGTCGAGTTCGCCGAGATCGTCGAGCGTGAGGAGCGCGCTTTTCTGACCGAGTTCGACCAGGCGGGCGCGCAATGCAGGCTCCCACGGATAGGTCCGTCCGAATACCAGCTGCGGCACACCGCCTTCACCCGCGAACCGCACCAGCGCGGCATCGATGCCATCGGCGCTGGTGCCGGAGATCAGGCCGAGATAGAGCGGGCCGGGCGTACCGGGCTGCGCGTCGTGGGTAGGCATGGCGTGCACCGAAAGCTTCTCAGCCCTGAATTGACGCCGATGCCCGCCGATAAGGCAAGGTGGACAAGGTGAGACGGATCCGCAGCGCAGTGCTGTTGCCCCCTTTGAAAAAGGGGGCGGGCGGCTCGTCCGCCCGGGGATTTGCTGTTGCGGCCGCGCAGCGCCGGATCGTCTTCAACCAGCGCGATCCGCGTCGACCCCTGTCGAGGCTGCTCAGCCCTTCTTCGAACGCGCCGTCTTGCCCTTGGCGACCGCGGCGACCTGCTTGGGCGCAGGTGCGACCTGCGCATAGATGATGTGCTCGACCTTCTCGATCCGCGCCAGCGCCGGGCCGGTCTGCGAGCGGAAGTCGGCGAGCTGCGCGCCGCTCAGCGGCTCCGGCGGCGGCATCGTCACCGTCAACGGGTTGCGGTGCACGCCGTTGATGCGGAATTCGTAATGCAGGTGCGGGCCGGTGGCCAGGCCGGTGCTGCCGACGCGGCCGATCACCGTGCCCTGGGCGATGCGCTGGCCGACCTTGATCTTGCCGAACTGCGACATGTGCCCGTACAGCGTGGTGCTGCCGCGGCCGTGGTCGAGGATCACCGCGCGGCCGTAGCCGCCCTTCCAGCCGACGAACTGCACGCGCGCATCGCCGGCGGCCATGATCGGCGTGCCGGTGCCTGCTGCGTAATCGACGCCCTTGTGCATGCGCATCGAACCGAGCACCGGATGCCGGCGCGCGCCGAAGCGCGAACTCAGGCGCGCGTACGGGATCGGCATGCGGATGAAGCTCTTCTTCAGCGCGCGGCCGTCGCCGGTGAAATATTCGGCCTTGCCGTTGCGCACGTAGCGGAAACCGCTGTGCACCTTGCCGCGGCTGGTGAAGGTCGCCGCGAGCACGGGACCGGACTTGAGCAGCTCGCCCTCGCGCCAGGTCTGTTCGATGACCGCGCTGAAGCGGTCCTTGGAGCCGACGTCGGAATTGAAGTCGATGTCGTACTTGAAGATCTCGTCGGTGAGCGTGGTGATGTTGCTGCCGCTCATGCCGAGCTTGCGTGCCGAATGGAACAGCGACTTGCCGACTTCGCCGCTGATCACGACGGTGCGCGTCTCGGTCGGACGCTCGATGACGTTTTCCGTGACCGTGTCGCCGGCGAGCGACAGCTCGACGCGATGGGTGTCGTCGCGGTCGTAGCGGAAGCTGCGCAGCTTGCCGTCGACCGGCAGGTCGAACGCCAGCTCGGCGCCGGGCTTGAGTTGGGTCAGCGACTGCTTGACGCCGGGATGGTCGAGCAGGCGTTGCAGGTCCGACGCAGGGATGTCCAGCTCTTCGAACACATGGCTCAGCGTCTGGCCGCTTTCGACGCTGACGATCTGCCAGCTGTCGCCGGAATGCCCGCGCAGTCGCGACAGCGGAATCTGCGGCAGGGTCAGCGACATCGTCGTGCGCTGCACGCGCACCGGTCCCTGCATGGCATTGTCGAAGCCGGGCACGATCGCCGCGACCAGCGCACCGAGCGTCGCGAACAGGCTCGCGTGCGCCCATTGCCGGCGCGTCCAGCGGCCCTTGAATTCCTCGGCCGACGGGAGCACCGGCGCCGCGGGCTCGAGCACTGCCTCGTGCAACGTCACATCGCGTAGATTCTTCAGGCGAACGAGCTGGCCGCGATCGGCGTCGGACGAAGTAGGTGCAGTCATGTTCGGATCCCCCTGGCCCGGACGTGATGGGCGCGTAACGGCGCTACCATAGTCACGGTAAAAGAATGCGTCAAATGCTTGAACGGACAGGATTTTTTGCACGCCCTGCATTTAACCCGATGTTAACGACCTCTTCACAACTGCGGTCACGCTCCCCGCGCAACCGTCATCCCGAGAACACCCCTTGAGCCTGAACGCAGACCTGCAAAACGCCGTTGATCTGATTGGCCGAGGTGCCGACGAGATCCTCAAGCGCGAGGAACTGGCCGCCCGCCTGCAGTCGGGCCGTGCGCTGCGCGTCAAGGCCGGCTTCGATCCGACCGCGCCGGACCTGCACATCGGCCACACCGTCCTGCTCAACAAGATGCGGCAGTTCCAGGACCTCGGCCACACGGTGATCTTCCTGATCGGCGACTTCACCGGGATGATCGGCGACCCCAGCGGCAAGAACGTCACCCGCAAGCCGCTCACGCGCGAAGACGTCGAGGCCAACGCCAGGACCTACGCCGACCAGGTGTTCAAGGTGCTCGATCGCGAGAAGACCGAACTGCGCTTCAACAGCGAGTGGTTCGCGCAGATGACGGCCGCCGACATGATTCGCCTGGCCGCGCAGCACACCGTCGCGCGCATGCTCGAGCGCGACGACTTCGCCAAGCGCTATGCCGCGCAGCAGCCGATCGCGATCCACGAGTTCCTGTATCCGCTGGTGCAGGGCTACGACTCGGTCGCGCTCAAGAGCGATGTCGAGCTCGGCGGCACCGACCAGAAGTTCAACCTGCTGATGGGCCGCGGGCTGCAGGAGCACTTCGGCCAGCCGCCGCAGATCGTGCTGACCATGCCGCTGCTCGAGGGCCTGGACGGCGTGCAGAAGATGTCGAAGTCGCTCGGCAACTACATCGGCATCAACGAGCCTGCGATCGACATCGTCAACAAGACGATGAAGATCGGCGACGAGCTGATGTGGCGCTGGATCGAGCTGCTCAGCTTCGACATCGGCGCCGGCGAAGCGAAACGGCTGCAGGCCGACATCGCCGCGGGTGGACTGAATCCACGCGACGTCAAGCTGCGCCTGGCGCGCGAGCTCGCCGCGCGCTTCCACGATGCCGTCGCCGCCGACACCGCCGTCGCCGGCTGGCACGCGGCCGTGCGCGGCGAGGGCGATACGACGCTGCTGCCGCTGCAGGACGTCGTCGTGCCGGCCGACGGCCTGCGCATCGCGGCGCTGCTGACGAGCGCCGGCATCACGCCGAGCAATGCAGAAGCCTCGCGCAAGCTCAAGGAGCGCGCGGTGCGCGTCGACGGTAACGTCGTGGAGGATCCGCAGACGAGTTTCGCGCCCGGCTTCGAGGGCGTGCTGCAGGTCGGCAAGCGCAATTTTGCGCGGGTGCGGCTCGTCTCCGGCTGATCGCGGGATGACGCCGATGCATTGACGGCACCGTGATGCGGACTTGCCGAGACTGGCGCATCCGCAATCATCGATGCCGGAGCGCAGCGTGATGGAATCCCTGCTCGGCAACTGGCCCGCACAGTTGACCGTGCTCGCGACCACGGCCTTCGCGATGCTGCTTGGCGGCGCGATCGGCGTCGAGCGCGAGCTCAAGAATCGCCCGGCCGGCTTCCGCACGCACATGCTGGTGTGCGGCGCGGCGGCTCTGCTGGTCGGAACCGGCGACCTGCTGGCCGAACATTTCAGCGATCAGCACTATCGCGAGCTGATCCAGCTCGATCCGCTGCGCCTGATCGAGGCGGTGATCGCGGCGGTCGGCTTCCTCGGTGCCGGGGCGATCTTCCGCCGCGGCAATGGTGGCAGCGTCGCCGGCCTGACCACGGCGGCCTCGTTGCTGATGGTGGCGACGATCGGCATCTGCGCCGGCCTGCACAACTACATCGTCGCGTTAGGCGCGACCTTGCTGACGCTGGCGGTACTGCTGGTGCTGGCATGGTTCGAGCGCCGCGTCGGCGCGCGTGACGATCGCACCGGTCACAAGGAACCTGGCGGCAAGCGCTGAGGATCAGCCGGCGATGTGGGCGATCGCCAGCACCATCAGCGCGACGACGCAGGCAAGACCACCCGCCCAGACCAGGCTGCGCAGCAGCGCCTTGTTGGCGAGGTAGAGGATGCCGTGCAGCAGGCGCAACACGACGAACGCGATCGCCAGCCACGCAATCTGTGCGGCATCCACGCCAGCGGCCTGCGCCATCAGCACACCCGCAGCGAACGGCGCGAACGCCTCGAAAGCATTGAGCTGCGCGTTGTTGGCGCGATGCAGGCGCGGATCCTCCTGCTTCGCGAGCCAGGCGCGCGGATTGCGGTTGTCGTAGCGGACGCCGCCGCTCTTGCTGATCGCAATCCACAAGTAAGGCAGCAGCGCAGCGACCAGGATGCAGGCGTAGGCGATGGTCATGAATTCGATCCTCAACGAAAGATTGCTCGCGGCTTGCTGTCGGCCGAAGCAAGAACGGCATCCTCGCGGATGCCGTTCTCAACACGCAGGCCGTGCGGTTTACTGCGCGGGTGCGGGCGTCGGAGCAGGTGTCGCGGGTTTGCCGCTCAACATCTTGTCGCGCGCGGCGCGGAACGGGTTGGTCTTGTACCAGTTCGGCCACTTGTCGGAGTTGGTGAGCTCGCGACCGACGCCATAGACCGCGTTGAGGTCGTCGAGGATGCCATCGAGCTTCCAGGTCGCCGCATCGTACTGGTCGCCGGGCTTGTGGTAGCGGTTGTCGTTGTAGTCCTTCGCGGCCGCTTCGCCCGCAGCCTTGCCGCCTTCGACCAGGTCATCGCCGGAGTCGACGTACAGCGCCGGCACGCCGGCCTTGGCGAAGTTGAAGTGATCGGAGCGGAAATAGCCGCCGGCTTCGGGACGCGATTCGGAATGCAGGCTGCGACCCTGTTTCTCGGCGATCGGCTTGAGGATGTCCTCGAGTTCCGAGCTGCCCATGCCGGTGACCGTGAGATCGCGGGCCTTGCCGTTGACGCCCATCGCATCGAGGTTGATCACCGCGACGGTCTTGTCGAGCGCGATGCTCGGATGCGCGACGTAGTACTTCGAGCCGAGCAGGCCGGATTCTTCGAGCGTCACCGCCAGGAACAGTACCGAGCGTTCCGGCGCCGGCTGCTGCTTCGCGAACGCCTCGGCGATCTCGATGATGCCGGCCACGCCGGTGGCGTTGTCGACGGCGCCGTTGTAGATGTTGTCGCCAGCCTCGCCGTCGTGCTTGCCGAGGTGGTCCCAGTGCGCCATGTAGACGATGGCTTCGTCGGGCTTGGATTTGCCCGGCAGCAAGCCGACCACGTTGCGCGAGGACTTCTCGGCGATCGTGCTCTTCAGGTCGAGCGAGAGCTTCGCCTTCATCGGCACCGCCTTGAAGCCGCGCTTGTTGGCGGCCACGCGCAGCGCGTCGAGGTCGAGGCCGGCGTCGGCGAACAGGCTCTTGGCGACGTCGCCGGTGATCCAGCCCTGCGCCGGCAGGCGCGGTTCCGGGTCATCCGCCGCGCGCAGGTCGTACTGCGCGCCGGACCAGGAGTTCTTGACCACGTCCCAGCCGTAGGACGCGCCTTCGGTGTCGTGGATGATGATCGCGGCAGCGGCGCCCTTGCGCGCAGCTTCTTCGAACTTGTACGTCCAGCGCCCGTAATAGGTCATGCGCTTGCCTTCGAACAGCGAGGCGTCCTTGGCGTGGAAGCCGGGGTCGTTGACGAACATGACCACGGTCTTGCCCTTGACGTCGACGCCGGCGTAGTCGTTCCACTTCTGCTCGGGCGCATCGACGCCGTAGCCGACGAACACCAGCTCGCTGTCCTTGATGCTGACCTCCGGTTTGCCGCTACGCGTGCCGACGACCATGTCGTTGCCGAACTTCAGTTCGCGCGGCTTGCCGTTCACGTCGAGCTTGAGCGAGGTGGCCTCGTCGGCCGTGGTTTCGGTCATCGGCACGACCTGGAAATAGCTGTCGCCGTTGCCGGGCTTGAGGCCGATGCGTTCGAACTGCGCCTTGATGTATTCGACGGACTTTTCCTCGCCCGGCGTGCCGGGCCCGCGACCCTCGAACTCGTCGGAAGCGAGCGTCTTCACCAGTTCGCCGAAATCGGCGGCGGCGATGTCGGGGCTGAAGGCGTGCGTGGAGGCGGTCGGGGCGGCGGGTGCCGCAGGTTCGGCGGCGGGCGCGGGTGGCGCGGCCTGTTCGCGATTGCAGGCCGCCAGCGCCGTGGTCAGGGCGAGGCAGAGCAGGAGGGGGTGGGAGCGCATCCGGTGTTCCTCTTGGAAGGAAGGCGGATTCTAGCCCCTAGCTCCCTCCCCTCCGAATGGAGGGGAGGGTTGGGGAGGGGTGTCGGCTTTTAACGAGAGAAGTCGGCGCTCACGCCACCCCTCCCAGCCTCCCCTGCCGTCGCAGGGGAGGAGCAAAAGCTAATCCTGCGGCGCGCGCGCACCGTCGTAGCGCACCGCAGTCGCGCCGGTGATCTTGCCGGTGCGCGCAGTGTTATGAACGTACAGCGTAACTTCGCGCTCGAAGATCAACGGGCCGTCTACCACCGCGTTCGGCCCGATCACGATGCGCGGCTTGCGCTTGTTGAGGTTGATCGGCATCCAGTTCGAGGTCGGCTTTTCGACCTTGACGTGGCCACCCACGTGCGAGCCGATGCCGACGGTGATGTCGCCGTTGACCGTCTCGATATCGCCGCCGACCTCGGTCTCGACCAGGCCGATGGCGCCGTTGACGGTGGTGACGCCGTCGCCGATGCGGCTGCCGCGATCGAAGAAGATGCTGCCGTTGACCGTCTCGGCGCCACCGCTGAGCTGCGCCTTGCCGCCGGCGCGGATGCTGCCGTTGACCGTGCTCAGGCTGCGCGCCTGCACGTTGTCGGCGACGCGGATGCTGCCGTTGACGGTCTCGGCGGAGTCGGCGCTCGATCCGGATTCGAGGGTGATGCTGCCGTTGACGGTTTCCAGGTCGCCGTAACCCTGGCCGGCCTCGGCGGTGATGCTGCCGTTGATCTTGTCGATGTTCTCGCCGGCGGCGAAGGCCGCGGGCGCAGCGAAGACGAGGGCGATCGAGAGACACAGTGCATTGCGGTTGCGGGACATGGCGGCACCTTGGCGGAAGCGTGGAAGGCGAGATTAGCGGAGATGATCCTGCTGGAGCAGGTTCCGTGACAGCTCGCGACACGGGTAGGGTGGACGCGCATGGCTACAATCGCATCTGTCCTTAGTCACTGGTCCCATCGTCGTGCCTGCATCCGCGTTCACATCCGATTCGACTCGGCCCAAGCCGGTGGTCTTGCTGATCCTCGACGGCTGGGGCCATCGCGACGACCCGGCCGACAACGCCCTGGCGCAGGCGCAATTGCCGAACTGGCGACGCTTGTGGTCGCAGGCGCCGCACACGCTGATCCACACCGAAGGCCGCCATGTCGGCCTGCCGGACGGACAGATGGGCAATTCCGAGGTCGGCCACATGAACCTGGGCGCAGGGCGCATCGTCTACCAGGACCTGACCCGGATCGATGCCGCGATCGAGGACGGCAGCTTCTTCACCAATGCCGAGCTGCGCGCAGCCTGCAGCGCGGCGCGCGAGGGCGGCCGCACCTTGCACGTGATGGGGCTGCTGTCGCCGGGCGGCGTGCACAGCCATGAGCTGCAGATCTTCGCGATGCTCGAACTGGCGCGGCGCGAAGGCGTGCCCAAGGTCGCGGTGCATGCCTTCCTCGACGGACGCGACACGCCGCCGCGCTCGGCGCAAGCGAGCCTGGACGCGCTGCAGACGCGCTGCGAGGCGCTCGGCAACGCGTCCATCGCCAGCGTCAGCGGACGCTACTTCGCGATGGATCGCGACAAGCGCTGGGACCGCCTGCGGCTGGCCTGGGATGCGATCGTCGAAGCCAGCTCGCCGCACGTCGCTGCCGACGCGAACGCCGCGCTGCACGACGCCTACGCGCGCGGCGAGAACGACGAGTTCGTCGCGCCCACCGTCATCGCAGGCGCCACGCCGATGCGCGACGGCGATGCGGTCGTGTTCATGAACTTCCGCGCCGATCGCGCCCGGCAGCTGACGGCAGCGTTCGTCGACCCTGCCTTCGATGGCTTCCAGGCGCGCCGTCCCGCACTGTCGCGCTTCGTCTGCCTGACCGAGTACGACGCCAGGTTGCCGGCGCACGTGGCCTTCGCGCCCGACGACCTGACGCATACGCTCGGCGAATTGGTCTCGGCCAACGGCCTGAGCCAATTGCGCATCGCCGAGACCGAAAAATACGCGCACGTCACCTTCTTCTTCAGCGGCGGCCGCGAGGACGTCTATCCGGGCGAAGACCGCATCCTGGTGCCGAGCCCGAAGGTCGCGACCTACGACCTGCAGCCGGAGATGAGCTGCCCGGAACTGACCGCGAAGCTGGTCGAGGCGATCGCCTCGCAGCGCTACGACGTCATCATCTGCAACATCGCCAATCCCGACATGGTCGGGCATACCGGCGACCTCGGCGCCGCGATCCAGGCCGCGCAGGCGGTCGATGTCGCGATCGGCGCGGTGGAGGCGGCGGTGCGCGCCGCAACATGGCGCGCTGCTGATCACCGCCGATCACGGCAACCTCGAGATGATGCGCGACCCCGTGACCGGCCAGCCGCATACGGCGCACACCGTCGGCCCGGTGCCGTTCGTCTATGTCGGCGAACATGCGGCCAAGCTGCGCGACGGCGGCGCCTTGCGCGATGTCGCGCCGACCATGCTCGAACTGCTGGGCCTGCCGCAGCCGGCCGAAATGACGGGCCGGTCCTTGTTCGCCAGCCCTTGATGCACGCGCGCCTGTTGCCGCTGCTGCTGCTCGCGCTGGTCGCGGGCGGCTTCGTCGCCGATGCGCAGGCACAGGGCAGCCGCGAGGCGCAGCGCAAGCTCGAGCGCGTCCAGAGCGAATTGAAGGACGTTGCCCGCGAGCGCCGCAAGATCGAGGGCCAGCGCGGCGATGCCAGCCGGCAGCTGCGCCAGGCCGACGAGCAAGTCGGCACGTCCACGCTCGCGCTGCGCAGGACCGAGACCGATTTGCAGCGCCAGCAATCGGCGCTACTCGAACTGGAGCAACGTCGTGCCGCATTGCGCGACAAGCTCGGCGCGCAGCGCACCGAACTCGCCGGCCTGCTGCGCGCGGCCTACACGATCGGCGGCGACGCGCCCCTGAAGCTGATGCTGGCGCAGGATCGCGTCGCCGATGCCAGTCGCATGCTCACCTACCAGCGCTACCTGCAGCAGGAACGCGCACGGCGCATCGAGACGCTGAGCGCGGAGCTGGCCGGACTCGATGCGATCGAGCGCGAGATCGCGCGCAAGCAGGCCGCGCTCGATGCCGCGCGTGCGCAACAGCGCGCGCAGCTGGCCACGCTCGAGCGCGATCGCCGCGCGCGGGCGCAAACCGTGTCGCAGCTCGACCAGCGCTATCGCGACCGCAGTGCGCGCGAGAAAGCGCTCGGTCGCGATGCCAAGGCGCTCGAACGCCTGCTCGCGCAGCTGCGCGCAGACGGCGCGCAAGGCGGCCGCCGCGAAAGCGGCCGCCGCGCGCGAACGGGCGGGCGGCGACGAATCGGGCACGCCGCGGCGTTCGCGCAAACCGGTGCAGGTCGCCAGCGCGCCGCCGGTGCAGGTCGGCGGCCTCGGCTGGCCGCTGTCGGGCACGTTGCTGGCCGGCTTCGGCAACCGCATGCCCGACGGCCGCGCCAGTACCGGCATGCTCATCGCGGCGCCCGCAGGGACGACCGTCAAGGCAGTCGCCGACGGCAGCGTGGTGTTCGCCGAGTGGATGACGGGCTACGGCATGATCCTGATCGTCGACCACGGCAACGGCTACATGAGCCTGTATGCGCACAACGATGCGTTGCTGCGCAACGCCGGCGACCGCGTCAAGCGCGGCGACGCCGTGGCCAGCGTCGGCAATTCCGGCGGCCAGGGGCGGCCGGGGCTGTATTTCGAGCTGCGTCGCAATGGGCAGCCGGTGAATCCGAATACCTGGTTGCAGAAGCGCTAGCAACGAAATCCCCGGATGCGCCTGCAAAAGCAGGCTCTGCTCCCTCCCTGCGACTGCAGGGGTGAGGAAGCACGCTTGCGCGCCACTGGCGCGCGTGCTGACGAACGCCCGAAGGCGAAGCCGTAGGGCCGGCCGGGCTGGGGAGGGGTTGCGTGAGCGCCGACTTCTCTCGCGAAAAGCCGACACCCCTCCCCAGCCCTCCCCTCTATTCAGAGGGGAGGGAGCAGAGCCCTGCTCCTGCGGGCATGCAATCGGAAAACCGATTTGCGACGAACCCTTAACGAAAGTAGATCGCCGAACCGCATACTTGCAGCGAATCGATCCAATCGAACCTGCGCCCCGCCGCGCGGTCCTACGATCGTCCCGCTTGGAGTCGCCTGATGCGTCAACCGCTGTCTCTGTTCCTCCCGTGCCTGCTACTGGCGGCGCCGGTGTTCGCGCAACAGACAGCGCCAGCGCCAGCAGCCTCGCCGGCGCCAACCGACGAAACCAAGGCGAAAGAAATCGCCTCCAGCGACGATCCCGACGCCGCCGAGACCGCCGCCACCAAGGTCCCGCTCGACGAGATCCGCCGCTACGTCGGCGTCTACAACGCGGTCAAGGAAGCCTACGTCGAACCGATCGACGACAAGAAGCTGATGCAGTCGGCGATCCGCGGCCTGCTGCTGGATCTCGATCCGCACAGCGCCTATCTCGAGAAGAACGACGCACAGGCCTTCGACGAAGACACCAATGGCGCCTACGACGGCATCGGCGTCGAGGTGCTGCAGCTGCCCGACGGTACCGTGCGCGTGATCTCGCCGATCGACGACACGCCCGCCGCGCGCGCCGGCATCAAGTCCGGCGACATCATCGTCGCCGTCGACGGCAAGCCGCTGGTGCCGGCCGACGACGATCAGGGCCCGCTGCGCGGCGCGCCCGGCAGCAAGGTGACGCTGAAGATCGTGCGCGAAGGCGCGCCCAAGCCGCTCGACATCACCGTGCAGCGCGAGACCATCCGCGTCGCCAGCGTGCGCAGCCGCATGCTCGAGCCGGGCTATGGCTATATCCGCGTGGCCGCGTTCCAGGCCGACACCGCCGCGGATTTCGAAAGCAATCTGGCCAAGCTGCAGGGCCAGGCGGGCGGCGCTAACGCGCCCGGCAAAGGCCTGCGCGGCCTGGTGCTCGACCTGCGCAGCAATCCTGGCGGCCTGCTGACCTCGGCGGTGCAGATCGCCGACGACCTGCTCGAGAGCGGCAAGATCGTCAGCACGCGCGGCCGCATCGCCATCAGCGATGCCCAGTTCGGCGCCACGCCCGGAGATTTGATGCGCGGCGCGCCGGTGGTGGTGCTGGTCGATGCCGGCTCGGCGAGCGCGTCGGAAGTGCTCGCCGGCGCCTTGCGCGACAACGGCCGCGCGCGCGTGGTCGGCAGCCGCACCTTCGGCAAAGGCTCGGTGCAGACGCTGCTGCCGCTCGACAACGGCGACTCGGTCAAGCTCACCACCGCGCGCTACTTCACGCCCAGCGGCAAGTCGATCCAGGCACGCGGCATCGAACCGGACGTGGTGTTGAAGCCGGACAAGGCCGAGCCGACGCTGGCCGGCGCCACGCCCTACGCCGAGGCGGCCTTGCCCGGCCACCTGCGCGGCGATGAGGAACTGGCCGGCGCCAACGCCGGCGACGTGCTCGACGGCGACGCGCCGATCACGGCGGCATTGGCGGAATTGAAGAAGCCGGTCGCGACCGCGCAGGCGAAGGCCAGCACGCGCGATTGAGCAAGCGGCGGTTGTTGTCGCCTTGCCGTCGTCCCAGCGAACGCTGGGATCCATCTTGATCTTGATCGCCTTTTTTCAGGGGTGACCTGAGCGGCGACAGCAAGCGGGCGTCAACGCAAAATGGATCCCAGCGTTCGCTGGGACGACGGCAAGAGGGTATGCATGTCTTTCCGCGCGCTGAATTCCGGGGTGCGTGGGCCTAACGCGGCTTGGCCGGCAGCGGAAACGGCGTCACGACTTTTTCGCCGGTGGCGGCATCGCGGATCGCGGCCTGGCCTTTCTTCTCGACTTCCTCGATGCGGATGATGCTCTGCATCGGCAGGTGCAGGACGCGGGTGTTGCCGAACTCGTCGCGCAGGCGTTCCTCGGTCGGGTCCACCACCACGCCGTCGTGCACGTCGAACAGCAGGTCGGCGACCTCGGTGAAGCCCCACAGCTGTCCGCTCGACACGCTGCGCGCGTACAACTCGTAGACCTTGCCGTGGTTGAGGAAGGTCACTTTGTAGAGGGATTTCGCCATGGCGCGATTATAGGCGCCGGTCGTTATGGACGCCGCGGCGTGCGGCACCGGCTTCGAGGTCAAACATCAAGCGGCCAACCCATCGCGCCGCACGTCCCGAGCAATGACTAATACCCACTGCGCGCCCGCAACCGCCGCGCGATGCCCGCGCGTGCCACCAGCGCGAACACCACGCCGAACGCGAACCCGGCGACATGCGCCACCCACGCCACCGCGCCGAACGCCGGTCCGATGTAGGCGAACACGACCTGCAGCAGCGCCCAGATCCCGATCAGCAACGACGCCGGCGCGCGCACGAACTCCAGGAACAGCCCGAGCGGCAGCACCACGCCCAGCTTCGCGCGCGGGAACAGCGCCAGGTACGCGCCGATCACCGCCGAGACCGCGCCGCTGGCCCCGATCACCAGTTGCTGCGGCGCCCCGATCGCCAGCACCGCGGCGAGGTTGGCGACCGCGCCGCCGAGAGGAATAGCAACAGGAAGCGCCAGGGCCCCATCACCCGCTCCGCCGGCAGGCCGAAGATCAGCAGGAATACCAGGTTGCCGAGCAGGTGCGCCCAGTCGGCATGCAGGAACAGCGCGCTGATCAGACGCAGCGCGCGGCCCTCGGTCCACAGCGCACGCAGGGTGTCGACCGGACCGGTGCCGCCGGTCAGCGCGCCCCAGTCCAGTAACAGCGCACCCTGGGCTGCGTCCGGCCGCGTGCTCGCCCACAGGAAGGCCAGCCACAACACTGCGAACAGCATCGGCGTCGCCCAGCGCAGCGAGGGTCGGGTCCGTGAGGGCAGGGAGACGAACATGCGGGCAGGCGGGCCGTCGGCAGGTGGGTCGGTGCTCGCACGGTAGCCGGTCGCGGGCCGCCGGTCCGTGCTGTCGCCCCGCAATTGTTAGCTTCGGGTTAACAAGCAAGCTATAGTACATACGGCGTCGTACGTCGGGAGGGGGCTTCCGGCAGGGTCGACCAGGGCGGGGGACATCGCCCAGGTCGCGCGACGCAATAACGCACGACCCTGTCAACGGAGAGATAAAAGCAATGCAGACCCAATCCCGCTTCACCCAGATTTCCGCGCTCGCGCTCGGCATCGCCAGCGCCTTCGCGTTCGGCCAGGCCGATGCGGCCGGCTTCCAGCTCAAGGAAAACAGCGTCAAGGCCATGGGCCGCGCGTTCGCAGGCTCCGCCGCGGCACCGGGCGATGCTTCGGTCGTGGCCAACAACCCGGCGGCGATGACGCAGTTCGACAAGAATGCGGTGCAGGCCGACGTCACCGTGTCGTCGACCTCAGCGCCACCTTCACCGGTGGCGGCACCGACGCGACCGGCGTGCTGCCGCTCACCGGCGGCGACGGCGGCGATGCCGGCGACGTCACGCCCGATCCCGGCGTTCTCGGCGATCTTCCCGCTCGGCGATTCGGGCGTCACGGTCGGCGCGATGGTCAGTGCGCCGTTCGGCCTGAAGACCGAATACGAGAACGGCTGGGTCGGCCGCTACAACGCCCTCAAGTCGGACGTGAAAACCGTCGACCTCACGCTGTCGGCCTCGGTCGACATCACCGATCGCTTTTCCGTCGGTGTCGGCATGATCTACGAGCGTGCAGAAGCGACGCTGTCGAGCGCGATCGACTTCGGTGCGTTCATGGCCGGCGCGGGCGTTCCCGGCATCCTTCCGCAGAGCCAGGACGGCATGGTCAGCGTGGAAGGCGACGACACCGGCTTCGGCTGGCTCGCCGGCGCCGCACTGGCGTCCGACCGACAAGTTGACGATCGGCTACTCGCACCGTTCCGAGATCGACCACGATCTGGAAGGCACCGGTGACTTCACCTTGCCGGCCGCCTTTGCGGGTGCGCAGGCCGGTTTTGCCGCCGCCGCTGCTTCGCCCAATCTGCCGCTGACGCCTGCGCAGCGCGCGCAGCTGGCCGTTTTAGGTAACGGCTTCAGGGACACGGGTGTCGTTGCGCCGCTGACGACGCCGAGCATCGATACGCTGAGCGTGACCTATGCGTTCACCGATCGCTTCACGCTGCTGGCCGACGTGTCGAAGACCGACTGGCATTCGCTGCAGGACGTCACGGTCGACTTCGCCAATCCGTTCCAGCCGACCTCGGTCGAAGCGTTCAATTGGGACGACACGATGTTCTATTCGCTCGGCGCGGAGTTCGCGTTGAGCGACACGTTCGCGCTGCGCGCCGGCGTGGCCCGCGACGAAACCCCGACCAACGATGAAGCGCGTACGCCGCGCCTGCCCGACGCCAATCGCGACTGGGTGTCGGTCGGCCTGACCTGGAATGCGAGCGAAGCCTTGGAAGTCAACGCCGGCTACACGCACATCTTCGTCGACGACCCGAGCATCAACGGCATCCATTCGTCGAGCAACAGCACGCTGACCGGCGAGTACGACGCCGACGTCAACCTGTATGGCGTTTCGGCGCAGTACCGCTTCTGATTCGCGGACTTCGCCTGTAGCTGCAAACGAAGGGGCGCCATTGGCGCCCCTTCTTCATGTGCGGGCGAAGCCCTGCGCTCCCACGCCACCGTCATCGCAGGCCGTTCGCTGCGGGCCATGCCGTTCCCTCAAGTGAATCTCATCGGGGCAAGCGCATGACCAGACTCACGATGTTCGCTGCGGGCATGGCGCTGCTGTGTTGTGCCGCCCGATCGCAGGCCGCAGGCGTGGAGGGCCATTGCGAACACGAATCGCGCACGGCCACCTTCGTCGATGGTGCGGCTTGGGCCGTGGTCGACGACGACACCGGTGAGGCTACGGGCGAGCGGATGCTGGTGTTCAGCAGCTACGACCTCGACAGCGATGCGCTCTGGCGCGCGAAACCGCTCGACCGCGAAGACGCCCTCCGCGAGCAGGACACGGGCACGGGCGAATCCGCGCGCTTGCAACTCACGCTCGATGCCGACGGCGCCATCGTCACCCAGCAATACCTGTGGCTGTCGCCGGGCAACAACCTGTCGCGCAGCGGATCGCAGATCGGCACGTATGCGGGCACGCCCGGCGCGCGCGATCGCGTGGCCGGTCGTTACACCTTCTCGGACGAAGAGGACGATCCGCGCTGCGACCTGCGCTTCGACCTCGCCGTGCTCGGCGATCCTGCCAAGGCACCGCCCTTGCCGGGCAAGCCCCTGCCCGCCGGCGGCGGCGAACCGGGCCGCGCCTACCTGGCCAACAACGACGCGCTGATCGCCGGCGACCTCGACGCGCTCGCGCGCCTGCTGCCGCCCGACCGCGCCGTGCAGCTCGCGCAGGCGCGCAAGCAGCCGGAATTCGCCGCGCAACTCGCCTTCATGCAGGGCCTGGCCGCGCGCGACGTGCGCATCACCGGTGGTCGCCAGGACGGTGACCGCGCCTGGCTGGACTTCACCGCCACCGAAGGCGGCGAACCGCGCGCGGGCAGCGCCGAGATGCGGCGCGAGGGAGCGCGCTGGTTCATCGTCTCCGAGAGCACGCGTCCGCCGGATTGATCACGCGGATCAAAGGGCAGGCGAGCCACGCAGCGGCAACTCGCCGAACAGGCTCGGAGGTTCAGGCTCGGAGGTTGCCGAACTCCGCATTGGACGCCGGCGCGGCGCTCCGTTTCCGATTGCGGCACCGCGCGATCAGCTGCCGACGTCCAGCGTCTGGTTGAGTTCGATGCCGCTGATGCCGATACCCGGCGGCAGCTGGCACTGGAAGTTGAACGGCACGGTCGTGCCATAGCCTTCCAGCGAACGCCAGGTCAGCACGGCACTGCTGTTGCCGCCGACGTTGGCGTTCTTTGGCAGGTAGACCGGCAGCGGACTGGAGACGCCGTCGCTGCCGATGACGCCCGTACAACTCACGCTGACCACGTTGGCGCCGCGATTGACGAGCCTGACGGTGTAGCCCAGCGTGTCGTTGGCCGGAACGCCCTGCAGCGATGCCGGCGAGCAGGAGACGAACGCGCCGCTGCTGCCCTCGTTCTGCATGGCGAGCGGCCGTCGGCGGATCACCGACTCGTACGCGGGTAAGGTGACCTGGCAAGCACCCGTGCCGTTCTGCTGCAGGGCGATGTTGCGCGTCGCTGCCGCGGCAGGCGTCGCCAGCAGCACGGATCCGAGCGCGGTCGAGCAGGCTGCGAGCACGCCTAGGGAATGGAAGGACATCGTGTTCTCCTTTTGGGTTTCGATTGCGCGACTGCGGCAAGCGTGGCGCTCAGCCGGTCGCGCGCGTCGGGCGTGACTGCGCCAACACGACCGATGGTAAAGGAGTGCGGGTTACGTGGCGCTGACGGCGGCGTTTTCGCGCATGGCGTCGCATTTCGCCGAGCTGCCGCCATGTCCGCGCGCCCTCATCAGGGCAGAAACGGACCGCTAATTTCCGGTCCTGCCGATGCGCCGTGGCCTACTCGCCGAGCGTCAGCAGGGAGGCATTGCCGCCGGCCGCGGTGGTGTTGATCGTCACCGTCTTTTCGGTCGCAAAGCGCGGCAGGTAGTGCGGCCCGCCGGCCTTGGGGCCGGTGCCGGACAGCTTCTGCCCGCCGAACGGTTGCACGCCGACGACCGCGCCGATCTGGTTGCGATTCACATAGATGTTGCCGACATTCGCGCGCGCGGCGATGCGTTCGATGGTGTCGTCGATGCGCGAGTGGATGCCCAGCGTCAGGCCGTAGCCGCTGGCGTTGATCGCGTCGATGACCGCGTCGAGCTGATCGCCCTTCCAGCGGATCACGTGCAACGCCGGTCCGAAGTTTTCGCGCGTGAGCTGCGACAGCGACTGCAGCTCCCAGGCCTGCGGCGCGAAGAACGTGCCGTGCGCGAGCGCTTCATCGGTCCTGGCCTTCGCGATCGGCTTGGCGACCGAGGCCATCTTCAAGGCGTGGTCCTCGAGCAGCTTCAGCGCGTCGCCGTCGATGACCGGGCCGACGTCGGTCGAGAGCAGGCCCGGATCGCCGACGGTCAGTTCGTCCATCGCGCCGGCCAGCATGCCGATCACCTTGTCGGCGATGTCGTCCTGCACGAACAGCACGCGCGCGGCCGAGCAGCGCTGACCGGCCGACGTGAACGCCGACGACAACGCATCCTTGACCAGCTGTTCCGGCAACGCCGACGAATCGGCGATCAAGGCATTCTGGCCGCCGGTCTCGGCGATCAGCACGCCGATCGCGGCATCGCGCGCGGCCAGGGCGCGGTTGATGGCGCGGGCGGTGTCGGTGGAACCGGTGAAGGCGACGCCGTCCACGCGCGGATCGGCGGTCAGCGCGGCGCCGACGGTGGCGCCGTCGCCCGGCAGGAACTGCAGCACCGCTTCCGGCACGCCGGCTTCGTGCAGCAGCTTCACCGCCGCGTAGCCGATCAGGTTGGTCTGCTCGGCGGGCTTGGCGATGACGCTGTTGCCCGCGGCGAGCGCGGCTGCAATCTGGCCGGCGAAGATCGCCAGCGGGAAATTCCACGGGCTGATGCAGACGAATACGCCGCGGCCCTGCAGCTGCAGCGTGTTCGATTCGCCGGTCGGGCCGGGCAGCGCCTCGGGCGCGAACAGCTTGCGTGCCTCGCCGGCGTAGTAGCGCAGGAAGTCGACCGCCTCGCGCACTTCTGCGATGCCGTCGGGGATGGTCTTGCCGGCCTCGCGCGTGCACAGCGCGATGTATTCGGGCATGCGCTGTTCGAGCAGATCGGCGGCGTACTCGAGGATCGCTGCGCGCGAAGCGGCGGGCGTGCGGTCCCAGGCCGGTTGCGCGGCGACGGCGTTCTTCAGCGCCAGCTCGACCGTCGCGGCATCGGCGGCCTGCCACTGGCCGACGTGCTGGCGGCGATCGGCCGGATTGCTGACCGCGATGGTCGCACCGCTGATCGTCGCACCCGGTACCAGCGGCGCGGCGCGCCAGTCGGCGACGGCGGCGTTGACCTGTTCGGCGAGCGCCTGCAGCTGCGCGTCGTTGGCGAGGTTGATGCCCATCGAGTTGCTTCTCACGGCCGGCTTGTGCGTGTTCATTGCGGAAAGTCCTGGTGTCGCCTGGCTGCGGTACAGATCGACCGGCAGCGGGATGCGGGGATGCGGGATCGTCTCGAACGCGGCGACCGTCTCGATCGGATCGCGGATGAGGTCGTCGATGGCGACGTCCTCGTCGGTGATGCGGTTGACGAAACTGGAATTGGCGCCGTTCTCGAGCAGGCGCCGCACCAGGTACGGCAGCAGGTCTTCGTGCGAGCCGACCGGCGCGTAGACGCGGCACGGCACGTCGAGGCGATCGCGCGGGATCACTTCGGCATACAGGTCGTCGCCCATGCCGTGCAGCTTCTGGAACTCGAAGGCCCGTCCCTTCGCCAGTTTGTGGATCGCGGCGATGGTGTGCGCGTTGTGCGTGGCGAACATCGGATACAGCGCGTCGCCGGCATCGAGCATGCGCCGCGCATTGGCCAGGTACGACACGTCGGTGTTGGGCTTGCGAGTGAAGACCGGGTAGCCGGACTGGCCGTCGACCTGTGCGCGCTTGACCTCGCTGTCCCAGTACGCGCCCTTGACCAGTCGCACCGGAATCCTGCGGCCGGTCTTGCGCGCCAGCTCGGCGAGCCAGTCGATCACGAACGGCGCGCGCTTCTGGTAGGCCTGCACGGCGAGGCCATAGCCCTGCCAGCCGTCGAGCGAAGCGTCGGCGTAGGCCGCGCCGATCACGTCGAGCGACAACTCGAGGCGGTCGGATTCCTCGGCGTCGATGGTGAAGCCGATGCCGTAACCCTTGGCCAGCTGCGCCAGTTCCAGCACGCGCGGCGTCAGTTCGGCGAGCACGCGCGCGCGCTTGGCGTGTTCGTAGCGCGGATGCAGCGCGGACAGCTTGACCGAGATGCTCGGTGCGGCGAAGACATCGGCGAACGGACCGGTGCGGCCGATGGCATGGATCGCCACGCGATAGGCATCGAGGTAGCGCAACGCATCCTTGCTGGTCAGCGCGCCTTCGCCGAGCATGTCGAACGAATAGCGGTAGTTCGCGTTGTCGCCCTTGCGCGAACGCGCCAGGGCTTCGTCGATCGTGCGGCCCATCACGAACTGGTGGCCCATGATCCGCATCGCCTGGCGCACCGCCAGCCGGATGACGGGCTCGCCGACGCGCCCGACCAGGCGCTTGAAGGCGTTGTGGACGTTGCGCTTGGTGTCGTCTGCCAGGTCGACCAGGTGGCCTGTCAGCATCAAACCCCAGGTCGAGGCGTTGACCAGCATCGAGTCGGATTGACCGAGATGGCGCTTCCAGTCCGCCTCGCCGAGCTTGTCGCGGATCAGCTTGTCGGCCGTGTCCTGGTCGGGGATGCGCAGCAGCGCCTCGGCCACGCACATCAGCAGCACGCCTTCCTCGCTGCCGAGGTCGTACTGGCGCATGAAGGATTCGATCGGACCCTGGTCGGGCGTGCGCGCACGCACGCGGCGCACCAGCTCGGCGGCAGTGGCCTGGATCGCGGCGTGGTCGGCATCGGATTGCCGCGCTTGCGCGAGCAACTCATGCACGTGCTCGGTTTCGTCGCGCGTCCAGGCGGCGGTGATGGCGGCGCGCAAGGTGGAAGGCGGGGCGGGGAGTTCGGACGAGAGGATGTCGGTCACGAAGCGATCAGCGAGCCGGGAAGCCCGGCATTCTATCGATTCGACCGGATCGCCGCCGACCGCGAGGGTGCAGTCGCGCGGGGCGCGCGGCCACGTTCCGGCGCGGGATTGGACCCTGCAGTGGCGCGCATGCCGATGCGGCGCCGCCCCGCGATTGGCCGGCGATGGCGGCAGCAGCGGTCCTCGGCTTGCCGCTCAAGACCCTTGGCAGCTAAAATTTACGGGTTTCCGCGGTCCGGTTCAGGGCCAGCGGCCATTCGATGCAGATCAAGCGGCATGCAGCGGTCCATCCGCCGCCACCGACGACGATGGAGTCTAGGCAACGATGAATCGAGCGCGTGCGATGCGATGGGGACTGCTGGCGGCCCTGGCCCCCGGCTTGGCGTTGGCGCAGTCGGTCGACCCCGTGGAATGGCAGCTCAACATGCACCCGGGCGTCACCCAGACGTCCAATATCGCCTACGACGCGCACATGATGGCGCTGTGGGTGTGCGTGGTGATCGGCGTCATCGTGTTCGGGGCGATGGCCTGGGCGATGTTCAGGTTCCGCAAGTCCAAGGGCGCGGTCGCAGCGCAGTTCAGCCACAACACCACGGCCGAGATCATCTGGACGATCGTGCCGATCATCGCGCTGGTCGCGATGGCGTGGCCGGCGACCGGCATGCTGATCAAGCAGTACGACACCCGCGACTCGGCGATGACCGTCAAGGTCACCGGCTACCAGTGGCTGTGGAAGTACGAATACCGCGGCGAAGGCGTCGAGCTGACCAGCCGCCTCGACCGCGACAGCGACCGCATCCGCCAGACCGGCGAGCGGCCGACGGTCGCGGCCAACCCGCATTACCTGCTCGACGTCGACAACGCGCTGGTGCTGCCGGTCGACACCAAGATCCGCTTCGTGATCACCGCCGACGACGTGATCCACGCCTGGTGGGTGCCGGCGCTGGGCTGGAAGCAGGACGCGATCCCGGGCATCGTCAACGAGGCCTGGACCGAGATCAAACGGCCGGGCGTCTATCGCGGCCAATGCGCGGAACTGTGCGGCAAGGACCACGGCTTCATGCCGATCGTGGTGCGCGCGGTGCCGAAGGCGGAGTTCGCGACCTGGCTTGCGGCGGAGAAGGCCAAGAACGCGCCAGCGCCCGTCGTAACGCCGCCGCCGGCCGCAGCACCGGCCGAGACTGCGCCGGCCGAAACGGCGCCGTCCGAAACTGCGCCGGCAGAGCCCGCGCCCGCAGAAACCGCGCCGACGACGGCGCAAACGAATCCCGCAGCCGCCGCATCCGCGGCCGGCTGACCGAAAGCATTCCGAGGTAGGCCATGTCCACGTATTCCGCCGTCGACCAGCACGATGCCCACGCGCACGACACGCACAAGCAGAGCTTCGTCGAGCGTTGGTTCTTCTCGACCAACCACAAGGACATCGGCACGCTCTACCTGATCTTCGCCTTCGTGATGTTCATCATCGGCGCGGCGATGTCGGTGGTGATCCGCGCCGAGCTGGCGGTCCCGGGCCTGCAGTTCGTCGATCCGGAATTCTTCAACCAGATGACCACGCTGCACGCGCTGGTGATGATCTTCGGCGGCGTCATGCCGGCCTTCGTCGGCCTCGCCAACTGGATGATCCCGCTGCAGATCGGCGCGCCGGACATGGCGTTGCCGCGCATGAACAACTGGTCGTTCTGGATCCTGCCGTTCGCCTTCACGATGCTGCTGGGCACGCTGTTCCTGCCCGGCGGCGCGCCGGCCGGCGGCTGGACGCTGTATCCGCCGCTGTCGCTGCAGGGCGGCGCCAACGTCGCCTTCGTGATCTTCGCCATCCACATGATGGGCATCAGCTCGATCATGGGCGCGATCAACGTCATCGCAACGATCCTCAACATGCGCGCGCCGGGCGTGGACCTGCTGAAGATGCCGATCTTCGCCTGGTCCTGGCTGATCACCGCGTTCCTGCTGATCGCGGTGATGCCGGTGCTGGCCGGCGCGGTGACGATGCTGCTCACCGACAAGTTCTTCGGCACCAGCTTCTTCAATGCAGCCGGCGGCGGCGACCCGGTGATGTTCCAGCACATCTTCTGGTTCTTCGGCCACCCCGAGGTCTACATCATGATCCTGCCGGCGTTCGGGATCGTCTCGGAAATCCTGCCGACGTTCGCGCGCAAGCCGCTGTTCGGCTACCAGGCGATGGTCTACGCGATCGCGTCGATCGCGTTCCTGAGCTTCATCGTCTGGGCGCACCACATGTTCACGGTCGGCATGCCGCTCGGCGGCGAGCTGTACTTCATGTTCGCGACGATGCTGATCGCGGTGCCGACCGGCGTGAAGGTGTTCAACTGGGTCAGTACGATCTGGAAGGGCTCGCTGAGCTTCGAGACGCCGATGCTGTGGGCGCTGGCATTCGTGGTGCTGTTCACGATCGGCGGTTTCTCGGGCCTGATGCTCGCGATCGTGCCGGCCGACTTCCAGTACCACGACACCTACTTCGTGGTCGCGCACTTCCACTACGTGCTGGTCACCGGCGCGCTGTTCGGCATCATCGCCGCGGTGTACTACTGGTGGCCGAAGTGGACCGGGCGCATGTACAGCGAGTTCTGGGGCAAGGTGCATTTCTGGTGGACGGCGGTGTTCGTCAACCTGCTGTTCTTCCCGCAGCACTTCCTCGGCCTGGCCGGCATGCCGCGCCGCATCCCCGACTACAACGTGGTGTTCGCCGACTGGAACCTGATCAGCTCGATCGGCGCGTTCGGCATGTTCGCCACGCCGTTCCTGATGTTCTTCATCCTGCGCCACTCGCTCAAGCATGGCGCCAAGGCGCAAGCACGCGCCTGGGAAGGCGCGCGCGGGCTGGAATGGACCGTGCCGTCGCCGGCGCCGCACCACACCTTCAGCTCGCCGCCGGTGATCGGCCCGGGCGACCTGGCGCACGGCGACTTCGCGCACCTGGACTACGACGCGGCCACGACCGGCGCGGATACCGCGGCTCACAGCAATGCCCGCGACGCCTGACCACGACGAGCGCCGTCCTCCGCACGACGAGGCCATGCGACGCGCCCGTGCGCGGCGCACGGCGCTGTTGTTCGCAGGGATCGCCGTCGCGATCTACCTGTTGTTCATCCTGAGCGGGATTCTGGCCAAGTGAGCCAGGCGCGCGCCCGCAACGCCCGCGGCACCGTCAAGCTGGTCGGCGTGGCGCTGGCTGCGTTCGCGTTCACCTTCGCGCTGGTGCCGCTGTACCGCATCGCCTGCGAGAAGGTATTCGGCGTGCGCCTGGAGAAGACCGCGATCGATGGCAAGCAGGCCGCCGCGCTGGCGAGTGCCGAGAAGGAACGCACGATCACCGTGATGTTCGACGGCGGCGTCAATTCCAAGCTGCCCTGGGCTTTCCATCCGCAGCAGGTGTCGATGCGCGTGCGCCCGGGCGAGCAGTACGAGACCACGTACTACGCGCGCAACAAGAGCGATCGGGCGATCGTCGGCAACGCCGCGCCGTCGGTGGCGCCGGCGCGCGCCTCGGGCTACTTCAGCAAGACCGAATGCTTCTGCTTCACCGCGCAGACGCTGCAGGCCGGCGAGGCGCGCGACATGCCGGTGCGCTTCATCGTCGACCCGGCGTTGCCGGCCGACGTCAACACGATCACCCTGTCGTACACCTTCTTCAAGAACGATGTCCTCACGGCGCGACTCGCGCCGTCCACCGATGTGCTCGCGCAGTTGAACGCGCCCAAGGCATCGGCCGACCTGCCGCGCGCAGCACCTTGATCCGCACAAAGTAAACGGACGATCTCCATGGCCCAGGCCCACGCTCCCCACGACGCCCACCTCTACTACGTGCCGCACGGCAGCCGCTGGCCGGTGTTCGCGTCGGTCGCGCTGTTCATCGCGATGTTCGGCCTGGCCAGCTGGCTCAACGAGGCGAGCTGGGGCAAGGCGGCGTTCTTCGTCGGCCTCGCCGGCCTGGCCGCGATCCTGTTCAAGTGGTTCGCCGACGTGATCCTCGAATCGATCTCCGGCTACTACAACAAGCAGGTCGACACCTCGTTCCGCATGGGCATGGTGTGGTTCATCTTTTCCGAGGTGATGTTCTTCGCCGCGTTCTTCGGTGCGCTGTTCTACGCGCGGCAGCTGGCCATGCCGTGGCTCGGCGGCTACGGCGACGGCGTGATGACCAACAGCGTGCTGTGGCCGGGTTTCTCCGCAGGCTGGCCGAGCAACGGGCCCGGCGCGGTCGGCGGCGCGTTCGAGACGATCCCGGCCTGGGGCCTGCCGCTGCTCAACACGCTGATCCTGCTGTCATCCGGCGTGACCGTCACCATCGCCCACCATGCGCTGAAGGCCGGCCATCGCAAGCAGCTGCTGGTCTTCCTCGGCGCGACGGTGCTGCTCGGCGCCATGTTCCTGTTGTTCCAGGCCGAGGAATACATCCACGCCTACAAGGAACTCAACCTGACGCTGGGCTCGGGCATCTACGGCTCGACGTTCTTCATGCTGACCGGCTTCCACGGCGCGCACGTGACGCTCGGCACGATCATGCTGGCGATCATCTGGCTGCGCTGCCTCAAGGGCCACTTCAGCAAGGACGATCACTTCGCGTTCGAGGCGGTGGCCTGGTACTGGCACTTCGTCGACGTGGTGTGGCTGGGTCTGTTCCTGTTCGTCTACGTGCTCTGACGCAGGCAGGGCGCGCGCCGTTGCAGGAGCGCGCCTGGACGATGCAGTTTTCTGGGAACCGCGATCGCGGGCAAGGCGCGCGCTGCTGTGGATTCCGACAGGCGACGTCGATCGTGCGCACGGCGCACGCTACCTCGGCGTGGTCTCAGCCGGTGATGCCGTGCGGCGTGATCCAGCCCATGTAGATCGACAGCGCGATGAACAGGATCAGCGCGACCGACAATGCGATGCGCCGCGTCAGCGCGTTCACCGTGCGCTTGGTCTGGCCCTTGTCGACCAGCATGTAATACAGGCCCGCGCCGAGGTTCCAGAGGATGAGTATCAGCACACCGATGATGATCAGGGTCTTCAGCGAATCGTTCATGGCGGCGTCCGGTGGCGGTGCGCGGACATTATCGCAGTCGCCGTGGTTCCTTGCCGGTGAAACAGCAGACCCCGCATGAACCGCCGCCGCACGTCACTGATCGGCTGGATCCTGGCCGTCGCGATCATGGCGGGCTTCGTCGCGCTGGGCGTCTGGCAGCTGCGCCGCATGCACGAAAAGCAGGCGATGCTCGACGCCGCGCAGCGCGTGCTCGAGCGGCGCGAAGCGCAGCCACTGTCCGCAGCCGGTGACGTCGCCCGCAGCCGCGCCTATGACTGGGCGGCCGGCGAAGGCGTGTTCGCCGAAGCATCGGCGGTCCTGCTCGACAACCAGCAACACGCCGGGCGTAGCGGCGTGCGCGCCTATCGCGTATTCCAGCCGGTCTCGCACGGCGCGAAGCCGTTGCTGGTCGAACTCGGCTGGTTGCCGTTGCGCGGCGATCGCCGCATGCCGCAGGTCCCGCGACCGCCGGGCCGGCAACAGCTCGAAGGCCTGCTGGCGCCGCCGCCTGCGCATGGCATCGCAGTCGCGCCGCCGGCGAAGCAGCCCGACGGCACGCTGCTCGCGACTTCGCTGGAAGCGTCCACGCTGCGGGAGGCGCTCGGACAAGCGCAGCTGGCGCCGCGCGTGCTGCGCCTGGATCCGGCCAATCCGCTCGGCTTCGAACGCGATCTCGACGTGTTGCCCAACACCCTCCCGCCCGAACGCCACCTCGGCTACGCCGTGCAGTGGTTCGCGCTCGCGCTCGCGGTGCTGGTCACCGCGCTCGTGCTGAGCTTCCGCACCTCCCGCAGATCGAAGCCGACCCCATGAACGACGCATCCCAGCGGCAACGCCGCAACAACCGCCTCGTGCTGCTGGCGATCCTCGCGCTGTTCCTCGGCGGTCTCATCGTCGCCGGCGCGCTGCGTTTCTCCGGATGGCAACCTGCCGGCACCAAGAACAACGGCGAACTGCTGCAGCCACCCGGCGACTTGCGCGCAGTAGTGCCGAGGCTCGCCGATGGCAGCGCCTATCGATGGAATCCCGACACGCGCCTGTGGCGGATCGTGGTCGCGCCGCCCGTTGGATGCAGCGACGCCTGCGTCGCGCTCTCGCACCAACTCGACACCGTCTGGCGCTTGTTCGGCAAGGATGCCGACCGCGTGCACATCCTCTGGCTCGGCGAGCCGCCTGCCGGCGCAGTGCGCAATGCCGCGACACGCGTCGTCGTCCCGAGCGTGCGATTGCGCGGGGGCCTGCCGCGTTCCGACGGCGCGCCGGGCGAAGCGACGCGACCTGACGCGGCGGTGGTCTACGTGATCGATCCGAATGGTTTCGTGGTTCTGCGCTACGCTCCCGGCTTCGATCCCGCGGGCCTGCGCGCGGACCTGGCCAAGCTGCTGAAACTGATGTGATGAGCAACGATCGTTCCGTTGGATACAGACCGGCCGTCCACAGGCCTGCGGTTCACAGGCACTTCCACCGCATCGCCTGGCTCGCGGTCGCGTTGGCGGCGTGCGTGATCGTGTTCGGCGCATTCGTGCGCCTGTCCAATGCCGGCCTGAGCTGTCCGGACTGGCCGACCTGCTACGGCCGCGCCGCATGGCCGCAGAGTGCGGGCGAGGCCAGCGACCATGTCGCCTCGGCGATCCGCCCGTTCGAAACGCACAAGGCCTGGCGCGAACAGTTCCACCGCATGATCGCCGGCGCGCTCGGCGTGCTGGTGCTCGCGCTGGCGCTGCTCGCCGCGCGCCGACGGCGTCACGGCCTGGCACAGGTGATCGCCGCGGCTGCGCTCGTGGCCATCGCGATCCCGCTGTACATGCACGGCCAGCACGTCGCGGCCAGCGCACTCGCCGCGCTCGGCGAGGTGATCCTCATTGCTGCAGCATTACGCTGGTCGAACGACGACCTCGCACGCGCCGCGGTGCTGACCCTGGCCGTGATCATCTTCCAGGCCTTGCTCGGCATGTGGACGGTCACGTGGCTGTTGAAACCGATCGTGGTGATGGCCCATTGCTCGGCGGTCTGCTGACGTTCTCGCTGTTGGCCTGGATGGCGTGGCGCGCGACCGGCATTCCGATCCGCCTGGCCGGCGTCGCGACGATGCGCAGGCTGGCGATCGTCGGCTTGCTGCTGCTCGGCGTGCAGATCGCGCTCGGCGGCTGGGTCAGCGCGAACTACGCGGCGCTCGCCTGCGGCAACGATTTCCCGACCTGCGTCGGCCAGTGGAATCCGCCGCATGATTTCCGCGAAGGCTTCGTGCTGTGGCGCGGCATCGGCGTCGATTACGAAGGCGGCGTCCTCGATGGCGCATCGCGCATCGCGATCCAGCTCGCGCACCGGATGATGGCGGTGATCGTGTTCGTCTACCTGCTCGGACTCACGATACAAGCTGTTACGCACGCCAGGCCTGCGCGGCTGGGCGACGGTGCTGGGCCTGGCGACGCTGGCGCAGGTCGCGCTCGGCATCGCCAACGTCAAGTTGTCGCTGCCGCTGCACGTCGCCGTCGCGCACAACGCCGGCGCGGTGCTGCTGCTGTTCGTGCTGGTCTCGCTGCTGGCGCGCCTGCGCGCTCCGGACTGAACGATGTCGACGCGCGCCAAGCCCATCGCCTTCGGCCAGTACTGGGAGCTGACCAAGCCGCGCGTGGTCGCGCTGATCGTGTTCACTGCGCTGGTCGGCATGTTCCTGGCGGTGCCGGGACTGCCGCCGCTGCGCGAGACGCTGTTCGGATTGCTCGGCATCTGGCTGGCGGCGGCTTCCGCGGCCGCGATCAACCACCTGATCGACCAGCGCATCGATCGCGTCATGGTGCGCACCGCGCACCGGCCGCTGGCGACCGGCACGCTGACCTCGGCCAAGGTGCTGGCGTTCGCGGTGTTCCTCGGCGCGGCGTCGATGACGATCCTGATCGCGCTGGTGAACCCATTGACCGCGGCGCTGACGTTCGCCTCGCTGATCGGCTACGCCATCGTCTACACCGGCTGGCTCAAGCGCGCCACGCCGCAGAACATCGTCATCGGCGGGATTGCGGGTGCCGCGCCGCCGCTGCTCGGCTGGGCCGCGGTCACCGGCCGCGTGCGATCCGCATGCGCTGCTGCTGGTGCTGATCATCTTCGTGTGGACGCCGCCGCATTTCTGGGCGCTGGCGATTTTTCGCCGCGATGATTACGCGCGCGCGCTGATCCCGATGCTGCCGGTGACGCACGGCGTGGTCTACACGCGCTGGCAGATCCTGTTCTACACCGTGCTGCTGGTGCTCGCGACCGTGCTGCCGTGGATCACCGGCATGAGCGGCTTGTTCTACCTCGGCGGCGCGCTGGTGCTCGGCGCGGTATTCCTGTGGTACGCGTGGAAGCTGCTCGACCCGCCCGACGAACTGTTCGCGATGAAGGTCTTCAACTATTCCATCGTGTATCTGATGGCGCTGTTCGCGTTCCTGCTGATCGACCACTGGCTGCTGCCGTTCCTGCAACCGTCGCCGTTGTTCCAGTTGCAGCCTGCGGCCTGATATCGCGTCACCCGGCGATCGGTGACAATGACCCCGCCGCAACGACGACCCAAGGCCAGGCTATGACCGTTCTGCTCCGCATCGTGCGACGTTTCAAGCCACGCGCGCCGGTCGCGCTGCTGTGTGTCGTCGCCCTGTCTCCGATGGCCGGCGCCGCGACGCCGGATGCTGCAGCGGTAAAACCGTCGCGCACGATCCTCGTCAGCGCCGCGCACATGCTCGATGTCCGCAACGGCCGCATGCTCGACAACCCGCAGCTGCTGATTCGCGACGGCAGGATCGTCGAAGTGCGCAACGCGGCCAGCGGTGCGTTGCCGGCGGATGTCGAACGCATCGACCTGCCCGGCATGACCCTGCTTCCCGGCCTGATCGACATGCACGTGCATCTCGATGTCGAGTCGTCGTATGGCGGCTACACCGGCCTGCAATTCAGCGACCGCTTCTGGTCGGTGCTTGCGGTGGTGAACGCGCAGAAGACACTGATGGCCGGCTTCACCACCGTGCGCAATGTCGGCGCCGACGCCTGGAACGACGTCGGCCTGCGCCAGGCCATCGACGAGCGCAAGCTGACCGGGCCGCGCGTCGTGACCGCCGGTTACGGCTTCGGCGCCACAGGCGGCCATTGCGACTCCACCTATTTTCCGCCGTCGATGAAGCAGGACAGCCCGTTCAACGCCGACAGTCCCGAGGAAGGGCGCAAGCGCGTGCGCGAGCTGCGCAAGTACGGTGCCCAGGTCATCAAGATCTGCGCGACCGGTGGTGTCTTCTCGCGCAATACCGAACCGGGCCAGCAGCAGATGAGCCTCGACGAGATGCGCGCGATCGCCGACGAGGCGCACATGTGGGGCCTGAAGGTGGCCGCGCATGCGCACGGCGCGGCCGGCATCAAGGACGCGATCCGCGCCGGCATCGACACCATCGAGCACGCCAGCCTGATCGACGACGAAGGCATCCGCCTGGCGAAGCAGCACGGCGCCTGGCTGTCGATGGACATCTACAACACCGATTACACGCAGGCCGAGGGCAAGAAGAACGGCGTGCTCGAGGACAACCTGCGCAAGGACCGCGAGCTCGCCGAAGTCCAGCGCGAAGGGTTCCGTCGTGCGCACGCGGCCGGCGCGAAGATGGTCTACGGCACCGATGCCGGCGTCTATCCGCATGGCGACAACGCGCGGCAGCTGGCGCTGATGGTGCGTTACGGCATGACCCCGGCCGAAGCGATCCGCAGCGCGACGATCGACGCGGCCGAGGCGCTGGGCAGCAAGGACGTCGGTGCGATCGAGGTCGGCCGCTGGGCCGACCTGGTCGCCGTCACCGGCGATCCCACGGCCGATGTCGCCTTGCTCGAAGCGATTCCTTTCGTGATGAAAGGCGGGGAAGTCGTCAAGCAAGCACGTTGATCGCGCGATTGCCGGCCGATGCGCCGGTAATCGCTTCCGACGCGGCGACGCACCGCGCTTCAGCGCTTGACCAGTTCCACGCGCCGATTCTTCGCACGCCCGGCCTCGTCGTCGTTGCTCGCGACCGGCTTGCCCATGCCGGCGCCGCTGGCCTCCATGCGTTCGGCGTCGATGCCGTAATCCTCGACGAGCGCCGCCACGACGGCGTCGGCACGACGCTCGGACAGGCCGAGGTTGTACTTGTCGCCGCCGACGTTGTCGGTGTGGCCGACGACGGCGAGCTTGAGTTCAGGCTGGCCCTTCAGCAGCGCGGCGATCTGCTCCAGCGTCGGCTTCGATTCCGGTTTCACCGCGGACTTGTTGAAGTCGAAATAGATGCCGTACAGCGAGATGCGGCCATCGGCTGCGAGCGCCTTGGCCATGTCGTCGGCGCTGACGGCGACCATCTTGTTCTCGCGCGCCTTCGGTTCGATCGCGACCACCAGCACGCCGGAGCGGCCGTTGAGCGCCTTGCAGTAGATGTCGGCCTCGATGGCATAGGTGTAGACCGCGAGCGTGCGCTGGCCGCCGTTGCCGTCGGGCACGGTGGCGAGGATGTAACGCTGCTCGGTGGGCGTCTCGGAGGTCGCGCAATTTCCGTTGCTGAAGCTCTCGTCCTTGAGGCGGTTCTGCGGATAGAGCTTCTCCATCAGGCCCTGGGTGCCGCCGCCGTGGTCGTTGCCCACGATGTCGCCGCCGCAGGCGGCGTCCTGGCAACCGTATTGCAGCTTGCCGCCGCTGGCCTTGATCTCGTCGATGTAATTGCGCATCAGCTCCAGCGGCGAACGATCTTCGGGCGCGATGTACACCAGACGCGTGTAGAGGCCCTCGGCGGCGATCTTGCGCTTGGCGATGGCGATACGATTGTTCTTGGCATCGCGTTCCTCGCTTTCCTCGTCGACGAGCAGCTTCGACGCGGGGAAGTTGATCGCATCGAAGCGGCGCTGCTCGTAGCTGACGATAAGGCTGCCTTCGTAGCGCTTGAGCCAGGCCGGATCATGCGCACCGGCGATGTCTTTGGTGGGGATGGTCGCGTTCGCGGACGCGAGCAGCGGCACGAGGGCCAGCAAGGCGATCAGGAAGCGGAACATGCGCGGCACTCCGACGGGGGATGTCGGAAAAAACGCTTCATCGGACCGGAATCGGCCATCGCCAGAAGACGAACGGCCCACATCTGTGTGCGCCGTTCGTCGTGGAGGACCGGATCGCCGAATCCCCGCTATTCGCCGTCGCCCAGCAGGTACCGCTGCCAGAACAGCATGCTCGCGGCGCCGAAGTAATCGACGTTGCCCTTCTTGCGGAAGCCGTGACCCTCGTCGTCGAACATCAGGAACCAGACCGGCTGGCCGTTGCCACGCACGGCTTTCACGATCTGCTCGGCCTCGGTGTAGGGCACGCGTGGATCGTTCCTGCCCTGGGCGACGAACAGGGGCGAGGTGATCTTCTTAGCCCCATTGAGCGGCGAGATGCGATCGAACACGGCCTTCATCTCCGGCGTGCGTTCGTCGCCGTATTCGACACGGCGCAGATCGCGGCGGTAGCTTTCGGTGTTGTTGAGAAAGGTGCCGAAGTGCGAGATGCCGACGGTCTCGACGCCGGCGCGGATGCGGTCGCTGTAGTGCATCAGCGAGGCCAGCACCATATAGCCGCCATAGCTGCCGCCGGTCACGCCGACGCGTCGTGCGTCCAGTTCGGGCTGCTTCGCGATCCAGTCGAGCAGCGCGCCGATGTCCTTGACCGAGTCCTCGCGCTTGTCGGCGTTGTCGAGCGTCAGGTAGGTCTTGCCGTAGCCGGCCGAGCCGCGCACGTTCGGCACCAGCACCGCCACGCCGAGTTCGTTGGCGAGGAACTGGAAGTTCGGGCTGAACGTCGGCCGCGCCTGGCTTTCGGGGCCGCCGTGGATGCTGATGATCACCGGCAGCTTGCCGCCCGCGGGCGCTTTCGCGGGTTTGTAATAGAACGCGGGAATCGTGCGCGGCTTGCCGTCGACCTGGTCGAAGGTCGGGAAGCGCACCAGCGTCGGCGCGACGAAGCGCGCGGCATCGAGTCCGCCGACTTCGCTGCGCGTCCAGCGCACGAGCTTCGCGGTCGCCAGGTCGATGACATGCACGTCGCTCGGCGAAGTCGCGGTATTCAGGCTCAACGCCAGGCGTTTGCCGTCGGGCGAGAAGCCGAGGCCGGTGATCATGCCGACCGGCAACTCCGGAAGCTCGATGGGCGTACGCCCCGGCAGCGACAGCACATGCAGTTTGTAGATGCCGTCCTCGTTGCTGACGTAGGCGAGGTGCCGGCCGTCGTCGGCGATCTCCATGCCGTCGACGTCCCACGGGATGTCGGCACTCAGTACCTGCGGCGGCTTGCCGCTGTCAGGATCGTGGAAGCGCAGCGTCTGGAATTCGCTGGTCTTGCCATGGTCGGGTTCGTCGGAAACGAAATACACCGACTTGCCGTCGGGCGCGAACTTGAAATCGCCGAACGCGGCCTTGCCGCCATCGACCGGGAACAGCTCGAGCTTGCCGGTCTTGAGATCGACCACGCCCGGATAGCTTTCGCTCGCCGAGACGTATTTCAGCACCAGCAGACGCGTGCCATCCGGCGAGAAATCCGACGCCGACCAGTTGCCGCCTTCGGTGACCAGCGCCTTGCGCTGCTTCGTCGCCAGATCCATCAGCCAGATATCGGTGTCGGTACCGTTGCGCGCCGTGCTGCTCCACGCGAACTGCCTGCCGTCGCGCGAGAACAGCGGATCTTCGTTGCGCGCCTTGCCGTCGCTGAGCAGGGTCGTCTCGCGCGTGGCCAGGTCGAACCAGTACAGCTGCCAGAACTCGTTGCCGCCGACATCCTTGCCGAACACGAAGCCGTCGAGCGCCGACCCCGGCGGCGCCGTGCCGACGCTCATGATCGGCTCGGGATAGAAGGTCAGCTGTTCGCGCATGCCGAGCGGCGCGCAGACGCGGTGCGCCTGCGCGGTTTCGGCGAAGCGCGTGGTGATCAGCAGGCAGCCGTCCCTGGTCCAGCCGGCGAATTCGGCGCCGCGCGTGTTCTGGTAGCGGTTGAGTTTCTCGATCAGCGCCGGCGGTACGACGGGCACGTTTTCGCTGATGCGATGGCCCACCGTTTCGCGGACGACGGCTTTGGCGGGTGCTGCGTCGCCCTGCGCCTGCGCGAGCACAGGCAGCGCGGCCAGGACGGACAACAGGACGGCGTGACGAAGTCGCATCGGCATTCTCCGCAGGGCTGGACGTGGCAGCTTACCCGCAGCGCCGCGCCGGCATGGGTCGAAACTAGCGGTTCGGCTGCGTTACAGTGCGCTCGCTCACCATCGTGGGGACTTCGCATGGTCACTCGACGTGGATTCGTCCAGGCAGCCGCAGCCATGGCGGTGACGGCTGCGGCCGGTGTTACGAGATTCGCCCGCGCTGCGTCGGCGGCGTGGACGCCGTATCGCGAAGCGATGCCGATCGATGGCGCCGGAGGAAGCAACCTGATCTGGCTCGAGGACGACGACCCCGGCGTCGCCGCGGAACTCGCCCACATGCGCGCGTCGGGCCTGACGGCGGTGGTACAGACGGTCGCGCCGAACGGCCGATTCTGGATCAACGACGCCGCATTCGAGGCCACCAAGGCGCATATCGCCAAACTCGACAAGAAAATCGCGCTGCATCCGGACGTCATGCTGCACGTCGGCAGCGTCGCCGACCTGCAGCGCGCGCACCGCGAAGGCAAGGTCGGCGTGATCTACACGTTCCAGGGCACCGAATCGCTCGGTGAGGATGTCGAGCGCATCCCGCTGTTCCGCAAGCTCGGCGTGCGCGTGATCCAGCTCACCCACAACCGCCGCAACCTCGTCGGCGACGGCTGCATGGAGCCCGGCAACGCAGGCCTGAGCAACTACGGACACGAAGTGGTCGAACGATTGAATGCCGAGAAGGTCGTCGTCGACCTCGCTCACGGCGCGCAGCGCACCATCAAGGAGGGTATCGCGGCATCGAAGGCGCCGATGCTGATCAGCCATACCGGCTGCCACGCGCTGGCCGCGCTGCCGCGCAACACCACCGACGCCGAATTGCGGGCGATGGCCGAGCGCGGCGGCGTCGCCGGCATCATCTTCTGGCCCTACCTGCGCACCGACACGCAGCCGATGGCGATCGACGTGGTCCGCCACATCGAGCATGCGATCAAGGTCTGCGGCGAGGACCACGTCGGCATCGGCACCGATACCGGCATCGCGCCGATCGAGCGCACGCCCGAGTTCGAAAAGGACAACCGCGAATACATGCGCGGCATGAAGGCAGACGGCATCTTCGCGAAGGATCGCCCGGACGACCTGTACACGTTCATCCCGGATCTGAACACGGCCAACCGCTTCGAAGTGCTGGCCGGCATGCTGTCCGCGCGCGGACATTCCGATGCACGCATCGCCAAAGTCCTGGGCGGCAACTTCGCGCGGGTGATGGGCGAGGTGTGGGGCTGACGCGGCGTCTGAGCGAATGCGGAGAAAACAAACCCTCGCCCCGCGCAGCGGGCGAGGGCGGCGCGCATGCGCCGGGTGAGGGGTGCGTGTCTTGCGGCATGGACTTACCACAGCAGCATAAAGCCCACCCCTTCGCTCGCCCCTCATCCGCCTTCGGCACCTTCTCCCCGCTGCGCGAGGAGAAGGAAAGCGAATCCCTCGCTCCGCGCAACGCAAGAGGCGATCCGGATTATTTCGGCGTCGCAACCAGCAGCAATTTGAAATCTACGATCTGGCCCGGAACCGGGTCGTCGACCAACGCGATCGCATAAGCACTCTCGCCGTCCCGCCAGACGCGCCAGCGATAGGCGAAACCAGAGTCCGGCCCCGGGATGTCCTCGACCCGCTGCAGCCCGGCGGGCGCCGCAGCGTAG
This sequence comes from uncultured Gammaproteobacteria bacterium, assembly GCA_963816945.1. GTDB lineage: Bacteria > Pseudomonadota > Gammaproteobacteria > Xanthomonadales > Xanthomonadaceae > Luteimonas. The sequence continues at coordinate 105,041 of CAWFMH010000002.1, read as the reverse complement.
TGGTCGGCGACTTGTTCCCAGGTCGCGTCGGACGGCAACTGGTAGGCCTCGACCTCGATCGCGCCGAGCCCATGCTGTGCAAGGCGCCGCCGCATGTCGGCCACGACCTGGCCCATGCGCGATTCGTAAGCGCCGCCGCCTTCGAGGGCGCGGGCGGATGCGGGAGGCGAGGGCAGCGAAGACATGGCGTGGTCACAAGCTCCGAGCACCAGCGACAGCGATAGCGCCAGACGCAGCCAGCGCATGTGGGCGCGACAAGGGTTCACGCATCGACTCTAGCATCGTCGGCGGACGCGGCCCGCGTCCGCCCCTTTCTGCGCGCCTCAGTTGTTGCCGTTGGCATCGATCACGCGGCCGACCGCTTCGTCGTAGGCACCTTCGGCGGGACCGCGGTAGAGGCTGCCATCGGACGCATGCGGGAAGGCCAGTTCGCGCAAGGCGGCGCGGATGTCCTTGTTGCCGTTCTCGACCGACTTGACGACGGCATCGACGGTCGCGGTGGTCAGGCCGTTGAGCACCGCACCGGCCACGCCCGCGCCGGGATTGGCCGCGCCGCCGGCACCGGTGACGACGCCGAAGATCGTCTTCAGCATGTCGCCGGTGTCCTTGGCACTGGCCGAATTCTCGGCCAGACCCACCTGCACCGCGCCGACGAAGTAGCCCAACGACTGCGCATTGGCGTAGTACGGCTGGCCGGTCGTGCCTGCCTGGGCCTGCTCGAAGCGCGAGACCGCATCGCCCTTGCGATCGTTGCCCAACTGCAGGTCGGTGATGATCTCGCCGAGTTCCTTGCTGCGGCCCTGCGCGACCATCTCGGTCGTGTAGGGGATCAGGCTGACGCCGTCGCGGTCGAGATGATCCTCGAGCTGGCTGATGATGCCGGTGGTGTCGCTGCGCAACAGCCGCGTCATCGCATCGGTGACCGCGCGCGTGTCGTCGCCCTTGCCGATATACGGCACCATCACGTTGCCGGCGTCGTGGATTTCCTTGAGTTGCGCCGAGGCGGCCTGGAACACCGTCGCCTTGACCGCCGGATCGATGCTGTTGGCGGCGTTGTCGATGATCTGGGTCAGCAGTTTCGGGTCGTAGTCGACCGTGGTGCTGCTGCCGCCCATGCTCGACGTGGTATTGAGTTTCGATCCGGAAGCGGTGGCCATGACGGCCGCCAACTGGTTGGCATCCAGGGATTTGACCGCCTGGTTGAAATCATGGCCCCGCAACGTGGCCAGTACTTCGCCGATCGCGCGCGCTTCGGGATCTTCCGTGGTCACGCTGGAGTGGAACAGGCCCCCGTCGCTGCGGGTATGTTCGCCTTCGGTCGTGCGCGAGGCCATCGCCTGCACGTATTCCACGGCGATGTCGCTGCGCCCGTGCGAAGCCACGGCCTGGCCGAGCGCGACGATGCCGTCGTGGTCGAGATGGCTCGAGAACTCCGCCAGCTGCGAGCCGCTGAGCCGGTTCGCGAGCGCGTTGAACAATTCTCCCTTCTCGCTCGCCGACAGGCCGCCGCTGCCGAACCAGCCGCCGCTGTTCATCTCGTCGACCCACTTGTCGAGCTTGCCGTCGGCCTTGAGCTTGTCGAACACGGCGCGCGCATCGGCCGGCGACAGGTCCTGGATGATCTTGTTGATGTCACGAAGCTCGTCGTGGGTGACATCGTCGAACCAGCCGCTGTCGTCCAGCTTGGTTTCGATGGCTCGGGTGGCTTGATCGACGTCCATGAGGCGCTCCGGATGAGGATGCTGACGCCGACGCAGCGGCGTTACGCAGTGAGAGATAGGCGCATTCTTCGATGCGACGGCCTTGCGGGCTAGCTCGGGGAAACCCTAGATGGGGAGCTCGGGGGTGCTGCGCGCGAGGATCCCGTCAGGACCGACCACCGGCTCAACCCCAGCCGCCGGTCCTTTTTTCAGCGCTGGAACCGCGCCATCAGCAGCGCACGCAGCTCATCCTTGTCCGCATCATCGAGCACGCCCTCGCGCGACTTTTTTTCCTGCAGCTCATCGACGCGCTGCAGGCGCGCCTGCTGCTCGAGTTGCACGATGGTGTCGACGAGCGCCTTGCGCCAGGAAGCTTCGTCGCCCGGCACCGAGTGCGACGCGAGCTTTTGCAGCGCGGCATATTCCTCGCGATCGGCGAAATGTTCGATCAGGCTGCCGGTACTGATGTCGGGTCGCACGCAGATGGTGTCGATCAGGTCGACCAGCAAAGGCACGCCGGGCTGTCGCAGCGCCTGGAACGCCAGCGGCAGCTGCAGTTCGCTCACCAGGGAAGGCTGTTGCAGCAACAATGCGATCGCGCCCCGGACGAGGCTCTGCTTGGGCGCCGGGACGCCGCTGGCGACGCGCACGCGCTGCACGGGAAGATGCGTTTCCGCAGTGCTGGTGCGCGCGCCGACGCCGGTGAGCTCGGTCAGCCGCTGCTGCATCAGGTCGCCGAAGGCGCCGTCCGGGATCTGCGCCAGCATCGGCTTGGCGCGTTCGGCCAGGCGCGCCTTGCCGTCGAGCGTGGCGAGGTTGACGTCGGCTGCCAGCGAGTCGAACAGGAACTGCGACAACGGCGTGGCGTGCTGCAGCCGCGCGTCGAAACCAGCCGCGCCCTCGTGGCGGACGATCGTGTCCGGATCCTCGCCTTCGGGCAGGAACAGGAAGAACGCCTGGCGGCCATCCTTCATGCGCGGCAGCACCGATTCCATCGCCTTGGTCGCGGCGCGGCGACCGGCCGCGTCGCCGTCGAAGCAGAAATACACGTCCGGCGCATTGCGGAACAGTAGTTCGGCATGGTCCGACGTGGTGGCGGTGCCGAGCGTCGCCACTGCCTGCGTGACGCCGTGCTGGAACAGCGCGACCACGTCCATGTAGCCCTCGACCACGATCAGCCGCTCGATCTTCGAGTGCGCCTGGCGCACCTGCCACAGGCCGTAGAGTTCGCGCCCCTTGTGGAACAGCGCCGTCTCGGGCGAGTTGAGGTATTTCGGTGAATCTTCTGGATCGAGCACGCGGCCGCCGAAGGCGATCGTGCGGCCACGGCGGTCGTGGATCGGGAACATGACGCGATCGCGGAACTTGTCGTAGACGCGGCCGTTGTCGCTCTTCGAGAGCAGGCCGGCGCGATCGAGCAGCTTCAGGCGGCGCTCGTCGCTGCCGAGCGCGTCCTTGAGGCCGGCATACCCGTCCGGCGCGTAGCCGATCATGAAGCGCTCGCGCGTGCCGGCATCGACCTCGCGCTGGTCGAGATAGCTGCGCGCCTTGTCGCTGTTCGCAAGCTGCTTCTGGAAGAACTTGGTCGTCGCATCGAGCGCGTTGTAGAGGTCGCGGCCATCGTCGGTGTCGTGGCGCGGTTGCGCGTCGCGCGGCACTTCCATGCCGACGCGCTTGGCCAGTTCTTCGACCGCATCGAGGAACTCGAGCCGGTCGTAGTTCATCAGGAAGCTGATCGCCGTGCCGTGCGCCTGGCAGCCGAAGCAGTGGTAGAACTGCTTGGTCGGCGAGACCGTGAACGACGGAGAACGCTCGTCGTGGAACGGGCAGCGCGCCGAGTATTCCTTGCCCTGCTTCTTCAGCGGTACGCGCGTGCCGATCACCTCGACGATGTCGGTCCGGGCGAGGAGGTCGTCGATGAATGCGTCGGGGATGCGGGCCATGGCCGGTCATGATCGCATCCGGTGGCCCGGCTGAGAGTGTGGACGCGTCTCGGCGAGGCCTGGCCGTCCCGTTCGTACAAGCCGTAAGCCTTTCGGGGCTTCCTAGGGTCGACCCGAGTTACGGACGCGAACAGCGCTCGCTACGCTGCAGGCTGGACACCTTGTGTCAGGAGCGTCCCATGTACGCGATCGATGGCGGCTACACGGCCCCGACCCCGCCGCCCGTCTCGACCCAGGCCACGCCGCCGTCGACGCTGACACCGGCACAGGAGCAGGCCCTGGCGACGCGCTATGCGCCGATCCTCTACTTCCATCCGCAGGAACAGAACTTCCTGCAGGACCCGCTGACCTACCTCGACCAGTCGACGCTGCGGCAAGAGCGCGATTTCTGGGGCGACAAGGAACTGCACGGACTCGGCGACGTGCCGGCCGAGGAACTGGCCGGCATCGATGCCGGCAACGAAGACGCCGACAGCCAGATCTTCCTCGACCACCAGAACGAGGAGCTCGGCGACGGCATCCGCGCTGGCGACCTCGACAACAGCGTCAACCTGTACCAGTACGACGCCGCGACCAACACCATCACCTACCACCTTTTTTATTCTTACAACGACGGCCCGCCCGGCGTCGGCGACGTGCAGAACCACGAAGGCGACTGGGAAAAGATCACCGTCCAGCTCGACGACCAGTACCAGCCGACCGAGGTGCGCTACAGCGCGCACAACGGCATGGACGTCGCGCGCTCGTGGGCCGATGCGCCAAAGGAGGACGGACGCCCCGTCGCGTACGTCGGCCAGGGCTCGCATGCGAACTATCCCGAGCCGGGAACCTGGGCCACCAATGCACAGGTCGGCGGCGTCGCGCTGGTCAACGATGTCGCCGCGACCGGCGGCACGCGCTTCGATCTCGCCGAGCAGTTGCCGGTCGATGTCACGACCGAGGCCTACTACGGCGGCCACGTGCTGTGGGGCGAGCGCGGCAGCGCCAGAGAGGTCGGCATCGGCGAGACCACCGGTCCGACCGGTCCGTCGTCGGACAAGGGCCCGATCACCGATGCCGATGCCTCGCGGCAGCCGTTGGGTTTCGCCTCGCAGTTGCCTGGCGATGGCTTGAATCAGTTGCCGTGGGTGCTGCCGATCTTGCTGCCGCCCTGAGGGGCTCGAAACGCAACGTCGCGCTTACTGCGTCTCTCGCTCATTTCATTGTCATCCCGAGCGAAGCGAGGGATCTGTTTTTCATGCAGCAGATCCCTCGCTTCGCTCGGGATGACAACTGTTCTCGGGTTGGTGCCATACGGCGACGGACGCGCATAGCGACAGCGGTCACTCCGCGACGTTCTGCTCCACAGCGTCCCGCTGCTCGAGCTCGCGCGCCTGTCGCGAGCGCTCGTCGATCACTGCAGTAATCAACGCGCCGATGAAGAACACCGCAGCGGCGTAATACATCCACACCAGCAGCAACACCAGCGTGCCCATCGAGCCATAGGCGCTGCCAGGCGCGGCCTCGGCGAGATACAGGCCGATCAGATAGCGGCCACCGGCAAACAGCGCAGCCGTGATCGCACCGCCGAGCAGCGCCTGTCTCCAGCGCACGCGACGGTCGGGCAGGTAGTGGTACAGGAACGCAAACGCGACCGAATAGATCGCCCACGCCGCCAGACTGCCCAACGTCGGCAGGATCGACGGCACGTTGGCGAACCACAGCTGCAAGGCCGTGGTCAGCGTCATCGACACCAGCAGCAGGAAGCCCAGCGCGAACACCACGCCGAACGAGAACACGCGCTTGCGGATCCAGCTCGCCACGCTGACCAGGCGTTCGGTCTCGGTGCGGAAGATCAGATTGAGCGCGGCCTGCAGTTGCGCGAACACGGCCGTCGCACCGAGGAACAGCAACAGCGTGCTCCACAGGCCCGCGAGCGATCCGACATCGGGCTGCTGCGTGGCATTGGCGATCACGGTATCGGCGACCTTGCCGGCATCCGGTCCGGCCAGGGCACCGATCTGCTGCAACAGCGCCTGCTGGGCCGAGGGATACAACGAGGCGGTGATCCATAACAGCAGGATCAGCAGCGGCGCCATCGACAGCAGCGCGTAGAACGACAGCGACGCCGCGTGGGTCAGCAGGTTGGTTTCGACGAAGCGGCGACCCAGCGCGACAGGCAGGCTTTCCTGCACGCGTTGCAGGTGTTGCTTGATGCGTTCGTTGTAGTGGCTGGACATCGTCAGGTGCAGACGCGCAATGGCAGCGGAAGCGTGGATCTTCGCATTCGCGCGATGAACTCGCCGCGGACGACGCGTTGCCTGTCTTGTCGTGATCGTGATGCGGCGATGCCGTCCGCCACGATCAGCCGGCGAGGCGCTGCTTCACCAATGCCGACACCTGACCCATGTCCGCCTGTCCGGCGAGTTTCGGCTTGAGCACGGCCATCAGCTTGCCCATGTCGGCCGGCCCCGTGGCGCCGGTCTCGGCGATGGCGGCATCGATCGCGGCCGTGATCCCCGCCGCGTCCATCTTCGCCGGCACGTAGCGCTCGATCACGACGATCTCCTCGCGCTCGATCGCGGCGAGGTCCTCGCGCGCGCCCGCCGTGTACTGGGTCACCGAATCCCGGCGCTGCTTGATCATCTTGTCGAGGATGGCGATCACCGCGGTGTCGTCGAGCTCGATGCGCTCGTCGACCTCGCGCTGCTTGATCGCGGCGTTGATCAGCCGAATCACGCCGAGCGAGTGCTTGTCGCCGGACTTCATCGCGGCCTTCATGTCGTCGGTGAGGCGTTGCTTGAGGCTCATGGGGATCTCCGGGGCGGATTTGGTTCGGTCTAAAAACACAAAAAGCCGGCGACGCTCGCGCGTGCCGGCTTTTCGACGCTACCCGCGGCTCAGTACAGGCGCTGGCGCTTGGTGACGTCGCGCGAGCTGCGGCGCGCCTGGCGCTTCACGGCGGCGGCGGCCTTGCGCTTGCGCTCCTGGGTCGGCTTCTCGTAGAACTCGCGCTTGCGGGTCTCGGCGAGCACGCCGGCCTTTTCGCAGGTGCGCTTGAAGCGACGCAGGGCAAACTCGAACGGCTCGTTTTCGCGAACTTTGACGCTGGGCATGGAAACTCCGGGAACGAAAATCGCCAGGTCCCACCCGGCGAGCCGCGTATGATAGTCGCTGGCCCTGCTGCGGCGCAACCTGATCGGGGTGGCGAGCAGCCCTGTCCGCCCCCAGATCAGCCCCATGCGCATCCTCGGCATCGAAACTTCCTGCGACGAGACCGGCGTGGCCGTCTACGACACGGCCCTGGCGGGCGCGGCCGGCCTGCGCGCCCATGCGGTCTACAGCCAGATCGCCCTGCATGCCGAATACGGCGGCGTGGTGCCGGAACTGGCCAGCCGCGACCACGTCCGCAAGCTGTTGCCGCTGGTCCGCCAGACGCTGGCCGAGGCCGGCCTGGCGGTCGACGACCTCGACGGCGTGGCCTATACGGCCGGTCCTGGCCTGGTCGGCGCGCTGCTGGTCGGCGCCGGTGTTGCGCGTTCGCTGGCCTGGGCGCTGGACAAGCCGGCGGTGGGCGTCCATCACATGGAGGGCCACCTGCTGGCGCCGCTGATGGAGGATGACCCCCCCGAAGCGCCGTTCGTGGCGCTGCTGGTGTCCGGCGGCCACACGCAGCTGGTCGCGGTCGAGGCCATCGGCCGTTACCGGCTGCTCGGCGAAACCCTCGACGACGCGGCCGGCGAGGCCTTCGACAAGACGGCCAAGCTGATGGGCCTGCCGTATCCCGGCGGCCCGCAGCTGGCGGCCCTGGCCGAGACCGGCACGCCGGGCAGATTCAAGTTCTCGCGACCGATGACCGATCGCCCCGGGCTGGACTTCAGTTTCAGCGGCCTCAAGACCCAGGTGATGCTGGCCTGGCGCAACAGCGACCAGTCCGACGCGACCCGCGCCGACATCGCGCGCGGCTTCGAGGACGCGGTGGTCGATACGCTGGCGATCAAGTGCGAGCGCGCGCTGGACGCCGCGGGCAGCGACGTGATCGTGGTCGCCGGCGGCGTCGGCGCCAACAAGCGCCTGCGCGCGAAGCTGCACGAGATCGCCGCGCGGCGCGGCGGCCGCGCCTGCTTCCCGCGTCCGGAGCTGTGCACCGACAACGGCGCGATGATCGCCTTCGCCGGCGCGTTGCGGCTGCAGGCGGGACAGCACGACAACGCGGAAGTGAAGGTCACGCCGCGCTGGGATATGGCATCGTTGCCGGCGGTGGCAACACTTCCGTAGGAACACCCTTCGGGCGCGATGCCCGTGTTTCGGCGGCGAGCGAGAGCATTGCGCCCGAAGGGCGCTCCTACGGTGGAAATGCATGGGAACGACCGGCTTCGACAAGGTGTTCATCGAAGGCCTCGAGATCGAGGCATTGATCGGCATCTACGACTGGGAGCGACGCATCCGCCAGCCGCTCCTGTTCGACCTCGAGATGGCGTTCGACAACCGCAAGCCGGCGGCGAGCGATGACGTCGCCGACACGCTCAACTACAAGGACGTCAGCAAGCGCTTGATCGAGTATGTGGCGCAGTCGGATTTCGGGCTGGTCGAAACGCTGGCCGAGCGCTGCGCGGAGATCGTGCTGGCTGAATTCGATGTCGCGCATGTGCGACTGAAATTGAGCAAGCCAGGCGCGGTTCGCGGCGCGAAGGCCGTTGGCGTGATCATCGAGCGCAGTCGCTAGAGCTCCCTCCCCTGCGAATGCAGGGGGTGAGGAAGGCCGTTTGCAGGCCATTGGCCTGCGGCCTGACGAACGCACGACGGCTATGCCGTCGGGCCGGTGGGTTGGGGAGGGGTTCCCGGTATCAGCCAACTCCTTCCGACGTCCGTGGTGAAAAGAACCCTTCGTCGAACGCGCGGGAGCCGACGCAACCCCCTCCCAACCTCCCCCTGCATTCGCAGGGGGAGGGGCTAAAAGCACAATCCCGCATGCTCACCGCCTACCTCAGCCTCGGCAGCCCTAAAACTCCCTCCCCTGCGAATGCAGGAGAGGGTTGGGGAGGGGTTCCCGGTATCAGACAACTCTTTCCGGAGTGCGGAATGAAAAGAACCCTGCGTCGAGTGTGCGGGATCCGACGCAACCCCCTCCCAACCTCCCCCTGCATTCGCAGGGGGAGGGGCTAAAGGCACAATTCCGCATGCACACTGCTTACCTCAGCCTCGGCAGCAACATCGAACCCGAAGCGAATCTGCGATCGGCGATCGTGGCCCTGCGCGAGCGTTTCGGCGATGTTGCGCTGTCGCCCATCTACCGCACGCAGGCCATCGGTTTCGACGGCAGTGATTTCCTCAACGCCGCCGCGATCGTCGACACCGACCTCAGCCCATCCGCACTCGACGACTGGCTGCACGCGCTGGAGGACACGCATGGCCGCGACCGCAGCGGCCCGCGCTTCGGCGACCGTCCGCTCGACATCGACATCGTCTTTTACGACGACCTGGTCCTCGACGGGCCGGATCACCTGCAGATCCCGCGGCCGGAACTGGCGCATGCCTTCGTGCTGAAACCGCTCGCCGACATCGCGCCGGACTTCATCGATCCGATCAGCGGACGCTCGCTGCATGACTTGTGGCTCGCGCATCCGCAGCATGCGGAGGACTTCGCGACCGTCCTGCTTTAGCCTTCCAGCAGCCGGCCGCCGTCGAGCCGCAACACCTGGCCGGTCGTGTAGGTCGCCTCGCGCAGCAGCCAGCGCACGGCTTCGGCGATTTCCTCCGGCGTGCCGGTCCGCGCCAGCGGTGTGCGCGCCAGCATCGCCTTCTGCTTGGCATCGGCGTCGTCGTGCTCGGCCCACAGGATCGCGCCCGGCGCGATGGCATTGACGCGCACGTCCGGCGCCAGTTCCAGCGCCAGCGATTTCGTCGCCATCACCAGCGCGGCCTTGGCCATGCAGTAGACCGCGTGGCCACGCAGCGGCCGCTCGGCATAGATGTCGGCGAGGTTGACGATGGCGCCGCGTGCGGCCCTTAAATGCGGCGCGGCGGCCTGTGCCAGGAAGAACGGCGCGCGCGCATTGCTGGCGAACAGCGCATCCCACTGCGCAGGCGTGGTGTCGCCGAACATTGTTGGCTGGAAGGTCGAAGCATTGTTGACCAGCGCGTCGAGCCGGCCGTAGCGACCGACAGTTTGGGCGACGAGTTCCGGCAGGCGATCGAACTCGGCGAGGTCGGCCTGCAACGTCAGCACGCTGCCCGCGCGCTGCGCTTCGAGTTCCGCTGCCAGCGCCTGCATCTCCGCAGCAGAGGTGCGGTAATGCAGGGCGAGGTCATGGCCGTCGGCATGCAGACGCCGCGCGATGGCCGCACCGAGGCGACGCGCGGCACCGGTGACCAGGGCGACGGGGCGGGATGACGGCATGACCTGAAACTCCATAACGCTACGCGGCAACGCAGGCAACGATGGTCGCATAGTCGATGTGGGACGGCAGCGCCGGCTTACGTATGCTGTCGGTCATCGATCCGGAATCGCCATGCCCGACCTGCCAACCCCCAACGCCGACGCGCTCGCCCACAGCGCACGCCTGCGCGACCTGATCCGTGCACAGATCGCGATAGCGGGCGGCGCGATTCCTTTTTCGCGTTTCATGGAGTTGGCGTTGTATGCGCCGGGTCTGGGCTACTACAGCGCCGGTGCGACCAAGTTCGGCGCGGCCGGGGATTTCGTCACCGCGCCGGAACTCGGCGCCTTGTTCGCCGAGTGCGTCGCCGAAGCGGTCGCGCCCGTGTTGCGGCAACTCGGCGCGGACCGGGACCTTCCCGACGCGCAGATCGTGGAACTGGGCGGCGGCAGCGGCGCGTTCGCCGTGGCCGCGATCAAGCACCTGATGACGCTCGATGCGATGCCGTCGCGCTACGCCATCCTCGAACCCAGCGCCGACCTGCGCCAACGCCAACGCGAACGCCTGCAGCGCGAGCTCGCGCCAGCGGTGTTCGCTTGCGTCGAGTGGCTCGATGGCCCGCTCGAGGCGCCATGGAATGGCGTGCTGTTCGCCAACGAGGTGATCGATGCGCTGCCGACGCCGCGCTTTGCGCTCCGCGACGGTGCGGTGTTCGAAGAGTACGTGCGCCTCGACGGCGACGATGCCTTCGCGATCGAGGATCGTCCCGCCGATGCCCTGCTGACGGCGGCGGTGCGGCATGTGGAACGCGCGCTGCCTGCGCCATTGCCGGACGGCCATCGCTCCGAACTGCTGCCGCAGTTGCCGTACTGGCTGCAGGCGGTGATCGGCCGCCTCGGAGCCGGCGCGCTGCTGTTCGTCGACTACGGCCATCCGCGTCGCGACTACTACCGCCAGGATCGCAACGACGGCACGCTGCGCGCGTTCTATCGCCATCGACTCGTCGACGACGTGCTCGCGCGCGTCGGCCTGCAGGACCTCACGGCATCGGTCGACTTCACCGCACTGGCGGAAGCAGGCACCGGCGCAGGCTTCGAATTCGCCGGCTACTGCTCGCAGGCGAGCTTCCTGATCGGCAACGGGCTCGAGCAGCGCGTGCAGGCGCACGAAGCGCGTGCCGCCGACGAAGCCGGACGCTATGCGATACGGCAGCAGGCGAAACAGCTCACGCTGCCCGATGCGATGGGCGAACGCTTCCAGGCGATGGGCTTCGCGCGCGACGTCGAGTTCGGGCATGCCTTTCTCGTCGGCGATCTGAGTTTCCGCCTGTGATCCGCTCCGCCCTCGTCGGCCGTTCGCTCAAGCCGTTCCGGAGGCCGCGGCTGTGGGCCGGGCTTTGGGTCCTGGCGATCGCCGTGGTCGTCGTCGTGTCGCTGCTGCCTGCGCCGGCGCTGCCGAACATGCCGCCGGGCAGCGACAAATTCGAACATTTCCTGGTGTATTGCGCGCTGGCCATCGGCGCGGTGCAGCTGTACGCGCGGCGCCCGGCATGGGTGGGCGCGGGGCTCGGTCTGGTCCTGCTCGGCATCGGGCTCGAATACGCGCAGGGGTTGCTGACCACGACGCGGATGATGGATCGCTGGGACGCGCTCGCGAACACGCTCGGCGTGATCGCCGGACTGGCGACGTTCCTGACGCCATGGCGCGACGCGCTGCTGCGCTTCGATGGCAAACGCTAGGAACTCATTTCGATCCGGGGATCAGTCGCACGTGGTCGATGGCCCACATCGCCGGACGCGTATCGCCGGTGAAGACGAAGCACAAGTCGCCGCTTGCGGATTGCGCGGGAAGTTTCGCCTCGAGGTCGATGAAGCCGTCCTTTGCCGGCGACGCGGGCAACGGCACGCTGGCGAGCACGTCGCCGTCGCAGCCCGCGCGGATCTTCGAGTTCGCCGTGCGCGGTGCGTGCGGGCCGGAACTTGCGGTTGGCCTCGTCCTTCGATAACTGGAAGTAGTACGGGATGCGCCCGGCGCGCACTTCCACGCCGGCGATGTCGGCCAGCGGTGCATCGCGCCACAACCAGCAGGGATTGAAGATGTCGACGTTGTAGATCGCGCGTGGGCCGTCGAGCGGGCCGTCGTCCTCGAGGCGCAGCATCAGGCCCTGGCTGCACATCGCCAGCGCCTCGTCCTGCCGCTGCAGCATCGATGCGGCATCGAAGCGACGCGTCGTCGCGTCGGCCAGCGCCTGGCCATCGACGAACGCGGCTGCGCGCAGTTCCGCCGGCATCCGCAGCTGCAGCGGCGTGCGATAGCGGGCCGAGCCGGCGCGGGTGCGCTGCCGTCGGTGGTGTAGCGGATTTCGCCGAGATCGAGCGGGTTCGACAGCGTGACATCGACGGTCTCGCCGGAGCCCGAGGACGTGGCGTCCATGCGCACCGCAAACGGCGTCTGCGCATAAGGAATGCCGAGCGCGCGATAGCGCGCCAGTTGCGCCGGCAGGCGTGCGAGAAAGTCCGCGTAGTCCTTGCTCGCGGCCGGTGACCAGCCGGTTTCCGCGACTGCGGCGATACGCGGGAAGATCGCATGCTCGACGCGCGCGAAGCTGCGCATGTGCTCGGTCCAGACATTGGCCTGCAAGCCGAGGATGTGGCGTCGCCGGGCGGCATCGAGCGCGGCGGGCACGGGCTCGAAGTCGTACACCTTGCGCAGCGTGATCGTCGCCGGACGGCCCGGCGGCTCGTCCGGCGAATCCGTCTGCAGGTAGTCGAAGTACAAATCCGATGACGGCGACATCACCACGTCATGGCCCTTGTTCGCGGCCTCGATGCCGCCCTCGATGCCGCGCCACGACATCACGGTGGCTTCGGGCGGAAGCTCGCTCTCCAAGATCTCGTCCCAGCCGATCAGGCGCTTGCCATGCGCCTGCAGGAAAGTCTCGAGGCGCTTCACCAGATAGCCCTGCAATTCGGTTTCGTTCGCCACGCCCAGCGCGCGCATGCGTGCCTGCACGCGCGGCGACTGTTGCCATTGCTGCTTGACCGCCTCGTCGCCACCGATGTGCACGTAGCGCCCCGGGAACAGATCGACGACTTCCGACAGCACGTTCTCGAGGAAGCGGAACGTGTCCTCTTCGGCATTGAACAGGTAGGTGTGCACGCCCCAGTCTGTCGAAACACGCGTGGAGCCCTCGACGTTGCCGAGCTTCGGATATGCAGCGACGGCTGCCTGCGCATGGCCGGGCACGTCGATCTCGGGCACCACTTCGATATGGCGCTCGGCCGCGTAGCGCACGACGTCGCGAATCTGCGCCTGCGTGTAATAGCCGCAATACGGTCTGGGCTTGCCGCTGCGCGGATCGATACCGCCATCGCCGGCCGGGATGCGGCAGCCGCCTACTTGGGTCAGCTTCGGATACTTGCGGATCTCGATGCGCCAGCCCTGATCGTCGGTCAGATGCCAGTGGAAGGTGTTGAGCTTGTGCCACGCCATCGCGTCGAGCAGCTGCTTGATCTCGTCGATGCTCTGGAAGTGGCGCGCAGAGTCGAGCATCAGGCCGCGCCAGACAAAACGCGGTGCGTCGTCGATGCGCAGCGCAGGCACGCGAATGGTCTTGCCGGAATCCCCCGTCATCAACTGCCACAGGGTCACCGCACCGTAGAACAGTCCGCGCTCGTCATTGGCGGAGATGCGGGCCCCCTGCGGCGTAACGTTCAACGCATAAGCTTCGGGCGATGTCGATGAGGAGGAAGCCCGCTCGATTGCGAACACGATCCCGGGCGCATCGCTGCGCGCGCGCTCGACGATCTTCAGCTTGCCGTGGCCTGATTTCGCGACGAGTTCGACGAATTGCCGGGCGGCGGCGAGCGCCTGTGGCCCCGAGGCATAGACGAGGGTATCGGCATCCACGTCGAAGCCCCCTTTGGCAGGCGTCAGCGACGCCGGTGCGGGAATCAACGCTGGCCGGGCCGTTACCGCAACGGCTTGCGCGGTCGCACTGGTCAGCGCGATCGCCAGCAACACGACTGAGACGATCGATGCTGAGCGGCTGAAGGTTGCGAATCGCGTCATCGCTTCGTCCTTGCGGTTGTTATCAAGCATTCCAAAAAAAAGCGGGCCAGGACAAGTCCGGGCCCGCTGAGGTCAATCCCGGCGGAACCGCCGACTCAGAACTTGAAGCGCAGATTGAGGTAGTACTGGCGGCCGTTCTCGTAGATCGAGCGCGGACGGTCCCTGTTTTCGGCGTAGTACTTGGTCTTCGGGTTGTTGAGGTTCATCAGGTCAAGCGCCAGCGAGAAGTTGTCGTTGATCTTGTAGCCGACCGAGGCCGAAACATTGTCGATTTCGTCCTGGTAAAACGCCGAGGCGCGATCGAGGCCACTGAAGAACTCGGAGCGGTACGTGTAATTCACACGGGCATTGAAGCGCTCATTCTCGAAGTATGCACCCACGTTGTAGGTGTTCTTCGACGTGCCGAGCATCGCCGTGCCGTCGTCGGTATCGCCATCGGCATAGGTGTAGTTGGCAAATCCGCCAAAGTACTCGCCGAACGGCTGCTCCCATGCGAGTTCGAAGCCCTTGACCTTGGCGTTCGAGTTGACCGGGACGGTGAGGTCGTACTGGATGAGCTCACCCTGCGGCCGCTGGGCATCGATCGTGAAGTAAGCCTGGCGGTCGGTGCCGAGCGCCACGTAATTGTCGATATCCATGTGGAATACGCCGAACGAAAACAGCGCGCGCTCCGCGTAGTACCACTCGAAGGTCGCATCGAGGTTGGTCGAGATGATCGGCTCGAGCAGCGGGTTGCCGCCCGTGCCGGTTCCGATGCCACCCACCGCGGCCGGTGGACTGAGGCTAACCGCGCCGGCGAGGGCCGAGAAATCCGGCCGTGTCAGCGTGCGCGACAAGGAGAAGCGCAGCACCATGTCGTCGTTGAGCTTGTAGCGGAGATTCGCGCTCGGCAGCCAGTCGTTGTAGGTACTGTTGGTGCGCACCTTCTTGAAAGCGCCGAACGCCGAGGTCGTGATCGCGTCCGGGTCGGCCGGATCGGCGTTGACGTAGTTGGTGATCTCCTCCTCGGTCCGCACGAAACGCAAGCCGAGGTTGGCATCCCAGCGCTCGCCGCCGAAGTTGAACTGCGTGTAGGCGGCAGAGCTACGTTCTTCCAGGCCATAGGCGCCGGGGAAGAAGAAGCGCGAGACCGGATCGCGGTTGGTCATCTGGTTGAACTGCGCGAGCTGTTCGGGCGAGAAGTACCAGATATTGCGCGGAAAGTTGCCGCCGAAGCCGTCGCCGAAATCGCCGGGGTAGTTCTGAAAGCCCTGCGGCCAGTTGGCCGGATTGAATGGATCGGGGCCTCCGGAGAAGTCCGGCCCCTGCGCGGTGACCTGATCAAGATTGCGTTCGTGGCGCGCGTCGCGCACGCCGAAGTCGATCGACTTGAGCGCACCGCCATCGACGAAGTATGTGCCGTCCAGCTTCGCCCAGTCTTCCTCGTCGACGACGTCGATGTCCTGGAAACCGAAGATCCAGTCGAGGCGATAGTCGGTGCCCGGCGCACCGGGCATACCGGTGTTGGTGCCGCCGAGATTCCAATCGGCCGCGCCGACGCCGTGCAAGGCCCAGGCCGCGCCGGAGTTCAAGCCAACGTCCCACTCGGCCACATCCTGGACGGGACTCTCGCCATGGCCCTCGGAAGTGCCGGCTTGTGCCGACAATGTCAGTTTGTCGCTGACGTCCCATTTGCCGTCGACGCTGAAGAACTCGGTGCTCGACTTCGCGCCTGGCCGCGAGATCTGGTCGTAGATGCCGAAGGCGTTGGCGGGATCGACACCTGGCGTCGGCGCGAATGTCGCCTGCACCAGCGTGTTGTTGCGGATCACATAACCGGGGAGCGGAACCTGGCCATTGTTGCCGGCAGTGCCGTTGATGATGCGGCTGCCCCACAGCATGTAGTTGCGGTTGTAGTTGTCCGCTTTCATGTCGGAACGGAAGTAGTTGGCTTCCAGTTCGGTGGAATCGGACGGCTTGAACTGCAACGTGACCATGCCGCCGGTGCGCTTGCGTTCCTGTTCGAACAGCGCCGAGCCGATCAGGGTCGGGAAGAACACGCCGACGAGATCCGGATGCGCCAGGCCGGCCGCTGTGTTGGCTCCGATCGCCTCGTACCCCAGCAGTTCCTGGCCATCGCGGCGCAGGTGCCGCTCTTCGCTGAAGGCCTGCACGGTGAAGCCGAACGTGTCGTTGGCATTCTTCCAGTTGCCCAGCACCGACAGCTGCGGGTCGGTCTTGTCGGGCTGCTCGGCGTGCACCGCACCGACCGAGCCGAAGACGCTGAAACCGTCGTCGAAGTTCAGCGGGTTGCGGGTGATGATGTCGATGCTGCCCACCGCGCCGCCCTCGACCAGCTTGGCTTCGGATGACTTGCGCACGACGACCCTGTCCACCAGTTCCGCCGGCAGCAGCGAATAGCTCACGCTACGGCCGACGGTGCCGGTCTGGTTGAGGATGAACCAGTCACCGGACGCGACGTTGTGGCCGTCGATCAGGGTTTGGGTCAGGCTGGGACTGGTGCCGCGCATGCTGACGCGATCGTTCTCGTCGAATGCGCCTTCGTTGGCGCTGGCGGCGCTGATGTTGACGCCAGGTACGCGCGACAGCGAGTCGGCGACGTTCTTGTCGGGCATCTTGCCGATGTCTTCCGAAGTGATGACTTCGACGCGATTGACGTCGTCGCGCTTGGCTTCGAGCGATTTCTCGATGCTGCCGCGGATGCCGACGACGGTAATGCGGTCGAGATCCGTGGCCTCGTCGCCGGTGGTGGTGGTGGTGGCGGTTTCCTGCGCTTGCGCCTGTGCTGCGAAGCCAAGGCAGGTCACGATCGCCGCGGAAAGCACGGATTTGCGGTAAGTCATGGTCTCTCTCCCAGTCCTGATTGAGTTCCGGCGGCGGACGCTGTTCGCATCGCGCAACCGTGCCTGTACGTCCATCTCCGATCGCGACGCTCCCCAGCGTCGCGGTCTAGTCTTGTCCTTGATGCGCTTCCCCCAGATCGCGCTCGCGCGTGCGATCGAGATACCAATTGGCCGCGCCGATCACGCCGAGTTGGCCGTGTTCGACGAGCTTCACCGGGATGCGTTCGAGTGCCTCGCGCATCGGTCCCTTGTTGAGGAAGCGTTCGACGAAGGTGCTCTGCAGCAGGAAATCGCGGATCTGCGGCAGGATTCCGCCGGCCAGGTAAACGCCGCCCTGCGCGCCATAGAGCAGGGCCATGTCGCCGACCGTGCTGCCGAGCAGGCCGCAGAACACCGACAGGGTTTCCTCGGCGCGCGCATCCTTGCCGCTCACTGCGGCGGCGGTGATGTCGCCGGGCGTCGCGTAGTCGTGCGTCGTGCCATGCAACGCGCATAGCGCGCCGTGCAGGTTCATCAAGCCGGGACCGGATAACGCGTGTTCGACCGGGACGTGGTCGCGGCTGCGCAGCAGTTGTTGCAGCAGCGCCATTTCCAGTGCGGTGCCGGTCGTCAACGCAGCCTGGCCAGCTTCGGTGGCCAGCACTACGGCGCCGTGCGCGGTCGGAATCCAGACCGCGGCGCCGAGGCCGGTACCGGGACCGACTACGAGTGTCGGACCGCGCGGCGCCGTTTCCGGGCCGGTCAGGCGCAGGACCTCGCTGGCGTCGACGTACGCAGCGGCGTGCGCAACGGCTTCGAAATCGTTGACCAGGCGGAATTCGCGGAAGCCGAGCCGCGCACGGATCTCTTCCAGTGACACCTGCCAGGGCAGGTTGACCGTGATCAGCGTGCCGTCGTCGAGCGGATAGCCGGCGCTGGCGATCGCGCCGGCATCGACCGTCACGTCGAGCCCGGCGATGAAGTCCTCGAGGATCTCCGCGAGCCCGGGATAGTCCGCGCAGACGTATTTGCGGTAGCGCAGCACCTTGACCGGTTGCGCGCGGTCGTCGCTGGCCGCGACCAGGCCGATCCGCACATGGGTACCGCCGACGTCGGCCGCGATGAACGGCTTGCCGCCGCGCTTGGCGTCCACGGGCAATGGGTTGGCGATCGCGACCACTCGGACTCCCTCGCTGGTCTTCTGCCGGAATGCCGGCGGTGGCCAAGTGGCTGGAGTGTGGTAGCGCTATGACAACGATGTCAACAGCCTGTCATCAAGACTTGCTGGGGACTCGCTAAAGACGACAAAAGCGTGCACAAGCGACCTAACAGAAGAGCGATAGAACCCAAAAATGGCTGTAATTAAGCCTATTTTATGGGCAGGCCGGCCTCGAGACGGGCGAGGTCATGTTGCGACGCAACAGTTTCGGACGACGAAGGATGAGCCCGGCCATGCGAGGAAAATATGGCCGTCCAACCAAAAATATGACAACGTTATTCCCTGATCGCGCTCAGATTGTCATCTGCCGGCGACAACGAGCGGTTCGCCTATTCCGTTGCAGGAGTCATCGCCCATGTCCGTTGCAGCATCCGCATCCAGGCCCGCCAGCCACGCCGGCTCCATTGCCATCATCGGTGCGCTGTTCTTCGTCATCGGTTTCTTCACCTGGATCAACGGGCCGCTGATCGCATTCGTCAGGCTCGCCTTCGACGTCAACGAGATCTACGCCTTCCTCGTCTTGATGGTGTTCTACCTGTCTTACTTCTTCCTCGCGCTGCCGGCGTCGTGGATCCTCAAGCGCACCGGCATGAAGAAGGGACTGGCCCTGAGCCTGCTGGTGATGGCCGCGGGCGCGGCGATGTTCGGCGAATTCTCGACGCAGCGCGTGTTCGCCGCCGCGCTTGGCGGACTGTTCGTGATCGGCGGAGGCCTCGCGCTGCTGCAGACCGCAGTCAATCCCTACATCAGCATCCTCGGGCCGATCGAGGGCGCCGCGCAGCGCATCGCGCTGATGGGCATCTGCAACAAGGTGGCCGGCATCCTCGCGCCGTTGCTGATCGGTACGCTGGTGCTGCACGGCATCGGCGATCTCGCCACGCAGGTCGCGTCCGCCGATGCCGTGGAGAAGTCGCGGCTGCTGACCGAATTCGCCGCCAAGATCCACACGCCCTACCTGACGATGGCCGGCATCCTGGTCGTGCTCGCGATCGCCATCTGGTTCTCGCCGCTGCCGGAGCTGAAGGCGTCGGAAGTCAACGCCACGCCGATTCCGGTGCCCGGCACGCGCGAGCGCAGCAGCATCTTCCAGTTCCCGCACGTCTGGCTCGGCGCGCTGTGCATCTTCGTGTACGTCGGCGTGGAGGTGATGGCGGGCGATGCGATCGGCACCTACGGCAATGGCTTCGACCTGCCCCTGGATCACACCAAATACTTCACCGCCGGCACGCTGGCCTGCATGTTGGTCGGCTATCTCGCGGGCCTCGTGCTGATCCCGCGCTTCGTTTCGCAGGAGCGTTACCTCGGCTATTCGGCCGTGCTCGGCGTGGTGCTGGCGATCGGCGCGTTCCTGACGCACGGCTACCTGTCGGTCGCCTTCGTCGCCGCGCTCGGCTTCGCCAACGCGATGATGTGGCCGGCGATCTTCCCGCTCGCGATCCGCGGCCTCGGCCGCTTCACCGAGATGGGCTCGGCGCTGCTGATCATGGGCATCGCCGGCGGCGCGATCATTCCGCAACTGTTCGCGGTGCTCAAACAGCAGTTGGATTTCCAGCTCGT
This sequence comes from uncultured Gammaproteobacteria bacterium, assembly GCA_963816945.1. Classification (GTDB taxonomy): domain Bacteria; phylum Pseudomonadota; class Gammaproteobacteria; order Xanthomonadales; family Xanthomonadaceae; genus Luteimonas. The sequence continues at coordinate 85,370 of CAWFMH010000002.1, read as the reverse complement.
GTTCGCTGCGCTGGTGGTGCCGTGCTACCTGTACATCCTCTATTACGCCTTGCGCGGTCATCGCGCCGGCATGCCCGTCGCGGCATGATGGGCGGAAGAATCACAGGCAACTCTTCGGGACAGGACGGCTAGACGTGCGCAGACCGACCATCAAGGACGTTGCCGAGCGGGCCAAGGTCTCGTTGAAGACGGTCTCGCGCGTGATCAACAACGAGCCTTCGGTGATGCAGACCACGCGCTCGCGCGTGCTGCACGTGATCGCCGAGCTCGACTACGAGCCGGACCCGTCCGCACGCAACCTGCGCAGCGCAACCTCTTTCGTGATCGGACTGGTCTACGACAACCCGAACCCGTACCACATCATCGGCGTGCAGAACGGCGTGCTCGCGGCCTGCCGCGAAACCGGCTTCGACCTGCAGATCCATCCCTGCGATTCGAGCTCGCCGCTGCTCGCCGACGAACTCGGCGAGTGGGTGCGCCGCTCGCGCCTCGGCGGACTGGTGCTGACCGCGCCGATGTCCGAGTCGCCCGAGCTCGTGGCCGCACTGGTGGCGCGCGGCATCAAGCTGGTGCGCATCATCGCCGCCACCGAGGATCCAAACGACGGCATTCCCTGCGTGTTCGTCGACGACCGCGATGCGGCGTTCGAGATCACCGAGCACCTGATCCAGCTCGGCCACCAGCGCATCGGTTTCCTCTGGGGCGGGCAGGCGCACCGCTCGAGCGGCGAGCGCTACCAGGGCTACGAGGATGCGTTGAAGGATTACGGCATCACGCTCGACAAGCACCTGGTCGTGCCCGGCGACTACACCTTCGACGACGGTTTCCGCGGCGCGCGGCGCCTGCTTGCGCTGCGCGAGCCGCCGACCGCGATCTTCGGCTCCAACGACGAGATCGCCGCCGGCGTGCTGGCCGCGGCGAAATCCGCGGGCATGAACGTGCCCTACGACCTGTCGATCGCCGGCTTCGAGGACAGCCCGTTCTCCAAGCAGTCGTGGCCGGCGCTGACCACCGCCAAGCAGGCGACCGAGGACATCGCGCGGCACGCCGCGCGGCTGCTGATCACCGGCTTGCGCGTGGACGCCTACGACGACCATCCGCTCGTCGTCCACAACCAGGGCTTCGTACCGCAGCTGGTCGTGCGCGGATCGACCGCGCCGATGCGGCCGCGCCCGGTTCGCAGCGAGGAGTGAGATGGTGCACGAGGCCACGGATGCGCTGCCTGCGCCCGAACGGACGTTGATGTTCCAGGAAGCGGCCGATTCGGCCGCCGTCGTCGCGCGCCAGTTCGCGCGCAATGCCGCCGTGGTGGAGCACCTAGGCGACGCGTTGCGACGCGATCCGCCGCCGTTCGTCGTGACCTGCGCGCGCGGCAGTTCCGACCACGCCGCGACCTATGCGAAATATCTGCTGGAAACGCAACTCGGCATCGTGACCGCATCGGCCTCGCCATCGGTGGGTTCGGTCTATGTCGCGAAACAGAACGTGCGCGGAGCGCTGTACCTGGTGATTTCCCAATCAGGCAAGAGTCCCGACCTGCTGCGCAACGCCGAGGCCGCGCGCGAAGGCGGTGCGCGCGTGGTCGCCCTGGTCAACGCCGAGGATTCGCCGTTGGCGCAGTTGGCCGACATCGTGCTGCCGCTGAGCGCCGGACAGGAACGCAGTGTTGCGGCGACCAAGAGCTACATCGCATCGCTGGCAGCGATCCTGCAGCTCGCTGCTTACTGGAAGAACGACGCGCCGATGCGCGATGCGCTGCAGGCGTTGCCCGATTCGCTGCATGAGGCGTGGAACGCGGACTGGTCTTCGCTCACCGACGGCCTGGAGGACGTGCGCAACCTGTTCGTGCTCGGTCGCGGCCTGGGTCTTGCTCCGGCGCAGGAGGCCGCCCTCAAGTTCAAGGAAACCTGCGGATTGCACGCCGAGGCCTACAGTTCGGCCGAAGTGCGGCATGGGCCGATGGCGTTGGTGGGGCCAGGCTTCCCGGTGCTCGCGTTCGCGCAACCGGACGAAACCGAAGCAGGCACGTTGGCGATGGCCGATGAATTCCGCGCGCGCGGCGCCCGGGTCTGGGTGGCGACCGAAGGTGGCGATCCTTCGACAAGCTCAGGAGGAACTCTGCCATTGGTGCATGCGCCGCACCCGGCGTGCGCCCCGCTGCTCACGATCCAGAGCTTCTACCGCGCGATCAACGCGCTGGCACTGCGCCGCGGTCACAATCCGGATCTGCCGCCGCATCTCAACAAGGTGACGGAGACCGTGTGATGGCGGCCACCGCGCTCGTCAATGGCCGCGTGCTCACCGATGACGGCCTGCACGACGGACTGGCAGTGCTGGTCGAAGGCGATCGCATCGTCGACGTGGTCCGCGACGACGACACGCGTCTGCACGACGCCGATGTGCGCGATCTGCAAGGCGGCGCGCTGCTGCCGGGTTTCCTCGATGCCCAGGTCAACGGTGGCGGCGGTGTCCTGTTCAACAACGCGCCCACCGTCGACACCCTGCGCCGCATCGGCCAGGCGCACCGGCGCTTCGGCACGACCGGCTTCCTGCCGACGCTGATCAGCGACGACCTCGACGTGATGCGCACGGCCATCGCCGCGGTGGACGACGCCATCGCGCAGGGCGTGGCCGGCGTGCTCGGCATCCATCTCGAAGGCCCTTACCTCGCGCCCGCGCGCAAGGGCACGCACGACGCCGGCAAGTTCCGGGTGCCGGATGCCGACGAGATCACATTGGCGACGTCGCTGGCCAACGGCCGCACGCTGATCACGCTGGCGCCGGAGCGGCTGCCGCCGGCGTCGATCCGCGCGCTGGTGGAGCGGGGCGCGATCATCGCCGCCGGCCACACCGCCGGCAGCTATGAAGAAATCCGAGCCGGCCTGGACGCCGGCGTGCGCGGCTTCACCCATCTCTACAACGCGATGTCGCCGCTGCAGGGTCGCGATCCCGGTGCCGTCGGCGCCGCGCTCGAGGATCGCGACAGCTGGTGCGGGCTGATCGTCGATGGCGTGCACGTGCATCCGGCCAGCCTGCGCGTGGCGCTGGCCGCGAAGCCGCGCGGCAAGCTCTTCCTCGTCACCGACGCGATGCCGCCGGTCGGCGCCGACAGTCCGGACTACGAGTTGTACGGCGAAACGATCACCGTGCGCGACGGCGTCGTGCGCAACGCGGCCGGCGCGCTCGCCGGTTCCGCGCTCGACATGGCGACCGCGGTGCGCAACGCGGTGACCATGCTCGGCGTACCACTCGATGAAGCGGCGCGCATGGCCTCGACGTATCCGGCCGCGTTCCTGAAGCTCGAAAAAACGCATGGCCGCATTGCGCCCGGGTATCGTGCCGACCTCGTGTTGCTGGACGACGCACTGCAGGTGGCGGCGACGTGGATCGGCGGCACGGCGGAATAAGCGTGCAGGCAGCGACAAGACCGCCACGGTTCGTATCCGTCGATGCGCTGCGCGGCATTACCGTCGCGGCGATGCTGCTGGTGAACACGCCCGGTGACTGGGGCCACGTCTACGCGCCGTTGCTGCATTCGGAGTGGCACGGCTGCACGCCGACCGACCTCGTCTTCCCGTTTTTCCTGTTCGTCGTCGGCGTCTCGATCGCGCTCGGCTTGCTGCCGCGGATGGAAGCCGGCGTCGCGCGCACGACCTTGCAGCGCGATGTCCTGCTGCGCGCGTCGCGCATCGTGTTGTTAGGATTGGGCTTGCATCTGGTCGCATGGCTTGCGCTCCAGCATCCCTATTTCCGGCCCTGGGGCGTGCTGCAACGGATCGGCTTGTGCTTCGGCGTGGTCGGCCTGCTCGCTCTGCACACGCGGGCGCGGACGCAGTGGCTCTGCCTCGCCGCATTGCTGCTCGGCTATTGGGCCTTGCTTGCGACGCTTGGCACCTATGCGCCATGGACGAACTTCGCCAGTCGCGTAGACACCGCGATGCTTGGTCCGTTGGCCTATCAGTTCGACGCCGCCACCGGCCTGGGTCACGATCCGGAAGGCTTGGTGAGCACGCTGGGTGCGATCGCTACCACGTTGCTCGGCTTGCGCGCTGGCGATTGGCTGCGCCACGGCCAACTTCGCCGGCTCTGCGCTGCAGGCCTCGCTGCGCTGGTGCTCGCTGCGGTGTGGGCGCAGGTGCTGCCGATCAACAAGAACCTGTGGACGTCGTCGTACGTGCTTTGGAGCGGCGGCTGGGCACTGCTGGCGCTCGTGGCATGCCATATCGCCATCGACTTGCGCGGCTGGCCGGCGTTGGGACGTCGCTTCGGCGTCAACGCCATCGCGGCCTACGCAGGTTCGGCGCTGATGACGTACGTATTCGCTGCGTTGGGCTGGTGGCAGCCGATCTATCGTGTCGGCTTCGCCAGCTGGATGACGCCGCGCTTTGGTCCGTACCTGCCTTCGTTGCTGTTCGCCGTGGCATTCGTGTTGTTCTGGTGGCTGGTCGTGTGGTGGATGGATCGGCGTGGTTGGCGCGTCAGGATCTGACGAGGGTCCATTTGAAAATTGACAGGCTGCTGCCTTTGCTCGTCATCCCCGCGAAGGCGGGACCCAGCGACTTTGAATGTTTGGAAGCCAAGACACTGGGTTCCCGCCTTCGCGGGAATGACGGCCAGGGAGGTCTGCACCTCCAGTGAGTCACGAGCGAACCAGCTCCTACACGCTCCGCGCTCCGCGGATCGCGGCGATGCGCGCCTTGCGCAACGCCTCGCCGAGCGCCGGACCTTCCAGGCCCTCACGCGCGATGTCTGCCCCGCGCACCGCGCACGCGGCAGCATGCAGGCGCAGCAATTCCGGGGCTTGCGGGTAGGGATGGTCCGCAAGTCCGGCGCGGCCGCGTTTGTCGGCCTCGCACACCAGCGCCAACTGCGCGATGCGTTCTGGCTTGCGGAAGCCGTCGCAGCGCGCGAGCAGATCGTGCACGGTCTCGTCGCGCAGTTCCGGCAGGCGATGCACGTTGAGATGTTCGCGGCAGGCCATGATCGCGAGTTCGCGATGCGCGGCCGGGACTTTCAGGCGCTCGCACAATGTGCGCAACGGCGCGATGCCGCGCTGTTCGTGCTGGATGTGTCTGGGCAACTCCTCGACCGGGGTGAGCGCCTTGCCGAGGTCATGGGCGAGTGCGGCGAAGCCGATGAGGTCGTCGCCCGGCGCCAGCCGCGCGGCCATGTCGCAGACCAGTTCGATATGCACACCGGTGTCGATCTCGGGATGGTATTCGGCGCGTTGCGGCACGCCGTACAGCGCATCGACTTCCGGCAGCACCACGCGCAGCGCGCCGCAGTCGCGTAGCGTGCGCAGGAAGGCCGATGGCTGCCGCGCCGCCAGTGCGCGCGACAGTTCCTGCCAGACGCGTTCCGGCACCAGCGCATCGGCTTCGCCGGATTCGACCATCGTGCGCATCAGCGCCATCGTCTCCGGCGCGATCGTGAAGCCAAGCGGCGCGAAACGCGCCATGAAGCGCGCCGCGCGGAGGATGCGCAGCGGATCCTCGACGAAGGCCGCGCCGACGTGACGCAGCACGCGCGCTTCGATGTCGCGCCCACCGCCGAACGGATCGATCAGCGTGCCGTCCGCATCTTCGGCGATCGCGTTGACGGTGAAATCGCGCCGCGCCAGATCCTCTTCCAGCGTCACCGAAGGATCGGCATCGACGACGAAGCCGCGATAGCCGCGCCCGGATTTGCGTTCGGTGCGCGCCAGCGCGTATTCCTCGCCGGTCTGCGGATGCAGGAACACCGGGAAATCGCGCCCGACCGGCTTGAAGCCGCGTGCCTGCATCGCGTCCTGGGTTTCGCCGACGACGACGAAATCCCTGTCGGTAGCCGCCCTGTCCGTAGCCGCCCGACCGGTAGCCGCCTTTCCGGCAGGCGGCAGCCCGAGCAGACGGTCGCGAATCGCACCGCCGACGAGGTAGACGCGCATGCGACGTCAGCGCGGCGCGTTCTGCGCCAGCAGCGCGATGATGTCGCTCGCGCCTTCGCCGCGACCGATGGTGCGGCCGATCGGGTTCGCCTGGCCCGACAGCCAGATCTTGAGTTCGGCCTCGAGGTCGAAATGGCCTTCGGTCTCGAGCGAGAACATCACGATGCTGCGGTAAGGGATGCTGAGATATTCGACGCGTTTGCCGGTCACGCCCTGCTTGTTGACCAGGATCAGGCGGCGGTCGGTGAAGACCATCAGGTCGCGGATCAGACCGAACGCGCGTTGCAGCGTTTCACCTGCGGCGAGCAGCGGCGCGAAGTCTTCGGCGATCGTCTCGATCGGTTTCTCGCCGGCGTTGCCGAGCAGGCTGTCGATCAGGCCCATGGGAATCTCCCTGAGTGAGGCGACGGAGGCACTGGTCGAAGCGTACCGCTTTTACTCGTCATCCCAGCGAAAGCTGGGACCCATTTTTGACGTTGAGTAAAATCAAGATGGTTCCCAGCTTTCGCTGGGATGACGAAGATGGGCGATGCGCCGGCTACCCGCTACCGGCTACCGGCTTCGCCGACTGCACTTCCGCAGCCGGACACGAGAACGCCTTGCGCGCCGTGCCTTCGCGCCCGCGCATGCGCTCGGATACCGGTACCGCGCTGCCATTGAGGCGCCAGTCGTAAATCACACTGAAGGCGAGCACGCGCGCGACGTACTCGCGCGTTTCCTTGTAGCTGATGGTCTCGATCCAGAAATCGGCATCCATCGCCGGGCGCTGCGTCTGCCAGCGCGCGACGGGCGCGGGTCCGGCGTTGTATGCGGCGATAGCGACGTAGGGTTGCCCGTATTTGTCCTCCATCTGGCGCAGATAGGCCGTGCCGATGGCGATATTGGTGTCGGCGTCGTAGAGGCTGTCGGCACCGCCCCAGGGCAGGCCGATGCGGTTGGCGACGGCGGCGCCGGTGCCCGGCAGCACCTGCATCAGGCCCATCGCGTTGGCGCCGGAGCGCGCGCGCGGATTGAAGATGCTCTCGGCGCGGATCTCGGCCGCGACCCAGGCTGGATCGATGCCGTATTTGACCGCCTCGCGCCGGATCGTCGCATCGTGGTGCAGCGGGAAGCGCAGCTTGTACAGGCGCGATTCCTCTGGATAACGTTTGCCGCCGACGCTGACCAGGCCGAACACGCCGCGGTCGAACCAGCCATTGTCCTGCGCGACCTCGACCGCCATGCGTCGCTGGGTATCGTCGAACCGCGCCAATACCGCGTCCCACTCGCGCTGCGCCCAGGCCGCGCGGTCGATGCGCGACAGCGCCATCGCCCGCACGATGCCGGGGTCGCGCGCGATCGTCGCCTTCGCTGCGGCAGAGTCGTTCGGATCCCATGGGCACAGTGCGTATCCCTGCTGGAGACGATCGGCGGCGAGGAAGCCATGGAACTCGGGCTTGCGCGCAGCCTCGCGGTACAAGGCCTGCGCGCCCGTCTTGTTGCCGGCGATCTCTTCCAGCCGCGCCTCGAAATATTTCCAGCGCGAATCGTTGCGCTGCGTAGCGCCCATCTTGCGGATCGCCACCAGCGCGGCGCGCCAGTCCGAACGCGACATCGCTTCGCGCACGCGCCATTCGTGCAGGCGCTCGTCGTAAGCGGATTCGGGGACGGCGTTCAGCCGCCGCGCCGAATCGGGTTCATACGACGCGACCGCCCACAACGCGGCCTGGTACAGCGGGCGAGCACGATCGGCCTCGGTGAAGCCGAGTGCGCTGGCGAATTTCGGCAACTGCGTGTCGACGCTCATCGGCAGCGACTTGGCCAGGCGGGCCAGGCCTTGCGAGGCGATCAGGCGGCTGCGCGGCGTCTTCGGCCAGGTCAATGCGCGTTCGTGCACCGCGTCGAAGAAGGCGGCGTAATCGTTGGCGAGCGCGAACTCGTCGGCGGGCAGCCCGCGCGCCGCGTCGCGCATCACCGCCGGCTGCCATTCCGCGGCGGCCTTCTCGATGCGTTCCCAACGCAGCGCCGGCGGCAGGCCGCCCTGGCTGGCGAGGATCGCAAACGGCGCATCGCAAACCGCAGGCAAGGGCTTGCCGGTGCTGCGCCACAGCGCCTGCGCATCGCGCGTCCAGGCTGCATCCGTGGCGCCGGTGGCCTGGCGCGCATTGAGGTCGGCGCAGCGCAGGGTGTCGTTCTTGCCTAGGTTGTTCGACGGCGACGGCTTCCATGCGGCGCGAAACGCCGGCCAGTCCTGCCGGCGCGACAGCGCCGCCAGCCACAACTCGCGGAACGCCTCGGCGACGGGTTGTCCCTGCTGGCGCGACAGGAACGACTGCGCCTGCGCGGTCGGCAGCGTGTCGATGTCGCGGCGCAGCCGCGCGTACTCGATCCAACCGGACAAAGGATGCTGGGCCGGGATTGTCGTATTCGCTTCGCCGCGTTCGGCAGCTTCGATGGCCGCACGCACGGCGGCGTCGGACGACTGCGCCTGCGCGGAGCATGCGCAGGCGATCATTGCGATGGCGAGTACGATGCGTGCGTTGCAACGCACGCGGATCGCATCGTGGACGAGGTCGTTTGTTGGCATCGCCCGACTATAGCCGAAGGTTTCTGAATTGCCTTTTCGCGGCCTATTGCGTGTGCGTGGCGTGGTGTCGGAGACGGGAGCGAGTCGATGCTGGAAGGACTGTGGTTGTTTCCGCTGTTGGGCATCGTCGCCGGCGTGCTGGCAGGACTGCTCGGCATCGGCGGCGGATTGATCCTGGTGGCGGCCCTGGTATGGCTGCTGCCGGCGCAGGGCGTACCGAAGGACGCCGCGATGCATGCGGCGTTGGCGAGTTCGATGGCGAGCATCATCATGACCGCCGCGTCGTCGGCCTACGCGCATCACCGCCGCGGCGGCGTGCTGTGGCCGACGGTCGGATGGATGGTGCCGGGCCTGCTGCTCGGCGGCTGGCTCGGCAGCCTGTTTGCGGTCGCCATCGATGGCGATGTCCTGCGCCTGTTCGTCGCGGCCTACTGCTTCATCGCCGGTGCACAGATGGCCTTCGGCGGAACCCGCAAGGGCGGCAGCGCGGACGTGGTGCCCCGCGGACCGGTGATGAGCATCGCCGGCATCGGCATCGGCGCGGTGTCGGCGGTCGTCGGCATTGGCGGCGGCAGCATGACGGTGCCGGTGCTGACCTGGCGCGGCGTCACGCCCGTGCGCGCGGTCGGCACGTCCTCGGCCTGCGGGGTGGCGATCGGGATCGGCAGCGCAGTCGGTTATGCCCTCAATGCCCCGGCAGGGGCCTTGCCCGCGCATGCCATCGGCTATGTCTACCTGCCCGCCGCGATCGGGGTCGCCCTGGCCTCGGTCCTGGCCGCGCCGTTCGGCACCCGCCTGGCCCATGCCATCAGCGGACCGGCCCTGAAGCGCGTATTCGCGGCCTTTTTGTGGGTCGTCGGACTATCCCTAATTTGGCAGTAACCGGTTACATGACCGCTTAGGCCTTGTGGAGCCTTTACGAATTGTTTACAAGGCGTTACCGGCGTGTGAACAGGGGCATGCGCGGACCATTGTTCTACTTTGAGGAGAGAGTCCCGATGAAATCGCTGCCCTACCAACGTTTGGCCCTGGCCATCCATGTTTCCCTCTTGCTGGCCGCGCCGGGCCTGGCGTTCGCGCAGGAACCCGCCAGCAGCGAACAAGCCACTACGCTCGACACCGTCAGCGTGACCGGCACGCGCATCAAGCAGACCAATGCGGTCACTGCGCAGCCGGTCTTCGTCCTCGATCGCGCGGCACTCGACAAGACCGGCGTACAGACCGTCGGCGAAGTGCTGCAGCAGCTCACCGCCAGCGGCAAGGCGCTCAACGCCAAGTTCAATTCTTCGGGCAACTTCGGTTACCCGTCCGACGGCGGCGGCATCGGCGCGGGTTCGGCGCAGGTCGACCTGCGCAATCTCGGCTCGCAGCGCGTGCTGGTATTAGTCGACGGCATCCGCTGGGTCAACGAATCCTCGGCATCGGGCGTCAGCGGCAGCGCCGACGTCAACACCATCCCGCTGGCGATCGTCGAGCGCGTCGAAGTGCTCGAGGACGGCGCCTCGGCGATCTACGGCTCCGACGCCATCGCCGGCGTCGTCAACATCATCACGCGCAGGAAGTTCGACGGCGCCGAAGTCCACACGTATTACGGCGAGTACGACGACGGCGGCGGCACGACCGAAGCCAGCCTGACCCTCGGCGGCAGCGGCGAGCGCTGGTCGGCGGTGTTCGGGGCGAGCTACTACGAGCAGAAGTCCATCAGTTCCGGAAGCTGGGACCAGTCTGCGTTCCCCACGCCCGGCACCGGCGTGCGCGGCGGCAGTTCGGGCATCCCGCAGGGCCGTTTCTTCTTCTGCGACCCGAACCGTCCCACGACCGGCGTCGGCGGCTGCGATGCCGATACCGAGAACTGGTACGACATCACCTTGGACGGCGGCACGACCACGCCGGTGTTCGACCCGAATGATCCGAACGGCGGCACGTACCACAGCTTCAGTGGCGCGGACCGCTTCAACTTCGCGCCGTTCAACCTGCTATTGACGCCGAGCAAGCGCAAGGCGATTTACACCAGCCTCAACTACGACCTTACCGAGAACACGCGCCTGCACGTCAAGGGGCTGTACAACAATCGCACCTCGACCAACCAGGCCGCGCCGGAACCGATCTTCGTCGGACCGGGCGCCGGCACGGGCGGCATCGCCGACACCATCAGCATCCACGCGGACAACCCGTACAACCCGTTCGGCTATACCCTCGACGCGGCCTCCAATTTCCTGGTGCTGACCAAGCGTCCCATCGAGGTCGGTCCGCGCATCTTCGAGCAGGACGTCGACACCATCTACTTCAACGTCGGACTCGACGGCCTGTTCAACATCGGCGATCGCGGCTTCAGCTGGGACGCCAACTACGTGCATTCGGAGAACAAGGCCGAGCAGACATTCTTCAACGGCTACAACGTCGCCAAGATCAAGCTCGCGCTCGGCGATCCGGCCTTGTGCGCGGCGGTCGCCGGTTGCGTGCCGTTGGACCTGTTCGGTGGCCAGGGCCGTCCGATGACCCAGGAGATGATCAACTACATCCGCACCACGCAGATCGATTCCAGCAAGCAGACGCTGGATCTGGCTTCGGCCAACGTGACGGGTGACCTGTTCGACATTGGCGACCGCTCTGCTGCTTTCGCAGCCGGCGTCGAGCACCGCAAGTACCGCGGCGAGTTCAATCCTGATCCGTTGCGCCAGACCGGTGAGTCGCAGGACTCGTTCGCTTCGCCAGTCAAGGCGGAATACGACGTGAGCGAGATCTACTCGGAATTCAGTTTCCCAGTGCTCGCCTCGCTCGATCTGACTGCGGCAATCCGCTACTCCGACTACTCGACCTTCGGCAATGCAACGACCGGCAAGGCAGGTTTCCGCTGGCAGCCGATCGAGGACTTGGTGATCCGCGGCACGTATTCGGAAGGTTTCCGCGCTCCGAACCTGGGTGAATTGTTCGGCCTCACGCAATTCGGCGCGACGCTGGTCGATCCCTGCGGTTCGACCGGTAGTCCCGGCCCGGCTTCGCCGGAATTCGCTGCGGGCTGCCTGGCGCAGGGCGCGCCGCCCAACTTCGAGCAGGCCAACACCCAGATCACCACCTTCACCGGTGGCAACCCGAACCTCGAACCCGAAGAGTCCGACAGCTACACCTTCGGCGTGGTCTACAGCCCGGGCTGGGCTGAAGACACTGCCTGGTCGGATCGCTTCGATGTCGAGCTGAGCTACTACAACCACGAGATCGACGGCGCCATCCAGCCGCGCGACCTGCAATCGTTGCTGCGGCAGTGTCTGCGCGAAGGCGGCGTCGGCACGATCAACTGCACACCGTTCTCGCGCAATCCGATCGGCGGCAACCTCAATCCACCGAACAACTTCCTCGACAACCTCGGCACGATCAAGACGGATGGCCTCGACATCAAGGCCAACTGGACCGGACCGGAGTGGAGCTGGGGCCGCCTGACAGCGTCGCTGCAGTCGACGCACGTCATGGGTTACGAGGCGATCGACATCGACGGCAACAGGTCGCAGCGCGAAGTCGGTATCGAAGTGGACAACAGCGCGATTCCGGATTGGCAGACCAACGTGCAGTTCGGTTGGACGCTGGGCGACTGGAACGTCAACTGGACGTCGCGTTACATCTCCGCGGTCGACGAGCCCTGCAGCAACGTGCCGGTCGACGAGGCGCCCGGTTGCCAGGGCGGCGTCGCGTTCAACACGCTCGGCTCGACCACCTACCACGACCTGCAGGCGAGCTGGAAAGACGCGTTTGCGCTCGAAGGCCTGAAGCTGTCAGCCGGCGCCAACAACATCTTCGGCAAGGAACCGCCGGTGTGCCTGAGCTGCTCGCTGAATGGCTACGACGCCGGTACCTATGACCTGCCGGGCGCGTTCTGGTACGTCAGCGCCGACTATCGTTTCTGATCCATCTTCAGCGGCAATGATGGCGGGCGGCGATGCGAATCGCCGCCCGCTTTTTTTTTCGGGATGCTCAGCGCTGCAGCGCGATCTCCGGCACGTCCAGCACGATCGACAGCGCCAGGTGATCGGACAATGCCGCCGGAAACGCGCGCAGGTCGCGGCAGGCCAGCGCCTGCGTGACCAGGATATGGTCGATCGCCTTCTGCGGGCGCCAGCTCGGAAACGTCGGCACGACGCACGCCGGCGGTTGCAGATGCGTGCGTTTGTAGAGGGTTTCCATTTCCGGCCGGTCGGGCAGGCAGTTGAAGTCGCCCATCAGCACCGCATGCGGATGGTCGTGCAGCAACTCGGCGATGAAGGCCAGCTGCGAGCGCCGCGACTGCGTGCCGAGCGACAGGTGCGCGATGGCGATGGTGAAGCCCTCATCCCCTTCGCCGAACTGCGCCATCAGCACGCCGCGTCCGGAAATACGTCCAGGCAGGGGATGATCGGTAACCTCGACCGGCTCGAGCTTGCTGAGCAGGCCGTTGGCGCTGGAGGCGAAGTTGCCGACGCGGCGATTGGGCTGGTGGCTCCAGTAGTCGAAGCCGCCGGCTTCGGCGAGGTAATGCGTCTGGTTGGTGAGGCCCGAACGCCAGCTGCCCGGATCGCTTTCCTGCAGGCCGACGATGTCGTGGTCGCCGGCCAGTTTCGCGATCGTGTCGAGCGCGCCGCGCTTGTTGCCGGCCGGCAGCACGTGCGACCAACTACGGGTCGCGTAGTCGCTGTAACGGCGCGTGCTGGAACCGGCCTGAATATTGGCGCTGAGCAGCTTGAGCGAACGCGTCGTCATCTCTCCCGCGCGGCTCAGTGGCCGGCGGCGGTGCCGCCCTGTTGTGCGGCATCGGCCTGCGGTGCGCCGCCCTGCGCCGCGCGCTCGCGCGCGATCAGCTGGTTGGCGATGCGCAGCATGTCCTCGAAGCTCTTGCCCTTGACGCGGTACTTGCCGTTGATCACCACGCTGGGCGTCGAGTCGATGCCGCTGCGCATGGCGAACTGCTTGGCCTTGTTGAGCTTGGCGTCGACGCTGAAGCTGGCCATCGTGCTGACGAACTGCTGCGGGTCGGCGCCATGTTTGCCATAGAACGCGGCGATGTCCTGGTCGCTGTCCTGGCCGCGCTCGCCCTTGAGCGTCTGCTGGATGTGGATCGCGTTGTACAAGTCGTCGTGGGTCTTGTCGACGAGGCCCATCGATTCCGACGCGTAGTAGGCGCGCGCATAGCGATCCCAGATGCCGCCGAACAACGCCGGCACGTAGGTGAAGCGCACGTCGGACGGCAGCTTGCGCTTCCACGCGCTGACCAGCGGCTGGAAGCTCGCGCAGGCGGGGCAGACGTAGCCGAAGACCTCGACCACTTCGACCTTGCCGGCCAGCGGATCGAACGGTTGCCCGCCCTGCACTTCGATGTAGTCCTCGCCGGCGACCGGAGCCGGGCCTTGCGCGGCAGCCTGCAGCGCGGCGGCGGCCGCGGCGTCGGCAGCCGCGATCGCGGCGGGATCAGGAGCGGTGGTGGGGGCTGCGGCGGCAGGCGTCTGCGACGGAGCGGCCGGCGCGGCATCCGCCGCCGGGGCCGTTGCGCTCGGCGTGGTGGCGTCGGCCGCGGCCGCGGTGTCCTGGCGATTGCAGGCGGTGGTCGCGGCCAGCATCGCGATCAGCAGGAAGGTCAGGCACTTGTTCATGGAGGAGATTCTCGCAATGGATCGAAAGAAAACAGGTCGCGGCAGCACTCCGCGAGATGGGAAATCAACGCCGCGCCTTGCGCTCCATCGCGATCAGGGCGCTGGCGATGCGCAGGCGTTCCTCGGCGGTTTGGCCCTCGACGCGATATTTGCCGTTGACGACCAGCGCGGGCGTGCCGGGAATGCCGCTGCGTAGTGCGAACGCCTTTGCCTGCGCCAATTGCGCATCGACGCCCGGCGCTTCCATCGCAGCCTTCATTCTGGCGGCGTTGAAACCCTGCGTGGCGTAGAACCCGGCGAGTTCGTCGACGGAGGCGTTCTTGGCCAGCGTCTGCTGCACGTGCACGGCATCGAACAGCGCGTCATGGGTCCTGGCGAGCGCGCCGGTGCGCTCGGCGGCGAAGTACGCGCGCGCGAACGGATCATTGTCCTGGAACACCGCCGGCACGTAGGTGAAGCGCACGTCGGACGGCAGCTTGCGCTTCCAGGCATCGACCGCGGGCTGGAAATGCGCGCAGTGGATGCACCAGTAGCTGAACACTTCGACGACCTCGATCTTGCCCTTCAACGGCCGGTACGGCTGGCCGTCTTCGATGACGACGTAGTCGTTTCCGGCCACCGGCGCTGCCTGTTGGGCGTACGCCACCGCAGGCAGCAGCGCGGGCAGCAGCAGCGCGAGGAGGAGGAGGGCGAGGCGGTTGATCATGCTGCGTTCCGGGCAAGGCGGTGGCGGCTAAAAAAAACGCCGGCGCAAGGAGTCTGGCCGGCGTGCTGATTCAAGGACTGTGAAGCTGTGACCGCAATGACTGCGCCGAGTTCACGACGATTGCGCGGTCGTCGGCGCGGGCGCGGGCGGCGCTTCGGCGGCAGGCGGCGCGGCGGCGGGCGCCGGGGCCGGCTTCGCCACGGGCGGCGCGGCCTTCAGCGCGGCGACCGCGTCCTCGGACGCCTCGTCGGCACGATCGTGCAGGCCCTGCAGATAGCTGCCGAGCGACTGGATTTCCTCATCGGTCAGCGGCTTGGCGACGGTCGCCATGATGCTGAACAGGTGCGGGTCGCGTTCGGTGGTGGTGCCGGCCCGGTATTCCTGCAAGCGCCGGGCGACGTACCAGGACTGCTGTCCACCGATACGCGGATACGCCGGCCCCGGATTACCCGCACCGGCCGGACCGTGGCAGGCCATGCAGGCCGGAATGCCGCGCGCGGTGTCGCCGCTGCGAAACAGCTTTTCGCCGACCTCATAGAACTTCATGCCGGCATTCGGACCGCTGGCGATGGCGCTGTCGTCGGCGATGCCGGCACCGGACTTCTGCGTGGCGTAATAGGCGCCCAGATCGCGCATGTCCTGCGCGCTCAGCACTGCGGCATACGGCCGCATCAGCGCGGCGTTGCCGCTGCTGCGCTCGCCGCTCTTGAACAGCGCCAACTGCCGCGACAGATAGCGCTCGCTGTGGCCGGCGATGCGCGGGTAAATCTTGGGATCGACCGTCGAATTGCCATCCAGGCCGTGACAGGCGGCGCAAGCCGCTGCCTTGGTCGCGCCGGCCTTGGCATCGCCCCACTTGGCCTTGGCCAGCTCGGCGACGGCCGAGGCATCGAGCGGCATGGCCTGGACCGGCGCGGTTTCCGGCAGCGGCGTCACCGTGGTCTGGGCGAAAGCGACCGCCGCCACCGCCACGATGGCGAGGCTGGCGAGACCATAGACGCGGGCGTGGCGCATGCGGAACTCCGTGGATCGAGGGACACGCGGCCGGGCCGGCGTGGCGCTGCGGACGGCGTCCGCGCAAGGCCACGAATTATCGTTGCGGGCCGCAGGACGGTCAAACCGCGTGCTGTTTCGCTCCCTCCCTGCGACTGCAGGGGGTCACGCTTGCGCCATGGCGCGCGTGCTGACGAACGCCCGAAGGCGAAGCCGTAGGGCCGGTGGCTGGGGAGGGGTGCTCTCGTATCCGGCTATTCCATCGTGCAGGACACCGGAGATCCCATGCGATCCTAGTCCGCATGGCCAATCCGCTCGCACAAGCCCGTTATCTGCTCGCCGCCCACACCCCGCGGCAGCTGCCGCCGGACGACGGCCTCGAAGTCGCGTTCGCCGGCCGTTCCAACGCCGGCAAGTCCAGCGCCCTGAATGCCATCTGCCAGCAGAACGCGCTGGCCCGCGTCTCCAAGACCCCGGGCCGCACCCAGCAACTGGTGTTCTTCGACGTCACGCCGGCCAAGGACGCTACGACCGCCCGCTATCTCGTCGATCTGCCCGGCTATGGCTACGCCAAAGTGCCGCAGGACCTGCAGGCCCACTGGCAGGCCTTCCTCGACGGCTATTTCGGCAGCCGCATGGCATTGAGAGGCCTGGTGGTGGTGATGGACATCCGCCACCCGCTCAAGGAGTACGACCGGCAGATGCTCGGTTACGCGGTCGGGCGCGGCCTGCCGGCACATGCGCTGCTGACCAAGGCCGACAAGCTCAGCCGCGGCGCGCAGGGCAATGCGCTGCTGGCGGTGCGCAAGGAATTGTCTTCGGTGTTCGGCGATACGGTCAGCGTGCAGACGTTCTCGGGCGAATCGAAACAGGGCGTCGACGAGGCGCGCGAGGTCATCGGGCGCTGGCTGGCCTTCTGACCACCCGGTCTCGCGCAAGTCCGGTCACCGTGCTCTCGATGCTTCCGGCCGGCCTCGCTGCGTGCGGTTTGCGATAGTGTCGCGAAGACCAACGAATCTCCACCTACTGCACGGCTCGGAGCGTTCATGACTGTCTACAATGCGCTGCTGACCCTGCTGCTGTATGCCGTGTCGTTCGTTGCGCTGGCACAGGACGATTCCAAAAAACCTGACGATGAAGGCGAGGTCGCGCAGCAGCAGGCCATGCAGCATGTGCGTGACCTCATCGACGCCAGCAAGGCGGCGGAGGCCATCCCGACGCTTGACCGGATGCTCGATTACTACGCCGGGAAATTTCCCGAAGGCAACACGCGCTGGTACGTGGCGCGCACGCCTGAAGAGACACTCGCGTACCTGGCGGAAGCGGCGGCAGCGTACGACCGCGGCACCGGGACCGGAGACGAAGCGGTGAGCCTGTACGTGCTTTGGGCGGAGGCGCACTACATGAAGGGATACGCATTGGTAGAACTCGGTCGAATGGCGGCTGCCAAGCCATCGCTCGAACGCGCGATCCATCTTTCTCCGTACAACGCCAGATTTCTCGCCGAGCTCGGCAACCTCTACCAGTGGGAAAGAAATTGGGAAAAGGCGTACGAGCTGTACCTGTCCGCCGAAGACCTAGCCGCTTTCTCACCGCCGCAGGACGAGGTTAGGGACCGGGGCCGGGCCAAGCGAGGGCTCGCCTTCGTTCTGGTCGAGCAGGGAAAATTCGAAGAAGCAAGGAAGAAGCTCGAAGAATGCTTGGAACTGGACCAGGAAGATCAACGCGCAAGAAACGAACTGGACTACATTCGCAGCCTGGAAGACGCAAAATCCAACAGTTCGGTTTGAGTACGCCAGACCGGTTCGTGCCCGGCATGGAATCGGTCGATGTCGACGGAACACCGGCATCCCAAACCAGCAACGCCGCGCCGCACACGACGCAGCTATAGTGCCGCCTTGCGATCAGTGGGCCGGGCCCGCATATCGCCTATCACTCCCGCGAGCGGTCCCGCATGTCCAGCCCGAGCCACGTCAGCGATACCCCGATCACCGGCCGTGGCGATCTCGTCGACTACATCGCGTCCGGCGGCAAGCCGAAATCCGACTGGCGCATCGGCACCGAGCACGAAAAGTTCGGCTTCCGCCTCGATGACCTGCGTCCGCCGACGTTCGAGGGCGAGCGCGGCATCGAAGCGCTGTTGCGCGGTCTGACGCGTTTCGGCTGGCAACCGGTCGACGAACACGGCCGCACCATCGCGCTCACGCGCGACAACGCCTCGGTCACCCTGGAACCCGCCGGCCAGTTCGAACTCTCCGGCGCGCCGCTCGAAACCATCCACCAGACCTGCAGCGAAGTCGACGGCCACCTGCGCGAGGTCAAGGCCGTCGCCGACGAACTCGGCCTGGGCTTCCTCGGCATGGGCTTCCAGCCGAAATGGTCGCGCGACGACATGCCGTGGATGCCGAAGGGCCGCTATCAGATCATGCGCAACTACATGCCCAAGGTCGGCGGCCTCGGCCTGGACATGATGAAGCGCACGTGCACGGTGCAGGTCAACCTCGACTATGCCGACGAGGCGGACATGGTCAGGAAGTTCCGCGTCTCGTTGGCACTGCAGCCGGTGGCGACGGCGCTGTTCGCCGATTCGCCGTTCCGCGAGGGCAAGCCCAACGGCTACCTCAGCTATCGCTCGCACATCTGGACCGACACCGATCCGGACCGCACCGGCATGCTCGACTTCGTCTTCGAGGACGGCTTCGGCTACGAGCGCTACGTCGACTATCTGCTCGACGTACCGATGTATTTCTCGTATCGCAACGGCGAATACATCGATCTGTCTGGGCAATCGTTCCGCAAATTCATGGACGGCAAGCTCGAAGCGTTGCCGGACACCAAGCCGACGATGGTCGACTGGTCCGACCACATGACCACCGCCTTCCCCGAAGTGCGCATGAAGAAATTCCTGGAGATGCGCGGCGCCGACAGCGGGCCGTGGAGCCGCATCTGCGCGTTGCCGGCGTTCTGGGTCGGCCTGCTGTACGACGATGTCGCGCTCGATGCAGCCTGGGACCTGGTCAAGGATTTCACGCTCGAGGAACGCAACGCGCTGCGCGACGGCGTCGCCAGGCAGGCGCTGAAGCTGCCGTTCCGCAACGGCACGCTGCGCGATATCGCGCAGCAGGCATTGCAGATCTCCGTGGCCGGCCTGCAGCGCCGCAACGCGCGCAATGCGCACGGCGCCGACGAAAGCATCTTCCTCGCGCCGTTGATCGAGGTGGTCGAGGCCAACGAAACGCCGGCCGAGCGCAAGCTCGCGCTGTTCCACGGCGAATGGAACGGCGATATCGACCGCGTCTTCCGCGAGTTCGCCTACTGAGCCGGCTGCGGTACGCTTGCCGTTCCCCCGATCGGAGCGGAACGATGCGCAAACCCGGCAGCGCTTGGTGCTGTGTTCTCCTGTCGAGCCTGCTGCTGGTCGCTGGCGGTGCGTCCGCGCAGCGCGTCGCGCTGGTCGGCGGTACCCTGGTCGACGGCACGCTCGCCGAGCCGATCGCCAACAGCGTCGTGCTGATCGAGGGCGAACGCATCGTCGCCGTCGGCACCGTCGGCAGCCTGCCGGTTCCTGCTGATGCCGAGGTCATCTCCACCGAAGGCATGACCGTGCTGCCCGGCCTGTGGGACATGCACGTGCACCTGATGATCAATGGCCATGCCGACTACGAACACTGGGACAAGACCTATCCGGCGCAGTTTCGCGACGTGATCATGCCGGCGTCGGCCAAGCAGTTGCTGCTGGCCGGCGTGACCGGCGCGCGCGATCTCGGCGCGCCGCTCGAGGACAGCATCGCCGTGCGTGATGCGATCGCGTCCGGGAAGATTCCGGGGCCGACCCTGTTCGTGTCCGGTCCCTTCATCCAGAAAAAACCCTACCCGGGTACCGAGGCGTTCCGCTGGGGCGTGGACTCGCCGGGCGACGCGCGCGCCAAGGTGCGCAAGCTGGCCGCCGCCGGCGTCGACGTGATCAAGCTCATCGACCAGGATCAGATGAGCGATGCCGAAGTACAGGCTGTCGTCGACGAGGCGCATGCGCACGAGCTGCCGGTGGTAGCGCACGCGCATCGTCCCGAGGAAATCCGCCGCGGCCTGAAGTTCGGCGTCGATTGCTTCGAGCACACCGGCCTGGGCGCGTCGCCGGAGTATCCGGCCGACGTGATCGCCGCGTTGCGCGAGCGCACCGGCAACATGGCGGCCGGACCGTTGTTCTGGACGCCGACGATCGAGGGATTGTTCAACTTCCCCTACACGGTGAAACACCACGAGTTCATCGACGGCGACGCCTGGCACGAAGGCCTGACGCCGGCGATCATCACCGACATCAAACAATCGCTCGCACATCCCGAGCGCATTTCCTACTTCCAGCAGACGCCGCAGCGCTGGCCGACGCTCAAGCGCAAGTTCCAGCAATTGCGCGAGGCCGGCGTGCTGATGCTGATCGGCACCGATTCCGGCATCCCGATGAAGTTCCACAGCGGCAGCACCTGGAACGAACTGGACGTCTGGGTCAACCAGCTCGGCGTGCCGGCGATCGACGCGATCCGCGCGGCAACCTATTGGCCGGCGGTGGCGATGAAGGCCGACCGCGACTACGGCACCATCAGCGAGGGCAAGTACGCCGACATCATCGCGGTGAAGGGCGATGTACTGAAACAGGTGGCGTTGCTGCAGCGCGTCGATGTCGTCGTCAAGCATGGCAAGCGAGTGAAATGAACGGCATTCCCGTCCCCGGCGAAGGCGAATCGCTGCGCGAGATCGATTTCCTCGAAACCGACGCGCTGCTGCGCGACGACGTGCGCCGGCTCGGCGCGATGGTCGGCCAGATGCTGGCCGAACAGGCGTCGCCGGCCTTGCTCGAACAAGTGGAATCGGTGCGGCGCATGGCGATCGCGCGGCGCGAAGCCGATGCGCCCGTCGATGCGCTCGCGCAACGGCTCAGCGAAGTCCCGCCGCAGGGCGCCGATGCACTGGTGCGCGCATTCGCGGCGTACTTCGGCGCCACCAACATCGCCGAGCGCGTGCACCGCATCCGTCGCCGCCGCGACTACCAGCGTGCGGGCAGCGCGCCGCAGCCGGGCGGGCTCGAGGCGGTGCTCGGCGAACTGCGCGCTGCCGGCGTGCGCTACGAGGATCTCGCCGCGCTGCTGCCGCGCCTGCAGATCGAACCGGTGTTCACGGCGCACCCCACCGAGGCGGTACGGCGCGCCTTGCTCGAGAAGGAGCGCGAAATCGTCGAGCGCCTGGTCGCCGACATCGATCGCGAGCGCACGCCGTCGGAGCGGCGCGCGGACCTCGAACGCATCCGCCTCGCCCTGACGTCCGCATGGCAGACCTCGGAAACGCCACCGACGAAACCGACCGTCGCCGACGAACGCGAGCACGTCGGCTTCTATCTCGCCGACGTGCTGTACCGCGTGGTGCCGGTGTTCTACGAAGTGTTCGCCGACGCCATCGAAGCGGTGTACGGGCAACAGCGCGACCTGCCGACCATGCTGCGCTTCGGTACCTGGGTCGGCGGCGACATGGACGGCAATCCCAACGTCGGCGCCGACACGATAGCTGCAGCGCTCGACGCGCAACGCGCGCAGATCCTCGCCAACTACCGACAAGACGTGCGTGGTCTCGCTTCGATCCTGACGCAGACACGCGACCGCATCGGTATCGACGAAGCGGTCGACGCACGCATCGCACAGATCCTCGCTCGCCTGCCGGAGGCCGAACCGGCGAATCCGCGACAGGCCGACATGCCCTACCGGCAGTTGCTGGAACTGATCGAGTTGCGCCTGCGTGCCACCACGCGCGACGCGGCGGTTTCCGAGGGGCATGATGACCCCGGCTATGCCGATGTCGAGGCCTTCCTCGATGACCTCTCCGTCATCGACGCAAGCCTCGTTCGCAACCGCGGCGAGCATGCGGGACGTTTCGCGTTGCGCCGCGTCATGCACCGTGCCCGCACGTTCGGGTTCCATCTCGCCGCGCTCGACCTGCGCCAGGATTCGGCGCTGCACGACGAGGCTCTGGCTGCGCTACTCGACGATAGCGGCTGGGCAACGCACCCCGTAGAGCAACGCGTCGCGCGCCTGCATGCGCTGATCGCCGGCGAGGCGCCTGCGCGTCCGGGCGCAGACGCCGCGGCCTCGACCCTCGACGTGTTCCGTACCGTGCTAGACGCGCGCCGTCGCCACGGCAGCCACGCGATCGGCCTGTACATCATCAGCATGAGCCGCAGCGCGGCCGATGCGCTGGCGGTGCTGGCGCTGGCGCGCATCGCCGGATGCATCGAGGACGGCAGTGCCGGTGCAGGGCGGGTGCCGCTCGATGTCGCGCCGCTGTTCGAAACCGTGGCCGACCTGCAGGCCGCGCCCGAAGTGATGCGCGCGCTGTTCGACGATCCGGTCTATCGCGCGCACCTGGCCGCGCGCGGCGACCGGCAGACGGTGATGCTCGGCTATTCCGACAGCGCCAAGGACGGCGGCCTGCTCGCCTCGCGCTGGGCGCTGCAGCGCACGCAGGTGGAACTGGCGACGCTGGCGCAGGCTTCCGGCGTGCGCATCGCGTTCTTCCACGGTCGCGGCGGATCGGTCAGCCGCGGCGGCGGCAAGACCGAGCGCGCGATCATCGCCGCGCCGCGTGGATCGGTCGACGGCGCCCTGCGCGTGACCGAACAGGGCGAGGTGATCCACCGCAAGTACGGCATCCGCGCGCTCGCCTTGCGCAATCTCGAACAGACCACCGGCGCGGTGTTGCGCGCGAGCCTGCGCCCGCGCGCGCCCGATCGACGCGAAGCGCAATGGCGCGAGATGGCGACGTCGTTCGCCGCGATCGCGCGCGACCGCTATCGCGCGCTGGTCTACGACGATCCCGCATTCAACGATTATTTCCGCGCCGCGACGCCGATCGACGTGATCGAGCGCCTGCATATCGGCTCGCGGCCGTCGCGTCGACGCGATGGCGGCATTTCCAACCTGCGCGCGATCCCGTGGGTGTTCGCCTGGTCGCAGAATCGATCGGGACTGACCGCGTGGTACGGCGTCGGCAGCGCGCTGGCGTATGGCGTCGAACAGCATGGTGCGGATGCGATGGCCGAGGTCGCGCGCGACTGGCCGTTCTTCGCGGCCATGCTCGACGATGTCGAGATGGCGCTGGCCAAGTCCGACCTCGGCATCTTCGAGCGCTATTCGCGCTTGGCCGGCGACGCGCACGAGAGCTTGTTCCCCGGTATCGCGGCGGAATTCGCGCGCACCCGCGACGCCGTGCTCGCGATCCGCGGCGAGGACGAACTGCTACGCAACGACCCGCGCCTGGCGCTGTCGATCCGCCTGCGCAATCCCTACGTCGATCCGATCAGCCTGCTGCAGGTGGAACTGTTGCGGCGCTGGCGAGCGGCCGACCGCCCGGAAGACGACACGCTGCGTGCGTTGCTGGCGACCGTGAACGGTATTGCGGCGGGCATCCAGAACACCGGTTGAAGCCGCGCGGGGGCGTCGCGAGCAATCGCAACCCGGTGGGTGCAGGTTTATGATCTGGCGATCGCATCAGCACCGGAGCACTCCATGAAATCACGGAAATCACGCGCCGCCGTCGCCTTCGCCGCAGGCGAACCGCTGCGGATCGTCGAGATCGACGTCGAACCGCCGCGCGCCGGCGAAGTGCTGGTGCGCATCACCCATAGCGGCGTCTGTCATACCGATGCGTTCACGCTCAGCGGCGACGATCCGGAAGGCATCTTCCCCTCGGTGCTGGGGCATGAAGGCGGCGGCGTGGTGGAAGCGATCGGCGAAGGCGTCAGCAGCGTCAAGGTTGGCGACCACGTCATCCCGCTGTACACGGCCGAATGCCGCAAGTGCAAGTTCTGCCTGTCGGGCAAGACCAATCTCTGCCAGGCCGTGCGCGCGACCCAGGGCAAGGGCCTGATGCCGGACGGCAGCACGCGCTTCTCGTACGAGGGCAAGCCCATCCATCACTACATGGGCTGCAGCACCTTCAGCGAGTACACGGTGGTGTCGGAGATCTCGCTGGCGGTAATCAATCCCGCCGCGCCGCTGGAGAAGGTCTGCCTGCTCGGTTGCGGCGTGACCACCGGCATAGGGGCCGTGCACAACACGGCGAAAGTGAAAGCCGGCGACACGGTCGCGGTGTTCGGCCTCGGCGGCATTGGCCTGGCGGTGATTCAGGGTGCGGTGCAGGCGAAGGCCGGGCGCATCCTTGCCATCGACACCAACCCTGGCAAGTTCGAGCTCGCGAAGAAAATGGGCGCGACCGACACGATCAATCCGAAGGATCACGACAAACCGGTCCAGGACGTGATCGTCGAGATGACCGACGGCGGCGTCGATTTCAGCTTCGAATGCATCGGCAACGTCAACGTGATGCGCGCAGCGCTGGAGTGCTGCCACAAAGGCTGGGGCGAGAGCGTCATCATCGGCGTCGCCGGCGCAGGCCAGGAGATCAGCACGCGACCGTTCCAACTGGTGACGGGGCGGGTCTGGCGCGGCAGCGCGTTCGGTGGCGTCAAGGGGCGCACGCAGCTGCCGGGCATGGTCGAACAGGCGATGCACGGCGAGATCGACCTCGACCCGTTCATTACCCATACCTTGCCGCTCGAGCGGATCAACGAAGCTTTCGACTTGATGCATGCAGGCAAGTCGATCCGCACGGTGATCCATTTCTGACTGCGTTCGACGGGGGCGGCGCGCGGCCGATCTGCGCGACAGTCGAACTTGCTTGAGCTTGTTCGAATGGGAGAGCCACGATGAGCACTGTGTCGATTCATCCGTCCGTGGACAACGGCATCGCAGCGGGCAACGAGCGTTTCAGCGGCGGCACGCTGTCCTGCCACTGCGCGCAAGACAAGGTCACGGTGAAAGTGGACGCGCAGACCGCGCACAACCACGCCTGCGGCTGCAGCAAGTGCTGGAAGCCCGAAGGCGCGACGTTCGCGGTCATCGCCGTGGTGTCGCGCGACAAGGTTGGTGTCACGGCCAACGGCGACAAGCTGTCGGTCCTCGACGACAAGGCCACGATCCAGCGCCATGCCTGCAAGGGCTGCGGCGTGCACATGTTCGGTCGCATCGAGAACAAGGATCACCCGTTCTACGGCCTCGACTTCGTCCATACCGAGCTGTCTTCGGAAAGCGGCTGGTCGGCGCCGACGTTCGCCGCGTTCGTGTCTTCGATCCTCGAAACGGGCACGCCGCCGTCGCAGATGGCCGCAGTGCGCGCGCGCCTGCGCGAACTCGGACTCGAGCCCTACGATTGCCTGTCGCCGGCATTGATGGATGCGATCTCGACGCACGTCGCCAAGGCGAAGGGCGTGTTGAAATCCTGAGGGATGCGGCATGCGTGGATCCACTTCCTGCTCCGGGGTGGGAAGTGCTTATCTGTGGATGACGAAACATCATCAGCAACTGACACGAGCCGGCAATCCTACCTGCCAACCCTTCGCGTAATCGCCTGACGACAGGAATCTCATGAGTCTCGAACGCCTCGAACGACACGCCTGTTTCGGCGGCTTGCAGGAAGTCTGGTCGCATCGGTCGGACGTGCTCGACTGCACGATGCGGTTCGGCATCTACCTGCCGCCGCAGGCGCGGACGCGCAGCTTACCGGTGCTGTACTGGCTGTCGGGCCTGACCTGCAGCGAGCAGAACTTCATCACCAAGGCCGGCGCGCAGCGGTATGCCGCCGAGCAAGGCGTGATCCTGGTTGCGCCGGATACCAGTCCGCGCGGCGATGACGTCGCCGACGACGACGGCTACGACCTGGGCCAGGGAGCGGGCTTCTACGTGAACGCAACACAAGAGCCCTGGGCGCGGCATTACCGCATGCACGACTATGTCGTCGACGAGTTGCCGGCGCTGGTGGAGGCACGATTTCCCGCGACGGACGTGCGCGGAATCAGTGGTCATTCGATGGGCGGCCACGGCGCGCTGGTCATCGCGCTCCGGAGTCCGGGGCGATACCACAGCGTCTCGGCGTTCTCGCCGATCGTGGCGCCGTCGCAGGTGCCATGGGGCGAGAAGGCCTTGACCGCGTATCTCGGCAGCGAACGAACCGCGTGGAAGGCCTGGGACGCGACCGAGCTGATCGCCGGTGCGCGCGAGCGCTTGCCACTACTGGTCGATCAGGGCGATGCCGATGAATTCCTCGACAGCCAGCTCAAACCGCATCTGCTGCAGGCCGCGTGCGCTGCCGCCGGTCATCCCATCGAACTGCGGATGCAGCCGGGTTACGACCACAGCTACTACTTCATCGCCAGTTTCATCGGCGAGCATGTGGCGCACCATGCTAGAGCGTTGAAGGCCTGATTCGGATCCGCTGCAGTGGCGAGGAACCGCTTTCCTTCTCCCCGCGCGGCGGGGAGAAGGTGCCGAAGGCGGATGAGGGGCGAGCGAAGGGGTCAGTGTGACGCTGTTGCGGCAATTCCACGCTGTCGACACGCACCCCTCACCCGGCGCATGCGCGCCACCCTCTCCCCGCTGCGCGGGGGCGAGGGATTCGTTTTCCTTCTCCCCGCAACGCGGGGAGAAGTGCCGAAGGCGGATGAGGGGCGAGCGAAGAGGTGAGCGTGACGCTGTTGCGGCAAATCCACGCTGTGGACACGCACCCCTCACCCGGCGCATGCGCGCCACCCTCTCCCCGCTGCGCGGGGCGAGGGATTCGTTTTCCTTCTCCCCGCAACGCGGGGAGAAGGTGCCGAAGGCGGATGAGGGGCGAGCGAAGAGGTGAGCGTGACGCTGTTGCGGCAAATCCACGCTGTGGACACGCACCCCTCACCCGGCGCATGCGCGCCACCCTCTCCCCGCTGCGCGGGGCGAGGGAGAAGATTTGCTGATGCACGCTATTCCTTCCGCGACCGAAGCACGAAATCCGTATAAGCGAAGCGTCCGTCGCGCAGCACCGTTACGCCGCGCTCGATCGCGACGGCGTGCGAAAACATCGGGCCGGCCTGCACACAGGTATGGAACTCGCCGTTCTCACCGCACGGATCGACGCCAGCGGGCAGATCGTCGAGCAGGGCGCGATCAAAAACGCGGCCCGCATACACCGCATCGAGCTGGGTCGTATCGACGCAACACAGGCTCGCACGCAGGCCACCGTCGAGCATTTTACGCGCGAGTACGGCGGTGTCGGCGCCGAATAGCGGGAATAGCGGCGTCCAACCGACGCGCGCGCACAACGCGATGCGATACGTCCTGATGTCTTCCAGGAACAGGTCGCCGAAGGCCACATGTCGGAGCCCTGGCCAAAGCTCGCGCGCCGCTGCGAGCGAGTCGGCGAACACCTGTTCATAGACCTCGTTGCTCGCGCGCTGCGGCATGCGTGCCTCGATCACCGCCAAGCCGGCAGCCTCGGCCTGCGCCTGCAGCACGTCGCGGCGGATGCCTTGCATCGCCACGCGCTCGTAGCCATCGGTGATCGTGGTGACCAAGCCGACCACGTCGATCGCGGGGTCCTGGCGCAGGACGTACAAGGCCCAGGCCGCATCCTTGCCGCCGCTCCACGACAGCAGTACGGGCGTCTTCGTCGTCATTCGATGTCGCCGGACCGGGCTTACGCGGCCGAAACATCCCGCAATTCCCACGCGCTGCCGGCGAGCAGTCGCAGGCGATGCTTGAAGACGCTGCCGGGGATCGACGTGGTCGCGATCAGGTCGACATGCAGGTCGTGCTGTTCGCCCTTGACGCTGGCAGTGGCGTCGGTCGCGCCGAGCGCGGGATCGACCCCCTCCGGATCGTCCTGCATCGCGCGCCAGCGTTCGAACAGCGTCGCGCTGCGCAACGCATCCTGCAGTTCCTGCGCAAACCCTTCGGCACCTTGCGACTTGAACGAGAACTCGGTGCCGCCGCGCGCGCGCGGAGGGTCGGGCAGGCTGATGTAGTAGCGGGTGGCCATGGATGGCTCGATTGGAAGATTGTCGACGAGCTTGCCGCGTGGGTCGTTAGGGTCGTGTCATCAGCATGGGCTGGTTACGATCGTCGCAGCGAAGATCAAGAGTGCCCTCGTTCGGCCTTCGGCTGACTTCTGCCGCAAGCGGGAGAAGTAAGCGACAAATGCGGGCGGAACAGCGACCGGGCGACACGTCACTCGAACCGATGCGGCTCTGCGGCAAAACCCACCACCACCGCGCCCTTGCCGACATTGACCATGCCGGTCAGGCTCATCACGCTCTCGAAGACCTCGATGTTGTGCGCCGCGCACGTCTCGCGCAACGCCGCGTAACCGGGCAGGGCACGCAATTCGTCGAGTTCGCCGCCGTAGCACAGCGTCAGCGTCGGCGTCAGCAGTCCGGCCTCGACGCGGCGCGCGGCGAAGTCGAGCATCTTCTGCACCGCCGGTTCGAAGCCCTTGATCTTCGCCACCGGCGCGGTCTCGCCGCGCGCGCCGTGCAGCACGGGCTTGATATCCAGCGCGGTGCCGAGTGCGGCGCTGAACAGGCTGACGCTGCGGTCGCCCTTCATGCGCGCGCGGGTTCGGATGTAATAGAGGTCGCGCGGAATCAGGTAGCCGTGCGTGTGCAATGCGAGGTATTCCAGTCGCGCACGAATCTTGGCCGCGCCTTCGCCGGCGTCGCGCAAGCGCACGGCTTCCACCGCGATGATCCCCTGCGCGCAGAACAGCGTCTGCGTGTCGATCACGCGCAGCGCGAACGGCGTGTGGTTGCCGGCCGCCGCGCGCACCGGGCGGTATTCGTTGAGGATCGCGAAACTTGCCTGCTGCGCGTTGTCGAAGATCGGGCTGCGCGTCTTGGTGATCGTCATGCAGAACACGTAGTCGTAGTCGATCACCAGGCGTTGCAGGAACAGATCGCGGATCTGCTCGACCGTGAACGGCGTGGTCTCGGCGTTGGCGCCGCGCTCGGCGATATGCGCATGCAGGAATGCCAGCGTCGCCGCCTCGTCGCGATAGTCGACCTGCAGCGCGTCGTCGATCCTGACCGAGATCGGCAGGATCGTGATGTCGTGCTGCTTGAGGAAGCTGGTTGGCAGGTCGCAAGCCGAATCGACGACGAGTCCGATGCGCATGGAATGGGCTCTGGTTGGCGATGCGGGCGGCATCGGTCGCTGCCGATTGTGCACCGGATCGCGTCCGCGCGCGCCTGGCTAGATGCGTCGTATCCCGATCGGCAAGGTCACAACGCGCCGCATCTCGTCATCGTCGAGCAAGGAGGGATCGTCGAGCACGGCTGCGGCGAAATCGTGCGCATCGTTGCCCCAGAACAGCGCATCGCCGATCGCGAACGTCGGCACGCCGAACACGCCGGCGTCGAGCGCGGCCTGCGTGTTGTCGCGCAATGCGGACTTGACCGCGCCGTCGCCGAGCGCATCGGGCGACAATCCGAGTTGGGCGATCAGCGGCGCCAGCGCCTCGACGCTGTCGGCGGCGCGGCCGTCGGCCCAGATCCAGTCGAAGATCGCGGTCACCGCGTGCGCCGTTGCACCGGCGGCGATGCACAGGCGCAAGGCATGCAGGGGATTGAACGGATGCCGCGGCGGAAAGCGCAGCGCCACGCCCTGCTGCCGCGCCTGCCACAACACGTGGCGATAGGTGAACTCGCGCTTGCCGACGATTTCCGCCGGGCCCTTCTGTCCGCGCGCATCGAGCACGGCGCCGAACAGGATCGGCACCAGCACGATCGGCCGTTCGGCGAGCAGGCCGCGCACGCGTGGCCATTGCAGGTACGAGAACGGCGAGATGAAGTCGAAGTACCAGCGCAGCGGCGCCTGCATCGTCATCGCGTCAGTGCCACAGGCCCAGGATGAGTCCGTATACCGTGAATTGCAGCACGTGGTAGCCGGCATCGATCAGCCACAGCTTGAAGCTGCGCTGGGCGAACGCGTAGTTGATGCCGAAGCTCGTTGCCACCCAGGCCAGGCCGATCATGAAGCCGGCGTGCAGCGCCTTGCCGAGCGCGGGTTGCGGTCCGAGGAACCAGGCGAACGCGAACGCCGCCGCCAGGCTGCACACGAACGCGATCGCGAAGATGCGCGCGGGATGCTGCTTCGGCGCGCAATCCGGATCGACGCCGGCCTCGCGACACCAGGCCTGCTTGAACAGCGGCCCGTACCACACCCCGCCGAGCAGAAACGCCGAAACCGCCGCGGCGACCACGGCCAGCCAATTGACGTGCTCCATGACGTGCTCCCCTTTGCTGCAACAGCTGGCGAGGATACGCCCGCCAGCGGCGGGGCAGGGCGGGTGCGCTTGCGGTGTCACCGGTCGAGGCAGAGACTGGCCGGGCGCATGCTCGGGGGCGCCCACGGAGAGCGGTGATGCGGTTGCTGGTGCTGGGAGCCATGTTGTGGCTGGCTGGGGCTTACATGCCGGCCTGGGGCGCCGACATCGCCCGGCTCGAACGCGTCCGCGACATGCCAGCCGCACCCTTTACGCAGGAAGCGGTGGAGCGCCTGCCCGAAAGCGCCTTCGAGCCGCTCGCCGACGTGCACCGCCTCGCCGGCCGGGGCGGCCGCGGTTGGTGGCGGCTGCAGCCGGCTACCGCCAAGGGCGACCGTCTGCTGCTGGTCTACCACCCCTACAGCGCGCGGGTGAGCGTGCTCGCTTCGCCGCACAGCCGCGCGATCACGCAGACCGTCTTCGATCGCCCGCACGACGCGCGCTATTCGCGGCGCGCGCTGGTATTCCCGATCGGTAGCGACGCCGTTTACATCAGCGTGGAAGGCGCGCGCTATCCCTTGCGCATCGCGATCGAGGACGCCGGCGTCCATGCGGTCAACGACCTCAACCATACCCGCGTACTGGCGACGATGATCGGCATCCTGGTCGGCGTGTCGCTGCTGACCTCGCTGTTCTGGTTGATGCTGCGCGAACGCGTGTACCTGCTGTATGCGGCGAGCATGCTGATGCAGGTGCTGTACCTGCTGTGCGCCTATGGCGAGGCCTACGCGTTGCCGGGATTGCGCGAACTCGGCCAGTTCGGCGCGGCCGGCGTGTGGTTCGTGGCGACGTTGTCGACGGTGCTCAGCGTCTACTTCCTGCTCGACTTCGCCGAATTGCGCGAACGCGCGCCGAGGCTGTGCCGTGCCCTGACGTGGATCGGCGCCTACCTGCCGATGGTGTTGCTGGTGCTGCTGGTGTCGCCGTGGCCGGCGGACAAGGGCTGGTTCCCGATGACCGGCAACCTGCTGCTGCTCGGCGCCAATGCCCTGGCGCTGGTCACGCTGTTCGTCGCCTGGTGGCGCGGTGGGCGCCACGCTGGCTTCGTGCTGATCGGCTGGGTCCCTTTGGTGGTGGTGTCGACTGCGCGCGCCATGCAGCTCAGTGCGGGTTCGGCGATGACGCCGTGGCTCGAATACGGCTTGCCCGCGGTATGCGCCTTCTCCGCCGTCGTGCTCGGCCTGGGCCTCGCCGACCGCATGCTCGCGTTCCGGCGCGAACGCGACACCTTCCAGCACCATGCCGAGCGCGATGCCATGACCGGCGTGTTCAATCGCGCCGGCACGGAACGCCGGATCGACTGGGCGATTGCACGCGCGCGCAAGGAGGCCACCGACCTGTCGGTGCTGTTCCTGGATCTCGACCACTTCAAGCAGATCAACGACACGCATGGACACGCCGCAGGCGATGCCTGCCTCAACGCCCTGGTACGCGTGATCGGCGAGGAACTGCAGTACGGCGACCTGCTCGGCCGTTACGGCGGCGAAGAATTCCTGATGATCCTGCCCGATTCCAGCCGCCGCCATGCCCGCGACACCGCCGAGCGCATCCGTCTGGCCGTCGAGCAGCGCTGCGCGAAACTCGCCGGCATGCCCGAACCGCTGACCGTCAGCATCGGCCTGGCCGAATGCATCCGCAGCGATACCACGACGTCGCTGGTGACGCGCGCCGACCAGGCGATGTATGCCGCCAAGCGCGCAGGCCGCAATCGCATCGCGATCGGCGAGCCTGCGGGCAGCGTGCTGGCAGGTGTTGGTTTGGTCGAAGACGTCTGAACGAATCGTCCTGGCACAGCAAGAACGTGTCATCCCGAGCGTCGCGAGGGATCTGTTTTAGACAGCAGATCCCTCGCTACGCTCGCGATGACAACGCTGGGCGGCTTCCGCTCGTCGTCAGCGAACGACCGCCGGATACGCACGCGGCAGGCCGCCGCCTTCGCGCGGGGTATCGCTGCGCAGATAGCGATCGCGCAATTCGATCTGGCGGCTGCGCATCGGCATCGCCTTGCCGCCGAGCCAGACCTGCCGGGCGACGGTGTTGACCTCGAGCGGATCGCCGCTCCACAGCACAAGGTCGGCGAGCTTGCCCGGCGTGATGCCGCCGAGGCGGTCGCCGACGCCGAACGCTTCCGCCGGCACACGCGTGAGTCCGGCGAGGCCGTCTTCCCACGGCAGGCCGTTGGCCACCGCATTGCCGGCGAGCTGCCGCATCTTGCGCGCGTTGTGCGAATCGCCGAGTGTGAAGCCGACCTCGACGCCCGCCGCGCGCAGGCGCGCGGCGTTCTCCATCGTCGCACCGAGCTGGTCGAAATCCGCCGGCAGGTTGGCGAGCGGATTGACGAACACCGGCACCTTGGCGGCAGCGAGTTCGGCACCGACTTTCCAGGCCTCGGTGCCGCCCGACACCGCGATGCGGACGTCGTGGCGCTTCGACCAGCGCAGCAGCTGACGGATGTCGGCGGCGCGATGGACTTCGAACACGACGCGGCCGCCACCGCCAATGTAACGGGCCAGCGTGCTGCGGCCGGATGGCGTCAGCAAGGCAAGGTCGGAGGCGGGCGGAATGCGGCCGCGGAGCTCGTCGATCAGCTGGTCCAGCAGCATCCATTGCGCCGCGCGCGAAGTTCCGGTCAGGTTCGCCGCCGAGTCGCCGCCGAGCCCGACGAACAACACCTTCGGCCCGAACGGATCGAGGCTGCCGTCCAGGCGCATCACCGCGCCCTGGCCACCGACGATCGAACCGCCGGCGGTCGGCAGTGCGCCGAGCAGCGTGAAGCCGATGCCTTCCACGCGCGCCACGGGCAACAGCACCGACTCGGGGTTGTAGGCCAGGGTCACGTCGAATTCCGGGCGCACCACCATGTCCTTGTCGGTCAGACCCAGCGCCAATGCGCCGTCGGTGGTCGCATCCTCGCCCGAGACTTCCTCCAGCCCGATCTCGCTGATGCCGCCGAACAACGCCGGCGTCAGCGGCTTGCCTTGTGCGTCGATCACCTGCGCATTGCCCGCGGCCAGTCCGCTGCCGACCGCGGCGATGCGGCCGTCGCGCACCAGCACGTCGGCGTTCTGCAACGTGCCGCGCGCGGTGGCGGTGTGGACGGTGGCGTTGCGGATTAGCACGTCCTGTGCGACTGCATTGCCCGATATCAACAGGACGGCTGCAAGCAGCGAAGCCATCGGCCACGACATCGTCGTCCCAGCGCACGCTGGGATCCATTTTGACGTTGCCCTGCGAACTTCACGCAGGCACAGCGGCGAAATCAAGATGGGTCCCAGCGTTCGCTGGGACGACTGCGGAACGGGCGACCGGAACCTGTTCATCGCACACCCTCCGTCACGCCCATGCTGTCCGGCGGCACGCCCTGTCCCAGCATGAAATCCGATTGCGGCTGCCGTGAACGGTCACCGCGATCGAACACGCGCGCGCCATCCACGTACACCTGCTCGGCATGCGCATAGACGCTGAAGGGATTGCCGCTCCACAGCACCACGTCGGCCATCTTGCCGGCCTCGAGCGTGCCGGTCTTCTCGAGGATGCCCATCGACTTGGCCGGATTCTGCGTGATCCAGCGGATCGCGCGCTCCGGTGGTATCTCGATGCCGGCCAGCTGCGCGTGCGCCATCACCTTCGCCGCCTCCTGGTTGAGGCGCTGGATGCCCTCGTCGGAATCCGAGTGCACGATCGCGCAGCCGTTTTGCGGTCGATCGACCAGCGCGATGTTCTCCTGGATGCCGTCGAAGGCTTCCATCTTGAAGCCCCACCAGTCGGCCCACAATGCACCGCACACGCCCTCGGCAGCGAGCCGGTCGGCGAGCTTGTAGGCCTCGACGCCGTGATGGAACGCAGCGACCTTGAAACCGAACTCCTTGGCCAGGTCGAGCATCGTCGCCATCTCGTCGGCGCGATAGCAGTGGATGTGCACCTTGATGTCGCCATGGATTGCGCCGGCCAGCGTGTCGAGCTTGAGGTCGCGCTTGCCGCCGCTGTCGGCGTCGCTGTCGGCCTTTTCTTCCTCGCTCTGCCACCAGCGCTTCTTCTTCGGCGTGGATTCCTTGCCGTTCTTGTTGAGGTATTCGGTGGCATCGATGAACGCCGCGCGATAGCCGGCGACATTGCCCATGCGCGTCGAGGGTCCGCCCTTCTCGCCATAGACGCGCTTCGGGTTCTCGCCACAGGCCATCTTCAGGCCCCAGGGCGCGCCCGGGAATTTCATGCCCTGGTAGGTCGTCGCCGGCACGTTCTTCAACGTCACGCCGCGGCCGCCGATCAGGTTGGCCGAACCGGGCAGGACCTGCAGCGAGGTGATGCCGCCCGCCATCGCCTTGAGAAACCCCGGATCCTGCGGCCACACCGAATGCTCGGCCCACACGTTCGCCGTCACCGGCGCGGTGGATTCGTTGCCATCGCCGTGTGCTTTCGCGCCCGGACTCGGATACACGCCGAGATGCGAATGCACGTCGATCAGTCCCGGCGTCACCCACTTGCCGCTGCCGTCGACGCGCGTCGCATCGACCGGCGCGTCGAGATCCGTGCCGATCGCGACGATCCTGCCGTCGCGCATCAGCACGTCGGCATCGTCCAGGCGCGTACCGGTGCCGGTCAGCACGGTGGCGCCGGTGATCAACACCGGTGCCGACGCGATCACTTGGTAGGTGCTCGGATAGGGGTCCTGCGTGAAGCGCGCAGGCTTCGTGTCGGGTGCGGCCTGCGCGTAGTTCGGCGTGCCGATGATGAGCGCGGTCGTGAACGTCGCGGCGAGCGCGACGGCAAGTGGTCGAAGCATGCGGTATCCCCGGAGTGGCACGACGGACAACCCGTGCACCGTAGCCGCCGGATCGGGCCGTGCCAAGCATGACCTTGGTCATGGGTCGGCATGACAGAATGCAGCCCACGGCTTCCGCTCGTGCCGAGCAAGGGCCGGACCCCGCGAACAGGGTCACGTGCTTCGACCGAGCCGGCGTGACGTTTCAGGAACAACCCATGAAAGAAAAAGACCAGATCGTCAACAACTGGCTGCCGCGCTACACCGGCGTACCGCTCGAGGACTTCGGCGAGCACATCCTGCTGACCAACTTCGGCGGCTACCTCGGCCACTTCAGCAAGCTCACCGGCGCGCCGGTGCTCGGCATCGACCGGCCCATGCCCAGCTGCACCGCCGACGGCATCACCCTGATCAACTTCGGCATGGGCAGCCCCAACGCCGCGACGATGATGGACCTGCTGTCGGCGATCATGCCCAAGGCGGTGCTGTTCCTCGGCAAATGCGGCGGGCTCAAGCGCAAGAACGCAGCTCGGCGACCTGGTGCTGCCGATCGCCGCGATCCGCGGCGAGGGCACGAGCAACGACTACCTGCCGCCGGAAGTGCCGGCGCTGCCGGCATTCGCATTGCAGCGCGCGGTGTCGACGATGATCCGCGACCTCGGCCACGACTACTGGACCGGCACCGTCTTCACCACCAACCGCCGCGTCTGGGAACACGACGAACCGTTCAAGGACTACCTGCGCAAGCTGCGCTGCATGGCGATCGACATGGAAACCGCCACGATCTTCGCCGCCGGCTTCGCCAACCGCATCCCGTGCGGCGCGCTGCTGCTGGTGTCGGACCAGCCGATGATTCCGGAAGGCGTCAAGACCGAGGCGAGCGATGCCAAGGTCAGCGCCGAGTTCGTCGAGCGGCATATCCAGATCGGGATCGAGGCCTTGAAGTTGATCCGCAGGCATGGCAAGTCGGTGCGGCATTTGCGGTTCGACGAATAGGAGTTGCAGATGCCTGCACTATCACGCGCGTCAATGACGTTGCTCGGCCTGGCCTTTACGCGGCGTTGCCTGGGTCTGCGGCTGCAGAGGACGAGACGAAGAAGGTCTGGATCGATGCGCCGATCGCGATCGGCGCAGACGGAAAAGCCGATATCGGCGAAGTGAAAGGCGTAAAAGGTGCGCTGTTGGGGCTGGCTAGCGAGGCACTGGCGAAGGCCCGGTACCTGCCTGCGCGCCTCAACGGCTCCCCAGTCGCCAGCAGCACGCACGTGACCGCAATGCTGGTGCTGACGCCTGCAGGACCGGACGATTACTCGATCAGCCTCGACAACATCAACCTGGCGCCGACTGGCCTGTTCGTATCGCCGCCGTCGTATCCGGCCGAGATGGTTCGAAGCAATCGGAGTGGAGACGTGGAACTGCGTTTGCGGATCGGCGTCGATGGCAAGCCTGTCTACCTGCGTACGGTGTCTTCCAGCGATCGGGCCTTCGAGAAAGCCGCAATCGAATCGACGAAGCGGTGGAAGTTCGAGCCACAAAGGATTGCAGGGCAGCCGGGCGAGGTCGAGGTTTCGCAGACCTTTCGGTTCTTTCCCATGAAGAAGGTCCCGGAAGCCCGCTCATTCGAGTGCGCATGGGACGAGTCAAGGCCTCGCTGGGAAGGCCAGTCGGGCTGCCTCAGCGACGTGGAAGCATGGTTTTCACTGGCTAGCAGTTCGATCATCTATTGATGGCATGTGCTGACGTTGTGCTGCAGCCGCGCAGTTGCGTTGCGGGACGTCCTGTCAATCGCCATCTCCTCGGCCGACGCCCTTTGCCAACCTGCTCGACGCCGCCGGCGTGTACTCCTTGCCGCGCATCGCGATCGTTTCGGCGATCGATCGCGGGCGTATCCTGACGACCCGCCCGCGCAGGAAGAACCATGCCTTCGTCCGCCAACACCGCCAGCGCCAACGATATCGTCGCCTTCTGGCTCCAGGCCGGCTACGACAAATGGTTCGCGCGCGACGATGTCTTCGATGGCGAGTTCCGCGCGCGCTTCCTCGATGCTCACTTCGCCGCCGCGCGGCGCGAGTTCGAAGCCTGGATGGAAAGCGCCGAGGGTGCGATGGCGCTGATGGTCCTGCTCGACCAGTTCCCGCGCAACGTGTTCCGCAACAGCGCGCATGCCTACGCGACCGATTCCCTGGCCAGGCATTACGCAAGGCGCGCCATCGCAGCGGGCTTCGATGCGCAGATCGATCCGCTGCTTCGCGTGTTCTTCTACATGCCGCTCGAGCATTCCGAGGAGGCCGCCGACCAGGCACATTCGATCGAGCTTGCGGCTGCGCTCGACCAGAACTACATGAAGTACGCCGTCGCGCACCGCGACGTCATCGCCCGCTTCGGACGCTTCCCGCATCGCAACCGCGCGCTCGGGCGCGACAACACGCCGGAAGAACAAGCCTGGCTCGATGCCGGCGGCGGTTTCGGCTGAGTAGGGCGGGCCCAGGCCCGCCGCTCCCGCTCTCAATACCTCGGAATGGACGAATCCACATCGAGCGCCCAAGCCTCGATGCCGCCGACGATGTTGTAGACCTCGCCGAACCCTTGCGCGCGGAAGTATTCCGCCGCCTGCGCGCTGCGCCCGCCGTGGTGGCACAGGAAAGCGAGCGGGACGTCCTTCGGCAAAGCCAGCAGGCGCTCCAAGCCGCCGTCCTCGAGGCCGTCATGCGGCACCGTGATCGCGGCCAGTGCCCGTTCCTGCGGCGGACGCACGTCCACGACCGTCACCGTGCCGGCGCGCACGCGCGCGTCGGCATCGGCAGGCGTGAGCAAGCGCATGGGCGGCGCGTTCAGCGGCTGGATGTTCATCGGCCGATGTTCATCGGCGTGTTCATGCGGTCATTCTAGCAACGCGTGGCATCATGCCGGCATGACAACGCCGGCCGAAACACTGCATCGCGTGCCGCGCCATCCGCACGCGTGGCTGTGGGCGCTGTCGTTGTCGCAGGTGTTGGTCGCACTCGCATGGTGGCAGTGGGGCTGGCGCATCGGCCTGCCGCTGATGATGGTCACGCACCTGGTGTTCTGGTGGGGCGTGTTGTGGCCGCAATCGCGCTTCTACAGTCCGGTGCTGACGCGCCTGCCGATCGCCGACAAACGTGTTTGGCTGACGATCGACGACGGCCCGTCCGACGACACGCTCGCGATCCTCGATGCACTCGATGCGCATGGCGCAAAGGCGACGTTCTTCGTCGTCGGCAAGCGCGCCGCCGCGCGGCCGGAGCTCGTGCGCGAGATCGCACGCCGCGGCCACACGCTCGGCAACCACAGCGCGACGCATCCCTCGGCCTGGTTCTGGCTGCTGCCGCCGCGGCGCATGGCGCGCGAGATCGCCGATGCGCAGGCGACGCTGCAGGCGATCAGCGGACAGGCACCACGCTGGTTCCGCGCGGTGGTCGGGATGGCCAATCCGTTCGTGTCCGCACCGTTGCGGACGCACGGCCTGGCGCGCGTGGCCTGGAACGCGCGCGGGTTCGACGCGGTGGAGGCGAATGCCGAACGCGTGGTTTCGCGCATCGAGCGCGGCTTGGCGCCGGGCGCGATCGTGCTGTTGCACGAGGGCGCGCGGCATGGGCGGAATGTCGAGACGATTGGGTTGTTGCTGCAACGCATGCAGGTATTGGGGTATGGCACGGTGTTGCCGGAGGCGTTGGAAGCAACTACGGGTGCCCGGATGCCAGTTTCGAAGGCGCCAGAGATGTCGGCAGTCGATAGCCCCCTTTGAAAAAGGGGGCAGGCGCCTGCGCAGCAGGCGACGGGGGGATTTGCTTTTGGCGCGATAGCTGGCCAATGGTTTGGACACAACGCCCGTACGACCGCCATATCAACCGATGGCCTAGCGTCGGCGCCGGGAGTTTCGCACCAAGAGCAAATCCCCCGCCGCGCTTTGCGCGTCTGCCCCCTTTTGCAAAGGGGGCGACTGCATCAGCACGCGCGGCAATGACGCGGACTCGCCGCGTCGGTGGCTAGGTCCTGGCCCGCTCCGCCACCACCAGCCAGTTGTTGAACGGCGTGCTGCCATACAACGGCGCGAACGTGGTCACCAGACCCGCGCCTTCCAGTAGCCCGCGCAGGCCTGCGGCATCCGGATAAGTCTTGGGAACCGACTGCATCCAGCCGATCAGGTTGGCGAGCCGGTCGGTGACGCGCGTGGTGTGGCCGCGGCGCGTGCCGTCGACCAGGCCGGTGCGGATCACCAGTCGTGCGCCAGGCGTCAGCGTCGCGACGATGTGCTCGAGCAGGCCGCGTTGCGCATCGGCGGACAGATACTGCAGCACGTCGAGGATCGCGACGCTGCCGCGGTGCTCCGGCAGCATCAGCGCCAGATCGGTGACTTCGAAACGCGCCTGCGGCAAGCCGACCTTGGTTGCGGCGCGGCGCGCACGCGCGATCTTCGCCGCGTCGTTGTCGACGCCGTGATAGGCGAGCGGCTGTCCGTCGTGGTGCAGCGCATGCGCGAGCAGGCCCAGCCCGCAGCCGAGGTCGAGCAGCGGCGCATCGCTGCCGCGCAGCGCGTCCAGCACGCCGCTATAAAGCGGATCGCTGCCGAGCTTGGCGCGCGCGTAGTAATAGTCCCAGCGGTTGCCGAGCGGGTTGCGCGGCAGGTAGGCGCGCGCGATGCGCAGGCCGATGTCGCGACCGAGCGGGCGCGTCGCGGCAGTCCCTGCCACGACATCGCCGTTATCGATGGCCGTCATGGCGCCGCCAGTGCTTTGCGTGCGGCCGGCAGCGCCAGTCGCGTCCACTCGGCATACATCGCGGCCGACGGATGCAGGCCATCGTCGGCCAGCATCGCGGCCTCGCCGCCGCGCGCGCGGCTGACCGGCGCGATGTCGACGAAGGCGACGCCGCGCGCCGCGCACACCTCGCGCGCGATCGCGTTGTACGCGTCGAGTTCGCGCGCGACCCGGGCGAGATCGCGACCCGACTCGGCGCCGAAGCGCGTCGCGCCCCAGTCCGGAATCGACAGCACCAGCACGCGATCGGCGCGGCCGTCGGCGAAGCCGATCGCACGATCGAGCAGCAGCGCGAACTCGCCGCGATACTCGTCTGCGCTACGCCCGCGATACTGGTTGTTGACGCCGATCGCCAGGCTGACGAAAGCGAACGTGCCGAGCGGTTCCGCGGCGTCGATCGCGGCGGAAAGTTCGTCGGTGGTCCAACCGGTGGTGGCGATGATGCGCGGCTCGGCGAGTGCGATGCCTTCGTCGCGCAGTGCACGCGCCAGCTGCACCGGCCAGCGTCCTGACTCGGCAACGCTCTCGCCGATGGTGTAGCTGTCGCCGAGCGCGAGAAACTTCACGGTGTCAGGCGCCGACGATTCGCCGGCCTGTGCGATCGAACCGAACGCGAGCAGCGCGGACAGCGCACCGCGCAGCGTCCTACGCCACGGCCGCACGCGCATCCACGGCGCGCCGGTCGCTGGCGGGCGTCGCCGCCTCCGCACGCCGCGCCAGTACGCGGTCGATGCGCGCGAACACTTCGCGTAGTTCGTCCGGCTGCGGCAGCAGCGTGACGCGGAAATGGTTGCGGTACGGCACGTTGAAGCTGGAACCGGGCACGATCAGCACGTCCTCGGTTTCGAGCATCTCCAGCGCGAAGGCATGATCGTCGAAGCCGCGCGCGGCCGCGCCGACCACGCCCGGGAACGCGTACAGCGCGCCGGCCGGCGTCACCAGTTCGAGGTGCTCGCTGGCCGCGCAGGCATCGACCACCGCGCGGCGCGCTTCGTACAGCCGGCCGCCGGGTGCGCACAGCGGCGTGATCGTGTCGGTGCCATGCAGGGCGGCCTCGATCGCGAACTGCCCCGGCACGTTGGCGCACAGGCGCAGCGCGCCGAGCAGGTCCATGGCGTGATGGAAATCACCGATCGCGAGCGGATCGCCCGACAGCATCGCCCAGCCCACGCGCCAGCCGCAGGCGCGATGCACCTTCGACAGGCCGCCGAGCGACAGGCACGGCACGTCGCCGGCCAGCGGCGCCAGCGGCTGGAACTGCGCGCCGTCGTACAGGATCGAGTCGTAGATCTCGTCGGTCATCAGCAGCAGGTTGTGGCGCGCGGCGATCGCGACGATGCGTTCGAGCAGTTCGCGCGGATAGGCCGCGCCGGTCGGATTGTTCGGGTTGATCAGCACGATGGCGCGCGTGCGCGAGGACACCAGCGCCTCGAGTTCGTCGGCATCGGGCAGGAAGCCGTTGCCGGCATGGCAGCGGTAATAGACCGGACGGCCATCGTTGAGGATGGTCGCCGCCGACCACAGCGGGTAGTCGGGCGAGGGCAGCAGCACCTCGTCGCCGGGATTGAGCAGCGCGCGCAGCGACAGGTCGATCAGCTCGCTGACGCCGTTGCCGATGAACACGCGCTCGGGCGTCGCGTTCGGCGTGCCGCGCGTCTTGTGGAAGGCGGCGATCACCTCGCGCGCGGCCGGCAGGCCCTGCTGGTGGGTGTAGGGATCGGTGTCGTGGATGTGGTCGGCGATCGCGCGCTGCAGATGCTCCGGCGCGCGGAAACCGAAGGCGCCGGGGTTGCCGATATTGAGCTTGATCAGGGTCCGGCCCTGGCCTTCCAGTTCGCGTGCGCGTCGGGCCAGCTCGCCGCGGATTTCGTAACGCACTTCGGACAGGCGGTCGCGGACTTTCAGGGTGGGGATCGACATCGGCACGGACAAAAGCAGTGAATTGGCTGGAAAGCCTAGCGGAAAAGCCTGCGCGATGCCGGCCATGCGCGGCTTCGGGGCTAGAATCCCCGCATGCCTGCCCATCCTTGCCGCGTTTGACTCCCGATTTCGCCGCGCTGCGTGCGATCGGCTGGCCGTGGCCGGGCCTGCCGCCGCAGGGCGCATGGACCGAGGCGATCGCCGCGCATCCGCAGGCCCGCCCGGCGCGCATCATCGAGCAGCATCGCTCCGGCTACATCGTCGCCGAGGGCCTCGACCCCGGGTTCACCGTGGAATCGCTGCCGGAATGGACGCGCACGCCCGGCTACAAGAAAGGCATGACGCCGAGCGAAGAGCGCCCGGCGGTCGGCGACTGGGTGCTGATCGAAGGCCAGCCCGCCGACGAGCCCAAGGTCGTCGCGCTGCTGCCGCGACGCACCGCGATCAAGCGCGGCGCCGCCGGCGAGCACTACAAGCAGCAGGTCATCGCCGCCAATATCGATACCGTGTTCATCGTCTGCGGGCTCGATGCCGATTTCAATCCGCGCCGCATCGAGCGCTACCTGCTGCTGGTGCGTGGCGGCGCCGAGCCGGTGGTGGTGCTGACCAAGGTCGACCTCGCCGGCGGCCTCGACGGTCCCGGCGTCGGCGAAGCGCGCGCGACGCTGGCCGAACTCGCCGCGCAGGACATCGCCGTGCTCGTGGTCAACGCCAAGGATCGCGACAGCGTCGCCGGCCTGCACCGCTGGCTCGGGCCGGGGCAGACCGCGGTGCTGGTCGGCTCGTCCGGCGCCGGCAAATCGACGCTGACCAACACGCTGCTCGGCATCGAGAAGATGAAGACCGGCGAGGTCCGCGAGAGCGACGCGCGCGGCCGCCACACCACCACGCATCGCGCGCTGATCCCGCTGCCGTCCGGCGCCTGCCTGATCGACACGCCCGGCATGCGCGAACTCAAGCCGACCGGCGAGGAAGACCTGGCCGAAGGCGGCTTCGCCGATGTCGAACTGCTTGCCGAGCAATGCAAGTTCCGCGACTGCAAGCACGAGCGCGAACCCGGCTGCGCGATCCGCGCCGCGATCGAATCCGGCGCGCTCGACCCCGAGCGCTACGCCAACTACGCCAAGCTGCGCGACGAGGTCGCCGGCGCCGCCGACAAGCTGGCGACGCGGCTGGCCAAGGGCGCCGAAGCGAAGGTGATGGGCAAGGCGCTGAACAAGCGGCTCGATGAGAAGTATGGGAAGCATTGAGTGCTTAACTCGTCATTCCCGCGAAGGCGGGAATCCAGCGACTTTTCCGGCCACGGCGAGCGAAGCTCAGAGCGAAGTCACTGGATTCCCGCCTTCGCGGGAATGACGATAGAAAGATGACCGACCACCCGCCCGACATCGCCCACCACGCCGCACTCGATGCGCGCCTGGTGCGCGCGGTGCGCGGCATCCGACTGCTGACGCTGGTCAGCTGGCCGGCCGAAGTCCAGCAGCACTTCCTCGCCGAATACGCGCAAGGCCGCATCGCGGTGCCGCAGGTCAACTATCCGCAACACGACTTCAGCGTCGCGCGGCGCGAACTCGATGCGATCGCGGCCGAGGCCGACCCGGCGCATCCGCTCGGCCATTACCTCATCGATTCCGTGCGCAGCTGGTCGATCGCGGCCGAGCTGCTCGAAGCGCTCGGCACCAAGGAAGTCGCCACGCATTCGATCCGCCTGTTCGGGCGTCCCGACGAACCGCTGCCCGGCAACGGCCCGACCACGCGCGAGGCCGCGCGCCACTTCATCGATATCGCCAACGAACTCGATCGCGAGCTGCTGGCGCCGGCCGAGCAGGTCACGATCTCGGCGACGGCCCTGCAGCTGCAATTGCAGTCCGACCTCGACAGCTTCTTCGACAAGCGCGTGATCGACGTCGTCCTCGATCCGCAGCTGATCGCCAAGGCCGCGGCCGGCGCCAACCGCATCCGCCTGCGCGCCGGCGCCGCGTTCTCCGATTACGACCGCCACCAGCTGCTGCAGCACGAAGCCTTCGTGCATTCGCTGACCGCGTTGAACGGCCGCGAGCAGCCGCTGTTCGCGAGCCTGGCGCTGGCCTCGCCGCGCACCACCGCGGCGCAGGAAGGCCTGGCGACGTTCGCCGAGCAGATCACCGGCAGCATCGACATCGAGCGCATGAAGCGCGTCAGCCTGCGCATCGAGGCGGTGGCGATGGCGCTGGACGGCGCCGATTTCGTGCAGGTGTTCCGCTATTTCCTCGACGCCGGCCAGAACGAGGTCGAGAGCTTCGTCTCCGCCCAGCGCGTGTTCCGCGGCGTGCCGCTCGACGGCGGCGCGGCGTTCACCAAGGACACGGTCTACCTGCGCGGCCTGATCGGCGTGCATACCTTCTTCCGCTGGGCGCTGCGG
Organism: uncultured Gammaproteobacteria bacterium; assembly: GCA_963816945.1. Taxonomy (GTDB): domain Bacteria; phylum Pseudomonadota; class Gammaproteobacteria; order Xanthomonadales; family Xanthomonadaceae; genus Luteimonas. The sequence continues at coordinate 41,531 of CAWFMH010000002.1, read as the reverse complement.
CAACGCAAGCTGCGCCTGTGCCGACTGTTGTTCGCCGGCAAGATGACGCTCGACGACGTGCAGCGCTTCGAGCCGCTGTTCGAGGCCGGCGTGATCGCACCGCCGCGCTGGCTGCCGCACTGGCTGTCGCGCGCGAACGGCCTCGCCGGGATGCTCGCGTTCTCGCTGTTCGCCAACCGCATCCGCCTCGACCAGATCGATACGCAGCAGCCGGTGTTCGACGTCTGAACCCCCTCCCCTGCGAATGCAGGGCATGCCAACGCTTGTCTCCCTCCCCTGCATCTGCAGGGGAGGGCCGGGGAGGGGTTCCCGGTATCCCGTACTGCAAGAGCACCCCCTCCCAACCTCCCCCTGCATTCGCAGGGGGAGGGGCAAAGCAGCCAATTCATCGAAAGCAGCTAGAATCGACAGCCCGTCCGCGGCGCCGATCCGATGTCCGACAAAACAACGTCTCCCCCACCTTCGATCGATCCGCCTGCGCCAGAACAGCGTGCCGCCGAGCAGCCGCTCATCGACGAATTCAAGCAGGCCGCACTCGACTACCACCGCCAGCCGCCGTTCGGCAAGATCCGCGTCACCGCGACCAAGCCGATGGTCACCCAGCGCGACCTGGCACTCGCGTATTCGCCCGGCGTGGCCTATGCCTGCGAGGCGATCGTCGCCGACCCCAACCAGGCCAGCGAGCTCACCGCGCGCGGCAACCTGGTCGCGGTGATCACCAACGGCACCGCCGTGCTCGGCCTCGGCGACATCGGCCCGCTCGCCGGCAAGCCGGTCATGGAAGGCAAGGGCATCCTGTTCCAGAAGTTCGCCGGCATCGACGTGTTCGATATCGAGGTCGACGAGCGCGATCCCGACAAGCTCGTCGACATCATCGCCAGCCTCGAACCCACCTTCGGCGGCATCAACCTCGAGGACATCAAGGCGCCGGAGTGCTTCATCGTCGAGCGCAAGTTGCGCGAGCGCATGAACATCCCGGTGTTCCACGACGACCAGCACGGCACGGCGATCATCGTCGGCGCCGCGGTCTACAACGCGCTCGAGATCGTCGGCAAGAAGATCGAAGAGGTGAAGCTCGCCACCAGCGGCGCCGGCGCCGCCGGCATCGCCTGCCTCGACATGCTGGTCGCGCTCGGCATGAAGCCCGAGAACATCCTCGCGGCTGATCGCGACGGCGTGATCTATAGCGGCCGCCCGCACCTCGATCCCGACAAGGCGCGTTACGCGCGCGACACGGACAAGCGCACGCTCGCCGACATCTGCCACGGCGCCGACGTTTTCCTCGGTCTGTCCGCCGGCGGCGTGCTCAAGCCGGAGATGGTCGCGACCATGGCCGACAAGCCGATCATCCTCGCGCTGGCCAATCCCTATCCGGAGATCCTGCCCGAAGCCGCCAAGGCCGTGCGTCCGGACTGCATCATCGCCACCGGCCGCTCGGACTATCCGAACCAGGTCAACAACGCGCTGTGCTTCCCCTACATCTTCCGCGGCGCGCTCGACGTCGGCGCCACCGAGATCAACGAGGCGATGAAGCTCGCCTGCGTGCGCGCGATCGCCAAGCTCGCGCGCATGGAGTCGTCCGACCTCGGCAGCGCCTATGCCGGTGAAGTGCCGGTGTTCGGCGCCGACTACATCATCCCGCGGCCGTTCGACCCGCGCCTGCTGATGATGCTGGCGCCGTGCGTGGCGCAGGCGGCGATGGATTCGGGCATCGCGCTGCGGCCGATCCCGGACATGGTGGCCTACAAGGAAAAGCTCGGCCAGTTCATCTACCGCACCGGACTGGTGATGAAACCGGTCTACGAGCGCGCGCGCAGCGACAAGCAGCGCGTGGTCTATGCCGAAGGCGAAGAAGAAACCGTGTTGCGCGCCGTGCAGACCGTGATCGACGAGCAGCTCGCGCATCCGATCCTGATCGGCCGCCCCGACGTCATCGAGACGCGCATCGAGCGCCTCGGCCTGCGCATGCGCCCGGGCGTCGATTTCGACCTGACCAACATCAACGAAGATCCGCGCTTCAACGATTACTGGCAGCAGTACCACGCCCTGACCGAGCGCCGCGGCGTGACGCCGGCCGCGGCCAAGAACCTGTTGCGCTCGCGGCCGACGCTGATCGCGGCGCTGATGGTCGAGCGCGGCGAAGCCGATGCGCTGATCTGCGGCCTGGTCGGCCGCTTCCACAAGAAGCTCGGTTACCTGCGCAGCGTGTTCGGGCTCGATCCCGGCGTGCAGAGCACCTCGGCGATGACCGGCGTGATCAACGACCGCGGCGTCTGGTTCTTCCTCGACACGCACGTGCAGCTCGACCCGAGCGCCGAGCAGATCGCCGACAGCACGCTGCAGGCGACGTACCGGCTGAAGCTGTTCGGCATCGAGCCGAAGGTCGCGCTGCTGTCGCACTCCAACTTCGGCAGCCACGACAACGCCTCGGCGGCGAAGATGCGCAAGGTGCGCGAGATCCTCAAATCGCGCGTGCCCAAGCTCGAGGTCGACGGCGAGATGCAGGGCGACACCGCCTGGGACGAACCGCTGCGCCAGCGCATGTTCCCCAACACCACGCTCCACGGCCGCGCCAACCTGTTCGTGATGCCGAACCTCGATGCCGCCAACATCACCTACAACATGGTGCGGGTGATGACCGACGGCGTCGCCATCGGCCCGATCCTGATGGGCATCGACCAGTCCGCGCACGTGCTGACGCCGGCCTCGACGCCGCGGCGCGTGGTCAACATGACCGCACTGGCGGCGGTCGATGCGCAGATCCGCAAGGTGTTGCACGCCGGCAAGTAGCGCCGAAAAAGTGAAACGTCACCCCAGCGAAAGCTGGGGCCCATTTTGATCTTGGCTTTGCATCGCAACGTCAAAATGGATTCCAGCTTGCGCTGGAACGACGAGCGAAGGGCGCGGCACTGATCCTTCTTCCTGCGTATCGGCCTACCAATGAATCGTCACCCCAGCGAAAGCCGGGGGCCCATTTTGATCTTGGCTTTGCATCGCAACGTCAAAATGGATTCCAGCTTGCGCTGGAACGACGGGCGAAAGGCGCCCGTGCACTGATCCTTTTTTCCCTGGCATCGGCCCAACGCGATGAATCGTCACCCCAGCGAAAGCTGGGGCCCATTTTGATCTTGGCTTTGCATCGCAACGTCAAAATGGATTCCAGCTTGCGCTGGAACGACGAGCGAAGGGCGCGGCACTGATCCTTCTTCCTGCGTATCGGCCTACCAATGAATCGTCACCCCAGCGAAAGCCGGGGGCCCATTTTGATCTTGGCTTTGCATCGCAACGTCAAAATGGATTCCAGCTTGCGCTGGAACGACGGGCGAAAGGCGCCCGTGCACTGATCCTTTTTTCCCTGGCATCGGCCCAACGCGATGAATCGTCACCCCAGCGAAAGCTGGGGCCCATTTTGATCTTGGCTTTGCATCGCAACGTCAAAATGGATTCCAGCTTGCGCTGGAACGACGAGCGAAGGGCGTGGCGGCATTGATCCTTCTTCTCGGGCACCGGTCTAATGACGAGTTGCCACTTGCCCGGAGATCTCCTGGGTCCGGATCACGCTGATCGACGCCGGCGTTAGCGGCAACGCAGGGGTTGGCGCCGCGCCGCGCAGCAAAGCCTGCCGCACAGCCTGTTGTTCTGCCGATGGCAGATCGACGAGCATTTCAACCGCCCCCGCCACCAGCGTGCCCAGCGGCAGCCCGTCGCGATACGCCACGCGTGCACCGAGCACGCGCGGCACCTTGCCGCCCGGCAAAAGCGTGCCGACCAGGTTCAGCGGATCGAGCGCCGATAGCACCAGCAAGGCACCGTCATGCGGCCGCTTGCGGATCGCGCGCAGCACGGCGATCGCGTCCGGCAACGCGAACTGCTCGCCCGACAGCCCGGCGACGAAACGGCCACCGCGGATCTCGCCGCGCGCTTCGAGCCGGTGGTAGACACGCAGCAACTCGCGCCACGGTGGCAGCCACGCCGCCTCGCGTTCGAGCAGGCGCCAGCAGACCACGCCGTAGCGTTGCAGCAGCGTCAGCGCGATGTGTTCGACGGCGGCGGGATCGTTCTTGCGCGGAGCGACGACGCCGTTGCTCTTACGCTCGAAAGAGGCGTCGTTGCTTTTCCGCTCGTCGTTCCCGCGAAGGCGGGAACCCAGTGACTTGGCACCCGCGTCGGCCGTCAAAGCGAAAGTCGCTGGATCCCCGCCTTCGTGGGGATGACGATCAGGCGCACGCCGCGTCAGCGTCCAGCGCCCCGCGCCTTCGATGCCGAACACCGACGCACGCCGCCCACGCCGCGGATTCGCGGTAGGACGCTTCGATCCAGGCACCAGCAACGCGCGCAGGCCCGCGAAGCTGTCGCAGGTGATGCGCCCGCGCGCCACCAGCTCGGCCAGCACATCCTCCAGTTCGGTGCGCAACAGGTGCGCACCCTGCAGCAGCTCGTCGAAGAACGACGCACCGTTCGCATGCAGGAACTCGACCACGAGTTCGGCGCGCGACGACAACGGCGCCTCATCGTCGGGCGCGCTGGCGGCGACACCGCTCCACAAGGCTAGTTGCCGACGCGGCAGCAACACGATCGGCGTGCTGCGCACGGTCTTGCCGCCACCGGCGTCGACCGTACTCGCGCGCAGTCGTGCCCAGGTGATGTGCCCGGTCGTGCACAGGTCGTCGAGCCAGGTCGGCGCGTAGTCGGTCACGCGTGCCAGCAACACCGCCTTCTCCCACGCCGCGGCGGGCGCTTCGAAGCCTTCCAGCTGCGCCAATACGCCGACCAGCGCCTCCGGCCCGCTCATGCGCGTGGCCGGCGACACGTGCTGCCAGTCGCACAGGAAGCGCATGAAGTCGCGCGGCTCGACCGGCTCGATCTCGCGCCGCAGCCGGCCGATCGTGTAGCGATGGATACGCGCGAGCAGGTGGCGTTCGCACCACTCTTCGGCTGTGTCGCCCTGCGTCGCCGCCGCGGTAAAGCGGCCGCGCATGACGTAACCCTCGCTTTCCAGGCGCAGCAGTGCGCCTTCGATGTCGGAAGTCGACACGCCGAGCGGCTGCGCCAGCGTCGCCGCCGGCATCGGGCCGAAACCGGACAGGCGCGAGCGCGCGAGTTCGAGCAAGACGTCTTCGCGTGTCCATGGCTGGCTTGCGTATTCGACCGGTGCTTCGATGGCCGGCTGCTGCACCACTGCGTCGAACAAGGCCTGCAGTTGCGGCAGCCGCTCGGCCGCGACCCACAAGGCCAGCGTCTCATCGCCAATAGCGTTGTCGTCCCGAGCGAAGCGAGGGATCTGCTTGCCGTCGCGTTCACCGGCAACAACGGATCCCTCGCTTGCGCTCGGGATGACAACGGAAGTTGGTTGGATGACGCGCGTCGCACGCCGGTCGTTCGCGAGCTGCTGCAGCAACTCCGCCCACGGCAGATTCGCCTGCACCTCGTCGTCGGTCACGAACCCGAGCCCCATCAGCGCCTCGTGCATCTCGTCGGCATTGCGCGCCTGCGGCCACGCTTCCTCGCGCACCGATTCGATCGCAGCCGGATCGAGGCGGCCGAGATCGTCGGCGCTATCGGCATCGGCGTAACGGCGGCTCATCACAGCCTGCGTGCGGCGCTCCTCGAGCGGTGCATCGTCGAGGAACGCATACGGCCGCGCGTTGAGCGCTTCGGCGGCGATCGGTGACGGCGCGGTGAGGTCGCGCGCGACGACTTTGATCTCGCCGCTTTCCATCCTGCGCAACACCGCCAGCCAGCCATCGACGTCCATCGCCTCGTGCAGGCAGTCGTGCAGTGTTTGTGCGACCAGCGGATGGTCGGGCACCTCGCGTTCGCCGACCAGGTTCTCGGCGCAGGCGACCTGGTCGGGGAACACCGTCGCCAGCAAATCTTCCGAACGCATGCGCTGCAACTGCGGCGCCACCTTCTTGCCGCCGGAAAAACGCGGCAACGCCAGCGCCGTCGTCGCCGCCCAGCGCCAGCGCACGCCGAACAGCGGCGCGTCGAGCAGCGCCTGGATCAGCACGTCGCAGGCCGACGCCGAATGCAGGTAATGGGCGACGTCGATCAGCGGGAAGCTGTGGCTGGTCGACAGCGACAGCACGATCGCGTCCTCGGTCGCCGCGGCCTGCAGCTCGAAATTGAACTTGCGGCAGAAGCGCTTGCGCAGCGCCAGGCCCCAGGCGCGGTTGACGCGGCTGCCGAAGGGCGTGTGGATCACGAGTTGTGTACCGCCGGATTCATCGAAGAAGCGCTCGATCACGAGCGTGTCCTGCGTCGGCATCAGTCCGAGCGCGGCGCGTGTGCGCGCGAAGTAGTCGATGATCTGCAGGGCGGCTTCGTGGTCGAGGCCGACTTCGTCGGTGAGCCAGGCGAGGGCGGCACCGTGCTGGTCGTCTGAGCCTGGTGTCGCCTCGTCGGTGTTCGCGGCGATGGCGCCCAGCCGCGCATCGATCTCCGCCCGCAACCGCGACACCCCACGCGACAACTCGTCGGTACGCCCCGGCGCCTCACCGAGCCAGAACGGAATGTTCGGCGGCGCGCCCTGCGCATCTTCCACGCGCACGCGCCCGGACTCCACGCGCAGGATCTTGTAGCTCGTGTTGCCGAGCTGGAACACGTCGCCGGCCAGGCTCTCGATCGCAAAATCCTCGTTGACATTGCCGATCGTGATCGCCTGCGGTTCGAGCACGACCGCGTAATCGCCGGTATCGGGAATCGTGCCGCCCGACATCACCGCCGTCATGCGCCCGCCCTTGCGGCCACGCAGGCGCCGGTTCACCGCGTCGCGATGGATATACGCGCTACGCGGACCGCGGCGTGTGGTGAAGCCATCGGCGAGCAAGCGCACGACCGCGTCGTACTCCGCGCGCGACAGCTGCGCATACGGCCAGGCGCGGCGCAGCCAGTCGTACAGCGCGTCCTCGTTCCATTCGGTGGCGGCGACTTCGGCGACGATCTGCTGCGCGAGCACGTCGAGCGGTGCGCGCGGGATTTCCAAGGCGTCGAGTTCGCCACGGCGCACGCAGTCGAGCAATGCAGCGCATTCGACCAGATCATCGCGCGACTGCGGGAACAGCCGCCCCTTCGGCACGCCACCAACGTGGTGACCCGCGCGGCCGACACGCTGCAACAACGCGGCGATCGAACGCGGTGAGCCCAGCTGGCAGACCAGATCGACATCGCCGATATCGATGCCCAGCTCCAGCGACGCCGTCGCCACCAGCACGCGCAACTCGCCGCGCTTGAGCCTTTGCTCCGCATCCAGCCGCAACTCGCGCGACAGGCTGCCGTGGTGCGCGGCGACCGCCTCCTTGCCGAGCAACTCGCCGAGATGCCGCGCCGCGCGCTCGGCCATGCGCCGCGTGTTGACGAACACCAGCGTCGTGCGATGCGCCTGCACCAGCTGCGCAAGGCGCTTGTACACCAGCTGCCACGCCTCGTTCGACATCACCGCCTGCAGCGGCACCGGCGGCAATTCCAGCGCGAGGTCGCGTTGCTTGGCGTAGCCGATGTCGATGATCTGGCAGTCGGGCACGCCTGCGCGCAGCGCCGCTCCTGCTTCTGCCCCTTCTCCTGCAAAGCGGGGGAACGTAGGGATGGGGGCAGCCGCATCAATGGGGGCGGGGACGACGGCGCCACCGGACGAGGAAACAACCGCCGCCGCCCCCACCAAGAACCGCGCGATCTCCTCGATCGGCTTCTGCGTCGCCGACAACCCGATCCGCACCAGCTTCCGCCCGCACAACGCTTCCAGCCGTTCCAGCGTCAACGACAGATGACTACCGCGCTTGTTGTCCGCGACCGCATGGATCTCGTCGACGATCACCGTCCGCGTCGTCGCCAGCATCGCGCGCCCCGACTCCGAGCCGAGCAGCACATACAACGACTCCGGCGTCGTCACCAGGATATGCGGCGCCTTGCGCCGCATCTTCAGGCGCTCGGACTGCGGCGTATCGCCAGTGCGCACCGCGGTGCGGATGTCGACATCCGGCAACCCTTGCTTCAAAAGCTCCGCGCGAATGCCCGCCAGCGGCGCCTCCAGATTCAAATGGATGTCGTTCGACAACGCCTTCAACGGCGACACGTAGACCACGTGCGTCTCATCGCTCAGCCCATCGGATGACGCGAGCCCTTCCCGCACCAGCGCATCGATCGCCGTCATGAACGCCGTCAGCGTCTTGCCCGACCCGGTCGGCGCGGCCACCAGCGTATTGCGGCCCGACGCGATCGCCGGCCACGCGAGCACCTGCGCCTCGGTCGGCGCCGGGAACGCGCCTGCAAACCAGGCGGCGACGGCGGGGTGGAAATCCTGCAGCGGCATGGGCTCAGTATTCCCGCGGGAGCGGGTCGAAGGATGAACAGGGCGGGCCGAACGAGGGCCCGTGGCGATCCGCCGGCGTAGCGCGCGCGGCCGTCTCGGCGATTTGTTTTGAACTCGTGAACTGGGGCCTTTCGCCCCCATTACAACGAGCATGTTCCAGCGCGCACGCGCCACCCTGCACGCACCCAGTCGCAGTTCCTGCGACGCACCATTCCAGGCCACCGCACGGCGCCGGCCCGACTCCGACCCCCTGCTAGAATCGAAACCCTTCCCTGTCCCCATTCAAAGAGGCGCGGCCACGGGGCCGCGAGACGCATGAACTGGCTCAACGAACTGCTGCAGAACGACCCCGACCCGACCGAATCGCAGGAATGGATCGAGTCGATCAAGGCCGTCATCGACCACGACGGTCCCGAGCGCGCCCACCAGCTGCTCTCGGGCATGGTCGAACTGACCCGCCGCGCCGGCGCGCACCTGCCGTTCGCGCCGACCACCGAATACATCAACACCATCCCCGCGCACCTCGAGCCGAAGATGCCCGGCGACGCCAAGATGGAATGGCGCATCCGCTCGATCATCCGCTGGAACGCGATGGCGATGGTCGTGCGCGCCAACCGCAAGCCCGGCGACCTCGGCGGCCACATCGCCAGCTTTGCATCGTCCGCCACCCTCTACGACGTCGGCTTCAACCACTTCTGGCGCGCGCCGAGCGAGGCGCACCCGGGTGACCTGCTCTACGTGCAGGGCCACAGCTCGCCCGGCATCTACGCGCGTTCCTTCCTCGAAGGCCGCATCAGCGAATCGCAGCTCGACCACTTCCGCATGGAAGTCGACGGCCGCGGCGTCAGCTCCTATCCGCATCCGTGGCTGATGCCCGACTACTGGCAGACGCCGACCGTGTCGATGGGCCTCGGCCCCATCGCCGCCATCTACCAGGCGCGCAACTGGAAATACCTCGAAGGCCGCGGCCTGATGCCGAAGACCGACCGCAAGGTCTGGGCCTTCCTCGGCGACGGCGAGACCGACGAGCCCGAATCGCTCGGCGCGATCTCGGTCGCCGGCCGCGAAGGCCTCGACAACCTGGTGTTCGTCGTCAACTGCAACCTGCAGCGCCTCGACGGCCCGGTCCGCGGCAACGGCAAGATCATCCAGGAACTCGAAGGCGCCTTCCGCGGCGCCGGCTGGAACGTCGTCAAGACCATCTGGGGCAGCTACTGGGATCCGCTGCTGGCCAAGGACAGCACCGGCAAGCTGCGCCAGCTGATGATGGAAACCGTCGACGGCGAATACCAGAACTGCAAGGCCTTCGGCGGCAAGTACACGCGCGACAACTTCTTCGGCAAGTATCCGGAGACGCTGGCGATGGTCGCCAACATGAGCGACGACGACATCTGGCGCCTCAACCGCGGCGGCCACGATCCGCACAAGGTCTTCGCCGCCTACCAGAACGCCGTCGACACCAAGGGCCTGCCGACCGTGATCCTCGCCAAGACGGTCAAGGGCTACGGCATGGGCAGCGCCGGCGAAGCGCTCAACCCGACCCACCAGACCAAGAAGCTCGACGACGAAGCCGTGCTCGCGTTCCGCGACCGCTTCAAGATCCCGATCGGCGACGACCAGCTCAAGGACGGCGCCGTGCCGTTCTACAACCCCGGCCCGAAGTCCGAGGAAGTCGAATACCTGCTCGAGCGCCGCAACGCGCTCGGCGGCTTCCTGCCGCAGCGCCGCCGCAAGAGCACGCAGACCTTCACCGCGCCCAAGCTCGAAGTCTTCGACCGCCTGCTCAAGTCCAGCGGCGATCGCGAGATCAGCACCACGATGGCCTTCGTGCAGTCCCTGAGCATCGTCCTGCGCGACAAGGAAGTCGGCCCGCGCTGCGTGCCCATCGTTGCCGATGAAGCTCGCACCTTCGGCATGGAAGGCATGTTCCGCCAGCTCGGCATCTACGCCCCGCACGGCCAGAAGTACAAGCCGGTCGACCGCGACCAGCTCATGTACTACCGCGAAGACGCCGCGGGCCAGGTGCTCGAGGAAGGCATCACCGAAGCCGGCGCGTTCTCGTCGTGGATGGCCGCGGCCACCAGCTACAGCACCAATGATCTGCCGATGCTGCCGTTCTACATCTTCTATTCGATGTTCGGCTTCCAGCGCATCGGCGACAGCGCCTGGCAAGCCGCCGACATGCGCGCGCGCGGCTTCCTGCTCGGCGCAACGGCGGGCCGCACCACGCTCAACGGCGAAGGCCTGCAGCACGAAGACGGCCACAGCCACCTGCTCGCCGGCGCCATCCCCAACTGCCGCGCCTACGACCCGACCTTCGCCGGCGAAGTCGCCGTGATCCTGCAACACGGCATGCACCGCATGCTCGACGAGCAACAGGATGAGTACTACTACCTCACCCTGATGAACGAAAACTACACCCACCCCGACCTGCCCGAAGGCGCAGCCGAGGGCGTCATCAAGGGCATGTACCTGCTGTCTTCAACCGCTGCCGGAAATGCAAGCGGCGAAGCCGCGAGCAGCAAAACCTCCCCCGCGCGCGGGGGAGGTCAAGCCGGCAAAGCCGGCGAGGGTGGGGGCCCGGCTCCCAACAACAAGAAATCCCGCACCCCCCACGTCCAACTCCTGGGCTCCGGCACCATCCTCCGCGAAGTCATCGCCGCGGCCGACTTGCTCGACAAGGACTTCGGCGTCACCGCCGACGTCTGGAGCTGCCCCAGCTTCACCGAACTGCGCCGCGACGGCTTCGACGTCGAACGCCACAACCGCATGAACCCCGAAGCCACCCCACGCAAGGCCTACGTCACGCAACTGCTCGAATCCCGCCAGGGCCCGGCCATCGCCGCAACCGATTACGTCCGCGCCTACGCCGACCAGATCCGCGCCTTCATGCCGATGCCCTACACCGTCCTCGGCACCGACGGCTTCGGCCGCAGCGACACGCGCGCCAATTTGCGGCGGCATTTCGAAGTCGATCGCTACTACATCGCACACGCCGCGATCGCGGCGCTGGCGGCGGAAGGGAAGATGACGGGGAAGGATGTGGCGCGGGCGATCAAGCAGTACAAGATCGATGTGGAGAAGCCGAATCCGGTTGGGGTTTGATCGAGAGTGCAGGCAAAAAAGAGCGGCCATTGGCCGCTTTTTTTTTAGAAGCCGAGATCAAGGCAATCTGACCCCATACAGATCTTACGTGGAGAAACAAACCCGGTGACAGTCTGAAGCCGTAGATTGCAGGTTTCGATCAGTCCCCGCGCTTTCCGCACCTATAAGCTTATCGACTGGTAGTTTACGCGAACTCCGTTAACAACTCTTTGACGACAAAAATAAAGATCAATTTCCTTGCGGACTCGTATGGCCTCGTCCTTGGGCATATGGGAGATCTCTGAAAGTTTGCTTCCAAGCGAATTGAATGAAGTGCCAATGCGTAGGCCACATTCACTTCCGAGCAGCCAGCGATCGTGAACGATCACTTCCTCTCCGCCGAAACTGGTTATGGCGAGAATTTCGGTTTGAGGAGGGTCTTGTTCGATGATTTCGTTCCACTCAGACATGAACGCCTCAGCACTAAAGTCCTTTCCTCCGGAAACAGCCTTTCTGCTTGTAAGAATCCGTAGTGAAGAATCCGAACATTCGGCTAGAACCAACCTAACAAGCTCCATATCCCCCTGGTTAAAATAAGGGTCGCAAAAGACTACTGGGTCGCTCGCGCTATGCCGAAGCCATCTGCGTATGAATTCGATGGCCACGTCCCTCTCGCCGGGCCTTATAACAAGAGCTGGATTGCTCGAGATGCTCGGAGGTTCATCGTCCGTTCGCTCAAAGTCCAGCACCGGTGCTTGAGCTATTACTGCAGCTGCAATCTCCGTCGAGAGAAGCAGCACTTCGCTTAGCGGAAGAATCAACGTGCTCACATCATGATGAGATGTATACCGCCTCGCCGAGTTCTCAATGTACCAACAGAGCACAGGATATGCGTCGCTCATTGAGAAAGAGCCAGCGGCATCAACATAGACGGAAAGCAGGTCAGGCGATCTAGGCTCCAGTCTGTCAGACACCAATGCCCCAACGTTCTTCCATGCTGCCGATGGCAGCGACTTGTTCGTCAGTTGAGAAGGGTCGACCTTGTCACCTGCAGAAGAAATCTTCCGTTTCAGTTTGTGCACTTCGACCGAGCGCTTCAATTCGGCCTTCGCTTCAGCCCTAGCGGGGTCGTCGTCAATCGTTTCAGCAAGTTCGTCGAGAACGCTAGGGTCCATCGCCTCGGCAATATCAACCAGATTTCGCCTATAACGGGCTGCCTTCTCCGGTCGAGATGCGTCGAAAGTCAAAATCAGCGCGTCTTTGAGTGCAGATTTCGCCTCGGCTGGCGCGACCTTTCGAGCCATGCGAATGTACTCTTCAAGGCAGTCATATCGATCGGAAGCTGAAGGGATGGTCGAAATATCTTGGCGGGCCCGTTGCAGAAGTTTCTTCTGCTCGGCAAGCAGCCTAGGGGGCAGGCAACCCGCAATCTCAACGAAGACGAAGCATCTATCTGATACGTTCGTAACGGTCTCGGCATCCGCAATGATGGCCTGCCACTGTTCAAACTTTGCATCGACTAGCCGCAACGTTTGAGCGCTACAAATAATTACGTATCCAGAATGTCGAATGTTGCGGCTATCTGGCAACTTTTGAGCGATCATTGCCTCTGTTTTTTTCGTAAAATCAGCCCGTTGTTGTCCGCTTATTCGGGTCCGATTGATCTTGTGCACGGTTACAGTAACGACTTCGCGGAGAATGTTATAGAACACTGCATCGGTCGAAACCTTACCTAAGAGTTCACTTAGATCTACTAAATCTTGGCCAGTGATCTTTACCCTGTCGTCCTCCACGGTACTGCGGGGCTCAGATGGTGCCGATTTTCTGAGCACCATCAACGCTGTTATTCGAATTGCATGATCGCGCGAACTACGGCCCATTTTGTCTAATAGGTTGAACGCTGTGGTTCGATGCGCGCAATACAGACCGGGAAATATGGCTTCGCTCAGGTCTGCATACAGCGTTGGGTTGTCCTGCTCCGAAGATTGAAGGAGTGGAAGGCACCGCTGGTTCATGATCTTCTGACAGAGATCGCCCTTCCCTTCACACCAAGCCTTACAGGCAAGATCTGAATACATGGATGCCTTTGTGACAGTGCACGGGATCTGATCCCCAATCTGAAAGAACCGATCTAGATTCTCTTGTGGCAATGCATCAACCTTGATGAGCGGCCTAAAAACGCGCGACAGCAATGCCAGACAAGTTCGCAGAACAACTGCAGAAGACTGCCCTGGCACGGAAGTAGCGTGTCTCAGTTTGAGGCCTCGGTCATAGATATCTGACGCTCGACCTATCGCCGCAGGCGCCAATGCTGCGGCCAGCTCGAAACACATGTCGACGCGGTCATAAGCTGAGTCGACTTGGTCGATACAGCTTTCGAAGATGACAACGCGATCTTCGATGTCATCGACAAGTCCAAGCTTCCCAAGAAGCTTTACCAGCTCTATCTCAGAAGAACAGACGACTCTAGGATCTTTGGCTCGCGACACGGCGCGCTTTACATCAGACAGCCATTCGCTGGCATGGGCAGACAATGAAAGCGCGCCGACAAGTCTTAAAATCGCGCTATTGAAAGTGTCCGTGTCTTCAATCATGGACAGGGCTGTATGCATCGACGATGCGCCGGCGACACTGTGCCGACCCTTGACTATTGCCTTAGCTACCTCCGCGTACGCGCGATCCCTTCGATCTTCCGTATTCAATTTGCTGACAAATGCAACGGCGTCCGCCGGGTTAGATGCGGCAAGAGCTCGCAGGGCTGGACGTGCTATCTGAAAGTGATTGCCCGTTTGTGAAAGCAAGCCTTCGACTGTTGCCTTAAGATCTCCCAAAATAATCTCTCTGAAACCTGCAGCAGACTCCAATTCGTCATTGACGTCGATTTCCGTCAGACCTCGCGACATTGTTGAAAAACAAAGAGATCTAATCTCGTTGTTATCCATGGACGCGACGCTGTAGTAAGTCTCCTCAATCCGGCTCTGAGCTTGCGCCATGTCAATGGACATCTCAGCGTGCGCCAAGCGCATCTGCAGCAATATCAGGTCGCGAGAAGGTGCGCCCTTCTCGATCAATCCAATTTGGCCCTCTAGTCGCCGAACTAAGTTCTGAATTCGCTGTGGGTCGTGAGTTGGCGCCGAAATTGGAATGGCTAAGTCTGCAAGGTCTCTCGCCTTGGGTGTGTATGAAGTATCACCGATCAACTGGTCCAGAGTATGGTCAATGACGTCGAGTATGTTTTCGCGTTTTCCGCTTACGGCAACCAGACTCCGCAGGAAATAGATGCGCCTGCCAATGGCCATCGTATTTGATGTCCGCACAATCTCGTCGAACGAAAAGTCAGCGAAGATCAGGCTGAGAGAAGCCAAAAGCTTCTGCAGAGACTCGCTGGAGATTTTTGATTGTGACTTTGCGTTTAGATCATCTCTGTCAGTGTTGCTGCTGAGAGTTGCTGCGACTGAAAGCTTTGCGAAAGCTTCATCTTTAGCCTTAGGGCCAGCCTCAGCTTTGATTGCGATATCTACAATCTTCAATGCGAGGTCTGGATCCACAAATAGCAAGTTCTCCGCAAGATCAACGGCAGATTCCCCAAGCTCTGAAAAGTCTATTTCCGCTGCCGTTTCCCTGATGTATGACAGAATTTGCGGGTCAACCGTCGAGCCCTGTTCACTTGTTCGGCGTGCAAACTCGGCCAAGAGGAATATGCGCTTCTCCCTTGCCACCGTTTTCGAGGCAATATCCAAGGCGCGTTGAGGATGGCCTAGTGCAACAAGAGCGCCGACTTCGGACTGCAGCTCTTCTGATTTTCCAACTGCGGAGAAGATGCTCTTGTGCAAGGCAAATTGAAGAATAGCCTTTGCTTGCTTTAACTCCATCGCGCTTCTGGCACCCAGTGATGCGCGAGCCCGCAGTGCAGATATCGATTGGGTAACCCCAAGCAGTTGTGAATAATGTTCCTTTGAAAGTAGATCAACAATAGCCTGTTGTTGATTTAGAGATTGATAGTATGTCGGCAGTAGGCGCACCGCCGCTGCACTCGTTGGATCGGTAATGAGATGCTCGATTTGAAGTGTGAGCGCTCGCTGTTTGTAAAGGTCTAGGGCATGTTCTGCGTAACGGCGATGCGCTTCTGACAGGAACTCAATTGTTCTGGACTTGAAATCGGCATTCAGAAAGACGCATTCAGTGCAAACCGAGCTGAGGTCGGTCAGCGTCGCATTTGGGTGTATTTGAACCAGTTCGTCCATATTCATTGTGTGGCGGCTGAAGGCCAGCAGCGCAAGAAGTACCCGCTGGGGATCACTCATCGTTGCAATCGGCGAGAATTCGAGCCCTATGAACTTTAGGTACTTGTCCGGATCTGACTGAAGGATCGAAGCTGCGCTCACGCCGCTCTTGATGAGTCGGCGAACGGAGCTAAGTCTGCCCGGGACACCCTGACAAAGTTTGACTAGTTGAGAAGTTTCTTCACTTGCGATACGTAAGTCGTCCAACAAACTCTCACTCTCAGTATCGGAGAGTCGATGAAGTTGGTATGGCTTAGATCTGACCGAGCCGAGATGCTTGGAAGACGCGTCCTGGGCGCCGGTTACGATAAATCTGAATCCATCTACGCCGACAGGAAGCACCTCTTTGAAAACCAAGTCGACCGCTCTTACATCCTCTTTCGGTATTTGGTGCAATCCATCGACAACTATGTAAATAGTGCCGGAGCGATTACGTTTTCTCACTTGCAATTGCAAACTCGTGAACTCGCTTATATCTACGAACTCCTTGTCGAGCCGACGCCCGTGGACGTACCAAAAGTATTGTTCTGCAAGCACCAGGCGTAGGTAATCAGGACTGTATGAGAAGCGGCTCGCGGGCCTTACGAAGAGACAAAAGGTCTGGTCTGGGTACTTCATGGCGAATTGAGCCAAGAAAGTACTTGCTCCGATCCCTTCTGCGCCTTCGATAAAAACTACGGGCGAATCTGGTGTCGCTACTTGAGCCACTGTCTCTAGGATGTGATCGCGGTCGATCGCGCGATCCGGAAGTTCTGGAAAGTGTCTTGATAGCGTAAAAGGGTGAGCCAGCGGGGGCGATGGAGTATTTACCGGAGTTCCCATTGTTCCATTCTCTTTGATTACAGTTATGTGCTTACGGATAACGCATCGAGTAGCTGATCGCTTGTAATCGTATGGCTAAGTGGACAGGACGCTGAGGCTTGCTCTCGGGCCAGAATCTGAGACAAGAGAGGATGCGTTCCTGCTACTCACAGCCCGCCCATCCCCATCCCGATCCAAATGCGTGCCATACCCTGGATCCCCACGCCGCACCGGCGCCGCACCCGCTGCGCGCGCGGCGGTGCAGTTGCGGTAGGCCGAGCCGCCCGAAGCATCGTCGCGTGAATTGCCGAAACCGGAAGCAGGCGCGAAGTTCTGCGCGGGCGGTGGTCGCGACGCGGCGCCGCGGTGGCAGTGATAGCCCCCGTGCTTCCTGTCGTTGTGACACCCCTCGGCGTTCAATCCACCGCCATGGGCAGCCACCGCGCCGCTGGCCAGGGCCAGCACGGCGAGCGTGACGTTGCGAAGCAAAGTCGGCATCGGACACCCCCCAGTCCCGAAGCGAGCGCCGACCTTACTCCCAACGACGGGCCCAAGTGCGAATGCGGTCGGCAATTCTGGAATTCCCGGCAGGGCCTTTCGCACCAGGCAGTCGACGCTCGGGCAGGGCGCCGCGGGCGTCGGTCATCCCTTCCCCTCGCTGGTGGATTCCGTACCGGAGTCGCTGCGTTCGATCGCGCCTGGGCGGGCTCGGAGGGTTGCCGGCGGCGCCATGAGCCTTGGCCGCAAGCCGCGGAGTGCCGGCCACGACCCCTTTTGCGTGGGCGTCGGCCCTCGAAGGGCGGACCTCGGGTCTTTTTGCTTCGGCACGCAAGCTCGAGCGCCTCGGCGTCGGGTCTTTTTGCTCCGTCGTCGAGGCTCGATCGGTCGGGCGCGACCTCTTTTTGCTCGGACGCCGAGACAAACAGAGTGGCCCTCGGGACTTTTTGGCTTGGCGCCAAGGCACGAGCGTGCCGACGTCGGAGCATTTTGCTCGGCCGTCCGGCCCGAACGAGTCGGCGTCGGCTCTTTTCGGGCGGGCGCTGACACTTTGTGCGTCGCCGGCAACCTCGGCTGCGTCGATCACGAAGGTTGATCGCTTGCGCGCCTACAGGTAAAACGAGCGGGCAACTACGGACTCCAGGATGGAAGTCATGCTCATGCAAAGGATCTGCATCGTCCCGCTCGTCGCCTCGCTCCTGATCTCGCGTGCGTCGGCAGCCGAAAGCTGCCAGGCCAGCCACGCGAGTCCGAGCCGAGCACAGGACGCCTCGTTTCCGGAAACCATCGCCACGCAGCAGTCGGTATTTCCTCCGGAATTACGCGGGGCGTGGGACCTGTCAGACAGCAAGTGTCGCGCGATCGACATACACGAAAGCGACTCAAGGATCGAGATCGATGGCAGAGAGCTCCATGGATACGAGCACACTGAATCGCTCAAGTCGGCCATGAAAGTATCGGAAGCGCCTTCCGCATGGCGGATCGTTTCAATCTCCAACATCGCCCCGCCAGAAATTCAGGAAGACGCTGTCATCTATGTTCTGGGTGGCGACGATCTGACGATCAGTGATGGTGAGTCTGCGTCGGTCTATGTTCGCTGCAAAAGCTCGTAGCGCCTGCGCTCATCAGATAGTGATCTGTTTAGTCATTGAAGGACTCATGCGCAAAGTGTTCGCACCGCTACAAATAAGGAGATAAGCGATGGCAACGGATGGCTTACACAAGTACGGCATGGCAGCACTTTTCGGGATTTCGCTCACCGCGTGCGCTCAAATCCCGTCCAGTCCAGCCGCACTGACCAAGGAGGAATCAGATATGTCAACGGAGGAGCGCAGTGAAGTGCTGCCGCAGTCGAAGTTCGGCGCCGAAGCCGCGATGCTGAAGCTGCTCGAATTGATACGTGGCAGCAAGTCCATCGATGACTTCACGCCAGAAAAGCTTTCCAACGTCATGGGTCTGCAGATGAACTTCGATGGGCCGGATCGATTCGGCGCGGCTGAGACCCTGACGCAAGACTGGAGCTATGGCTTCTATGTCGATCGCACCGGCATGGACGGTCCAGTGTTCATCTTCAGCTTTAAACCGAGAGGAAGTCGCAAGGATCCACCTGCTACGGCCATCTGCCAGCTCGACTTCAACAGTTTCGCACGCGAACTGGAGCGGATGGACTTCAGTCAAGAAGCAATCTATGGCGAGCACGGCCGACTCATCGAACATCGGTTCTATCGGCCTGGCTTTTATATCGAAGTCATTACGCAGGGAGAGGCTAGTGATCCTGTAGAGAAAATTACTCATGCGTGCGTGACAATAGTGGTCATCAAATGACTCAAGGAATGAGGCATGTCAAACATCAGTCCGCAAGTTCAAGCCGTAATGAATCGATTCGCTCGGCAGCCAGGTGTTACACCGGAACAGGTGGCAAACCTGCAAGCCACCATTGACAGCTCGCCACCTTTGGTGGAACAACTCAACGCCGCGGTGCAGGGTGGTCATCTGAAAGGATTTGAGTTGCTACAAAGTGGAACGAATGCCGGAGGAGAATTTGATCCGGCCAGACAAACGATCAGGTTGCCGCCCGCAATGCTCACCACTCAGCAGGGGCATCCGTTCAACATGGCGGAGCCCGCCTTTGTTCTGGGCCACGAACTACAGCACGCCTTCAACCGCCTAGACGTGGCGAAGGCAGACAAAGCGTTCCGGAACCACGTTCTCGCCAAGGCAAAGGACCAGTCTCCTGTCAACGACTACACGCCAGACATCGACGCCAGACTTGCAGCAAGCCGGCGCGATGAAGCCCAGGCAGAGATTGCAGGATGGAATGCGCTTGTCGGCCAGGTCCGAGCAGCGAGCCCAAACGCGACAATAGGTGATGTCTACAAAAAGAATATGCCAAGGATGTCGGATTTTATCGACGAGAGCAGCGGTTCTCCGTCAACTCACACCTTGAAGCCAAATCTGACCTTGAACGCAGACATGAGCTTGAGCGACACGCCGGCGAACATTGAAGCAATGGGTCAGAACTATTTTAACAAGGCGCCAGGGAAGGCCAGAATCGGGTATCGCGGTACTTCCGACTACGTCAATTACTACGCTGCAGCCGCGATCAGTTATGCCGCACAAGTGGATAGCACGTATGCGAAACCGCACAAGGGCGTAGAGCCGCGAATGATCGTCGACATGAACCGGCTCGGGCTTAGCGAAAAGCTGCTGGAGGAGAACGGCTTGTTCATCGGCAGAGGCAATCCGACACCCAAGCCCTACCTCGACAGTAGCCAAACGCCGCACGCACGTCGTACCTTCGATCACACGCATCAGAGCCACACGCACGCGCCCGTTGCGCCGAGTGATGGTTCGCGTACGCCCGCCGATCCCGAGCATCCCGACCACGCCATGCTCGAACAGATCCGCGGCCACATCCGCGAGCTCGATCGACGCCATGGACGCGAGTTCGACGAAACGAGCGAGCGGATCAGCCACAGCCTGCTGACGCTGGCGAAGGGCGAGCGCTTCAAGCGAGTCGACCATGTCCTGCCCAGCGAGAGCGTGCCGCCCGGCGCGCATCTGTTCATCGTCCAGGGCAGCCTCAGCGATCCGGCGCACCTGCGCACGGTGATAAAAACCGAGACCGCTGCGCAAACGCCTGTCGCGGAGTCGGATACGATGCTTGAAGCGGTGAACCTGCGACTTGCACAAGAGCAAACGCAACTGGCGCAACAGCGAGCCCAAGAAACCCAAGCGTCGCCGGTGATGCGCATCTAATCCGCAGTCGCTATGCTTTTGCCGGCTACCTTGCCATCCACGAAAAACGGGTTCAGAGACCATTTTCAAGAGAACGGTCGCTGACCGTACTCATGATCAGGGAGTTGCGCGGCCTGCAACGCGCCGCAGCGCGGGATGTAATCACCGGACCGATGGGCGTCTATGCAGTAGTTGGGCGGCCATGAGCGGAGGACGAAATGACCCAACCATCAATCCAGATACGTAGCGCCACATCCGATGAGATGCCGCGCGCCGTCGCAGCGATCGTAGCTGCATTCATCGCAGACCCGCCCGCGCGATTCGCCTGGCCTTCTCCGCACGACTACCTCCTGACCATGCCCTTGGCCATCGGCGAGTTCGCGGGCAGCTGTTTCGAGCACGGCACGGCTTATGTGTCCGCAGACTTCTGCGGCGCCGCACTCTGGTTGCCTCCCGGAGTGGAGCCCAACGGCGAGGCCCTCGAAAAGATGTTCCGCGACACAGCAAAGCGCGAACACCTTGACGACCTGCTTGCGACGTTCGAGAAGATGGGACAGTCGCATCCCCGCGAGGTGCATTGGTATTTGCCGCAGATTGGCGTCGACCCGAATGCGCAAGGCAAAGGCATCGGAGCGGCGTTGATGCGCCATGCGCTCGCCCGCTGCGACCAGGAACAAGCGTTGGCGTACCTCGAGGCGTCGAAACCGGAGAACATCCCGTTCTACCGGCGCCATGGTTTCGAGGTGACAGGCGAAATCCAAGTCGGTGCGGCGCCGCTCGTCACACCCATGCTTCGTAGGCCTCGCCGTTAGAAAGAAAAAGAACGGGGTCAGAGGCCGTTTTCAAGAGAACGGTCTCCGACTCCGTTCTCTAACCGCGTTCTCGTTACAAGCGAACCGACGAACGGCCGTTATCCCATCGGGCTGCGGCGTATAAAAGACTCGCTCGCAGACGCGTAGGGAATGACCGCCCGGCAACCGCAATGGTTGCAGGCAACCGGGTGAGCCACGCGGTTCTTCTCGGGCTATTACGCCAAGTGCGTTGCGTACGGAGTACGCGCACCTCGATAGACACAACCATTTGTGTCGGTGAACGGCCGCCTGCGACGCTTGTTCGTTGCTGATTGGCCACAGCCGCGTTCGAAGCGATCAGTTTCGAAACAGATGGTTTTCATGTGGAGTCCGCTTCACGTGAAGGGTAGCTGCGTGCAAAAAGGAGGACGTACCAAACGCCTCATCACGCCAAGACGACGATTCTGCGGCTCTGCAGCGGCAAGCGATGCTGCGCGCGCAAGCGTTTCCTGGTCTTCCATTCGGAAAGGAGTCAGCCGTGAATGCCGTCCTACAACAGAATGCCAGCGACGATGCCGTCGTTCGTCCGTTTCAAGTCAATGTTTCGGAAACGGAACTTGTCGACCTGCGTCGGCGCATCGAGGCCACGCGGTGGCCGGAGAAGGAGACCGTCTCGGACACGTCGCAGGGCGTGCCGCTCGCGCCACTCCAGGACCTCGCGCGCTACTGGGCGACGGACTACGACTGGCGCAAGTGCGAGACGAAGCTCAACGCCCTGCCTCAGTTCATCACCGAGATCGACGGGCTCGACATCCACTTCATCCACGTGCGTTCGCAGCACGAGGGCGCGCTGCCCGTCATCATCTCGCACGGATGGCCCGGCTCGATCCTCGAGCAGATCAAGCTCGTCGGCCCGCTCACCGACCCCACGGCCTTCGGTGGCCGCGCGGATGACGCCTTCGACGTCGTGATCCCCTCGATCCCCGGTTACGGGTTCTCTGGCAAGCCGACGGCGACCGGCTGGGATCATGCCCGCATGGCGCGCGCCTGGATCGTATTGATGGGGCGCCTTGGATACATGCGATACGTCGCGCAAGGGGGCGACGTGGGGGGACAGATCACGGATGCCATGGCGGTTGAGGCGCCCGCGGAGCTCGCGGCCATCCACACCAACTTCCTATTCGCGCTCCCGGACGACGTGTCGAACGCGGTCCAGCTCGGAGCCCCTGCGCCGCCCGATATCAGCGAGCAGGAGCGGCGCGCGCTCAACAAGCTGCAGGGCTTCTTCGTGAAGAACGCGGCCTACGCGATCGAAATGGCGACGCGTCCGCAAACGCTCTATGGACTCGCCGATTCTCCTGTCGCCCTCGCGGCCTGGCTTATCGACCACGGGGACGGCGACGATCAGCCGGCGGCGACGGTCCTCGCGGCGATGCGCACGCCGACCGAAGGTCAGCCCCCGGAGCGGCTGACGCGGGACGACGTGCTCGACAACATCACCCTGTACTGGCTGACAAACACCGGAATCTCCGCAGCCCGTAGCTACTGGGACAACAAGCCCCCGTACTTCGGCCCCAAGAAATTCTCCATCCCGGCGGCGTTTACCGTCTTCCCGGGCGAGATCTACCAGCCCTCTCGACGCTGGGCGGAGGGCGGCTACCCGAACCTCACCTATTTCAACGAGGTGGACAAGGGCGGGCATTTCGCGGCGTGGGAAGAGCCGCTGCTCTTCGCATCGGAGATGCGCGCGGCGTTCAAGTCGTTGCGCTAGCGCGGTCTCCAGGGGAACGGCGCGCACATCGTGTGCACCGTCCCTTTCCGCCGCCAAGTCCGACTCGGCGCGCATCCATCAACTCCCGCGGTCTTGGGCGGACGGCGTGTCGGACCGACTGCCTGCTCGTCGAGCTGGCGGCGTGCCACGTCTGCATCAAGAACGGCGTCAGAGACCCAGTTCTCGCAAGATCGAACCGCGCGGCGATGCGGCTAGAGGTCGTAGGACAGCAGGTCGTATCCCGTTGCCGCCCGCACCACACGCTGATGGACGAAAGAGCCGCTGCCGCCGTTGGTCAACACCACGATGCCGCGGCGTCGTTGCGCATTGCCGACCGCGAAGTTCTTGAAGATGCCGCCATTGCTGCCCGAGTGGTAGAACACCGGGCCGTCGCGGGTCTGCTCCATGTTCCAGCCCAGGCCTTTCTCCGTCCATCGACCGGGTAGCTTGATCTGCGGCGTGAGCATGGCCTGCCGCGTGGCCTCGCTGATCTCCCATGGCGCGCGATGCTTGCGCGCCATCATCAGGGTCAGGAACGTCGCGTAGTCCTGCACGGTCGTGCGCAGGCTCGCCGCCGCATTGGCGACGATATCGCCCGGCCACGTCACCAGTCCGGCCGGTGCGAGCGCCTTCACTTCGGGCAGCGCGCGTGCGGCATCTTCGTACTTCCATGCAGACAGTGGCTTGCCCCAGCGGTCCGCGACTTGCTGGGCGATGCTCCATTGTTCGCGGAACATCTGCCGCGGCATGCCTGCATCCGTCTGGTCGTGTGCAGGGTGACCGTAGACGGATCGCGCGGCCAGGTCCGCGTTCCAGGTATAGCTGCTGTCCTTCATGTTGGCCGGGCCGAACAGATGCGTGCGCATGGCGTCGTCCAGACTCTGGCCGGTGATCGTTTCCACCGCCAACTGCAGCCAGAAGAAGGCCTCGCCGGAATAGTCGATGCGGGTACCGGGCTTGACCATCGGCACGAGTTTTTCCGTCGACGGTGCAGTGCGCCAGTTCGGTAGCCCGGTGGTATGACGCAACACATCGCGCGGGGTGATCAGCGCGATCGAGGGATGGTCGGCCAGGTAGTCGGGACGCCGGTACTGCACCAGCGGACGATCCAGGTCGATCAGGCCCTGATCCACCAGCTGCATGACCAGATAGGCGAAGACCGGTTTGCTCAGCGAAGCGTCCTCGAACACCGTCCGCGCATCGACGCGCGCGCCGGTCAGCGCATTGGTCACGCCGAAGCCTCGGCTCCAGGCCACCGCACCGTCCTCGACCACGGCAATGCCGACACCGGGAACGGCGAATGCCTGCATGATCCTTGGAAGCTCGGCGAGAAACGCGTCGTCCGGAATCCAGGAACGGTCCACCTCTTTGCACGAAGCCGCCATCGCGCGGACAGAAGGCAGCACGCCAAGCACGCCGAGCGCAGCAGCACCAGCAATAAAGCGACGGCGGTCTGGAACTGGACGAATCGGCATTCCCCATTGGATACGCTGACGCCGGTCGCAGCAAGGTCTGAAGGCCAAGGGCTCATCCTTCCCCGCAATGCCGCTTGCGAGCGGACCATCGAGGCGCGCTAGGCGCGGGTGGAGGCGGCGTGGGATTAGGGAGAGCGCTAGGAAACACCAGGACGTCTGTGGGGACATCTGGATACGGGGAACGGACGCTCGACTTTTTGAGGTCGGGCAGTACCGATTTTGGATGGGGGCGGGATGGCGATCCGTTACTTCGTATAGGCAAAAAAGAAGGGCTACGACGCAGCCCAGAGCGTCGTGAACAGAGTATACGGCGGCTCGTTTTCCGCTAAATATCGTCCGACTGCATCAAGCCCGATTTCAGGCTGAGCGCGACCGCCTTGCTCCGTGAACTCACGCCTAACTTGCCAAGAATATTCTTGACGTGAAATTTAATCGTGTCCTCGGAGACGCCGATTTCATGGCCAACCTGCTGGTTACTGTGCCCGCGGGCAATCCAACGCAACACCTCCAGTTCGCGGACGGTCAAGCTGGGTTGTGTTGCGGTCTCTTCCGCTTTTCGGCCCACCGCGGGAGACAGGTAGCGGCCGCCCTGATGTACCGTGCGAATGGCGCCCATCAGCTCTTCGGAAGGTGCGTTCTTGAACAGGTACGCCTGGGCGCCCGCCTGAAGCGCTTTCTCGATCTCGGTGCCGCCGGCGTTGGCTGTAAGAACAAGAAATCTGGCGCGCGGAGATTTCCCGCGGAGGAGCGCGATCAGCTCGATGCCGCTCATGTCCGGTAGCGACAGGTCCACCAGCGTGACATCGGGCGCGTGCGATTCGAACAGACCAATCGCCTCGGCCGCGCTCGCAGCCGCTCCCACGAGTTCGAAATCCGCCTGGTAGCCGACAATGGCGCCGATGCCTGCGCGCACGACAGGATGATCGTCCACCACCAGAACCCGAATTTTAGGTGTTTGGTTCATCCTTCGATCCTCTCGGGGTCGCTTCCGCGCAAGCGGCGCCACAGCCTCCCAACCAAACTAGGTCTGGGTACGCGAAGTGAAACGCGTGCGCCCCTGCCAACCTCGCTGGTGACTTCAAGACGAGCGTTCAAGCGATCCGAGCGCCGACGGATATTGTTCATACCGTAGCCCCGCGCAGGCTGAGGCGTGCCGGGAACCTGGGAGAAGCCGGTACCATCGTCCGAGATCACCAGGTGCAGCGCATCGGCCGCGTAGGTCACGTCGATCGAGATCGTCCGCGCATTGCCATGCTGGATTGCGTTGGATAACGCTTCCTGGACAATGAGCACGACATGATGTCGCGCTTCCGACCGCAGCGCCCAATGCGTTCCCGAAGTCCGGATGTCCAGATTCTCGACGCGTCCGGCTGTGAGTTGATGAGCCATCGCGGACAGGGACTCAACCAGGCTCTTATGGACAAACGCCGGAGGGCTCAGGTTCCAGACCGAGTAGCGCGCGTCATCGAGGCTGGTCTTGGCAAGATCACGTGCGGAGGTCAGGTGCGTCGACGTCATATGCGGTGCGCGCGCCATGCTGATCAACGCGGCCTCGGTCTGAAATACGATGCCGCTCAAGCCCTGGGCCAGGCTGTCATGGATTTCGCCGGCGATGCGCTGGCGTTCCTCCAGGATGCCCGCCTTCGCGTAGAGCCAGTTGACGCGCGCCCGGTACGCAAGCCAGACCAGAAAGAGTCCGAGCAGCACGCTCAATAGTTGAAACCACCATGTTTGGTAAAAACGTGGACTGATGTAGATGCGCAGCGTACTTTCCTGGTCGTTCCAGCTTCCGTCCGCGCTGCTCGCACCGACGCGGAAGGTGTAATCGCCCGGCGACAAGTTCGTGTACTGCGCCATGCGCTCCATGTTCCCGGGAATCCATTGCGTATCCAGGCCATCCAGGCGGTAACGGAATCGGGTTCGTTGCGGCGCGGACAGATTGGGAGCGGTGAAATGGATCTCGAGCCTGCTGGTTCCCGGCGGCAGCTTCACAGCGCCGCTCAGGCTGACCGGAGCTTCGTCAGCGAGCACCTGCTCGATGCGAGCCTTGGGTTTCAGCGTACTCAGGGAAAGATGGGTGGGATCGATGACGGCGACACCGCGTATCGTGGGAAACCATAGGCGCCCATCGCTTCCCTTCCACCCCGCCGGCTGCGAACCGGCGGTGGTTTCGCTGCTCTTCAAACCATCGGCCTTGCCGAACAGCAGCGGCGCGAGACGTTTTCTGGTGCCGGCGGACACGGCCTCGAGATCGCGACGGCTCACTCGAAAAATGCCTTTGTTCGAACCAATCCAAAGATTGTTGGTTCCATCCTGCAAGATGTTGTTGATGGTGTCGTCCGGCAGTCCCTGATGCGTGGTGAACTGCTCGAGCTGGCCGTTCTTGAGGCGGAACAGACCGCGTCCGTTCGTGCCTATCCACACGGTCTTGTCGGCGTCGTAGTGCAGCGACAGGATCAGCACGTCGCTGAGATCGTTGCTTGCAGGGCTGCCGCTGCCGATGCGTCCGTGTTCGATCGTGTCCAGGCCATAGCGGCTGCCCGCCAGGATCTTGCCGGGCGTAGTTTCGATCAGCGCAAAAATGAAGTCATCCAGAAGTCCATCGGCTTTGGCAAACGAACGCGCTTTGCCGTCCGAATAGCGCACCACACCGCCGCCTCTGGTGGACAGCCAGAGCCGGCGCTCTTGGTCTTCGTGGATGCCGGTGATCTGATAATCCGGCACTCCCTGAGACTGGGCGATGGTCTGGGCCACAAGCCCGTCCTGCATCCGGACGAGTCCCTCTCCAGTGCCAATCCAGAGGTTCTGGGCGTGGTCTTCGCGCAGCGACAAAAGCTCGTTCGTCGGGAGTCCGTCGGCGATGGTGAGCGTGCGCACCTCGTGGTCCCGTATCCGGCTGAGTCCGGCGCCTGTCGCCACCCAGACATCGCCAAGGTGGTCTTCAAGAACCGACTGGACGGGATCGGCGGCCAGGCCTTCCTCGATGGCATAAGTGGTGAACGCACCGTCCTGGAGACGGTCCAGTCCTCCGCCAAGCGTTCCGACCCACAAGTTCCCGGTCCGATCCTCGTAGATGGTGTTGACCTGATCGCTGCTCAGTCCCTGCCTGGATGTGAAGCGCGTGACTTTCCCCTCACTGACCCGCAGCAAGCCTTGCCCGGCGCTGGCAAACCAGAAATTCCGATCACGGTCCACCAACATGTCGCTGATGATGCCGAACGGAAGACCATCGATGGCTAAAGGTTCAACCCGCCCACGCGATTGCCGTGTGATTCGGGTATCGCGGGTCTGCACCAGCAGGTTGTCGTCGCGATCGAGGAACAGGTCGGATACGTCCTTGCCGGCCGCATCGGTTCCGCTCGCATACGACAGGATCTTGCCTGACATCATGCGGTTCAATCCGCCCGAGGTCGCGATCCAGAGCGCCCCGTTTTTGTCGGTGAGCAGGCGTCTGACGTGATCTGACCACAGTCCGTCTGAGGTGGTGAATACCCGCGCCACGCTGCCGGCGCGCACCCGTACAAGACCGCCATGACCGCCAATCCAGATGCTGCCATCGGGTGTAGCCGCAAGTGTGATGCCGGCCCTCGGACCGATGCTGTCCAGATGGGAGAAGACCCCGCCCCGAAACGAAGTAACACCGCCATTGGTGGTAGCGATCCATAACGTGCCCTGGCTGTCTTCGACGAGATCGGTGACGAAATCGTCGCGCAGCGCCGGCGTATTGGTGTGGTCGAACACGGTGAACCGCACGCCGTCAAAACGCGCGATGCCTCCTTGCGTGCCCACCCACAAGTATCCATCGGACGTTTCCAGGATCTTCGTCACCGCGCTTTGCGGCAAACCATCCTCCGTTCTCCACACCGAATGCACGTACTGGGTCAGCGACTTCTTCGGATCCAGCGCCTGCGCCGACTGGATGGTGGCCACGATGCAAAGCAACGCAATCGCCAGCTGGGCCATCCGGGTTTTGCAACAGCACATTGATGACTCTGCGCGATGCGCAATGAAGTGTTGCCCGCATGGTACGCCCGGCGCCTGCGATGAAAGGCGCGCCGGAAGAAGTTTTCTTTCGCGACAGCAGCGCACTCGCCCGCGGTGAATGACGCTGTCGCAGCACCATAGCTACCCCTTCGAGTAGGTTTGCACTATCCATGCGAGGGTGGTTGCCGCTACGGAAAAAAGCGCATGATCGGGCCACGGGGTATCTGCTGACGAGCGCACTCATGACGCTGGCAGTTATATGAATGGACCCTCGAACCGGATCGCATCCTGGCGGAATTGGGCAACAGTCCGTGATCTGCGCAACATGTTCACTCGTTTGAACGAGGATCGATAGAAGGTCCTCCGCCTGGTTTTGTTGCAGCGCCTGCAGACTTCAAAGCACTTGAGTACACGTGGCCAGCCATGATCGCGCTTGCCGACACCCGCATCATCGGTTGTACAACCAAGGACTCGTCAATGAAGGGCAACAAGAACGGCCGCCAGAGCAAGGCCCGTAGTAGCCGGGTGTTCAAACTGAACCCGACTACGCTCGCTATTCGCGCAGCGTTGGCTGGCACGGCCACGCTGCTGGCGTTCGCGTTGGCCGGCACTGGCGTGGCGTATGCCGGTACCTGCGCTACGACGGCCGTCGACACGGTGTCGTGCAACGGTGTTTTCAACGAGACCGTTCCTGGCAGCCTGTTCGTACCTGTTGCCGACATGACATTGGTGCTGGGTGACAGCGCACCGACCAGCGTGGTCCCGGCGATCGGAAGCGCGGGAATAGACGCCACATGGAGCGGCAGCATCGGCGTGGTCAGTCATGCCGACATCACCACTGACGGCGCCGATGGCGTCCACATCTACGGGTCCAGTTCTGGCGACGGCGCAACGTTCACCAACGACGGCAGCGTGACCACAAGCGTCACGGTGGAAGGTGCGAATGCGGTCGACATCGACGCCTATGGCGACGTGACCGTGGTCAATGGCGGAAACCTGAGCGCCGAGGGCGTCGGCAGCTTCGATGTAACGACGGTCAGGGCGTACTCGGTCGACGGCGTGACCACGATCGACAATCTCGCTACCGGCACGATCACGGCTACCGCCACCGACGGCAACGCCCTCGCGGTCAACGCCTTCGGCTTCAACGGAACGGTCGTCAACAACGACGGTGCGATCTTTAGCCGTTCGATCGACGGCACCGCGACGGGCGTCTTCGTCGAAGCATTTGCCGACGCCACCGGTGGCGGCACGGCCGCGGTCAGCAACGGCGGCAGCATCGATGTGTCGTCTGACAATTCGCAGGCGCTGGGCGTCGTTGTCTACGCGGGCAACACGTCGGCCACGGTCGACAATGCCGGCACGATCGCCGTGTCCGGCTATGACCTGGCGACCGGCATCAGCACCTATGCCACCGGTGCCACGGCGATCGACAGCTCAGGCACGATCACCGTCACGGCCACCGGTGGCGACGCCTCCGGCATAGCGGCTGCATCGGACTGGGACAGCATCAACATCGTCAATTCGGGCGATATCTCGGCTGAGGGCTACAACCAAGCTAGCGGCATCATTTCAGATGGATACCGGGGAACCGTCGTCAATTCCGGTTCGGTGATCGCGCTCGCTGGCAACGGCACAGCCACCGGCGTCGCGGCGACCGACTACTATTTTAGTCACATCAGCAACACCGGCACTGTCCAGGCGACGTCGTTGCAATCGGATGCAGTGGGCGTGAACGCGTCCACTGCGCTGTTGGTGGCGGTGGACAATGCCGGATCGATCTCGGTCGCCGGTGCCGATAACGCAGCCGGCATCATCGCCTCGTCGCTATTCGGCACCACGGTAGCCAACTCCGGCAGCATCACCGTCAGCGCCGAATACGGAAACGCGAACGGCGTGATCGCCGAAGTGCTGGGTGGCCCTTACGCCTACGAAAACGTCGTCGTCGACAACTCCGGCAGCATTTCGGCGTCGAGCAATGCAGGCGATGCCACCGGCATCCAGCTGACCGCCGACCTGCCGCTCGGCGTGGTCTATAACTCCGGCGCCGTTTCGGCTGTTTCCAGCCAAGGCGCGGCCACGGGCATCAGCGTCCAGACCGATGCCAGCATCTCCAGCACGTACGTGTTCAACAGCGGAACGGTCGATGCGGTGGCCAGCGGCGAGCACGCCTTCGCCCAAGGCATCGTTGGGTATGCCAACGACGGCGATGTATACGTCATCAACTCCGGCGCCGTCTCCGCAGCTGCCGGTCTTTCCGGAACCGCGTACGGGGTGATGGCACTGTCGCAGAACGGTTCGACCACCGTCCAAAACTCTGGCGACATCACCGTCGTGACCACGCCGGTGGACATCGCTGAATTCACCATCGACCTCGACTTCGCCACCGGCATCTACGCAGGCAGCGAGGATCTATCCACGGTGACCAACACGGGCAACATCACCGTGGACGGCGGCTGGCAGGTCCTGGGTATCGAAGTACGTGCGGATGACGGGCTGGTGTCGGTGAGTAATGGCGAGACCGGGACGATCACCGTGACCGGCAGCCGCACCGCCACCGGCATCAGCACTTTCGTCGACGCGTTGGGCCGCGATCCCTACACCAATGCTGCCGTAATCGACAATGCCGGAATCATCTCGGTGACCACCACCGGCGACATCACCGATCCCTCCGGCAACGTGTTCCTGGGCAGCGCCATCGGCATCGACGCTTTTCTCTTCCACGGTGAAGATGTCACGATTCGGAATTCGGGCAGCATCGTCGTCGATGCTGCGGACATCGCCAAGGGGATCCATGCAGACACGGTCGGCGAGGTGCTCGTCGTCAATTCCGGCCAGATCCTCATCAACGGCTCGGGCTCGAGCTCGACCTACGGCGTCGAAGGCCTGTCCGTAACCGGAGATACCACCCTCATCAACACCGGCGCCATCAGCATCGTGTCGAGCGCCCTGTCGGCCGCTGACGTCGCTACCGGCCTGGACGCTTCTGCGCTGTCTCTCAATGGGGCAGGTGACGCCAGCGTCGTCAATCTCGGCGACATCACCATCGACGGGGCTTTTACGGTGTTCGGCATCCATGCGGACGCCGGCCTGCTGGGAACGGGCAACGTCACGGTCAGCAATGTCGGGGATATCACCCTGGCGGCCGT
The DNA here is from genome assembly GCA_963816945.1 of uncultured Gammaproteobacteria bacterium. Classification (GTDB taxonomy): domain Bacteria; phylum Pseudomonadota; class Gammaproteobacteria; order Xanthomonadales; family Xanthomonadaceae; genus Luteimonas. The sequence goes on along the minus strand of CAWFMH010000002.1, from coordinate 10,150 downwards.
GGGCAGCGCGTGGGGCATCGACACCATGCTGTGGAAATACGACGGTGACACCGTCGTTGACAACAGCGGCAACATTGCGGTCACGGCGGCTGATGCGCGGGGGATGCGGGTAGGGCAGGCCAGCAGCGTGGGCGATGTCCACATCGTCAATTCCGGCGACATCGATGCTACCGCGATCAGTCCGACAAATACCTATGGATATGCGTATGGAGCCATCGGCATTTTCGCCAGACGATATGCGTTCGGAGATGGTGGCGTCGTTACCGTCAACAACACCGGCACGATCGATGCGATCACTGACATCGGCGACAGCACCCCCAGTTTCCGTGGCGCGCACTCCCACGGGATCAAGGTGTTCACCTATGGCAACGACATCGGCGTGAGCAATGGCGGCTCGATCCTGGCGGAGTTGTCCGCGACGGGTCCAACGGCCGGTTCCGCCTTGGGCATTTTCGTGAAGAACGGCTACGGCACGTCCTTCGGCGACATCGGCATCAGCAATACCGGCTCCATCGAAACGTCGCTCAACTCGAACGACGCGGTGTCCCCGTTTACCTTCCTGTATTACACGGGCGCCTACACCGCGGGTATCCACGCGCGCGCGACCTATGGCGATGTGGGCATCAGCAATACCGGTTCCATCAATGCGAGCGCGCGATCGGATTACAACGAGGACGCCGGTGTCACCCGCGCCAGCGGTATTTCCGTGGTCAGCAAGGTGGGATCCGTCGCACAGACCTTCGACCTGGGCGACCTCACTGTCATCAATGGCAGTGCCGGTACCATCACGGCCTCGGCGCAATCGGACCTGGGCGAGGGCGTCACGTATGCCACCGGCATTTCCGCACTGGTCTCGGTCGGCAGCTACGGCGATTCGTTGGTCAGCCTAGGCCACGGCATCACCATAGACAATGCGGGCTCCATTTCGGCGCAGGCCCGGACCGGTGCCAATGCGGTGGGCGCCGTAACGGCTACCGGCATCTCCGCAGTGAACGGATCCGATGCAGGATTCGTTGCCATCACCAATTCGGGCACGGTCACCGCTTCGGCGACGACGACCGACGTTGCGACCGCCATCGGCCTGCTTGCAACCGGCCCCGACGTCTCCGTCATCCTGGGCGGTGGTAGCAATATCGGCGCGACCGCGACCGGCGAAAACGGCGCCGCCATCGGCCTGTCCGTGTCCGGCGATCTGGTGACCGCCAGCAATGCCGGCTTGATCAGCGCCGAGTTCATTGGCGAGTCTGGCGATACCTATGGTGCGCTCGTGACATCGCTGGCCGACGATTTGACTTTCACCAACAGTGGATCGATCACCGCCACCGACGCCAACAACGCGGTGGGTGTGCAACTGAACAACCTGGCCGCCACGACCCTGATCAACAGCGGCACGATCTCGGCCGTATCGACCGACGGCGCCGGCATTGCGGTGCGCACTGGCGACTCGACCGACATCATCCAAAATACCGGCACGATCAGCGGCGCGATCGCCGCCTTCGACGGCGGTGACACGTTGAACAACGGCGGCAACGGCATCTGGAACGCCGTCGGCACTTCGGCCTTCGGTGCCGGCGATGATGCGATCCACAACGCGGGCACGATCAATCTGGCGGGGGCGACGGTCGACCTGGGTAGTTACGACACCCTTGGCAACCGGTTCGTAAACGACGGCCGCATCACCGTATCCGGTGACAACCGGATCGACATGGGCGCGCAGAACCCGAACGCCTTCCAGAACACAGGCACGATCGACTTCCAGAACAACGCTGCAGGCGACACGCTTAGGATTCTTGGCGACTTAGGTGGCGGCGATGCGCTGGGCGGAGACGTCAGTGGGCGTCGCGGCGCCCTTATCCCGCTTGCCGATGGTGCGATCAACATGGACGTGAGCGGTGCAAACGCGACCAGCGACCTGCTTTACGTCGACGGCAATGTCCTGCCTGGCACCCTCAGCATGATCAATATCCGTCTGGTCGATCTCCCCACTACCGCGTTCACGAATATCGCCATGGTGTACGTGAGCGGCGACTCGACGTCGCGATCGTTCCGGCTCGGCGAGGTGGACTACGACCCGAACAGGAGCTTCATGACGCTAAGTTTCAACCTGGTGTCGGACATCGACCCAACCAACGCAAACGATGACGTGTTCTCGCTGGGTGTGTCGCCGGGCCGCTACGACTACAACGGCGGCGATGGCAACGACGCCGGCAACGAAGGGAATGAAGACAGGAACGGCGATAGCGCCCAGGACGCAGACGGGCGCGGACAGGAACGCGCGGGCCTGGAGGTGACGGGCTTAAGTGACTCGGGCACGCTGGCCGCCTCGATGGCGCCGGGCGTGCAGAGTCTGCTGAGCAGCCAGGTCGGCACCTGGCGCCAACGCATGGGTGTGATCGACCAGTTCCGCAAGGGCGGGATGGCTTTGTGGGTGCGCCTGTTCCAGGACAGTGGTGTCGTCGACCCGCAACACGTGGCGGGTAACTTCGGCCAGGGCGGCAACTTCGCGTTCGATCAGCGCAACTCGGGCAGTGAAGTAGGCGTCGACTTCGCCGCTTGCGAGACGTTCAGCATGGGCCTGCTGCTCGCCAAGGCGGATGGCCGTCAGCGTCTCGACGGAGCGGGCGTGGGCACGAGCACGATCGACGGCGATACCTTCGGTGCGTATGCCACCTGGATCTCCCCGTCGGGTTTCTATCTGGATGCCTCGTACCGTCGAATGAGTTTCGACGCCAAGCTGAGGACCGTCGCGGGCGAGATCCGGACCAGTGGTGATGCCGATGCGCTCAACCTGGAAGCGGGTTACGCCTGGACGCTGGCAGGCGGTCTCAAGATCGAGCCGCAAGTGCAGTACACGCGCATCGAGGTCGACGATATCGATGCATTGCCTGGCGCTTTGGCCAGCTTCCAATCGAACGGCGGCGTGCTCTCGCGTGGCCGCCTGGGCGTGATGGCCCGCAAAGGCTTTGCGGCCGGCAGCGCAGTGTGGACACCGTACGCTGCGGTCAGCGCGGTGCGCGAGTTCGACGGCAAGAACAGCTTCTCGATCAATGGGAACTTCTTCGGCGAAACCAGCGCCGAGGGCACGAGTGCATTGGTCGAGGCAGGCCTCAATGTCGACATCGGCCGCCTGTCGGTGTTCGGCGGTGCGAACTGGCAGGACGGAGGGGCGCTGGAGAGCGTCGTCAGCGGGCAGTTGGGCATGCGCTTCGCCTGGTGAGACCGCGCGAGGGCCTGTCGCCGGATGGTGATGGGTCCAGTTTCGATTGACGCGGGCGTCGGTACGGTCGCCTCGCAGCCACCCTTCCATAAGGAATGCCCATGTCGTTCAATCCCAAGTTGCTCCTGCCGGCCGCGTTGTTCGCATTCGCTGGCAGCGTCGCTGCCGCGGGACCCGACCATCCATCGATCACCCGCACGGGAGCCGTGCTGCAACAGACTGCGCTGCAGCACAACCCGGCAACCCTTCGCGCATTGGCATTGCTCCGCACCTCTGACGGAGTCTCCACTGCACATGTTTCCGCGCGCGATCGGTTTGTCGCCCGTGACCTGCTGGTCGATAAGGACGGCACGGAGCACGTTCGCTTCGATCGCACCTATGCCGGCCTGCCGGTCATCGGCGGCGACTTCGTCGTGCATTCGCGCAATGGCAAGCTGAAGGCCACATCGCAGAGCCGACGTTCGGCGCTGAATCTGAGCACGCGGGCGACCGTCAAGGCCGCTGACGCGATCGTCAATGCCGGCGTCGAATTCGGTAGTGATTTCGTCGGCATGCCGACCGCCTCGCTGGTGGTCTATGCCCGCGACCCTGGCGCACCGAAACTGGCCTGGCAGGTCGCGTTGCATGGCTTCGACATCGTCGGAGGCGCGATCGACTCGATGTACATGGTCGATGCCCACAGCGGCAAGATTCTCGATCGCTGGAGCACGATTGAAACCCAGCGGGCACGCGGTGCCGTCTGCCTGAGTACCGACAATACCCCGGCGACCGGCACAGGCAAGACCCTCTATTCCGGCAACGTCGCCATCGGGACCACGGCATGCGGTGCAAGTTTCGACCTGAAGGACCAGGCGCGCGGCCGCAATTACGTGACCGATCTCGGTAACGCAGCGACCGGCAAGGGAAAGATCTTCAACGACGCCGACAATTTATTCGGCAACAACGCCGCGGACGACCGTGCATCCGCAGCCGCCGACGCACTGTATGGCGCCGAGCGGACCTGGGACTACTACCGTGACGTTCACGGTCGACTCGGCATCAACAATGATGGTGTCGGTGCATTGAACCGCGTGCACGCTGGATACGGCTATGCCAATGCCAACTGGAGCGATGCCTGCTTTTGCATGACGTACGGCGATGGCGACGGCTTCGAAATCGGTCCGCTGGTGGCTCTGGACATCGCCGCCCACGAGATTTCGCACGGCGTGACCAGCCGCACGGCGCGGTTGATCTACTCCCGCGAGTCCGGCGCATTGAACGAGGCCAACTCCGACATTCTTGGCACCATGGTCGAGTTCAGCGCGAACAATCCACTCGACACACCCGACTACCTGATCGCCGAGAAGATCTACATTTCCAATCCCGGCAACACCAAGGCGTTGCGCTGGATGTTCAAGCCCAGCCTCGATGGCCTGTCGCCCAACTGCTACTCCAGCAATATCGGACAGCTGGACGTCCATTTCTCCTCCGGCGTCGCCAATCACTTCTATTACCTGCTCGCCGAAGGCAGCGGTCCGAAGACGTTCAGCGGTGTGGACCACACCTCGCCGACCTGCAATGGTTCCTCACTCGCAGGCATCACCCGCGCCAAGGCGGAGAAGATCTGGTATCGCGCTCTGACCGTGTACTTCACCTCGAACACCGGGTTTGCAGGCGCGCGTGCGGCCACGATCAGCGCATCCAACGACTTGTACGGGGTCAACTCCGTCGAGTCCCGGGCCGTAGCGGCCACGTGGGCGGCGGTCAAGGTCAACTGAAACGCATTTCCCTGCCAACACGGTGAGAATGCGATTTCGAGATCCTCGTCCTGGAGAGCTCTGTGGCACGCAAGCAAAGCACTATCCCCGAGGGCACGCTGACCGAAGCCGACTTCGGCGTCGAAGCTGAGCCAGGCCTGGAAGTGGTAACAGCCGAGGCGCCCATTCCCGTGCCGGAGCCCGCAGGTACGCCGGATGCTCCGGCGCCTGAAGGCACTGCGGGGCCTGCCGCCAGGGCGCCGCTCGACATCACCCAGCTCAAGGTCGAGAAGAGTTGTTCACGCGGACTGGCCGCCTGGCTGGCCGGCAACCGCATGTCGCTGGCCATCTCGTCGTACCAGACCGGGCGTGTCTACCTGGTGGGCAGCGACAAGAGCGGCAGGGTTTCCTTCTTCGAGCGCATCTTCGAGCGCGCCATGGGCATCGTCGGCAACGCCCAACGCCTGTATCTGGGCGGGCTGTACCAGCTGTGGCGCTTCGAGAACGTGCTGCGCCCGAACGAGGTCATCCATGGCCAGTTCGACAAGTGCTACGTGCCGCGCAATGCCCAGACCATCGGCGATCTGGATATCCACGAACTGGGGATCTGCAAGAACGGCAAGGTGGTGTTCGTCAACACCAAGTACTCCTGCCTGGCCGAGCTCAGCATGACCCACAGCTTCAAGCCGATCTGGAAGCCGGGTTTCATCAGCAAGCTCGCGCCTGAGGATCGTTGCCATCTGAACGGGCTGGCCATGGTGGACGGCGAACCGAAGTACGTCACCGCCGTGTGCAAGAGCGATGCGGTCGATGGCTGGCGCGACCGACGCAAGGATGGCGGCGTCGTGATCGACATCCAGAGCAACGAGATCGTCTGCGAGGGCCTGTCCATGCCGCACTCCCCACGTTGGGCCAACGGCAAGCTCTGGGTGCTCAATGCCGGAACGGGGGAGCTGGGCTGGGTCGACTTCGACACGAAGTCGTTCGTGCCGCTGGCCTTTTTTCCCGGTTTCCTGCGCGGCCTGTCGATCGTCGGCAACACCGCGGCCGTAGGTCTGTCCAAGCCCAGGAACCAGCGCTTCGAAGGCCTACAACTGGATGCGGAACTCGGCAAGCGTGACGTCGAGCCCTGGTGCGGCGTGCAGATCGTTTCGCTGACCAATGGCGACGTCCAACACTGGATTCGCTTCGATGGCGACATCACCGAAATCTTCGACCTTTGCTTCCTGCCAAACGTCCGCAACCCGATGATGGTGGGACTGCGCACGCCGGAAATCCGCGACCTGATCACGATGGAGACCGAAGTCAAAGAAGGTGTCGCATGAAAATGATGGCAGCAACACATTGGGGGGCGACCTGCCTCCTCCTCACCTGCGTCTGCGTGACCGCGACGACCGTGCAAGCGCAAGGCCCAGCGGCCGCCGCGCCTACGACACAGACCAGTGCCGAAGCGACCACCACCTTCGTGCGCTGGGACACGGACCACGACAAATCCCTGTCTTCCGAAGAGTTCAGTGCGGGCTGGCGAGAAATTCAGGCCGCCAACACGCTGCGCAACCTGCACGACAACTTCCTGGCGAAGGACACGGACAAGAACGGCAGCCTGGGACCATCCGAGTACTTAAGGCTGGATCTGGTCCAGAAAGCCGGCACGTCCGCGCCGCCCATGGCAACGTTTGATAGTGACAAGAACCAAGGCTTGGATTTCAAGGAGTACGTCGGTCTGGTCAACCTGCTGATCAAGCCCAGGCCGTAACCAATTGCCGTAACGGCTCCAGACATGCTCGGCATCCTCTGGATCATCCAGGTCGCTGATCGCACCTGCGCGGGTAGCAAATACTTTCAGCTGACGTCCCAGACATCCGTGGGTCTTCTACCAGGAGGACTGCATGATCGTCGGAATGAACCGTCATGTTGACGCACTGCGTCTCGCCGCCGCCGTAGCGGCAGAAGCTCGTCTCTTCCGGATCGCAGTCAATGCTGCACGACTCGCCATGCGCGCGGGGTAGGGTCTTCAGCCCCATCTCGGGCAGCCCAGTGCAGGACTTTTCCTTGGGTCTTTGGTCCTTGATCGCACCCGCGACATCCTCGATCGGCACTTGAGGATCGACGCGATGCTGATAGAGGAGATCGATCCGGTCATAAAAACGGGCTCAGAGACCGTTTCGGAAGAACGGTCTCTGGCCCCGTACTGCTGATGCCCGCCGAACCACGCAATGTGCTGTGTAGATCGAGTACGAGGCCCGGATCGGTCATGGGGTCCTGACGGCCGTTCGGGGCAGGGTTCTAGGGTTGTCCCCAGCTGTTTTCACGAGACCCCGGAAGCAAGATGGGATCTTCGGGTTCGGCCTCTCCCGGGACATCCATCATGAGCGGTCCCATCGATTCCATCCGCCAGTTCTACGATCGGTCCATCCGCCCGCTCCAGGATGATGTGGCCAACATCGCGGGCGACTTAGCCGATGCTGCCCACGATGTCGGCTCTGCCGTGGCCGATGCGGCAGGCGATGTCGCGGAGGCCGTCGTCGATGAGGGCGTCGCCAATGTGGCGCTTGACCTTGCCACGCACAACATGGCGCAGGGCGCGCGCATCCTGACGGAGCTGGGCCGTCGTTCACCACAGGATTTTGTCGACTGGCTCGCAGGTCCCGAGGGACCGAGCTTCGCGGATCAGACGGCGCTCGTGCCTGGCTTGCAGGACGCGATCGGCGATGTCATCGACGCTGCGATGGACAACCCCATGATCGCGGGTGCGGTGGGTCAGGCTTTCGGCTTCGAGTACGTTCCGGGCGGAGACTTCTACACCACCAACGAGACCTCGTTGCAAAGCTACCTCGGATTCCACGATGCCTACGACAAGGTCGGCAAGTTGTTGGGTATGGACCTCGATGACGAGGTCATCGAATTCGAAGTCGACGGCGTCGGCTACCGGCTCGAGCTGTGGAAGGGCAGTTACGGGAACGGCGGCGCATTCGGTGGCGAAATCGGGCTTTACACCAACGGCACGGGCGAGCGCGGCCCGCTCGGCGATCTGCTCGAGCACATCCCTGGCTACTACTCGTCCGCTGCCGGGGACGACCAGATCCGCATGACGCAGACGATCTACGACAAACGCACCGGCGAGACCTACTTCACCAACAACGGCGCCGGTGCCGACGATGGCGCGCACTACTGGAACCTGGCGATTCGCACCGATCCGGGTGTCAGCCACGAAGATCTCGGTCAGCGCGGCGAGCTGGTGCTGACCGACCCGGAAGTCGCCACGGCGATGTGCGCGGCGATGAATCGCGAGGGCGTACCTGCGCAGCTCGGCGAGGATGGCCTGACTATCACTTACTCGTGGGAGTGACGCTGGTTGCAGCCCATCAGGCGTGGATGCCCTCTACCGGCCGACGCATGCATCCGGCGAATCACTGCGTGACGCTCAGCGCTCGAAGGCCCCGATGTCGGGTGCCGGACCTTTCATCCTTGCAAACCCTGGACCCCGCTGGTCGTATTGGCGATTCAGCACATTGCTCCCGCGATCGATCGCCGGGCTGCCACTGATCAGCCGGTGCGTCCGCATCGGACCACCGTTGTCTGCCAGCGGCGCGAGTTGAGGGTTCTGACGGATCGTGTCACTCGGAAGCGGGCTCTGCGACCGCTCGACCAGATTGTGGGCACCTACGATGGTTGAAATCGCACCGAGATCCCAATCGAGTCCATTGGTGCAGGTATTGCGCGCGGCGATGGTGCTTACCAAGCGCAGCGTGGATGCCGATACGGCGCCACCGCAGCGGCCGGTGTGCGGATTCACCAGGTCATCCCGATTGAAGGCCACGGTGCTGTTGTAAAGACTCGCGTCATGCGACGCCCGAACTGCTGCATTTTCGATCGCGGAGTTGCCAGAGATCGTGCTATCGACGATGCGGACTGAGCCAAAAGAGTAAAGACCTCCGCCGGCCGCTGGATCCCCAATCAGCGGAGCAGGAAGGGCGGTGGCGTGGTTGTCGGAGATTGTCGATTTGTAGATCCGGGCGTCGAGCACGACGGCCGCGCCTGCGCCATAGGAGCCTTGGTTGCCGTCGATGAGCGAGTAGGTCGCCAGCAGACGTCCGGCGCCAATGCCGCCGCCCTGGAGACCGGAGTTGTTGTACACCTGGCTACGGAAGAGGGTCACTTGGCCGGCGGCCCGCAGGCCGCCGCCCGCGCCGGAGGCCCTGGCCACGTTATCGAAGACGGCACTGTAGGAAAGCCGAATATCGCCACTGGCCACCACGCCGCCGCCGGATGTCGCCGCTTGGCCTTCGATCGGATCCGGCGTCGCCTCGACAACGCAGTGATGCACCCGGGCGCAGTTCAGATCGACGGTGCCGGCGGAGCGAATGCAACCGCCACTGGCTCCGCCTTCGGCGATGAAATAACCATTGGCCAGCGACAGGTGCCGGACCTGCAGGGTTCCGGTTCCGCTGTGCAGCAGAACGCGACTCTCGCGGTTGCCGTCCAAAGTCAGCGCGTAACGGCTACGGCCCACCAGGGTGAGCGATGCCTGCGGAATCTCGAGCTGACCACTGGTCAGCGTGATCCGAGGACAACTGAGCTTCGACAAGTCGATGGTATCGCCGCTCACCGCGGCGGCGATCGCTGCGCGAAGGCTGCCCGGACCGCTGTCGTTGCAGTTGGCAACGGTCCGGGTGGCCGCGTAGGCGGGCAGGCAGCAAGCACCTGCAAGAGAAATCGAGGTAGCGATCAAACCGACCCGACGCATGAGCGCGCGCATGGACGTTCTCCACGACAGCACCGCCGTTGCCGGTGCCCGATCACCCCTGTCCACGCGAAGTATTCGCTCCATGGTTTCGCCGTCACGTGAAGGCGCGTGCCCAAACAACGGCCCCAAACCACGGTGGGTTACCTTCGACGTATTCAGCATCGAGAAGCCGGCGAGGGCGCTGCGAGGCTAGGCAGGATGCAGATGTCAGGCGCCTGAAAACTTTCCAATGCGAGACGTCGCGATGGCGCGACCCGCGATGCGAGTTGCAGCGCAACGGAACGCCGCGGACGAGTGTATCGAGCCGTTGGGTGGGGTGGTGAGGTCAGATGCGCTGTCGAAAGCCGCTGCGTTCAATCCATCCGACGCGGCTCATCGGCAGCTATTGAGGGACACTTGGCAACGTTGTGGACGGTAGTCATGGTCCCGCGACATCGCCACGCGACCTGG
>CAWFMH010000001.1:0-430109 GCA_963816945.1 uncultured Gammaproteobacteria bacterium | reverse complement strand
GAGGGTGGATTCTGGGTTGCCTCGACCGACCCGGACGCTGCCGCGATGGCCCGGTCCGGCGCCTGGCCGAAGCATCGGATCAGCGCCTTGAATATGCTGTGCTCGGAATGGCCTGACCCGCCTCGTGGACCGCTTTGGATGTTCATGGCCGACCCTCTTCGACCTGGCGTCATCCCAGGGAGTCGGCCGCCTCATCGCACTTGTGCGGGAACACGGCGATCGCGATCCTCAGCTACCACGTTCAGGCCAAGCGCCACGACGACGCCACCGTTGTCTTCTACGAGCTTCGGCGGGGAGCGGATCCGGACGAGGGCGGTTGAGGGCCATGCCGTTCCCACGCTTGGTGTTGCGTCTGGCTCGGCCGGTTCGGCGGCCGGGGTGCTTGGGGTAGGGGTGTGGCGTGATTCTCTCCTGCAGCGCCGGGAGGCGCCGCTGCTGCGGCGCCTCGCCGGCACGGTCTTCTACAGCCTTCCGCATCCGATGCGGCGGCGGATCGTGCGCATCGCGACGCCCACGTACACGCTCGGTTCGGTCGTGCTCGTCATGGACGCCGAACGGGAGCAGCTGCTCATGTTGCGCCAGCCTCCTGGCCGCCGCTGGACCCTTCCGGCGGGCTCGTTGAACCGCCGCGAGCAGCCGATCCAGGGCGCGCAGCGGGAGCTGGCGGAGGAGACCGGGATCGAAGCCGAACTGGAACTGAGTCCGATCCCCGCGGACCCGAACGCCGTGGTCCACACGCATGGCCGCTGGGTCGACAATGTCTTCCGTCTTGAACGGGACCCCGGTTCGACGCAGATCATCGTCGACGGCCACGAGGTGTGGGACGCCGGCTGGCATTCGGTCGACGAACTGCCGGAGATGACCCGCGCTACGGCGAAGCTCCTGTCCCACTATGGGCTCGGCCCTCTGGCGGACTAGACACGACGAGAGAGGCCCGGAGCGTTCGCTCCGGGCCTCTCTCCGTCGGTCTGCGGTCTACTGCGGGCCGAGTTTGCGGGTGCCCGAGTAGTACTCGAAGGTCAGTGCCGCCCACGGCGAGCAGGACCGCCACGACGCCCGCGGTGATGAGCCACGGCATCCAGAACACGACGCCCACACCGGTGAGCACGGCGGTCAGGGCCAGGCCCAGCGGCCAGTAGGAGCCGGGGCTGAAGAAACCGACCTCGCCGGAGACGTCGGCGATCTCGCCGTCCGCGCGGTCCTCGGGACGCGGGTCGATGCGCCGGGCGATCACCCAGAACACCAGCCAGATCATGCCGGTCAGCAGGCCGGAGAAGATCAGCCCGATGGTCTCGACCCATTCGACCTCGTTCTGGCGCCCGTAGGCGGGGTTCTCGTGGAGGAGCGTCCAGTACCCGTAGCCGGCCGCGAAGATGAACATCGAGACCATGACGATGGCGAAGAGGCGGTACTCAGTCTTCATTGCCGAATCTCCCTAGCTCGCTTCGCCCGTGGACGTGTCGGTGTTGAACGGGTGCGTGGTCGTCGCGAGCGGCTCCTGGCCGATGAGCACGAGCGCCTCGGGCGTGGTCGCGCCCTCGACCCGGGCGTTCACGAACGTCTCGTAGTCCTTGGGCGAGACGACGCGCATCTCGAAGTTCATGAAGGCGTGGTAGGCGCCGCACAGTTCGGCGCAGCGGACCAGGAAGGTGCCCTCGGACTCGAAGTCGACCTCCCAGCGGGTGGTCTGGTCTTCGCCGCCGGGGATCACGTCGCGCTTGAACAGCAGGTCGGGGACCCAGAAGGAGTGGATGACGTCCTCGGCGTTGGCCTCGAAGCGCACGTCCTCCGAGTTGGGGACGACGATGATCGGGATGTACTCCGAGTCGCCGGTCTCCACGACGGGCTGCCCGTCGGCGCCGACGAGCGGCTCGCACTCGGCGTCGGTGTACGTGAACTGCCAGTTCCACTTGAACGCCGTGACCTCGGTGCAGGCCTTCGGGTCGTCGCTCATCTCGGTGACGTTGTCCTGCACGATGACCGTGTAGTAGAAGAGCACGCCGATGAGCACGAACGGCAGGGCCGTGAAGGTCAGCTCGGCGGGCAGGTTGTATTGGTCTGGCGGGGCAGTTCGGTGTCGGTGTCGCGCTTCTTGTAGGCGACGACGCACCAGAACACCAGGCCCCAGACGACGACGCCGACCGCGAGCGCGGCGATCGTGGAGCCGATCCACAGGTCGAACATCTGCTCGGACTGGGTCGTGGGGCGCGTGCGAGGCCAGCCCAGATAAAGGCGTCGTCACGCTACAGCCTGCGAGCGCGATGGTGAGCAGCGCGGCGATCCCGGTGAGACCAATCGCGCGGCGGGCTCGGCCGCGACTACTCGGGAACGGTTTTCCGACCACCTGTTCTCATGCCTTTCTCAGCGCTCGGCTCCGCGTCCGCCGCCGGGCGGGCGGCAAGGCGAAGATCTTGACAGCAGAGCCTATGTTTGGGCTGAGCCGGCGCAGGGTTGGGCTCCGCGCCGGTGTCTTCTACATTTGAGTGGTGACCGAGACGTACTTCGACGGCGCGACCGCGCAGCCGCCCCACCCGGCGGCCCGCGATGCTTATGCTGCGGCTTTGTCGGAGGGCTGGGCGGGGCCCGGGAGACTGTACACATTCCGGCCGGAGGTCCGGAATGCTGCTGGACGCGGCCCGGCAGTCGGCGGCCGCCTCGCTGGGCATGAGCCCTGATGAGGTCACTTTCACATCGAGTGGGACGCACGCGGTGCACGCGGGCTACTCGGCGTGGTCGCGGCCCGGAGCGCGCCGGGGCAGCTGTCTACAGCGCGGTCGAGCATTCGTCGGTGCTGCACGCCGCGGACTGGCACGAACGCGCCGGCGGCACGGCGATCGCGGTCGGCGTGGACCGGCTCGGCCGGATCCATGCGGATCCGCTCGCGGTGATCGACGACGCGTCGGTGCTGGTCGTGAGACGCGAATCACGAGGTGGGGACCCGCCAGCCGGTCGAGGCGATCGCGGCGAACGCGGGCGGCGTGCCGTTCGTGGTGGACGCGGCGGCGAGCCTCCGTGGGAGCCGGCCCCGAGGGCTGGTCGGTGCTGGCGGCGAGCGCGCGCAAGTGGGGGCGGTTTCGCCGGCGCAGAGATTATGGTGGTGCGGCAGGGGACGCTCTGGCGCAATCCGTGCCCCGGAGAGGATTCGTCGATCCGGGAAGTCATCGGACAGGTGGACGTCCCGGCGACGGTGGCCGCGGCGGCGTCGCTGCGGGCGGTCGTGGCGGAGCGCGAGGAGCTGTCGAAGCTGGGCGCGTTCGATGACCGAGCGGATCCGCTAGTACATCGCGGAGACGATTCCCGAGGTGGAGCTGCCGGGGATCCGGTGGACCGGCTGCCGAACATCGTCACGTTCTCGTGCCTGGGGGTGGACGGCGAGGTGCTGCTGACCGAGCTGAACCGGGCGGGTTCGCGGTGTCGTCGGGTTCGGCGTGCGCGTCGACGCGGCTGCGGCCCTCGCACGTGCTGCAGGCGATGGGCGTGCTGAGCCACGGGAACGTGCGGATCTCGCTCACCGGGAGACCACGGAGGACGAGGTCGACCGGTTCCTGGAGGTCCTGCCGGAGATCGTGGAGTCCATCAGGCGCATGTCGAGGTAGGTCGGGAAGGCTTTTCCCGCCTTCGTATTCGAGGGCTTCTCAGTCGCAGGTCCTAAGACGACGGGGATCATGATGTACCCGTGTCGTGTCCTATTGCACAGGACTTGCAACTGTGAAAGTGTGGCGATAAGACCCGTATGCCACGAGAAAGCGACGCCGATGTCCGTCTACACGCTTCCGGACCTGCCCTACGACTACGCGCGCCTCGAGCCGCACATCAGCGGCCAGATCCTCGAGCTGCACCACGACAAGCACCACGCCGCCTACGTCAAGGGCGCCAACGACACGCTCGAGCAGCTCGCCGAGGCCCGCGACAAGGGACGACTTCGACGCGCATCGTCGGGCTCGAGAAGACCCTCGCGTTCAACCTCTCCGGCCACGTCCTGCACTCGATCTTCTGGCAGAACCTGTCGCCCCGACGGCGGCGGCGAGCCCGAGGGCGAGCTGGCCGACGGCGATCGACGAGCACTTCGGCTCCTTCGACGCGCTTCCACGGCGCAGCTGACCGAGGCGACCACGACGGTGCAGGGCTCGGGTTGGGGCGTGCTGTCGTGGGAGCCGCTCGGAGCGGCTCATCGTGGAGCAGGTCTACGACCACCAGGGCAACGTGGCCAGGCTCCGTGCCGCTGCTCGTCTTCGACGCGTGGGAGCACGCGTACTACCTGCAGTACAAGAACGTGCGGCCCGACTTCGTGACGGCGATGTGGAGCGTCGTCAACTGGCACGACGTCGCCGCGAGATACACCCGGGCCACGGCGGCCTGATCCGACGCTGAATGCCGGAACGCGGCAGCCCGGCCGGGCCGCCGCGTTCGTGTGCCGACTGGCAGCAGCGTTCGCGGAACGAAGGAGGCGAAGGCCGCAGTCCCTTCAGCGGCGCGACGATGACGAGGTGTCGCCTCGGTGCGTCCTGCGAGCGCCTAGGTGCACGGCCTCATTGCGTCCGGGGTGGGGGCGGACGAAGCGGCCGGCTGCCTTCGCGTTGCGTTCGTGCCGGTGGATCAGCAGGATGCCGACGGCCGGCAAGCCGAAGACCATTGCGAGCACGGGGATCCCTTCCATTGGTGCGAACCCGGAAGGCGCGGCGTTCTTCAGGATGGTCAAGAGTTCGCCGACGGCGTAGTTGGCTCCCGGAAAGTTGAAGAGTTCCCGGATGACCGCCACATAGAGAAGGGCGAAGGAGCCGAACCCGCAGAGCAGCCCCAGGGTGACGACCGACCATCTCGGCCCACTGCGGGAGGCGAACGCGAGCGCCACGAGAGCGCCTGCGAGGAAGAGACAGAGGACGGCCGGGTAGATGAATCGGAACGACACGGCCACGTCGAGTTCCGGGAGGTAGTTCACCCCGAAGTCCGCGCCTCGGCGCAGGACCCCTTCGGCGTGGGCCTTGGCGGGGCCGGCGACTTTGAGCAGGACGAACGCGCAGACGATGAGGACCGCCGCGAGGGTCAGGGCCAGGATGATCGCCGCTTCGGAGCGTTGCGGCTCGGGTCGCGGGGAACTTGATGGTCGACGCATGAAGGGCTCCGATCAACGACTGCTGGGCCTCCGATCTTACGAGCCTGATGCGAACGCGGTCCACTGTCGCCGATCGGTTGGGCCGGAACAGTTGCCGATCGTCCCGCGTTCGGGCTCGGGCTCGGGCTCGGGCTCGGGCTCGGGCTCGGGCTCGGGCTCGGGCTCGGGCTCGGGCTCGGCGAGGGTGCGCCTTGGTGCCACGAATCGGGTTGCCGCCCGTTGGGGATCCTGGGAGGATGCGGGCCATGTCGACCCCCTCTCGCCAGGTCCGCGCCGTCTTCGACGCGGACACGATCACCATCTATCAGGCGTACTCCCCCGCCATCGCCGAGCCGGCGCTCGCCGCCGCAGACGTTCGTCCCGCCGTTCAAACGCGAGCGCATGACCTGGATCAAGCCCTCGTTCTTGTGGATGATGTACCGCTGCGGCTGGGCGGCCAAGCCCGGCCAGGAGCGCGTCCTCGCCGTCCGGATCACGCATGAGGGCTTCGCCTGGGCCCTCACGCATTCGTGCGGCAGCCGCCCGCGCCGGGGGAGACCGGGAGGCCTGGAAAGCGCCTGGCCGCCGCTCCCGTCCGCGTCCAATGGGATCCCGAGCGCGGGCCCGCACTGAAGCGGCTGGAGCACCGGTCGATCCAGATCGGCCTCTCCGGTGAAGCCGTCGACCGCTATACGGGCCAATGGATCACGTCGATCAAGGATGTCACCGACCTCGCCGTGCGCATCGGGGCGGCCGTCGCCGCCGGGCGGGACGAGGAGGCGCGGGCCCTGCTGCGGTCGAGCAGGCCTATCCGCTCACTCCCCGACTCGCGGCCGGCTGTGGGGGCCTGGAGGACAGGCAGGCCGTAGGCCCCAGCATGGATCGAGCATGGCCTCTTGGGATGCGGCGTCGTAGGCGTCGGGGTCGAAGCAGGCGAGTTGGGCCGCTCCTCGGTGGCGCCCACCAGGGCGAAGGCCACGGTGACGACGCGCTCGGCCGGCCAGTCCGGGGCACCGGCCCCCACCAGGCGCTCGATCCGTTCGCGCCAGGCGCGGTTGTTCTTGCGGTGCAGCTCGATCAGGTCGTCGTCGCCCACGGAGGCCGCGAGGAACCCATCCACACCAGGGCTTCTTGCGCCGTGTCCTCGGTGAGGGCCATGCCCTGCGCGAGGATCGCGCGCAGCGCTTCGCGCGGTGTCGCGGCCTCGGCTTCGAGGCGTTCGACGCGGGAGCGGGTCCGGGCGTGGAGGAGGTCCCGGGCGTGCGCGAGCAGGGCCTTGCGGCCGGGAAAGCGATGCATGACGAGTCCGGTCGTGCAGCCGGCCTCGGCCGCGACCGCGCGGATCGTCAGGTGTTCGATGCCCTTGCCCGCCAATATGGTCCACACGGCTTCGGAGATGCGCCCCTGCTGCGCCTTCAGTGATCGGCCCTGCGTGCGATGGCGCGCTCCCCTCCTCGACACTATCCGTAACAAGTGTTACCGTAACATCCGTTACGACGATGACGCCCCTCGGCCCGACAGGAGACCGCCATGCCGACCACCGCCACCTGGATCATCGAGCCCCGCGCCTGGGAGGACCCCGAGGGGACCGCGTTGCGCATCGCCCAGCGCGCCGAACTCGACGAGCGCTTCGGCTGCGACGACCACGAGCCCGGCCCCGCGCCCACGGCCGAGGACGTACCCGGTCTCCTGGTCGCCATCAATGGCGGATGGCACGGCGATCGCCTGCGGCGACTGCGCGAGATCGACGCGACTTCGGCCGAGGTCAAGCGCATGTACGTGGCCCCCGGATCGCGCGGCTCCGGCGCCGCCCGCGCGGTCCTCGCAGCGCTGGAGGCGACGGCGCGCGAACGCGGCTGGACCACGTTGCGGCTCGAGACCGGCGACGACAGCCTCCAGCCCGACGCCAACCGCTTCTATCAGCGCGAGGGTTACCGCGAGATCCCCGCTTCCGTCATTACGTCGACTCGGAGATCTCCGTCTGCTACGAGAAGCGCCTGGCCTGAACCTGGGTACACCTAGGCTCGGATATGGCCGCGCGTCCGGTGCGCGGTCAGTATCGAGCCATCAGGAGGCAGGCCATGGCCACGCAGGACGCGCCGCGACCCGAGGACAGCCCCAACGCCCTCGACGACGAGGGCCGCAAGACCGGGCAGTGGTCGGAGATCGACGCGCACGGCGGCTTCATGGTCGGGGAGTACGTGGCCGACCAGCGCGAGGGCATCTGGCGGCACTACGCGGACGACGGGCGGCTGCGCTCCGAAGGCGGCTTCGCGGACGGCCTCGTGCACGGCCAGTGGGTCTGGTGGCGGGCCAACGGTCAACTGCTCCAGCGCGGCGGCTTCGACCACGAGAAGCGCGAAGGACTCTGGGAGCGCTGGACCGCCGAGGGCGCGCTCATCGACAGCGGCCGCTACGAGGACGACGAGAAGGTCGGCGAGTGGCACACGTACAACCCGGAGATGGGAACGATCAAGAAGTCCTCGAACCACCGGCCCGAAGCAGTCAGCGATGAAGGGAGCGCCGGAGTGAGCCTCGTGGCGGGGGACGGGAAGGCGAAGCGGCTCTGATCGTGGCTTGCCGCTTAGCGGCCGACACGGAACAGAGCGCCGACGAGCTCCGATCGGGGGCTCGCCGCCGAGCGGCCGGCACGAGACCGGGGCCTTCGGCGGCCCGGTCGTCGCCGGGGCGATATAGGGTCGTCTCCATGATCGAGCGCCCCGAACACCTCAGTGCGACAAGCGAAGCCTACGACGAGATCGCCGTCCTGTACGCCGAGCTCGCCGCCGATTACCTCGACCCGCTCCGCTCGACCGCGCCGTACTGGCCGCGTTCTCGGAGTACGTGCGGGGAGCGAGAGACCGGTTCGGAGAGCGAACAAGGAAACTGGCTTGGCGAGTCGGCGACCGAATCCGGGCCGGGTGTCGGCGCAACGACCGGCCCCGGCCGGTTTCCGCGCAAGGCCCGAGTCCGAGGCGGGTCTGGCGCAACGGTCGGAGCCAGCCAGACGCAGACGCAGACGCAGACGCAGACGCAGACGCAGACGCAACGATCGAACCCGAGCTGAGCGTCGGCCATCGACCTGCTCATAGAGTTCGTGGATGGCGCAGCCTTGGGCGATGGGCTCAACGCGTGCGCGAGCCACGGACGGTCTACCGGAGACATCAGTCTCGAAGGTATCCCAATCGCCAATCCAGAAATCCAGTTGACGGTATTCTGCGGCATTGCAATGGGGGGAAGTGAGCGTTGTGGCCGAAGGGACTGCCACGGCCGGGGCAGTGAAAGCAATGCCAAGTGCTGCCAATGCTATCCGCAGATGCTTGAATCGAAGCGTCATAGTTGCCACTCAAGTAAGCCTGTTGGGCGGGCGCTCAGTGATACACGCCTCAAGGCACAACTACTGGTCAAATTCGGACGTCATCAGCCTCGGCTTGAATGAATTGTCAGGCCGTAGCCAATTCAAGCCGTCAACTCAATGCGATTGCCTTCTGGATCGAGGGCAACACTCTCGTAGTAGCCGTCACCGGTACGTCTGGGGCCGTCAAGAATTGTGTGGCCATCAGAGTTCAGACGTGCGGTTAACTCATCAACCGCAGCTTCGGAACCAAGGGAGAAGGCAATGTGGGTGAGACCATGCCGTTGAACGCCAGGGGCTAATCGCGCTGGGGTCAAGGTTGAGGTCGTCATGATCTCGAGGCGTGCTCCCGTTTCGAAAGTGGCGAAGCGAGAAGAAAAGCCCGTTCTGGGGTTTTCATAGCGTTGGCCGATGACTGCGCCCAGATACTTCTCATAGAAGGCGCAGATCTTTTCGAGATCGTCGACCCAAAGAGCGGTATGTTCGAGGTGCGTCATCTACGGTCTAACGCCTGAATTAAGCCGACCCGCGAAGCGGGTTTTGGCTCGAATGAGTTGTCAGGTCTCACCTGACTTGAGTGGCGACCCACCACGTCGTGCCACCAGCATCTTGAAAACCACCACGCTTGTCTGTGTCTTGCCCTTGTACGGGCTCTTTCACAGGCGTCGCCCCAGCAGCGATAGCGCGCTTGTACGTTGCCTCCACGTCCGGAACGTAAACATGGACATGGCTTGGTATGGCTGGCCAGCCCTCGACACCGTCAGAGAGCATCACCACGGTGTCGCCGATCCGCACCTCGCCATGTCCGAGCTTTCCATTCTGGCCAGGATGCATCCGCAGCGGCTCTGCTCCAAAGACTTCTACCAGAAATGAAATGGTGTTCTCCGCGCCGCTTACGACCAAGTAAGGCGCGACCGAAGTGTAGTTGTCTGGCTTGAATGACATTGGAGTTCCTTTGTACCTGTCACATGTGCTCATCGGGAAGTCTGCAGCCCGAGCTCTTGGGCAAGCCCGATGAGAATTCCTTCGGGGCCCCGGATGTAGCAGAGCCGATACGTATCTTCGTACTGGACCACTTCGCCGACGAGCTCCGCGCCGCGTTTCCCGAGCCGGGCGAGCGTATCGTCGATGTTCTCCACGGTGAACATGACGCGTAGGTAACCGAGAGCGTTTACCGGGGCGCTGCGGTGATCGGCGACCACGGGCGGCGCGAGGAATCGGGAGATCTCGAGCCGGCTGTGACCGTCCGGCGTACGCATCATGGCAATCTCCACGCGCATGTCGCGCAATCCAGTGACGCCATCTGCCCAGTCTCCTTCGATTGGGGCGCGCCCCTCGAGCTCGAGGCCAAGTTCGGTGAAGAACTCGATGGCGGCATCGATGTCTTCTACCACGATGCCGACGTTGTCCATGCGCTTGACCGTCACGATGTCTCCTTGGCGTCTAACGCCTGAATTAAGCCGACCCGCGAAGCGGGTTCGGCTTGAATGAATTGCTAGGGCGCGTCACGGGCACCCTAAGCTGGAACCAACCGACTGAGAATACTGAGGTCTATTTGTGCCCGGCGACTTGAATCAAACGCCGAGAGCGGAACATTGACTGTGCCGAGCAGGCGTAACGCCCTTTGCTCCAGCCCAACCCAGGATCCGGACAGATCTGACGGATCGCAACTTGGGCATCAGGTACACGTTGTAACTTTCGGCGTAGTTGTCGAGCTGCTCGTCGAATGGGCAGTCGAAGAGGAGGGATTGCTCCCCGTCTGACGTGTAGAGAATCCTGGGCTGATCCCAAAAATCCCGATAGTGAAAGGAATGCCACTTCGACATTCATCAGCGCCCTAACGCCTGAATTAGAGAATTGTCAGGCGGCATCCGACTTGCCGCCAGCAAGATGAAATACAACTCCGACGCAGAACCCAATCATGCCTATGAAGAAGGCGATAGCTGCTGACGAAGGCTCTTGTCCAGTCAGGTAGTACGCCGCAATGGCAATCCCGATAGAGATTACAAATGGCACCGCAAAACGAGGAGCGGCCACCAATTGGAAAAGATCTGAGATATCAAACATCACGGAACTCCTGCCGCCCGACGCTTGAATTAAGCCGAGCCGCGACGCGGTTCGGCTTGAATGAAATGTTAGGCCGCGGCCGGAGATAGGCGAGCCCAGACCTGCCGAAGACCAACCATGTGGATGAGGCCGATGGTGAGGCAAATTGCCGAGCTCCACCACCAGAATGTTTCGCTGCGGCCGGGCACATACGCCATGAGCGGAAGGACAGCTGCACCTCGAACCAGATAGATCGCTGTCACCAAGAGCAAGCTGGTCCGCAGCAACGGAAGCTTGCGCACGAGACCGGCGCCTGAGAAGGCAATAAGCGACCAAGCGAGAAGGACCACAGCAATGACAGTGGTCACAAACGCGGGATAAGGACTACCCGAGGCGGCCAACCGGGCCATTTGCTCCCCGGCACCAAAAAATCGATACCACGGCGCTCCGAAAGCGATGCAACCGAGATGGAGCAACGCTGCGAGCGCACTAAGCGCGCCGCCGACGACAAGAAAGGTGTTGGGTCTATGGCGCATTGTGGCCCGACATGATGCCGTAAACGAGTAGGGCAAAGCCGATCAGGTTGACGGCGAGCAGGGAGCGCATGAGGTTGGCGCGCACAAGCATTGCTTTGTCTCCGAGCGACTCTGGTTTGCTAGTGAGAAGAAAGCTGAACAATGCTGGCGTGGCCTGCGGTTCAAACCCGCGCGGGCTGCCGATACGCTGATACATGGCGGGATGATGCTTGGCCAGGGAGCGGAACAAAAGTTGGACTAGCACAAGCCAAACGACGGCCAATGCAAACATGGAGAAGAACAAGGGAATTATGTAGTTGCTCATGCTGCCTAACGCCTGAATTAAGCCGAGCCGCGAAGCGGCTTCGGTTTGAATGAATTGTTAAGCTGCGCGCTTGAACACAAACTCATAGTGCGTGACCTCCGGAGGATGCGTGCCCATCTCTGCAACCAGATCTTCGGGAGTGGGAGCCTCACCATCTTTCCAACTGGGGCTCCAAGTCATGTGCGGTTGGATCGAGTCCTGGGCGACAGTGAAAGAATCATAGCCGTAGAACCGACAACCGTTGGAGTAGATGAGCTTGATGCAAGCGGATGCATCGGAGCGCGCAACAAGCGTAACGCCAGCGCGCTGGGTATGCGGGAAGCCCCACTCTTGTAACAGTTCTCGCCAATCGGACATGTGCGGCCTAACGCCTGAATTAAGCGGACGCCACTTGTGGCGTTCCGCTTGCATGAATTGTTAGGCAGCATACCGCCGATGCACAACGACCACTGCCACAACAAATGCGACGGTGGCAAGGACGCCAAGAAAGCCCCACGCCGGATGAACAAAGCGGGCCAGAAGGGTGATTGCAACGGCTGCGAAGGCGCCCGATAGAAGCAGGAACCCAACCGCACGATTGGCCTTATACCAGTCATCTGTGTGGGCACGAGTGCGGGCTGTGCTAATGCCGAACCACCGATTCGGCCGAACCACTCCTAGGACAAGTAGCACGGAGATGACCGTGAGTAGGCCAAGACCAACCAGTTGCCATTGCGAGAAACTATCCATGCTGCCTAACGCCTGAATTAAGCCGACCCGCGAAGCGGGTTCGGCTTGAATGAATTGTTAGGCCCCAGCCACATGCTGCCAGAGCCTGGAAACGCCACGATACTCTCTCTCCGCACGACGCTTGGCCTCCGCAACTGTCGCATAGCCCGCAGCGGCCAAAACGTACCAATTAGCGTCGCAGTAGAACAGCAAGATGTCGTCCGCGTCGTACTGATTGCGCGCAATAACAAGGTCCAGCACAGCGCCCAATCTCTTTCCGTCCACCACCATATATGGACCATCCGGATCGGGGCATACGGACTCATCAATGCGAGCAAACTCAGGCACGTCTGCGCTGTCGAGTTCGGTCGGTGGACGAGACTCTTGATTCATGGGGCCTAACGCCTGAGTTAAGCCGAACTGCGTAGCGCAGGCAACGGCGTGGCAAGCTTTCTCTGCCACGCCGTTGCCGGAGCGAAGCAGTTTCGGCTTGAACGAATTGCTAGGCCTCACGCCGGAAGCCGAGCTCCAAGGTGGGGCGGGTTAAAGAGTGGAACGCCAACGTAATGATTGTTGGGAATATGAAGCCCTTTAGGTAGGAAAGCGGGTGCCTGCCCTCGGTGAAATCGACGGGCAAATTTCCAAAATGCGCCCAGTACTGCGTAGCCACAAGCCCGCTGATACTGAACCACATTCCCCACAATGCCCAGCGCACGCCAAAGACAACGAGCAGCAAACTAATGGTAATAAACACTCGAAAGACGGATTGCACATAGTCAAAGAATGTATGTGCACCGTTGCTTGTGCCTAGATACATTTCGTAGAGCGTGAGGCTGTGGTAGAAGATCAGCAGTCCCGCGAGAACAAAAATGATCAAGCGTCGGAACAATAAGAGCACCTTCGTCTGAAGTGCAGGTGATATGGTCATCTTGGCTCTCTACTTCATGCTCATGATGATGCTTCGAATGAGGCCTAACGCCTGAATTAAGCCGAGCCGCGAAGCGGCTTCGGCTTGAATGAATTGTTAGCGCTCAAGCCCGGAAGCGCGCCGCGACGGATGGATGGAACGCCATGCCCACGCCGCATGACCAGACCAAAACACCAGTGACGAGGATCGCCCCGATGGCCGGACCCGCTGCGGCAGCGATAGGTGAGCGGAAGGCAACCATGACCCCGAGTAGCGCCACAACGGCCGCGCAAGCTCCGAGGAAGCGGCCCCAACGGCGGAGACGCAATAACCCGACTGAGGCAGGGACCCCGGCCAAGGCCGCAATGAGTAACAAGAGGCAACCCAGCACCCAAGTGGGCGGCGGCCCGTCTAGGGGCAGATTTACGCTCAACGGGCGATCGAAGGGCAATACGGTTGTGACTGCGACCAGAGCCACGGCTAAGAGAATCGAGAAGCGGAACAATTTGACCATGAGCGCTAACGCCTGAATTAAGCCGACCCGCGAAGCGGGTTCGGCTTGAATGAATTGTTAGGCACCACCCTGTGACTCTAGAAGCGCTGCCCCTTGTGCGGCTTGGCGATGACTTGCCAGTCGTCTTGGTAGAGGACTGTACCCGGGTCTGCGGTTCGCAGCACATCGACGTGGTGCCCGTGCGCGTCCAAGAACTGTTTGAGCTGCCACATGCGCCGGATTGCCTCGGCAGCGGCGGGTTTGAACCAGGAGATTGCGCGCCTGTGCTCGGGCTCGACGAGCTCAGTGGGAATGGACAGGTGCTCGTTGAACCAGGCTAAAGCAGTACGCAGCTCTTGATGCTCATGGGCGGACAGATCGCCCTCGTCGCGAAGCGTATGCGCGGCAACTAAGACGCCGCCGGGACGGCCTAAATCCGAGTCGGGAGCAAGAGTGGAAAACCGAATCAGCATTGATGGTTGCGTGGTGCCTAACTACTATTCGGCCTCTCGGACGAGGCGTTGCGGCGAGTATGCACGCCCACGGCGACGGGTCCAACCTGGACGGATAGCCAAAAAGCTACCCGCTATCAAGGCTTTAGCCGATAGCAGCCGCGGCAACGGTCCGGGAGTCTGCCGGTGTTATCGGACGCGATAGGGGGCGTATGAGTTACGCCGGCGAAAGAGAGGGCGTAAACGGGGCATCGCAGCCTCGGTTGCTCGATCAGGTGAGGCAGCGGCTGCGGGTCAAGCACTACAGCTTGCGGACCGAGCAGGCCTATGTGGTCTGGATACGGCGCTTCATACTCGCCAATGACAAACGCCACCCACGCCAGCTGGGAGGAGTCGAGGTCGAACGCTTCCTGACCCGCTTGGCGACGGAGTCGAACGTGGCAGCCGGGACGCAGAACCAGGCGCTGGCGGCGTTGCTGTTCCTGTACCGCGAGGTCCTGGGAATACACCTGCCCTGGATGGAATCTGTGGTGCGGGCGAAGCGTCCGCAGCGTACACCGGTGGTGTTGTCGCGCGAGGAAGTGGCGCGGCTGCTGGCGATGCTCGACGGCCAGACGTGGTTGATGGCCGCTTTGCTGTATGGGACCGGCATGCGCTTGATGGAATGCCTGCGTCTGCGCGTCAAGGACGTCGATTTCGAGCGCAACGAAATCTGCGTGCGCGACGGCAAGGGCGGCAAGGATCGTCGCGTGCCATTGCCGCAACGGTTGCGCGAAGCGTTGACGCTTGCCGCCGAGCGCGTGCGCGTGCGCCACGAACGTGATCTGGCCGCCGGCTTCGGTGAGGTCTGGTTGCCGCATGCGCTCGGGCGCAAGTATCCGAACGCTGCGCGGGAGCCTGGATGGCAGTACCTGTTCCCGTCGCCGAAGCTGTCGACGGACCCGCGCAGCGGTCGTACGCGGCGTCATCACGTTGACGACAGCGTACTGCAGCGTGCGGTGCGCAGTGCGCGCGTTGGCGCGGGCATCGTCAAGCCGGCAACCTGTCACACCTTGCGCCACTCGTTCGCCACGCATCTGCTGGAAGCGGGGCATGACATCCGTACCGTGCAGGAGCTGCTCGGACACAAGGACGTTACCACCACGCAGATCTATACGCACGTGCTCAACCGGGGTGCGGCTGGCGTGTTGAGTCCGCTGGATCGTTGACGGCGAGGAGTGCGGCTACCGGGATGAGTCAGGGCTCGTGCGCGTAGCGCACGCTACGGCTACGTCGTCGGACGCAACGCGGTCAGCAGCCCACGGGCGGCATTCAGGCGCGTGGCGGCATCGGGCAGCTCGAGCTTGATGCGCAGCTTGTCGGGGCCGTCCATCGCGTACTGCTTCGACTGCGACTGGACCAGACGAATGACCGCCATCGGATCGATGTTGGGCTTCGCTTCGAACTGGACGCGACCGCCGTTGCCGCCGAGGTCGAGCTTGCGGATGCCGAGGCTGGTCGCCTGCAGTTTCAGTTCTGCGATCGCGAACAAGTACCTGGCAGGGTCGGGCAGCAGGCCGAAACGGTCGATCATCTCGACCTGCAACTCGCGCAGGTCGTCGAGATCGCGCGCGCTGCTGATGCGCTTGTACAGCGTCAGCCGCGCATGCACGTCGGGCAGGTAGTGATCGGGGATCAGCGCCGGAATGTGCAGTTCGATATCGGCGCCATGCACGTGCGTGCCGTCCAGGTCGGGCAGCTCGCCGCGCTTGATGCTGCGCACGGCACGCTCCAGCAGTTCGGTGTAGAGGCTGAAACCGACTTCGGCCATTTGTCCGCTCTGATCCTCGCCGAGCAGTTCGCCGGCGCCGCGGATCTCGAGGTCGTGCGTGGCCAGCGTGAAGCCGGCTCCGAGCTCGTCCATCGCCGCGATCGCATCCAGCCGCTTGCGCGCGTCGCTGGTGATCGTGCGCTGGTCCGGCACCAGCAGGTAGGCGTAGGCGCGGTGGTGCGAGCGTCCGACGCGGCCGCGCAACTGGTGCAGCTGCGCCAGGCCGAACCGGTCGGCGCGATTCATGATGATGGTGTTGGCGTTCGGAATGTCGATGCCGGATTCGATGATCGTCGTGCACAGCAACACGTTGAAGCGCTGCTTGTGGAAGTCGAGCATCACGCGTTCGAGTTCGCGCTCGGGCATCTGGCCGTGGGCGACGCCGATGCGCGCCTCCGGCACGAGCGCCTCGAGTTCGCGTTGCATGCGGCCGATGCTCTCGACGTCGTTATGCAGGAAATAGACCTGGCCGCCGCGCGCGAGCTCGCGCTGGAAGGCCTCGCGCAGCAGCGGGTCGTCCCAGGGCGTGACGAAGGTCTGCACCGCCAGGCGATGCGCCGGCGGCGTGGCGATGATCGACAGATCGCGCAGGCCGGCCATGGCCATGTTGAGCGTGCGCGGGATAGGCGTCGCGGTCAGCGTGAGCAAGTGCACGTTGGCGCGCAGCGCCTTCAGCGCCTCTTTCTGGCGCACGCCGAAGCGCTGTTCCTCGTCGACGATGACCAGGCCGAGGTCCCTGAACTTCACGTCGGACTGCAGTAGCCGATGCGTACCGACGATGACGTCGAGCGTGCCGTCGGTGATCTTGCCGATCTCGGCCTTGATTTCCTTCGCGGTCTTGAAGCGCGACAGCACCTCGACGCGCAACGGCCAGTCGGCGAAGCGGTCGGACATCGTGCGGTAATGCTGTTCGGCCAGCAGCGTGGTCGGCACCAGCACCGCGACCTGCTTGCCGGACGTGGCGGCGACGAACGCCGCGCGTACCGCGACTTCGGTCTTGCCGAAGCCGACGTCGCCGCAGACCACGCGGTCCATCGGCTGCGAGCTGGAGAGGTCGCGGATCACTGCCTCGATCGCCGAATGCTGGTCCGGTGTTTCCTCGAACGGGAACGTCGCCGCGAACGGTTCGTACATCGCGCGGTCGACATCCAGCGCCAGTCCCGCACGCGCCTGCCGCTTGGCCTGGATTTCCAGCAGTTCGGCGGCGACGTCGCGGACCTTCTCGGCGGCCTTCTTCTTGGCCTTGGCCCAGGCCTCGCCGCCGAGCGAATGCAGTGGCGCGGTCTCCGGCGATGCGCCCGAATAGCGATTGATGAGGTGCAGCTGCGCGACCGGTACGTAGAGGCGGTCGCCCTTGGCGTATTCGATCTCGAGGTATTCGCCAGGCAGGCCGCCGGCGTCAAGCGTGATCAGCCCGCGATAGCGGCCGACGCCATGGTCCTCGTGCACGATCGGCGCGCCTTCGGACAACTCTCCCAAGTCGCGGACGATCGCGTCCGGCTCGCGACCGGCACGCTTGCGGCGGCGCGGTTGCGCGGCGCGTTCCGGGAACAGCTGGCGCTCGGTGAGGATCGCGATTTGCGGCGCGTCGAGGGCGAAGCCGTTGTCGAGCGGGGCGACGGCGATGCAGAAACGGGGCGCCTTGCTCGTCATTCCCGCGAAGGCGGGAATCCAGTGACTTTGTTTTTGCGCTGTCCTCGGAAGCCGAAGTCGCTGGATCCCCGCCTACGCGGGGATGACGAACAAAAGCCTGGAAATCCGGCAACACCGTCGGGCGACAACCCCGCCGCCTGCAGCACTTCATGCAAGGCCTCGCGACGCCCTGCAGAATCCGCAGCCATCAGCACGCGCCCCGGATACGTCGCCAGGAACGACTTCAATGCCGAGGCCGGTTCGACATCCTTCGCCGCGATCGGCAGGTCGGGTGCCGGCTGGTCGCCGAGCGGCAGGGCATCTGCCCAGCGCGCGTGCTTCGGACCACAGACATCGACACGATCGAGTTTGTTGAGTCTGGCGCGTAACGCATCCGGCGACAGGTACAGCTCGTCGGGCGGCAGCAGCGGGCGTTCGATGTCGTGGCGTCGCTGTTCGTAGCGCTCGCCGGTCTGGATCCAGAAATTGTCGGCCGCATCGCCGACGCCGTCGCCGAGCACCGGCAGCATGCCGTCGCCGAGGTAATCGAACAGCGTCGCCGGGCTGTTGCCGGGCGTGCCGTCGAAGAACAGCGGCAGGTAGTACTCGACGCCGGCGGGCGCGAGTCCGGCCTTGAGGTCCTGGAACAACGCGCTGCGCCGCGTGTCGATGTCGAAGCGTTCGCGCAGCGTCGACATCGCGCGCTTCACGGCTTCTTCGTCGAGCGGAACCTCGCGGCCAGGCAGCAGTCGCACCGCATCGGTCTTGTCGAGCGAGCGCTGGCTTTCCGGATCGAAGGCGCGGATCGTGTCGATGCTGTCGTCGAGCAGTTCGATGCGGTAAGGCTCGTCGGCACCCATCGGATAGACATCGAGCAGGCCGCCGCGCACGGCGAAATCGCCCGGGTCGAGGACCTGCGGAACGTTGCGATAGCCAGCGGCTTCGAGGCGCCGCTTCTCGGCGTCGAGGTCGAGCGTCTGCCCGACGCGCACGTCGAAGGTATTGCCGACCACGTAGCGCAGCGGCGCCAGGCGTTGCATCAGCGTCTGCACCGGGACCACGACGATGCCGCGCCTGAGCGTCGGCAGGCGATGCAGCGCGGCCAGGCGCTGCGAGACGATGTCCGGATGCGGACTGAACTGGTCGTAGGCCAGCGTTTCCCAGTCGGGGAAGGGCATCACCGGCAGCGTGGCGTCGTCGCCGATCAGCGTGCGCAGATCGCCTTCGAGTTGATGCGCGGCCTGATTGTCGCGCGCGATGACCAGCAGCGGCCCGGCATGCGCATCGGCGGCGCGCGCGATCGACCACGCCAGCGCGCTGGCGCTGACGGGTGCACGCCAGAAGGCACGCTGCTGGCCGCTTCTGGGCAGCGGGGGAGTGGGGAAGTGGGGCTGGGACATCGGACGCGGCATTTTAACCGATGCAGTGCTGCCGATCGGCCGGGAGACCTGTGATGGGTGTCAGGCTGTCGCTGCCCTGGGACTTGCACGCAGGTCGAGCACCACGCGCACCAGGCCGGGCGTCTCCGAATGCTCGCGACGGAAACCGATCGATTGCACGAGCGACAGCATCGGATGGTTGTGTTCGAGCACGTCGCCGTATAGCGAGTCCAGCTTCTTGCCCTTGGCCCAGCGCACGAGGCGGCGCATCAGATGCCTGCCCAGACCCATGCCGCCGATGTAGCGGCTGACCAGGATCGCGAATTCGGCGTCGCGCGTGCCGTTGCTGAGCGACGCCCGCGCGACCGCGCCGACCAGGGCCTCGCCGGGTGGCAGCGGCTCGGACACCACCAATGCGAACTCGCTGCGCGTGTCCGGATGCGTGAGCCGATGCGCCATTTCCGGCGACAGCTCCTTCATGGCATAGAGGAATCGCTGGCGGACTTCTTCGGGTTGCAGCAGCGAGAATCCGGCACGCAGTGGCACCGCGTCGTCCGGCCGGATCGGACGGATCAGCACCTCGCGACCGTTCGGAAGGCGCAGTTCCTCATGCCAGGGTGGGAGACGGTTGCGTGCAGCCATACAGCATGCTGGCACGGCAAAGGTGAAGCATTGCTCTACGCGGCGTGAAATCTCACGTCGGGGCAGTGTGGAGCCCGCAATCTCCCGGCCATCGCTTATAAACTGTGCACTTCTTCTCGAAGTGGGTGACTTCCATGGCTGGTGGCGGCGATTCCACACGTGCGGTCCTGTTCGCGCTCGGTGCCAATTTCGCGATCGCGGTCGCAAAGGGCGTGGCGGCGTTCTTCACCGGCTCCAGCGCCATGCTGGCCGAGACCGTGCACTCGCTGGCCGATTGTGGAAATCAGCTGCTGTTGCTGCTGGGCATGCGCCAGGCGCGGCAGCCGGCCTCGCCGGAGTATCCGCTCGGCTACGGCAAGGCGATCTATTTCTGGTCGTTCCTGGTGGCGGTGATGCTGTTCACCGTCGGCGGCATGTTCTCGCTGTACGAGGGCGTCCACAAACTGCAGCAGCCCGAACCGCTGAAGATGTGGTGGTGGGCCGCCGGCGTGCTGGTGTTCGGCATCGTCGCCGAGGCGATCTCGATGCGCGCCTGCCTGCAGGAAGTCAACAAGGCCCGCGGCGGGCGCTCGCTGTGGCGCTGGTTCCGCGAGAGCCGCCAGGCCGAACTGGTGGTGATCTTCGGCGAAGACCTCGCGGCGCTGCTGGGCCTGGTGTTCGCGCTGATCGCAGTG
Source organism: uncultured Gammaproteobacteria bacterium (assembly GCA_963816945.1). Lineage (GTDB taxonomy): Bacteria > Pseudomonadota > Gammaproteobacteria > Xanthomonadales > Xanthomonadaceae > Luteimonas. The sequence continues at coordinate 410,079 of CAWFMH010000001.1, read as the reverse complement.
CTGCTGACGGTGGTGACCGGCAATCCCATCTGGGACGCGATCGGCACGATCTTCATCGGCGTGTTGCTGATCGTGGTCGCGGTGTTCGTCGCGATCGAGGTCAAGGCGATGCTGATCGGGCAGAGCATCGATCCCGAGCGCCAAGCAGAGCTGCGTCGTTTCATCGAGGACCGGCCCGAAGTCGGCCGCGTCATCAGCCTGATCACGCTGCAGCTGGGCAATGATGCGATGGTGTCGGTGCAGGCGCAGATGCGCGAGCAGCAGAGCGCCACGGTGCTGGTCGAGCAGATCAACGCGGTGGAGCGGGCCCTCAAGGCGCAGTTTCCTGAAGTGAAATGGAGCTTCTTCGAGCCCGAGGACAAGACCGGGGCTTGAACGTCTGCTTCTCCGCTAAGGGGCTCGAAAAGCCTCTACCCTGCAGAAAAGAAGAGTCGAGCAAGTAGCGTGCGCTGCGCGCACGACCCGAACAACTGATGCGCCGGTGTGCCCTGGTGCGAAGGGTGTGATTCCATGCCGTGCGCACAGCGCACGCTACGAGGACGGCCGGGAGCCCTATTCCGGCGCGCGCAACCAGTCGGCCTGGTGGCTGGCGCCAGCCTCGCCCAGCGCCTTGCGCAACGCGCCGAGTGCCGGCAGTAGTACCGAATCGAGCTTCCACGGCACATTGACCAGCAACAAGCCGCTGCCGTTCATGCGCAGCGGCGAATCGTCCGGACGCACCAGCAGTTCCAGCGTCAGGACGGATTTTGCCGGCAGGTCGGTGGCGCGACGATAGAACGGGCGCAGCGTGCGGCGCAGCTTGATCGGATACCACAGCGCGAACACGCCCTGCGGCCAGCGCTGCAAGCCATCGCGCAAGGCCGCGATCGCGGCATCGAACTCATCCAGTTGCGCCTCATAGGGTGGATCGACCAGCACCAGTCCGCGGCCGATTTTCGTGGTGCCGTCCTTCGGCGGCAGCAGCGCCTTGATCGCGCCGTAACCGTCGCGCTCGAACAACTGGATGCGGCGATCGTGGGCGAAGTTGGCCTTCAAGGCCGCGGCCTCGATCGGCTGCAGTTCGCAGCAGGCGATGCGGTCCTCGGCACGCAGCACATGCGCGAGCAGCCAGGGCGACCCCGGGTAGGCATCGTGCCCATGCGCCTCGCGGCAGGCGCGGATGGCGGCGAGATAGCGCACGATCGCAGGATCGCGCGGAGCCTCCGCCAGCAGCCTGCCGATGCCGTCCTCGGCCTCGCCGGTGCGCAGCGCGGTACTGGCCTTGAGCCGGTACAGGCCGCGGCCGGCGTGGGTATCGAGCGCGAACAGCGGCGTCGGTTTCGCCACCAGCGCGTCGCACAGCGCCAGCAGGACGACGTGTTTGAGCACGTCGGCGTGGTTGCCGGCATGGAAGGCGTGGCGATAGTTCATGCGGCTAGCTTAGCGCGACGGGCGCAGCCAACCGTGGGGCATGACGTGCATCACTGACGAGCGCAAGCCCGGCGGTGGTAAGTTGCGCGCTGCCATCCGGGGAGTTCGACCATGCGCACCTTCTTCCGCTGGACCGTCCGCCTGCTGCTGCTGGCGCTGCTGCTGGGCGCCTTGCTGGTCGTGCACACCCTCTATTTCAAGCCGTTGCGGATCGGATGGTTCTTCGAGCGCGTGTTCGGCGAATATGCGATGCAGGATCCGGAGCTGCTCAGCAGCCTGCGCATGCTGCCGCCGTGGCTGGACTGGTATTCCGACGACCTCACCGATGCCTCGCTCGCGCACGAGGACGCCCTGCGCGCCAAGCTCAAGGACGACCTCGCCACGCTGCGCCGCTACGACCGCGGCGCACTCGACGAGAGCACCCGGCTGTCCTACGACATGCTCGACTACTTCCTCGCCATCCAGGTCGAGGGCGACCGCTTCCATCACCACGACTATCCCTTGAACCAGCTGTTCGGCGCGCAGAACGAATTGCCGACGTTCATGGCCACCCAGCATCCGGTCAACAGCGTGGAGGAAGGCGAGAACTACGTGGCACGGTTGCGCAAATTCCCGGTGAAGTTCCGCCAGGTGCTGGAAGGCGTGCGCAAGCGCGAACAGGAAGGCATCGTGCCGCCGACCTTCGTGGTCGAGAAGGTGCTCGCCGAGATGCGCGCCTTCATCGCGCAGCCCGTGCAGCAGAACATCCTCTACACCAGCCTCGACGAGAAGATCGGCAAGGCGCCCAAGGACGCGATCGGCGACGACGTGCGGACACGCTTGCTTGCCGAGACCGACTCCGCCATCACCCAACAGGTCTATCCCGTCTACCGGGAAATGATCGCCTACTACGAGAAACTGTTGCCGAAGACCAAGGGCAACCACGGTGTCTGGGCATTGCCGGACGGCGCTGCGTTCTATGCCTGGTCGGTGAAGCAGCACACGACCACCGACATGACGCCCGACCAGGTCCACGCGCTCGGCGTCTCGGAAGTGGCGCGCATCGAAGCCGAGATGGATGCGATCCTGCGCGCCGAAGGCCTGGCCGAAGGCACGGTCGGCGCGCGCGTGAAGCAGCTCGGCCAACGACCCGAGCAGCTGTATCCCGACAGCGACGCCGGCCGCACGCAGATCCTCGCCGACTATCAGGTGATCATCGACGAGATCGATCGCGGCCTGACGCCTTATTTCGACGTGCGACCCAAGGGTGGCGTCAAAGTCGAGCGCGTGCCGGTATTCCGCGAGAAGACTGCGCCCGGGGCTTACTACAACCCACCTGCGTTCGATGGATCGCGACCCGGCATCTTCTACGCCAACCTGCGCAACGTCGCCGAGATCCAGAAGTTCGGCATGCGCACGCTGGCTTACCACGAGGCCATTCCCGGCCATCATTTCCAGACAAGCATCCAGCAGGAATTGACCGGCGTGCCGACCTTCCGCAAGGTCCTGCCGTTCACGGCGTTCTCCGAAGGTTGGGCGCTGTACGCCGAACGGCTGGCCTGGGAGATCGGCTACCAGAAGCAGCCGCTCGACAACCTCGGCCGCCTGCAGGCGGAAATGTTCCGCGCCGTGCGCCTGGTCGTCGACACCGGCATGCACCACAAGCGCTGGACGCGCGAGCAGGCCATCGAGTACATGACCGCGAAGACCGGCATGCCCGAAACCGACGTGGTGGCGGAGATCGAGCGTTACCTGGTGATGCCCGGGCAGGCGCTGGCTTACAAGGTCGGCATGAACAAGATCCTGTCGTTGCGCGAGCAGGCAAAGGCGCAGCTGGGCGCGAAGTTCGATCTCAAGCGCTTCCATAACCTCGTGCTGACCGGCGGCGACATGCCATTGACGCTGCTGGAGCAGCGCGTCGACGCCTGGATCGCGCAGGAAAAGGCGCGCTGAGGCGCAGATGCCGACGATCCTGATTGCCGAGGACGAATCCGCGATCGCTGAAGCGGTGCTGTACGCGCTGCGCGCGGAAGGCTACGCAGCGGAGCACTGCCTGCTCGGCGGAGCCGTGCTGCCGCGCGTGCGCGCCGGCGGCATCGACCTGGTGCTGCTCGATGTCGGATTGCCGGACATCACGGGGTTCGACGTCTGCCGCGCGCTGCGCACGGTCAGCGACGTGCCGGTGATCTTCCTGACCGCGCGCGATGGCGAGATCGATCGCGTGCTTGGGCTCGAACTGGGCGCCGACGACTACGTCGTGAAACCATTCTCGCCGCGCGAACTGGTCGCGCGCGTGCGTGCGCGCTTGCGGCGGCATGACGTCGCAGCCCGCGGCGAATGGTTGCGGCACGGGGCGTTCGAGCTGGATGCCGAAGGTAAGCGCGTGCGTTATCGCGGCCAGACGCTCGACCTGACCCGCTACGAATACGGCGTGCTGGCGGCGCTGTTGGCACGGCCGGGCGCGGTCCTGTCGCGCGCGCAACTGATGGATCGTGTCTGGGGCGATGCGCTGGACAGTGGCGACCGCACGGTCGACACGCATATCAAGACCTTGCGTGCGAAGTTGCGCAGTGTCGATCCGGATGGGGATCCGCTGCGGACGCATCGTGGGCTTGGGTATTCTTTGGAGACCGCTTGAATGTCGGTGTGGATGCGCCTGTTCGATGGCTCTACGGTGCTCCAAAGGCACCCCTCCCCAACCCTCCCCTGCATTCGCAGGGGAGGGGGCTGATCCGGGCGCGGTATGAGGATCGGGCTGCGGATCCTGCTTGGCTATTTCCTGATCGTCGCGCTGGCGGCGCTGCTGTTGGGGCGCGTGTTCGTGCAGGAAGTGAAGCCCGGCGTGCGGCAGGCGATGGAGGACACCCTGGTCGATACCGCCAACGTGCTGGCCGAGCTGGCCAGCGACGACCTGCTGGCTGGACGCATCAACGACGGCCAGTTCGCGCGCCGCATCCGCGCGCTGCGCGGGCGCGATATAGGCGCCGAGATCTGGGGTTTCGAAAAGAGAACGGCCAGTTACCGCATCATGATCACCGATGCGCGTGGCATCGTCGTGTTCGACTCCGCCGGCCGCGACCTCGGCCGTGACAATTCACGCTGGAACGACGTCTATCGCACCCTGCGCGGCCAGTACGGCGCGCGTTCGACGCGCAGCGACCCGAACGACGATGCATCGTCGGTCATGCACGTCGCCGCGCCGATCCGCGACGGCGACAAGATCGTGGGCGTGCTCACCGTTGCCAAGCCCAACCAGACGATCGCACCGTTCATCGAGCGTAGCCAGGCCGTGATCATGCGCTGGGGCTTGCTGCTGCTCGGCGTCGCGTTGCTGGTCGGCCTGCTGGCCGCATGGTGGCTGTCGCGCCAGCTCGGTGGCCTGCGCCGCTACGCAAATGCCGTCACCGCCGGCGAGCGCGTCGCCCTGCCGCGGTCGGCGGGCGAGTTCGGCGACCTCGGCCGCGCGCTGGAAACGATGCGCGAACGCCTGGAGGGCAAGCAGTACGTCGAGCAGTACGTGCATGCGCTGACGCACGAGTTGAAGGGCCCGCTCGCCGCGATCCGCGGGTCGGCCGAGTTGCTGGACACGCCCTCCGGCGCGCAGCCGATGCCCGACGCCGACCGCGCGCGCTTCATCGCCACCATCCGCGAGCAGGGGGTGCGCCTGTCGCAGATGATCGACAAGCTGCTGGCGTTGGCGGCGGTCGAATACCGACAACGCATCGAGCATCCGGAGAGCGTCGACGTCGCTGCGCTGATCGACGCGGCGGCGAAGGACGTGGCGCCGAAGCTCGCGCAGGCCGGGGTCGGACTTCAGCTCCCGGCGCAAGCCGCCGACGACACGGTGCCCGGCGATCCGTTCCTGTTGCGGCAGGCACTGGTGAACCTGTTGGAGAACGCGATCGATTTCGCCCCGACCGGCAGCACGATCGAGGTCGCGCTGCATCGCGACGCCGGCCGCTTGCGCATCGATGTCGCCGACCGCGGTCCCGGGGTGCCGGACTATGCCATCGGACGCGTGTTCGAGCGCTTCTATTCGTTGCCGCGCCCGGGTGGCGGCAGCCGCAGCAGCGGATTGGGTTTGTGCCTGGTGGCGGAGGTCGCCGAACTGCATGGCGGCAGCGCGGCGTTGGCGAATCGCGACGGCGGCGGCGCAGTGGCGAGCCTGGAGCTGCCGGCGCTTCGATAGCACGTAGCGTGCGCTATGCGCACGTCTTGCCGTGTCCGATGTCGTGCGCTGGGCGCACGCTACGCAGCTGGCGTGCCTTGCGCACTTCACCGTCGCTTCACCCTGCCGCCATCGTGCCCACGCAGGCGCCTTCGATGATGCCCGCCATCCACCAAGACGGGAGAGCGACATGCGTTTGGGACTGAAGATCCTGATGGTGCTGGGGCTGACCCTGGCGATCCTGGTACCGCTGACGATGATCCGCGGCACGATCAACGAACGGCAGATGTACCGTGCTGCAGGCGGTGCAGACCGTCGCGCGCAGCTACGCGGGCGCGCAGGGGATGGCCGGGCCGGTGCTGGTGGTGCCCTATGTCGAGACGATCGAGGTCGAGGAGAAGAACGACAAGGGCGTGGTGGTTCGCAAGATCAAGCGCGACGGTGCGAGCGGGCAATGGACGTTCTTCGCGGACACGATGGACGTGACCGGAAAAGTCCTGCCGTCGACGCGCAGGCTCGGCCTGCACGAGGTCCGCGTCTACGAGTTGAAGGGAACGCTGTCGGCGCGCTTCCGCGTCGCAATCCCCGCCGATGCGAATCCGGAACTGCCGCGCAAGATCGGCCAGCCGTGGCTGGCGTACGGCATCGCCGACGTGCGCGGACTGGCGGGCTCGCCGCGATTGCGCATCGATGGCCGCGAGCGTCTGCTGGAACAGGGGCTGGGCAGCCGCAATGGCGCCGGCGTCCACGTCCGCCTGCCGACGCCGCGCGCAGGGACCGCGCTGGCTTTCGACAGCCGTCTCGATTTCGCGCTCGGCGGCACCGAGTCGCTCGCGATCGCGCCGCTCGCCAAGCGCAACCGCATCGTGCTCGATTCGACCTGGCCGCATCCGCAGTTCAACGGCGCATTCCTGCCCCGCACGCGCACGGTCGACGGCAAGGGCTTCCACGCCGAATGGGAAGTCTCGTCACTGGCCACCGATGCGCAGGCGCAGTACCTGGCCGGCAGCACGAAGGCCGCGGTGGGTGGCGGCGAATCCGGCAATCAAACACCGTTGCAAAGCGCACTCTCCGCCGCTGACTCCGGCCGTGGCGCGCTCGATACGATCGGCCTGTCGCTGGTCGATCCGGTCAACGTCTATTCGCAGGCCGATCGCGCCAGCAAGTACGGCCTATTGTTCGTGCTGCTGACCTTCGTCGGCTTCTTCATGTTCGAACTGATCAAGCAGTTGCGTATCCACCCGATCCAGTACGGGCTGGTCGGGCTGGCGCTGGCGATCTTCTTCCTGCTGCTCGTCAGCCTGTCCGAGCACGTCGCGTTCGCATGGGCGTACCTGACGGCGAGCATCGCCTGCATAGGCTTGCTGGGCTTTTATGTGGCGCACGTGCTGCACAGTCGTGCGCGCGGCGTCGGTTTCGCGACGATGCTGGCGACGCTATACGCGGCTTTGTACGGCTTGCTGGTGTCGGAGGACAACGCCCTGGTGCTTGGTGCGGGCCTGCTGTTCGTGATTCTTACGGCGCTGATGGTGGTGACGCGCAAGGTCGACTGGTATCGCATCGGTGCAACTGAACCGATGCAGGGCAGGGCCTAGTCGCGGTCGAATTGCAATAGATGCAGCCGCGAGCGGCACGCCACGGCTGCATCTACTTGCCAATCGCAAAGTCTGTCGGATGAACGGACTTTTTGATTGCTGCTGCAAACTTCAGTGAAACAGGTGAACGAGTCGCGAGACGGGTAATGAATGACAATTCCGTACACGGCTCACTAAGTGAGCAGGTCATTCGCCCTCACGTCAAGAGGCCGATTCGTCATCAAGTCCAAATTTCGTTGCGAGATACGGGTGCTTCTTGTAAAGCGGGCGCAGGAGTTTCACATGAATGTCGCCACGCATTTGCATGAGCGGCTGCGTGAATGACGCGGCTAGCGTCGATTCATTCTCATGAATAGCGGCGACCGCCTCCCACAATTTTTCACTAGCCTCCATTATTAGTCGGAAAACGTCCTCGATATTTTCGCTTTCAGATTTCATCACGTTTAGCATCCATTACGATCAAGGCATTGGCGTACACATCGATCAAAGTCTGCTCCAGAGCCCCAATCGGTACGTCGGCCGCGGGGCTTCTGCAGCACAAAATCGGAACATCCCTGAATACACGAAGTTCGAACTTTCTGGCATCTTTCCTCATCACTATCGGCACAAACGGCATCAATCGCGTCCCCCAGTGGAATTGCGATATGAGGATAAATCGCACTGCCAAATTGCCAGCCGCCATATCCCGCTAACCCAAGCCCGGCGGCAGGCCCAAGCCAGGCTGGAATTGCCGGGAAAGCAACCGGTGCCGGAAAAATTGCCTCCAGCCCGAGAGGATCGATTTTCGAGATCGGATTCCCCTCTACATAAGCGTACAAATTGATACCGCCCGCCACGCCAATCGGATCCCGGGACAACCACCGCCCCGTTTGCGGTTGATATGGGCGGTACCAAGTTAGATAGAACCCGGTTGCCGGATGATGGAACATGCCGGCATAGCGATAGCGGCTAGTGACCGTTCCACTGCTGGCTTGAGGTTCTCCGTAGGGGCCGTAATCGTAGCTTCCTTCGCCGCTGCTGGTGATGTCCTGCAGCTGTCGAACCGAGCCCAGCTGGTCACGGAGGTAGAGCACCTTGTTGCTCCCCTGGAGTTCACCTTCATCGAAGTAGAGGGTCAATCGACGGTTCCGTCCATCACGTTCCTGGCAAGGTTGTTGGCCACACCAAACGTAACGCCGTTCTACCGGTATATGGCTCGCTGACGCCGTATCTTTAATCAGCAGTCGCCGACCAAGACCGTCGTAGCCGAATACGCTTTGCTTGCCCGCGGGGGTGACTGCGACGACCTTGGTCAGCCTATTTTCGGCATCCCAGTAGTACGTGTTGCTGCCGTCATTCAGCAGATTGCCATTGAGGTCGTACTGGTGCGGTTGCGCATCGAGCGCGGCGAGTTGATTGAGATTGTTATGCGATGCCGTCTGTGCAGTACCGTTCAGGTTGGCCGAAGGACGGTTGCCGGCACGGTCGTATTCATAGGTGTAAGTCGGCTCCGACGCGAGACCGGTGAAAGTCCGTAAGCGGTCCGTGGCGTCGTACCCTAGATTCCATCTTTTGGCGAACATCGCTTGCCCACCTGGAAATTCGTCGATGCTAGTGATCTTGCCGATCACATCGCGCCCATAGTGGTACTCCTGCGTCGCCTCTAAGACTGGGATGGTGCCCATCTCCTCGTAGTAGCCGACACTCCTGAGTACACGATCGCGCAAGTTGTCGTCATAAGCATTGATTAACACCGGCCCCACGGCGGAATTGCGACTCTGGAGTTGGTTCGTCTGGCCTAGATAACCAAACTCGAAGTAGCCGAGCGCATTGGTTTTGCTCTCAACACGATCGATTGCATCATAGGTGAGCGATTGCGCCTGACCGTCAATCGCGCGTGTCGCCAGGCGACCAAGGGCGTCATAAGTGTAAGTAAGTACATCGTTCGCGTATGGACCATCTTCCTGTGCGACCTGGAGTGCGCCAAACGTGCCAACGGGCTTATAGGCATACAACGTATTGCCGATACCGTCGTTCATGGCGGTGCGGCGTGGATAGACAGGATCGTAGGCAAAGCCGATTGACGCAGTGGGATTGATCGCGTTGGCGTATCCAATACCGGAGAGCTTATCGTCGGGGGTATAGGTATAAGTCTTGACTTGCTGCAATGCGTCGCGAACGGTTCTCAACCGGCCTGCCAAGTCGTAGCTATAGGTGACGCGGCTGTCATCGGCGAACACCTCAGCCGTTCTCCGGCCCTGGATGTCATATTCCCATTGGGTTGCATGGTTTTCGCCATCGGTCAACTTGCTCAGACGGCCAGCAGGGGTCCAGTCGTAAAAGATCGTGCGCGGCAGGGGTTCATCGACCTGCTCCAATTGTCGTTCCGCGTTGTAGACGTAGTCGGTGCTCCGTCCCAAGCGGTCGCGCATCCGGGTACGGTCAAGCTTGGTATAGGTGTATTCCTCGTAGGTGGTATCGGGATAGATCACCTTGGTGATCCGATCCAAAGCGTCGTACTCGAACCGACGTTGATGCCCTTCCGAGTCGGTCAGGCTGGCGGTCCGGCCAAAGGCATCGTAGGTGTAGGTCTGCACTGCAACGCCGTTGGCATTGCGTACGATCTTCAAGTATCCGTTGCTGTCGTATTCGTAAGTTTGCGTTTGCAGCAAAGGATTCTTGACCAAAGTCGGCTGACCGGCCGCGTTGTACTGATACGTTGTTATCTGACCTGCTGCATCTGTGTAAGACCCTGGCTGATGCAAAGTGTTGTAATTGCTATAGGTCGCGATTACGTTATAGATTGCGCCGTTCTTGCGTCTGACTTGCAGCAGGTCGATGCCGTTTGGCGCGTAGTCATAGAGGACTTCGCGACCGATCGCATCGATGGATTTGGTGATGCGGCCTATGGCGTTGTACTCGCTCCTGGACACTTGCGTGGATCCGTCATCCATCACCCTGGCCACCGCTGATGGCTTGTCGAGCGTGCCACTGTTGTGTGCCGCGGATTGACCCGGATAATTGAACCAAACCCGATTCTCAAGCGGATCTTTCGTGCTCTCAAGGACCGGGGCGGTGACCTGTATGTTGTACCGATCGTGTAACCAATGCTTGATTCTTGCCTTTGTGTAGTCGCCACGCCCCAGCGCAAGTGCATCCTTGTCCCAATAGAACGTGTTGCGACCGTCGATAAACGAATTGAAGGTGTTGATCCCGGCGGGGACGATGCTCTCACTGTATGGAATTCCAGAGGCGACGTGCCGAGTTTCAACGCGTTCGCCGTGGCCGAGCGGATCGGTGATTTCCAGCCACCGAGCAGTCCCACTTTCGTCTGCATAGGCAAACTGGGTCGTGCCGTAAGGCGTCGTCATCGAATTGATGAAGGAACCGGTACCCAGGTAGCTGAAGCTGGAAGTCATGTTGATCAGGTCCGTGATCTGATTCAGTCTTCCCGATGCGTCGTAGCCGAGCGTTGCGAAACGACCGAATGGATCAGTGACTTTGGTGATGTGAAGGGCGTTTGCTGGGTCTTCGTATGCAAATGTCGTCAACTGGGCGAGTGCATCCCTGATCGTGGACAGCCTGCTTTGTGCGTCGTAGCTCAAAGTGGCTTTATTGCCGGCGGGATCACGGATCTCCGTCAAGAACACCCGTCTTGGAAAGAATGTCGCGTTATCGGGTTTTCCATACACATGCACGGAGCCATCGGAGAACCGCCTTTCATACCGGACGGAACCACCACCGATCTGGACTCGCAGCAACTCTGCTCCAGACCGGGTTTCAGGCGCGAATTTTCCCGTCGCCGGGTCATAGCCACCGTAGTATTCGGTACCTCCGCCAGCCACGGCGAGTGAGACTGTGGCGCCTGCTTGGGCGGGATCGTCTTGGACGTAGCTCAACCAGTTATACGTCCACTGTGAACCCACGTTGCTGTAGGTCGGATTCGCAGGCTGATTAGCTTCGCGCTGGTTATAGGTCAGAAGGAACTGAATAGGTGGGCCCTTGGGTGGCGCGTAGCCCACTGGAACATCTTGAATATTGAGGCTAACAAGCATCGAGTGAACGGCGTACTGAGGCATACCCTTCGCGTCCGCTGCCGAAGCGCAGCCGTCATCGCATTCCTTCTCGTCATCAGGCCGTGTCGCGCCTGGATCGAGACTTCCTGTATATCCCATGCCACGAACGCTCTCGGCCGCCATGGAATCAGCAGCGCGCCAACCGTACCCCAGCAAATCAGCCGATACCATGAAGTACCCGCTTGATTCCGCATTGATCGCATCGGCGCTCATCCATAGGTCGCGACCAAAAGTCGGGTCCTTGATCTGATAACGCCCATTTGCCTTGCCTACAATTGCGGCGTAGTGATTGACCTTCCAATGCACGACCGACGGCACCGGAATCTCTGCTCGACCCTCGCGGCGGGCTGCCTTCAACGGCATTCCCAACTCCGCGGCGAGCGAGGCGACTCGCGCCAAACTGACCCCTAAAGGTCCCGATCGCTCTGCGTCCACTCTGGACATGGCAAGCATGTTCGGTGGACGGAGCGAAAGCAGGCTTTTGAGAGCCATCGGCCCGCATAGGTACGCAACGCCTGGCTTGTGCTCCATCATCCAGAGCCCTTCGCGCGCGCCGGCGACTGCCTCGCCAGCCGCTCCCATCAGCTTTCGGTCACCAAGCTCCGCGAGCAAAGCCCTAAGCTCAGAGGCATGACCTAGGCGCGCATGCATCCGAACTAGTTCGCCAAAAGCACGGTCCGCAATCGCGCGCTGCTCCGGCGCTTGTGCGTCCTTTCCCTCCCTCCACGCGTGTTTCCAGGCTTCGAGTGCTCTTGAGAAGTACCCAGTCTGGTAATAGACCAAACCAAGGTTGGTGCGCAAACTGACACGCCACGGTGAGTCTGGATGCTCAGTTAGATACGCAACGATCGGGCGAACGGCCTCGGACTTGCCTCCGTTTCGGTAGTCAAGCAGCGCCTTCTCCAACGTCGCGACTTCCTCCGAAGAGGGGGGGCGTTCGCTGATCAAAGCCTCGGGGAGGATGCGATCGTTGCGAAGCTCAAATAGCGCCGTTGCGTACGAGGCATCCCTATGCGCTTTGATGCCATACAGCCCGGCGCCCAAGACGATTGCGATCAACAGCCAAGACGCATAGCGACGTGAGAGAAAGCGTCGTCGAACTGGCGGTTTTGAAATGTGCGAGGAGCCACACAATTGTGTGGTTGCGTCCTGGATGGGCGCAGAAATGATCGCCATATCGTTCTCCTCCCCGAGAATGCACGACAGATGTGTCGTACCTACCTTCCTGGATGCGCACAATATCTCGTCGCGGTCTCACATCGGCAAGTTGCGATGCAAGATCCGATGCGCCCGATTGTAGATCCGAAGCGTGATTCGCTACCAACAACAATTCGTGCAGGCGCGATCTGTGCGGTGCGTCACGCTCAGGCGAACAACGACACGCCCGGGACCAGCCATAAGGACAATGCAGCTAGGGCTGTTCCGATGCCGGTTGCGGCCAGGACATCACTCGGATAGTGCAGTCCCAATACGACGCGCGAGGCCGCCACGCTCGCGGTGAACGGGATCAGCAGCCACGCCAGCATCGGATAGTGCGCCAGTGCGACCAGCGTGAACGCCACCGCGTGCAAGGTATGTCCCGAGGGAAAACTGAACTCGTCGAGCGGTGCGATCCAGGCGCGGATGCGGACGTCGGATGCATACGGACGCGGGCGGCGGGTCCAGCGTTTCAGCAACTTGTAGAGCGTCAGCGCGATCGCGCCGGTGGCCGCCAGATGCGCGGATGCCATGAGGCCGTCGAGCCCATCCAGCAGCACCATTGCCAGCATCAGGGCATACCAGAACACGCCGTCGCCGAGGCGGCTGGCGGCGGCGAAATAGCGGCGCAGCCCGCTGCGCGCGCACAGGTGATTGGCGCGCAGGCACCAACCGGTGTCGTTGGCGAGCAGGCGATTACGCGGTGACTGGCTGCGCATGCGGCCTCCTCGCGAGCGCAAGGTTGCGGAGGATGTCTTCGAAGTCGGAGGCGACCTGTTCGGGATGCAGCGATGCCACCGCCTCGCGCGCGGCCATGGCCATGATCGCGCGCAGGGCGGGGTCGTTACCGATGCGCAGCACGGCGGTGCGGAAACCGGCATCGTCGCCGTCGGCGATCGTCGCGCCATGCACGCCATCGCGCAGGGTCTCGTGCGCGGCGCCGTAGTCGAACGCGATCGTCGGAACGCCGCTGGCCATCGCCTCGAGGGTGACGTTGCCGAAGGTCTCGGTATGGCTCGGAAACAAAAACAGGTCGCCACTGGCGAAATGCCTGGCCAGCGTCGTGTCGCGCTGCACGCCGCAGAAGACGAAGTCGGGATTGTCGCGCTGCAGCTGTTCGCGCAAGGGTCCGTCGCCGACCCAGATGTAGCGTGCGTCGGGTCGCTGCTTCTGCAGATCGCGGAAGGCCGCGATGGCGAGTGAGAGATTCTTTTCGGCCGCGATCCGGCCGACGTAGATCACGGCAAGCGCGTCGTCCGCCAGGCCCCAGGATGCACGCAGCGAAGCATCGCGCCGCGCCGGATCGAACAATGCGGTGTCGACAGCGCGCGGCAGGCGCACGACCTTCTCGAAGCCCTGCGCCTGCAGGAACGCCTGCAGTTCGTGCGTCGGTACCAGCGTGGCATCGGCCCCGTTATGGAAGCGACGCATCCAGCGCAGTGCCGTGGCTTGCAGGAACGCCGCGCCATAGTCGCGCATGTATTCGTCGAAGCGCGTGTGGAACCCGGTGGCGGCGGGGATGCCCAGCCGCCGCGCCGTGCGCAGCGCGGACCAGCCGAGCGGACCTTCTGTGGCGACGTAGATGGCGTCGGGTCGTTGTTCCGTCCAGGCCTTGCGCAGCCTGTGCGTGGCCGGCAGGCCGATGCGCAGGTCGGGATAACGCGGCAGCGGCAGGCTGCGCACCAGTGTTTCGTTCGCGTTGACCGATGGATTGGACGCGTCGGCCAGCTGCCGCGGACGCACCACGTCGACGTCGTTGCCGCGCGCGCGCAGGCCGCGTTCCAGGCCCTGCACGGTCAAGGCGACGCCGTTGACCTCCGGCGGATACGTCTCGGTGACGATCGTGTAGCGCATAGATGGCATCCGGTTTTGCGGATGCTGCGCGAGCGGGGTGAATCGGGCGTGTCAGCGCGATGACGCGGGCGTGACAACGTGGAATCCAGACAGGTCCGGTGCCGTTCCGGACGGCGAAACGGCCGTAATCAGTCGTTGATCAGCGCGACCGCGACGCCGAGCCCGGCGATATCCATCGGTTCGCTGGCCAGGTCGGCCCTCAGCAGCGGTCGTGCATCGAGCCAGCGTTTCGACAGGCGCAAGCCGAGGTCGATGCCATCGGCGTGCAGCTCGAGGCGCGGTATCGCCTCGACATCGTGCGCACGGTGCAGCAATACCGACAGCCGCAGCAGCACGCTCAGGCGCCGGACGCTGGCGAGCAGGCGGTCGGGCAGGGCGTCGAAGGCGCTCTTCGGCACGCTGCGGCGGTGCGTGCGCACCATCGCGGCAAGGAACTGCTGTTCCTGCCGCGAGAAGCCGGCGATGTCGGAATTCTCCAGCACGTAGGCGCCATGCACGTGGTACTGGCTGTGCGCGATGGCCAGGCCGATCTCGTGCACGCGCGCGGCCCAACCGAGCATCAGGCGGTCGTCCGCGTTCAAGTCCCACGCGTCCGCTACCTGGTCGAACATGTCGAGTGCCGTTTCCTGCACGCGCGCGGCCTGCGCGACGTCCACGCCATAGCGCTGCATCAGCGCAGTGATGGACGCCTCGCGCGGATCGTCGGCGCCGCCGCGACCGATCATGTCGTACAGCACGCCTTCGCGCAGCGCCGCCTTGCTGACCGCCATGCGCGTGAGTCCTAGCGCCTCGAACGCTGCCTCGAGCACCAGGATGCCGCCGGCGATGATCGGCTTGCGGTCGTTCGACAGGCTCGGCAGGTCGATGTCCTCGATGCGCTCGGCCTGCAACAGGCGGTCGCGCACGACCGGCAGCGCCTCGGCGGTCACCGCGCCCTTGGTCAGCTTCATC
The DNA here is from genome assembly GCA_963816945.1 of uncultured Gammaproteobacteria bacterium. Lineage (GTDB taxonomy): Bacteria > Pseudomonadota > Gammaproteobacteria > Xanthomonadales > Xanthomonadaceae > Luteimonas. Next base: position 394,870 of record CAWFMH010000001.1, on the reverse strand, counting down.
GCCGCGCAGATATCGCCGATCGCCTTGTTGGTGCCCGACGAACCGAGCGCTTCGTTCCAGCCCAATGACCGATAGGGGCCGGCGAATTGCTGGAATTCGGCGCTGACTTCGGTCAACGCCTCCTTCCACTTCTTCTTCGACAGCTTGCCGTTGCCGAAGAAACGGCGCGTGCTGGCGACGCAGCCGACCTGCAGGCTCTCGCGCTCGATCGCCTCGAAGCCGCTGCCGATGATGCATTCGGTGGAGCCGCCGCCGATGTCGATCACGAGTCGCAGCTGCTCGGGTTTCGGCGGCTGCGCATGGGCGACGCCGAGGTACACCAGGCGCGCTTCCTCTCGCCCCGATACTACTTCGATGGCATGGCCCAGTGCGGTTTCCGCCGGTACCAGGAAGGCCTGCGGCTCGGACAGCTGCGCGCACGGTGTTGGTGGCGACCGCGCGCACGCGCTGCGGCGGAATGTCGCGGATGCGCTGGCCGAAACGCGCCAGGCATTCGAGCGCGCGTTGCCGTACCGCCGGCGTCAGTCCACCCTTGCCGTCGAGGCCTTCGGCCAGGCGCACGGTCTCGCGCAGGCGGTCGATGATGCGCAGCTGGCCAAGCGTGAAGCGCGCGACCACCATGTGGAAGCTGTTCGAACCCAGGTCGATCGCGGCCAGCAGGTCGCCGTCCTTGCATCGGCTGGGCGATCGGCTGGACGCGGAGCGCGGCATTCCTCATCCGCAGATGTTAGCCAGCAACGAGGCCTGCGCGGAAAACGGCGCCGAGTCGCCCGGCTCCAGCTTGCCGTAGCTGCCGTCGGACTGCAGTTCCCAGGCGTTGAGGTTGTCGGCGAGGTAATCCTCGAGCGCTTCGTTCTTGACGCGTGCCGCGAGTTCCGGATCGAGGATCGGGAAACCGGTCTCCACGCGCCGCAACAGGTTGCGCTCCAGCCAGTCGGCGCTGGCGCAGAACAGGTCGGGCGCGCCGTCGTTGCCGAACCAGTACACGCGGCTGTGTTCGAGGAAGCGGCCGACGATCGAACGCACGCGGATGTTGTCCGACACGCCCGGCACGCCGGGACGCAAGCGTGCAGGCGCCGCGCACGATCAGGTCGATCTGCACGCCGGCCTGCGACGCCTCGTACAACGCCCGAATCACCTGCGGCTCGTTGAGGGCGTTCATCTTGGCGATGACGCGCGCTTGCTTGCCGGCCTTCGCATGCTTCGTTTCGCGCTCGATGCGCTTGAGCACGCCGCTGTGCAGCGTGAACGGCGATTGCAGCATGCGCTTGAGCTTGATCGACCGGCGCCAGGCCGGAGATCTGCGTGGAAGATCTGATGCACGTCGCTGCCGATGTCCGGATCGGCGGTGATCAGGCTGATGTCGGTATAGGCGCGCGCGGTGCCGCTGTGATAATTGCCGGTGCCCAGGTGCACGTAGCGGCGCAGCTTGCGGCCTTCGCGCCGCACGACCAGCAGCATCTTGGCGTGGGTCTTGAAGCCGACCACGCCGTACACGACCTGCACGCCGGCTTCCTGCAGGCGGTCGGCGAGGCCGAGGTTGGCTTCCTCGTCGAAGCGCGCGCGCAGTTCGACCACCACCGTCACGTCCTTGCCGTTGCGCGCGGCCTGTACGAGGTGCTCGACGATCGCGGAGTCCTTGCCGGTGCGGTACAGCGTCTGCTTGATCGCCAGCACGTTGGGGTCTTCGGCGGCCTGCTTGATCAGTTCGAGCACCGGCGCGAACGAGTCGAACGGATGGTGCAGCAGCACGTCGCCCTCGGACACGCGCTGGAACAATGCATCGCTGTCGCGCATCACGCGCGGCTGGAACGGAGGGAACTTGAGGTCCGGCCGCTGCACCAGATCGTAGACCTGGATCACGCGGTTGAGGTTGACCGGGCCGTCGATGCGATAGACCGCGTTCTCGGGCAGGTCGAAGTTCTGCAGCAGCGTACGCACGATGGGCTTGGGACAGTCGGCCGCGATCTCCAGCCGCATCGCGCGCAGGTAACCGCGGCCGATGAGTTCGTCGCGCAGGGCCAGCGCGAGGTTCTCGACTTCCTCCTCGTCGACGATCAGCTCGGAATTGCGGGTGACGCGGAACTGGTACGCACCCTTGACCTCCATGCCCGGGAACAGCTCATCGACGAACGACGACAGCACCGAGGACAGGAACACGAAGTCGTGCTCGCCGCCGGAAATCTTCTCCGGCAGCTGGATGATGCGTGGCAGCGAGCGCGGTGCACGCACGATGGCCAGGTGGCCGGCGCGTCCGAACGCGTCCTTGCCCTTCAGCACCACCACGATGTTGAGCGACTTGTTGAGGATCTTCGGGAACGGATGCGCCGGATCCAGGCCGAGCGGCGACAGCACCGGCATGATCTCGTCGCGGAAGTAGGCGCGCAGCCAGCGCGTCTGCTTCGCGTTCCAGCTGTTGCGGCCGAGCACGCGCACGCCGACGGCATTGAGTTCCGGGCGCAGCATGGTGTTCCAGCAGGCGTACTGCGCTTCGACCAGTTCCGCGGCACGATCGTGGATGCGCTTGAGCACGGTCGCCGGCGCCAGGCCGTCGGCGGCGACCGGCACGCCGAAATCCTGCGAGTGACGCACGGTGGCCGCGCGGATCTCGAAGAACTCGTCGAGGTTGGTGCAGGAGATGCACAGGTAGCGCAGGCGCTCGAGCAGCGGCACCGAGACGTCCTGCGCCTGCGCCAGCACGCGAAAATTGAAATCCAGCTGCGACAGTTCGCGGTTGAAGTACAGCGCGGGATCGCGCAACGGATCGAGCTCGGGCGTAGTGTCGATGGGAGCGTTCATTTGCCGACTGCGTAGGAAGGGGGCATGGCCTGCTCATGGGACTGGTCGCGCGGATGCACGCGCTCGGCGCCGAAGTGGCAGGAGAACACGCTGCCGCGGCCGACCTCGCTTTCGATCTCGAGCCGCGCCTGATGCAGGTTCAGCACGTGCTTGACGATCGACAGGCCGAGACCGGTGCCGCCGGATTCGCGCGAGCGGCTGGTCGAGACGCGATAGAAGCGCTCGGTGATGCGCGGCAGGTGCGCGGCGGGAATGCCGTAGCCGCTGTCGCGGACCGACAGCACCGCGCCGCCATCGTCGTCGCGCCGGAAGCCGATCGTGATGCTGCCGCCGGCGGGCGTGTAGCGCACCGCGTTGCCGACCAGGTTCGAGAACGCGCTGTGCAGTTCCTTGGTCGAGCCCCACAGATCGAGCGCGGCCTGGTCTTCGATGACGATGGTGTGGCGCTGGTGGCTCAGCGCTTCGGCCTCGCGCTTGAGCGTGGCCAGCATCGGCGCCATCGTGACGCTTTCGTCGACGACGGTGTCCTGCGCCTCGAGCCGCGACAGTGTCAGCAGGTCCTCGACCAGCTGCGTCATGCGCTGCGACTGGCGCTGCATCTCGGCCAGCATCGGCGCCCATTCGGGTTGGTCCGCCGGATCGAGCATGTCGAGGTAGCCATGGACGACCGTCAGTGGCGTGCGCAGCTCGTGCGAGACGTTGGCGACGAAGTCGCGGCGCATCTGTTCGAGCCGCATCAGCTTGCTGACGTCGCGCGCGACCAGCATCCAAAGCTCATCGGAATAGGGGATCAGGCGCAGGCTCAGGCGCAGGTCGCTGTTCGCCGGCGAGGGCGTGTCCATCAGTGGTTCGGCGTTGCGGCCGGCGGCGAGCCAGCGCGAGATCGGCAGCGGTTGCAGGGCTTCCCCGAGCGCGGCGCCGATGTCGCGCGGATAGCGCAGGCCGAGCAGCGGCGTGGCGGCCTCGTTGAACCACTGCACGCGCTGGCTGTTGCGCTCGACCACCACGATCGCGTCCGGCAGCGCGGCGGCGGCGGCGCGGTAGGCACGCAGCATGGCGACCAGGCGCCGCTTGCGGCTGCGCATTTCCTGCTGGCCGCGATGCAGCAGGCGGTCGAGTTCGTTCCAGATGCCATCGCCGGTGGGCGGATCGAGGCGCTGGCGCGCGGTCAGCCGCAGCAGCACGCCGCGCAGTTTCCAGTAGTGCCAGACGACCACGCCGAGCGCGGCCGCGGTGAGCACGGGCCAAGGTTGGCCGACCAGCAGGCCGACCACGACCGCGAGCGCCAGGATCAGCAGCAGCTGGCCGAGCGTCTTGGTCCAGGCGGAGCGGGCGCGGGCTGGCATGGCGATCAGTGTATTCAAACGTCGATGGGCTCGTGCGGAAATGGCATGGCGGTGGAGGGTTTGATTGCGGACGCTGTCATGTTGCAGAGATGCAATGACAGTCCGTCGTGCGCGGCTCTAGCTCCTCCCCCTGCGAAGGCAGGGGGAGGCTGGGAGGAGGTGTCGACGGATCGGCTGTCTTCGCCGAAAGCATCTGTTTGGGCTTCCGGAAGCATTGCGTGATACGACGCAACCCCTCCCCAGCCCGTCCGGCCCTGCGGCTTCGCCTTCGGGCGTTCGTCGGCACGCGCGCCAGTGGCGCGCAAGCGTGCCTCCTCACCCCCTGCATTCGCAGGGGAGGGAGCCAAGCATCGGAGAACCGGGCATCACACTGCTGCGGAAAACCGATACCCCGATCCCCGCACCGTCTGCACCATGCCGTCGAGCTGGGTCGGTTCGAGCGTCTTGCGCAGTCGGCGGATATGCACGTCGACCGTGCGCTCCTCGACGTAGACGCTGCCGCCCCAGACGTGGTCGAGCAGCTGCGAGCGGCTGTAGACGCGCTCGGGATGGGTCATGAAGAAATGCAGCAGCCGGTATTCGGTCGGGCCGATCGGCACCGGTTCGACGCCGGCGAATACGCGGTGCGCGGCGCCGTCGATGCGCAGCGCACCGACCGAAACGCTGCCGTCCTCGTCGTCCTCGCGCGAGCGGCGCATGACCGCGCGGATGCGCGCGAGCAGCTCGCGCGCCGAGAAGGGTTTCACGACGTAGTCGTCGACACCGGCCTCGAGCCCGCCGACGCGGTCGTTCTCCTCGCCGCGCGCGGTCAGCATGATGATCGGCACCTCGCGGGTCAGGGCGTCACGGCGCCAGCGGCGCGCCAGTTCCAGGCCGCTGGTGCCGGGCAGCATCCAGTCGAGCAGGATCAGGTCGGGGACGCGGTCGGCGATCGAGGCCTGCGCTTCGCGGGCATCGCCGGCATGGGCGGGATCGAATTCGCCCTTGCGCAGCGCGAACGCGACCATCTCGCGGATGGCGGGTTCGTCGTCGACGATCAGGATACGTTTCTGCATGGGCCGTCCTGCACGCGGGTACCGTCGCACCGTCAATGGTGCCCCGCAAGTAGACGACGGTTTTGTGACCGGTCAATGACAATGACGTCAGGAACGGCTGGACAGGCCCGGGGCCCGGCATCCCCAAGATGACAGCGGCGTGTCAGCGGCGCCGCAGGTCCTCGTCACGGATGCCCTGGCGCCGCAACTCCAGGACTTTGGGCGTGATGGCTGCGATGCGGGCGTCGATGCGGGTGCGGGCGTAATAGTCGAGGTCGGGGCGCTTCTTCAAGGTATTGAGCTGCACCAGCGCCTGCTCCGGGCGGCCGTTGAGGTAGGCGGCCTCGGCATAGGCCTCGCCGGCGCGGACGGGATCGCCGGCAATTTCGCTGGCGCGGGCGAACGCGGTCTGGAACAGGGGGTCGTCCGCGGCCGAACCGAGCAACGGCCGCAGCACCGCCACGGCGCGAACGCCCGCGGCGCGGTTGTTGCGCTCGCCGAGGACCTGGGCGTAGGTGAGGGCGACCGCGCGATTGCTGGGCATGCGGTCGATCAGGGCCTCGAAGCGTGCATCGGCCGCGGCGTGCCGGCCGGCGCGCGCTTCCGCCTGCCCCAGTGCCAGCGCCAGCCAGCTATTCGCCGGGATCGGCTTCCAGCAGTGGTGCCAGTTCCGCGGCGGCGGCTGCGCCTTGCCCGTCCTGCAGGCGCGCCAGCGCCAGGCCGTAGCGCTGCGCGTCGTTGAACTTGCCGGCGCGACGGATGCGCTCGTACTCGCGGATCGCCGCATCGGGCGTGTCCGCGCTGAGCGCGCGCAGCCGTTCACGCGCCCAGCTGAACTGGCCGCTGCCGCCCTGCGCCGGACCCGTGTCGGGCAGGCGCAGCGAACCGGGCAGCAGCGGGTTGTCGCTGCCGGCATTGCCGGGTAGCGCGAAGGCGTTCTTCGAGACCCGTTCGGTACGCTGGCCGCCCGGTGTCGTGGTGATCAGAGTGAGACTGTCCTTGGCGAGTTGCTCGGCGCGCTGCTTGGCTTCGCTGATGCGGGTGGTCGTCACCGGATGGGTCTGCAGGTAATCGGGCGTGCGTTCGCGTTCGCCACCCTGGTTGCTGCGCGACAGCGCCTGCAGGCGCTGGAACATGCCCGCCATCGCCTCCGGGTCGTAACCGCTGCGGGCGAGGGTGCGGATGCCGAGACGGTCGGCCTCGGACTCGCTCGACGCGCGTGTAGTTGATCTGGCGTTGCGCCATCAGCCCCTGCGCGGAGGCCAATGCGGCCATCGCGCCGTTGTCGGCGGAGTTGCTGCTCGATTGCGACGCGACCGCGATCGCGCCGAGCATCGCCAGCAGGATCGGGATGCTGTCCTTCTGCGCACGCTCGACGCCACGCAGCACGTGCGACTGGGTGACGTGCGCGATTTCGTGCGCCATCACCGCGGCGACCTCGTCCTCGCTCTCGGCCGTCAGCACCAGGCCGGCATTGGCGCCGATGTAACCGCCGACCGTGGCGAACGCGTTGACCTGCCGGTCCTTCAGCATGAAGAAGGTGAAATCCTGACCCGGCTGGTCGCTGGCTGCGCCGAGGCGGTTGCCGAGCGTGCGCAGCCAGCTATCGATCAGGGGATCTTCGAGCATGTAGTCGTAGTGGCGCAGCTGGGCCAGCAGCATTTCGCCGTACTCCTTCTGCTGGGCCGGGCCGAGCACTTCGCCCGCCGACGAGCCGATGTCGGGCAGGCGGTTCTCCTGCGCGGGCGCGAGAAAGCTGGCGAGGAGGAGGGTCGCGGCGGTGGCGGACAGAAGAGGGCGCATGCAGGCCTTGCTGGGCGATGGCTGGAGGCAGGATGACCGTGGCGGCCCAATCCGGCGTGAACGCGCTGTTAATGCGCCTTCGGCCCGCACGGTGCCGAACGTGTGAAGTAGACCATCGCTTTGCGCGTCGGTTCACAACGTTGCAGGCGTGGGGTGGAAAAGCCGCCCTGCCGCACGCATATTCGGCGCAGGATTCCACACAGAAGTTTTGGAGCAAGTTCCTTGAACGAACCGACCCCTCGAACCGGCGCACCCGAAATCACCGCGCCCCAGATCACCCTGTACACGAGCGCCGTGTGCGGCTACTGCATGGCCGCGAAGAGTTTCCTGAAGAGCCGGGGCCTGCAATGGACCGAAGTGCGGATCGACACCGATCCGGCGCAGCGCGAGAAGATGGTCGCGCTGGCCAGGCGCACGAGCGTTCCGCAGATCTTCGTCGGCGATACCCACGTCGGCGGCTATGACGACATGATCGCGCTGCATCGCGCCGGCGGGTTCGAGCCGCTGCTCACGGGGAAGGAAGCATGAGCGCCGTCCCGACCGGATCCGGCGAGACCAGCGACGCCGCTGCCCGCAGCGAAAGCGACCGCGTCGCGGAATTCACCGCATTCCGCCAGCGCATGAACGAACGCATCCTGGCCGAACCCAACCAGGTGGTGCGACGCTTCTTCGCGCTCGATACCCAGACCTACCAGCCCGGCGCGCTGGACGTGAAGACCAAGGAACTGCTCGGCCTGGTCGCCTCGATGGTGCTGCGCTGCGACGACTGCATCAGCTACCACGTGGCGCAGTGCCGCGAGGCCGGTGTCACGCGCGACGAGATGTTCGAGACGTTCTCGGTGGGACTGGTGGTCGGCGGCAGCATCGTGATCCCGCATCTGCGGCGAGCGGTGGATTTCCTCGACCGGCTCGAGGGTGGCGAAGCGGGCGAGGCACCCGCGCACGACCACGGCTGATCGGCCTTTTCGGCCGCTCGCCCGCGGCGGCGGGTGGCCGTTGATCGCTGCGTATCTGGGCTCGCGCCGGCGCTTCGGGCATAATTCGCACCCGAAATATCTCGCGCGCCGCGCCTTCTGCGCGGCGCCTGCCTGGAACCCCTGAAATGACGCAAACCATCACGGTCATCCGTGGCGACGGCATCGGCCCGGAGATCATGGACGCCGCCCTGTACGTGCTCGACGCGCTCGATACCGGCCTGCAGTACGAGGAAGCCGATGCCGGCCTGGTCGCGCTGGAAAAGCACGGCGAGCTGCTGCCGGCCGCGACCATGGATTCGATCCGCCGCAACCGCGTTGCGCTCAAGAGCCCCTTGACCACGCCGGTCGGCGAGGGCTTCAGCTCGATCAACGTCGAGCTGCGCAAGCGCTTCGATCTGTACGCCAACGTGCGGCCGGCGAAGTCGTTCCCGAACACCAAATCGCGTTTCCCGATGGGCGTCGACCTGATCACCGTTCGCGAGAACACCGAGGGTGCCTACATCGGCGAGGGCCAGTCGCTGTCCGAGGACGGCGATACCGCGATCCTGATGCAGAAGGTCACCCGCCGCGGTTCCGAACGCATCGTCCGCTACGCCTTCGACCTGGCGCGCAGCGCCGGCCGCAAGAAGGTCACGGTGGTGCACAAGGCCAACATCCTCAAGTCGACCTCGGGCCTGTTCCTCAAGGTCGCGCGCGAGGTCGCGCAGCAGTATCCCGACATCCAGTGCAACGAGATGATCGTCGACAACTGCTGCATGCAGCTGGTGATGAAGCCGGAGCAGTTCGACATCATCGTCACCACCAACCTGTTCGGCGACATCATTTCGGATCTGTGCGCCGGCCTGGTCGGCGGCCTCGGCCTCGCGCCGGGCGCCAACATCGGCACGGAAGCGGCGATCTTCGAGGCCGTGCACGGCACGGCGCCGGATATCGCCGGCAAGGGCTTGGCCAATCCCTGCGCGCTGCTGCTGGGCGTGGTGCAGATGCTCGAGCACCTCGGCCAGCTGGACAACGCCAGGCGCCTGCGCGAGGCGATCGTGGCTACGCTGGAAGCGAAGGATTCGCTGACGCCGGACCTCGGCGGCGAGGGCAATACGATGTCGTTCGCAAAGGCGATCGCGACGCGGCTTTGAGACGCCGCACCGATTCGTTCGTCAACCGAGTGCGCCCGCCCCCAGATGCCGGCTGAACTTCGTGGTCGCATGTACCGCGAGCGCGCAACCGATGGGATGGATCACCTCGATGATCGCCCGCTGCAGCGGATCGCCGCCGGCCGGCAACAGCAGCAGCACGAGTACATAGCTCACGCTGCCGACCGCGGCGCCGAGGAAGGCGTAAGGCTTCCAGTCGTAGTCGCGCTTGGCGAGCCAGAGGATCGCCGCGCCCAGCAACGCGTACTCGACGCCCTTGATGGCGGCGCCGAGCCAGGGGATCGCGGCACTGGCGGTCTCTCCGCCCAGGATCTCGAGCATGGCCTTGTGCAACGACCGGGCCAGCAGGAACGCGACCGGTGCGCCCAGCAGGCCGACCACGCCGGCAATGGCCAACTTGCCGCGCGTCACGGCCTGGCCGGCGGCCAGGGTCGCGCAGACCAAGGACGACCAGGAGATCTTCTGCACGGTATCGGCGACGATCCGCACCGATTCGGGGAGTTGGCCCTGCAGGAACTGGATCGCGAGCAGCATGCTCTCGATCGACAGTCCCAGCAGAACGCCGAACCAGGCGCCGCGGATCACTCGCGTAAGAACTTCCGGAGAAGCGGGGGACGTGACTTGCGTGGGGGAATAAGTGGACATGTCGTGGTCTCGAAGTGTGTCAAGTCGTGTGGATGCATCCGCGGCTACCAGATGCCGATCGCTCCTGCAGCCGGTGCGGCCATCGCATCGCCGCTCTTGCAGGAGAAGGCCTGCGCGAATTCCGGCACCGCGGCTAGCGGCGCATTGGCCCGGAACTCCTGCGGGGAATGCGGATCGGTCTTCAGCAGCAGGTCGGCGAATTCGGGCCGGATCTTGTTGCGCCAGATCGACGCGTAGCGCAGGAAGAAGCGCTGCTGCTGGGTCAGTCCGTCGATCGCGGCGACGGGGGCATCCTGCAACCTGCGCTGCAGTGCGTCGTAGGCGATGGCGAGTCCGCCGATGTCGGCGATGTTCTCGCCGACGGTGAGCGCGCCGTTCACGGGTTTGCCGGGCCCGATCTCGAACTTGCCGTAGCGTTCGATGACCTTCGCTGCGCGGGCGTCGAAGTTGCGCTTGTCCTCGCCCGTCCACCAGCCGCGCACGCGGCCATCGGCATCGAACTGCGCGCCCTGGTCGTCGAAGCCGTGGGTCATTTCATGGCCGATGATGATGCCGAGCGCGCCGTAGTTGAGCGCCGGGTCGAGCTTGGGATCGAATGCCGGCGGCAGCAGCATCGGCGCTGGAAAGTAGATTTCGTTGGTCTGCCAGTCGTAACGCGCATTGATCTCGTGCGGCAGGCCGATCCGCCATTCGCCACGGTCGACCGGCACGCCGAGTCTGGCGTCGTCGCGTTGCTGCGCGAAGCGCCAGGCTGCGCGCACGTTGCCTGCATAGTCGTCCGGATCCAGCACGAGCGACTGCAGGTCCGGCCAGCGGTCCGGATAGCCGATCTTGCCGCCCATGCGATCGAGCTTGTCGAGCGCTGCGCGCCTGGTCGCATCGCCCATCCAGTCCAGTCGTTCGATGCGCGCGCGGAACGCGGCCCGCAGGTCGGCCACCATCGCCAGCGCACGCGGCTTGGCGTCGGCGGGCAGGTAGGCATCGACGAACAAGCGGCTCATGGCCATGCCGAGGGCACTGTTGTTGTTGAGCGCGTCGATCACCTGCTTCGGGCGCGCCGGCATGACAGGCACGCCGCGCACGGTCTTGCCGTGGAACGCGAAATGCTGCTCGGCGAAAGGCTTGGCGAGGTACGGTGCCGTCGTATCGAGCAGGCGCGCGCGCAGGTAGGCGCGCCAGTGGGCGATCGGCGTGGCCGTGAGGCGCCGCTCGAGTTCCTCGAAGAACGCCGGCTGGGCCATCGAGACTTCCGACGCCGTAGCGTGGCCATGCGCGGCGAGCAGGCGCGGCCAGTCGAGATGCGGAGCGATGCGCACCACCTCGGCGATCGGCCGTACTGCAAAGATGTGGTCCAGATCGCGCAATTGCTCGAACGACAACGAGGAACGTGCCAGCGCCTGCTCGAGCGCGAACGCGTCCTTCGCCTGTTGCGTGGCCTGGCCGGAGGGCAGCCCGGAGAGTTCGAGCAGTTTCGCCAGGTGCGCGAGATAGACGGCGCGCAGGGCCTTGGAATCCGCGTCGTCATCGAGATAACGGGCGCGATCGTCCAGTCCGCGTCCGCCCTGATCGACGAACACCACGTTGCGGTCCGGATCGTCGCCGCGCGCCCAGACGTAGTAATCGAACACGAGCTCGAGCCCCTGTGCGGAGCTGTCGGCGATGAAGGCCGCGACGTCGGCGCTCGTGCGCAGACCGTCGATGCGCGCCAGGTCCGCTTGCAGTGGCCGAATGCCGGCTGCATCGACACGCCCCTGATCCATGCCCGAAGCGAAAAAATTGCCGATCAGGGCCGTCTCGGTGTCGGCACCGCCTTGCGCGACCTGGGCCGCGGCGCGCTCGGCTAGCTGGCGCTGCATGTCGCGGTTGCGTTCGACCACCTCCGAGCGCGGTCCCCACATCGGGCGATCGGCGGGCATTTCGGTGGTGCGCAGCCACTCGGCGTTGACATAACGGTACGGGTCTTCGCAGATCGGAATACCGGAATCGAACGTGGCAGGGGCGAACGTCAAGGTAGCGGATGCGGCCGTATCGGATGCGGCGGCAGGGCATGCCACGAGGCAGGCGGCCAGGGAAACGGAAAGGGATCGGAGAGTCATGTGATCGAAACCGGAAGAGAGAGTGGTGGAAAAAGTCGCCTCCGCTCCGTGAGCAGCGGAGGCAACATCATCGACAGCGAATCAGTCGCCGATGTCCTCGTTGAAAATGACGTACATGTCGTGCACGGCCATGCCCGGCTGCAGGTTGCAGGAGATGCTGAACACCGCCGGCAGGATGTCGTTCTGGAACTGACCCGGGGTGTAGGTGAAGGCGATCGGTTCGTCGCCGCTGCCCAGTTGCGTGGTGCGCGTATCGAACTGGGGCGCGCTGTTGCCGATACCGCCTTCCACGCCGCCCACGGCGGTGCAGGTGATGTCGGTCGTGGGCCCGGTGTTCGAAACGAACAGTTCGTAGCGGATCGGCGTGCTGAGGCCGCGTGGCCCTATCGTCGTGAACGAACAGGTGACGAACGCGCTCGACGTGCCTTCGTTCTTCACCGCCAGCGGACGCTTGCGGATCTTGTCGCTGAAGAAAGGCGTCGCGGCCTGGCAGGCCGTCACCGGCCCGGAGTTGATGATGCGTGGTTGTTCTTCGGCGCTGGCATGCATGGCTGCGAGAGACATCAATAGCGCCGCGGAACTGGTCACATAACGGTGGCGATGTTTCATGTGGTCCTCATTGATGGAGCGCACTGGCGTGCGCGGATCGAGCCTTGCGGCTGGAAATCGGTGCAGTCATGAGCGCGTGCTGGCATCGCGCGCGACCGGCGGCAAGCTGCGCAGGTAGCGCCATAGCGAACGCAGTTCTTCGTCCGAGGCTTGCCCGACTGCGCGCCACGGCATGTATCGACCGTCGATCGCGGTACCGTCGGGTCGCGTGCCGATGCGCAATGCAGTCAGGAAATCCGTTTCGCTCCAGCGTTCCAGGCCCAGTGGATGCGGCGTCAGGTTCGCTGCCGGAGGCGCATCCGGACCGCCGTGCGACATCGGTCCGCCGCCGAAATCGGCGCTATGGCAACCCGTGCACAACTGCGCGACGTGACGTCCGTAGGCGAGGGTGCCGGGCGCTGGCGGCACGGCGATCGCCGGCGTCCGGTGATCGATGACCTCCGCCGACAGGAAACCCTCGAGCTTGCCGGCGACCAGCATGGCGCGCGCGATCGGGCCGAGCGCGCTATCGGGCAGTTCGCGTTCCACGCGCGGAACGGTGTCGAGGTACGCCGAGAGCGCCTCGATCTCGCGCGCGCTCAGGCTCGCGAATTCGGCCGAGGGCATCATCGGCAGTGGCCGCGAATCGACGTCCACGCCATGGTGCAGGGCGCGGTACATGCGCTCATGGTTCGAGACCCGGGATTGGCCTTTCGCCGCCTGCGTCAGGTTCGACCCGACGATGCGCGCGAACGGCATCTGGTCGATCAGGACCTTGCCGCCGAAATCATCGGCGTGGCAATCGGCGCACCCGCGCGAGCGCGCCAGCTGCCGACCTTCGCCGGCCAGCGCCGCGTCGGGACGGGCCAATGACACGGCAACGGCATACTCGCGCTTCAGCCTCGCTTCGCTGAATAGATAGACCGCCACAACCGCGACGGCGACGCATGCCGACAGCGCCAGCAAGCAGCGCAGGAGTATCGACGCGACACGCGTTGGTTTTGGCATCGGGCATCCTCGGTCGCGTCGGCGCGCAACGGTGGAGGCCATGGTCGTTGGCGACGCGATCTCGCACTACCCGCGATCCGCATGGAAATGCTCGGTCGTACGTCGGACCATCGCACTGACGATCGTGGGTGGCGCTGCTGGCGGCCCGCTCCTTAATCTGTTTCCCATCCCCCAGATCGTGCCGCCATGATGAGTTTTGCCCTGCAGATGATGGAACCGGATATCCCCTTGCCCCAAGTTGGCTCCTCGCACCAAGCCGGTGTGATGCTGACGCGGCGTTTGCGCCTCGAACCGATGCGGCAAGACGATCTCGATGCCATGCATGGCATCGTCAACGAGACCAGCGTGCGTCGTTTCCTGTTCGACAACCAGGCCACCAGTCGCGAGCGCGTGCGAAACATGCTGTCTTCGAGCGAGCGTCAGTTCCGGGAAAGCGGCACCGGTATCTGGGCGCTGCGCACGCATGCCAGCGAGCGCCTGATCGGTTTTTTCTGCCTCTGGCCCTTCGTCGTGAAGCGCGAAATGGAACTCGGCTTCGCCCTGTCATGGGCTCACTGGGGAAAGGGCTACGCGACGGAAGCCGGGGTCGCCCTGATCGACTACGTGCGCGAGCATCTGGGTTGGAAGCAGTTGCAGGCCAGCACGGACCTGCACAACAACCGTTCGATCCTGACTTTGTGGCGGCTGGATTTCGTCGAATCGGCCCTGATCCGCGGTCCGGCCGGGCCAATGCGGGTGTTCAAGCGAAAGCCCTGAGGGCGCCCGGATCCGCCACTGTCATTAGAGAGGGAAACGGACCTGCCGCGGACATGGGTCCTGCGGCACGGGAATGCGTAGTATTCGGGGCGGGTTCCACTCCTCACCGGCACGCCTTGCGCGCTCTCGACATGCTGGCCACGTCGTCCGCCCCGAACGTCCGTACGCAACTCGAACTGCTGTCGCAGATGGTCGAGGAGATTTCGGGCGAGCTGGCGCTGGACCCGCTGCTTGCGCACATCGTCGAGCGCGCCTGCAATCTGATCGGTGCCGACGATGGGGTGATTGGCCTGTACGTCCCCGAGCTGGATGTGATCCGCACCGCTGCGAGCCACAACATCCCCGCCAACGAACTGCGCGCAATCGTGCCGCGCGGCAAGGGACTGACGGGACGCGTGCTGGAAACCGGCAAGCCGCTGCGCTGCTATTACGACGACCTGCCGGAACCTACCCGTCCCGCGCCTCCCGGCATGCACGTCATCGGCATGCCGATCAGGGCGCGCGGACGCCTGATCGGCGTGTTCGGCATCGGCGTCAATGCCCCGCGAAAGCTCGATGCCGATGCCCAGGACCTGCTGCACCTGTTCGCGCGCCATGCCGCCATCGCCATCGACAACGCGCGCCGCTACAGCGAGGAACAACGCCGCGCCTCGCGCTTCGCACTGATCGCGCGCGTGGCGGCCATCGGTGCGACGGGCCCGGCCGTGGATACGCTGCTGCAGCAGGCCGCAGACGCGATCCACGACACGCTCGACTATCCGAACGTCGATATCCCGTTGCTCGACCCGGACGACCCCGACACGCTGGTGATCCGCATCCGCGGCGGCGAGTACAAGCGGCTGATCCAGCACGAGGATCGCCTGCCGATCACGCAGGGCATCATGGGCGCGGCCGTGCGCGAACGCAGGATGCAGCTGGTCAACAATGTCGCGATCGATCCGCGCTATGTGTCTCCGCCGGGCGTGAGCCCGCCGCTGGCCGAGCTGGCCATTCCGATCCTGCACGGCGAAATCGTGCTCGGCGTGCTCAATGTCGAAGCCGATCGCACGTTCGACGAGCTCGATTGCATCAGCCTGGAGATCGTCGCCGAGCATCTCGGCGTGGCGATCCTCAATGCCCGCCTGTTCGAGCGTTCCACCGAGGCGGCGCTGCTGGAAGAACGGCAACGACTCGCGCGCGACCTGCACGACAGCGTCACCCAGATCCTGTCGTCGATGAGCCTGATCACGCAGTCGCTTGCGGAAGCCTGGCACCGGGATCCTGTCGAAGGCGAGCGCAGGGTGGAGCGTCTCGGCGAGCTGTCGCGGCTCGCCTTCGCGGAAATGCGCGGCCTGCTGCGTGAATTGTCGCCGCGCGCCGCCGTCTCGCGCGATTTTGCCGTTGCGCCTTTTCAACCGCACTTCAAGCATCGGTTGCAACGCCTGCTTTCGGCGATGGTGCCAGCCAACGTGCTGCTGCAGATCAATATCGATAATTTCCAGCCCCAGGCCGACGCCCACGAAGAGGCGCTGCTGCGGGTGTGCCAGGAAGCCGTTTCCAACGCCCTCCGCCATGCATTGCCCTCGTCGATCGAGATCGGAACGCTGCTCACCTCGTCGGGGCTGCGGCTGAGCATCGCCGACGACGGCCGCGGCATGCCCGAAACCATGCGGCAGGGCATGGGCCTGGACAACATGCGTGGGCGGCTGTCGGAGCTGGGCGGACGCCTGCACATCGCGCCACGCCTGCCGCATGGCACCCAAATTCTCGCTTATCTCCCGCGGGCCGACCGGAAACCAAAATGAACCAGATGATCAGGATCTTGCTCGCAGACGACCACGCGGTCGTGCGCGAAGGATTGCGCGGACTGCTCGAGCAGCAATCCGACATGCGGGTGATCGCGGAGGCGGGCGATGGCGCCGCGGCGCTGGAGCTGCTGATGTCGGAGCGGCCGGACGTGATCGTGCTCGACATGAAGATGCCGGGGCCTTCGGCCGTCGAGACGATCGGCGAGGCCAAGCGCTTGCGCCCTGAAACCCAGGTGCTGGTGTTCACCAGCTACGCCGAGGATTCGCAGGTCCGCGATGCGCTGGCAGCGGGCGCCACCGGCTACCTGCTGAAGGATGCACTGCGTGACGATCTGGTGCGCGCCGTGCGCGAAGTCGCCGCCGGTCGTGCCTGGCTGCATCCGCAGGCGCAACGGCAGATGCTGGACTGGATGCGGCGACCGCCTTCGCCGATCGAATCGCTCACCGCACGCGAACGTTCGGTGCTCGCCCTGCTTGCCGAGGGCCTCAGCAACAAGCAGATCGCACGTAAGCTCGCGCTCACCGAAGGAACGGTGAAAGGCTATGTCAGTCAGGTGCTGGACAAGCTCAGCGTTGCCGACCGGACGCAGGCGGCGTTGCTCGCGCATCGCGAGGGTCTGACCAGCGCCGACTAGCGTTGCATTGCGATGGAGGCAGCGAATTGCAATCCGCCGGCGTCGTCGTGAATGCTACGTCGTCGACGCCGCGCCGACCTCGCCGGGTGAATAAGCGCCTGTCGTCCGACGCTCACTTTCGTCAGGGCGCGATCCTTCGTTCAGACGGTGCTCGATCCGGAAACATGACGGATGCCGCGAGGCTCGCCACGACCTAATCTGTGTGGATGCGGCAGGCGCTCGATCGTCCAGCACTCAGCGGACTGCATCTCGGACCGACGCACCGCGACGGCATCGCCCACGCCATGCGCACGAATGCGAAGCGCCACGGCCGGCATCGGCATCAGAATCGGAGTAAACAAATGACCATCCCACCCCCAGGCACGTCCGGCGCGGCAACGGCGACTAGTGGCGCATTCGAGCCCGTCGCGCCCACCCAGCGCAGCGAGTGGCTGGATGCGCTGCGCGGATTCGCGTTGCTCGGCATCCTAGTGCTCAACATCCAGGTGTTCAGTGGCTACGCATTCCGCGGCCTGGTGTCGACGACGGCCATGCCATCGGCTGCGTATCTGCTGGATCCGGTTCTGGATCTGCTGGCGCATGCGATGGGGCAGGGCAAGTTCTATTCGTTGTTCTCGTTCCTGTTCGGCCTCGGCTTCGCACTGCAGTTGCGGCGCGCGCCGGGCACCGACGTGCAGGCACTGCCGGTGGTGCGCAGGCGCATGGCATGGCTGCTGGTATTCGGACTCGCGCATGCGCTATTGCTCTGGTTCGGCGACATCCTCACGGTCTACGCGGTGTTCGGCTTCGCGTTGATCTGGTTTCGTAACGTCTCCCAGCGCGTGCTGCTGCGATGGGCTCTGTTCTTTCTGGCTTCACCGATGCTGGCGTACCTGGTGTTCATGGCCGTCGGCCTCGGCGATCCCCTGGCGGGCGATCCTTCGGTGCCGCTAGCTGCAAGCCCGGTCGGCAAGGCGATCAGCGCCATGACGGGCGGCAGCTACTTCGACGTCGTGCAGAACCAGCTCCTGTTCTATCCGGGCGGGTGGATGCGACGCGCGCTGCACCTGGCGCTGCCACGCATCTTCGGCATGTTCCTGCTGGGCGCATGGGCAGCGCGGATCGGCTTGCCGAACGCGCGCGACGTGCACGCGCCGATGCTGCGCCGCTGGCTGTTGTGGGGCGTCGTGCTCGGGTTGCCGCTGAACATCGGCTTTGCCGTCCTCGGCGGCAACGAAGCGATGCTGCCGGCCAGCCCCACGGGCTTGCTGGCGGTCGTGCTGGCTTCCTTCGGCATGCCGCTGCTGTGCTTGGCTTATTTGGCCGCCTTTGCCTTGTACTGGCGGACTCCGCGGCCACGCAGCCTTCTGGTCGCTGCCGGACGCACCGGTCTGAGCCACTACCTCGGTCAGAGCGTGGTCTGCGTGCTGCTGTTCTATGGCATCGGTCTGGGCCTGTTCGGTCGCGTCAGCTACGCCGTCGCGTTGCTGATCGCCGTCGCCGTATTCCTGTTCCTGTCGTGGCTCGGGCGTCTGTGGCTGAACCGGTATCAGCAAGGGCCGATGGAGGCGCTCTGGCGGCAGCTCAGCTATGGGCGGCGCAACGTGACAGCGTCACGGATGTCGGCGGGGCGGATCGTCGCCCCTGCCGAATGACAGCGTTGCAGCACGACGTTTGCCGCTGTCGCCAACGCTTGACGGTCCCGACACTGTGCGCCTGGCGACGATTCGGTCGGTGTTCCTGACATCGGCGGCGCCAGGTACATCCGTTTTGCGGCGGTGGCACGGATTCGCACCCCTGAGAAGCCGTGCCGCCGCCGCACCCTGACTTCCGTCAGCCCATGACCCTGACGAATGCAGCTGCCCGCGCCAGCTGCAGAGCGGAAAATGCCGCTCTAGGAGTTGTAGCCACCTCCTCCCCCCTTTCCTGCCGGGGTTCCGCCGACCGGGCCTCCCCCTCCCGGTTCGAGACGAACATGGGCCCCGGTGGGAGAGGTTTCTGCTTCCCGATATCGCGATGACGTTGCGCGATGACGTTGTTCGCGTGCCGCGACGCGCCTCCACTTGCTGGCGGGGCGATCAGCTCGGCCCCATCAAAACGGGGCGCCGAAGCGCCCCGTCGGTCCCGCGCGAAACGCCCGCGGATCAGTTGCGCGACTGCAACTTCGACAGTAGCCGCAGGAACTCGATGTAAAGCCAGATCAGGGTGACGATCAGGCCGAACGCGCCATACCACTCCATGTACTTCGGCGCGCCCTGCTCGACGCCGGTTTCGATGAAGTCGAAGTCGAGCACCAGGTTCAACGCCGCGATCACCACCACGAACAGGCTGAAGCCGATGCCGACGAGGCCGGAGTCGTGGATCATCGGGATCCTGATGCCGAACAAGCCGAGCACGATCGTCGCCAGGTAGACCAGCGCGATACCGCCGGTGGCCGCGACCACGCCGAGCTTGAAGTTCTCGGTCGCCTTGATCAGGCCGGAGCGATAGGCGAACAGCAACGCGAACAGCGTGCCGAAGGTCAGCAGCACTGCCTGCATCACGATGCCCTGGAACTGCTGGTTGTAGATTGCCGAGATCGCGCCGAGGAAGAAGCCCTCGACCAGCGCGTACAACGGGGCGGTGATCGGCGCCCACTGCTTCTTGAACACGGTGACCATGGCGATGATGAAGCCGCCGATCGCGCCGCCCCACAGATAGATGCCGGTGCCGGCGGCGACGTCGCCTTGCGGCGTGATCACCTGGTTCCAGGCGAAGGCGGCGGTCAGTACCGTCAACAGCAGCAGGAAGCCGGTCTTGTTGACGGTGCCGTTGAGCGTCATCGCGCCGTCGCGGCTGCCGACCACGGTGCCGGTGTTCAGGTCGAGGAAGGTGGATTCTTTGAGTGCCGGATTGCCGCTGCGCATCGGATTTCCCCTGGGATGTGGACAGGCCAGAGACGAGGATACACGGCCCGATTGACGGTCTTGCGCGTTGACATGCCGAAAGGCCGCCCGGACAATAACCGACCTTTCGCGACGCATGGCGCGCACGAAAGTCTGGACCGCTCAGGCGGGGTATAGCGCAGTCTGGTAGCGCGCCTGCTTTGGGAGCAGGATGTCGGGGGTTCGAATCCCTCTACCCCGACCACCCGACCGATCCGCCACGGCTATCATGCGCTCAGGCGCCCGTAGCTCAACCGGATAGAGCACCGGCCTTCTAAGCCGGCGGTTACAGGTTCGAGTCCTGTCGGGCGCGCCACGCCACGTTCCACTCAGGATCGAGGTGGAAGTCAAACGCGCCGTCGCGCGTAGCGTCGATGAAATGCCGGTTTTGCTGTTGGAACTCCGGCAGAAGGGCCAAAAGCAAGTGCTTTGCAAAAGTTTCAGTGGTGGATGTAGCTCAGTTGGTTAGAGCACCGGATTGTGATTCCGGGGGTCGCGGGTTCAAATCCCGTCTTCCACCCCACATTTCGCGTTTGTCTTGCTGTGTGGTGAAAGGTTGTTCACCACCCTCACCCCTTGCCCTCTCCCGGAGGGAGAGGGGGAGTGATTGTCGCGCTATGCGCGACGCGGTATTCTTTTAAAGCGGGGGCCGTTAGCTCAGTTGGTAGAGCAGTTGACTCTTAATCAATAGGTCCAAGGTTCGAATCCTTGACGGCCCACCACCACAGCGAGGCCCTTGGCGTACCCGCCAAGGGCCTTTTTTGTTGGCGCCGCGCCGATCGCCTAAACTCCGCGACGCCGGCTGATGGCGATATTGCGAAAGTGGCGGAATTGGTAGACGCCCTGGTTTTAGGTACCAGTGCCGCAAGGCGTGGGGGTTCGAGTCCCCCCTTTCGCACCACGCCGCAGCAAGAATGGAATGGCGGTTGAAACTGAACGCGCCGTAGCGCGTGGGAATAGCCGACCGTCGGCGCCTCACCATCGTCACGCGCGGCGGCGCGCTCGATAATGCCACGGCCGCTTCCTATGGCAGCGCGGCTATGGCAGGAACCGAACGCGCCTTCGCGCGTCGTGTTGCAGGACTCCCGGCGCCTTGGCGCTTGCTAGGACTTCAACAACCCGCACCTCCAATCACGCCTGTTTTGTGGCGGGTAGCGTCCAAATCGGCCAAACTATCGCGTTCCGCTGACCCGCCTGATCGCGGCGTGCCGACGCCGCCCGATTTGGGGTTCAGCCTGACCAACAACATTGTCCCGCGGACGGGTCCGCGGGTAGCAGGAGTGGGTATGCCAGCTGTAGAGACACGCGCGTCAGTGGAATCCTTAGGCAATCTTGAGCGCCGCATGACGTTCCGTCTGCCGGCCGAACGCCTCGAGACCCAGGTCGGGGGCCGTCTGCGCGAGATCGGCCGCACGGTGCGGATCAAGGGCTTCCGTCCGGGCAAGGTGCCCGCCAAGGTCATCGAGCAGCGCTACGGACAGCAGGTACGGGCGGAAGTGCTCGACGGGCTGCTGCGCCAGGGCTTCGACGAGGCCGTCCGCGAGAATGAATTGCGCCTGGCCGGCAATCCACGCATCGAACCGAGCCCGAGCGAGGCGAGCGACAGCGAACTGGCCTATGTCGCGACGTTCGAGGTCGTGCCCGATTTCGGCGACATCGATGTGTCCAAGCTCAATGTCGTGCGGCATACCTCGGAAGTCACCGACGAGGACATCGATCGCATGATCGAGAACCTGCGCCTGCAGCGCCGCAGCTGGAGCGCGGTCACGCGCCCGGCGCAGGTTGGCGACGCCGTCGACGTGGAAACCTGGTCACAGGCTGGCGACGAGCGACTACCGGCCGAGGGCGTCGAGAAGGGCGTGACCGTGCTGGGCTCCGGGGGCATGTTCCCGGAGATCGAAACGGCGCTGGTCGGCCTGGGCAAGGGCGAGGAAAAGACCATCGAGGTCCAGTTCCCGGCCAATTGGCGCGTTCCTCAGCTCGCCGGCAAGCAGGTCCAGGTGCATTTGAAGGCCGAGCAGGTCTCCGAACCGGTGCTGCCGGATGTCGATGCCGCATTCATCAAGAGCTTCGGGGTCAAGAGCGGCGAGCCGGAGAAGTTCCGCGCCGAGATCCGCACCAACCTCGAGCGCGAGCTCAAGGGCGCGCTGATGAACCGTCTTCGCCGCGAAGTCGGCGAGCAGCTGATCGCGTCCTATGCGTCGGTCGAGATGCCACCGCGTCTGGTCGAGAACGAGGCCCGCAGCCTGGCCCAGCAGGCGGTCGAACAGGCGCGCCGCCAGGGCCGCCAGGGCGAAGTGCCGGCGGACGCCTATCTGACCTTCCTCGAGCCGGCCCGCAAACGGGTCCTGGTCGGGTTGCTGGTCGGTGAGGTGGCGCGTCGCAATTCGCTGATGCTCGATCCCAAGCGCCTCAATGAGAGCCTGCGCCTGATCGCCTCGACCTACGAAGAACCGCAGCAGGTCATTGACTTGTACCGGAACGATCCCCAGTTGATGTCGGGACTGCAGAACCGGGTGATGGAAGAGCAGGTGATCGACTGGATCGCCGAGCGCGCCCAGCACACCGAGCAGCCGTTAGCCTTCCAGGACGCGATCAGCCCGCAGTGATGCGTGCGGTCGTCTCCCTGCCTCGATCCACGCTCCCACCGCCACTGCCGCAACCGGAAGAACACAGCCAATGAGCAGCAACCTGACGAAGGCCCTGAACCTGGTGCCGATGGTGGTCGAACAGACCAGCCGTGGTGAGCGCGCGTACGACATCTATTCGCGACTGCTCAAGGAGCGGGTGATCTTCCTGGTGGGCGGCGTCGACGACCATGTCGCCAACGTGATCGTCGCGCAGATGCTGTTCCTGGAAGCCGACAATCCCGAGAAGGACATCAGCCTGTACATCAACTCGCCGGGCGGCATCGTCACCGCCGGCATGTCGATCTACGACACGATGCAGTTCATCAAGCCGGATGTCAGCACGATCTGCATCGGCCAGGCCGCCAGCATGGGTGCCCTGCTGCTCGCAGCTGGCGCCAAAGGCAAGCGCTACGCGCTGCCGAACTCGCGCGTGATGATCCACCAGCCGTCCGGCGGTTCGCAGGGCCAGGCTACCGACATCGAGATCCAGGCGCGCGAAATCCTGACGCTGCGCCAGCGGCTCAACGAGATCCTGTCCAAGCACACCGGCCAGTCGCTCGACACGATCGCGCGCGACACCGAGCGCGACAACTTCAAGAGCGCCGAGGCCGCGCGCGAGTACGGGCTGATCGATGCCGTACTGGAGCGGCGTCCCGAAGACTCCATCCAGCCCGGTTGACAATCCCGGCTAAGCCACTGATTCCTTTGGCGCATCGTGTCTGCGCGCGCTGCGATTGCGGGGCCGGACGCTATGCTATTCTCGAACCGTAACCAGAAGCACAGATTGGCAGGGGCATGAGCGAAGACCGTCAGGGCCGTTCCGGCGACAGCAACAAGATCCTGTATTGCTCGTTCTGCGGGAAAAGCCAGCACGAAGTCCGGAAGCTGATCGCCGGCCCGAGCGTATTCATCTGCGATGAATGCGTGGAGCTGTGCAACGACATCATCCGCGAAGAACTCGAGGAAAAGGCGCATTCGGCACGCAGCAGCCTGCCGAAGCCGCGCGAGATCCTCGACGTGCTCGACCAGTACGTCATCGGCCAGATGCGCGCCAAGCGCACGCTCGCCGTCGCGGTCTACAACCATTACAAGCGCATCGAGAGCCGGCAGAAGAACGACGACGTCGAACTGGCGAAGTCGAACATCCTGCTGGTCGGCCCGACTGGTTCGGGCAAGACGCTGCTCGCCGAGACCCTGGCGCGGCTGCTCAACGTGCCGTTCACGATCGCCGACGCCACCACGCTCACCGAAGCCGGTTACGTGGGCGAGGACGTCGAGAACATCATCCAGAAGCTGCTGCAGAAGTGCGACTACGACGTCGAGAAGGCGCAGCAGGGCATCGTCTACATCGACGAGATCGACAAGATCTCGCGCAAGAGCGAAAACCCGTCGATCACCCGCGACGTGTCCGGCGAAGGCGTGCAGCAGGCGTTGCTGAAGCTGATCGAAGGCACGGTCGCCTCGGTGCCGCCGCAGGGCGGTCGCAAGCATCCGCAGCAGGAATTCCTGCAGGTCGACACGCGCAATATCCTGTTCATCGTCGGTGGCGCGTTCTCGGGTCTCGACAAGATCATCCAGCAGCGCAGTACCGAAGCCGGCGGCATTGGCTTCGGCGCCAAGCTCAAGAGCAGCGAGCGCAAGGCCGAGATGGGCAAGATCCTTTCGGAAGTGGAACCCGAGGATCTGATCAAGTTCGGCCTGATCCCCGAGTTCGTAGGCCGCCTGCCGGTGGTCGCCACGCTCGAGGAATTGGACGAAGCGGCCCTGATCAAGATCCTCACCGAGCCGAAGAACGCGATCAGCAAGCAGTTCAAGAAGCTGTTCGAGATGGAAGGCGTGGAGCTGGAGTTCCGCCAGGATGCGCTGGCCGCCATCGCCCGCAAGGCGCTCAAGCGCAAGACCGGCGCGCGCGGCCTGCGCACGATCGTCGAATCGGTGCTGCTCGACACGATGTACGACCTGCCGTCGTTGGAAAACGTGAGCAAGGTCGTGGTCGATGAGTCGGTGATCGAGCATAAGTCCGATCCCTACCTGATCTACCAGACGCCGCCGGCCGTGCCCAAGGTCGCCGCCGCCGAGTGAACCATGGCCGGCGTCTGCCGGCCCTGCGGCAAGCGCTGGCGCCCGCCGGCGCGCCCAGCCCGAGACTACGGTCCCGCCGGCTGCAATGTGACGCCAATGCCCGATTCATGAACAGGCTGGCGGGCCGCTGTGTTCCGCAATCCCGGAACCGCCTTTTTCGGCTTGCATCCCACGCCCCGGCGCCCCATAAGGGAGCCATGCGGACTGGGTCCGCCACTGTCCTATCCCCCGGAGTTTCCATGACCGACCGCCCTGAACGCGAAATCCTCGAACTACCGGTATTGCCCCTGCGCGATGTCGTCGTATTCCCGCACATGGTGATTCCGCTGTTCGTCGGTCGCGAAAAGTCGATCAAGGCGCTGGACCTGGCCATGGAATCGGACAAGCGCATCCTGCTGGTCGCGCAGAAGTCGGCCGAGACCGATGACCCCGATGGCGAAGAGCTGTACGAGATCGGCACGCTGGCCCACGTCCTGCAGTTGCTGAAGCTGCCTGATGGCACGATCAAGGTGCTGGTCGAAGGCGTGTCGCGTGCACGCGTCGGAAAAGTGCGCGAACATGAAGGTGCCTTGCTGGGCGAGGGCGTCGTCATCGAATCGACGGACCAGCGCGAGCCGCGCGAAGTCGAAGCGGTCGCACGTTCGCTGATGAGCCTGTTCGAGCAGTACGTCAAGACCAACCGCAAGCTGCCCCCCGAACTGCTGCAGACGCTGTCCGGCATCGACGAACCGAGCCGCCTCGCCGACACCATTTCCGCGCACCTCGGCGTGCGCCTAGCCGACAAGCAGCGCCTGCTCGACACCATCGAGACCGCCGACCGCCTGGAACTCCTCGTCGGCTTCGTCGACGGCGAGATCGACGTGCAGCAGATGGAAAAGCGCATCCGCGGCCGCGTCAAATCGCAGATGGAGAAGAGCCAGCGCGAGTACTACCTCAACGAGCAGATGAAGGCGATCCAGAAGGAACTCGGCGAGATCGACGACGCGCCGAACGACCTGGACGAGATTGCGCGCAAGATCGCCGAGGCCGGCATGCCGAAGGCGGTCGAGACCAAGGCCAAGAACGAGTTCAACAAGCTCAAGCAGATGTCGCCGATGTCGGCCGAAGCCGCCGTCGTGCGCAACTACCTGGAGTGGTTGCTCGGCGTGCCGTGGAAGAAGCGCAGCAAGGTACGCAAGGACCTCAAGGCGGCGCAGGACGTGCTCGATGCGGACCATTACGGTCTGGAGAAGGTCAAGGAACGCATCCTCGAATACCTCGCCGTGCAGACGCGCGTGAAGCAGATGAAGGGCGCGATCCTGTGCCTGGTCGGCCCGCCAGGCGTCGGCAAGACCTCGCTCGGCCAGTCGATCGCCAAGGCCACCAACCGCAAGTTCGTGCGCATGTCGCTCGGTGGCGTGCGTGACGAAGCCGAGATCCGCGGCCATCGCCGCACCTACGTCGGTTCGATGCCGGGCCGTATCGTGCAGAACCTCAACAAGGCCGGGGTCAAGAATCCGCTATTCATGCTCGACGAGATCGACAAGATGTCGATGGACTTCCGCGGCGATCCGTCTTCGGCGCTGCTGGAAGTGCTCGATCCAGAGCAGAACAACTCCTTCAACGACCATTACCTGGAGGTCGATCTCGACCTGTCGGAAACGATGTTCGTGGCGACGTCCAACTCGCTCAACATCCCCGGCCCGCTGCTCGATCGCATGGAGGTCATCCGCATTCCTGGGTACACCGAGGAAGAGAAGATCAATATCGCGATGCGCTACCTGGTGCCCAAGCAGCTCAAGGCGAACGGAGTAGCCGCGTCGGAGTTGAAGATCGCCGAGAGCGCGGTCAAGGACATCGTGCGCTACTACACGCGCGAATCGGGCGTGCGCAACCTCGAGCGCGAGATCGCCAAGATCAGCCGAAAGGTGGTCAAGGAAATCGCGCTGGCCGGGCCCAAGGCGAAAGCAGGCAAAGCATTCGTCGTCACGTCCAAGAACCTTGAAAAGTACCTGGGCGTGCAGCGCTACGACTTCGGACGCGCCGAGCAGGAGAACGAAATCGGCCTGGTGACGGGCCTGGCGTGGACAGAAGTCGGCGGTGACCTGCTGCAGATCGAATCCACGCTGGTGCCGGGCAAGGGCCAGCTCATCCTGACCGGACAACTCGGCGATGTGATGAAGGAATCGGCGTCGGCGGCGCTGTCGGTCGTGCGCGCGCGTACCGAACGTCTCGGCATCGAACTCGACTTCCTGCAGAAGCAGGACGTGCACGTGCACGTTCCCGACGGTGCGACGCCGAAGGACGGCCCGAGCGCCGGCATCGCGATGACGACCGCGTTGGTGTCGATGCTGACCAGGATTCCGGTCAGGGCCGATGTTGCGATGACTGGCGAGATCACGCTGCGCGGCCGCGTCACAGCGATCGGCGGGTTGAAGGAAAAGCTGCTCGCGGCGATGCGCGGCGGCATCCGCACGGTGATCATTCCGGAGGAAAACCGTAAGGACCTCGCCGACTTGCCGAAATCCGTCGCGCAGGCCATGAGGATCGTGCCGGTGCGCTGGATCGACGAAGTGCTGGACCTGGCGCTCGAACGTCCGCTCACGCCCAACGCCGTCGCCGAGGGCATCAAGGAAACGATCGAGGACGCCACGCACGACACCGGCCAGCCCGCCGTGCAGCCGGATGTCAAGCACTGATTTTCGATTATGCCCTTTGGTCGGTGAATCGACTCTCGAATGCCTGAAACCCGCGCCAGTATTGGGTTTCCGTGTTGCGTGCCCAAAACCCCACTGGTATAACGGACGCAACCGCGATGCGCGTAACCGCGTGAAGCATCGAGGCAGTTCGATCGGCCGTGCCCGCGGAATCGCCGCGTAACGAACCCGGTTGTCACACATCAGGCTATTACATCGTGCTGTCATCCGGCGGCCAACGAATTCCGCACAAAGGGAGTCCCAAAGAATGAATAAATCCGAATTGATCGACGCCGTCGCCGAAGCAACCGACCTCTCCAAGGCTGATGCCGGCCGTGCCGTCGACGGTTTCATCGGCGTGATCAGCAAGGCCCTCAAGGGCGGCGACAGCGTCACGCTCGTCGGGTTCGGCACGTTCGAAGTGCGCGCACGCGGTGCCCGCACCGGCCGCAATCCGCGGACGGGCGAAGAGATCAAGATCGCCGCTTCGAAGAATCCCGCGTTCAAGGCTGGCAAGGCTCTGAAGGATGCCGTAAACTAATTGGCCCCGCCGTAGATGCTTCGGCATCTCCATGAGCACTTGGGTGCTTAGCTCAGCGGTAGAGCGTCTCCCTTACACGGAGAGGGTCGGGGGTTCGAAACCCTCAGCACCCACCAGGGGTTGACGCACAGTTCCAGGAATGCGGAGTGGTAGTTCAGTCGGTTAGAATGCTGGCCTGTCACGCCGGAGGTCGCGGGTTCGAGTCCCGTCCACTCCGCCAGTTCTGCAGAAGGCGCCGGAAACGGCGCCTTCTTTTTTGCCTGCGGTCCGCGCGCCTGCGGTTCTTGCGCCACGCCGAGCGCCAGCCTCGCATCCTGTGTATCGCGGCCATTGCAGGTAAACTGCGCGGCTCGTCCAGAACAGTGCTCCGTCCGATGCTGCAAGCCCTCCGAGACAAGTCCTCAGGCTGGATCGCCACCGTGATCCTCGGCCTGCTCGTGGTTCCGTTCGCCTTCTTCGGGATGGAGCAGTACCTGTTCCAGCGCAACGACACGTTCGTCGCCAAGATAGAGGCACCGCCGAAATGGTGGCGGTCCGCGCCCGCATGGTGGCCGGTGACGATGCTGTGGCAGCGCGAGGAAGTCAGCGCCGATGAGTTCCGCACCGCCTTCGAGCAGGCGCGCCAGCAGCAACGCACCGCGCAGGGCGAGCAGTTCGATCCGCGTGAATTCGAAAGCGCCGACAACAAGCGCTCCGTGCTCGACAGCCTGATCGACCAGCAGGTGCTGCAGATGTCGGCCGGACGCGCGGGTGTTGCGATCGGCGATGCGCAGGTGCGCGACGCCATCCAGGCGATCCCTGCATTCCAGGTCGACGGCAAGTTCGATCCGCAGCGTTACCAATTGGCGCTGGGTTCGCAGCTTCCGCGGCAGACGCCCAAGCAGTTCGAGCAGCGCATTCGCGACGACCTGCAGCAAAGGCTGATTCCGACGCAGGTGGCGCAATCGGCCTTCACCACGGCATCGGAAGTCGACCGGCTGCTGAAACTGATTGGCGAGAAGCGCGACGTATCGTTCGTGGTGCTTCCCGCGCCCGTGCCCGATGCAGCCGCAGTCAGCGCCGCCGAAATCCAGAAGTGGCACCAGGCGCACGCCAGCGACTATCGCGCACCGGAGATGGTGACGATCGAGTACGTCGACATCGACGCGAACGCGTTGCCTGCCACCGCGGCCGCGGCCGACGAGGCCGCCTTGCGAGCACGCTACGAGCAGGAGAAGACGCGCTTCGTCGAACCCGACCAACGCCTCGCCTCGCACATCCTGATCCGCGTCGAGAAGGATGCGGACGCCGCGGCCCAGAAGGCAGCCGAACAGAAAGCCACGCAACTCGCTGCACAGGCCAAGCAAGCCGGCGCGGATTTCGCGGCCCTGGCGCGCGCCAATTCTGACGACGGCGGCTCGAAGGCCAACGGCGGCGACCTCGGCTGGGTGCAGAAGGGCGTGATGCCCGCCCCCTTCGAGCAGGCGCTCTTCGCCATGCAGGCGGGCGATGTCAGCGCTCCGGTCAAGACCGATTCCGGTTGGCACGTGCTGCAGCTGCGTGAGATCAAGACCGGCAGGCAGGTGCCGTTCGAACAGGCCCGCGAAGAGTTGGCGCGCGAGCAGGGCACTGTCGAACGCGAGCGCGCGTTCAACGATCTCACCGGCAAGCTGGTCGATCAGGTCTACAAGAATCCGAGCTCGCTGGCGCCCGCGGCACGCGCAGTCGGCCTGCCGGTGCAGAAGGTGGGACCGTTCGCACGCGGCGCGGGGACGGGCATCGCGGCCAATGCGGCCGTGCAGCGCGCTGCGTTTTCGGAAACGCTGATCCAAGACGGCACGGTCAGCGATCCGATCGAGATCGCGCCGAACCACAGCGTGTTGATCCGCGTCGTCGAGCATTCGCCGGAGCGCGCGCTGCCGCTATCGCAGGTCGGTGCGCGCGTGGTCGCTGCGATCCGCGCCGATCGCGCGACGAAGGCGGCCACAGGCGCCGCGGACGCGATGGTCGCGGCATTGCGCAAGGGTGAAACACTGCAGGCGCTGGCCGTAGCGCGTGGCCTGACCGCCACGGACGTCCCGGGCGTGCAGCGCGGGATGCCGGTGCCGGATGAGGCAGCGTCGGAAGCCTATTTCGAGATGCCGGCGCCTGCCGCGGGCAAAGTCTCGCCTGGCAAGGTCATGCTCGGCGACGGCCGCCTCGCCGTGTTCACGGTCAACAAAGTCACGCCTGGCGACGCGAAGGCGGCACCGCCGCAACAGCGCGAGGCACTGCAGCAGCAGTTGGCGCAGATGACGGGCACCAGCGACGCGCTCGGTTTGGTGAAGGCGCTGCGCAAGGGCCTGAAGATCACCGTGGCGGAGGAGCGTCTGTAGACGTCGCGTGCGCACCGGTGGCTGACAGCAACAAGAAAAGCCCGGCAATGCCGGGCTTTTTGTTTCATGCGCGATGCCAGCGCAGAGTCAGTGTTCGTCGCCGACACCCGTCATGCCGAGGATGTTGTAGCCGGCATCGACGTAGGTGATCTCGCCGGTCACGCCGGCCGCGAGGTCCGAGCACAGGAACGCAGCCACGTTGCCGACATCCTCGATCGTCACGCTGCGCCGCATCGGCGCATAACTCTCGACATGGCCGAGCATCTTGCGGAAGTTGGCGATGCCGGCAGCAGCCAGCGTCTTGATCGGACCGGCCGAGATCGCGTTGACGCGCGTGCCCTCGGGGCCGAGGTTCAAGGCGAGATAGCGCACGCTTGCTTCCAACGCCGCCTTGGCTACGCCCATCACGTTGTAATTGGCCAGCGCACGTTCGGCGCCCAGGTAGGTCAGCGTGAGGATGCTGCCGTTGCGCCCCTGCATCAACGGCCGCGCGGCCTTGGCCAGGGCGGACAGCGAATACGCGGAGATATCGTGAGCAATGTGGAAGTTCTCTCGCGTGAGTCCGTCGAGATAGCCGCCCTCGATCGCCTCGCGCGGCGCGTAGCCGATCGAATGCACGAGGATATCGAGCCCGTCCCAGTGCTTGCCCAACGCGGCGAAGCAGGCATCGATCTGCGCGTCCTCGGCGACATCCAGCGGAATCACGATGTTCGAGCCGTATTCTGCGGCGGCGGCCTCGACGCGCGACTTCAGCTTGTCGCTCTGGTAGGTGAAGGCGAGTTCCGCACCCTCGCGGCGCATGGCCTCGGCGATGCCGTTGGCGATCGAGCGCTGGCTGGCGATGCCGGTGATGAGTGCACGCTTGCCTTGCAGGAATCCCATGGCGTTCTCGCTGAGTGAGCAGGTCGCCTATTTTGCCACGGCGCGCTGCCGGGGCGGGCCGCTCATGGAGCGGCGTTGTCGGCCAGCGTCAGGACCATGCCGGGGCGCAGCACGCTGCGCGCGTGCAATCCGTTGCGTTCCAGCAGCTGCGTGCTGGTCAGCCCGTAGCGATGCGCGATGACCCACGCGGACTCGCCGCGCGCCACCGTATGCGAGCGCGTGATGGCCGTTTGCGGATCGGCGGCTTCGCCCTGCGCTGCTGCGACGAGGATCGGCATCGTTGCGTTTGCCGGATCCGGACTGCCGGTCGTGACGGCACCCATCGCCGGCATGCCGGCGCTGCGCCCGATCGGCGCGAGGACGCGGCGGACGCTACCGCCGCCGATGCGGCCTTCGGGGAATGCGGGATTCATGCGGCGCACGAGGCCGGCGTCGACGCTCTCGCGATTCGACCAGGCATCGAGGCTGGTCGTGCCGTTCGGCAAGGTGGCGGCAGCGAGCACCGGCACCGGCCGGTCGAGCGAACGCAGCCATTCGTCGCGATCGTCGGCCTGGTCCAGCAGGCACGAGAGCGCATGCAATTTGCGTACATAGGCCTGGGTGATGCCCGACAAGCCGACCAGTTCGTCCGGGCGCGCGGCGTTGGCCCGCTGACCGCTGCGTTTCAGCGCGCCGAACACGCGGTATTCGCCGGCGTTGTACGCCATCACCGTCAACCGCCAGTCGCCGGCGAACATGCCGTGCAGCGTCTTGAGATAGCGCACCGCAGCTTGCGTGGAGTCGACTGGCGACAGGCGCCCGTCATAACCGGCGCCGATAGTGATCCCGTGGTTGCGCGCGGTGATCGAGATCATCTGCCACAGGCCGGCCGGACCACTGGCACTGCGCGCGCCAGGCTTGTAGCCGCTTTCGACGAATGGGATCAGGGCGTATTCCGTCGGCAGGTTCGAGGCGCGCAGGGTATCGACGACGTAGCCGAACAGCGGCAATACGTCGTCGTTCTTGGCCGCCATGCGCCGCGGCGCGTTGGCGAAATGCTCGCGCCAGCGCTGGCTGGTGCCGGTTTCGCATTGCTTGTCGGCCAGGCCTTCGCGGAAGCGGGCATAGATTTCGCGGCCGCTACGCGTAGCCGATGGCGCGGACTGGGCGACTCCATCCGCAGGTGGCGGCGGCAACTCCTGCGCTGCCACAGGTCGCGCCAGCGCCAGCGTCAGCGCGAGAGCCATTGCAGTCGAAAGCGGGCCGACACGCCATCGCGGCGTCATGCGGCGAATCCGTCCTTCCAGCGCCGCAGTTCGGCGAAGGTCTCGACGCGATCGCGCGGCACGTGCCCCAGGCGCTGCGCGATCGTAGTGCGCACGGCGGGTGCGTCGATGCGCAGGAATGGATTTGCGGCCAACTCGTCGGAGAGCGTGCTGGGCAGGGTCGGTGTTCCGGCTTGTCGCATGGCACTGGCCTCCTCGCTACGGCGCCGTAGCGCCGGGTTGTCGGGCTCGACCACGCGCGCGAAGGCGGCATTGGCCACGGTGTACTCGTGCCCGCAACAGACGCGGCTGTCTCCGGGCAGCGCCGCGAGTCGGTCGAGCGAGTCCAGCATCTGCGCCGGACTGCCCTCGAACAGGCGGCCGCAGCCGAGACTGAAGAGGGTGTCGCCGCAAAACAAGAGGCCATGGCCATGGAATGCGATGTGGCTCACGGTATGGCCAGGAACGGCGATGACCTCGAAGCTCCAGTCGCCGATCCGCACCAGCGCTTCATCCCCGACCCGGTCGGTCGCCACCGGGATGCGCTCGTCGAACGGCGCGAACACCGGCAGGCCAGGTGTCTGCCGCAGCAGTTCCGCGACACCGCCGATGTGGTCGTTGTGGTGATGGGTGAGCAGGATCGCCGCCGGGCGCAGGCCCTGGTCGACGGCCTGGCGCACCGGACCGGCTTCGCCCGGATCGACGATCAGGGCCGGCCCCTCGCTGTCGCGCAGCGTCCAGATGTAGTTGTCGGCGAAGGCGGGCAGGGGTCGCAGCTGCATGGCGGTGGGTGACTTCATACCGGTGGAGGGCTTCGGGTGCCGTTTAGAATGACGACCATGCCTGCCATGCCCGACCACGGTCAAACGACGACCGTCCCGCCCCAAGCTTCTGCCAGTGCATGGTTCGCCACTCCGCCGGGCCTGGCGATTCTCGACAGCGAGGCCGAGCTGATCCTGCATGCCCTGGCGGAACGGCCGGCGCAGCCGTGGCTGTGGCTGACGCCGCTGTTGCCCGGATCGGGGACTCGGCAGCCGGAAGGACGAGGCCTACGACTGGCACCGGACGGCCAGGCTTGGCAGGGGTCGGTCCATTGCGGCCTGCCCTGGCCGATCGCCAGCGAATCGTTCGGCAGCGTAGTGCTGCAACACGTGGTCCGCAGTAGGGCGTCATCGCAGCTGCTGCTGGAGGAGTGCGCACGAATCTTGTCGCCGGGCGGGGTGCTATGGCTGTTCGGGCTCAATCCGCTGGCTCCGTACCGCTGGCATTGGCGTGCCAGCAGTCTGCGCGCCTCGGAGCCGCTCACGTGGCGGCGGCGCCTGCGCACGGCCGGACTCACGCCGGCGCCGGTGTCGCAAGGGATCGGCCCGCGTTGGCGGGTCGCTGCCGATGCCAATACGCAGGACGGGCCCGGCATGCGCGCCGCTTACGCCTTGCGCGCCGAGAAGCGCACGATCCCGATGACCCCGCTGCGCGGCCGCGCGCTGCGCCTGGAAAACGTGTCGCCGGCATGAGCACGACGCGATCAGTGACGAAAACAACGAAGGAAAACGTTTGAAACAGGTCGAAATCCATACCGACGGCGCCTGCCTCGGCAACCCCGGGCCTGGCGGCTGGGCCGCCCTGCTGCGTTTCCAGGGTCGCGAGCGCGAACTCGCCGGCGGCGAGGTACTCACCACCAACAACCGCATGGAATTGATGGCCGCGATCCGCGCGCTGGAGACCCTGAGCGAACCCTGCACCGTGTCGCTGACGACGGATTCGCAATACGTACGGCAAGGCATCACCGAATGGATGCCCAACTGGCTGCGGCGCGGCTGGAAAACGGCCGGCGGCGCGCCGGTCAAGAACCAGGACTTGTGGGAACGCCTGCACGCCGCCGCGCAACGCCATCGCATCGAATGGCATTGGGTGAAGGGTCATTCCGGCGACCCCGACAACGAACGCGTCGACGTGCTCGCGCGCGATGAAGCCATCCGCTTCAAGGAAGGCCGGTTCAAGGCGGAGGCAGGCGCCGCATGAGGCAGATCGTGCTCGACACCGAGACCACCGGCCTGTCCTGGGAAAAAGGCAACCGCGTGGTCGAGATCGGCTGCGTGGAGCTGGTCGAACGCCGTCCCACCGGGCGCACCTTCCAGCGCTACCTCAATCCGGAATGCCCGTTCGAACCCGGTGCACAGGAAGTCACCGGCCTGACGCTCGAATTCCTGGCCGACAAACCAAAATTCTGCGATGTGGTCGACGAGTTCCTCGAGTTCATCCATGACGCGGAACTGGTGATCCACAACGCTGCCTTCGACATCGGCTTCCTCGACGCCGAGCTGACCCGGCTCGGCACGCACTACGGCCGTATGCGCGATCGCGCGACCGTGCAGGATTCGCTGGAAATGGCGCGCCAGCGCTTCCCCGGCCAGCGCAATTCGCTCGATGCACTGTGCAAACGGCTGGGCGTGGACAACTCGCATCGGCAGCTGCATGGCGCGCTGCTCGATGCGCAGCTGCTTGCCGAGGCTTACCTGGCGTTGACCGCCGGGCAGGGCGAGATCGGCTTCGCCAGCGCGAGCGCAGCCGAAACCCGGACCGAGCACGCCATCGTCCTGACCATCGAGGCGGGGCCGCGACCGCGCGTCGTCGCCAGCGAGGAGGAGTTGCTGGCGCACGCCGAGCGACTCGCGGCGATTCGCGCCCGCGCAGGACGCTGTCTCTGGGAAGCGCTGCCGTAGCAGCGCGCTCGCAAGCCACGCTCTTGTGACGAGCAATACTCGGGAAGGCTGCGCGCCTGCGGGCGTACTTACCCTGTAGTCAGAGGCTGCGCACCAGGACCACGGTGACGTTGTCGGAGCCGCCGCCATCGAGCGCCGCCGCCACCAGCCCGTCGACGCATTCCTGCGCGCTGCACTCGGTGTGCGCCAGTACCCTGGAGATGCCTTTGTCGTCGACTTCCTCGGTCAGGCCGTCGCTGCACAGCAGCAACTGCATGCCCGGGCGCAGTTCGCCGGACATGGTCTCGACATTCAGGTTCTGCGGATCGGTCACGCCGAGCGCCTGCGTCACCACGTTGCGGTGCGGATGGCTGCGCGCCTGGTCGACGCTGATCGCGCCCTGCGAGATCAACTCCTGCACATAGCTGTGATCCTGCGACAGCTGCGCGAGCTGGCCGTCGCGCCACAGGTAGACACGGCTGTCGCCGACCCACGCCACCTCGAAGCGGCTGCCCGTCACGCGCACGGCGACCACCGTGGTGCCCATCGGCAATGCGTCGTTGCGCTTGCGCGAGGCGCGGATGATCTCCTCGTCGGCGATGCGGATCGCCTGCGACAGCGGCGTACCCTGCCGCGTCTCGCGCACGATCGCCTCGCGCGCGAGCGCGCTCGCCACTTCGCCGTATTCGTGTCCACCCATTCCGTCGGCGACCAGCCAGAGACCGAGCTCGCTGTC
This sequence comes from uncultured Gammaproteobacteria bacterium, assembly GCA_963816945.1. Taxonomy (GTDB): domain Bacteria; phylum Pseudomonadota; class Gammaproteobacteria; order Xanthomonadales; family Xanthomonadaceae; genus Luteimonas. The sequence continues at coordinate 359,496 of CAWFMH010000001.1, read as the reverse complement.
GCCGTAGTAGGTGTCTTCGTTCAGCTCGCGACGCAGGCCGACATGGGTCAGGTGTCCGAACTCGATCATGCGTCGGCCATGGTCCGGAATGGTTGGTGACCGGAATAACGCAATTCGCGGACGGGACAGGCCGGGGCGGCCGCAGTGCGGTGGGTGGGGGCAGGGTCCATCTGCTTCGGCATCTTCCTCGACGGCATGGGAATACCCTAGCAGACCGGTCGGGAAGGGGTGTCAGGGATTCGTACACCGCCTCGTCAGCGCGGTCGACGTGCACGCGGGTCGCTCGCTACGGACTGTCATCGTGTTTCCCGAATGAACCAGCCTGGGCATGACCGCGGCGAGCGCCCGTTCGTCGACGTGGCCGCCCGGTTTCGGGCTTGCCCGGTTGCACTGGTGTTCGGTGCAACCGAAAGCGTCAAGCGCTATTGCAGGCTTTCAGCCCAATGCGCCTCGGTCACTATGGCAACGGGATAGCCTTGCTGCCGCAGCTGCACGGCTCGTTCGATCTTTCTACCGGCGTTGCTGTTGACCCAGTCTCGTGAACCGAGATCACCGATCACCAGATAGCTGGTCTCCTCGGAGGGTGACGCCGCCACGATGCCGCCACGAGCGTCGATGGCGGCGTGAACCATTGCCCGACACCCATAGGAGAACGTGCCGGCCACCACGAACGTGGATTCCGGGAAATAGATCTCGGGCTCGGGGTCGTCGACGGGCAGCGTCGTCCGCTGCAGCGCCGGCTGCTTCCCGGCGTCATGCACCTCGCCATCGACGAACCTGCCGAGCGTGTCGCGCAGGTCCGCCGATTCGTCCGGATCGACGAACCCGTCGAGCAGGATCGCCGACAACTGCAAATAGACCACATCGAACGGATATGTCCCGACGAAGTCGGAGTTTCGTTCGATCCACTCCTTCAGGAATTCCGCTTCCGTTTGATCGACACGACCATCCGCCAGCAACTCCCGGCAGATTTCGATCAGTTCCGTGGATGCGCGGTCTGCCCCGCGCGTTCCCATGGTCGGTGCCGGCACACGGTCGCCTGGATCTTTCATGGCCCGACCTCCCACGGAACGCACCAGTACCTTATGCCCCTGCGTGGCCCAGTCAATGCCACCCGACTCGCCATCGAATTCCGCAGCCGTCCGCGAATCGCAATCGCCACGAGACCGCAAACGGCCGGATCCCTGCATCGTCGAAGCCAGCGGAACAGAGCAGGGCAAAAAGTTGCTCCACTCATTGGTCTGCAGGCAACGTCCTACGTGACATAGCGACACCAGGCAGGTAGCAAGGCGGGCGCTGGTCGATCAGTCAAGCGCAGAGTTTCAGTCGCAGCGAAGCGCAAAGGCGAGCTTGGCGTCATGGTCTGCTGCTTGTCTGGAAGTTGTGACCTCGGACTCAGGCCGATCAGGAAATCGGACGTCACGGCAATCGCTGAATCGTTCAGTCAGCGTCGCCGCGAGCTCGGTTGTTCCGCTCGTCCTGATCGATGTTCGCCCGATCTGCAGCCGAGTCTGAAGCATTCATTCCAAGACATTCAGCCTCTCGACAGCGCTCGTGCGCGCACTAGTGACGCACTGCGACATCACCGCATTCGCGCAGGCGCCTGCGCTGTGACGCACTTGCGATTCTTCCGCGCTCGGACGTGGCACGGGACTTGCTCACCGCTTCAGAGGTCGAGCCGTCCGCGTACCAGAAATCAAGAGCGCAGACCTTGACACCCTCTCAGCTATTCGCGTCAAGGACGGCCCCCTGGGCCGGGAGTTCGGTTACCCGTGGCCCGAAGCAGAAGTGATCCCCGCCGAACCCTAAGTACTCTTGAGGGCATAACGCCCGCTCCCCTCCCATCGGCCCTGCTCGAAACCGAGCTGCGCCGGCGCCTTGCATGGCAGGTCGTTGCCGCGCCAGCTGTTGTTCGCCGGAGCCGTCGCCAGCGTGGCCGCGCAGGAGGCGACGCCGGATCTCGCCAGCCTGTCGCTGGAACAGTTGCTGGACGTCGAGGTCGCCAGCGCATCGCGGTTCGATCAGAAAGCCAACCATGCTCCCTGCCGCGGTGCAGATCATCGACGCCGAAGAGATCCTCGCCCACGGCTGGCGGACACTCGGCGAAGCGCTGCAGAGCCTGCCCGGCCTCTATCTGAGCGATACCGGCCTGTACACCTATCTGGGCGCCCGCGGCCAGCTGCGCGCCGGCGATTACGACACCCGTTTCCTGCTGTTGGTGGACGGCCACCGCATCAACGACTCCGGTCTATAGCCAGAGCCCTGTCGGCGCCGAGTTTCCGCTCGACATGGCCCTGGTCGAGCGGATCGAGTACGTGCCAGGTCCAGGCTCGGCGGTTTACGGTTCCAACGCCTTCTTCGGTGTCATCAACGTCATGACCAGTAAGCCTGGCGGCTGCACACGATGAAGTGACCGTTGCCGCCGGTAACTACGGCCTGCGCGAAGCGTCAGCTTCGCTCTCCACCAGCGGCGCGCTCGGCGAGAGCCTGCTGGCGCTGAGCCAAACACGTTCGGAAGGTCGCGACCTGTATTCCCGCGAGTTCGCGGCCGAACCGTCCGGCGGGGTCGCGAGAGACCAGGATGCCGAGCGTGCGCGGCGCCTGCTGCTGCGCCACGTCGCAGGCGATCTCCGGTTGCTCATGCTCGCCAGCGAACGCTTCAAGGAAGATCCAGTCGCGCCGTATGACCAAACCTACGGTTTGCCGGGCGCGGACATCACTGATCGCTGGGTCGTGTTCGGCGCGCAGTACGACAAGCCCACTGACGCCTGCCACGAATGGCAGGCTTCAGGTCGACGTCATCGACTTACCGCTACGTCGGCAACTACGTTTACGGCGAATCACCGACGATCATCAATCGCGATATCGCCACCGGTCAGTCGCTCGTGCTCGAGAGCCGCGTGGTGACGACCGCGATCGATCGCCATACGCTCGTGGCCGGCGTCGAGGCACGACTCGACCGGGCTGTCGAGCAGTCCAACTTCGACGTCGAGCCCGTACACGTCCTATCTCGATTCGAAGCACGATGTGTCCAGCTACGGTGTCTTCGCCAACGACGAGATCGCGCTCGACGGGGATTGGCGGATCAATGCCGGTCTGCGGCTGGACAGTGACGACAGCGACACCGTCCGGCTCAGTCCGAGGTTGGCAGTGATCTCCGCGCCTGCCGGTGGCACCACGTTCAAGGCGATCGTCGGCAGCGCTTTCCGCTCGCCCAATGCTTACGAGCGCTTCTACAACGTCGAGGGCGAGGACGCCACGCAACTGGCCAATCCCGACCTCGGCGCCGAAAGCATCCAGACCGTCGAGTTGTTCTTCGGCCGCAATCTGGGCGAGCACACCCGTGCCGAGCTTTCGCTGTACGACTACGCTTTGGAGAGCCTCATCACGCTGGTCGCAGACGACGAGCAAACGCTGAGCCTGGAGAACGATGCCAGTGGCTCTTCCACCGGCGCCGAGCTGTCGGTCCGTCACTATTGGCAGGGCGGCGGAACGATACGTGGCAGCTATTCGTACAACCGCGTTCGCGATTCGAGAGAGGATCGACGCCATCAACGCGCCCAGCTCGATCGCGAAGATCATCGACGCGGATCCCGCTCGACCACAACCTCTCGCTTGCTGCCAACGCCTACTACATGAGTCACGGGCGACCAAGGCGGACCGGGTGCCGTCGCATTCCATCCTCGACGTGAACATGCGCTGGGAGCCGGAGCCAGCTGGCCATTCTACGCTGTCGGCCGGAATACGCAACCTCTTCGACGAACGCTTCGACGATCCTGCCGGACCTGAATTCGTGCAGGACAGCGTGCAACGCAGGGGGCGCGAATTCCGCGTCGAGCTGGCGTGGCGCTATTGAATTCGCTCGCCACCAGCCTAAGCGGACCCAAGCCCGCATCGGAACGGGGCTGGCGCTGGTCGCGGCGTTGGTTGCCGGTTCACCGTCCGCGCTCGCGCAAGTCGACGAATCGCAGGTGAAGGCCGCCTTCGTCTACAACATCGTCGCGTTCGCCAGCTGGAGCGGCGCCACCAGACAACCAGTGCCAACCTCCAGATCTGCACGGGCGCCGGCGGCGCGCTCGACCACGAGATCGACGCACTCGCCGGTCGCTCCATTGGGCAAAGGCGCATCATCGTGCGACGCGGCATCAATACGGCTCATTGCGATGTCGTCCTCCACGCGGGCGCGGATGACCTCGATACCTGCCGACTTTGCGCAGCCGGTCCTGGTGATCTGCGATGGCTGCCGACCGCGCGATGGGCTCACCGCAGTCATGTTGGTGCGCGAGGGCAATCGCATCCGCTTCGATGTCGATCCCGCAAGCCGCGGCCAGGTCCGGCATCAGCTTCAGTAGCCAGCTGTTGCGCCTGGCCAGGCGGTGATGTGAGCGCGCGTCCCCTGGGCAACGGCAACTCGAGCCTGCGCGCCAACGCCGCCGGCGTAGCGCTGGCTTTGCTGCTCGCCGGCGGCGTACTGATGTTGTTGCAATACCTCAGCCTGCGCGGGAAGCGATGACCGATGCGAGGGCGCAGGCGCAGGTCGTCGCGTCCAGTGCCGCCGCCGCGGTCATGTTTCGTGATGCCGAGGCGATCGCCGAAACGCTCGGTTCGATTGCCACCCTCGACTCGGTGCGCAGCGCCAGCATCCGCGATGCGGATGGCGCCACGCTTGCCCGATATCCGGCCGCCGATGCGGGCCCTGTGAAACCACAACTCGGTTGCGGGCTGGACTGCGAGACGGTCAGCGCCCCGATCTCGTTGCAGGGACAGACCGTGGGAGCGGTCCATATCGAGATCGACATGGGCCGCGTCCACCGGCGGCTGCTCGGACTGGCTGGCGCCTTCCTGGTCGCCGCCCTGGTCGGTTTCGCCCTGACGGTTCCATTGATGAAACGCATGCGCGCGCGGTTCGCGCAGCCGAGGCGCGACTGGATTACCTCGCTCATTTCGACCCCGTCACCGGCAAGCAGAATCGCAATGCCTTCAATGCCTATATCGGCGAGGCGTTCGAGCGAAGCCATCGACAGGCGCTGATGCAGTTGGACATCGACCGTTTCAAAGAAGTCAACGACACGCTGGGTCATTTCGCTGGCGACGAGTTGTTGCGGTTGGTCGCAGATCGCATCGAGTCCGCGCTACCCCCCGGCGACCAGTTGTTCCGGCTCGGCGGCGACGAGTTCGCCGTGGTGATGGCCGCCGTGGACTCCCCCGCCCGGCCCACCACGCTGCCGAACACATCCTCGAGCAATTCAATGTCGCCGTTCCGCGTGGCCGGACAGCAACTGGTCGTCACCGCAAGCGCCGGCGTGAGCGTCTGGCCGGACGATGTCGTGGTGTTCCACGAACTCGCCGGCAATGCCGACGCCGCAATGTACGAAGCCAAGCGCGGTGGCCGTAACCGGTCGCCCTGTTCGAGCCCAGGCTGCGAGAAGCCCAAGCGGCCAAGCTGCGAATGCAGTCCGATCTTCGGCTGGCGCTGGAGCGCTCGGAATTTTGCCTGCACTACCAGCCTCAGGTCGACACCCGCACCGGAGAGCTGCGCGGAACCGAGGCCCTGTTGCGCTGGACGCATCCGGAACTCGGGCCGATCTCGCCGGGCGTGTTCATTCCGGTCGCCGAAGAGTGCGGGTTGATCGTGGAGATCGGGCACTGGGTGATCCGCGAAGCGTGCCGTCAGGGCGCGCAGTGGCGCGCGCAAGGGCTGGGCGACCTCCGCATCGCCGTCAACGTCTCGGTCGCCAGACACGCGACGAAAACCTGATCACGTTCATCGATTCGGTGCTGGCCGAGCACGCGTTCCCGGCAGCCTGCCTGGAACTTGAGATCACCGAGAACGTGCTGATGGAGAAGCCGATCTGGCGATCGCCCTGCTCGCGCGCCTGCGCGCGCGCGGGCTGCACCTGGCGATCGACGACTTTGGCACGGGCTTCTCGTCGATGGCGTACCTGAAGCGATTGCCGATCGACAAGTTGAAGATCGACATGACCTTCGTCAGAGCGATCCCAGGAGAGGGCGAGGCGATCACCACCGCGATCCTGGCCATGGCCAAGCAGCTGGGACTGGTCGTGGTGGCCGAAGGCGTCGAGACCGAACAGCAGCACCGCTTCCTCGAAAGCGCCGGCTGCGACCAGATCCAGGGTTATCGCATGGACGCAGCGCTACATCCCGACGTGTTCGCCGAGCGCTGGCTCGGCGCGCGCCGCAGGCGTTTGCATTCGGCAGCGTAGAGCAGTTCCATCGATTTCGCGCTAGCGCTTCCGGAGCTCGGAAGCGGGCAAAACAAAGGGCTGCTCTGCGCGCAACCCTTTGCGATCTGGCGGAGAGGGAGGGATTCGAACCCTCGGTGCGCTATAAACGCACGCCTGATTTCGAGTCAGGTACATTCGACCACTCTGCCACCTCTCCGGCGGCCCGCCGCCTGGTCGCAGCGTCGGGGGCGCAATGATACGGGCCGGTGCCTTGGCGGACAAGGCGCGGCGGGTACACTGACCATTGTCCAACCACGCAAGCGGCCCATGTCCGAAATCCTCGTCCCCGTCTCTTTCGGCGAACTGCTCGACAAGATCGCGATCCTGCAGATCAAGTCCGAGCGCATGACCGATCCGGCCAAGCTGGCCAACGTCCGCAACGAACTGTCGGCGCTGGAACAGACCTGGATGGCGCATCCGGCCGCCGGCGGCGATATCGCCAAGCTGCGCGCGGAGCTGAAGGCGGTCAACGAACGGCTATGGGTGATCGAGGACGACATCCGCCTCAAGGAAAAGGCACAGGCCTTCGACGAGGAGTTCGTCCGTCTGGCGCGCAGCGTCTACTTCGAGAACGACACCCGCGCGCGCATCAAAAAGGACATCAACGTCGCGCTGGGCTCGAGCTATGTCGAGGAAAAGTCGTACGAAGACTACAGGTCGGCTGCCGCGCCGTGACCTAGTCGGGTGAAGCGCGGCGCGCCCGGTCTCTTGCCGGCTTCCGCATCGGCTCAGGAAGCCTTGGATTCGATGTACTCGTCCATGCGGCTCAGCAGGCGCCACCATTCCGAGCCGTCGTCGCGGTAAGTCCGAATCGCACCTGCGCGCACCAGGATCTTGCGCAGTTCATCGTCGGCAAACCCGCCCAGATGTTTCTGCAGGACTTCGAACGACCGGTCCGTATAGCCCTTGTGGCTGAGGAAGTGGCGAGCCGTCTCCTCGGCCACGTATTCGGTCTTGTGCTGTTCGCGCGACAGCCGCAACTGCTGGGCGTGCTGCTGCCGGTTCAGCAGATAGGTGATGCCGCCGCCGACGACGGCGCCGAACAGCGAGGCCAATGCGCCAGTGAGAGTGGGGTCCATGTCCGGCTCCTCATGTCGGTTGATAGCGTTCGAAAGCGGCGATGGCGTCCTCGACGGTGATCAGGTCCATCACCCCTTGGTGTTCGATCTTGGTGCCCCACTTGAGTTCCGATGCCGGCTTGCCGAGATACTTGCGCGCAGCATCGTCGTAGCGGTCGACACAGTAACGACGATCCGAGTACGGCCCGCTGCGCGCCGGATTGCTGGCCGCATGCAGGCCCAACACCTTGCTGCCCATCGCGTTGGCGATATGCGTCGGCCCGGAGTCGGGCGTCATGACCAGGTCGGCGCGGCTCAGCAGGGCCGGCAGCTGCTTGAGGGTGTCCTTGCCGACCAGGTCGAGCGCGGGCGTCTGCATTCCCGCGAGGATCGCGTCGGTCGTGCTGCGCTCCAGCTCGCTGCGCCCGCCGCACAGCACGATGCGCCAGCCGCGCGCGGCGGCGTGGTCGGCGACGGCGGCGTAGCGGTCGGCGCGCCAGTTGCGCAGCACGTGGCTGGAGCAAGGCGAGATCAGCAAGGTCGGCATGCCATCGTCGGGCCACTGCGCGCGGGCCCAGGCGTGGGCCTCCTCGGGAACCGGCAAGTTCCAGGCCACGTCCGTCTGCTGCAGGCCCAGCGGCTCGCAGAAACTGCCGATCGCGTCGAGCACGTGCAAGCCGGGCCGGTCGGGGATGCGCTCGTTCACGAACAGGCCATGCAGGTCCTTCGAGCGCGAACGGTCGTAGCCGATCCGCCGTGTCGCCGGAATGAACGCCGATAGCAGGTTCGCGCGCGCGGCCACCTGCATCTGCAACAGCACGTCGAAGCGGCCCACGATTCCGCGATGCATCCCGCGACGCAGCGCGCGCATGCCGCCCAGGCCGGTGTTCTTGTCGTAGACGAGGAACTCGACCCCTTCCAGCCCGTTGAGCAGCTTGTGCTCGCCCTTGCCGATCACCCAGCTCAGCGCCACGTCCGGCCAGGCGCTGCGCAGGGTGCGGATCAGCGGCAGGACGTGGGTGACGTCGCCCAGCGCGGACAGCCGCAGCAGGCAGATCGAGCGCGGCGTGCGCGGTGGTCGGGGGGCGTTCGGCATGCGGCTTGCTAGACTCGCTGAATGGCAGGATTCGACGCCACCGAGAGTCTGACGCCTTTCCGCGACGATCGCGGCAACGGGTATGGCGCGATTCTGTTCGACGCCACGCGATTGCGGCAAGCCGATGCGGACTGGTTCGTGCCGGCGTACTGGGGCGAGCAGGCGCGTCCGGTCGACAGCGGCGGTCGTGGTGGCGCCTGGTTCGTCGATGGTCCGTTCGGCGCGGCGGTGCTGCGGCACTACCTGCGCGGCGGCTGGGCGGCGCGTTTCAGCCGCGACCGGCACCTGTGGCGCGGCTCGGACAAGGTGCGCAGCTTCGCCGAGTTCCGGTTGCTGCGCGAACTGCTGCGCCGCGATCTGCCGGTGCCACGGCCGCTCGGTGCCGAGTACCGGCGCGATGGCCTCACCTATCGTGCCTCGATCCTGCTCGAGCGGCTGGTCGGCGTGCGCTCGCTCGCCGATCGCGCAGCGGTAGCCGGTCGTGATGCGCCGTGGGAGGAAACCGGCCGCCTCATCGCGCGCTTCCATCGCGTCGGGCTCGATCATGCCGACCTCAATGCGCACAACATCCTGTTCGACGCCACCGGTTGCGGCTGGTTGATCGATCTCGATCGCAGCACGCTGCGCATTCCGGCGACGACCTGGCGCGAACACAACCTGGCGCGCCTGAAGCGTTCGCTGTTGAAGCTGCGCGGCGCACGCAGCGTCGAGGCGATCGACGACGACTTCGCGCGCCTGCGCGGCGCCTACGACGGCGCCTGGGCGAAGGGATACTGATGGCCTGGTCTCTGCGCTTCCACGGGGTCGGCAACGCTGCGGCGGCGCCGCAACTCGGCTCGGCGATGGCGACCATCGAGCGCGACGGCGCGCCATGGCTGACGATCGATTGCGGCAACGAGGGCCTCGACGCCTTCATCGCCCACTACGGCGAGCCGCCACGCGCGCTGTTCGTCACGCATACGCATCTCGACCACGTCGGTGGTTTCGAGCGCCTGTTCGTGGCGACCTGGTTCGATCAGGCGCGACGCGGCAAGGTACGCGTGTACGTGCCAGCGACCGTCGTGCCGCTGCTGCACCAGCGCGTCGGCGACTATCCGAACGCGCTTGCCGAGGGCGGCGTGAACTTCTGGGATGCGTTCCAGGTGGTGCCGGTCGGCGCGGCGTTCTGGCACGACGGGATTCGCCTCGAAGTCTTCCCGGTGCGGCATCACTGGCCCGACACCGCCTACGGCCTGCGCCTGCGCGGCAGCGTGGTCTGGACCGGCGATACCCGCCCGATCCCGGAAGCCCTGGCCAAACATGCCGATGCCGGCGAGCTGATCGCGCACGACTGCGCCCTGCATGGCAATCCCTCGCACAGCGGCATCGACGACCTCGAGCGCGAATATCCGCGCGACCTGCTCGCGCGCTGCATCCTCTACCACTACGCCAGCGCCGCCGACGGCGAGACGCTCGCCGCGCGCGGCCATCGCGTCGCGCATGCGGGCGAGGTCGTAGGCTTGAACGATCCGGCAGCGGCCAGGGTCGAACCGTCATGAACGCCATCCTGCGCGATGCATCGCTCCCGCTCGACGTGCGCGGACGCCCGCTGCGCGACCTGCGGCTGTCGGTGATCGAGGCCTGCAATTTCCGCTGCCCGTACTGCATGCCCGCCGATCGCATCCCCGACGACCACGGCCTCGACGCGGCATCGCGCATGAGTTTCGACGAGATCGAAACGCTGGTGCGCGCCTTCGTGCGGCTTGGCGTGAACAAGCTGCGCCTGACCGGCGGCGAGCCGCTGCTGCGCAAGCGCCTGCCCGAGCTGGTCGCGCGGCTCACGACGATCGCGGGTCTGGACGACATCGCGCTGACCACCAACGGCTCGCTGCTGGCCGCGCAAGCGGGCGCGTTGCGCGAGGCGGGACTGAGGCGGCTGACGATCAGCCTCGACGCGCTCGATGCCGGCCTGTTCCGGGAACTGTCCGGCGGTCGCGGCGACATCGAGACCGTCTTTGCCGGCATCGCTGCTGCCGAGGCGGCCGGGTTCACTGCGATCAAATTCAATTGCGTCGTGCAGCGCGGCGTCAACGAGAACCAGGTCCTGCCGTTGCTCGAACGCTTCCGCGGCAGCGGCCACATCGTCCGCTTCATCGAATACATGGACGTCGGCACCTGCAACGGCTGGGATGCCGCGCGCGTACTGCCTTCGGCGGAACTGCGCGATCGCATCGCCGCGCGCTGGCCGCTGCGCGCGCTCGATCCGCACTACCGCGGCGAGGTCGCGTCGCGCTATGCCTTCGAGGATGGCCTGGGCGAAGTCGGCTTCGTCAGTTCGGTCAGCGAACCGTTCTGCGGCGACTGCCATCGCGCCCGCGTCTCGGCCGACGGCAAGCTCTACACCTGCCTGTTCGCCGCCGAGGGCACCGACCTGAGGCCGACGCTGGGACTTGGCGAGGAGGCGTTCGCCGCACATGTCGCCGGCCTGTGGTCGCGGCGCGCCGATCGCTACAGCGAATTGCGCGGGGCTGTGGGCGTGCCGCGCAAGCACGTCGAGATGTTCCTGATTGGCGGTTGACCATGACTGCCCTCATTCCCGCCTTCGCGAGGATGACGGCGCAAAGCGAAAGATGAAGAAAAGAACAAAGCCAGCACTCACCCACATCGATCCCGACGGCCTGCCGACGATGGTCGACGTCTCGTCGAAAGCGGTGACCGCGCGCGAGGCGATCGCCGAATGCCGCGTGCGCTTTCCGGCGGAAGTCGCGCGACAGTTGCGCGCGAGCAGCCTGCGCAGTGCGAAGGGTGGCATCGTCGAGACCGCGATCATCGCCGGCACGATGGCCGTCAAGCGCACGCACGAGCTGATCCCGTTCTGCCATCCGCTGCCGATCGACGGCTGCCGCGTCGCCATCGACTGGCACGGCGACCGCGAACTGCGCATCGAATGCGCGGTGAAGACCACCCACCGGACCGGCGTGGAGATGGAGGCGCTGACCGGCGCCACGGTGGCCGCGCTCACGGTCTATGACATGTGCAAGGCGTTGTCCCATGCGATCGTGCTGGGTCCGGCGAAACTGCTCGGCAAACGCGGCGGCAAACGGCGATTTCGGGAAGGGCGGCTGATGGCGTGCGTGACGGTGCTGTACTTCGCAAGCCTGCGCGACGCCGCGGGCGTGGCCAGCGAGCGCCTCGAAACCGAGGCGCCGGACCTGCGTACGCTGTATGAGTCCGCGCGGACGCGATATGGGTTTGCGTTGCCGATCGACCGTTTGCGCGTCGCGATGGATGGCGAGTTCGCGAAGTGGGGTGACCCGGTCCGCGATGGCGGAGAGATCGCTTTCATACCGCCAGTCAGCGGAGGATGAATCTCCGTGACGAGCACGATGAGCGGGAAATGAAGAGATTCGCCTTGTCCGACACCGTGATCGAAATCGCGCCCCTGCGCGACGCCCTGCTGGACGCGCGCGCCGGCGCCTGCGCCAGCTTCGAAGGTTGGGTCCGCGACCACAACGACGGCCGCGCCGTGCGCGGCCTGCGCTACGAAGCCTACGCGGCGTTGGCCGAAGCCGAGGGCGAACGAATCGTCGACGAGGCATTGGCGAAGTTCGAGATCGTCGACGCACGCTGCGTGCATCGCACCGGCGAGCTGGCGATCGGCGAACTGGCGATCTGGGCCGGTGCGAGCGCCGCGCATCGCGATGCCGCGTTCGCTGCCTGCCGCTACATCGTCGATGAAGTGAAATCGCGCGTGCCGATCTGGAAGCATGAACGCTACGCCGACGGCGCCGCCGGTTGGCTGCATCCTCAACCCGAACAGGAGAAGCCCGCATGACGACGATGTTCCGCTGCCTGCTGCCGTGCCTGCTGCTGGCTGGGCCGGCGCTGGCGCAAGACGAGTTGCTGGTCGGCAACAAGTCGGACGACACGGTCTGGCGGATCAGCCTCGAAGACGGCCGCAAGCTCGGCGAGTTCGCGACAGGGCAGGGGCCGCACGAGATCGCGGTCAGCGCCGATCAGCGGATCGCGCTCGTTACCGAATACGGCCACCAGCAAGCGGGCAATACGTTGAGCGTGGTCGACACGACAACAGGCAGGGTCTTGCGCACGGTCGATCTTGGCAAGTACAGGCATCCGCACGGCGCGCGCTTCCTCGCCGACGGCCGGCATGCGCTGGTCACCACGGAAGACAGCGGCGACCTGCTCGTCGTCGACGTCGACAAGGGCAAGGTCGAGCGCGCGATCGCGGTCGGCGCGGGCCGCGGCCACATGGTCGCCATTTCGGCCGACGGCAAGACCGCCTACGTGAGCAAGATCGAGGCCGGCACGGTCTCGCGCATCGACCTTGGTGCCGCGCGCAAGACAGCCGAAGTCGCATCCGGCGCAGGCGCAGAAGGCATCGCCGTGCATCGCGACGGTTCGGTCTGGGTGAGCAATCGCGAAGCCGGTACCGTGACCGTGCACGATCCCGCAACCCTGGCCGTCCGTACGACGCAGCGCAGCGACGGCTTCCCGATCCGCGTCGCCTTCACCGCCGACGGCAGCCGCGCGCTGGTCACCAATGCCAAAGCGGCGGAGCTCGCAGTGTTCGATACGAAGGACTTCACGCGTGTCGCCACGGTCGCGCTTGCCGACAAGGATGGCGACTACCAGGACACGATGCTCGGCAAGGCGGCGCTGCCGATCGGCGTGATTGCCGACCCGGCCAGGCCGCGCGTCTACGTCGCGATCAGCGGCGGCAACGAGATCGCGGTGATCGATACGGGTTCGTGGAAAGTGGTCGAACGCTGGAAGACCGGCAAGGAACCCGATGCGCTCGGCATCGTCGCCAAATAGTGCGGCGCCTGAATGGCGATGACCCCGCCGGCTGACCTCGGCACCCGCGTCGATCGATACCGTTGCTGCCTTCCGGCCCTGGCGGGGTTTTCGACCTAGCGTCGCGAGGGGCCGACGGGGCCACCATAGAGACTGCGCCCGCCTCATGTTGCGATGGAACGGGACGCGCTTGATGCTTGCTGATGAAAAAGTGGCGGAGAGAGGGGGATTCGAACCCCCGAAGCGCGGTTTAGACGCTTACACACTTTCCAGGCGTGCTCCTTCAACCGCTCGGACACCTCTCCGCTGGAACCCGGATGCCAGCATCCATCCGCATCCGGGGCCGGCAATTCTAGCCGCGGGCGCATCTAGCGACAAGGAAAACCCGTGCACGAGCCTCCAGGTCGCGGTCGCTGCGACGCGGCGTGGCAGAATGGCGGCATGTCGTATCTCGTCCTCGCCCGCAAGTGGCGCCCGAAGCGTTTCGCTGAACTGGTCGGTCAGGAACACGTCGTCCGGGCGCTCACCAACGCGCTCGATTCCGGCCGCGTCCACCACGCGTTCCTGTTCACCGGCACGCGCGGCGTCGGCAAGACCACCATCGCCCGGATCTTCGCCAAATCGCTGAACTGCGAGCAGGGCACGTCGGCCGAACCCTGCGGCGAATGCGCGACCTGCCTGGCCATCGACGCCGGCCGCTTCATCGACCTGCTCGAGATCGACGCAGCCAGCAACACCGGCGTCGACGACGTGCGCGAGGTGATCGACAACGCGCAGTACATGCCCTCGCGCGGGCGCGTGAAGGTCTATCTGATCGACGAAGTGCACATGCTGTCGAAGTCGGCGTTCAACGCGCTGCTGAAGACGCTGGAGGAGCCGCCGGCGCATGTGAAGTTCCTGCTCGCCACGACCGACCCGCAGAAGCTGCCGGTGACGGTGCTGTCGCGCTGCCTGCAGTTCAACCTCAAGCGCCTGGACGAACAGCAGATCCAGGGGCAGATCGCAAAGATCCTCGAAGCCGAGGGCATCGCCGTCGAGCCAGGCGCGATCCGCCAGTTGTCGAAGGCCGCCGACGGCAGCCTGCGCGACGGCCTGTCGCTGCTGGACCAGGCGATCGCCTACACCGGCGCCAGCGCCGGCGGCGGGGCGCTCGACGATGCGGCCGTGGCGACGATGCTCGGCAGCGTCGATCGCACCCGCGTCGGCGCCTTGCTCGATGCGCTGGCTGACGGCGATGGCGAACGCATGCTCGGCGAAGTCGCCACGCTCGCCGAATTCTCGCCGGACTGGGGCAGCGTGCTCGACGCACTGGCCGACGGCCTGCATCGCGTGCAAGTGAAGCAACTGGTGCCGGCGGTGGAGATCGAGGCCGACGGCGTCGATATCGATGCGCTCGCTGCCGCGTTGCGGCCGGAAGTGGTGCAGCTGTGGTACCAGATGGCGCTGAACGGACGCCGCGATCTGCCGCTCGCGCCGAGCCCGCGCGCCGGTTTCGAGATGAGCCTGCTGCGCATGCTCGCGTTCCGGCCGGCGGATGCGGGCGCGCAGACCGTCGCCACGCCTGCTGCCGCGACGCGCATCGCCAGTGCTGCCGCTGCGAAAGCGGCACTGGCATCCGATGCCGCACCGGCGACCTTCGCGTCCGGCGAGGCCTGCACCACCAGTGCCGGCGGCATCGCCTGCGGGCGTAGAACCGCCGCAACGCGTCGATGCACAGGTCGCCGCCGCGGAGCAGGCTGCCGCGGAGCCGGCGATCGCGCCTGTGCCTGACAAGCCGTCGCCGGAGCGGACTGCGTCGGTGTCGGCCGAAGCTCCTGCCATCGAAGTCGATGCCGATCGCTGGCTCGACCTGGTCGCCGGCAGCGGCCTGCGCGGTCCGGCGCGCGAACTCGCCGCGCATGCCGCCTTCATCGGTTACCGCGACGGCGTACTCAGCCTGTCGCTGCCGCCGGAAGACGATCATCTGCGTGCGCCCGGCCTGGTCAAGCTGCTCGGCGATGCGCTGGCCGGTGCGCTCGGCGGCGTGCCGCAGATCCGTTTCGAAAGCAACAAGTCCAGCAACGGCGAAACCCTGCACGAGCGCAGTGCGCGGCAACGCGATGCGCGCCAGAACAGCGCCGAAGCCGCGTTCCTGGCCGATCCCGACGTGCAGCGGCTGATCTCGCAGCACGGTGCCAAGGTCGTGCCCGATTCCATCCGCCCCCTCGACGAATAGTTCGTTTCAGGTAATTTTTTCAGATCAGTTTTTCAGAACCTGGCCTTTCAACAGCGAGCCGAACAGCGAGTACCGACATGCGTGGAAACATCGCCCAATTGATGCAGCAGGCGCAGAAGATGCAGGAAAACATGCAGCGCGCCCAGGAAGAACTGGCCAACGTGGAAGTCACCGGCAACGCCGGCGGCGGCATGGTCAACATCACCATCACCGGCCGCATGGAATGCCGCAAGGTGCGCATCGATCCGAGCGTGCTGTCCGATCCGGAGATGGCCGAGGACCTGATCGCCGCGGCGTTCAACGATGCGGTCAACAAGGCGAATGCGGCGTCGCAGGAAAAGATGGGCGCCGCGACCGCGGGCATGCCGTTGCCGCCGGGAATGAAGCTGCCGTTTTGATGGCTCCCTCCCCTGCGAAGGCAGGGGAGGCCGGGCGGAGTTGCGCGATCGGAGACGAACGTAGCTCACCCACCGCACCCCCTCCCAACCTCCCCCTGCCTTCGCAAGGGGAGGGGCAAAGAACGATGACCGCCTCCCTCCTCGAACAACTCATCGAAGCCTTCCGCGTCCTGCCCGGCGTCGGCCAGAAAACCGCGCAGCGCATGGCCTACCACGTGCTCGAGCGCGAGCGCGACGGCGGCAAGCGCCTGGCCGAAGCGCTGGCATCGGCGGTCGAGCGCATCGGTCACTGCGCGCGCTGCCGCGATTTCAGCGAGAGCGACCTGTGCGCGACCTGCGCCAGCGCCTCGCGCGATGCGCACCAGTTGTGCGCGGTGGAATCGCCGGCCGATCGGCTCGCGATCGAGCAGGCCACCGGTTATCGCGGGCTGTACTTCGTGCTGCAGGGCCGGCTGAGCCCGCTCGACGGCATCGGCCCGCGCGAACTCGGCCTCGAGCAGTTGTCGTCACGGCTCGCCGAAGGGGCGGTGCAGGAATTGATCATCGCCACCAACCCGACCGTCGAGGGCGAGGCCACCGCACACTACCTGGCGCAGTTGGCGCGGCAGCACGGCGTGCGTCCGAGCCGGCTCACGCACGGCGTACCGCTGGGCGGCGAACTGGAGTACGTCGATCGCGGCACGCTGTCGCATGCCTTCGGCAGCCGCAGCGAGATGCCGCAGTAGGGTTCCACGTTGATTGGAGACGAGCGATGACCGACACCACCCTCTTCGGCAAGATCATTCGCCGCGAAATCCCCGCCGACATCGTGTTCGAGGACGAACACCTGATCGCTTTCCGCGACATCGCGCCACAGGCGCCGGTGCATGTGCTGTTCGTGCCGAAGACGCCGATCGCGACGCTCAACGACCTGCACGAAGAGGAAGCGCAAGTCGTCGGACGGCTGGTCTTCGCCGCTGCCGCGTATGCGAAGCAGCAGGGATTCGCCGAGGACGGCTATCGCATCGTCATGAACTGCAACGCGCATGGTGGGCAGACGGTGTTCCAGATCCACCTGCACCTGCTGGCGGGGGCGCATCTGGGACGATTCGGCGTTCCGGTCTGACGTTACAGAAAGGCCCGGAAAACCGGGCCTTTTGCTTCGTTGCTCAAGAACGCGCTACCACCACCCCCACCAGGGCCAAGGTGCAGGTCGTGTGATCACGTTGACGCGCTCGCGGACCGGCCACAGATAGACGACATCGGCGCTGACGCGCGGAAAACGATAGTCGTATTCGCCGATGCGGCGGTTCTCGTAGCCGTCGACACGGCCGGTGAACGTGACCTCGCGATTGTTCTCGAACACCGCCGGATCGTAGAAACCCGTACGGCAGGCGATGAAGCGGCCGCCGGTGTCGTCCTCGGCCCAGTAAGGGCGGCCGTAGACATCCAGGCGCGTGGAGATCATCTCGAAACAGGTGCGGTTTTCCAGCGGCTGCGTCTGCACGATGCGGCCGCCCCAACGCACGGCCGCGCCGGTGCTTTCGCGATCGGCGGCATCGCGTGGCGTGAGCGGCGTGTAGTCGCCCTGCAGCGGCTTGGGTTGCGAGGCGCAGGCCGCGACCAGCAGGGCGAGGCAGGCGCTGGCGAGGAGTCGGAAGGTCATTGCGGCTCTCCAGGAATTGCGTCCAAGCATAAAGGCATCGGGTCAGGGACGATGGGCGCGCAAGTCGCGGATCAGTTGGCGTGTCCGGCCAGGCGACTCGTGCTCCCCATCCTGCGGACGAGCGTAGCGCCAATTGGCGAAACGCAGGCTGAGTGCGTTCAGGCTGCTGACCTGCGGTCGCGACGAGCCGACGCGTTGCGCCCAGGCCAGTGCGGGTTCGTGCGGTTCGCGGCCCAACCCCAGCCGGCGATAGCGCGCGTCGAGCCGGTGCCAGGCGCGCAGCACAGGATCGCGTTCGCGTTCGCTGCGCGCGGTCAGCCACAGCATCCAGCCCAGCGCGAGGCCGGCGACGGAGAAGAACAGCGCGATCAGGTGGTCGGTGTCCAGCTCATCGATGCCGAACGGCTGCAGCAGGCGCTGCTGCCGCGAAGCATCGAAGCCGAGCACGAAGTCGTTCCAGCCACGCCGCAGCCAGTCGCTGACGTTGAACACCGGCCTCAGTCCGGCGAATGCCCGCGTCCGGGCACGCGATCGGCGAGCGTGTCGTAGATGCGCTCCGGCGCGATCGCGGCGGTCGGATCCACGCGCACCCAGCCGCGGCGCGGCAACCAGACCTCGGCCCAGGCATGCGCATCCGAGCGCCGCACCAGCCAGTAATCGCCGAACGGGTTTCGATAGCCGCCGACATAGCCGGTGACCACGCGCGCCGGGATGCCCGCGGCCCGCATCAGCACGACGAAGGCGGAGCTGTAGTGTTCGCAGAAACCGGCCTTCTGCTCGAACAGGAATTCATCGACGGAATTGCGTCCCAGCAGCGGCGTTTCCAGCGTGTAGGCAAACTCCGCCGTGATCCAGCGCAAGGCGCGCTGCACGATCGCCGCATCGTTGCCGGCGCCCGCCTCGCGACGCCATTGCCGCGCCAGCGCCAGCGTGCGTGGGTTGTAGCCTTCGGGCAGGCGCAGGGCCACCTGCCGCAGCGTCACCTTCAAGACCGGTTCGAAGGCCGCCGGCGGAGCGGACTGCATGCGCCAGCGCGTGGTCGCGGTCAGTGGACGTGCGGAGAACAGGCCGTAGTCGAGCGAGAGCTGCAGGCCCTCGGGCGCCACCGCCAGCAGTTCGAGCGCGACGACCTGCCGGCGATCGGTCGGTTCGATCTCCAGTTCGTAGTCGTAGCGCTGTGCCGACGGCACGACCTCCGCTGCCGGCAGGTTGCGGAACCATTGCGGCTGCGTCCAGGTACGGCCGTCGAAATTCCACAGCACCGGGCCGCGCCAGTACATCTGCGAGGTCGGCGGCGCCGGACCGTTGAAAGTCGCACGCAAGGCCGGAGTGTCATCGGTCAGCAGATCGATCCATTCGCCCGGCGACATGCTGTCGGACAAACCGGGCCGTGCCAGCGCGCGCTCCGGTACGCCCCACAGCGGCGTGGCCAGGCGCGGGAACAGCCAGAACGCCGCCAGGGCGAGCGGCAGGCCGATGGCCACCAGGCGCCATACCGTCGCGAAGCGGCGCCATGGCGCGAGCGGTCGCCGGCTGTCGCCCGATTCGAGTTCCGACAGCCGCAACAGCGCCGCGAGCGCCAGCGTCGCGCCGACCAAGCCAAGCGCCAGCGGCAACGGTCCCTGGTCGAGCAGGAACGTCGCGAACGGCGCGAACAGTCCGAAGCCGAGCAGGCTGCGCGCATCGCGCAAGCTGGCCATCTCGATCGGTTTCAACGCCAGCATCGCCGCGAGCAGAGCGCAGCCGGTGTCGCGGCCGAACACGAAGCGCGACATCGTCAGCACGGTACCGATCAATGCCAGCGCCAGCAGCAGGCGCAACCAGGCGGGTAGGGCAAGTCCTCGCCAGGTCGAACCTGCGACGACGATCGCGACGCCGCCGATGCCGACGGCAAGTTGCGCGGGCAACTGCAGCAGTAGCGGCAACAGGCAGACAGCGGCGGCGAGCAGCGTCCACCCGCGACTCTGCGCATCCAGCGTGATGGAGGATCGTTTCGACATCAGCCGCCTGCCATCCGTGGCAATAGCGCGAGTGCCTTCAAGCACGCATGGCGATGCGCCGCGCCGCTGGCGGGACCGATCGCAGGCTGTAGAGGCAGGATCAGCGTGTAGCGCCGGCCTTCGCGTTCGGCTTCGTCGATCCAGCGCGCCAGGCGCTGGATGCGCGTTTCGTAGGCGACGCCGACTACGCGCTGCCAGTCGAGCACGATTTCTGCACCGAGCGGTTGTTCGTATTCGCGCACCAGCAGCGTGTCGCGGCGTGCGGAAGGCTTCCACGCGATCGCACTGCGCGCATCGCCGCGCCGATAGGCGCGTAAGTGGTGCACGTCGTCGCCTGCCGGATGCAGCCGTGCATGGCTGTTCTCGCCCGAGCCGAGCGGCAGCGGGGGACCGTTGGCTTCGGGAGCGGGATAGACCAGCAGCGGCAGGTCGGGCCAGACATAAGCCCATGCGCGCGCCAGGCCGAGCGGGCGCGTGGTCGAGATCTTGATGCGGCCGGGCTCGAGCCAACCGCGTTGCATGGTGGCGATCGGCAGGTCCGCCGCGCCCGCACCGTCGTCGAGCGACAAGGTCGCGTCGGCATCGCCGCATTGCACGCGCAGGCCGCGGCGCTCGCGACCGGGTTCGGCACGTGCATGCACTCGCACCAGCAGTGGCGTGCCTGCTGCAACCGGGTCGGCGCTGAGTGCGATGATCTGCAAGGCGCTCAACTGCAGGTGCGCCGCGAACAGGCTGGTGTTCGCCGCGCCGGCCAGCAGCAGTCCCAACAGCAGCGCCGGATTGTTGTTGTAGTTCAGGGCGCCCAGGCCCATGCCGAGGAGCAGCGCGACGTAGAACCAGCCGAAGCCGGTCGGCAGCACGTAGATGCTGCGGCGGTCGAAGCGTACCGGCAACGATTGCGGCTGCCGCGCACGCGCCCACGATTCGAACCTGACTCGCAACGGGTCGATGCATTTCATTGGTCGGTCCGTGCTCGGTTGGTCCACGCTCGGGTGGATCGCGCCGGGCGGGGTCCGCGTATTCCGCAACGCAGCCTTGCCTGATGGAGGAGCGACCTCCGGCGTGCCGCCCTGCGCACTAGTCCACCGGCACCGCGTGCAGGATCGCCTTGGCCAGCGTGGCGTTGTCGCCGGCATCGGCATCGGGCGCCAGGCGATGCGCGGCCACCGCGCCGAACAGCGCCTGCACGTCCTCCGGCAGCACATGGTTGCGACCCAGCAGCAAGGCATAGGCGCGCGCCGCGCGCAGCAATGCGATGCCGGCGCGCGGCGACAGGCCGACGCGCACGCCGGCATGGCGACGGCTGCGCGCGAGTAGCGATTGCACGTAGTCGATCAGTGCATCGCTGGCGTGGATTCCGTTGACCGCACTCCGCAACAACAGCACGTCGCCGGCGCCGAGCACAGGCTGGGTGCGCGCGATCAGGTCACGGCGGTCCGCGCCGGCAAGCAATGCACGCTCGGCCTCTTCGCCTGGATAGCCCAGCGTCAGCCGCAGCAGGAAACGATCGAGTTGCGAATCGGGCAGGGGATAGGTGCCGGCGAGATCCACCGGATTCTGCGTGGCGATCACGAAGAACGGGTCGGGCAACGGATGCGTCGCGCCGTCGACGGTGACCTGGTGTTCGGCCATCGCTTCGAGCAATGCGCTCTGCGTGCGCGGCGGTGCACGGTTGATCTCGTCGGCCAGCAGCACGTGGGCGAACACCGGGCCGGGATGGAATTCGAAACGTCGCGCCTGCACGTCGTACACGGACACGCCGACGATGTCCGAAGGCAGCAGGTCGGAAGTGAACTGCACGCGCTGGAAGCCGAGCCCGAGCGTCGCCGCCAGCGCATGCGCGAGCGTGGTCTTGCCCAGGCCCGGCAGGTCCTCGATCAGCAGGTGTCCGTCGGACAGCAGCGCCACGAACGCCAGCCGCACTTCCTGCGGCTTGCCCAGCACCAGTGTGTTGACCTGCGCCTGCGCCCGTTTGAGGGCGTCGCGCAGGTCGTCGGTTAGCATGTGACCGGACAGGGGCGATGCAGACATGCGTGGCTCCTCGAATCGATCGAAGTGTAGCGAGGACGCGGGCGAATGCGGGATGAAATCAGGGCACGCAATGCCTTTATCGCGCTATGGGTCGCAATCCTGCTGCTCAAGACGGTGCTGGCTGCGCACCTGCCGTTGTTCGTGGACGAGGCGTTCTACTGGCAGGAAGGCCAGCATCTGGCCTGGGCCTATTCGGATCTGCCCGGCCTGACCGCGTGGCTCACGCGCATCGGCGTCGCGCTCGGCGGCAATCATCCGCTGGCTTTGCGCGCGCCCTTCCTGTTGATCGCAGCGCTACTGCCGTGGTTGGTCTTCCGCATCACGGCGCGCGAGTTCGAGCGCACACAGGGCTGGCAGGCGGCAAGCCTGACCGTATTGCTGCCGCTGGCAGGAACGCTCGGCCTGTTGGCGCTGCCCGATGCGGCGATGGCGCTGGCGACGCTGGTCTGCATCGATGCCGGCGCACGCATGTTGCGCAACGTCACGCCTGGGGCAGCGGTACAACTCGCTTTCGGCCTGGCGATCGGGGCGCTCAGCCACTATCGCTTTATCGCGGTGGTCGTGGTCGGTTTCGCCGCGCTGTTGCTATTGCCGGCCGGACGCCGCGCGCTGCGTGATCCACGTGTCTGGGTGGCGATCGCGTTCGGCGCGGCGGCATGGACGCCGCTGATCGCCTGGAACATGGACAACGCCGAAGCGGGCCTGCGCTTCCAACTGGTCGATCGGCATCCCTGGGCCTTCCATGCCGACGGCATGCTGTTCGTGCTGATCCAAGCGCTGCTGGTCACGCCGCTGCTGTTCATCGCCATGGCCTGGGCCGTGCGCAACCTGCGCGGTGGCGACAACCAGGCTGCACGCCTGTTTGCCGGGCTTGGCGGGCTGGTCGTGCTCGGCTTCTTCGCGCTTGGATTCTTCGCCGATACCGAGCGCGTCAGTTTCCACTGGCCATTGCCTGGCTACCTGGCTCTGCTGCCGTTGCTTCCAGCGGTGCTGACGCGATGGCCGCGCCCATGGCGCATGGCGACATGGATGCTGGCGGTGCTGGGCCTGGCTTCCATGCTGGCCTATTACGCGGCCGTGTCCATTCCGGTGCTGCGCGCGCAATCGGCGGCATGGAAATGGTACCCGTCGAATTTCGCCGGCTGGGATCGCCTCGCAACCGAAGTGCGCGGCATGCGTGCCACGATGCCGCCTCGCACGCGCATCGTCGCCGACAACTTCAAGATCGGCGCCGAACTCGGCTTCGCGCTCGGCGATCCGCGCATCCAGGTGCTCGATCATCCGCTCAACCGCAGGCACGGTCGTGCGCCGCAATTGCAATTGTGGGGATTGCGGTATTCCGATCGGGCGGAAACGGATAGTGCGCCCGTGTTGCTCGTCGTCGGCGCGTCGGATGTCCAATACCGCGACCTGTTGCGTCGTTACCACGCGCTGTGCGATTACCTCGGCCCCTTGCCGCCTGCGCACGTCCTCAATGTCGACCATGGCAGCCAACGCTTCCTGCTGTTCATGCTGCGCGGCACGAAGCAGGGCGAGCGCTGCACGACGCCGGCAATGGCCTGGTTCGACACGCCGGTCAGTGGCGCGCGCGTCAGCCGCAAGTTCGATGTTGGCGGATGGGCGTTCAAGGACGGCGTCGGCCTGGCGCGCGTCGATGTCCTGCTCGACGGCCGGGTGGTCGAGCGAGCCGAATACGGCCTGCCGAGTCCGGGGACGGCCGCCTTCTGGAAGATCTCGACCGATCCGCAGCATCCCGATGTCGGCTTCCGCGCAACGATCGATGCCGGCGACATCGCGCCCGGTCGCCACTGGCTCGGCCTGCGGCTGCATGGCCGCGACGGCAGCATCGAGCGGTGGAGCGAGCAGCCGGTGACGATCGAAGGCGATTGATCGGGCGGCGCGAACGCAGGCGTCAGGGCAACAGGAATCCCGCCTCGCGCAGCAACCGTGCCGTCGCGATCAGTGGCAGGCCGACCAGGGCCGTGGGATCGTCCGATTCGATTGCGTCGAACAGCGCGATGCCGAGACCCTCGGACTTGAAGCTGCCGGCGCAGTCGAAGGGTTGTTCGCGATCGACATAGCGCTGGATCTCGGCGTTCGTGAGGTTGCGGAAACGCACCACCGTGGTGTCGAGCGCGTCGCGACCGGGCGCGCCGGTCCGTGTCAGCGACACGGCAGTGAGAAAACGTACTTCGCGGCCCGACATCGCCGTCAGCTGCTCGATGGCCGCCGCGCGTATGCCTGGCTTGCCGAGTGGGCGGCCGTCCAGTTCGGCGACCTGGTCCGAACCGACGACCCAGGCATCGGCGTGCTGCCTCGCGACCGCGCTCGCCTTCATCGTGGCCAACCTGCGTACGAGCGCCACAGGCGTTTCAGTCGCTGCCGGCGTCTCGTCCACTTCGGGGCGCACCACATCGAACGGCAGGCCGAGGCGAGTCAGCAATTCGCGCCGGTAGGGTGAGGTCGAAGCCAGGATCAGCTTCATCTTGTTCTCTCAGTGCAGCGGCGCGCGTGCGCGTTCGATCTCGACCAGTTGCTGGTCGATCCGCACGCGCGCGGCGTCGATGGAATCGCGCACCGTGCCCAGTTCCTCGAGCGAGGCCGTGCCGCCATGGTGCTGCAGCCACAATCGCTGACGCAGCATCTCCTGCAGGGCGTCGCGCACGGGGTTGTCGTCGCTGCCTACGATGGCCTCGATCTCGGCTCGGGCGGTGCGCAGGCGCTCCTCGAGCGCATCGGCGGCGTCGAGCACCTCGCCGAGGGCGTGCTGGCGCCGCCCGCTGCGCTTGCGCAGGAGCAGGGTGGCGGCCGCGGCGAGGGCGGCGACGGACAACAGGATCAGGGTCAAGGTCACGCCGGCGGCCTGAAGAACGGACCGGCAGTCTGCCGTGGCTGCCTGCAGCGGGCAAATTCAGCTCCATAGGCGAGGCGCGGCAAGGGTTTCCGCCCATCCCGCGGTTTGACAGCAGCGGCCCCGATCCTTAACATTCCGCGGCTTATGTCCACTGATGTACCCGATGTGGTCGACGCCTGGCGCATGGTCACGGCCCGGCGCGGTTTCGAGGGGCGCCTGCCGCTGTCCTCGATGCCCCGCTTGCGGGACGTGCTGAGCGACGGCGAAGGCGAAGCCCGCTTCGTGCTCGAGTTCGACCGCGATGCGCTGCAGATCCCATATGTGGAACTGAGGATCGAGGCGGAATTGCCGCTGATCTGCCAGCGTACGCTGCAGAGGTTCCTGCAGCCGGTGCAGGTGGTGCAACGGTTGGGCCTGCTTCGCGCCGATAGCAACAGCATCGAGGCGGACGAGGCTGGGTTGCCGGAAGGCTACGAGCCGCTGCTGGTCGCCGTAGATGGCGAGTTGCGGCCGGTGGAGCTGGTCGAGGATGAATTGATCCTCGCGGTCCCGCTGGTCCCGGTGAGCCCGGGGTCGGAGTCGCTGGAGCAGGATTGGCCGCCGCCGCCGGAAGAAGAGGCGCGCGCCAATCCGTTCTCGGCCTTGGCGGCGTTGAAGAAGAACTAGAAGTCATAGCGGAAAATCACAGGCGGAAGTTACAGACGTCACCCGCAATCGCGGCAAGCATTGAACCAGTATTTACGAAATTATTAGTAGTAGTCACCGAATCGAAGTTGGAGCAATCCCATGGCTGTACAGAAATCCCGCGTCTCCCCCGCCCGTCGTGGCCAGCGCCGTTCGCACGATGCGCTGACCGCAAAGCAGTTGGCGACCGATCCGACCACCGGCGAGACCCACCTGCGCCATCACATCACCCCCGACGGCTACTACCGCGGCAAGAAGGTGATCGAGAGCAAGACGTCGGTCGTCGAAGAAGATTGACGTCGCAGACCGGGCCGGGACCTTGTCCCCGTGCTACGTCCGGCGTGCCGGACGGAATTCCAGCAATGCTACGGACGAAAAGGCAGCTGCCTAGATGAGCGAGTCGGCCTCGAGCGGACAGAGCGGACACGCTGTGGGCGCAGGACGTATCTATTCCAGGATCGTGGGTACCGGTAGCTATCTGCCGGCACGGGTGATGACTAACGACGATCTCGCGAAGATCGTCGATACCAGCGACGAATGGATCACCTCGCGCAGCGGCATCCGCGAGCGCCACATCGCCGCCGAAGGCGAGACCACCGAGCGACCTGGCCTACCACGCCGCGGTCAGGGCGCTGGAAGCGGCTGGTGTCGGCGCGGACGAGATCGACCTGATCGTCCTTGGGACGACCACGCCCGACCTGATCTTTCCGTCGACGGCCTGCCTGGTGCAGCACCGACTCGGCGCCGATGGCTGTCCCGCATTCGACGTCAATGCCGCGTGCTCCGGCTTCCTGTATGCGCTCGGCGTCGCCGATACCTTCATCCGCAGCGGCCAGTCGAAAACGGTGCTGGTCATCGGCGCGGAAACCCTGACCCGTATGGTCGACTGGACCGAACGCACCACCTGCGTGCTGTTCGGTGATGGCGCCGGCGCCGTCGTGCTCAAGGCCGACAGCGAGACCGGCATCCTCAGCACCCATCTGCACGCCGACGGCGGCAAGAAGGAACTGCTGTGGAACCCGGTCGGCGTTTCGGTCGGTTTCAAGCTCGACCAGCCCAATGCCGGCGTGCGCATCAACATGGCCGGCAGCGAAGTGTTCAAGCACGCGGTCAAGGCGCTGGATTCGGTGGTCGAGGAAACGCTCGAAGCCAACGGACTCGATCGCCACGACATCGACTGGCTGATCCCGCACCAGGCCAACCTGCGCATCATCGAAGCGACCGCGAAGCGGCTCGACATGCCGATGGAACGGGTCATCGTGACCGTCGACAAGCACGGCAACACCTCGTCCGGCTCGGTGCCGCTGGCGCTCGACGAAGCCGTGCGCTCCGGCCGCGTGCAGCGTGGACAGCTGGTGCTGCTGGAGGCCTTCGGCGGTGGTTTCACATGGGGTTCTGCGCTGCTGCGCTACTAAGAACAGGTTGCTGCCGCGTTATCCGCGGCAAAGAACTTCCCACCCGTCGCTCCGGCAAAATTCGGCATGGCACGTACGCCGTCGTACAGACGATGCGAAGCCCGCGCCCGTATCATCGCCGCTCGCTTTCGAAGGACCAACGCGTGACCCGACCGCATTCCTCCGACCCGACGCTGGCCTTCGTGTTTCCCGGCCAGGGATCGCAGTCCGTCGCGATGCTGGCCGAACTGGCCGAACTGCACCCTGCGATCCGCGACACCTTCGCCGAGGCCTCCGAAGGTGCCGGCGTGGATCTGTGGGCGTTGTCGCAGGGCGGTCCGGAGGAGATGCTCAACCGCACCGAATACACGCAGCCGGCGCTGCTCGCCGCCGGCGTGGCCGTGTGGCGTCTGTGGCAGGCGCAGCGAGGCACGCAACCTTCGGTACTGGCCGGTCACAGCCTGGGCGAGTACACAGCGCTGGTTGCCGCGGAGGCGTTGTCGCTGCGTGATGCCGCCCACCTGGTGCGCATCCGCGGGCAGTTGATGCAGGACGCGGCGCCGGCCGGAATTGGCGCGATGGCGGCGGTGATCGGCGCCGAGGACGCGCTGGTGTCGCAGACGTGCGAGGAAGCCAGCGAGAGCGAAGTCGTGGTGCCGGCCAACTACAACTCGCCTGGACAGATCGTGATCGGCGGCCACGTCGCCGCGGTCGATCGCGCACTGGCGCTGCTGACCGAACGCGGCGCGCGCAAGGTGGTGAAGCTGGCCGTCAGCGTGCCGTCGCATACGCCACTGATGCGCGAAGCTGCGAATCGTCTCTCCGAAACGATGGCCGGCCTGAAGTGGAAGGATCCGGTCCTGCCCGTCGTGCAGAATGTCGATGCCGAAGTCCATCAGGGCGTGCAGTCGATTCGCGACGCGCTCGCGCGCCAGTTGTATCTGCCCGTGCAGTGGACCGGGTCGGTGCAGGCACTGTCGGCACGCGGCATCGTCCGCGTTGCCGAATGCGGACCCGGCAAGGTGCTGGCCGGCCTGATCAAGCGCATCGACAAAGCCATCGAGACGCGGGCGCTCGGTACGCCCGGCGACTTCGAAGCGGCGATCGGCGAATGGAAAACCGCATGAACAACGAAACCCTGAAAGGCGAGATCGTCCTGGTCACCGGCGCCAGCCGCGGCATCGGCGCGGCGATCGCCGATGAGCTGGCCGCGCAGGGCGCCATCGTGATCGGCACCGCCACGTCCGGAGAGGGCGCGCGCGCGATCGGCGAACGCCTCGCCGCGAGCGGCGGGCAGGGCGCGTAAGCTCGATGTGACCGAACCTGCTTCCGTCGAGGCATTGGTCGAGGAAATCGCCAAGCAGTTCGGCCCGATCTCGATCCTGGTCAACAATGCCGGCATCACCCGCGACAACCTGCTGATGCGCATGAAGGAAGAGGACTGGCAGGCGATCCTCGACACCAATCTGTCCAGCGTCTTCCGCACGTCCAAGGCGGTGATGCGCGGGATGATGAAGGCGCGCAAGGGTCGCATCATCAACATCGCCTCCGTCGTCGGCGTGACCGGCAATGCGGGCCAGGCCAACTACGCCGCCGCCAAGGCCGGCATCATCGCGTTCAGCAAGTCGCTGGCGAAGGAGATCGGTTCGCGTGGCATCACCGTCAATGTCGTGGCGCCGGGCTTCATCGCCACCGACATGACCAAGGACCTGCCCGAGGACGCGAAAGCAGGCGCTGATCGGCCAGATCGCGCTCGGACGACTGGGCGAGCCAGCCGATATCGCACGCGCGGTCGCGTTCCTTGCCGGCCCCGCGGCCAGCTACATCACCGGCGAAACGCTGCACGTCAATGGCGGCATGTACATGCCGTGATCGTCCCGTAAACGTCATTAAACCCTTGAACCGCAAGGCCCCCGCCGCCCACGCGCCGCAGGCCCCGCCTTTCCCTTACACTACCCGCCGAAACAGCCTCCCCGGAGCCAATATCCAATGAGCAGCATCGAAGAGCGCGTCAAGAAAATCGTAGTCGAACAGCTTGGCGTGAAGGAAGAGGAAGTCAGCAACAGTGCTTCGTTCGTCGACGACCTCGGCGCCGACTCCCTCGACACCGTCGAGCTGGTGATGGCCCTCGAGGAGGAGTTCGAGTGCGAGATCCCGGACGAGGAAGCCGAGAAGATCACCTCGGTGCAGCAGGCGATCGATTACGTCAAGGCGCACGTCAAGGCCTGAGTCGGCGCGTCGCCATCGATCCATCGATGCGTTCCGATCCATCGATGAGACCGTCATTCGCAACAACCCCCGGGGCCGCTGATGCGGCCCCGCGTGTATACGGCGCCGCTGATGCGGCCCCGCGTGTATACGGCGCCGCTGATGCGGCCCCGCGTGTATACGGCGCCGCTGATGCGGCCCGTGTGTATACGGCGCCGCTGATGCGGCTCCGCACGTTTCCGGCGCGCATCCGCATGGAGGATCGCGCGTATCGAACAGGTAAGGAGTAGCAGCATGTCCAAGCGTCGCGTCGTCATCACCGGTCTCGGCATCCTGTCGCCGGTCGGCAACGACCTGGCCTCGAGCTGGGATGGCATCGTCAACGGCCGTTCCGGCATCGGTCCGATCACGCATTTCGATGCGTCGGCCTTCCCGACCCGCATCGGTGGCGAAGTGAAGGGCTTCGATCCGGCGGCATGGGTCGCGGCAAAGGACATCAAGAAGATGGATCCCTTCGTCCATTACGGCGTTGCCGCCGCGATGATGGCGATCCGGGATTCCGGGCTCGTCATCGACGAGGCGAATGCCGAGATGATCGGCGTCGCCATCGGCGCCGGCATCGGCGGACTCAAGGGCATCGAGGAAACCACGCTCAAGTACCACGAGGGCGGCCCGCGCAAGATCTCGCCGTTCTACGTGCCCAGCACCATCATCAACATGATCGCCGGCCAAGTCTCGATCATGACCGGCGCGAAGGGCCCGAACATCGCCGCCGTCACCGCCTGCACGACCTCCACGCACAACATCGGCCTGGCGATGCGCATGATCCAGTACGGCGAAGCCGACGCGATGATCGCCGGCGGCGCCGAGTACGCCACCACGCCGACCTCGGTCGGCGGTTTCTGCGCGATGAAGGCATTGTCGACGCGCAACGACGAGCCGGAGAAGGCTTCGCGCCCCTGGGACAGCGGCCGTGACGGTTTCGTCATGGGCGATGGCGCCGGCATCGTGGTGATCGAGGAGTACGAGCGTGCCAAGGCGCGCGGCGCGCGCATCTACTGCGAACTCGCCGGCTTCGGCATGAGCGGCGACGCCTACCACATGACCGCACCGAGCGAGAACGGCGACGGCGCCTCGCGTTGCATGCGCAACGCCATGCGCGATGCCGGGCTCGACGCTTCCGCGATCGGTTACGTCAACGCGCATGGCACGTCGACGCCCGCGGGCGATCTCGCCGAGACGATGGCGCTCAAGAGCGCGCTCGGCGACCACGCCTACAAGACCATGGTCAGCTCGACCAAGTCGATGACCGGCCACCTGCTCGGCGCGGCTGGCGGCGTCGAGGCGGTGTTCTCGGCGATGGCGCTGCACGCCGGCATCATCCCGCCGACGATCAACCTGGAACAATCCGTCCGAAGGCTGCGATCTCGACTACGTGCCGAACACCGCGCGCCAGAAGCAGGTCGATATCGCGATGTCGAACTCGTTCGGCTTCGGTGGCACCAACGGCACGCTGATTTTCAAGCGCGTGTGAGGGTCCGTGATTCCCGCGAAGGCGGGCATCACGGCTGAAGAACATGCTCGTCACCCGCGCCCTGCCACCGGACATAGACCTGCTGGCGCTGCACCGGTACGCGCCGGCGCGCTATCCGATGCTGCTGGAGTCGTCTTCGTCGGCGCTCGCGCCCGGATCGGCGCAGGGTCGCTGGGATCTCCTGCTGGCGACCGATGGCGACTCGCTCGCGTTGCACGCCGACGGACGCGTGTATCGCAAGGACGACGAAGTCGTCGCAGGCGATTTCCTGGCTGCACTCGATGCCGCCTGGCAGGCGCAACGCACGCCGCGCGAAGAACCGCGCTGGCCATTCCGCGGCGGCTGGGCGTTGTTTCTCGCCTACGAACTCGCCGCACAGATCGAACCGATCCTGCGCCTGCCGGCCGCGCCGGGCGCCCTGCCGCAAGCGCTCGCGCTGCGCTGCCCGGCCGCGGTCCTGCGCGACCACGCGACCGGTGAATGCATAGCCTTGGCCGAGACCGGACACGAAGCGATGCTCGACAGCATCCTCGTCGACCTGTCGACGAGCGCCAACGGTGATCCGCTGCCTGCCTGGAGCGCGCCGTCATCTGATGCAGGAAGACGACCCCGCCGTCTTTGTCGCCGGCGTCGCGCGCATCCTCGAATACCTCGCTGCCGGCGATGTCTTCCAGGTCAACCTATCGCGCGGCTGGCAGGCGCGATTCGCGTCCCGGCTCGATCCCGCTGCATTGCACGCGCGACTGCGCGAAGCCAATCCGGCGCCATTTTCCGGAATGCTCGCCAGGCAGGACTGGGCCGTGGTCAGTTCCTCGCCGGAACGGCTGGTCTCGATCCGCGGCGATCTGGTCGAGACCCGCCCGATCGCCGGCACGCGCCCGCGTTTCAGCGGCGACGACGATGCCGCGCGCATCCGCGAACTGGTCGGGCATCCGAAGGAACGCGCCGAACACGTGATGCTGATCGACCTGGAGCGCAACGACCTCGGTCGCGTCTGCACGCCGGGCAGCGTCGAGGTCGACGAACTGATGACCGTCGAAAGCTACGCCCACGTCCACCATATCGTCAGCAACGTGCGCGGCCGGCTGCGCGCCGACGCGACGCCCGGCGACGTGATCCGCGCCGTGTTTCCCGGCGGCACGATCACCGGCTGCCCGAAGGTGCGCTGCATGCAGATCATCGCCGAGCTGGAAGGCGCCGGTCGCGGTGCGTATACCGGCGCGATGGGCTGGCTCAACCGCGACGGCGACCTCGATCTCAACATCCTGATCCGCAGCGCCGAGGTGGAAGGCAGCCGTCCGGTGGCAGCCGCGTGCGCTTCCGCACGGGCGCCGGCATCGTGGCCGACTCCGACCCGCAGCGTGAACTCGACGAAACCCGTGCCAAGGCGCGCGGCATGCTGAAGGCGCTCGGGGTCGGCGCGTGACACACCGCATCTTCTGCGGCGACGAGTCCATCGCGGCGATCCCGCCCGACAGTCGCGGCCTGGCCTATGGCGATGGCGTGTTCGAGACGATGCGCGTGCATCGTGGCGGCGTGCTTTGGCGCGACGCGCACCGGGTGCGGCTCGAGGAGGGCGCGCGGCGCTTGCGACTGCGCTTGCCGGACATGGGCAAGCTCGACGCCGGGATCGACGCACTGGCAGACGAACAAGGCGATGGCGTGCTGAAGCTGGTCGTCACGCGCGGCGCGGGTGGTCGCGGCTATGCAGCGCCTGCGGATGTCGAGTCGCTGTGGATGCTCTCCGCGCATGCCTTGCCGCCGCCGATGCGGCCGGGTGGCCTCGTCGTGCGCTGGTGCGACTTGCGCCTGGCGATCCAGCCCGCGCTCGCCGGCATCAAGCACTGCAACCGGCTCGAGCAGGTGCTGGCACGCGGCGAATGGCAGGCCGACGCTTTCGACGAGGGCCTGCTGCGGGATACCGAAGGCAACGCCGTGTGCGCCACCGCGGCCAACCTGTTCGTGCTGCTCGATGGTCGCTGGACGACGCCGCCGGTCGATCGTTGCGGCGTCGCGGGCATCTGTCGTGCCTGGGCGATACATGCGCTCGATGCGCTGGTCGAGCCCTTGTCGATCGCACAAGTCGAATCGGCCGACGCGATTTTCCTGTGCAATGCCGTGCGCGGTATCCTGCCCGTGGCCCGGCTGGGTGAGCGAAGCTGGACTCCGCATGCGAAGCTGGGCGATGCGATGCGCCTTCTGGCCGATGCACACCCCGCCTTTGCACACCTGGAGTATCCGTGAGCAAGACCCCGCGCAAACGCCGCTTCGGAGCCTTCTTCGTGGTCTCGGCGTTGCTGTTCGGCGCATTCGTCTACTGGGGCTACCAGCGCTACGTCGGCTTCGCCGATGCGCCGCTCTCCGGCATCGAGTCCGGCGAGAGCCTGGTCGTCGAGCCGGGTGATTCCTTCGCGGTCGTGCTCGACAAGCTGCGCAAGGCCGGCATCAGCAGCGGCCACGAACTCGAATGGCAGGCGCTGGCGAAGCAACTCGGCGCCGCAGGCAGGATCCAGGTCGGCGAATACGCGCTCGAGCCCGGCGCCACGCCGCGCGACCTGCTGGTGCGCATGCGCGACGGCAAGGTCGTCAGCTATCGCTTCACGATCGTCGAAGGCTGGAATATCCGCGAACTGCGCAGCGCGCTCGCACGCGCCAAACCGTTGAAGCAGGAGGGCGCGCAACTCGACGACGCCGCGCTGATGAAGGCGCTCGGCCATGACGGCCAGCATCCGGAAGGTCGCTTCCTGCCGGAAACCTACGCCTATACCAGCGTCGACAGCGATTTGTCGGTGCTCAAGCGCGCGTATGCGGCGATGGACAAAGCGTTGCAGACGGCATGGAGCGAGCGTGATGCCGATATCCCGCTGAAGTCGAAGGAGGAAGCATTGACGCTGGCCTCGATCGTCGAGAAGGAAACCGGCATCGCCAGCGAACGACCGCAGATCGCCGGCGTGTTCGCCCGGCGCCTCAAGCTCGGCATGCGCCTGCAGACCGATCCGACCGTGATCTACGGCATGGGCAGCAGTTATGCCGGCAACATCCGCCGCAACGATCTGCTGGCCGACACGCCTTACAACACCTACACCCGCGACGGCCTGCCGCCGACGCCGATCGCGATGCCTGGCGCCGATGCCTTGCGGGCTACTACGCATCCCGCGCCGGGCGACGCGTTGTACTTCGTCGCAGTCGGCGACGGCAGCGGGCGCCACGTGTTCACGCGTTCGCTAGCCGAACACCAGGCGGCGGTCAACGATTACCTCAAGCGCTACCGCGCGCAGCGCGCACCGCAATGAGCCCACGCATTCCGAGGCCACCGCGCAGCACGCCGCTGCCGACGCACCCGCGCTTCATCACGCTGGAAGGCGGCGAGGGCGCCGGCAAGACGACCGTGCTCAATGCCCTGCGCGATGCGCTGCTGGCGGGTGACGAGGAAGTGGTCAGCACGCGCGAGCCCGGCGGTACGCCGCTCGCCGAGTTGATTCGCGGCCTGTTGCTCAACCCGCACGCCGCAAAGGCCAGTCACGAACCGCCTTCCGCCGACACCGAACTGCTGCTGATGTTCGCCGCGCGCGCGCAACACGTACGCGAGACGATCCTGCCGGCGCTCGAACGCGGCGCCTGGGTGCTGAGCGATCGTTTCACCGATTCCAGCTATGCCTACCAGGGCGGCGGGCGCGGGCTCGATGCAGGTTTCATCGCCGAACTCGAACGCCGCGTCGTCGGCCTGCAGCCCAGCCTGACCCTGCTGCTGGACGTCGGCGTGGCGCAGGGACGCGAGCGCACGCGCGGCCGCGACCTGTATCCGGACCGCATCGAAGCGCGAGCGCGACGAATTCTTCGAGCGCGTGCGCGCGGCCTACCTGTCGCGCGCGGACGCCGAGCCGCGCCGCTTCCGCGTGATCGACGCCACGCAATCGGTCGAGCGGGTTTCCGAAGAAGCCGTCCATCACCTGCGCGACTGGCGGGCCGGCGCATGACGCATCGCTTCGCTCCCTGGCAGCAGCGCGCCTACGATCATGCGACCGATGCGCTCGATGGCGGGCGCATGGGCCATGCGCTGTTGCTGTGCGGACCGCCGCAACTCGGCAAGCGCGCGGTGGCCGAACGCCTCGCGCAAAGGCTGTTGTGCACGGGACGTGGCGACGGTCGCGACCCCTGCGGCGCCTGCCGCAGTTGCCAGTTGTTCGCGGCCGGTTCGCATCCGGATTTCAATCTCGTCAGCTTCGTGCCCAACAAGGAAGGCACGCGGCTGCGCACCGAGATCGTGATCGAGCAGATCCGGCAGCTGTCCGAGAAGCTCACGCTGACGCCGCAGTACGGCGGCGCGCAGGTGTCGATCATCGAACCGGCCGACGCGATCAACCACGCGGCCTGCAATGCGCTGCTGAAGACGCTCGAGGAACCGCATCCTGGCCGCTACCTCTGGCTGGTCAGCGCCAACCCCGCGCGCCTGCCCGCGACCATCCGCAGCCGATGCCAGCGCCTGGAATTCCGTCTGCCGCAACGCGCGGAAGCGCTGGCCTGGCTGCGCGAGCAAGGGCATGCCGAGACCGCCGTCACCGAGGCGCTCGACGCCGCGCGCGGACATCCGGGGCTGGCCGATGCCTGGTTGCGCGACGGCGGCCTGGCACTGCGCCGCGAGGTTGCGGCCGACTTGGGCAAGCTCGCACGCGGAGACCTCTCGGTGGTCGAAACGGCGCAACGTTGGACGGGCGACGACAGCGCGACGCTGCGCCTGCGACATGCCGCAGACCTGGCTGTCGCCGAGGCGGCCGGCTTGACCGACCCGGTGCGAACGCGCACGCTCGCGGCGTGGTTCGATGCGGCCAACCGCACCCGCGACCTGTTGCGGACGACGATCCGTGCGGACTTGGCAGTCGCCGAACTGCTGTTGGCGTGGCGCGCGGACAACGCGCCGGCAACGGCATCCAGAACGGGAGGCAGGGGATGAGTGCAGTGGGAGCGGGTGGCGCGCGGCAGGGCATCCTGTCGCTGGCGGTCAAGGACAAGGCAGCGCTGTACAACGCCTACATGCCGTACCTGAAGTACGGCGGCATCTTCGTCCCCACGCCGAAGCGCTATTTCCTCGGCGACGAGGTCTTCCTGTTGCTGACGCTGCCCGAATCCAACGAACGCCTGCCCGTCGCCGGCAAGGTCGTCTGGGTCACCCCGACCGGCGCACAGGGCAACCGCACCGCCGGCATCGGCGTGCAGTTCGCGGAGACGGCCGAGGGCGAGAACGTCAAAGGCAAGATCGAAACACTGCTGGCCGGCATGCTGAATGCGGACAAGCCGACGCATACGATGTGATCGTTCAGGCCGCTTCCCGCTCGGGAAGCCGGTTCGTATCCAATCCTTCGTCGTCGCCGACTCAGTGCCGTCTGGCGACTTCGGACGCTCTGGCGCTGGCACTAAGTCCTTCGTTGCGATGACTGACCACTGACTTTCGACAGGGCGACGCCATCGCGCCAGGCGGTGGTGCATCGCCCCCGCGACGACTAACTTGTCCGCGCTGTCGACTCTTGCAGCGTCGCCCCCGCGTCCCTGACCGTGTCCGCCACTCTTCGCTTCCCGTGCCGTCGCCTGACGCTGCAGCTTTGCGTGCACACCAGGACGGCATCGCAACGATCGCGACTGCCGTTCCGGCGCCTGCCGCCGGCGATCGCTGTATTGCAGCGGATTGTCTCAGGCGCACGCCTGGCCGCAGCAGACAGCGAACGGCGTTCGGAACACTGCGAAACCCCTCGGAGAAAACCATGAAACACCGTGTCCGCATCGCCCTGCTTTGCGCCTGCGCAGCGCTCACAGGCGCCTGCTCCATCTCCAAGGATGGACCTCCGGCTGCAGCACAAGCCGTATCCCCGCCGGCCGTGTCCCCGCCGGAGATGGCACTCGGCGCCAACTTGCTGGAAGGCCTCGGCGACTATCACTTCCCAGTCACCAGCGCGAATCCGGAAGTTGCCCGCTGGTTCGACCAGGGCTTGATGCTCACCTACGGTTTCAACCACGACGCCGCCGAACGTGCCTTCCTCAAGGCCACGCAGCTCGATCCAGACTGCGCCATGTGCTGGTGGGGCGCGGCGCTCGTACTCGGTCCGCACGTCAACGCCGGCATGGACCCCAACAGCAACGCCAAGGCCTGGACGCGCCTGCAGAAGGCGCGCGCGCTGGCGCCGCGTGCGAGCGCACGCGAGCAGGCCTTCATCGAAGCGCTGTCGGCGCGCTATGCCGAGCAGCCGCCGGAGAATCGCCGTCCGCTGGACGAAGCCTACGCCGCCGCCACGCGCGAACTGGTGCGCAAGCGTCCCGACGACCTCGATGCAGCCACCTTGCACGCCGAAGCGATGATGGACCTGCAGCCTTGGGACTACTACGACGACGACAAGCAGCCGAAGGGCAACACCACCGAGATCGTGTCGACGCTGGAGTCGGTGATCGCGCGCGATCCCGACCATGCCGGCGCACTGCATCTGTACGTGCACGCGGTGGAGGCCTCGGCCGATCCGCAGCGCGGCGTCGTGGCCGCCGACCGGCTGCGCGAGCTGATTCCCGGTTCCGGGCATCTGGTGCACATGCCGGCGCACATCTATGCGCGCGTCGGCCGCTGGCACGATGCGATGGTCGCCAACCAGCGTGCGATCGAAGCCGACGACGCCTATCTGGCGCTGTGCCGTGGCAACACGCAGGGCGTGTATCCATTGGGCTACGTGCCGCACAACCATCACTTCCTGTGGTTCGCCGCGAGCATGGCTGGCGACAGCAAGCTCGCGCGCGAAGCGGCCAAGCACACCGCCGAGCGCACCGACCTGCCCGACCTGATGCGCCAGCCCGGCTTCGCCAGCCTGCAGCACTACTGGATGACGCCATGGTTCGAGCGCGTACGGTTCGGTCGCTGGGACGAGATCAAGGCTGCGCCGAACCCGGCACCGGACCTGCCTTACGTCACGGCGATCTGGCATTACGCGCAAGGCGTCGCCGCGGTGCGGCAGAAGCGCCTCGACGATGCCGAGCGCCATCTCGCCGCGTTGCGCCCCATCGCCGCCGATCCGAAGATGGAAACGCTGACGATGTGGGACCGCTATCCGTTGTCCTACGCGACCAAGATCGCCGAGCGCAGCGTCACTGCCGAACTCGCCGCCGCCAAGGGCGATCACGACACGGCCATCGCTGCGTTGCGCGAAGCGGTCGCGATCGAGGACAAGATTCCCTATGACGAGCCGCCGGGCTGGCACGCGCCTGTGCGTCATGCCCTGGGCGCCACGCTGTTGGCGGCGCGGCGTCCCGCCGAGGCCGAACAGGTCTATCGCGAGGAACTGCAGCGCAATCCCGGTAATGGCTGGTCTCTGTACGGCCTGGCGCAAAGCCTGGAAGCGCAGAAGAAGACAAAGGAAGCGGCCGACATCGAGCGCCAATACGCCGCGGCCTGGCAGCACGCCGACGTCAAGCTGGTGGCATCGCGGTTCTGAAGCTTCGTGGCACAGGATGGACACCCATCCTGTGCCATCGCTGCCTTACGGTCGGCGCAACGCGGGCGAATCCCATCCGGGCCTGGGCGCGAAACGCTCGCCGTACTTCGCCTGCAGCGCTTTCAGCTTCTCCAGCAGCGCATCGGCTCCGGTTTCGCGGATGTACTGGATCGGGCCGCCGCGGAAGGGCGCAAACCCCGTGCCGAAGATCACGCCGGCATCGAGCAGGTCGGCGTCGGCGACCACGCCATCGTGCAGTGCGGCGACGGCTTCGTTGAGCAACGGCAGGATCAGGCGATCCTCGAGATCCTCGGGCGCCTTGTAGTCCTTCGGCACGTCGGGTTTCTTCGCCTTGCCGTTCTCCCACGCGTACAGGCCCTGGCCGTCCTTCCTGCCGCGCTTGCCGACCGGCGGCGTCTCGTTGAGCGCGGCGGGAATCGGCAGGCCGAGGAACGGCGCGAGTTCCTTGCCGACGCCGACGGCGACATCCAGGCCGACGGTGTCGATCAGCTCGATCGGACCCATCGGCATGCCGAACTTCACCGCAGCCTTGTCGATCACGGGCCCCGGAATTCCTTCCGAATACGCGGTCACCGCCTCGAGCATGTACGGGAACAGCACGCGGTTGACGAGGAATCCGGGCGTGCCGGCGACCGGCACCGGCAGCTTGTCGATCGCCTTGCAGAACGCGGCCAGCCGCTTCTCCGTTTCCGGCGCCATCGCGTCGTGGTGGATGATCTCCACCAGCGGCATCAGCGCGACCGGATTGAAATAGTGCAGGCCGGCGAACTGCGCCGGACGCTGGATGTGCGCGAGCAGTTCGGTCAGCGGTATCGATGAGGTATTGGTCGTGAGCAACGCGTCGGCGCGCAGTTTCGGCTCCACCTGCGCATAGAGATCGCGCTTGGCCTCGGCTTGTTCGATGATCGCCTCGATGACGAGGTCTGCGCTCGCGACGCCATCGCCGTTCAAGTCGGACTTCAGGCGCGCGGAGACTTCCGGCCGCTTCGACTCGTCCTTGACCTTCTTCGCGAACAGTTCCTGCGCACGCGTCATCGCGCCGTCGATGAACTTCTGTTCGCGATCCTGCAGCGTGACCTCGAATCCCTTGTAGGCGGACCACGCGGCGATGTCGCCGCCCATCACGCCAGCGCCGACCACGTGCACGTGTCGGACGCCGTGATCCTTTCCGCCGAGTCCCTTCAGCCGCTCCTGCAGGAAGAACACGCGCGTCAGATTGCGCGCGGTCGGCGTGCTGGCGAGCTTGACCACCGACTTGCGCTCCGCCGCCAGCAAGGCCTGCGTGCCGCCGCCGCTGCGGCGCCAGGTCTCGATCAGCGCGAACGGCGCCGGGTAGTGGTCCTTGCGCGCCTTGCGCGCGACCTGCTTGACCAGCATCGGCGCCAGCAGCTGGCGCGCGGGCCAGGTGTTGGTGATCCAGCCGAGGAAGCGCTGCTTGAACGGCCGCTGCGGTGCCATGCAAGGCCAGTGCAGCGGCGGAGTCGACCAGTAGCGCGGGCTCGACGACCTTGTCGACCAGGCCGATCGCCTTCGCGGCCGAGGCCGACAGCGTGCGTCCGGTCAGCATCATGTCCATCGCTGCCGGCGCGCCGACCAGACGCGGCAGTCGCACGCTGCCGCCCCAGCCGGGGTAGATGCCGAGCTTCACTTCCGGCAGACCGATGCGCGTCGAGGGATCGTTCGAGGCGACGCGATAGCGGCAGGCGAGCGAAATCTCGGTGCCGCCGCCCATGCAGAAGCCGTGGATCGCGGCGACCGTGGGGCAGGGCAACTCGGCGATGCGCTGGAAGGCCTGCTGCCCGCGGCGGATCGAATCGACGATCGTGCCTTTTTCGTCGAAGGCCTGGAATTCGCGGATGTCGGCGCCGGCGATGAAGCCCTTGGCCTTGGCCGAGCGGATCACCAGGCCCTTGGGCGGATCCAGCGCCATGCGCTCCACCAGCGCTTCGAGTTCGATCAGTACGTCCTGCGAGAACGTATTGACCGACTCGCCGGCGCGATCGAAAGACAGCACCACGACGCCATCGGGGCGGGCCTCGGCTTGCCAGTGGCTGAAGCGCAGACCGTCTAGCCCAGCAATCATGGGAGCCATCCGTTACGGTACGGGGGAAGTCCTTATCATCCCGATACTGTTTCGCCGGCGTCAAATTTCCCTGTTGAGGCCTTCGACGCGCGCCTTGCTGGCGCGGCGTGCCGCCACGTGGCTTGTGGCATGTGCGCAACGCCCCCAGATCGGGCCCACCTGCCGCTGGAACTTTCATCCGTGCCAAAGGTCATACCGCCCAGCCAACCCGCCGGGCTTCCAAGGAGCACCGGCCCGATGGCCGATCTAGAGTCACAGGAGTTGGACCAGGAGCTGGTCAGGCGTGTCCAGCGCGGCGACAGCGCGGCGTTCGATCTGCTGGTGCGCAAGTACCAGCATCGGATCGCCGCATTGATCGGGCGCTACATTTCCGACTGGAGCGAGTGCCAGGACGTCGCGCAGGAAACCTTCATCCGTGCCTACCGGGCGATCGGAAATTTCCGCGGCGATGCGCAGTTCTATACGTGGTTGCACCGGATCGCCGTGAACACAGCCAAGAACCACCTCGTCGCCCACAACCGCCGCCCGCCGACCGAAGACATCGACGTCGGCGACGCCGAGCAATTCGAGTCCGGCATGCGACTGCGCGACAACGACACGCCCGAACGCGAACTCATGCGCCAGCAGCTGGAACAAACCGTGATGCGCGCGGTCGAAGCCTTGCCCGAGGAACTGCGCGTGGCGATCACGCTGCGCGAGGTGGAGGGCCTGAGCTACGAGGAGATCGCCGCGAAGATGGATTGCCCGATCGGAACCGTGCGCTCGCGCATCTTCCGGGCGCGCGAGGCGATCGACACCGAATTGCAGCCGTTGATGGACAACCAGCCGACCCGCGAGCGCGCAGCCGGATGACCGAGTTGAACGACATGCTTACCAAGCGCACACCTTCCAACAGCACGCTTTCCAACAGCCGGCTGTCCAACAGCGGGCTTTCCAACCGCATGATTGCAACGCCATGACCGACGCCATGACCGAATCCGATTTGCCGCATGGTTCGCCGGACAAGCTGTACGAACACCATCGCCAACAGCTGTCGGCGATGCTCGACGGCGCGCTGTCGCCCGACGCGGCCCGCTTCATGCTGCGGCGACTGCAGCACGACGTCGAACTGGCGTCGTGCTGGGAGCGTTGGCAGGTTTGCGGCGACGTGCTGCGCGGCCAGCGCAACGCCTTGTTGCCGGCGGATTTCGCGCAATGCGTAGCGCGTGCGCTCGCCAACGAGCACACGGCGCCGGCCGTGACGACCATGGCAGCGAAGCCGCGCTGGGCTCGATGGGGCGGAGGCGCCGCGCTCGCCGCATCGGTCGCCGTGGCCGCGCTGTTCGTCGTGCGGCAGACGCCCAGTGCCGTCGATCCGGTGACGGTCGATCCCGCCAGCCAGATCGTGGCAGCGTCATCGCCGACACCTGCGACCGGCGTCGAAATCCCAACGCCGCTGCCTGAAGCACCTGCACCGTCTCCGCAACCCGCTGCTCCCGATACGGCAGCCCAGTTAGCCGCCACTGCGGTGGCCGTGGCCGAAGTGCCGCGCCGCGCCGCTGCCCGCCGCTCGCGCGGCCAGAGCCAGCGCGCCGCGCTCCGTACGCCCGCGCGCGCCAGTGAAGCGCCTGCGGTCGTTGCCGTAGCCAATACACCGGTGCTCGCGCCCGCAATGAGCAATGCTGCTGCCAACGTCGATCCCTTCGGCGCGCAGGCACTGACTGCGCCCAGTCGGCCATGGCCGCGGGCGATCCTGCCGAATTTCCCGGCCACCGGTGCGCTCACGGTCGACTACGGCAACAGCGGAGCTTCGTCCTTCTACCCGTTCGAGCCACGCGTGGCCGCTCCTGCCCATGACGGCGTCGGCGACCAGGAAGGCAGCACCAGCGAGCCTCCACCACAGCCGTGATCGCGGCGGCCGTGTCCATTCCGGACATGGCCATCAGTCCATCCGAACCCCACTCCACGTCACCGTCTTGTCGAGGAAGACTCCCCGATGAAAGCTCCGTTTCGCGCCTTCGCCCTGATCGCCGTCACCGCCGCGGCCACCAGCGCCGTGGTCTTTCCCGTCGCCACCGCGCAGTCGCCGGCCGCGTCGGCACCCCCGCCGCTGGTCGTCGGCTTGCCGGATTTCACGCAACTGGTCGATCAGGTCGGCCCGGCCGTCGTCAACGTCGAAGCCATCGTCGGCACGCGCGTCGCGCAGCGAGCAGCAGACAGATGCCGGACGACGACGAGATGCCGGAATTCTTCCGCCGCTTCTTCGGTCCAGGCATGCCCGGCATGCCTGGACCGCAGCAGCCGGGTGGACGCCGCGGCGTCTCCGCCGGCACCGGCTTCATCATTTCCACGGACGGCTACGTGCTGACCAACCACCATGTCGTCGACGGCGCCGACGAGGTCAAGGTGAAGCTGTCCGATCGCCGCGAATTCACCGCCAAGGTCGTCGGCAGCGACGAGCAGTCCGACGTCGCGCTGCTGAAGATCGACGCCAAGGCCCTGCCTGCACTGCGCACCGGCGATTCGCGCACGCTCAAGCCAGGCCAGTGGGTGGTCGCGATCGGCTCGCCGTTCGGCCTCGATCATTCCGTGACCGCCGGCATCGTCAGCGCGGTCGGACGCAGCAATCCGTACGCCAACCAGCGCTACGTGCCCTTCATCCAGACCGACGTCGCCATCAACCGCGGCAACTCCGGCGGCCCGCTGCTCAACACGCGCGGCGAAGTGGTCGGCATCAACTCGCAGATCTTCAGCAATTCCGGCGGCTACATGGGCGTGAGCTTCGCGATCCCGATCGACGTCGCCATGAATGCCGTGCAGCAGCTCAAGGCCACCGGTCGCGTCAGCCGCGGCCAGATCGGCGTGCAGGTGCAGCAGATCGATTCCGAACAGGCGCGCGGCCTCGCCCTGCCGGATACGCGCGGCGCGCTGGTCGCCGACGTCCTCGCCGGCAGTCCGGCGGAAAAGGCAGGCATCCAGCGCATGGACGTCATCCGCGCCATCGACGGCGTCGCCATCAACCAATCCAGCGACCTGCCGCCGATCATCGGCGGGATGGCGCCGGGCACCCGGGCGAAACTGTCGGTCCTGCGCGAGGGCAAGCCGCGCGACATCGTCGGTCACCCTGACGCAGCTCGATGAAGGCGCCGCGGCGGCCGCGGCGCCTGCCTGGTGGCCGTGCACCGTCGGCGGCTTCGTCCAATCCGCTCGGCCTGGTCGGCCAGGACCTGGATGCGGATGACCGCCGCCAGGCCGGCCTCAAGCCGGGAGAAGGCGTCGGCATCGCCCGCGTGGAAGGGCTGGCCGCACGCGAGGCCGGTCTGCAACCGGGCGACGTGATCCTCTCTGTCGGCCGCTCGGCGGTCGCCAGCGCCGCGGCGCTCGACCGCGAGTTGCGCGGCGTCAAGGCCGGACAGACCGTGATGTTGCTCGTGCGCCGAGGCAATGGCACCCAGTTCGTCGCGGTGACGCCGCGTGCCGGCGGCGAACAGGAGTAAGGCCTTGATTCGCGGAGGGATTGCACCTGGTCCTGCTGCGGACGGGGTGCTCCGCTGTGCGATAATCGCCCGTTATCTTCTCGACGGCGCTGCCTGCCGCTCCAATGACTTCGGATTCGAACGACAGCGCACCGATGCGGAACGATCCCATGCGGACCATCCGCAACTTCTCGATCATCGCCCACATCGACCACGGCAAGTCGACGCTGGCCGATCGCATCATCCAGCTGTGCGGCGGGCTGGAAGCGCGTGAAATGGAAGCGCAGGTGCTCGACTCCAACCCGATCGAGCGCGAGCGCGGCATCACCATCAAGGCGCAGTCGGTCTCGCTGCCGTACACGGCGCGCGACGGCGTCACCTACCAGCTCAATTTCATCGACACGCCCGGCCACGTCGACTTCAGCTACGAGGTCAGCCGCTCGCTGGCCGCATGCGAAGGCGCGTTGCTGGTCGTCGACGCCGCACAGGGCGTCGAAGCGCAGTCGGTCGCCAATTGCTACACCGCGGTGGAGCAGGGCCTCGAAGTCGTGCCGGTGCTCAACAAGATCGACCTGCCGACCGCCGACATCGAGCGCGTCAAGGGCGAGATCGAGGCGGTGATCGGCATCGATGCCGACGATGCGGTCGCGATCAGCGCCAAGACCGGCCTCAACGTGGTCGAAGTGCTGGAAGCGATCGTCAAGCGCATCCCGCCACCGAAGCCGCGCGACACCGACCGCCTGCAGGCGCTGATCATCGACTCGTGGTTCGACAACTACCTCGGCGTGGTGTCGCTGGTGCGCGTGATGCAGGGCGAGATCAAACCCGGCGACAAGATCCTGGTGATGTCGACCGGCCGCTCGCACCTGGTCGACAAGGTCGGCGTGTTCACGCCCAAGCTCAAGAACCTGCCGAAGCTCGGCGCCGGCGAAGTCGGCTGGATCAACGCCTCGATCAAGGACGTGCATGGCGCGCCGGTCGGCGACACGCTGACGCTGGCGAGCCTGCCCGCCGAGCATCCGCTGCCCGGATTCCAGGAAATGAAGCCGCGCGTGTTCGCCGGCCTGTTTCCGGTCGAATCGGACGACTATCCGGCGCTGCGCGAAGCGCTCGAGAAGCTCCGCCTCAACGACGCCGCCCTGCGTTTCGAGCCCGAGAGCTCCGAGGCGATGGGCTTCGGTTTCCGCTGCGGATTCCTCGGCATGCTGCACCTGGAAATCGTGCAGGAGCGCCTCGAGCGCGAATACGACCTCAACCTGGTCACCACCGCGCCGACCGTGGTCTACGAGGTCGTGCTGACCGACGGCAGCGTGCTGCCGCTCGACAACCCGGCCAAGCTGCCGCCCGCCAACAAGCTGCTCGAGATCCGCGAGCCGATCATCCTCGCCACGATCCTGACCCCG
Organism: uncultured Gammaproteobacteria bacterium; assembly: GCA_963816945.1. GTDB lineage: Bacteria > Pseudomonadota > Gammaproteobacteria > Xanthomonadales > Xanthomonadaceae > Luteimonas. The sequence goes on along the minus strand of CAWFMH010000001.1, from coordinate 314,912 downwards.
CCCGATTACGTCGGCAACATCATCACGCTGTGCGAGGAAAAGCGCGGCGCGCAGCAGGGCATCCAGTACCTCGGCAGCCAGGTGCAGATCATGCTACGAACTGCCGATGGCCGAGGTCGTGCTGGATTTCTTCGACCGTCTCAAATCGGTGAGCCGCGGCTACGCCTCGCTCGACTACCACCTGCTGCGTTTCGACGCCGGCCCGTTCGTGCGCGTCGACACGCTGATCAACGGCGACAAGGTCGATGCGATGAGCCTGATCGTGCATCGCGCGCATGCCGACCGCCGCGGTCGCGAGATCGCCGAAAAGATGCGCGAGCTGATCCCGCGGCAGATGTTCGACGTCGCCATCCAGGCGGCCGTCGGCGCCCAGGTCATCGCCCGCACCACGGTCAAGGCGATGCGCAAGAACGTGTTGGCCAAATGTTATGGTGGCGACATCAGCCGCAAGAAGAAGCTGCTCGAGAAACAAAAGGCAGGCAAGAAGCGGATGAAGCAGGTGGGTCGCGTCGAGATCCCGCAGGAAGCGTTTCTCGCCGTGCTGCAGGTCGACAACAAGTGATGGGTTCGCTCGGGAATCGGAAGCCGGTAGCCGGAGCGCTACGCTCGAGATCGACGGTGCTTCCGGTGTTCCGGTTCGTTCCGATTTCAATTGCGCTCCGAAGGAGCAAGCATGCGCTGGTTTGAAATCACCCTGGTCGTCCTGACGTTCGCGACGGGCATCATCTGGCTGCTGGACAGGCTGTTCTTCGCCAAGAACCGGGCCGCCAATGCGGGCCTGCTGGACGATGGCAAGGAGCCGGTGGTCGTCGACTACGCCAGGGCGTTCTTCCCGGTGCTGGCGATCGTGCTGATCCTGCGCAGCTTCGTGGCGGAACCGTTCCGCATCCCGTCGAGTTCGATGATGCCGTCGCTGCTGATCGGCGACTTCATCCTCGTCAACAAGTTCGCCTACGGCTTGCGCCTGCCGATCACCAACAAGAAGTTCATCGCCATCGGCGAACCGGTACGCGGCGACGTGGTCGTGTTCAAGCCGCCGCACCATCCCGACCAGGACTGGATCAAGCGCGTGATCGGCCTGCCAGGCGACACGGTGGCCTATCACGACAACACGGTGTTCGTGAACGGCAAGCCGTTCCGGTACCGTGACCAGGGCCGTTATGTCGGCAAGGGCCGAGGCGCCGACATGACCGGCGCGCACCTGCTGATCGAGCGGCTGCCGGGCAATCCGCATCCGATCCTGGAGCGTGACGACCAGCCCTATTTCGCGCAGGGCGAAGGCGAATGGACGGTGCCGGCCGGAAATTATTTCGTGATGGGCGACAATCGTGATAATAGCGAGGACAGCCGGTTCTGGGGTTTCCTGCCCGAGGGCCAGCTGCGCGGCAAGGCGTTCCTGATCTGGATGAACATCGACGCCAGCGCTGGCGGCGTGGACTTCAACCGCATCGGCAACAGCATTCCGTGACCGGCCGCCACACGGCAGCCCGGACCATCGTGTTCAATCAGCCCGTTCAATCAGCCTGTTCAATCCGCACGACGTCATTGAGGGGAAAGCAATGAAACGTACGCAAAGTGGCATCACCCTGATCGGGTTCGTGGTGGTGCTGGCCGTGGTCGGCCTGTTCGCCTATGTCGGCATGAAACTGTTTCCGATGTACTCGGAATTCTTCGCAGTCAAGAGCGCACTGAAAGGACTGGCCAACGAACCAGGCATCGGCAGTCAAGATCCAGCCAAGATCCGCTCCCTGTTCTTTCGCCGGCTGTACATCAGCTATGCCGAAAACGTCAAGGAAGAGAACGTCAAGATGCAGCGTACCGACGACGGCTGGCGCATGGAAGTGAACTACGAGGTCCGTAAGCCGATGATCAGCAACCTCGACGTGGTCGGGAAGTTCAACGCGACCCAGGCGTTGACCGGACGCGGTGATTCCGGTTGAAGTGAAGTCAGCCGGGCCCGACAGGCGCTTCGCAGGCCATAATTTCGGCGATCCGGGCCTGCTCGCGCAGGCCCTGACCCATCGCAGCGCGGGCGCACCGCACAACGAGCGGCTCGAATTCCTCGGCGATGCGCTGGTCGGCCTGATGGTGGCCGAGGCGCTTTACGCACGCTGGCCGAAAGCGGACGAGGGCGCATTGACGCGCGCGCGCGCCGAGCTGGTACGCGAGTCGTCGCTGGCGACGCTCGCACGCGAACTCAAGCTCGGCGAGCACATCACGCTCGGACCGGGCGAACAGAAATCCGGCGGTCATCGGCGCGATTCGATCCTGTCCGATGCGCTGGAGGCTCTGGTCGCCGCGATTTACCTGGACGGCGGCTTCCAGGCCTGCCGCGACGCGGTGCTGCCGTGGTTCGCGGCCGCCATCGACGCCTTGCCACCGCCCAACAAGCTGGGCAAGGATGCCAAGACGCGGCTGCAGGAATGGCTTCAGGCGCGACAGCTGCCGTTGCCCGTGTATGCCCTGATCGCGGAAAGCGGCGACGAGCATGCGAAACTGTTCAAGGTGAGCTGCACCCTGGCGGAGCCGCCGACCACCACCGAAGGCGAAGCCGGTTCGCGCCGCGCGGCCGAACAGGTCGCTGCCCACGCCGCATTGGCGACACTCGAGATCCCATGAACGCCTCCACGCACCACGCCGGCCACGTCGCCGTCATCGGCCGACCCAATGTCGGCAAATCGACGCTGGTCAATGCGCTGGTCGGCGCCAAGGTCAGCATCGTCTCGCCGCGACCGCAGACGACGCGCCATCGCCTGCTCGGCATCGCCACCATCGCCGCCAAGGGCGATGGCCCATACGGCCAACTGCTGCTGGTCGATACGCCTGGCATGCACAGCGGGCAGGGCAAGTCGACCTCCTCGGCGATGCACCGCTGGATGAACAAGTCCGCGCGCGGCGCGCTGGAAGGCGTCGATGCGGCGGTACTGGTGGTCGAGGCCGGACGCTGGGACGACGAGGACACGCTCGCGTTCGAGACGCTGCGCGAAGCCGGCGTGCCGGTCGTGCTGGTCGCCAACCAGATCGACAAGCTATCCGACAAGACCGCGCTGCTGCCGTACTTGAAGAAGGTCACCGAAGGCCGGGATTTCGCCGGCGTGCATCCGGTCTCGGCGCTCAAGCGCAAGGGTCTCGAGGCGCTGGTCGCCACGCTGCTGCCGCTGTTGCCGGAACAGGCGGCGCTGTATGGCGAGGACGAGATCACCGACAAGAGCCAGCGCTTCATCGCCGGCGAGCGCGTACGCGAACAGCTGATGCGCCAGCTCGGCGAGGAGTTGCCGTACGCGACCACGGTCGAGATCGAAAGCTTCGTCGAGGACACCACCGCCAAAGGCGGCGCGCTGCTGCGCATCGGCGCGGTGATCTGGGTCGAGCGCGAAGGCCAGAAGGCGATCGTGATCGGCAAGGGCGGCGCGCGCCTGCGCGAGATCGGCACCCAGGCACGCATCCAGATGGAGCGCCTGTTCGACCAGAAGGTGTTCCTGGAGACCTGGGTGCGCGTGCGCGAGGGTTGGTCGGACGACGAGTCGGCGCTGCGCACGTTCGGGTACCACGACTAGCCATCGATGCGTTACCAAGGCGAGCTGGCGTATGTGCTGCACGCGCGCCCGTGGCGCGAAACCAGCCTGCTGGTCGAGGTGCTGAGCGCCGAACATGGCCGCGTCGGCCTGCTTGCGCGCGGCGTGCACGGTCCGAAGCGGCAGGCGCTGCGGGCGGCGCTGCAACCGCTGCAGCACATCCGTTTCGAAGCCGTGCAACGCGGCGAACTGGCGACGTTGAGCGCCGCCGAGGCGATCGACGCGGCGCCGCGACTCGAGGGCGAACGCATGCTCGCGAGCTTCTACCTCAACGAATTGCTGCTGCGCCTGGCGCCGCGCAACGACCCGCACCGGGAGCTCTACGAGCTCTATGGCATCGCGCGCGCGCGCCTGGGCGAACAGGCGCCGCTGGCCTGGACCTTGCGCCGCTTCGAGCGCGACCTGCTCGAAGCGATGGGTTCGGGGTTCGCGTTCGACATCGACGGTGACGGTGTCCCGATCGATGCGGCGGCGCGCTATCGCCTCGATCCGGAACACGGGCCGCGTCGCCTGTTGGGCGATCGCGGCCGCAGCGATCGCGAGCAGAGCGTCACCGGGGCGGCACTGCTCGCGCTGGCTGCCGACCAGCCGCCGCAAGCCGACGACATGGCGGGACTGCGCCGCGTGTTGCGCACGGTGCTGTTGCACCATCTTGGCGGTCGCGGCCTGAAGTCGTGGGAGTTGCTCGGCCAGCTGCAGCGTGTTGCGGAGCGCGCGGGCGAGGGTGCGGGTGCAGGCGCCGCTCAGTCCGGCGACGACAAGGTGTCCTGAAGCGCGTCGTTGAAGCCGTCGAGCGCGACGCCGGACATCGGCGCAGCCTGCAACGCGCGGACGGCAGCGTCGAGGCGCGATGCGCCGACGAAACCGCAACTCGCGCGCAGCTTGTGCAGAACGCGGTTCAAACTTTCGAGGTCGCCATCGCGGATCGCCGCGGCCACGTCATCGCGTGCGCGCGGCAGTTCGCCCAGGCACAGCTTGCGCAGTGCCTGCACGTTGCCGAGGCTGCCCTTCAATGCCGCGGCCGCGACGACATCGTCCCAGACCGGCGACGCGCGGTAGGCATCGCTGGCGGCCACGACATCTTCGACGCGGCTGCCCAGGACCCGTCGTATCGCATCCTGCAATCGCGCCGAACCCAGCGGTTTGATCAGCACGTCGTCGAACCCGGCCTCGATCAGCGCGTCGCGCGCGGCACTGTCGTGCGCGGCGGTATGCGCGATCGCAGGCACGCGATGGCCCCGCGCGCGAAGCGAATCGAGCAACTCGATGCCGCTGCCGTCGGGCAGGTTCGCGTCGAACAGCCACACATCATGGCGGTTGCTTTCCACCGCGGCGTGGGCGGCAGCCAGCGATCCGACGACATCGACCGTCGCCGGCAGCGCCTCGGCGGCGGCGGCGAGGAACGCGGCACTGGTTGCGTCGTCCTCGACCAGCAGGATCCTGGGATGGCTGGGCGGATTCATGGCCTCGCCCTGCGTCGTTCGCCGTGCATAGGTATCCTCTGCGCATGCCGCTTTGCCGCCAGTCGCGCCCGATCTTAGTCCTTCTGGCCTTATGCCTGCTGCCCGGCCTGCTCGTTTGCGGCGCGCCGGTCGAGGCGCGCGTGCTGTCGGCGAAGATCGCGCGCGTGACGACGGCGGTGGCCGTGCTCGAGCAGGTCGAAGTCGATCTCGATTGGCCCGCGCAGGCGCCGCAAGGCAGGTTGCGATTGCGTGCTGCACGCATCGATGCGCCTGATCTCGGCTATCGGTTCGACGATGTCGACTGGCAATGTCCGTTGCTGCGCGACGGCAAGGGCGGCTGGCGTTGCGACGGCATGGTGCGTTCGGGCCGCGGCCAGCCGTTGCGCCTGTCGCTGGACCTGGCGAGCGCTTCGACCGATGTCCGGCTTGCGCGCGGCGCCGCGCGCCTGGAAGTGCATCGCCAGGCCGCGACACCGGACGACACCGTGGTCGACCTGACCCGCGTGCCGCTGGCCTGGGCGCAGGCGCTGTCGTCGCAAGCCTGGAAGGAGGGCAGACTCAAGGCCGGCACCCTGGACGGACGCCTCACGGTGAGCACGCCGGCGAGCAAGCCACTGCAGGTGGTGGGCGAGTTGCGACTGGCCGGCGCCGCGCTGGAGACGCCCGACGCCAGCATCGCCGCCGAAAATCTGGGCGCGCGCCTGCGCATCGACTATCGCAAGTTGAACGACACCAGCCTCGTCGCCATCGACGGCGAACTGCTCGGCGGCGAGCTGTTGTTCGGCACCGCCTACCTGGCTTTGCCGCAGACGCCGATCGCCCTGCGCATCGATGGCACCCAGCACGGCAACGCGGGTTGGCGTCTGCCGCACGTCGAGTGGCGCGATGGCCGCACGCTCGATGCGCAGGGGATGCTTGCGTTCTCGCCCGACGCCACTTTGCAGGACGCAAACTTGACCTTGCATAGCGATGACCTGTCGCCGGTCATTGCTCGCTATCTTTCCGGCAGCCTCGCCGCGGCGGGCCTCAGCGATCTGACCGTGGCGGGTGCGGCCGATGTGCGTCTTCAACTGGCCTCCGGCCAGATCTCCAAAATCGACGCCGACCTGCACGACGTGACGCTGCACGATGGCAAGGCCCGCTTCCGCTTCGATGCGCTCGATGGCGACCTGCGTTTCTCCAGCGGTGCCGCACTTGTCGACAGCATGCTGCGCTGGCGCGGAGGACAGCTGTACGGCATCGACTTCGGCGCGGCCGTGCTGCCGCTGCAAAGCGGGGAGGGCGAGCTGCGCCTGCGCCAGCGAGTATCGATCCCGGCGCTCGGCGGCAGCCTGCGCTTCGACAGGTTCGAATTGCGCCCGCCCGCCGGCGATCGTGGCCTGCAGATGCGTTTCGGCCTGGCGCTCGAGGCGATGGATGTCGGGGTGCTCGCCAAGGCGCTGGATTGGCCGGCGTTCCGCGGCACGCTCAGCGGCTCGATCCCGAATGCCAGTTATGTCGACGACCGCCTCGTCTTCGACGGTGGCCTGGCGATGCAGGTGTTCGATGGTGAGGTCACCGTATCGTCGCTGTCGATGGAGCGTCCGTTCGGCGTCGCGCCGACGCTGTCGGCGGATGTCGCGATCGACGATCTCGACCTGCTTGCGGTCACCGAGGTCTTCGATTTCGGCAGCATCACCGGCCGCCTCGACGGCCGCATCGCCGACCTGCGCCTGGTCGACTGGGGTGCGACTGCGTTCGACGCCGAATTCCATACCCAGCAACGGCGCGGCGTGCGCCAGCGCATCAGCCAGCGCGCGGTGCAGAACATTTCCAGCGTCGGCGATGCCTCGTTCGTCGGCAGCCTGCAGGGGCGGCTGATCGGCCTGTTCGACGACTTCGGTTATGCGCGCATCGGCATCTCCTGCCGCCTGGCGAACGAGGTCTGCACGATGGGCGGCCTGCATTCAGCCGCCGCGGGCGATGCTGCCGCCCGAGGATTCAGCATCGTCGAAGGCTCCGGGATTCCGCGGCTGAGCGTGGTCGGCTACAACCGCCAGGTCGACTGGCCGACCCTCGTCGAACGCCTCGCGGCAGTCGGCAAGGGCGACGTCAAGCCGGTCTTCGAATAGCCCCGTTCAACTCATCGCTCGTCGAACCAGTCACTCCAGGAGAAACATCATGCGTCGTTGGATGGGAATGCCGGTAGCAGCGCTCGCCCTGACCGCTTGCGTCACGATCAACGTCTACTTCCCGGCGGCCGAGGCCAAGGAAGCGGCGAAGGAATTCGTCGAGAAGGTCATCGGCGATGAAGTCCAGGACGCCACGCCGGCGCCAGCGCCCGATGGAAGCAGCGGCGGCATGGCGATGCGCGTCTCCAGGCCGTCGGCTTCGATGTCGCGGCTCGCGTTCGATCCATGGGTGCTGGTCGGCATCACGCCGGCCCATGCCCAGAGCCAGCCCGACATCACCATCAAGACGCCGGCGATCCAGGCGATCCAGGCGCGCATGAAGGGTCGCTTCGACAGCAGCCTGCGCGCGCATTTCGATTCCGGCGCGCTCGGCTTCAGCAACGACGGACTGGTCAGCGTGCGCGATGCCTCGAAGATCGCGCTGAAGGACCGCGTCGCCGTCAACCAGGCGGTCGCCGACCAGAACCGCGACGCCAAGGCCGTCTATCGCGAGGTCGCCGTCGCCAACAACCATCCCGAATGGGAAGCCCAGATCCGCGCCGTCTTCGCCAAGCAGTGGATCGCGAGCGCCAAGGCCGGCTGGTCGTACCAGGACGCGGGCGGGGCCTGGAAGCAGAAGTAAGCTTCGCCTCCCTGCGCATCAGGCTCCCTCCCTGCGAAGGCAGGGGAGGGCCGGGGAGGGGTTCCCGGTATCAGGCAATTCTTTCCGAAGCGCGCAAATGAAAACCCTTCGTAAGGCGTGCAGGATCCGACGCAACCCCTCCCAACCGTCCGGCCCTCAAGCGCAGCTTGAGGGCGTTCAGCGGCACGCGAGGCATTGCCTCGCAAGCGTGCCGCTTCACCCCCTGCATTCGCAGGGGGGGAGCTGAAGCCGCATCTGCGACAATACGCGGCCACCCAGTCCCATCGCGCACGTGGCCCGACTCGACCAGACCCCGTTTCAAGCCGACATCATCGACCTGATCCACGACGGACGCGGCGTCGCGCGCCGCGACAACGGCAAGACCGTGTTCATCGCCGGTGCCCTGCCCGGCGAACAGGTGCTGGCGAAGCAGGTCGGACGCAACCGCAACTTCGACGAGGCCGTAACGCTCGAAGTGCTGCAGGCATCGCCCGATCGCGTCATGCCGCGCTGCCCGCATTTCGGCACCTGTGGTGGCTGCGCGCTGCAGCACCTCGACCAGTCCAGGCAGATCCTCGCCAAGCAGCAGGTGCTGCACGACAACCTGCAGCGGATCGGTCACGTCGCGCCGGCCACGCTGCTGCCGCCGCTGACCGACGCCGCCTGGGGTTACCGCCGCAAGGGGCGTTTCTCGGTGCGCCGCGTCGACAAGAAGGACAAGACGCTGGTCGGGTTCCGCGAGACCGACCCGCGCTTCGTCGCCGACCTTTCCACTTGCCATACCGTGATCCCGCAGATCGGCGATGCGATCCCTGTGCTGGCGGCGCTGGTCGACGGACTGCAGGCGCGCAACGCGATCCCGCAGATCGAGTTCATTGCCGGCGACCGCACGTCCGATTACAGCGGCATCGCGTTCGTCTTCCGTCATCTGCAGCCGCTCGGGGACGAGGATCGTGCAGCACTGATCTCGTTCGGTCAGGCGCACGACTTCGCGATCTTTCTGCAGCCCGGCGGCGTCGAGTCCGTGCACGCGCTGTGGCCCGCGGAGCCGAAGCTCGCTTTCCGCCTCGCGCCCTGGAATATCGAGATGCAGTTCCGGCCGCTGGATTTCATCCAGGTCAATGCCGGCATCAACGAGAAGATGATCGCGCGCGCGCTGGAGCTGCTTGCGCCGCAGCCGGAAGATCGCGTCCTCGACCTGTTCTGCGGGCTCGGCAACTTCACGCTGCCGCTGGCGCGCGTGGTGCGCGAGGTGGTTGGCGTGGAGGGCGAGGCGGGCCTGGTCGCGCGTGCCCGCGACAACGCCGCGCACAATGCCCTGCAGAACGCGAAGTTTTACGCAGCCGATCTCGCCCAGGACCTGCGCGGTGAACCATGGATGCGCGCTGGCTTCGAGCGCTTGCTGCTCGATCCGCCACGCTCCGGCGCCGACGTGGTGCTGAAGCAACTGCCCTTGAAGGGGCTCAAGCGCATCGTGTATGTCAGCTGCCATCCGGCCTCGTTGGCGCGCGATGCAGGGTACCTGGTCAACGAGCGCGGATGGAAACTGCAGGCGGCCGGGGTGATGGACATGTTTCCGCAGACGGCGCATGTGGAGTCGATCGCGATGTTCGAATCCGGCCAGTCATGAGGTTGGCTATGGTGAATCCGAACGCGCCCGCGCGCGCGTGGACCTCCGGTGGCGGGGACACGGCTCCGGCGTTTGACCGTACCGTCGAGGACTAACGCATGCCTTTTGAAATCGAACGCAAATTCATCGTCACGAACGACAGGTTGGCTATGGTGAATCCGAACGCGCCCGCGCGCGCTTGGACCTCCGGCGACGGGGATACCGCTCTAGAGTTGGACCGGACCGTCGAGGAGTAGCGCATGCCTCTGGAAATCGAACGCAAATTCCTCGTCACCGACGACAGCTGGCGCGCCGCCGCGAACAAGGTGGTACCGATGGCGCAGGGCTACATCAACGATCAGGTAGCCCTGGACAGCGGCGCGCAGCGTGCCTCGGTGCGCGTGCGCATCGCCGGCGAGGAAGCTTTCCTCAACCTCAAATCACTGCAAGCCGGTCATACCCGCCAGGAATTCGACTATCCGATCCCCGTCATCGACGCGCGCGCCTTGCTGGCGCTGTGCGTCGGCGGCGTGATCGACAAGCGCCGCCACTACGTGGGCCATGCTGGCCATGTCTGGGAGATCGACGAATTTCTCGGCGACAACGCCGGGCTGGTGGTCGCGGAAATCGAGCTTTCCGCGGCCGACGAAGCCTTCGAGCGACCGGCATGGGCCGGCCGTGAAGCGACTGACATCCTGCGCTACTACAATCTTGCCCTGGCCTCGCACCCGTACTCGCAATGGAGCGATGCGGAACGCGGCGGGGACCTGTAGCGTGCGCTGTGCGCACGGCCTCTCGGAAATTCGTGCGCGCAGCGCACGCTACGTTGGAGTAACTGAATGCTAGTCATCGGCGTCGCCGGCACCGAACTCACCACGCAGGAGCGCGACTGGTTGCAGCACGACGCCTGCGCCGGCGTGATCCTGTTCAAGCGCAACTTCGCATCGAGGACGCAGGTCGCCGAACTGGCCGCGGCGATCCGTGCCGCCGCACCGCGGCCGCAACTGCTCTGCGTGGACCAGGAAGGCGGCCGCGTGCAGCGTTTCCGCGAGGGTTACAGCGCGCTACCGTCGCTCGAAGGTTTCGGCCGTCTCTATGGTGCGGACCCCGTAGCGGCGCTGGAGCTCGCGCAGGAACATGCCTGGCTGATGGCCAGCGAGGTGCGCGCCAGCGGCGTCGACCTCAGTTTTGCGCCGGTCGTCGACCTGCATCGCGGCAACCTCGCGATTGGCGACCGTGCGTTCTCGGACGATCCGCAGGTCGTCGCCGAATTCACCCGCGCCTACGTGCGCGGCATGCACGCGGCCGGCATGGCCGCGACGATCAAGCACTTTCCGGGCCACGGCTCGGTGCGCGAGGACACGCATTTCGACGACGCCGTCGACAATCGCACGCTCGACGAGATGCGCGTCACCGACCTGATTCCGTTCGTCGCCGGCATCGAAGTCGGCGCCGATGCAGTGATGCTGGCGCACGTGAAGTATCCGCAGGTCGCGCCGGAGCCCGCCGGCTATTCGCCACGCTGGATCAACGAGATCCTGCGCGGCGAGATGGGCTTCCGCGGCGTGGTGTTTTCCGACGACATCGGCATGGCGGCTGCGTTCTCCGCAGGCGACGTCAAGCATCGCATCGATGCGCACCTCGACGCCGGTTGCGACGTGGTGCTGGTCTGCCATCCGGAGCTGGTCGAGGAATCGCTGGTGGCGGTGCAGGGCAGGGCGCTCAACACCATGGCGATCACGGGCCTGCTCGGCCGTGGTGCGCGCGCATGGGAAGGACTGCTCGCCGATACCCGTTACGAACAGGCGCAAGTGCGGCTGGCCGGCAGCGTGGGGACGTTCTCATGACTGCGCCGCGGCTGTCCGACGTGCTTGGCAGCGCGGAGGTGGTCCACGACCGCGACGTGCTGGAGGCGGCGATCGAGCGCATCGCCGATGCGATCCGCGGCGACTACGAAGACGGCGCCGCGCCGCTGTTCGTCACCATCATGCACGGCGGCATGCCGTTCGCCGCGCAGCTGGCGTTCGCGCTCGGCGAACGCGGACTCGACCTCGAATTCGATTACCTGCACGCGACCCGCTACCGCGGCAACACGTCCGGCTCGGGCCTGGCCTGGCTGCATCGCCCGGCCACGTCGATGCGCGGCCGCCGCGTACTGCTCGCCGACGACATCCTCGACGAAGGCCACACGCTCAAGGCGGTGCGGCAGTGGTGCGAGGACCAGGGCGCGGCCGACGTGCGCGTCGCGGTGCTGGCGGTCAAGAGCCACGACCGCTGCGTGGAAGGCGTGGAAGCCGACTACGTCGGCGTCGAAGTGCCCGATCGCTACGTGTTCGGCTACGGCATGGATTTCCACGAGCAGGGCCGCAACCTGCCCGCCATCTACGCGTTGAAGGACTGACGATGCAGGACATCGCACTCGCCATCATCGGCGGCACCGGCCTGTACGCGCTCGCCGACCTGCAGGACGTCGAGACGCACCAGCCGGTGACGCGCTACGGCGCGCTGTCCGGCCCGGTCCGCATCGGCACGTTTGCAGGCCAGCGCGTTGCCTTCCTTGCGCGCCATGGCGAAGGTCATTCCGTACCGCCGCATCGCATCAACTATCGCGCCAACCTCGCCGCGCTGCAGGCGCTGGGTGCGCGGCGCGTGCTCGCGCTCAACACCGTCGGCGGCATCACCGACGCCCATGGCCCGCGCGTGCTGGCCTGTCCGGATCAGCTGATCGACTACACCTGGGGCCGCATCTCGACGCTGTGCGAAGAGGAAGGCACGGACGTGCTGCACGTCGACTTCGGCGAGCCCTATACCGCCACGTTGCGCGCGGCCATGCTGGATGCCGCGCGCAAGGCCGGCGTCCCGTTGGTCGATGGCGGCTGCTACGGCGCCACGCAGGGACCGCGTCTGGAGACCAGGGCCGAGATCGCGCGCATGCGCCGCGACGGCTGCGACCTGGTCGGCATGACCGGCATGCCGGAGGCGGCGCTCGCGCGCGAGTTCGGTCTCGACTATGCCTGCCTCGCCATCGTCGGCAACTGGGCGGCGGGTTGCGGCGACGACGCCGCGATCACCGTCGCCGAGGTGATCGCCAACGTCGACGTCGCGACCGCGGGCCTGTCGCCCCTGCTCACGGCCCTGCTGGCCGGGTGATTGCACGCGGTGCCGGTTGCTTTGCATACTCGCGCCGTGCCCCGGACGGCCCACGCGCCGGCGCACGCACATCATCCAGACGAGGTGGATAGCGCTATGCAGTACGGCACGGTCAAGTGGTTCAACGACGCCAAGGGTTTCGGCTTCATCGCCCCGGAAGACGGCAGCGCGGATGTCTTCGTGCATTTCTCGGCGATCGAATCGAAGGGCTTCCGCAGCCTGCAGGAAGGGCAACGCGTCAGTTACGAGGTCACGCAGGGTCCGAAAGGCGCGCAGGCCGCGGGCGTTGCTCCCGTCGCGTGATCGCGATGCGCGAGCATGTTGCACCCAGGCCCCGCTCCGGCGGGGCTTTTTTCTGCGCAGGCGCAGGACGTCCGCGCGCTGCCGGGTGGCGGCGCCCATGACCGGGCCGCTGCACATCGCCATCGTCGGCTATGGCACGGCGGGCCAGGCCTGCGCCTTGTCCCTTTCGCGCGACGGCCATCGCATCGAGGTGTTCGAACGCGTCGCCCAACCCGGCCCGGTCGGTGCCGGGTTCCTGTTGCAGCCGACCGGACTGCAGGCGTTGTGGGAGTTGGGCTTGCTGCCGGCGGTGCTCGAACACGGCGTCGCGATCCGTCGCCTGTTCGGAGAAACGCCGTCGGGCCGTGGCGTCATGGACATGCGCTATCGGCACCTCGATCCGCGCCTGTTCGGCCTGGGCATGCAGCGCGGTGCCCTGTTCGCGTTGCTGGCGGACGCATGGCCCGGCTACGCCGACATCCATCGCGACCACGCCATCGAGGAAGTGGATGACGCGCGTGGCCGGGTGCGCGACCAGCACGGTCGCTGGCACGGTCCGTTCGATCTGGTGGTCGTCGCGGACGGGTCCGCATCGCGCCTGCGCGATGCGCTGGGCGCGCATCGCATCGATCGGCCGTACCCGTGGGGCGCGTTGTGGTGCCTGCTGCCGCAGCAGGCCTGGCCATGGCCCGACGAACTGCGGCAGCGCTACGTCGGCGCGCGCAAGATGATCGGCATGCTGCCTGTCGGCACCGCGCCGCACGATGCCACGAAGAGAATGAGCTTTTTCTGGAGTCTGCCCGCGCACACGTTCGACGACTGGCGCGCGGCCGGCGCGCAGCCCTGGCTGCGGGAAATCGCCGCGATCTGGCCGCAGGCGCAAGAGGCGCTCGGCGATGCCTTCGATGCCGGTCGCCTTTCGCGTGCGACCTATCGCGACGCCGTACCGCGTCGCTGGTGGCGCAATCGCGTCGTCCTGACCGGCGACGCCGCGCATGCGATGAGCCCGCAACTGGGGCAGGGCGTGAATATGGCGCTGGTCGACGCCTTGGCCTTGCGCGATGCTTTGCGTGGCCATCGCGGACTCGATGCCGCGCTGCAGGCTTACCAGCAGGCGCGCAGATCGCATGTCGATATCTATCATTTCTGGAGCCGCTGGCTGACGCCGTTGTTCCAGTCGGACCGCGATCTCGTCGCCGGGGTTCGCGATGCCGCGTTCCTGCCGCTCGGCAGGCTGCCCGGCGGGCGTGGCCACATGCTGCGCGTGCTGACCGGCACGCAACGCGGCGTCTTCGGCAGGCATGCGCTCGCCGCGGAATTCCTCGAAGCACTGGATCGATCGAACGACGCCTTCGAATCGTGACCTTGCGGCGAGCGCTGCGTCAGCAGATCGCGATGACGAGACATGGCGGAGGGCGTTCCGGCTCGCCAGGCCACGCCGCTCCGCACACCAGCCTCAATTGCGCGAGAATCGCGGTAGTTGTCCATGGATCACGCCATGACCGCCTTCCAGACGCACACCGTCGACAACCAGCCGCCTGAATTCGCGCCGCGCGACCTGTGGACTACCGATGCCGCGCTGCGCGAAGCGGTCCTGCGCGAGAGCGACGATACGCATGTGGCGCGGTTGGCGGCCTACGGCGCGTTGGCGGGCGACGAACTCTATCGCCTCAGCTTCGACGCGCATCGCGACAAGCCGCGCCTGCGCACGCACGACCGTTTCGGTCATCGCATCGACACGGTGGAGTTCCATCCGGCCTATCACCAGCTGATGACGGCTGCGATCGAGCACGGCGTCGCAGGACTGTCATGGTCGCAACCGCAACCCGGTGCACATGTCGCGCGTGCAGCGCTGAGCTACCTGCATCACCAGGTGGAGCCCGGCACCAGCTGCCCGTTGACGATGACGCACGCTGCGGTACCGGTGTTACGCCACGCGCCCGCGCTCGCCGAGTGGGCCGACAAGGCCGCCGCCGGGCACTACGATCCGCGCGATGTGCCGATCGCCGACAAGGCCGGCGTCACGCTCGGCATGGGCATGACCGAGAAGCAGGGCGGCAGCGACGTGCGCGCCAACACCACGACGGCGACGCCGCATGCGGCGGACGGTACGGCCTCGCTGCAGGAATACTCGCTGGTCGGGCACAAGTGGTTCTTCTCTGCGCCGATGTGCGACGGCTTCCTCGTGCTGGCGCAGACACCCGGCGGGTTGAGTTGTTTCCTGCTGCCACGGCGCCTCCCCGACGGCACCAAGAATGCGTTTCAGCTGATGCGATTGAAGGACAAGCTCGGCGACTGGTCGAATGCATCGAGCGAAGTCGAGTTCACCGGCGCGAGTGCATGGCGCATCGGCGACGAGGGCCGCGGCGTCGCCACCATCCTCGAGATGGTGATGCTGACGCGGCTCGACTGCATGCTCGGATCGTCAGCGGAAATGCGCATGGCGCTGGCGCAGGCGCTGCACCACACAATGCACCGGCGTGCGTTCGGCAAGTTGCTGATCGAGCAACCGCTGATGCGCAACGTGCTGGCCGATCTCGCGCTCGAATCCGAAGCCGCGCTGGTGCTGTCGATGCGCGTCGCCCGCGCGGTCGATGCGGCGCCGCGCGATGCGCGCGAAGCCGCGCTGGCGCGGGTCGCGACGGCGATCGGCAAGTACTGGATCTGCAAGCGCACCCCAGCCTTCATCAACGAGGCGCAGGAATGTCTCGGTGGCGCCGGCTACGTCGAGGAATCGATCTTGCCGCGGCTGTACCGGCAGGCGCCGCTGAATTCGATCTGGGAAGGTAGCGGTAACATCCAGTGTCTCGACGTGCTGCGTGCACTGGCGCGAGAGCCCGCCGCGGGCGACGCGCTGTGGGCGGAACTGGACGCCGCGCGCGGCGTGCACGCGGCCTACGACCGCGCGCTCGAATCGCTGCGCAGCCTGCTGACGACCGAAAGCCACGTCGAGCCGTCGCAGGCGCGGATCCTGGTCGAGCGCCTCGCGCTGGCGTTCCAGGCCGGGCTGCTGTTCCGCGCCGGCAGCCCGATGGCGGCGGCGTTCTGCGCCAGCCGCCTGCAAGCAGGGCGTGGATTGGTGTTCGGAACCTTGGCGCACGACACGGGTTTTGCGGCGATCCTGGATCGGGCGATGCCGTCGTAAACGAAGGCTCGCACAGCCGCTGCAGCAGGACTGAATCGGGTTCAGTTTCCTGACTGCGGGGAGCGACGAGGTGATGGAGTTTTAACGTCTGCGGCGCGATGATCGGTGCACAGGGGAAGCCGCTTTTTGGAGGGTCCTGACATGCGATCCCAGCAGTTCTTGTCCGAGACCGAAAAGCACTATTGCACCGAGTACGGCCGCCAGGCCCGGGACCTGTATCCGGGCGTTCCATGGGAACAGGTCGAGCCGAATTTGAAGCAGTGCTGGGAACACAACCTGCACGATGCGCCGTGGAACGAAGCCAAGTGGCTCGTCAAAGCGGAGTGGTCCGGCGAATTCGACGAAATCATGTGAGCAGGATCCTTGTGAGCCTGCTCGTTCTGTGAGCATGATCCTGCAGACGCTCGCGCAACGGTCGTCGCGCCAGATGCGGTGCACGCAATGGAAAGTGCCGTGAACACGACAAGACAGGACATCGTCCTGCAATGCTTGCTGGCCGCAACGGGCTGCACCGTCGCCGGTTTCTACCTCAGTGGATCGACGGCCGCGCTTGCGTGGCGCTGACTGGGTGGGCGCTGCGATCGCGCTGGCGCTACTGTTCGGTATCTTCTTCGTGTACAGGTCGATGGGTGCGCTGCGCGGCAGGTTCATTGCGCTGTTTGCGGCTGCCTTGGTGGCTGCGCCTGTGCTGGCTTGGTTGACCATGCAGCAAGCCTGACGCTGCGTTCCGTCGCACACCGAATACGAGGTCAAGGAGTCATGTCCAATCAGGATCGCAAGGATCCGCCAATACCAGGCGAGACGCCCGTAGGCCACGAAAGCGAGATTGATCGGCAACGTCGCAAGCAACACGAGAGCGAAAACCAGGACGAATCGCTGGAAGAAACCTTTCCGGCCAGCGATCCGGTGTCTCCGTTCATTCCGGCAAAACCCCGCGACTGAAGTCAAACAAGTCGCGCCGCTTCAATCCAGGAACTGCAGCTTCGCCAATTCCGCATAGAGCCCATGCTGCGCCAGCAGCTGTGCATGCGTGCCTTCGGCGACGATGCGGCCGTGATCCATGACCACGATGCGATCGGCCTTGAGCACGGTCGCCAGTCGGTGCGCGATGACCAGCGTGGTGCGGCCCTGCATCAGGTTCTCGAGCGCGTGCTGCACCGCGCGCTCGCTTTGCGCGTCGAGCGCGGACGTGGCTTCGTCCAGCAGCAGGATCGGTGCGTCCTTGAGCAGTGCCCGCGCGATCGCGACGCGCTGCTGCTGGCCACCGGACAGGCGCGCACCGCGTTCGCCGAGTTCCTCGTCGTAACCCTTCGGCAATACCGACAGGAACTCATGCGCCTCGGCCGAACGCGCCGCGGCTTCCAGATCGGCATCGGTCGCTTCGAGGCGACCGTAGCGGATGTTGTCGCGCGCGCTGGCGGCGAAGATCGTCGGCGACTGCGGCACCAGCGCGATCCGCTCGCGCAGCAGCGCAGGATCCAGCTCGCGGATGTCCACGCCGTCGATCGCGATGCCGCCCGATTGCGGATCGTGGAAGCGCAGCAGCAACGAGAACACGGTGCTCTTGCCAGCGCCCGACGGTCCCACCAGCGCGACGGTTTCGCCGGGATGCACCTGCAGCGAAAAGTCCTGCAGCGCCGGCAGGTCCGGACGCATCGGATAGTGGAAGTCGACGCCATCGAAGCGCAGCTCGCCACGCAGCGGTTGCGGCAGGGCTCGCGGATGCGCCGGCGCGAGGACGCCGGGAGTTTCCTGCAGCAGGTCGTTGATCCGTCCCATGCCGCCGGCGGCGCGTTGCAACTCGTTCCAGACTTCGGCCAAAGCGCCGACCGAACCGCCGCCGATCAATGCATACAGCACGAATTGCCCAAGCGTGCCGGCGCTCATGCGCCCGGCGATGACGTCATGCGCGCCGGACCACAGCACCAGCGTGATCGCGCCGAAGACCAGCGTGATCGCGACTGCGGTGACCCAGGCCTGCGAGCGGATGCGCTTGCGCGCGGTCTCGACCGCGACGGTGACCGCTTCGCCAAAGCGCCCGCGCTCATAGGGTTCACGCGCGTGCGCCTGCACGGTGCGCACCGCGCCGAGCGTCTCGGTGGCCAGCGCGTTGGCGTCGGCGACGCGATCCTGGCTGGCGCGCGAGATCTTCTGGATCCGGCGTCCGCCGATCACGATCGGCAGCACCGCCAGCGGGATGCCGACGAGCGCGTAGGCTGCCAGCCGCGGCTGCGTGACGAACAACATCACCAGCGCGCCGATCACCGTCACGCTGCTGCGCAGCGCCACCGACATGCTCGAGCCGACCACGCTGCGCAGCAGCTCGGCGTCGGCGGTCAGGCGCGAGATCAGTTCGCCGCTGCGGTTGCGGTCGTGGAAGCCGGCATCCAGGCCGATCAGGTGCGCATACAGCTTGCGGCGCAGGTCGGCGACCACGCGTTCGCCGAGCAGCGAGACGAAGTAGAACCTGGCTGCACTGGCCAGCGCCAGCGCCAGCGCGACGGCGAACAGGAACAGGAACGCGCGATCGATGTTGGCGCCGCTCGCGCTCGAGAATCCCTGATCGATCATCTGGCGGAACGCGACGGGCAGGCTGAGGGTTGCCGTCGACGAAGCGACGAGCGCCAGCAGCCAGGCGATGAACAACCCGCGCTGGCGCATGACGAACGGCCACAGTGCGCGCAGCGTGCCGATGGCGGGTTTCGGATTGCTTGTTTCCGTGGATGCCGACATCGATGATCCTGTTTTCGCTTCTTCTGTCGTCATTCCCGCGAAGGCGGGAACCCAGCGACTTTGCTCTGGTATCAGGTCGCCGCGTGTGGTTCTGATTGCACACCGCAGAGGACTTTTGCAAACGTGGGCGTGCGCTAGACCAAGCTGGTTTGATGAGAGCGAAAGTCACTGGGTTCCCGCCTTCGCGGGAATGACGGCAAGAGCGCAATCATTTAGTCAATCCGCGCTCTTTTCGAAACGCACCCGGTCACGAGTGGCGTCGCGCAGGCGCAGTTTCAAGGCGTCGGCGTGCGCGGCGGGCAGAGACAGGGCGAAATGCACGCCGTCGACACCGAAGCGCTCCTCGAGCTTGATCGCATCGAACGCCGCAATGGCGGCGTGGACCTCGGCGCTGTCGGCGAAACCGCAGGCCAGCCCCACCCGGGTCATCGCCAGCAAAGGCCGGCGCTCGCCGCGGCGCAGGCACTCCGCCGCGGCACCGCCGTAGGCGCGCACCAATCCGCCGGCGCCGAGCTTGATGCCGCCATACCAGCGCGTCACGACCGCGACGACCTGGTCCATGCCCTGGCCATCGATCGCAGCGAGGATCGGCCGACCTGCGGTGCCCGCAGGTTCACCGTCGTCGCTGGAGCGGTATGTGGCGCCGACGCGATAGGCCCAGCAGTTGTGCGTGGCATCGGCCTGCGATACGGCGGCAACGAAGGCGAGGGCGGCTTCGGCCGAAACCACCGGCGCAGCCTGGGCCAGGAAGCGGCTGTGCTTGACCTCGATCGTGTGCGATGCGGAAACGACGAGCGTGTCGAGTGTCATTCGTCCAGCGCGCGCAGGTCGTCCGGCAAAGGCTGGTCCGGATAGCGACGGCGATATTCGGCGAGGCTGGCGCGCGCATCGTCGAACTGGCCGCGCGCGACCAGCTCGCGGATGCGCTGCAGCCACGCCTGCTGCACTTGCGGCGAGTCGGCGGACGCCGGCGGGCGGTCGTCGAGCGGCTGGTCTTCGTCGTAAGCCGCGCGTGAGCCGGTGACCTCGACGCGATCGAGCGCCGATGCGGACGCGGCTTCGGCCTCGGCCGCGGCACTGGATTCCTGGCGCGGTGGAACGCTGCGTGCGCGCTGCTTTCTCGCCTCGTCGTGACCTGCCTCGTCGCGCTTCGACGCGCCGGCCGCAGTGCCTGCGGGCGGCGACGTTGTTGGCAGGCGCAGGTCGACAGGCGAGGGCGGTGCCGGCGGTGGCGGCGCGACCGGTGCCGCCATGGGCGCCGGCGCACCCACCGGCGAAGGTTCGTCGAAGACGATGGCGGGTTCTTCCGGCGTCGGCGTGAAACCGGCCTCGGCTTGCTCGTCGGCGTCGACTTCGGCATCGGCAGCCGCCGCAGCCGCTGCGCGCGCTTCGCGGCCGGGCTCCGACACTTGCTTGCGTTCGGCCGGCGGCGCTGTCGCCGGTACAGGCTTCGACAGCACCATCGCCTGCTGCTGAAACTCGGCGCGGCCCTGTTCGCCGGCGCCGCCATCGGCACGACTCGCTGTCGCCGGTTCGGGCGTGGCCACACTCGCCGCATCCTGGGACACCGCCGGCGCCTCCGAATATTCCACGGCGGCATCCGGCAACGGACGCAGCTGCCACGCGATGCCGACCGCAAGCGCCAGCGACGCGGCAACGCCAAACCCGACCGGCCAGCGTCGTTGCGAACGGCGCCGCTTCGATGCCGACGCCGACGTCGATGCCTGCACGGCGTCGTGCGCGGCAGCCAGGATGCGGGCATCGAGCGCGGGCGGCGGTTCGCGCGTTCCGCCCAGGCGCGACAGCCGTTGCGCGAGCTCGCGTTCCTCGGGTGTCAACGACGGGTCTGATGGATGGCTGTTCATTCGTTCAATCTCGTGCGCAGCTTATCCATCGCGTAGCGCAGTCTCGACTTGACGGTTTCGCGGCCAACACCGGTGACTTCGCCGATCTCCTCCAGGGACAGTTCCTGTTCCAGGCGCAGCAGCACGACTTCGCGCTGCTCCTCGGGCAACTCGTCCAGCGCCAGCTGCAGGCGCCGACGCTGCTCGAACTCCGACAGGTTGCGCTCGGGCGTGTCAGGGTCGGGTACACGCTCGGTGCGCTCGTCGGCGTTGTCGGGTGTCGGCGGCCTGTGCTTGAGCGCGCGCCAGTGGTCGGTGAGCCGGTTGTGGGCGATGCGATACAGCCAGGTCGCGAACGCCGCTTCAGGTTTCCAGCCCTGGCGCGCGCTGATCACGCGCTGCCAGATGTCCTGGAACGCCTCGTCGGCGAGCGCGCCATCGCGCAACTGCCGCAGCAGGTAGCGATACAGGCGCGCGCGATGCCGCCCGTAGAGCTGGTCGAACGCGCCTGCATCGCCGGCCGCATAGGCCAGCATCAGCGTCTCGTCGCTGGCTTCGTCGATATCCCTGGCTGCGACGTCGTTCACCAGCGGCAGGTTAAGCGTTGCCGTGGCCAAGGTGAAGCCTGCGCCGCTCCGGCGTGGCCGCGGCCGGGCTGGAGCGACGGCGGGGGCGCGCAGGACGAGTTCCATGTTGGAGCCAACGCATGGCAAAGCGCGACGGGGTTTGCCGTTCACGATCGCGCGCAGCGTTTATGCTCTAGAGTGTGCCCAGGGGACAGCCATTGACCGTTTCGAAGCGAATCCGCGTGACGGAAGCGCCGGCAGCCGAAAACGGGCTGGCGGGGCTGGCCGGCCTGCTCGCCGCGACCCTGCCTACCGGGTCCGAGGTGGTCGTGCGCTGGTCCGACGTGCGCGTGGGTTCGGGCCTGTCCGCGGTCGAAGGCGCTTCACCGGCCCTGCACGCGCATGCCCAGCGCTGCCTCGATGGCCAGGCGCCGATCGGCAATGATGGCGAAATCGATTTTGGCTGGAGCGAGGACGGCACGCGCATCGCGCTCGCCGCCGCGCTCGCGCAGCCGCTGACGCCAGCCTCGCGCGACGCCTGGCTGGCGTTGGCGCGACGCACGGTCACCGCGATGCTTGCGCAAGCACAGGCGCAGGCGCGCATCGAGTCGCTGCAGAAATCAGAACGACTGCAGCAGGCGCTCTACGAGATCGCCGAACTCGCCGGCTCCGGCCTGGAGATGTCGGAGATGCTGGGCCGTATCCACGGCGTCGTCGGCAGCCTGATGTCGGCGGCGAACTTCTACATCGTGCTGTACGACGATGTCACCGAGACCGTGCGCTTCCTCTACTTCGCCGACCAGCGCGATCCCTACGTGGCCGAGCCAGATGTCGAGATCCCGGTCAACGGCATGCCCAACAGCCTCACCGTGGCCCTGCTGCGGCACGGACAGCCGCTGCTCGGTCCGTCCTCGCGCATCCGTCGTCAGCTTGGCGTGCAGCGCGACATCGCGCACGGACCCGACAGCGCCGACTGGCTCGGCGTGCCGATGCGTCGCGGCGACCGCGTCAGCGGCGCGATCGTCGTGCAGAGCTACGACCACCCCGCGCGCTACACGCACGAGGATCGCGCGCTGCTGGAGTACGTGGCCCAGCACATCCTGACCACGCTGGATCGCAAGCATGCGCGCGTCGAACTCGAGCGCCGCGTCGACGAGCGCACCCGCGAACTGCAGGAGGCCAACCAGATCCTGCAGGCGGAGATCGTCGAACGCCAGCGCGCCGAAAAGCTGCAGCGTGCGCTATTCCGCATCAGCGAGCTGTCGGCGACGTCGGGCAGCCTCGAGCGCTTCTACGCCGACGTGCATTCGATCGTCGGCGAGCTGCTGTATGCCCGAAATTTCTACATCGCCCTGCTGTCGGCCGACGGCGAGCAGATCGAGTTCCCGTACTCGGTCGACGAACGCGACCGCATGCGTCCTCCACGCACGATCGCGAAGGGATTGACCGAATTCGTGATCAGTACCGGCCAGGCGCTGCTCGCCGACCGTGCGACCATCGCCGAGCTCGAGGCTACCGGCACCGTGCGTAGCATGGGCACGCAGGCCCACTGCTGGCTCGGCGTGCCGTTGTCGCGCGACGATACCGTCGTGGGCGCGATCGCGGTGCAGAGCTACACGTCCGACATCAGCTTCTCGCAGCGCGACCAGGAATTGCTGACGTTCGTCGCCCACCACATCGACAGCGGCCTGGCGCGCAAGCGCGCGCAGGAGCACCTGATGGTCGCTCATGCCGAACTCGAGTCGCGCGTCGAAGCGCGCACACGCGAACTGGCGAGCACCAACCGCGAGCTACGCGCCCAGATCGGCGAGCGGTTGCGCGCCGAGCAGAAGCTCACCCACCAGGCGATGCACGACGAACTAACCGGACTGCCGAACCGCACCCATCTGCTGGAACGCATGGATGCTGCGATCGAGCGCATGCACGAGGCCGACGCCTTGCCGTTCGCGGTGCTGTTCCTGGACCTCGACCGTTTCAAGCTGGTCAATGACAGCGTCGGCCATGCCTCCGGTGACGAGATGCTGGTCGAGTCTGGCAGGCGCATCGCGCGCGTGCTCGAGGGCAGCGACGTGGTCGCGCGCCTGGGCGGCGACGAATTCGCGATCCTCGCCGAGAACATCGCCGATACCTCAGCGGCGGAAGCCGTCGCATCGCGTGTCCTCGAAGTGCTCGGCCAGCCGATGTGGATCGCAGGCCGCGAGCTGTTCCCGTCGGCGAGCATCGGCATCGCCTTGTGGCAACCGCGCTATCGCCGCGGCGAGGACATGCTGCGCGACGCCGATGCCGCGATGTACCGCGCCAAGGCGCGCGGCCGCGATCGTAGCGCGCTGTTCGACGAAGCCATGCGCGCCGAGGCGCTACGCCTGCTGGACCTTGAGGCCGACTTGCGGCGCGCCATCCTCAACGATGCTTTCGAACCTTATTTCCAGCCGATCGTGCAGCTGACCGACGGTGCCGTGCAGGGACACGAGGCGCTGCTGCGCTGGAACCACGAACAGCGCGGGCCGCTGCGCCCAGCGGACTTTATCGGCGTCGGCGAGGACAGCGGGTTGATCGAACAGGTCGACTGGCTGATGTACCGGCGTGTGTTCCTGTGGATGCGCGACCATCCCGAAGGTTACGTGTCGATCAACGTGTCGCCGCGGCATTTCCGCTCCGACGATTTCGCCGATCGCCTGCTGCGGATGCTCGCCGATGCGGAAGCCGATCCCAAGCGGCTGCGCATCGAGATCACGGAAGTCGCGCTGCTCGACGACGCGCCGCGTGCGTTGCGCATGCTCAGCATCCTGCGACGCCAGGGCGTGCACGCGCTGCTCGACGATTTCGGCACGGGATTCTCGGCCTTGTCGTATCTGCATCGCTTCCCGATCAATGCGCTCAAGATCGACCAGAGCTTCGTCGCGGGCCTGGAAGGCGAGACCAGCGCCGAGAGCCTGGCGCTGGTACGCGCGATCCTGGCGCTGGCGAGCACGCTCGGCATCGACACGATCGGCGAGGGCATCGAGACCGAGGGCCAGCGCGACATCCTGCTGGAACTGGGCTGCCAGTGCGGGCAGGGTTATTTCTACGGCAGGCCGCAGCCGGCGGCGTTGCTTGGTGTGGCTGCGGAGCAGGGATCGTAGAGGCTCTGCTCCTCCCCCTGCGAATGCAGGGGGTGAAGCGGCACGCTGCGAGGCATTGCCTCGCGTGCCGCTGAACGCCCTCAAGCTGTGCTTGAGGGCCGGGGGTGCGGTCGGATCCGGAGCACTCGACGAAGGCCGCCTCGCGCATTTCGGAAAGAACCTCTGATACCGGGAACCCCTCCCCAACCCTCCCCTGCAGTCGCAGGGGAGGGAGCCAAGACTAATCGGCGATCGTCGTGACCTGCGGCTCTGCGCCGTCGGTCAATCCGCGCGCCGCCTCGACCAATTCGATGAACTCCGCACGCTGATTCCAGCGATCGCTGCCTTTGGCGCTGCGCGCACTGCTCGCGATCTGCGACCAGTTCCAGCGTTCCAGGTGCGTGCCGCCGCGCAGCGCGTCCGCGTAGGCCGCGACCGATGCCGCGAAGCGCATCGACTCGCTGGGTGTCGACTGCAGGGCCGCGCGCAGGATCGGTGTCTCGATCAGCCGGCTGGCGTCCTCGCCGGGACGCTTGTAGCGCAGTCGCAGGTGCGCGATCTCTCCCGATTCCGCAGTCGATTGCGCGGCCTTCGCCGTGCCGTAACGCAACGACGGCAGGCGCTCGGCGCCGCTGCCGGCCGGCGTGATCTCGTATAGCGCCGTCACCTCGTGCCCGGCACCGATGTCGCCGGCGTCGACCTTGTCGTTGGCGAAGTCCTCGCGTGCCAGCAGGCGGTTCTCGTAGCCGATCAGGCGGTATTCCGCGACGAGGGCCGGATTGAACTCGATCTGGATCTTCACGTCCCTGGCGATCGTCAGCAGCGTCGACTGCATCTCCTCCACCAGCACCTTGCGCGCTTCCTGCAGCGTGTCGATGTAGGCGTGGTTGCCGTCGCCGACATCGGCCAGCTGCTCGGCCATCGCATCGTTGTAGTTGCCCTGGCCGAAGCCGAGCGTGGTCAACGCGATGCCGTGCTTGCGCTGGTCGCCGACGTAGGTCTCGAGCGTGCCCTGATCGACGGTGCCGACGTTGAAATCGCCGTCGGTGGCGAGGATCACGCGGTTGACGCCGTCCTTGACGTAGGCCTGCTTCGCCATCGCGTAGGCCAGGCGGATGCCGTCGCCGCCGTTGGTGCTGCCGCCGGCCTGCAGGCGCTCGAGCGCGCCGAGGATCTCGTCCTGGTGGTCGCCGGGCGTCGGCGGCAGCACCAGACCGGCCGAGCCGGCATAAACCACGATCGAAACGCGGTCCTGCGCGCGCAACTGCCTGGTCAGTTCGCCGAAGGCCTGCTTCAGCAGCGGCAGTTTGTCGGGCGATTCCATCGAGCCGGAGGTATCGATCAGGAACACCAGGTTTGCCGGCGGCAGTTGCGCCTTGGGCACGTCGTACCCCTTGATGCCGATCATCAGTAGCTGGCGCTTGCCGTTCCACGGCGCCGGCGCGAGCTCGGTGGTGGTGCGGAACGGTATCGCCAGCGACGCGGGCGCCGGATGGCCGTAGTCGAAGTAGTTGATCAGTTCTTCGGCGCGCACCGCGTCGGCCGGAGGACGCACGCCTTCGCGCAGCATGCGTCGCACGTTGGCATAGCTGCCGGTGTCGACATCGATGGAGAACGTGGAGACCGGCTGCTCGCTGGCGCGCTGCACCGGATTGTCGTTGCGTTCGGCGTATTTCTCGGTGTTGGCAGGCTGGAAGTAGGCGGGCGGCGGAGGCGTTGTCGGTGCCGGGGCGACCAGCGCCAATGGTGCGTTGTAGCCTTCCATGCGACTGCCGGTGACCTCGACCCGATCGAGCGAAGTGGAGGCATCCTGCCGCGACTTGGCTTGCTTGCGTGCCGCGCGCGCTTCACCTGCCTGGGCGGGTGAAGCTTCGGCGTCGATCTCGGCGGGTGCCAGGCGACGAGCGTCGGCGGCCGGGCCGGAGGTTTCGGTTGCGTTGCCGATGGTCGTTGCCGCGACCGTGTCCTCACCCGGCGTGGTGCTTTGGCAGGCTGACAGGGCGATGGCGCTGAGCAGGGCGGTGGCGAGTGCGTGGCGTTGCATGGGGCGTCTCCCTCGGTAGTTGCGAGGGTGAACGCGCGGTTTTCGCGAGTGGGGTTAAGGATTCGATGCGATGCCTGAGATTTCTGCTCTCCGCTTGCGGGAGAAGATGCCCGAAGGGCAGATGAGGGGTGTGCCGGAGCCGATCGATCGACGGTGCAACGCAGTATCGAGTGCAGAAGAGCTGGACTACCGCGCTCGACAGGAAACCATACGTGGACCCGCACCGGCTCCGGCGCCCCCCTCACCCGCCCTTCGGGCACCCTCTCCCCGCTAGCGGGGAGAGGGGCAGCAATCAGAACTTGTAGTCCAGCCTCGCGTAGTAGTAACCGCCATTGATGCCGAACGGCAGCGTCTCCCAGCCGTACACGAAGCCGAGCTGCGGGAACGGCGCTGCGTTGTTCGGATCCCACTTGTCCGGATAGGTATCGAGCAGGTTGTTGGCGCCGATCGAAACGCGCAGGTTGTCGGTGACGTCGTAAGCGATCGCGGCATCGAAGATGGTCTGGCCATCCCAGGTCTGCTTGAAGCCGGGCGTGAAGCCTTCGCCGGCGACCGAGCCGTAGTAGTTCGCGCGCAGCGTCCAGTCCCAGTCGCCGATGCTGTAGATGCCCTGCAGCACGTGGTGCGCACCGGGCTGTCCTTCCTCGATCAGCGTCACCTGGCTGTTGTCGAACAGCTGCGCCGGCGTCAGGATTGCCGACTGCGAGCGGCGATCGGTGACCTCGGTCTTGTTCCAGTGCAGCAACGCGGTCAGATCCAGCGTGCCGCCGGCAGCTTCGGTGGTGTACTCCCCGACGATGTCGATGCCGGTGGTGCGCGTGTCGATCGCGTTGGTGAAGAACTGTGCCTGCGCGACGCCGAACGGGGCGAGGATGGCGCGGATCGGGCAGTTGCTGTTGGTCGCGTCGCACGGCAAGCCATTGGTGCCCACGCTCTCCGGCGCGATGTTGCTCGAGAAGATGATGCGGTCGTCGATGTCGATGCGGAACACGTCCACCGTCAGGCTGAATTGCTCGCTCGGGCGCCAGACCATGCCCAGCGTCGCGCTGACCGATTCTTCTTCCTTGAGCGGCTCGATGCCGAACGCACGCGTGACGTCGCTGTTCTGCCTGGCGGTCAGCGTGTCGGCGAGCACGCCGGTGTTCGGATCGATGTTGGTCGAGCGCTGGCTATAGAACAGCTGTTGCACGCCAGGCGCCCGGAAGCCGGTGGAGACCGTGCCGCGCAGCGCGAACGCGTCAGTGAAGTCGAAACGCGCCGACAGCTTGCCGGTGGTGGTGTTGCCGAAGTCGGAATAGTCCTCGAACCTTACCGCGGCGCCGAGCAGGAAGCGCTCGGTCATCTGCGATTCGGCGTCGACATAGAACGCGTAGTTGTGGCGGCCGTCGTCGACCGCTTCGGTCGGCGAGAAACCAGGGAAGCCCTGGATACCTGGCGCGGCGAAGCCGCCGTTCTGGTCGAAGATCGGAATCGCAGGATTGTTGGTGCGGCCGTAGGTGTAGGACACCGGATCCCCGGCCTCGATCGCATAGTTGTCTTCGCGATACTCGAAGCCGGTGGCCAGGCTCAACGGTTCATTGCCGATGCCCCAATCGACCGTGCCGCGGAAGTCGAGGTTGAACGTGGTCTGGTCGAATTCCAGCGTGCCGGTGTCGGCGGAGGTCGGCGATGCCGCGTGGATGGGGCCGAGCGGATTGGCGGGATCGATCGGCTCGTACCACCAGCTGACGTTGACCGAATTGCGCTCTTCGAAACCGAACTTGCTGCGGCCATGGTTGATCGACACATCCCAGTCCCAGCTCTCGCCAAGCGGCGCGCGATAGCCCACCGCGAGCGAGCCATCCTCGACCGTGGTGATGATGTTGGGCAGGAAGCCGTTGGGGTAGAGCTCGGGGACTGTGCGGCCATCGCCGGCGCTGCGGAAGAAGCCGGAGGAATCGCCTTCGCGCTTCGACACGCCGCCGAACCAATACAATTCACCGGCACCGACCGGCAGGCCGCCGTTGAGCCAGAGGTAGGCGTCCTTCGCGTCGGCATCGCCGATGCGCTGCGTTACGCGTGGCGGATTCACGCGCAGGCTGTCTGGACCGGCACGGTTGGTTTCTTCGCGATCGCGATACTCGACGCTGAGGTTGAGGAAGCCCTCGTCGCCCAGCTTGAAGCCGGTATTGAGGCCGCCGTGCAGCACCTGGCCGTCGCCCTCGTAGGTCTCTCCGGCCTCGAACGAGAGCCGGGTTTCGTCGGTCTGGCGCCTCAGCACGATGTTGATCACGCCGGCCAGCGCGTCGGAGCCGTATTGCGCGGCCGCACCGTCGCGCAGGACTTCGATGCGCTCGATGGCCGAGATCGGAATCGCGTTGATGTCGGTACCGGCGGATCCGCGGGCGATCGTCTGCTGCACGTTGACCAGCGCCTGCTGGTGGCGGCGCTTGCCGTTGACCAGCACCAGTACCTGGTCGGGACCGAGCGAGCGCAGCGTCGCCGGGCGCAGGATGTCGGTGCCGTCGCTGATGGTGGTGCGGGAGAAATTGAAGCTCGGTTCCAGCATCTGCAGGATCTGGCCGATTTCCTGCGCGCCGGTGCGTTCGAGCTGTTCGCGGTTGATCACGTCCACCGGCGCCGCCGTCTCGGCGGCGGTACGGCCGCGCGCGCGCGAACCGAGGACCTGGATGGCGTCGAGGGTCGTCGCCTGATCCTGGGTCGTCTCGTCCGCCTCGGCCGGCGGCGGCTCTTGCGCTTGCGCTGGAAGCGCAAGGCACAGGGCGAAAGCCAGAGGTGCGATGGAAGGCATACGACGGCGAATCTGCCCTTGCGGGCAGTCAGGATATTGGCGCATGGTGGTTCTCTCCCTAACCTAAAAACAGCAAATTCGACCCCCCGAAGACCGGGCGGAACCTTCCCCCTGCTGGACGATCTGTGACACTTGTGTGACCGCCTTGCCAAGGTTTTAGCATTGCGGTCACTGCAATGTGAAGCGGAAAGTGACCGCCGGCACCATTTTGGAACGGCGTTCCGGCGCATTCGCGCAGAAACCGTTTTCATCCACCCACTGGTTCATCGGGAGACCGCATGGGCAAGCAAGCATTCGAGGCGTCGCGCGCCGAAGGCGGAAGGCACCACGGCCTTGCGCGCATGGCGGGAGAATGGGCGGGCACGTACAAGCTCTGGTTCGAACCCGACAAGCTGGCCGGCGAATCGACGCAGCGCGGCAGCATCCGCAGCATCGCCGGTGGCCGTTTCCTGCTGCATGAATACGAAGGCAGCTTCGATGGCGAGCCTTTTTCCGGCGTCGCGATCCTTGGCCATCACATCGACGACGGCACGTGGGAGTCGGCGTGGGTCGACAGCTTCCATACCGGCACGGCGATCATGTTTTCCGCAGGCCCATCGGCAGACCAGCGTTTCTCCGCGCTCGGCAGCTACGGTGACGGCCAAGGCGGACCGCGCTGGGGCTGGCGCACCGAGGTCGAGCAGCCCGACGCCGACACCCTGATCATCACCATGTTCAATATCACGCCGGATGGCGACGAGGCGAAGGCAGTCGAGACCCGGTACGCACGCGTGCGCTGAACAGATGCGTGCCCTTTTTCAAAGGGGCAAAGCTAAGACTCATTGAGATCGCGTCTCGTGTGCGATCAGTCGCGGATCACCAGCAGCCGCTGCTCGGTCATGTCCTCGATCGCATAGCGCACGCCTTCGCGGCCGAGTCCTGAATCCTTGACGCCGCCGTAAGGCATGTTGTCGACACGGAAACTCGGCACGTCGCCGACGATCACGCCGCCCACCTCGAGCCGGTCCCAGGCGCGCAACGCATGCGCCAACGTGCCGGTAAACACGCCGGCCTGCAGACCGAAGTCGCTGTCGTTGACGCGGGCGATGGCCTCGTCGAAATCGTCGAAGGACTCCAGCGTCGCGACCGGTCCGAACGCTTCCTTGCGATTCAGGTCGCTGTCGCGCGGCACCTGCTCGAGCAGCGCCGCCGGCAGCATGTTGCCGCTGCGCTCGCCGCCCGCGAGCAGCTTGGCGCCGCCCTTGCGCGCAGCCTTGATCCAGGATTCGACGCGCTGCGCTGCGGCTTCATCGATCACCGGACCGATCATGGTTTTCTCGTCCTGCGGATCGCCCATGCGCAACTTGGCGACGGCGGCCTTGAGCTTCCTGCGCAACTTGTCGTAGACCTCGGCATGCGCATAGATGCGCTGCACGCTGATGCAGCTCTGCCCGGATTGGTAGTAGGCGCCGAACAGTAGGCGTTCGACGACGTGATCGAGGTCGGCGCCGGGATCCGCATCGACGATGCAGGCCGCATTGCCACCGAGTTCGAGCGTGACCTTCTTCTTGCCCGCGCGCGCCTTCAGCTCCCAGCCGACCAGGCCGCCAGTGAAACTCAACAACTTGATGCGCTCGTCCTCGACCAGCAGCCCGGCGTCCTCGTTGCTGCACGGCAGGATCGAGAACGCACCCTTCGGCAGATCGGTCTCGGCCAGCACCTCGCCGATGATCAGCGCGCCGATCGGCGTTTTTGCCGCAGGCTTCAGCACGAAGGGGCAACCGGCCGCAATCGCCGGTGCGACCTTGTGCGCAACCAGATTGAGTGGAAAATTGAACGGCGTGATGAAGGCGCACGGACCGATCGGCACGCGCTTGACCATGCCGCGATAGCCGCGCGTGCGCGGCGAGATCTCCAGGTTCAGCACTTCGCCACCGGTGCGCGTGGCTTCGTCGGCGGCGACGCGGAAGGTGTCGATCAACCGGGTCACCTCGCCGCGCGAATCCTTGATCGGCTTGCCGGCTTCGATGCACAACGCCAGCGCCAGTTCCTCCTGGCGCTCGCCGAAGCGCTGCACGCAGTGCTCGAGCACTGCGCGGCGCTGGTCCGGCGCGAACTCGGCCATCGCCTCGCGCGCCTTGTGCGCGGCGACGATCGCCTTGCGGACCGTCGCGCCATCGGCGTACGCAACGCGCGTGGCGCGCTTGCCGGTGTACTTGTCGCGCACGTCGAGGTCGGTGTTCGCCGGCACTGCCTTGTTGGCGAGGTAGTAGGGATAGGTCTTCTTGAGCATCGCGATCTCCTTTGCGACAGCATCGCGAAAGCCGGGTTAAGCGAGAGTCGCGATCGAATGGGACCGCAGGCAGGCACTGCGCGTCAGGAGTCGACGCCTTCGACCCGGACATGCAGCCTGCCATCGACGAGTCGCGCGTCGAGGCGGTCGCCGGCGACGGCATCGCCGACGCTGCGCACGATGCGGCCATCGTCGCGCTGCAGGATCGCGTAACCGCGCGCGACCGTGGCCAGCGGGCTCACCGTCTCCAGCGATCGTGCCAGTCCGCGCAGGCGCAAGGCTTCGCGCTGCAGCTGCCGCGCGACCGCGGCCTGCGGGCGCGGACCGAGCAAGGCAAGGCGATCGCGCAGGATCGCGAGCCTTCGCCGCGGCTGCATGGCGCGCAAGACGGCTTCGGCATGCCGCAGTTGCGCGCGGCGGCGTTCGGATTGCGCGCGCCAGGCCGCGTGCAGTCGTCGCGCAGCCTCGCGCTGGCGCAATGCGAGCGCCGCGAGCCGCGCCTGCGGCCGCAACGCGTTCAGCCGCAACGCGGCGCGATCGGCGCGCTGCATCGCCTGGCGCAGGCGATGCAGGTGCAACGATTGCAGGCGGCGCTGCAATCCGGCCAGACGCGTGCCGAGGTCGCTCCGATCCGGCGCCAGCAGTTCGGCGGCGACAGACGGCGTCGGTGCGCGCAGGTCGGCGGCGAAATCGGCGAGGCTGAAGTCGGTTTCGTGGCCGACCGCGGAGACCACCGGTGTCGTCGAGGCTGCGATCGTGCGCACCAGCGCTTCGTCGTTGAACGCCCACAGGTCTTCGAGCGAGCCGCCGCCGCGTGCGAGCAGCAACGCGTCATAGCGTCCCGACGCGTCCGCGCGGCGCAGCATCGATGCGATCTGCGCCGCGGCGCTCTCGCCCTGCACCGGCACCGGCAACACGTCCACCTCGAGCAGTGGGAAGCGCCGTGCCAGCACGCTCAGGACGTCGCGTACGGCAGCGCCGCTGGGCGACGTAATCACGGCGAGCCGGCGCACATAGGCGGGCAGGGGACGCTTGCGTTCGACATCGAACAGGCCTTCGGCCTGCAGCCGCGCCTTGAGTTCCTCGAACGCCCGCCGCAGCGCGCCTTCGCCGGCCTCTTCCAGGGAATCCAGGATCAGCTGGTAGTCGCCGCGCGCCTCGTACAGGGTCAGGCGGCCGCGCGCGAGCACACGCAGGCCCTCGCGCGGCTGGAAGTTCAGCCATTGGCTCTTCGGCTTGAACAGCGCGCAGCGCACCTGCGCGCGCGCATCCTTGAGCGTGAAATAGAGGTGGCCCGAGGCGGGCCGCGACAGGTTGCCGAGTTCGCCTTCGACCAGCACCAGCGGGAACGCATCCTCCAGCAGGCTGCGCGCCAGGGTGTTGAGCTGGCTGGGGGTCAGGATCTGGTCGTCTGCGACGTGCATTGCGTCAGGATAAACGTTGCGGCGCGCGCGACGGGTAAAATGGCGCCATGTCCGCCCACCCGCTGCCTTGCCAGACCGATCCCTCGCCGCGCTTCGGCCCCGCCCCGCGCCGCGCCACGCGCCAGGTCCGCATCGGCGGGATCCTCGTCGGCGGCGATGCGCCCATCGTGGTGCAGTCGATGACCAACACCGACACGGCGGATATCGCCGGCACGACAAAGCAGGTCGCCGAACTATGGCGTGCCGGCTCGGAACTGGTGCGCGTCACGGTCAACAATCCCGAATCCGCGGCCGCGGTACCGCGCATCGTCGAGAAGCTCGCGATGATGGGCATCGAGGTCCCCGTCATCGGCGACTTCCACTACAACGGCCACCAGCTGCTGGCGAACGAACCGGCCTGCGCACAGGCGCTGGCGAAGTACCGCATCAATCCCGGCAACGTCGGCTTCGGCAAGAAGCGCGACACGCAGTTCGCGCAATTGATCGAATTCGCGATGCAGTACGGCAAGCCGGTGCGCATCGGCGCCAACTGGGGCTCGCTCGACCAGGCGTTGGCGACGCGGCTGATGGACGAGAACCACCTGCGCCCGGAACCGTGGGAAGCCGCGCGCGTGTTGCGCGAGGCGCTGATCCGCTCGGCGCTGGATTCCGCGCAGCGCGCGGTCGAGTTGGGTTTGCCCGCGGACCGCATCGTGCTGTCGTGCAAGGTCAGCGGCGTGCAGGAACTCGTCGCCGTGTACCGCGACCTCGCCGCACGCAGCGATTTCGCATTGCACCTGGGCCTCACCGAAGCCGGCATCGGCAGCAAAGGCATCGTCGCCTCGAGCGCCGCGCTGGCGGTGCTGCTGCAGGAAGGCATCGGCGACACGATCCGCATCTCGCTCACGCCCGAGCCCGGCGCGCCGCGCACCACCGAAGTCGTGGTCGCGCAGGAACTGCTGCAGACGATGGGCCTGCGCGCGTTCACGCCGATGGTCACGGCCTGCCCGGGCTGCGGCCGCACCACCTCGGAATTCTTCCAGGAACTCGCGCAAGTCGTGCAGGAGCACGTGCGCGCGAAGATGCCGGAGTGGAAGATCAGCCACCCCGGTGCCGAAAACCTGACGCTGGCGGTGATGGGCTGCGTGGTCAATGGTCCCGGCGAATCGCGCCATGCCGACATCGGCATTTCGCTGCCGGGCACCGGCGAGGCACCGGCGGCGCCGGTGTTCATCGATGGCGAGAAGTCGGTGACGCTGCGCGGAGACAACATCGCGCAGGACTTCGTCGCCCTGATCGACGGCTACGTCGAACGCCGCTATGGCCGTGCCGCAGCGGCCGGCTGACCCCAACTCGATCGCCAGGCAGGAAGCGCGCTTCGGCGCGGCCTTCCTGCGCAAGCACGGCTGGCGCCTGGCCTTGCTGTTCGTCGGCGTGCTGCTGCCGCTGTGGGGCTTCGTCGAGCTTGCCGACGAGTTGCGCGAAGCGGAGGCCTTCCCGTTCGACGCACCGATCCTGCAGCTGGCGCACGCGATGGCGCGCGATGGGTTCAACCAGTTGTTCCTGCTGTTTTCGGCGATCGGATACGAGTACGGCGTGGTGCCATTCGACATCGCCCTGGTCGTCGCGCTGGCCTGGCGCCGGCGCTTTCGCGAAAGCATCTTCGCCGCAGCGGCGCTCGGCGGCTCGGCCTTGCTCAACATCGCCGCCAAGCAGGCCTTCGCGCGCGATCGCCCGAGCTTATGGGAGTCCATTTCGCCAGAAGACAGCTTCAGCTTTCCGAGCGGCCATGCGATGGGGTCGATGACGCTGGCCGTGGTGCTGGTGCTGCTCGCCTTGCCGACGCGCTGGCGCTGGAGCGCGATCGTGGCGATGGCGGTGTTCGTGCCGATGGTCGGCCTGTCGCGCATCTATCTCGGCGTGCATTACCCGTCCGACATTCTTGCCGGATGGGCTGCGGCTTCGGTGTGGGCTGTGGGGTGCTATGGGTTGGTGTTCTACGGGCATCTGCGGCCGTGGCAGGTGCGGAACCGAGGCTAGAACCTGGCTCAATCGAATGACGCCGGACCTTCTCAGTCGTCATGAGCAGCCATTCGGCTGTTGAAAGCCCCGCGAAGGCGGGAATCCAGTGACTTTGTGCCTTTAAAGAAATAAGTCGCTGGGTTCCCGCCTTCGCGGGAACGACGGGCAAAAAAGATGAGACTGCGAACCTTGGGATAGTTCCGGCGTTTCCCAGTGCCGGCACGCTCAAGGCTCCACGCACACCCGATTCCGGCCTTCGTCCTTCGCCCGATACAGCGCCGCATCAGCCGCCGCCATCAGCCGCGGTCGCGTATCGCGATCGGACGACAGCGTGGCGATGCCGATGCTGATCGTGATCCGCTGCGCTTCGCCGCCCGGCGTGAACACCGCGTCGGCGACCGCTTCGCGTAGCCTTTCGGCAAAAGTGTAGGCTGCCGCGTCGTCGCACTCCGGCAGGACCACCGCGAATTCCTCGCCGCCGATGCGCGCGGCGATGTCGTCGTTGCGCACGTGTCGGCGCATGATCGCGGCGATCTGGCGCAGGACCTCGTCGCCGTCGATGTGCCCGTAGCGGTCGTTGACCGGCTTGAACAGGTCGACGTCGACGATGCACAGCGCCAGCTGGCGCTGGTGGCGCATGGCGCGCGCGATTTCCTTTTCCAGCAGTTCGTTGAAATGGCGGCGGTTGCACAGGTCGGTCAGCGCATCGTGCGTGGCGAGCTGGTAGATCTCCTCGTGGTAGCGCGCTTCGACGCTGGTCTGGCTGATGAACTTGAGGATGCTTTCGCCGACGGTGACGTGGTCGCCGTCGGCGAGGATGCCTTCGTCGACCACCAGCTCGTTGACGCGGGTGGCGTTGGTCGCGCCGAGGTCGCGGATCCGGTATTCCTCGCCGTCGCGCCAGATGCGGCAGTGCCCGCGCGAGACGCTCTTGTGCGTGATGCACAGGTCGGCTTCCTGCGAGCGCCCGACCAGGACCGGTTCATCGCCGATGTCTGCGCGCCTGCCCAGACCTTCGCCATGGATCACAACGATGCACGCCGAACGCGGCGCCGGCTGTTGCGGACCGGGGCTGAGCAGCGTGCGTTGCGTGGTGTCGGAATGGCCGTTGCGCGTGGGCATGTTCGGTGCGTGGGGTGTCCGGTCGGGAGTTTAGCGGTATTGCCCTGACCCGGCCCGGGCCGCGACCGGCGCTTCCGGTACCATGGCGTTGTCGCCGAAGGGGGCAACGGATGACCATCAATACGGGCTCTACGCCAGCCGGCTCTACGTCAGCTGATCCAACGACGGCGGGTTCAATCGCAGCCGGCGCACAAGAGGATCCGGACCAGACCGAACTGCTGGCGACGCGCTCGCCTGCGGCAGGCGCGCAGGCGGGCGATGCACTGGCCCCGGGCGCGCGCCTGGGACGCTACCGCATCGAGTCCATGCTCGGCCGCGGCGGCATGGGCGAGGTCTATCGCGCCGAACAGCTGGAGCCGGTGCGCCGCACCGTCGCGCTCAAGCTGCTGCGCGCGCAGCGCCTGGACGCGCGCCATCTCGCCTATTTCGAAGTCGAGCGGCAGCTGCTGGCGCAGATGCGGCACCCGGCGATCGCCCAGGTCTACGACGCCGACACCACCGCCGACGGTCATCCATACTTCGTGATGGAGTTCATCGCCGGCAGCCCGCTGACGCAGTTCTGCGACGAACACGCGCTGGCGCTGCGTCGCCGCATCGAATTGTTCATCCGCATCTGCGAAGGCGTGCAGCACGCGCACCAGAAGGGCGTGATCCACCGCGACCTCAAACCCGGCAACCTGCTGGTCGACGAAGTCGACGGCCGCGCCTTGCCGAAGATCATCGATTTCGGCATCGCCACCGCGTCTTCGCGCATCGACGGGCGCGGAGTCGCGGGCACCCCCGACTACATGAGCCCGGAGCAGGCCGGCGGCGATGAGGCGCTCATCGATACCCGCAGCGACGTGTACTCGCTGGGCGTGGTGCTCTACGAATTGCTCACCGGGCGTCGCCCCGCGTCCGCCGGCGAGACCGTCACCAGCCAAAGCAGGACGCTACGCCTGCCATCTGAGCAACTCGCGACCCTGCCGCCCGGCGATGCGGATCGCATCGCACGCGGGCAGGGCGTCAGCCTGCCGGACATGCGCCGCATGCTGCGGCACGAGCTCGATTGGGTCGTCGCCAAGGCGATGCGCCACGACCGCAACGATCGTTACGCCTCGGCGGCGGCCCTGACCGACGACCTGCAGCGTTTCCTCGACGGCAAGCCGCTGCGCGCGGTGCCGGCGACGCGTGGTTATGTGTGGAGCAAGTTCATGCGCCGCCACCGCGGCGCGTTGCTGGCGGCGAGCGTCGCGCTGGTGGCCTTGCTCGGAGGGCTCGGCCTGTCGGTCTACGGACTGATGCAGGCGCGCGCGCAACGCGCCATCGCCGAACAGCGCAGTGCGGAACTGGAGAAGGTCGCCGCGTTCCAGCAGTCGATGCTGCAGGGCGTCGACATCGAGGCGATGGGCGTCGCCATGACCGATGGCCTGCGGCAGCAGGTCGCCAAGGGCACGCCCGGCGACAGCGCCGCGCTGGAGCAGGCGCTCGCGCATGCGAGTACCGCCGACCTGGCGCGCGGCCTGATCGATCGCAACATCCTCGCCGGCGCCGAAGCCGCCATCGAGCGCGATTTCGGCAACGAACCGAACCTCGCCGCCAACCTGCGCGAATCCGTCGCGCACGTGCGTGAAGCGCTGGGATTGCCCGAAGCGGCCGCCGAAGGCTATCGCCAGGTCGCGGACTATCGCGCCCGCGCACTCGGCGCCACGGCGTTGCCGACGCTGCAGGCGCGCCAGGCGCAGGCAGGTGCATTGCTCGATGCCGCGCAGCCGAAACCGGCGCTGGCACTGCTGCAACGCACGCTGGCCGACGCCGCTGCGCTGGCGCAGGACGATCCGCTGCGCATCAAACTGGAACTGGACGTGGCCGAGGCGACCGCCGCGCTCGGAGAGCGTCCGCGTGCGCGCAGCCTGCTCGAAGCGCTATACGCGCGCAGCGTCAAGGCGCGCGGCGAGCGTGATCCGGGCTCGATGGACGTGCAGAACAACCTCGCTATCCTGCTCGCGCGCATGGGCGAAGCGAAGCTCGGGCGAGAAGCGATGGAACGCGTGGTCGCGACGCGCAAGCAGGTGCTCGGCGCCGAACACGCCGACACCCTCGGCGCCATGCACAACCTCGCGACGATGCGCATCCTGACCGGCGACAAGGACGCTGCGGTCGCGCTGCAGCGCTACCTGGTCGCGGTGCAGACGCGTCGCATCGGCAGCGAGCATCCGCAGACGCTCTCCGAACGCGGCAACCTCGCCAGCATGCTGGTCGACAGCGGCAAGGCGCAGGAAGCGTTGCCGATCGCGCAGTCGGTGGTGGAGGCGCGCACGCGGGTGCTCGGTGCCGACCATCCACAGACGCTGCGCGCGAAGTTGAACCTGGCCACGGTGTATGCGCGTCTCGAGCAGTTCGACAAGACGTTGCCGTTGCAGGCGGAAGTGGCGCAAGCGCGCCTGCGCCTGCTCGGGCCTCGCCATCCGGATACGATCTTCATCCTGATCAACCAGGCCGGCTCGCTGCAGCAGATGGGTCGCTCGCTGGAAGCGCTGGCCGAGATCGAGCGCGTCCTGCCGCTGGCAGTCGAAGTGCTCGGCGACCACCATCCACAAGCCCAGGCGGCGATGCAGATCCGCGCCGACAGCGCTTCGGCGCTCGGCAATCATCGGCTGGCGATCGCCTCGTATCGCGACTGGTTCGAAGCCCGGCGCAAGGCGTCGGGCGATGGCGACGTCGGCACCATCGATGCCGCCTGGCAGCTGGAAGGCGAGTTGTTAGCCGTCGGACAGCACGGTGAAGCCGCGCGCCTGCGCGCGCGCTATGTCACGCCACTGCTGCAGGCGAAACCGGACTCGTTGTCGCCGGAGCTCTTGCGCATGGCCGACAACATCCGCGACACGGAGCGTGACGAGGCATCGGCAGCGGCGGACACCACGGCGAAGGCGGGTAAAGGCTGACGCGCCGGAGAGCCCGCTGAGGTGGATCCAGGCAAGGACTGTCACGGTTCGTCCCATTGAGCTCGTTATGCCGGTTCTTCCGGAAATTGCCTGGCGCCCTGCGGCATGACGATTCCGGGCAGCATGCGCGACGTCCAGATGTGCACGGCTTGCGAAAGATCGACTGGCTCATCCAGCGAACCACCTTTTACGCTGATGGTGTCGGTGGAACCGCGCCGCTGATGCCAGAGCCTGGACCCGCAGTCCGGACAGAACGCGCAGTCGAGCGTGTGGCCGCTGTCGGTCGGGCGCGACCAGAACTTCGGCTTTCCCTGCGTCAGGCGGAAAGCGGCATGCGACACGATGAACGAAATGCCGAACGCGGAGGCCGATTGCTTCCGGCATTCCCTGCAATGACAGATGTACAACTCCGTGGCGCCGCTGGAAAGCGCATAACGGATCGCCCCGCATTGGCAGCCGCCGAGTGAGGGAGTGTCGCTCACCGGTTCGCTCTCCTCATCAGGCTGTGTTCTGCTGCCGGCATGCCCCGACGCTTCATAGTCGCAATTCCATGAACACCGCACTGGAGCGATAGGTGTCGACGGTCTCAGGCGCCTGGTAGTCGTTCATGCTGTTGTCGGCGTAGGGGTAGATCTCCACGAAGCCGACTGAGCGATACAGGGCATGTGCAGTTTCCAGCGCCTTCAGGCTTTCGAGACGCAGCGTCGTGTAACCAAGCTCCCGGGCGTCGGCGATCAGCCGCTCGACCAGCAGACGACCGGCGCCGAGACCGCGGGCCCGACCTTGAACGAACATCCGCTGGATTTCTCCGGTAGCGGGACCCAGCCTCTTCAGGCAGCCGACGCCGACGTAGGCGTTGTCGTGCGATACGAGATAGAACCGGCCGGTCGGCGGATAGAACTTCGACGTGTCGTCGACATCGGAGGAGACCATCGCATCAATGTCGAAGGACAGTCCGTAGTTCTGTAGGGCGGTCGCGTTGATCCCGTCGAGATACTCATGGATCAAGGCTCGCGCGGCCTCCCGCCTGTGTTCGGTGTCGACTGCGACCAATTGCACACCATCAACGTTCACGGCGACCCCTGCTGATGCGGCTGATCATCGGGGCGCCGCGGACCGTCAGGCAGCGGCAGGGATGCCATGCCCACCGACGGGCTGGGTCTCGATGTGCTCGTCGAAGCCGGCGATCAGCGGTTTCGCTTTCGTAATGGCATCCCTGACCGAAGGCAACGACAACGAGGCCTTGTGGTTGGCCTGGCTGTCCCAGACCTCGGTGATCCAGATGGCGTCTGCATCGCCAGGATCCTGCGCCACCACATAGCTCAGGCAGCCCGGCATGCTCGAGACGCCGTCGAGCAGGATGGAAATCAGGGCGTCGCGCTGCCCGGGCGTCGCTCTCATCTTGCCGATCAGTCCGTACATCTTCGTTACTCCGTCCGAAGCATCAACAGGCAGGGCGAGTGCAGCAGCGCCTGCACCGATGGATGCAATGAACTCTCGTCTGTTGAATGGCATGAGATCCACCTATTTCGCCAGGGGCTTCGGATTGAATGCGTTGTGAGGGCTCATCGCAGCGCACACGACATGATCAGGTCCTGATGCGAGTCATGCCCTTGATGCAGTGACGCTACTCCAACGGGATTGAAGCCGCTCTTGCGATAGAAGGCGATGGCGCGGGCATTGTCCTCCGCGGTGCCCAGCCAGACAACGTCGTGTGCCTTGACGCGTGCGTAGGCGAATCCCTGGGACATGAGGCTTGCAGCAACACCCTTGCCCTGATGCTCCGGGGCCACGAATAACCGCCAGAGTTGAACCGGCGCGTGTCCCTGGACGCAGTCGGGAGGGTGCTCGGTTCGCATGACGAGATAACCGGAAATGCCGTGGCTCGACTCGGCAACGTAGAACCCTGGAGCGTACGCCGCAATGTCCTGGGAGAGCCGACTCGTCTCTACGGATTGTCCCAATGTGCGCGCCAGCTCAACTAGCGGCTCCGCATCCATTGGTGTCGCGTTGCGAATGATCACGGCTGAGTCCTGGCGTTTGTAGCAGGCAGATCGCGAAGCGAACTCGACTCGTATGCATTGTCAGATCGGGAAACGGGGCGGCGTAGCACCAGACAGGACCAAACGGAGAGCCCAGCGGCACATGCCGTGATGAGCAGGTAGATCGGATCCGATGCAAGACTCGCGTCCTCGGTGATCATTCGCGCCACGTGGGCGATCACCACCAATGCGAAGATACTTCCGGTCACGATGACGTATAGCCGCATTTTGTAGTTCCTTTAGCTATCAGCTGTGAAGGCTCAACGCCTGCGTTAGCCCGAATCCGCGAGGCGGCCGTGACCGAACCCGCCTCCCGGATTTATCAGGAAATGTCCGGACGCCTTAAAGCGAATGCGCTGCAGCGATGAGCAAGCCGCCAATGATGGCGAGATTGGATTGCCAGGTCTTGATGGCGCCGTCCCGAGCCGGGCCCTGCATGTCCCAGAAGTTCACCAGCATCACCGAGGCCACGATGGTGAACACGATCAGGGCCGAGGCGGCCCAGAGCGGGTAGATGCCGAACATCAGCGCAAGCCCGGCTAGTGTCTGGAGCGCCGTACCAGTCAGCAGCACCAACTTCGCCGCAGGAATGCCTCGCCCCGCAAGCGCTTGAGTGAGCGCGGAAATATTGAACAGATGGTGGATACCGCCAAAGACGAACAAACCGCCCAGCAGCAGGCGGCCAACGAACCACAGGATGGATTGAGGGTCGGTATACATGATGTTCTCGCGCTCCGATGCCTGAAGCAGACTTCGACGCGAAGCGGCTTCGGCTTGATGATTGTTTGGGACTCACCACTCGTGACATTGATCCGCCGGCATCCATGGAATCTCAGGAGGAAGCAATTTCGACTTGAGTGAAGTGTTAGTCACACTTCGCATTACGGAAGCTTGAACTTGCGGGTGGCGCGTAGCGGCCAAATCGAGGTGAAGTGTGCGCCACCGACCAGGCGGGACGCAGCCGAAACGCTGTGCAGGATGCCAAAACTCTCCAGAACGTCTTTTGCGCGCCGAAAAGTATGCCGAGGATCAGCCGTCAGGACGAACAGGTTGATCTCCTTGGGGCTAAGGTCATATCCATCCAGCTCGACGCCAGGGCCCAACGATTCCTTTAGCGCGCCCTCGATGGTTGTCAGGAAGGCTTCGTCATCCAGTGATTTGCGCCAGAACTTTATTACGAGCTGGTATTCCATCTGATGAGGGCCTACCGCCTGAATTAAGCCGACCCGCGAAGCGGGTTCGGCTTGAATGAATTGTTAGGCCTCAGTCGACGCACAACGTTTCCTCGGCGCGACCCTTTGACACACGAGTCAAGCATGTACTCGTGAAGTTATAGCTGTGGTAACAAGTGCCTTGTGTCCGAGCGCCTGGCTTTGTACCAGAAGGTGCGATGCATAAACCAGCACAGTCACTATGATCGCGGCATGCCTTGCCTGCGTCGGACGTGGGAACGCTGCAGCGCTGACCCACAATAATCTCTTCGGATCCTTCCCAGCTACCACCAGCAGCCTTGCACGCCGCCACAGTTTCAGCTTTGGGTCCGAGATGAGAGGCGTGAAATGTCGCAAGCTCTCGCTCAGTGGCGCAGGCGATAAGCAAGAAGATCAGCGAAACCGCTGCGATAAGTTTCATGAGGCCTAACGCCTGAATTAAACCGACCCGCGAAGCGGGTTCGGCTTGAATGAATTGTTAGGCCGCGGACTCATTGAAATAAGGGAAGTAGCTCTTTGTCCGTACGGGGCGTCTCCCACTTGGACAGGAAGCAAGGGCCTACACCAGCACGCTCAGCGGCATTCATGAAGCCCGCCAACTCGGGTTGTGTAACAGGGTAGTGCTCGGGCATGAAGTGAAGTAGAACCCAAGGCTTTCGTAGCGTGAATCCAGGCGACAGCTCTTTGAAGAGGGGCTCCAAGCAGGAGTGAATCTTGTCAAAGTCACTAATAGGGGCGTTCTTGTTGCCCAACGCATGGCACTGACGCCTGACGGTCTTATCGTCGCCAACAACCCGTGCCAAGAAATGATCTTGATGCACTTGGACGTAGATGATTCGACGACTGAAGATCTTCATGAGCGGCCTAACGCCTGAATTAAGCCGAGCCGCGAAGCGGCTTCGGCTTGAATGAATTGTTAGATGCCTGCTTCATAACACGTGCAAGTCGTCGATCTCAACCAGGTAGCGGCCAGAGCCATTTTGCCTGAGCGTTAAAGATAGCGTG
Organism: uncultured Gammaproteobacteria bacterium; assembly: GCA_963816945.1. GTDB lineage: Bacteria > Pseudomonadota > Gammaproteobacteria > Xanthomonadales > Xanthomonadaceae > Luteimonas. The sequence goes on along the minus strand of CAWFMH010000001.1, from coordinate 271,815 downwards.
AGATCAGAAAGACCCTCTGCAGTGAAGAGAGGGACGTGGACTGACCATGCGGGTGGAGATGTGTTGGTGATCTTTACAAGGTCCGGGGCCAGTCCAAGTTCAGACGGCGCAACAAGCGTGCGCCCATAGTCCGCAACAGCTTGTCCCAGTGCGACCGCATCAAGGCGTACGCCACGGGTGAGCCACTCAAGCTCTCGATATTTGCCCTCTACCAGGAGCGAAACGATCTCCAATACACGGAGCTTTCGTGCTTGGAGATCAGAGGGCGTGTCCAAAGGCATCTAACGCCAAGTAGACCCCACTTTCGGGGCATATGCAGGGATGTTCAGGGTCGGGTGCGGGGCAGTCAAGCGGAAGGATCTTTTCATGATCAAAGGCTTGAGAGTGCTGTGGCTGGTCGCGGTGATCGTTGGTCGCCGTGTATACCGTCAGAATGACGTGATAAGTCTTATCGCCCCGGATCCGGGATATTTCTGGGAGCGCGCCTGGACTATTCGCCCGGTTTCGCCGCCTCGATCGGCGCCGTCGTCGCGGCACGTCGTGCCAGTTGCGCCTCGCGGTGGGCGATGTAGGCGTTGGCGGCGAAGATGATGCCGGCGCCGAGGGCGGTCCAGCGGCTGAGGCCTTCGTCGAACAGCAACCAGCCCGCGACCGCGACCAGCGGCAGTTGCATGAAGCTGATCGGGGTCAACGCCGAGACGTCGCCGAGCTTGAGCGCGCGCGTCCACAGCATGTGTCCGCCGGTGCCGAGGAAACCAGCCGCGATCACCCACACCCAGGCGATGCCTTGCGGCCATTGCCATACGAACAGCGCCGGCCCCAGCGACAGCGGCACCCAGAGCAGCGTGGTGTAGAACACGATGCGGTCCGCAGGTTCGGTGTACGAGAGCTGCTTGATCTGGATCGAGACGATGCCGCTGAGCACTGCGGCGGAGAGTGCGATCAGCGTGCCCGCGGAGAAATCGCCGGTGCCGGGCCGCACGATGATCAGCACGCCGAGGAAGCCCAGTGCCACGGCGGCCCAGCGGCGCGCGCGGACGTGCTCGTGCAGGAAGATCACCGCGGCGATCGTCACGAAGATCGGCGTCGAATACGACAGCGACACCGCCTGCGCCAGCGGCAGGTGGCCGATCGCCCAGAAGCCGCAGAACATCGACAGCACGCCGATCAGGCAGCGGATGAAGTAGCGCGGCAGTTGCGTGGTCTTGAGCAGGTCCGGGCCGTGCTTGATCAATAGCGGCAGCGCCGCCATCAGGCCGAAGAAATTGCGGAAGAACGCGATCTCGAAGGTATGCAGCGTTTCCGAGGCGAGGCGGATGGCGACCGCCATCAGGCCGAAGAACACGGTGCTGCCGAGCATCAGCAGCGCGGCGCGCGCGTGGCTGCCGTGCGCGGTCACCACGTCGCGCCGATGACGCGCGGCTCCGGCTCGAGCGCGACATCGAAGCGTGCGTGCACGGAGGCGGCGATCCGGCGCGCCAGCTCGAGCAGTTGCGCGCCGCTCGCGTCGCCATGGTTGACCAGCACCAGCGCGTGGCGGTCGGACACGCCGGCGTCGCCGTCGCGATGGCCCTTCCAGCCGCAGCTGTCGATCAGCCAGGCGGCCGACAGCTTGCGCGTGGCGTCGCTGTCGCCGCGGAACATCGGCAGTGCCGGATGCGCGGCCTGCAAGGCGTCGGCAATGGCCTGCGGCACGATCGGATTCTTGAAGAAGCTGCCGGCGTTGCCGATCACGGCGGGGTCGGGCAGCTTGCGGCGACGGATGTTGATCACCGCGTCGGCGACCTGTTGCGCGTTCGGAGCTGCGATGCCCATCGCCGCGAGTTCGTCGCCGAGGCCGGCGTAGTCGAGGCGCGACGCCGGCGTGCGCGACAACGCGAATTCGACCGAGACCACGACGTAGCGATCGGGGACGCGCTTGAACAGGCTGTCGCGATACGCGAACGCGCAGTCGTCGCGATGCAGGCGCCGCATGCCGCCTTGTTCGCGATCGAAGACGTCCACGGCGTGGATGCTGTCGCACACTTCGACGCCGTAGGCGCCGATGTTCTGGATCGGCGCCGCGCCGACCGTGCCCGGGATCAGCGCGAGATTCTCGAGGCCGCACAGTCCTTGCTGCGAGCGCGTGCAGGACGAAGGCGTGCCATTCGACGCCGGCGTCGGCACGGACGATGGCATGGTCGCCATCGTCGGCGACGAGGTCGATGCGACGGCTGTTGAGCGACAGCACGACCGAATCCGGATCGCCGGCGAACAGCAGGTTGCTGCCGCCGCCCAGCACCAGCAGCGGTTGCGCTCGCAACGCTGCGGACGCCAGCAGCTCGGGCAGCACCGCGCTATCGGCGACTTCGTACAGCAGCGGCGCGGTTGCCGACACGCCGAAGGTGTTGCGCGTGCGCAGCGGGGCGTTCTCGAGAACTTCGTACGCGCGCTGCATGGAACCTCGGAGGACCTCGAAATCTGGCCGTCATCCCCGCGAAGGCGGGGATCCAGCGTCGTTTCGTTCTTTACGGCATGAAGTCGCTGGGTTCCCGCCTTCGCGGGAATGACGAGCAACAGCGAACTTCTTTTGACCTGCCTTCATTCGTTATGCAAATTGCCCCGGCTCGGCGCTTCCTTGCGGCGGCGGATCGCGTCGACGCATTCGCCGATCAGCACCGGGCCGCGATAGACCAGGCCGGTGTACAACTGCACCAGCGAGGCGCCCGCTGCCATCTTCTTCGCCGCGTCGGCACCGGACAGGATGCCGCCGACACCGATCAGCGGGATCGATTCGGGCAGCCGCGTGCGCAGCATGCGCAGCACCGCGGTCGCTTTGTCCATCAGCGGCGCGCCCGACAGCCCGCCGCTTTCGCGCGAATACCTGTGGTCCTGCACGGCCAGGCGCGAGACGGTGGTGTTGGTCGCGATCACGCCGTCGACCGAGAGGTCCGACAGCACGCGCGCGGCCGCTTCGATGTCGTCGTCGGACAGGTCCGGCGCCACCTTGACCAGCATCGGCACACGCTTGCCGTGCTGCGCGCCGAGGCGTTCCTGCGCCTCGCGCAGCAGGCTGACCAGGCGCCGCAGCGATTGCTCCTCCTGCAACTCGCGCAGGCCGGCGGTATTGGGCGAGGAGATGTTGACGGTGATGTAGTCGGCGGCCGGATAGACGCGTTCCAGGCAGAACAGGTAGTCGGATTCGGCCGATTCGTTCGGCGTGTGCTTGTTCTTGCCGATGTTGATGCCGAGCAGCCCGCCTCGGCGGCGCGCGCGGCCGACGTTGCGCAGCAGGGCATCGACACCGTCGTTGTTGAAGCCGAGGCGGTTGATGATCGCGCGGTGGTGCTTGAGGCGGAACATGCGCGGCCTCGGGTTGCCGGGCTGCGCCTCCGGCGTCACGGTGCCGATCTCGACGAAGCCGAAGCCGAGCGCAAGCAGCGCGTCGATGTGCTCGCCGTTCTTGTCCATGCCGGCGGCGAGGCCGACGGGATTGGGGAAATTGAGTCCCCACACCTTGGTCGGCAGCGGCCTGGGTCGACGCGACAGCAGCGGATTGAGCCCGCCACGGTAAGCGGCCTCCATCGATGCCAGCGCCAGTGCATGCGCACGCTCGGGATCGAGGCCGAACAGGAAAGGGCGAGCGAACCCGTACATGCCTAGGAATGCGTCCCCAGCCAGACGAGGCCGCCGAAAAACAGCACGAAGATCATGATCGCGAGGACCGCCATCGCAATGGCGGCGTAGCCCAGCACCAATCCGGCGATCGCGAGACCGTCGCCCTGCAGGCGTGCGGGCTCGCGGCGGATCTCGCCGCGCGCCAGGTGGCCGGTGATGATCGCGACGAGGCTGCCGAGCATCGGCAGGAACGACCAGCCGAGCAGCCCGAACACGAGGCTGACGATGGCGAGCGAACTGGTGTCACGGACGGCAGCGTTCATCGTCGGCCCCTGTGCGGCGAGGAATTAAAGATCGAACTTGATGCCCTGTGCCAGCGGCAATGCGTCGGAATAGTTGATTGTGTTGGTCTGCCGGCGCATGTAGGCCTTCCAGGCATCGGATCCGGACTCGCGGCCGCCACCGGTTTCCTTCTCGCCGCCGAACGCCCCGCCGATCTCGGCGCCGCTGGTGCCGATGTTGACGTTGGCGATGCCGCAATCCGAACCCGACGCGGCGAGGAACGCCTCGGCCGCCTTGAGGTTGGTGGTGAAGATCGACGACGACAGTCCTTGCGGCACGGCGTTCTGCAGCACCAGCGCCTCGTCGAGCGTCTTGAACTTCATCACGTAGAGGATCGGCGCGAAGGTCTCGGTCTGCACGACTTCGGCGTCGTTGGTCAGGCCGGTGACGATCGCCGGCAGCACGATAGTTGCCCTTGCGGTCGTCGAGCGCCTTGCCGCCGGACGCGATCGTGCCGCCCGCGGCCTTGGCGCTGATCGATCGCGTCGAGGTAACCCTGCACGGCGTCGCGGCTGTTGAGCGGACCCATCAGGTTGGCGGGATCGGTGGGATCGCCGATCTTCTTCTCGACCTGGCCGTAGGCGGTGACGAGCTTGGCCAGCACGTCGTCGTAGATCGTGTCCTGCACGAACAGCCGGCGCGTCGTGGTGCAGCGCTGGCCGGCGGTGCCGACCGCGCCGAACACGATCGCGGGGATCGCGAGCTTCAGCTCCGCGGTCTCGTCGACGATGATCGCGTTGTTGCCGCCGAGCTCCAGCAGGCTGCGGCCCATGCGCTGGGCGACGCGCTCGCCGACGTTGCGGCCGACCTTGGTCGAGCCGGTGAAGCTGATCAGCGGAATGCGCCGGTCGTCGACAAAACTCTGAGGCGAGCTCGGTGCCGGCGTCGTTGAACAGGATAGAAGATGTCCGGGAAGCCGGCCTTGCGCAGCGCCTCGTTGCAGATCTTCATCGACGCGATCGCCGACAGCGGCACTTTCGGCGACGGTTTCCAGATCGTGATGTCGCCGCAGACCGCGGCCACGAAGGCATTCCAGGCCCACACCGCGACCGGGAAGTTGAACGCCGAGATCACGCCCACGATCCCGATCGGATGCCACTGCTCGTACATGCGGTGGCCAGGGCGCTCGCTGTGCATGGTCAGGCCGTACAGCTGGCGCGAGAGGCCGACGGCGAATTCGCCGATGTCGATCATCTCCTGCACTTCGCCGTCGCCCTCGGGCTTGGACTTGCCCATCTCCAGCGCGACCAGCGAACCGAGCGCGTCCTTGTGCGTGCGCAGCGCTTCGGCGCAGAGCCTGACCGCCTCGCCGCGACGCGGCGCGGGGGTCGTGCGCCAGACTTTGAAGGCGGCCTGCGCGCGCTCGACGATGGTGTCGTAGTCGCTCTGCGACGACGACTGGACCTTCGCCAGCACGGAGCCGTCGCTGGGGTTGACCGGTTCCAGCACGCCGGCGTCGGCGGTCTTCGACCACTCGCCCTGGCCGAGGTAGGTGCCGGATTCGTTGTCGGTGAGGCCGAGGGCGGTGAGGACGGGGTGGGTCATGGGGGCTCCGGGGGGCGAAACGAGAAACGAGTGATGAGGAACGAGGAACGAGTGGAAATGCGCAGGCACGGAGGCGTGGGGACGAGCGGAAATCCCTCTCGTTCCTCGTTCCTCCCCACTCGTTTCTACAGCGTGGCGGCCCCGGCGCGATTCGAACGCACGACCTGTCCCTTAGGAGGGGACCGCTCTATCCAGCTGAGCTACGGGGCCCGTAGGCGCCGATTTTCGCATGAACACGCGACGCGCCGGAAATCAGGCCGCCGTTGCCGGCAATCCCGGCTGCCCCAGGCGCGAGCGTTCGAACCACCACGCGGCTGTCGTCAGCAGCAACCAGGCAAGGAACCAGGGCCAGCGCGGGCCGGGCTGCGTGGCCTGCAGGGCGCGTGGGGCGGAGTGGCCTGCCGCCAATGCCTGCGTGGCTTCCCGCAGCGCCTGCGCGGACAGGCCGGGGGTGCTGGTGGCATCGCGGACGTAGAAGGGGATTGCTCGCTCACCATCGCGCAGCGCGTGCCAGCCGGCCGTGTTCGGCCAGAAACCGGCGCAGCGTCGGGGACCGCTGGCCGGATCGATGCGCAAGGCCACTTGCTTGGCATCAGCCGAGGCGACATGCGCGCGCGCGCCGAGACCGCAGAGGATCGTGCGCTGCTGCGGGGCGGCGTCGTCGATGTCCACTTCGGCGCGTGCCGCACCGGGGCGGGCGAGGGTGGTGAAGGCGCGGCTCCACACTTCGCCATGCGCGTCGCCGCGGCCGGCCAGCACCAGCCGATAGCTGTCGCCGAGCGTCGATACGCCGATGCGGCCACGACCGCGCGCACGCCAGACCGTCAGCGGCGTGCCTGCGGCGTCGTCGAGCAGCACGACGCCATCGTTAGCAGCGATGCGTAGGGCGCTGCGGGCCAGCGTCGGCAGGGCGTCGACGGCGTCGCCTGCGCGCACGAAGCCGTCGCCGAGCCGTACTTCGCGCGCCGTGCCGGCGGCGACGGCACTGAAGCCGAGTGCGCGCAGGCGCTCGCGGTCGCTTGCGGAGATCGGTCCCGTCAGGCGCAGCAGCAGGCCGAGGCCGCGATCGATCGCTGCGGACAGCGCGGCGCGCTGTCCCGCGCCGAGTACGCGCCAGCTGCGTTCGTCGAGCACCACCAGGTCGAACCTGCCGAGCGTGGCCGCGTCCAATCCGACCGGTGCCGTGCCGACCTGCAGGCCTGCGCCCAGACTGATGCGCGTGTCGACCTTCATGCCGGTGTCGAGCGCCCAGCGGCGCAGGTATTTCAACTCGGCGTTCGGCGCGCCGGCCAGCACGAGTACGCGCCGCGCGCGCGCCGGGACGACTTCGAGCGGAACCGGCACGTCTTCGATCAGTCCGGCGCGCGCATCGCGGAGGCGCAGGCGGTACAGCGCGAGCCCCGCGCCGCGCGTGGTGGCGTGCAGGCGGAAGCGGCCGTTGTCGGCCAGCATGGAGCGATCGACACGGCGGCCGGCGGGATCGAGCAATTCGACCGAACCTTCGCGCAGTCGCTCGCCGCGGCCGGCGACGGCGAACTGCCGGCCGACCGGGACGCGCGTCGGTGCCTGCAATTCGACCAGGCCGCGCGGCAGCGGTGCCGGCTGGAAGTCGACGGCAAGTCCCGCGGCGGCATCGTGATCGCGCGCGACCAGCCCGGCACCGAGCACGCGAATACGCGTCGTTGCGGGATAGCGGCGCAGGGCAGTGGCGAGATCGGGGACGCGTTCGATGCCGGGCCGCGCCGGCGCTTCCGGCATGGAGACGACGTGGTCGCCTGGCGTGCCCTGCGCGACGACGTCGCCCGCGCGTGCGGTCAGCACGACCAGCGTGCCGGCCTCGCGCGCGACGGGCGGCGGGAACAGCGTGCAATACAGCAGCGAAGCGCTCGCAACCTGCGCCAGCAGCAGCGCGATCGTGCGCCATATGCGCGGCCGCGCCGTAGACGCCTCGCGCCGCAGCCGCCACAACATGCGTGCCGATCCGAGCACGACGGCGAAGGCGAGCATCCACGCGATCAGGACCTGTGCGCTCATCGCGAGGTCTCGCGTCCGAGTGCATCGAGGTAGGCGTCGCCTGCGCGTCCGGACGGCTTGCGTTCCCCGGTCGCCGCGGGCGGGCGCTCGAGCAATGGCCAGAGCAGGTTGCGCAGGCGTTCGCGACAAGGGCTGCAATCGCGATCGCGGCGCAACGCATCGATCGCGGCGGCCAGCGCGAGCGGGTCGGCGCTGCGCGTGTCGTGCGTATCGATCCAACGCGCAAGTGCGTCGAGGTCGGGCACGCCGCCTTTTGTTGCCGAGACCGGTGCGAGCGCGCGCCAGGCATCGGCGACGACAGGATCGGCCGCGGTGACGTTGGTCAACGGATCGCCACGGTCGCCGAGTCCCGCGCGATCGCCACCGAGGCGTCGGCTTTCGTCGATCGGCGGCAGTTCCAGCCCGACGCGCGCCAGATAGATGCGACTGGCCTGTTGCACCTGCTTGATGAAGGCGAGCGCACGATAGGCGTAGGGCAGGGCGAGCTCGGGATGCGCCTGGCGCAGGTTCGTTTCCGACTGCCACATTTCGTCGAGCGCCGATCTCAGCAACTCACGCGTGGCTGCATCGAGCAACGTCGCAGCTTCTGCTTGGTCGTGGGTGTGGCCGAACTTCTCGAGGATCTGCTGTTCTTCGCCGAAGGTCGCCTGTCGCTGCGGATTCGCGTCGTGACCGTGGTCGTCATGAGCTTGCGGTTGCGTCGTGTTGCCGGCTTGCGCCGACGGCTCGCCGGATGCGGCCTCGTCGTGCTCGTCGTGTTCGTCCTCGGCATCATTCGTCGGCAGCTGCGGCGCGCCTTCGCTTTCTTCGCCAAGGAACTGTCCGTAGCGCAACCGCAGCAGGCGCTGGTCGACGCCGATGCCGTCGGAACGCTCGGCGTACTGGTCGGCCGCCAGCTTGCGCTTTTCCTTCAGCAGCGCCTCGGCGTCGATGATGATCTGGCGCTGGCTGCGGAAATAGGCCGGCATTACCTTCTTGAGCAGGCCATCGAGGCCGCTCGCTTCCGCGCCGGCCTCCGGCGGCCAGCGCAGGATGAAGCTCGGGCTGCGCGTGGTATGCGGCGTCGGCGCGTGGCGATCATCGACGCTCAATTGCACGATCAGGTCGTCGCCGGCGACCAGCCCGAGCGCGGCGAGATCGACGTTGTGCGCATACCGCTTTCTCTTGGCGCTGCCCGCACCGCGCAGGGCAATCGTCTGCTGCTTCGCCGTGATGTTCTCGCCGCTGCCTTCGGTGCGCGTGATGCGCAGCTGCGCGGTTGCGGCCAGGCCGTAGTCGTCGCTACCCTCGAAGGCCAGGGGCCAACTGCGCTGGCCCGGCGTCAGCATCGTCAGCGTGTGCTGCGGCTGCACGGCGCGCAGCTGCGGCGGACGATCGGTCACGACATCGATGCGATGCAGACGCGCTTGCGCGGGCGGCAACGGATGCGCGAGTGCAACGCGGTACAACGTTGCCTTGTCGATGCGGCGGCTCGCTGTCCACGCATCGCCCTGACGCTGTAGAGACACGCGCCGGCCATCGTGGAAGACCAGTTCGGCGCGATCTGGCATCGGTGCGAAGCGCAGCGTCCATTGCAAGGTCGAGCCTTCCGGCACCTTCGTCGCCAGCGCGTCGACGCTGCGCGCCGGCAGGCCGGTGTAGGCGGGTGGGCGGATATCGATGCGCTGGCCGACCAGCTGCGCGGGACGCGCGGGCGTTGCAGCCGGCACTGTCGCCAGGCTTGGCGAGCGTGTGCCCGGTGCCTGCGGCGCCGGCCATAGCGCGATGGCAACGATGCAGGCGCCAGCCGCGATCGCATTGGCGAACAGGTTGCGGGTCGGCCACGGCGCGCGCAGGTCTGGAGCAGGCGTACTTTCCAGGCGCTGGCGCAGGCGCGCGCGCTGCAGGTCTTCGAGTGCATTCCCCGGCGGAGATCGCGCGAACAGCAATTCCGCGCTGTCTTCCATGTCGACGCGCTTGTCGTCGAGGCCGCGCGCCAGCCAGCGATCGTCGAAACCACGCGACGACTGCCAGAGGCGCCATCCTGCGATCGCCAGCACCGCGGCAACCACGAGCCACGACCAAGACGTCGCGCGCAGGCGCCACGCCAACACGACAGCCGCGAGCAGCCAGGGCGACAGCCACAACGCGGCGTGCGCGAATGCACGGCGCCGCGCGGCATCGCGTGCCTCGCGCAGGACGGCATCGGCATTCATTGCACATACCTGCGGCGCGGCCCGTTGGCGAGCCAGCGTTCGACCAGGAACAAGGCCGCGATCAGCACGGCCAGCCACGGCGCTAGCGGACGCGGCGTTTCCGGATAGGGCAGTGCGCCGGTGCGCGGAACGTAGGCGCTAGCGTCGACACGCGCGGGCGCAGGTGGCGGTGTGGCAAACAGATGCTGCAGTTGTTGCGGGAAGTCCGGCTCCAGCAGACCCGGCATCTGCGTCGGCAGCAGATCGCGCTCCAGCCGCATGACACGACCGCGGCCAAGGCGCGCGCCGCGTGCGAGCGGACCGTTGTCGTCGCGCCACACCACGGCGGCATCGGCGAGTTCCGGTACTGCGGTGCGTGCATCGAGCAAGGCATCGCCACCGGCCGTGATCCAGTCGCGCACCGCCGGCGGCAATGCGCCCGGCACCAGCCAGACGAGCTGCCGGATGCCGGCATCGAGCGGCTGCACTGCTGGCGCAATGCTGACGGGCGACGCCGAAGCCGATGCCGGATCCGTGCCTGGTGCAGCAGAGGCAGAGGCCTGCCACGCCACGCCGGTAGCGCGCAGGTAGCGCAGCGATGGGGCACGTTCCGGCGCGTAACGCACCATCAGTTTCGGCGCGAGCGCCTTGCTTGCGATGGCATGCGTGGGCACGGCCGATGCCGGCATCACCCGCCAGTCGACGCGTCGGACGAGCGTCGGCCGCTCCGCATCGGCGCCATCGAGGACCGACGGCACCAGGACGGTCAACGGTGTGCCTGCGGGCAACATCGCGTCGGCTTCGCGCAGCAGGCTGGCGAACGTGGCCGGCGCCGATGTCGCTGCGATGGGTGGGTTCGCGGCCTTCGCATCCAGCGTGGGAAAATCCGGCGCCAGCCAATGCCATTGCGCCGAGCGCGTGTCGATGGCACGACGCGCGGCCGTCGCATCGACACCGGGCGCGACCAGCACCCATGGCCTGCGGTCCGGCTTGCCGAACAGCACCGGCTCGGCCAGTAATAAAGCCAGTGCCGCGAGCAGCAGCAGGCGCAGCAACAGCAACAAGTGTTCTTCGAAGCGCCGCTTGCGGCGCGGCTGCGGTTTCGCCTGCAGCCAGCGCAGCGCCGCGAACGGCACCAAGCGTTGCTCGCTGCGGCGTGCGAGGTGGACCAGCAGCGGTAGCAACAGCGCCGCCAGCGCCGCCAGCCCGATCGGCAGCAGCAACGACAGCGTCATGCGCCGGCCTTGTCGGAGAACAACCTGCGCAGCGGCAGATCGAGCGCTTCGTCGAGCACGTATTCGACATGGCGGATGCCGCTCGCGGCCAGGCGCGACGCCAGCGCCGCGCGCGCGGCGGCGAAGCGCGCGACGAACTCCGCGCGGACGACGTCGCCGTCGCTCAACAGCTCCTCGTCGGTTTCCGGATCGCGGAAACGGTGGCCGCCGCGGAACGGGAAGTCGCGTTCCTCGGCCGTCAGGATCTGCACGCTGAGCACTTCGCGACGCGCGGCGGCGAGACGTTCTGCCAGGCGCGCGACCTCGTCGTCGAAGGCATCGCTGAGCGACACCACCAGCGTGCGCGGGCCGACGTATTCCCACAGCGGCCGCAGGCGCATTTCATCCGGCCAGATGCCGGCAGCTGCCAGGCCCTGCAGTTCGAGCAGGCAGCGATCGCGTTGCCGCGGACCGGCGCCGATGCCGGTCATGCGCAGTTTTCCATCACCGATCGCGGCGATGCCGAAGCGGTCGCCCTGGCGCAGCGCCAGTTCGATCAGGCAGGCGGCGAGCGCCTTCGCTGCGTCGAGCCGCGACCAGCCCGGACGCGCGGCATCCTCCTGCGACATCGACGCGCTGGTGTCGATCAGCAGCCACAGGTCGAGCGGGCTGTCGCGCTCGGCCTCGCGCACGAAGAAGCGGTCCGAGCGCGCGTAGAGCTTCCAGTCGACCTGGCGTAGTTCGTCGCCCGGTTCGTAGGCGCGGTATTGCGCGAACTCCAGCCCGGCGCCGCGGCTGCGGCTGCGATGCAGGCCGAAGCCCTGCATGCCCGCGGCCTGACGCGCGGTCAGTTGCAGGTCCTTCAGACGTGCACGAACCTGCGGCGGGATGAAATCGGGCTGCATGGCGAGGCCTTTCGCCTCAGCGCGGCGCGAGCGGCACGCTGCGCAGCAGCGCGACGATCACGTCGTCGGCGCTCTTCTGCTCGGCCTCGGCCGCGAACGACAGCAGCAGGCGATGGCGCAGCACCGGCGCCGCCAGCGCCAGGATGTCCTCGCGCGTCGCGGCCAGGCGCCCGTGCAGCAGCGCACGCGCCTTCGCGGCCAGCACCAGCGATTGCCCGGCACGCGGACCGGCGCCCCATTTCACCCATTGCCTGACCTCGGCGGGCGCGTCGGCCTGCGGACGACTCGCGCGCACCAGGCGCGTGATCCAGGCCAGCAGATCGTCGCCCAGGTGCACTTCGCGCACGCGCGACTGCAGCGCCAGCACCGCCTCGCCATGCATCACGCGCGGGACTTCCGCATGGTGCATGCCGGTGGTCTGGGTGAGGATGTCGCGCTCCTCGCTTTCGCTCGGGTAGTCGACGCGGATATGCAGCAGGAAGCGGTCGAGCTGCGCTTCGGGCAGCGGATAGGTGCCGGCCTGCTCCAGCGGGTTCTGCGTGGCCAGCACGAAGAACGGCGCCGGCAGCGGATGGGTGACGCCGGCATAACTCACGGTGCGTTCCTGCATCGCCTCGAGCAAGGCGGCCTGCGTCTTCGGCGGCGTGCGGTTGAGTTCGTCGGCGAGCAGCAGGTTGGTGAACACCGGTCCGCGCTGGAACTTGAAGTGGCGATGGCCGGTGCCGTGGTCTTCCTCGAGGATCTCGGTGCCGATGATGTCGCTCGGCATCAGGTCGGGCGTGAACTGCACGCGGCGGAACTGCAGCTCCAGGCTTGCCCGAGCGAGCGCACCAGCAGCGTCTTGCCGAGGCCGGGCACGCCTTCGAGCAGGCAATGGCCACCGGCGAGCAGGCCGATCAGCAGTTGTTCGACCACGGCGTCCTGGCCGACGATCGCCTGGGCGATGGCGGCGCGCAGGGTGCCGAGTTGGGCGAGTTCGGACTTGATGTCGGCTTCGGAGAGGGCGTTGTTCATCGGTGATTCCATCGGTCATTTCATCAAGCGGGACGCGAACACGTCGCGATATCGTCATTCCCGCGTAGGCGGGAACCCAGTGCCTTTAGCCACGCGTCAAGGAGCAGCAAAGGCCCGAGCTGTCATCTCGAACTCCTAAGTTGTCATCCCGAACGAAGTGAGGGATCTGTTGTCGCTCTTGGCGAGGCGCGACAAGGCAAACAACAGGTCCCTCACTTCGTTCGGGACGACAAGGCACGTTTGGTCGCTATGGCGCATCCATCTCCATCATGCCGTCAACGCGTAGATGGCGATATTCACCGCCAGCTTCGTATTGTCCTCGGCCAGGAACCGCTTGTTGCGCCAGTCATAGTCCCATTCGCAGCCGTAATCCTTGTTGCTGTAGAGCACGCCGAGGCGGCCGTCGATCTCGATGCCCTTGAGGTAGTCGTGGATCAGGTCGTCGCCCCAGCCGTTCAGCTCGAAGCGTGGTGGCCGGCGGGCCGTCCTTGAACACGAAGAAGCTGCGGTACAGCGCATGGCTGTTCGGCAGCTTCTTCAGCGCCGTGCCGCCGAAGATACCGGCCATCTGCGCCTCGAACGACTTCGCGAACAGGCCATCGATGTCGTGGTTGCAGTCGTCGACGAAGACGAAGCCGCCGTTGCGCACGTAGCGCTCGAAGTTGCGGCGTTCTGCCGGGTTGAACTCGACCAGCTTGTGTCCGGCGAGGTAGCAGAACGGCGCCAGCAGCATCTTCGGGTCGGACAGCGCGACCACGTGCTCCTTGGGGTCCACGCGCAGGCTGGTGTAGTCGATCAGCGAGGTGATCATGTTCGACGGCATGCGCTGGTCGACGTCCCAGTCGCCGGAGTCGTAGCGCAGGCGGGTGAACCAGAAGTCGTAGTCGCCGGTGGCGGCGCGGGCCGGGCGCGGCAGCTGCGCGAGCATGGCGCCGGCGAAGCCGGTTGCGAGCAGACGCAGGGCGTCGCGGCGGATCATATGGAGGCCATCAATGACTTGCCAAAAGCGCGGCTCTCAACAGCGAAGCTGGTCAAGCGCTTGACTTTCGACAAGTATCCAAGCGACCGGAGGGCACCCCTCCCCAACCCTCCCCTGCAGGGGAGGGAGCAAAGAAGTTGCTCAGACCGCATCCGACAACGAAGTGAACGTGAAATCGCGCAGCTTCATCGGCGGGATCATCATCACGAAGTTCGACTCGTCGCCCGCCACGCGCACCGGCTTGCCGAGTTCCTCGATGTTGTTGAGCATGATCACCGGCGACTCGTTGAAGCGGAAGTTCTTGACCGGGTGCTTGATGACGCCGTTCTCGATGTAGAACGTGCCGTCGCGGGTGAGGCCGGTCAGCAGCACGGTCTGCGGATCGACCATGCGGATGTACCAGGTGCGCGTGACCAGGATGCCCTTCTGCGTGCCCTTGACCAGTTCGGCTGTGGACTTGGTGCCGCCGGCCATCAGCAGATTGCCGGGGATGCCGACCGCGCGCTTGCCTTTTTCCTTCGCCCAGAAGCGCGAGTACTCGAGGTTGACGACCTTGCCGTTCTCGACGATCGCCTGCTTCTCGCGCGGCAGGCCTTCCTCGTCCCAGGGCAGCACGGCCGCTTCCGCGTCCCAGGGATCGGCGCTGATGTTGACGCGCGGGTCGTAGACCTGCTCGCCGATCTTGTTGCCGCCGCCTTTCTTCGACAGGAAGCTGCGGCCTTCGTCGGCCTGGCGCGCGTCGAAGAAATTCATCATGAAGCGAGATCAGGCCCGCGGCCGCGGCCGGCTCCAGGATCACCGTGTACTTGCCGGGTTCGAGCGCCTTGGCTTCGGCCGAATCGCGCGCCTTGCGGATCGCGGTGCGGATGTCGCTGTCGGCATCGAACTTGGCCGAGTCGGCGAGATTGCGGCCGACCCAGCCCGAACCGCGCCCGTCATCGGTGCGCACGGTGCAGGTGTAATCGAGCAAGGTCGTCTTCTGGTAGGCGAAGTTGCCGTTGCTGTTGGCCATGGCGGAGAAGCCCTGGCCGTCGTTGAGGAAGCCCGCGGCGACGAGCTTGTCGGCCTTGCACGGCGCGATCGAATCGGCGGCGACCTTGGCGCGGTATTCCGGCGTAATCGCGGCAGTCGCGGCATTGAAGGTCGGGCTCGGCTTGTAGTCCTGCTTGCCGATCGCCGGCACGAATTCCGGGTTTTCCGGCGCGAGCTTGGCGAGGTCTTCGGCGCGGCGCACGACGCGTTCCAGCGCGGCATCGTCGAACTCGTTGATCGTGGCCACGCCGACGCGCTTGCCGAACGCCACCTGCACGGCCAGGTCGGTGTCGCTGACCACGCCGCTGGTGGAGACGTTGTTGAGCGCGAAGCGGATGTTGCCGTTGACCGAACCGGTCAGCGT
Organism: uncultured Gammaproteobacteria bacterium; assembly: GCA_963816945.1. Classification (GTDB taxonomy): domain Bacteria; phylum Pseudomonadota; class Gammaproteobacteria; order Xanthomonadales; family Xanthomonadaceae; genus Luteimonas. Next base: position 256,615 of record CAWFMH010000001.1, on the reverse strand, counting down.
CGCCGTGCATTCGTCGGCCTTGGACAGGGCGATGACCTTGTCGAGGATGGCCTTCGCTTCCTGTTCGGTGAACATACCCATGTCGCTGCTCCTATGTGCGGTCCTGATTGCGTGCCTGACGTGCTCAGCCGAGGCTGCGCGCGGTGTTGATGACGTTGATGCCCTTGAAGCGTGCGGTGCTGGCTCCGTGCGAAACCGCCGAGACCTGCGACGGCTGGCCCTTGCCGTCGAAGAACGAGCCGCCCATGCGGTAGTCGCGTCTGGTCGCAGACCGCACTGCAGGCGTTCCAGAATTCCGGCGTGCGGATCTGGTAGGCCACGTCCTCGATCATGTGCGTGACCTTGCCGCCCTTGATCTCGTAGAACAGCTGGCCGCCGAACTGCGCGTTGTAGCGCTGCTGGTCGATCGAATACGAGCCGCGGCCGATGATGTAGATGCCGTCTTGAACGTCGCCGACCATCTGCGCCGGCGACAGCGCGGCCTTGCCGGCGGCGAGAGACACGTTCGGCATGCGCTGGAACTGCACGCTCGACCACGAATCCGCGTACGAGCAGCCCTGCGATTCCTTCTCGCCGAGGATGTGCACCTGGTCGCGCGTGGCCTGGTAATTGACCAGCACGCCGTCCTTGATCAGGTCCCAGCGCTTGGCCGGCACGCCTTCGTCGTCATAGCCGACCGCGCCGAGCGAATGCTTCTGCGTGCGGTCGGCGAAGATCGTGACCTGGTCGCTGCCGTAGCGGAAATCCTTCGCGCGCCATTTGTCGAGCGTGGCGAAGCTGGTGCCGGCGTAATTGGCTTCGTAGCCGAGCACGCGGTCGAGTTCCAGCGGATGGCCGACCGACTCGTGGATGGTCAGGAACAGGTGGCTCGGATCGAGCACCAGGTCGTACTTGCCCGGCTTGACCGATGGCGCCTTGAGCTTGGCCTGCGCATCGCGCGCGGCGGCGGTGGCGTCGGCGACGATGTCGTAGGAGTCGGAATACATGACCACGCCGCCGGGCAGCTCGAAGCGGTGTTCCGGCTTGGCGTCGAGGAACTCGTAACCCATGCCCATCGGCGAGGACAGGCCGTCGCGGGTGCGGAACTTGCCGCTGGCCTTGTCGATCGCGGTGACCGTGAATGGGCGTCCAGATGCGGTGGATGTCCTGGTCGATGTAGGAACCGTCGCTCGAGGCGAAGTATTTCTGCTCGTTGACCTGGAACATGCGCGAGGCGATGAAGCTGGCGCCGGCCTTCATCGCCGCCGAATTGACGGCCATCAGCAGCTCGACCTTGTCCTTGACCGGCACTTCCATTGAGTTGCGCACGATCGGTGTGGCCCAGGACACCTCGCCGACGCCGCGCGCGGGCGCGAGTTGCACCGGTTCGCTGATCGTCTTCGCGTTGGCTTTGGCGATGGCCAGGGCCTGCCGCGTCGCGGCGGCAATGGCATCGGTGCCGAGTTCGCTGGTCGCGGCGAAACCCCAGGCGCCGCCGGCGAGCACGCGGACGCCGACGCCGGTCGATTCGGTGTTGACGATGTTCTCGACCTTGTCCTCGCGCGTGATCACGAACTGGCGCAGGTAACGACCGACGCGCACGTCGCAATAGTCCGCGCCGCCGGCCTTGGCGGCGGTCAGCGCGGTGTCGGCAAGGCGCTTCTTGGTCGCCACGTCCATGCGCGTGGCCAGCGCTTCGGCCGCGATCGCGCGGCCGAACGTCGGCAGCAGCATGACGCCGAAGCCGGCGCCGGTGGCCTTGAGGAAGTCGCGCCTGCCCTTCATCGATGCTTCATCAGCCCAGGTTGCGTGCGGTGTTGATGACGTTGACGCCGTTGAAGCGCGCCGTGCTCGAACCGTGCGAGACGGCCGACGACTGCGAAGGCTGGCCCTTGCCGTCGAAGAACGAGCCGCTCATGCGGTAGTCGCTCTCGTCGCAGACGCCCACGCAGGAGTTCCAGAACTCCGGCGTGCGGATCTGATAGGCGACGTCCTCGATCATGTGCGTGATCTGGCCGTTCTTGATCTCGTAGAACAGCTGGCCGCCGAACTGGGCGTTGTAGCGCTGCTGGTCGATCGAGAACGAGCCGGCGCCGATGATGTAGATGCCGTTCTCGACGTCCTTGATCATCTCGGCGGGACTGAGCTTGGCCTTGCCGGGAGCGAGCGAGACGTTGGGCATGCGCTGGAACTGCACGCTCGACCACGAGTCGGCGTAGCAGCAACCCTGTGAGGCATCCTCGCCGAGCAGGTGCACCTGGTCGCGGATGCCCTGCAGGTTGACCAGTTTGCCGTCCTTGATCAGGTCCCAGCGCCTGGTCTTGACACCTTCGTCGTCATAGCCGACGGCACCGAGGCTGCCGGGTTGGACCTTGTCGGCGAATACGGTGACCTGATCGCTGCCGTACTGGAAGCGATCCTTGACCTTGTCGAGCGAGACGAAGCTGGTGCCGGCGAAGTTGGCCTCGTAACCGAGCACGCGGTCGAGCTCGGTCGGATGGCCGATCGATTCGTGGATCGTGAGCCAGGTGTGCGAAGGGTCGAGCACCAGGTCGTACTTGCCCGGCTTGACCGACGGTGCCTTGAGCTTCTCGCGCGCCTGTTTTGCGGCGGCGATCGCGTCCTCGCGCATGTCGTACGACTTGCCGTAGTTGACCACGCCGTTGGGCGAAACGACTTTCCCGGAAGCGCTGCCGTCGAGATATTCGAAGCCCATGCCCATCGGCGCCGACAGGCCGTCGCGCGTGCGGAACTTGCCGCTGGCCTTGTCGATCGCAGTGATCGTCATCGGCGCCCAGATGCGGTGCACGTCCTGGTCGATGTAGGAGCCGTCGGTCGAGGCGAAGTACTTCTGCTCGTTGACCAGGAACAGGATCGAGTTGACGAAGTCGGCGCCGGCCTTGACCGCATCGGCATTGACGCCGAGCAGCAGGTCGACCTTGTCCTTGATCGGCACTTCCATCGAGTTCTTGACGATCGGCGTCTTCCAGGCGACCTCGCCGACGCCCGCGGTCTTTGCCAGCTGCACCGGCGCGGTCTGCGTCTTGGCATTGGCCTTGGCGATGGCGGTTGCCTGCTTGGCAGCGTTGGCGATGCTCTGGGTGCTGAGGTCGTTGGTCGCGGCGAAGCCCCAGGCGCCGTCGGCGATCACGCGGATGCCGATGCCGGTGGATTCGGTGTTGACCACGTTCTGGACCTTGTCCTCGCGCGTGATCACGAACTGGCGCAGATAGCGACCGATACGCGCGTCACAGTACGATGCGCCGGCGCTCGTGGCCGCTTGCAGCGCGGTGTCGGCCAGCGATTTCTTCATTGCCACGTCGAGCGGGCTGAGCAGGGCCTCCGCCGCGATCACGCGGCCGTAGGTCGGGAGCATCAGGCCAGCGAAACCGAGGCTGCTGATCGTGAGGAACTGGCGTCTATCCATCGTGATGCTCCACCGGTGCGGCCTGCGGCATGCGGCGGGCGTCGGAACGACGGTGCGCGCGCAGGCGTGAAGAAGAAGAGGTCAACCTTCCTGACTTTGCTGGCCGTGTCGGGCAGCGTCAAGTGACGTTCGGCATACGTCGCAGGTGGTTGCCCCTTTTTTTTCAAGGTGGCGAAAGCCGGAGCGCTTTCCGCTTCCGTAGCGTGCGCTATGCGCACGATGGGATCCTGTCATCGCGATCGTGCGCGCAGCGCACGCTACTGGGAGGGCGGCGTCCGCCGCGCCACCACGCTGGTCGCGGTGAGATCGGCGGTGACGTTGCCGACGGTGGCGAACAGATCGGGGATGGTGTCGATCGCCAGCAGTACGCCGAGCGGCTCCACCGGCAGACCCATCGCCTGCGTCACCGGCATGTTGGTGGCCATGAAACTCACCTGCCCGGGCAGGCCGACCGAACCGAGGCTGATCGCCACGGCAAGCGCGACGGCTGCCGACAGCTGCAGTGGCGATAGGTCGATGCCATACGTCCAGGCCACGAACGCCGCGACGCTGATGTATTGCACCGGACTGTTGATGCGGAACAGCGACACTGCCATCGGCAGCACCAGCGAGGTTACGGCGACGGGATAGCCCAGTCGCGTGCGCGCGCTCTCGACCATTGCCGGCAACGAGGCCAGCGACGACTGCGTGCTCGCGGCGATCGCCTGCGCCGGCGCGATCGCGCCCGCGAAGCGCCGCAGCGGCTCGTTGCCGGCGAAGCGCGCGACCACGTACAGCATCAGCGTCACCGAGATGTAGAGCGCGCATTGCAGCAGGATGTAGCTGCCGAGCGCGCCGAGCATGCCCAGGCCGACGCGCGCGCACACCGCCAGCACCAGCGCGAACACGCCCAACGGCGCTGCCCACAGCACCCAGCGCACGATCACGATCATCACGTCGGCGACCGCCTGCACCAGCTCCAGCATGCGCGCCTTGCGCGTCGCCTCGATGCGCGTCAGCGCGAAGCCGAAGAACATCGCGAACACGACCAGCGGCAGCATCGCGCTCTGCGCCGCGGCTGCGAGCGCGTTGCTGGGGATGATCGCCGCGAACCAGTCGCCGACGCCGACCGGCTCGGCCTGCGCCTGCGGCGTCGAAAGCGCGGCGCGGAACGCGTCGACCAGCGCATCGTCGCGCGGCAGCATGGCCAGCGCCGTGGGCGCGGCGATCGCGGTGAACGTCGCCGCCAGCGTCAGCAGCACGATGAAGACGACGATGGCCGTGCGCGCGGTGCGGCCGGAGGCGGCGGCATCGCTTGCGGCATTCACCCCGATCACCACCAGCGCGACGACCAGCGGCACGACGGTCATCTGCAGCGCATTGAGCCAGAGCCGCCCGATCGGATGCACGAAACCGGCGACCTGTTCGGCGCTGGCCGGATCCCACAGCGCCAGTCCCAGGCCGACGAGGGCGCCGACGATCAGCGACAGCAGGACGCGGGTGGTGTGAGACATGGAGGGGAGTTCCTGATCGATGGGTGTGGAGGATGGCCAAGCATATCGATGCCGGGGAGCGATGAAGATACTGGTTCGTCATCCCCGGGCCGTATTCTGAAGTCACTGGATCCACGCATTCGCGGGGATGACGACCCGTTTTTTCTTGCAAGGTCGATCCTCAAAGCGTTACTTCAGGCAACCGCCACTCCGCTTTGAGCCGCAGATATTCCGCCTCCGGCAACAACACGAACACAGGTTTCCGCCTCCGATCCAGCCAGCCCAGCAAATCCCGCATCACCGGCTCGTCCATCGCAGTGCATCCAGCCGTGGTTTCGCCGGGCGCCTTCCACAGGTGCGCGAAGATGCAACTGCCGGCGCCGGGCCTGGCCTGCGCATTGTGTTCGATCACGAAGCCGAGCTTGTAGCGCTGGTCACCGCCTGCGTGCAGGTCGCGGCGCATCGGTTCGGTCGAACCTTCGATCGCGGCTGTGCCTACTTCATCGGCATCGACGATGCGGTTGTACAGCGGCGAAGTGCTGACATCGATGCACCAGTCGCTTCCCCGCATCGCGTCGTAGGGCAGGGCGGTCTGCGCAGTGTCGCCATAACCGAAAGCAGTGCCGATGCGGAACACGCCCGCCGGCGCGCGGCCGTCGCCTTCCTGCTTCTGTACGCCCGGCTGCGGCGCGTTCAATCCCAGGCCCCAAGCCGAACCCGTCCTGCCGATCGTGACCGGCACGGCAGCCGTGACTGCCCGCCAACCGTCGCCATCGCGGACGAAGGTGCGCAGCGTGCCATGGTTCGCGTTCCAGTCGGCCGTGGTGACCAGCACCATCTGTTGCGCTTCGTTCCAGGCGATCGCTTCGGGTTTCGTCACGTGCCGGACGCAACCAGCCAGCAGCGCGGTGGCCAAGGCCAGCCCGGCGATCGAAGCACGAAAGAGGTGTTGCGCTGGGTGATTGCCAATGGAGGACATCGCGGCGCCTTGGGAAATGTCGAGCGTGAAACTGCTTTGCTCCCTCCTTTGTAAAAGGAGGGTCGGGTAGGATTTGCTCTTGATCTACCTGCTGTTGGTAAAGATCAAGAGCAAATCCCCCTGTGTCCCCCTTTTTCAAAGGGGGGAAAGCCGTCACGGCTCCAGCATCAGCTGGATCCGCTCGCGATTGGCCTCCAGCCGCGCCCTCCGCTCGTCGTCTTCGCACAGCAGCACGAAGATCAGGTCGAGCAAGTGCTGCAGCGCCGACTGGTACAGCAACGGCTCGATATGCGGGCGCTCGTCGTGCGCCGAGACCAGCAGCGACGCGTCGGCGTGCGCGCGCAGCGGGTTGGCGGTGTGGCGGGTGACCGAGACCACCTTGCCGCGGCGCTCGCGGAACTGGCGGCTGACCTGGCCGAGCGCGACCTGCCCGCCGTGCTCGGAGAACACCAGCATGACGTCGTCGGCCTCGGCCGCCGAGACGCTGCTCGCCATCAGCACCGGATCGAAGTGGTGCACGGTCAGGATGCCGAGCAGCGACAACTTCAATGCGAATGCGCGCGCCAGCACGCCGTCGCCGTCGAGGCCGATCACGAACACGCGGCCGGCATTGCCGATCAGTGCCGCGATCGCATCGATGCGCTCGGGCGGGTTGATCAGCCGCGTCTCCTCCTCGGCGCGCGCCTTGTGGCGCCACAGGTCCTCGGCCAGCGCGGCATGCGGATTGTGGGTGGCGGAGGGCGCTTGGCGTGCCGCGTCGTTGCCGTTGCTGCGCGCAATGGCTTCGCCGATCGAGAACTTCAGATCCGGATAACCCTTGAAGCCGAGCTTCTGGCTGAACTTGACCACGCTCGACTGGCTGATGCCGAGCGCATCGGCGAGTTGCTGCGAGGAGTAGTCGCGCAGCAGATGCGCGTTGTCGAGGATGTAGTCGGCAATGCGGCGCTCGATGGCGGACATCTGGTCGCGCTCGGAACGGATCTTGATCAGCGACGACATCGGATTTGGCCGCTTCAGCCCGGAATCGGTTCGAGCCCGCGGATCTCGCGGATGCCGAGGCCGGGCGCGTCGGTGATCGAGATCTCCGACTCGTTGAAGAGGACGCCGCCGTCGACCGGGTTGAACGCGCACAGCGACGGGCCGTCGAGGTCGACCTTGGTGATGACGTCCGACTTGGCCACCGCCACGTGCACGGCCGCGGCCACGCTGATGCTGGTCTCGATCATGCAGCCGATCATGCAGTCGACGCCGTATACCGCGGCGATATCGGCGATGCGGATGGCATTGGAGATGCCGCCGGTCTTCATGAGCTTGATGTTGATGATGTCGGCCGCGCGCAGCCGGATCAGGTCGATGACCTCGGCCGGGCCGAACACGCTCTCGTCGGCCATCACCGGCGTGTGCACGCGGTCGGTGACGTATTTCAGGCCTTCGATGTCGCGCGCCTCGACCGGCTGCTCGAGCAGCTCCAGGTGCACGCCGGCGTCTTCGAGCTTGTGCATCGCGAACACCGCCTGTTTCGCGGTCCAGCCCTGGTTGGCGTCGAGACGCAGCAGGGCGCGGCCCTCGACCGCGGCATGGATCGCCTTGACGCGCTCGATGTCGACGCCGATGTCCTTGCCGACCTTGATCTTCAGCGATTCGAAGCCGCGCTCCACCGCGGCCAGCGAATCGGCCACCATCTTGTCGATGTAGTCGACGCTGATCGTGATGTCGGTGGTGATCACCGGATCGCCGCCGCCGAGCATCTTGTACAGCGGCGCGCCATAGAGCTGGCCGAACAGGTCGTAGACCGCGATCTCGACCGCGGCCTTGGCGCTGTTGTTGCGCTCCATGGCCGTCTGGATCAGCTGCGTGACATGGTTGAGGTTGGCGATCTCCTGTCCGAGCAGGCGCGGCGCGATGTACTTGCGGATCGCCTCGACGATCGAGCCGTGCGTGTCGCCGGTGATCACCGCCGTCGCCGCCGCCTCGCCGTAACCGACGTGGCCGGTGTCCGTATAGATGCTGACGATGATGTCCTCGACCGTGTCGACCGTGCGCAATGCGGTCTTGAACGGCGTCTTCAGCGGAACCCGCAGCATGCCGAGCCGGATGTCGCTGATTTTCATGGAGTGACCTGCGTGGGGGTGGAAGCCGCCGTCCCCGCGAAAGCGGGGATCTGGTGGCTTCGAGTCGTAGCAACAAAGGCGCTGGGTTCCCGCTTTCGCGGGAATGACGAGCAAGGACAAGGCGGGGACGGTTCGTTCAAGGCCTGATGCGCTGGATGCTGGTGATGCGGTCGATGGTCGGCTGCGTTTCGTTGAACAGCAGCGGCATCAGCGGCGTCACCGACACGCCATTGAGCGGCGCACGGCGTGAGTTCGCCGTCGGTCTTGCGATAGGTGATGCCGGTGGTGTCGTGGATGACGTAGGGACCGTCCTTTTCCTGGCCGATCACCATCATCACGTGGCCGGGGATGTAGATCAGGTCGCCGACCTGCAGCGTCTTCAGCACCTCGACGCGCCTGGCGTGGCTGTCGTCGGGGCTGAAGGCGAAGCGGTTCAACGCAGGACTCACTGCCTGGTCGCGCGTATTGCGCGGCAATTGCACGCCGAAGCTGCGGTAGACCTCGGAGACGAAGCCGCTGCAATCGCGCGCGTTGTACGAATGGCCCCAGCCATAGCGTTCGCCGAGGAACTTGAACGCCTGGCGGATCACGTTGGCGCGCGTCAGCGGCAGGTAGTCGGTGGCCACGTCCTGCGTCCGCGGAGACCAGCGCCGGCACCAGGACCAGGCCGCCATCCTTGTCGCGCGCCGGCAACTCGACCACGTATGCGGCGTAGGGATGCTGGCCGTTGACCGCCTGGTCGGCTGGCCAGTCCTGCAGCAAGGGCACGCGCACGCCCATGTCGAGCTGCAGTTCGGAGACCTGCGGCTGCTCGGGGGTGAATACGGTGCGCGCCGTCGCGCCGGTGACCACGAGATAGGGCGTCTTGCCGGCATAACCGAAGACCTGCTGCTTGCTGCCTTCGGCCACGGCGTCGCGCTCGACCCAGGCGGCATAGGTGTTGCTCACCACGAACCACCATTCCTTGTCGCGGCTGCGATGGGCGATGACCACCGGCGTGCCCGGAAACAGCGCGCTTTCCTGGAAACGGTCGATGTCGGTGTTGCCCGGCGCATTGAACACGCGCAGGCGGCTCGGGAACGTGCGCAGGTCGGCGCGGCGCGTGACCAGGCCGTAACGGGTGACCTGCGGTCTCGGGAATGTCCTTGAGGTCGAGGTTGGCGACGAGGCGATCGATCTGGCGCGGCGTACCTTCCTTGCCGTTCGCGTCGTAGAGAGTCTGCATCCGGGCGCTTCGACAGCGCCTCGATCCAGGCCTTCACCTGCGCGCCGTCGAGTGTCGGCGGCAGGCCGTCGATGTCGTGCAGCGAGGGATCGACCTCCTGCAGGCGCGCGTTCTGGGCGGCGATGCCCTTCGCGTCGAGGACGGCCTTGCCGGCCTGCTTCTGGCGGGCGACCCAGTAGTCCGCATCGAGCTGCGCCTGCGCGCACGCCCGGAATGGCCGTGGCCGGAGCGGCTTCGCGCGCAATCGCCGGCGGCGACCAGCCCGCGCGCGGCCAGCATCAGCAGGCCAGCAGCAGGCTTGCGAGCAGGGCAGGTCGCTTCATCGGCTCATTCCCCAACGGGCCAGCGGCGGGAGCGATCACGGGAGGCATCGCAAGGAGGGTGCGGAATACATATTTCCTAATATCCATAATTTAAGAATAAATTATTGACCATGGCAAGCGGTCCATGTTACACAGCGCTTACACGACCATTGGACCGGGGTAAGCGACGGCGTGGACAAGTCTGCACACCGAAGCTTGCAGCCTGAGCGGTTGCTCATGACCGCGTGCGCCTGCCTGTTGCTGGCGCTGGCGAGCCTCGCGGCGTGGGGCGCGGAAATCGGTGCGCGGAGCAGCCGAGGCAGTGATCGAACTGGTCGACGCCGGTCGCTTCAAGGCGGCCGAAGCGCGCATCGCGGAGGCGCTGGACGAGCCGGGCCTGCCGCGCCGAGGAACGTCAGGCGCTCGCCTTCGAGCGCGAACGCATGCGCCGCATCCTGCTCGATTTCACGCTCGACCGCGCACAGGTCGAAGAGCGCGTGCGCAAGCAGATACCGGATCTGCGCGAACGCAGAATTCGCGGCCTGGGACGAGGCGGGGCTGTTCGAGCACCAGGTGATCGACGGCCGCAAGCTGTATTTCAACCGCTCGCCTTCCAACCTGTTCCGCCTGAGCGCGCAGGCGCGCGCGCGGCGCGACCCGAAGCTGCCGCCGATCGGCGACGGCCCGCTGGAAAGCCCGCATCCGCACCATGCCGCCGTGCGCAAGGCGGCGCTTGGCGAGTGGCCGCAGCAACGTCGAACCGCAACGCGTGCGCGTCACCCACACGCTCACCGTCGACGCCGATGCCGTGCCCGCCGGCAAGACCGTGCGTGCCTGGATTCCGTATCCGCGCGCGCTTCCGGGGCAGCAGGAAGACATCGACCTCAAAGCCAGCGTGCCGGCGAAACACGAGCTCGCGCCGGAGTCGACGCTGCAGCGCACCGTCTATCTGGAGCAGCCCGCGCAAGCCGGCAAGCCGACCACGTTCTCGGTGACCTACGAGCTCACGACCTACGCGCAATACCACGCGATCGATCCGGACAAGGTGCTGCCGGCGGCGGTCACGCCGGAACTGGCGCCGTTCGTGGCCGAGCGCGCACCGCATGTCGTCTTCACCGACGCGATGCGCGAGTTCTCGCGCAAGGCCGTCGGCGACGAGAAGAACCCGTATCGCATCGCGCAGAAGCTGTTCGCCGCCGTCGACGCCATCCCCTGGGCCGGCGCGCGCGAGTATTCGACGATCTCCAACATCGGCGACTACGCCCTGCATGCCGGCCACGCCGACTGCGGCCAGCAGACGCTGCTGCTGATGACGTTGCTGCGCCTCAACGGCATCCCCGCGCGTTGGCAGTCGGGCTGGATCTATTCCGACGGCGACTACGACAACATGCACGACTGGGGCTGGCTGTACCTGGCCCCTTACGGCTGGGTGCCGATGGACGTGACCTTCGGCCGCCTCGCCACCGGCGATCCGGACAACGAGTGGTTCTACCTCGGCGGCATGGACGCCTACCGCATCGCCTTCAACGACGACTACGGCCGCGACTTCGTCCCGGCCAAACGGCATTTCCGTTCCGAGACCGTCGACCTGCAGCGCGGCGAGGCCGAGTGGGACGGCGGCAATCTTTACTTCGATCAATGGGATTACGACTTCGACTGGCAGCGTTTGCCGGCCGCGAACGGAAGCGAACGCAGATAGACCGACATCAACGACAGCATCGGCGGGAGAGGGGAATGACCAGTCAGAACTTGCGCAAGAGCGTGCTTTGTGTGGCGATGGGGATGTGTTTGGTGGCGATGGCGTCGTCGGCGTATGCGGCGAATAAGCGATGGCTCCGTGGTGGGACGCGCGGATGCCTGGACGCGCAGGTCACCATCACGCAGTCCCGATACCGGTTTCACGCGCACCGTGACCGCAGATGCGCGACGGAAGCTACCGCTTTTCGTTCCTGCCGGTCGGCAACTACACGGTGCAGAAAGTCGACAACGGGGCCCGGTGGGCCAACCGGTCCAGGTGCCGGGTGACTCTGGGCAACGCCACCACGGTCAATCTCGCCGCCGATGGCGCCACCAGGCTCGGCGGCGGTGCAGGTGATCGGCTCGCGCATCATCACCCCCGTTGATGTCAGCTCGACCGAATCGGCCACCAACATCACCGCGCGAGGAACTCCAACGGCTGCCGGTCGATCGCAACGTCTCGTCAGTTGCACTTCTGGCGCCGGGCGTAAACAAAGGCGGTGCTTCTTTCGGCGGCATTTCGTTTGGCGGTTCGTCTGTGGCCGAGAACTCCGTACTACATCAACGGCCTCAACGTCACCGATTTCTACAACCGCAATCGGCTTTCTCCGAGGCCGCCGTTCAATTTCTATCAGGAATTCCAGGTCAAGACCGGTGGCTACTCGGTCGAGTTCGGTCGCACCACGGGCGGCGTCGTCAATGCGGTCGCCAGTTCAGGCAGCAACGATTTCAAGGCCGGAGCCGATCTGACCTTCGAACCGCGAGCCTGGCAGTCGGAGGCGAACGATCGATACTTCGACGGTGAGCGCTACCTGACAATGAGCAAGGACGACTATTCGCAAACGAAGCTCGATGTCTGGGCTTCCGGCGCGATCGTCAAGGATCGCTTGTTCTTCTTCGCCATGTACGAAGGACGCGACTACAAGCCTCGCAACACCGACGACGAAGGCGAGACCCTGACTCGTGGCGAATCGGACGACGGCTTCTGGGGAGGCACGGTCGACTGGAACATCACCGACAACAACACGCTTAGCTTGATGGCGTTCTCGAACAAGAACTCCCAAGTGGGAAGCGTGTACGACTATCGACTACGACAACTGGACGCATTGGGCGCTCAAGACCAACGAGATTTACACCGAAACCGGCGGCGACAATTGGGCGCTGAGCTGGACCTCGTACTTCACCAGACAACTTGTCGATGAAGCTGATGTACGGTGAAAACGAACGCCAGTCGTTCACGAGCTCTTTGAACGACATCGATTGCAACCGCGTCGTAAAGGAATCGGCTATCCCTTCGCCCGGAGTACCGCTTGGCTGCACGACCAGCTCGACGGTGTATCAACCGCGACGATAACCGCGAGCAGGCTCGCGCGGATTTCGAGTGGTCGCTTGGGGATCACCTGCTGCGTTTCGGCCTGGATCGTGAGAGTCAACACGTCCGAACTCGACCAGCGCTATCCGGGACCAGGCGGAATCTTCTACAAGTCTACGTCGGCTCCGCAGGCAGCACGATCCCCAACCCGCCGGGTGGCGTCGTCCCGCCAGGTTATGTCCGGCTACGTTCGAGCCCGCGCGCAACGAGATCTCCGGCAACTTCGAGACGCAACAATACCGCCTGGTACGTCGAGGACAACTGGTCTGTCACGACAACCTCATGCTGAACCTCGGCCTGCGCCAGGAGGCGTTCGACAACAAGGACGCGGCCGGGCGACAGCTACATCAAGATGGACGACATGATCGCGCCGCGTTTTGGGTTCTCGTGGGACATGAAGGGCGACGGCACCACGAAACTCTTCGGCAACGTCGGCCGGTATTTCCTGCCGGTGGCCAACGTGATCAACATCAAGCAAGCCGGTGGCCTGTTGGATGAACGCGCACCTACTACGCCTTCGATGGCTGGGAAATCATTGACCGCAATGGCGGACAGTACGCGGTGCCACGTCTGGGGCCGCAGATCGGAACCGTCGACGTTTCGCAAGGCGACGGCACCGTGGGCGATCTGAGGGCGAAGTGGATAGCGACATGGATCCGGTCTACCAGGACGAAGCTCATCCTCGGTTTCCAGTCCATGATCAACGACAACTGGTCGTGGGGCGTGCGCGGCATCTACCGCAAGCTCAACAACGCGATCGACGACATGGAGATCAGCGCCACGGAGCCTGCGGCGAAGATGGCTACATTGGCTGGGTCATGGCGCAATCCCGGCGAGGACGTCACCGTTTGGGGTGATACCAATTGCGATGGCGACGCCGACGGCTGGGTCACCATCGATACTTCGAGGGAAGGCTGGGCGCTGTACCGGCAGGATGGCGTAGATGCCGATGGCGATCCGATCATGACGTACATCGGGCAGCGCGGTTGGGATAAGCCCAAGCGCACGTATAAGGCGCTGGAGTTCCAGATCGATCGCGCCTGGGACGATAAGTGGGCGTTAAATGCTGCGTACACGCTGGCCTGGAGCGAGGGCAATGCGGAAGGTCCGGTCAATTCCGATACCAACTTCGCCGATACCGGTCGCACGGAAAACTTCGACGATCCCTGGGTCAATCTGGCCGGCAATGGTCCGCTGGCCAATGATCATCGGCATCAGCTCAAGCTCCGCGGCACGTACGCGTTCAACGACAACTGGCAGGTGGGCGCAACGGTGGATGCCAGATCTGGCGGCCCAGTCACCGGCTTCGGTGTCGGCAATCCTTATGACGCCGCGATCTATCATAGTTACTACGTCTGCGTGGAGAATTGCGACTGCCGAGTTCTCCGGCGGATCGCATCTACCAGCATTCCCGTCGCGGCGGTGAGGGGCGCATGCCGTGGACATACGATTTGGGCGCGAGCGTGAGCTATCTGCGCTCCTTCGGCAGTGCTGATCTACGAGTGAAGTTCTCGGTGTTCAACCTGCTCAACCAGCAGCGTGAGATTCGTGTCGACCAGGAATTGCAGCCGTCCGTGGGCATGAACGAGGACGATCCCACCCAGCCGCAGTTCAACGAGTTCTTCAACGTGGGATATGGCTTCCAGGCCCCGCGGTACGCGCAATTGGTTGTCTCGGTCAGTTTCTGAGTGGTGTTGCCGGCGGCCCGCGTAGGCGGGCCGCTTTGTTTCTTCAGCGGGCAGACACACGAATGTGATTGCCGCAAAGCGATGGAGTACGCGTGCCTTGATTCTGCCGGTTCGCCCGTTGCTGGTCCTTGCTCTCTTGATACCCGCAACGAGCGCTGCGCATGGAAGGCTCCGCAAGACGGAGGCTGGATGCGACGTTCGATGAGGCCGTGCATCGATATCACTTGCCGGGCTTGGCGCTAGGCATCGTCGAAAACGGCGAGATCACATATATCCGCACCATCGGTCGAGCTCGAAGCCGGCAGCACCCGCAAGATCGATGGCGACACGCTGTTCAAGATCGCCTCCAACACCAAGGCCATGACCACCGGCGTGCTTGCGCGCCTGGTCGATGCAGGCAAGCTGAAGTGGGACGATCCGGTCGTCGAAGTACCTGCCGGACTTCCGCATGCACGACCCCTGGGTCACGCGCGAGATGCAGGTGCGCGATCTGCTGATCCACAACAGCGGCCTGGGTGCCGGTGCGGGCGATCTGATGCTGTGGCCGGAGCCGAACGCGTTCACGCGTGAGGACGTGATCCACGGCCTGCGTTATCTCAAGCCGTTCTACAGCTTCCGCTCGCGCTATGCCTACGACAACACGCTCTACATCGTCGCCGGCGAAGTCGCGGCGGCTGCGGCCGGCATGCCGTACGAAGAGCTGGTACGCCGCGAGTTGTTCGAACCGCTCGGCATGAAGCGCTGCCGCGTCGGCGAGTGGCGGCGCGACGAGGTCGGCAACGTCGCGCAGCCGCATAGCCGGCGCGATGACCGCAATGTCGTGGTGCGTGCCGATGGCGAAGTGATCCCGAAATTGCCGATGGCCGCAGCGGGCGGCATCCGTTGCAGCCTGGACGACATGCTGACCTGGGTCCGGATGTGGCTGGATCCCGAGCATCAAGGCCTGGTCGACGGCAAGCCGTGGCTCTCGGCCGCGCAGCGCGAGGCCGTCTGGACGGCGCAGATGCCGATGCCGTTGTCGCAAGCGCATGCGCGAGTGGGACGACAGTCATTACTCGGCTTACGGCTATGGCTGGCGTCTGGCCGACGTCGATGGCACGCAGAAGGTGTCGCACACGGGCACGCTGTCGGGCATGTATTCGGCGGTGACGCTGCTGCCGCAGAAGGGCGTGGGCTTCGTGATCCTGATCAACGGCGACGCCGAGGAAGCGCGGACGGTGCTGACGCAGGTGCTGGTCAAGCACTTCACCGCGCCGCAGGACAAGCGCACCGTTGCGGACTACGCGCAGGAACTGGCGGCGGCGCCAGCAACTGCGGCCGCGGCGGCACGCGTGCCGGATACTTCCTCGCGCAAGCGGGTTGCTGGCGCCGAGCTGAAACGGTGGCTCGGCATCTATCGCGACCCGTGGTTCGGCGAGGTCTCGATCTGCGAGCGCGAGAACGGGGTCGAGTTCAGCGCGGCGAAGTCGCCGATGCTCAGCGGCATGCTGTTTCGCGTATCGGACCGCTTCCTGGTCGATTGGCGCGACGAGAGCGTCGACACCGAAGCCTGGCTCGATTTCGCGAAGACAGCAGACGGATCGCAAAAGTTGAAGATGGCGAAGGTCGATCCCGAAGCGGATTTCAGTTCCGATTTTGAAGATCTGGCGTTTACGCGGGTTGCGGCTTGTCCTGGATAGCTGGTGTGAAAGTCGCTGGGTTCCCGCCTTCGCGGGAACGACGATGAATGTGTTGGCGGAGGTCCCTGATGTTTCGTGTCCTCGCATCCTTCCTTGCGCTCGGCCTGTCGCTTGCCGGCTGCGGCACCACGCCGGAGGCCATGCCCTCGACCTCCTCCGCGCGCACGGCGGACGAGGCCGGCATGGTCAGCCTTCAGTCGCTGGTACCCGACATCCGTCTCGACATGCGCTATGCCGGCAGCGACAACTTCGTCGGCCGACCCATTACCGGTTACGACGCGCCGCGGTGCTATCTGCTGCGTCCGGCCGCGGAAGCCCTGCAGCGCGTCGAGCAGGCGTTGCGTCCGCGCGGGCTGCGCCTGCAGGTCTTCGACTGCTACCGGCCGGTGCGTGCCGTGCAGGATTTCATGGCGTGGGCTGCGGACCTCGACGACCAGCGCACCAAGGCGGAGTTCTATCCAGGCTTGCCGAAGACGGCGCTGGTGCCCGGTTATATCGCCGAGCGCTCCGGCCATAGCCGCGGCGCGACGATCGACCTGACCTTGCTGCGTTGCGATGCGCAGGGCGGGGAATGCGCGCCGCTCGACATGGGCACGCGCTTCGACTTCTTCGATCCGCTGGCGCATACCGACGCACCCGGAGCGACGCCGCAGCAGCGCGGGAACCGGCACCTGTTGCGCGAGGCGATGACGCAGGAAGGATTCCGCAACTATCCGCAGGAGTGGTGGCACTACACGCTGCAGCCCGAACCGGCGCCGATGACGGCATACGACTTCCCGGTGCGATAGCTGTTTGCCCCTTTAAAAAGGGGGCGGCGATGCGCGCAGCGCATTGCGGGGGATTTGCTCTTGATCCTGATCTCGCTCTTTGAGCGAAGCGCGAAACAGCAAAATCAGAGCAAATCCCCGTCGCCTGCTCGCAGGCGCCTGCCCCTTTTTCAAAGGGGCTGACAGCAGCTGCGGCGGTCGCCGCATTGCCGCACTGCAGCAAAGCGATCCGACCCCACCTGACTACACTGCGCGCGTCCCGCCTCACCGGATCGCCCGATCGCAATGCGCAGGAAAACCAAGGCGACCTCGATCGACATCGCCCACCTGGCCGGCGTGTCGCAGGCCACCGTATCGCGCGTGCTGCGGGGCAGCCCGCTGGTCAACGCCGAGACGCGCAAGCGGGTCGAGACCCTGGCGCGGGAACTCAACTACAAGGTCGACCGGCACGCCTCCAGCCTGCGCACGCAGCGATCGGGGACGCTGGCGCTGCTGTTGTTCGAGGACCCGACGCCGGACGAGTCGCATATCAATCCGTTCTTCCTGTCGATGCTCGGCTCGATCACGCGCGCCTGCGCGCGGCAGGGACAGGACCTGCTGGTGTCGTTCCAGCAGCTCTCCGACGACTGGCATGCCGATTACGAAGACAGCATGAAGGCCGACGGCCTGATCCTGCTCGGCTACGGCGACTACACGACCTACCAGGCCAAACTCGAGAAGCTGGTCGAGCAGGGCACGCATTTCGTGCGCTGGGGCGCGGTGCGCGAAGGGCAGCCGGGCGTGTCGATCGGTTGCGACAACCATCACGGCGGCCGCCTCGTGGGCGAGCACCTGCTCGCGCTCGGGCGGCGGCGCGTCGCCTTTCTCGGCGATGCCTCGAACTGCTATCCGGAATTCTTCGATCGCTATCGTGGCTGCGATGCGGCGCTGCGCGCGGCAGGCGCGGCCATGGATCCGCAGTTGCAGGTCGATGCCGAGAGCGCCGAGGAGGCCGGTCACGAGGCCGCGCGCCAGCTGCTGGCACGCGCGGTTCCGTTCGATGCGGTGTTCGCCGCCAGCGACCTGATCGCCATCGGCGCGATGCGTGCGCTTGCCGAAAGCGGCCTGCGCGTGCCCGAGGATGTCGCGGTGGTCGGTTTCGACGACATCCCGATGGCGCGCTTCGCCAGCCCGGCGCTGAGTACGGTGTTCCAGGACACCAAGCTGGCCGGCGAGTTGCTGGTGGAGACGCTGATGAAGCGCGTGCGCGACGAACCGGCCGAGAGCATCACGTTGCCGGCGACGCTGGTGGTGCGGCGTTCGAGCGATGGGCGCGGGGATTAGATGATTCGGGACATCGTCGTCCCAGCGCGGGACATCGTCGTCCCAGCGAAAGCTGGGATCCATCTTGATCTTCGTGTTCTTGCTGGTCGATCGTCTGTCGTGTTTGGCTAGGACGTCAAAATGGATCCCAGCTTTCGCTGGGACGACGAACTGAGGTCCCGCACGGCCTAGAGGCCCTAGCGAGAAGCCGCAGCAGGCTCCATCGCCACGTCTCGTACGCGCAACACGCACAGGCCCGCCACGATCAGGCTGATGCCGCCGATCACCAGCGCCTGTATCGGCTCCCCACCGAGGAAGTGCTTGAGCATGAAGCCGAGCAGGCTCGCCGCTGCCAGTTGCGGGATGACGATGAAGAAATTGAAGATGCCCATGAACACGCCCATCTTCTCCGCCGGCACGCTGTCGGACAGCAGGGCATAGGGCAGCGACAGGATCGAAGCCCAAGCGAAGCCGACGCCGACCATCGACAGCAACAGCCACTGGGGATCGCGGATCACGACGAACGACAGCAGGCCGAGGCCGCCGAGACTGACGTTGACCAGGTGTGCGACGCGCAGTCCCATGCGGCGCACCATCGACGGGATCACCAAGGCGGCGAGCGCGGCGAAGCCGTTGTAGGCCGCGAACAGGACGCCGACCCAGTTCGCGCCCTCGTTGTAGGCCGCCGACGTCGGATCGCTGCTGCCGAAGTGGACCGAGGTCACCGCTGCGGTGGCGAACAACCACATCGCGAACAGGCCGAACCACGAGAAGAACTGCACGACCGCGAGCTGGCGCATCGTCGCCGGCATGTCGCGCAGGTCATCGACGATGCTCGCGAACGCGCCGTTGCCGCTGAGCCGCGTGCGGATGAGCAGCGCCGCGCCGTAGCCGGCGATCAGTCCGGCCAGGATGTACAGCTGCTTGTCGAGGCCGCGCCACGCGATCAGCGCTATGGCAATAGCGCCGACGAGCAGCCAGACCAGCGCCGGACGCCAGGCCTGCCGCGGATCGCCGTGGTGCTGCGGTAACGGCGGCGCCTGGTCCCAGGCCTTGAGCTGTTCCGGCGGATACTCGCGCGTGCGCAGTACCGTCCACACGACGGCGGCGAGCAAGACCGCGCCGCCGAAGTAGAACGCGTAGCGCACGGTGTCCGGCACTTCGCCCGGTCCGGCGGTGTTGCCGACGCCGATCTTTGCGAGCAGGAACGGCAGCAGGCTGGCGACCACCGAGCCGACGCCGATGAAGAAGCTCTGCATGGAATAGCCGGCAGGCCGCTGGCGCACCGGCAGTTGATCGCCGACGAACGCCCGGAACGGCTCCATCGAGATGTTGAGCGAAGCATCCAGCACCCACAGCATGCCGGCGGCGATCCACAGCGACGGCGAGTTCGGCATGGCGATCAGGGCGAGCGTGGCGAGCACCGCACCGAGCAGGAAGTACGGGCGGCGCCGCCCCAGGCCGGTCCAGGTGCGATCCGACAGATAGCCCACGATCGGTTGCACGATCAGTCCGGTCAGCGGCGCGGCGATCCACAGGATCGGGATGTCGTCCATGCTTGCGCCCAGCGTCTGGAAGATGCGGCTGACGTTGGCGTTCTGCAAGCGCGAAGCCGAACTGGATGCCGAGGAAGCCGAAGCACATGTTCCAGATCTGCCAGAAACTCAGTTGCGGTTTGCCTTGCATGGATGGGCCGTCCTCGTTGAATCTCGATGAAGTTTCCTCTTGATCGTCATCCCCGCGCAGGCGGGGATCCGGTGACTTGCAACCCGCTGCAGTCAAAAATCGCTGGGTTCCCGCCTTCGCGGGAATGACGGTGAATCGATGGCGGCTACCACCAGAGGTACGCGCGATGGTGCCGGCAACGCGCGGCGAATGCACCTTGCACTGCACACCGCGCAGAGCCTCCGACTGCTCACCCATGTCAGGTGCACAAGTGCATGGAGCTTGCTCATGGGCGGCCATGCGGCACGCGAGCTCGGCTTGCATCGGCGCCATGATCGCCTGCATACGTATTCATGGCAGCTGCGGGACTGAGGTCGGTTTGTGCAACGATGCGGTATGGAATAGTGGCGCGCGTTTGCAGCGGGGACGAGGATGGCGATGGCGCGTTGGTGGCGTGGTGCGGTGATCTACCAGGTCTACCCGCGCAGCTTCATGGATACCGACGGCGACGGCGTCGGCGACCTGCCGGGCATCCTCGACAGGCTCGACTACATCGCCAGCCTCGGCGTCGATGCGATCTGGATCTCGCCGTTCTTCAAGTCGCCGATGGCCGATTTCGGCTACGACATCGCCGACTACCGCGACGTCGATCCGCTGTTCGGCACGCTCGACGACTTCGACCGCCTGCTGGCCAAGGCGCACGGCCTCGGCATCAAGGTGATGATCGACCAGGTGCTGAGCCACTGCTCCAAGGAGCACGCCTGGTTCAAGGAGAGCCGCGAAAGCCGCGACAACGCCAAGGCCGACTGGTACGTGTGGGCCGACCCCAAGGCGGACGGCACCCCGCCCAACAACTGGATGTCGCTGTTCGGCGGCGTCGCCTGGCACTGGGAGCCGCGGCGCGGGCAGTACTACCTGCACAACTTCCTGTCGTCGCAGCCCGACTTCAACTTCCACAATCCCGCGGTGCGCGCGGCGACGCTCGACAACGTCCGCTTCTGGCTCGATCGCGGCGTCGACGGCCTGCGCCTGGATGCGATCAACTTCTGCTTCCACGACGCGCAATTGCGCGACAACCCGGCCAAGCCCGTCGACAAGCGCGTCGGGCGCGGCTTCAGTCCGGACAATCCCTACGCGTTCCAGTACCACCACCACAACAACACGCAGCCGGAAAACCTCGTGTTCCTGGAGGAACTGCGCGCGGTGCTGGACCGCTATCCGGAAGCGACCTCGCTCGGCGAGATCTCGTCGGAGGATTCGCTGGCGACGATGGCCGAGTACGTCAACGACCGTCGCCTGCACATGGGTTACAGCTTCGAGTTGCTGATCGACGACTTTTCCGCCGGGCATATCCGCGACACCGTCGAGAACCTCGAGGCGAAAATGGCGGATGGCTGGCCTTGCTGGGCGATCTCCAACCACGACGTCGAGCGCGCGGTGTCGCGCTGGGGCGGCGACGATGCGAGCGACGGCTTCGCCAGGCAGCTGGTCGCGATGGTCTGCTCGCTGCGCGGCTCGGTCTGCCTGTACCAGGGCGAGGAACTGGGCCTGGGCGAGGCCGAGGTGCCGTTCGAGGCCTTGCAGGATCCGTACGGCAAGGCGTTCTGGCCGACGTTCAAGGGGCGCGACGGATGCCGCACGCCGATGCCTTGGGATGACAGCACCGAAGCCGGCTTCACGACAGGGCGACCATGGTTGCCGGTCGCCGACGCGCACCGTGCGCACGCTGTCGCCATGCAGGATCCCGATCCTTCCTCGACGCTCAATGCCACGCGCCGCTTTCTGCGCTGGCGTAAGACGATGCCGGCGCTGCAGCTCGGCGATATCGCCTTCCACGCTGCGCCGGAACCGATCCTTGCCTTCAGTCGCAGCCTGGCCGCCGACCGCATGCTGGTCGCGTTCAATCTGTCCGGTACAGCGGCGGAGTGGATCCTGCCGCAGGGACTCGGGACGGCGCGCGTCATCGACGGGCACGGGCTGGCGAGCGGCGCGATCGAGGGAGATCGACTGCGACTGCCGGGGCATGGCGTGTTCTACGGAAAGATCGATTGATCGCCGGGTTGCGGGGTGCAGTGATGATGCTTTGGGTCACTCGTACTCGCTCCGCCCCGATCCACATGCGCAAGCTGCTTGAAGTGATCTACATGGCCGTCTTGGTCGCCATGCTGGCTGCATGTGCGAGTGCCGGTAAAGCGGCGGCTACGGCTGCAACACTCGCCACCGACACCGTCGCATCGAACGCGGCCGCAGCAGCGCCGGCAACGGTCGTGACCGTGCAACTGGATGCACCGGCCTTCGCCCCCGACAAGGTCACGGTCGCGATCCATCTCCCGCCTGGATACGACGCGACGTCGGCGATCCGCTATCCCGTGCTCTACGTCAACGATGGCCAGGACGCGGCGGCGGTCGGTCTGGCGGACACGCTGACGCAGCTCTACGACGAGGAAGCGATCGACAACATCATCGTCGTCGCCATCAAGATGCTGCCCGATCGCATGGGCACCTACGGCCTGTCGGATCGTGGTGCGCAGCGAAGCATCGCTGGCGATTCACGTTTCGGTCCTGTCGGTGCCCGAGCGCACGGGTATTCGGAGTGGGTTGCCAAGACGCTCGTGCCCTACGTCGATGCGAGCTACCGCACGAACGCGACGCCGGCGTCGCGCGCCGTGCTGGGCTGGTCGCTCGGCGCGCTGAATGCTTTCAACCTGGGTTGGCAGTATCCGGAGGTCTTCGGCACGGTCGGCGCGTTCTCGCCTTCGTTCTGGCTGGCGAGCGATCGCAGCGACGCCACCCGTGTGCAACACACGCGGCTGGCGCAGCGCATGGTCGATGCGGGACCGAAGCGCGAAGGCCTGCGCATGTGGTTCGCGGTCGGCACGGCCGAGGAAACCGACGATCGCGACGGGGATGGCGTCGTCGATGCTGTCGACGACGTGCGCGACTTGATCGACGGCTATCGCGATGGCGGGTTCACGGCCAAGGGGCTGCGGCAGCTCGGCTATTCGATCAATGCCGACTACGCAGGACATCCATCGCGCAACGACGATGTCGCATTGCTGCTGCTCGACGGCGGGCAGCACAACCAGGCCAGCTGGCGGCGCATGCTGCCGAGATTCCTGGCTTGGGCCTACGGCCGACCCGAGCCGCCGCTTGGCGTGACGGGAACACTCGAAACCCATGAGGCCTTCCCTTCGCGCCACGTCGATCCACGCAAGGTGCAGGTGTGGTTGCCGCCCGGTTACGCGCAGAACGCCAACCAGCGCTATCCCGTCGTCTACATGCAGGATGGCCAGAACCTGTTCGATCCGAAGCAGTCGTACGGCTGGCGTGGACTGGTCGGTCGACGAAACCATGACGCGATTGATCGCCGAAGGATACGTGCGCCCGGCCATCGTCGTCGGCGTCTGGAACACGCCGGAGCGCCTGGCCGAATACATGCCGCAGAAGGCGGTGACGGGCGATGCCGTCCATTTCCTCGAGGGCGTGCCGCCCTTGCGCCGCGATCAGTTGCGAGGCGATGCCTACCTGCGCTTCCTCGTCGACGAGTTGAAATCGTTCATCGATCGCCGCTATCGCACGCTGCCGGGTCGCGACGACACGATGGTCATGGGATCGAGCATGGGCGGGCTGATTGCCGTCTATGCAATGAGCGAGTACCCGGACGTGTTCGGCGGCGCCGCAGGCCTCTCGACGCATTGGCCGGCGGGCGAGGGCATCGCGATCGACTGGTTCGCACGGCACCTGCCCGATCCGCGCACGCACAAGCTCTACTTCGACTTCGGCACCGAGACGCTGGATGCCGGTTACGCGCCCTATCAGCGCCGGATGGATGCGGCGATGACAGCCGCCGGATACCGCGAAGGCGACACCTGGATGACGCGGGAATTCGTCGGCGCCGAGCACTCGGAAAAATCGTGGCGCCGACGGGTGCAGGTGCCGCTCCGGTTCCTGCTTGGGCGCTGAAGGGCTGCGTACGGTTCACGAACCGAACAGAGGCCAATCTCGCGCCGACCCTCTTTTTTCAAAGCCGGGAACAAGGTGCTTCGAGGATAGACGCGCCGCGGCGCGATAGCCGCAATCTCATCCGCAAGCAAGGCTCGCATCTGATTGCAGACCCCCGTTCATATGGCCGGTATCGGAGCGATTGCACGTGGTCATTGCCAGCCGCTCGATGCCCACCTGTTATCGATTACAGCCGTAGCGGCTCCGCCGGCTGGACGTGATGAATACGTATGCAGCGCAATTTGTGCGGGGATGCGCGCGACTACCATGGCCCGGCGGCAGGGGTGAGCCTGGCCCGAACGTACTGGTCTCGACGACAAGCCTTTTGCGATCGGACCAGACCGACAAGACCGAACACCGGGGAGAGGAAGGCAGATGTTGAATTTCAAGCGAAATTTGCTGAGCGTGGCGCTGGCATCGGCAACGCTCATGGCAGCGGCAGGCGCACACGCGCAAACAGCCGAAGAGCCGGCGCCGGCGGGCGATCCTGCCAACGACCAGAGCGACGAGGCGGTCGAGCTGGATCGGGTCAAGGTCACCGGCATCCGCCGCGGCATCGAGAACGCGATCGAGGTCAAGCAGAGTTCGACGTCGATCGTCGAAGCGATCTCGGCTGAAGACATCGGCAAGCTGCCCGACCTCAGCATCGCGGAATCGATCGCGCGATTGCCCGGCCTGACCGCGCAGCGCGTCGCCGGTCGCGCCTCGACCATCCAGATCCGCGGCCTCGCCGACGATTTCGGCACGACGCTACTCAACGGCCGCGAGCAGGTGAGCGTCGGCCACAACCGCGGCGTCGAGTTCGATCAATACCCGTCCGAGCTGATCAACGGCGTGGTGGTCTACAAGACTCCCGACGCTTCGCTGGTCGGCCAGGGTCTCTCAGGTACCGTCGATTTGCAGACGGTGCGTCCGCTGTCGTTCCCGGATCGCGTGATTTCGTTCAACTTGCGCGGCGAAGAGAACTCGCTCGGCGAACTCAACCCGGGCTACGACGACAGAGGCTATCGCGTCAGCGGCTCGTACATCGATCAGTTCCTCGACAACACGCTCGGCATTGCGCTTGGTTACGCGCGGCTGGATTCGCCCGGTCAGGCCAATCGGTGGGAGTCGTATGGCTATCCCACCGATTACCCGGGGTTCGAGGGCATCAGCGTGCTGGGTGGCAGCAAATCACAGGTCTCTTCGACCGAGAACGTGCGTGACGGCTTGATGGGCGTGATCGAGTTCAAGCCGAACGACACCTATCACACCGTGCTCGACCTGTATTACTCGAAGTTCGAAAAATCCGAGACCTTGCGCTTCCTCGAAGTCGGTTTGGGCTGGGGAGACCGCGGCGAGAACGCCTTGATCAATCCGGTCATGCAAGATGGTGTGCTCGTCGGCGGCACGTTCACCGGCGTCAGGCCGGTCATTCGAAACGACCGCAATACGCAGGACGACAAGATCTTCGCCGCGGGTTGGAACAATAAATTCACGCTCAGCGAGCAGTGGACGCTGATCGGCGACGTCAGCTACTCGAAGGCCGAGCGCGAGGAAGAACTGCTCGAGACGTACTCCGGTCTTGGTCACAAGAGCAACCCACTGGCGATGGATACGGTCGACTTCACCCTCGACCGCTCAAAGGGCCTGGGACACTTCACGTTTGGCGAGGACTACACGGACCCGTCCAACATCGTGCTGACCGATCCAGGCGGCTGGGGCCAGGATGGCTTCCTCAAGCGTCCGCGGGTGGAAGACGAATTGAAATCCTTCCGCATCAGCGCAGAACGCAGTTTCGATACCGGCATCTTCAGCAGCGTCGAGCTCGGCCTCAATCGCGCCGATCGCGACAAGACCCGATACAGCGGGCTCGAGGCATTCCTGCGCCTGCCCGGCAGTCCGGGCGCGGAAGTACCGATTCCTTCCGAGTGCCTCGGCGATCCGGCCGATCTCGATTTCACCGGCGTGCCCGGCTCGATCGGCTACGACATCGACTGCGTGTTCGCCGGCTACACGATCGATCCTCACTCGCATCAAGACATCGCCAACAAGAACTGGACGGTCAACGAAAAGCTGACCACGGCCTATGTGCAGTGGAACATCAACACCGATCTCGGCTCGATTCCGATGCGCGGCAATGTCGGCTTCCAGGCCGTGCGTACCGACCAGTCGTCCGTGGGCAGCATCGTGCCCTTCGGTGAAGCGGACGCACCGATACCGATTACCGGTGGCGCCGAGTACACAGACTTCCTGCCCAGCCTGAACCTCGCTTTCAGCTTGCCGCGCGACCAGACCCTGCGTTTCGCCCTCGGCCAGCAGATGGCCAGGCCGCGTATGGATGATCTGCGTGCGAACCAGAACATCTCCATCAACACGAGTCAGGGCAACGTCTGGCAGGGCGACGGCGGCAATCCCGAACTGGAGCCGTGGCGTGCCACCGCACTGGATATCTCCTACGAGAAGTACTTCGGTGGTCGGGGGTACGTTTCTCTCGCCGGGTTCCACAAAGACTTGCACACGTACATCTTCGAACAGGTCGTGCCCTACGACTTCAGCGGGTACGACCCGGGTGATGCGACCCCGCCCGAGTCGAACATCGGCTTCTTCAGGACGAAGGAGAATGCCAATGGCGGCAAGATCTACGGGTTCGAATTCGCAGTCTCGGTTCCGTTCGACCTGATGTGGGAACCGCTGGAAGGCTTCGGCTTCCAGGGCAGCTACTCGAACACGCACAGCGCAGTTCGGCCGAACGGACCTGGCACGCCAGTGCTTCCGTTGCCGGGCTTGTCGCGGGAAGTGTCGAACCTGACGCTCTACTACGAGAGGTACGGCTTCTCCGCACGCGTGAGCCAACGCAAGCGCACGCCGTTCCTGGGCGAAGTCCAGGGATTCGGCGGCGATCGGAGCCCGCGCTACATCCGCGGCGAGGAGATCATCGATTTCCAGTTGGGCTACGCGTTCGCCGATGGCACCGCACTCGAGGGATTGTCGCTCCTGTTGCAAGTCAACAACGCCAACAACGAGCCTTATCGCGAGTACTTCCCGGAATTCAGCGACCTGCCGAGGTACTACAGCGAATACGGCCGCCAGGTGCTGCTAGGCGCGACCTACAAGTTCTGAACCATTGGCCCGAACACCTTGCCGGCGTCAGCCGGCAAGGTTTCGATGCAGCCTCAAACCGCTCGCTTGCTGCAAGTGAAGAATCCATTGAGCGTGAGTCTCCCCGTGTCGGGGTCGTCGCTCAACTTTTTCACTGCCTGCATGTCACCGGTGTGGAACACGTCGCCGTCGTAGAAGATCAGCCGGTTCCATTTCGCGGGAACGGACAGCACCTTCTCGAAATAATCGTTCGACCCAGTGAAGTATCCGCGTTCGACGCCGTACTTGCTTGCGAAGGTTTCGGCCGCGAGCGTGCCGGACTCGTGGATCATCACGTCGATCGTGCGCGCGGGCTTCTTCGCGATGAAGAAGGCAGTGCCGCCCAGCGAGGCGTCGTGGAACAGGTAGAGCACCGACGCGGCAATGCACTGGTTCGCCGCGAATATCATGCGGTCACGGTGGCAGATCCACTGCGGCGGTTGCAGCTGCTCCGGCGCCAAGGTCGCCATCGACAGGCGGCTGTACATGCGTTGCGTGCGGCGCGCACCGAGGCGGGCGCGCACGTGCAGGCGGAAGAAGTCGTCGAGATGGGCGGAGAAGTCGTCCTGCATGCGCAGTTCGAGGCCAGGGTAGGCATTGTGCGGCGCCATTTCGAATCGCTCGCGGTTCGCTCGGGCGTAATCCACCAGCTGCTCCGGCTGTCGCAGGGCATCGTCGATCACGTAGCAGGCGTGCGTGCCGTCGATCGGTAGCACGTCGATGCGCGGGCGGGGATTGAACATGCACTATCGTCCCACAGCGCGGACCGGAATTTTCGGTCCGCGACGCTGAAGAGGAAGCCTCCGGCGCTATATTAAGGATCGCGCTTTCCACACGCTCCAAGGGACCCGTATGATGGATCAACGCATCAGCAAGGTCGTCATCGTCGGTGGCGGCACCGCCGGCTGGATGGCCGCGGCCGCGCTGTCCAAGGTGCTGGGCGAACGCATCACGATCCGCCTGATCGAGTCCGACGAGATCGGCATCGTCGGCGTCGGCGAGGCCACGATTCCGCAGATCTGCCTGTTCAACAACACGCTCGGCATCGACGAGGACGATTTCGTCCGCCAGACGCAGGCCAGCTTCAAGCTCGGCATCGAATTCGTCGGCTGGGGTCGTCCGCAGGATCGCTACCTGCACGCGTTCGGACCGGTGGGCGGTCGCGATCTCGGCCTGATCCCGTTTTACCAGTACTGGATCAAGCAGCGGCTGGCCGGCAAGGCCGCGGACATCGGCAGCTACAGCCTCAACACGATCGCTTCGCGCCAGAACCGCTTCATGCGTCCGCCCAATATCGCCAACTCGCCGCTGTCCAACATTCCCTACGCCTTCCATTTCGATGCCGGCCTGTACGCGAAATATCTGCGCGGCTTGAGCGAGGCGCGCGGCGTGATGCGCACAGAGGGCAAAGTCCTCGAAACGCGGTTGCGCGCCGACGACGGTTTTATCGAATCAGTGGTGCTCGAGAGCGGCGAGGTCGTGGACGGCGAACTGTTCGTCGACTGCTCCGGTTTCCGCGGACTGCTGATCGAACAGGCCCTGCACACCGGCTACCACGACTGGAGCCAGTGGCTGCCGTGCAATCGCGCGCTGGCGGTGCCGTGCGCATCGGCCGGTGAGCTCACGCCGTACACGCGCTCGACGGCGCGCAGCGCCGGCTGGCAATGGCGCATTCCGCTGCAGCACCGTACCGGCAACGGCTATGTCTACTGCAGCGACTACATCAGCGACGACGAGGCTGCCGCGACCCTGCTCGCCAACCTCGACGGCGAAGCGCTCGCCGATCCGCGGCCGCTGCGCTTCGTCACCGGCATGCGCAGGAAATTCTGGAACCGGAACTGCGTCGCGATCGGCCTCGCCAGCGGCTTCATGGAGCCGCTGGAATCGACCAGCATCCACTTCATCCAGTCCGCCGTGGCGCGGCTGGTGAGCTTCTTCCCGGATGCCTCGTTCGACCAGGCCGACATCGACGAATACAACCGGCAGCTGCAGTTCGAGTTCGAGCGCAGCCGCGATTTCATCATGCTGCACTACAAGGCCACCGAGCGCGCCGAACCGCTCTGGCAACACTGCCGCGACATGCCGGTGCCCGACACGCTGGCGCACAAGATGGAACTGTTCCTCAGCCATGGTCGCATCCATCGCGAGCACGAGGAGCTGTTCACCGAATCGGGCTGGTTGCAGGTGATGCTGGGCCAGGGCCTGATGCCGCGCGGTTACCATCCGATGGTGGATCTGTTTCCCGACGGGGAACTGGCGCGGATGATCGACGGCACTCGCATCCTGCTCGAGCGCTGCGTCTCGACGATGCCGTCGCACGAAGACTTCATCGCCAGGAACTGCGCCGCCGCGAAGGTCGCGATGGCCTGACCAAGCGACTCGGTCTACCGGCGGCAACGCCGGCGGAGAGCGGACACCTTTCCCTCGCCCCGCTTGCGGGGAGAGGGTGGCGCGCAGCGCCGGGTGAAGGGTGCGTGTCCGGGCGTGGATCCATGTCTGAACGTCCAAGGCTGCCGCTTCGTTTCCCCTCATCCGCCTTCGGCACCTTCTCCCCGCAAGCGGGGAGAAGGGTGGCAAAAGAAAAACCCCGCTCTTGGCGGGGTTTCATACTTCCGTGGAACGCACTGCCTTGAGTGGTGGAGCGGATGGGGATCGAACCCACGACCTCCACGATGCGAACGTGGCGCTCTCCCAGCTGAGCTACCGCCCCATGGCAGGGGCGCAGTATACGGAGGCTTATTGCGTGCCGCCAGTCGCCTCTTGCGTTGCGGCAGGCAGCAATGCCGCTTCGAGTTGCGCGCGACGCCAGCCTGCGAGCGGCCCAGGCCATGTATCGCCGGCAAGCGCGCCGTCATCCAGCAAGCGGCTGCCAAGCGCGCCGCCATCGAGCAATCCGCTGTCAAGCAACCCGCTGTCGAGCAATGCCTCCAGCCAGCGCCGCGATGCCAGCACGCCATCGGGCAGGCCGAGTTCGGCGCTGCGCAGGGCCACTGCGTCCTGCAACTTACGCAGCGCCTGCTTGTCGCGTTCGTCGCTGCGCGGGCTGGGGGAGTCGGATTCGTCAGCCAGCGGTGTCGCGAGCGCCTGCCACACGGCGTCGCCCAGGCGCCGCGGCGCCTTCGGCTGCGCATCGAGCTGACGCTGCAGCGCGGCGACGTCCGGCGGCGGATCGCGCGCCAGCGCCGTGGCGAAGTCGTTTTCCAGGATCCACGTGCGCGGACGATCGTTGTCGCGTGCGTAGGCGTCGCGCCAGCGCAGCAGGCGCAGCAACCTGCGTTGCGCGCCCTGGTCGAGGTACTGCGCCGCGCGCAGCGACAGGTGCGGCCAGCGTTCCAGTTCGTCCCGTTCGGCGTTGCTGATGAGTCGCGCGCAGTCTTCCTGCAGCCATGCGCTGCGACCGAGTTCCTGCAACCTGGAGTCGAGCACGTCGTGCAATGCGAACAGGTGGCGCACGTCGTCGGCCGCGTAGTCGAGTTGCGAATCCGACAGCGGGCGTCGTAGCCAATCCGAGCGCGTCTCGCCTTTTGAAAGCGCCACGCCGAGCGTCTCCTGCACCAGGCGCTGATAGCCGACGCCGGCGCCGACGCCGGCCAGCGCCGCCGCGATCTGCGTATCGAACAGCGGTTGCGGCACCACGCCGCAGGCACGCTTGAGCGCGACCAGGTCCTCGCTGGCGCTATGCATCACCTTCAGCACCGAGCGATCGGCCAGCAATGGCGCCAGCGCGGTCGTGATCCCCGGCGCCAGGGGATCGACCAGCAGGATGTCTTCGTCGATCGCGATCTGGACCAGCGCCAGCTGCGGCCAGTAGGTGCGCTCGCGGATGAATTCGGTATCCAGACCCACGCGCGCCGGCGTGACGGACAGGTGCGCGGCCAGCATGGCAGGATCGGTGATCCATTGCGCGGGGGCGGAAAGTGGAGGTGTGGTCATTGCGTCGAGCCTACCGGCGCGCGCCTATGCAGGCAAACCGGGAAGCGGTACGCGGCGCATTGACGCGCTGGAGCGAGCGGCCTACCGTCGCCGTGCCGGCTGCTGGCCGACTGTTCGCTGGAGAAGCTGTTGCGCGGAAACCGGATCGTCGCATGGGGGATGGCACTCGTGATGCTGGCTGCCCTTGCAGCTTGCAACCGCGATGCCGACCAGGCATCGCAGCGCGATCGCGCCGCGTCGGAACGCGGGCCCGACGGCAACGTGACCATCAGCGGCGATGACGACATCGCCAATGCACTCACCTGGCGCGTCCCCGAGGTGTCGCTGCCGCCAGATGCGATGGATGCGGCGCGCAAACGCGCCAAGCTTGCGTTCGAAGCAGGACGCCTCTACGACGATGCCGAATCGGCGATCCCGTTGTATCTCGCGCTGCTGCGGCAGGCTCCCGACGATGCCGAAGCCAAAACCGGTTTGGCGGCGACGATGCGCGCCCTGCTGGCCAGCGGCGACGAGGCACTCGCGGACGCGGGCGACGACATCGCTGCGCTGCGTAAGGCGCACGTCGTGGCGGCCGTGGCGCGCACCGTCGGCCCTTCCGACAAGGCCGTGCATGCGTACCTGTCGCGCGTGGATCAGGCCGACCGCTTGTGGGAATTGAACCGCGATGCCGAGCACGAATTGCGCGCC
The DNA here is from genome assembly GCA_963816945.1 of uncultured Gammaproteobacteria bacterium. Classification (GTDB taxonomy): domain Bacteria; phylum Pseudomonadota; class Gammaproteobacteria; order Xanthomonadales; family Xanthomonadaceae; genus Luteimonas. The sequence goes on along the minus strand of CAWFMH010000001.1, from coordinate 225,168 downwards.
GGGCGCTTCGGCGAGCGCAGCGGCGGCGCGCTCGCCGGGTTCCGCGAAGCATTGCGGCTGCGGCCAGGACAGCCACGTGCCCTGCAGGGTATCGCCGCGGTCGAAAGCGGCCTGATACGCCGCGCCGAGATCGCTGCCGCTGGCGGCAGGTTCGCGATCGCCGAGCGCTGGCTCGAAACCGCAGCGGCGGTGCGTTCGGGCGAAGACACCGTCGATCATGCGCGCGCCCGCATCGAACAGGTCCGTCGCGTGCGCATCGCCACCCTGCGCGACCGCGGAGTAGTGGCCTTGCAACAGCCCAACGGCCTCACGATCGCACGCAAGCAGCTGGCCGCCATCCTCGAGATCGCCCGCCCGGGCGACGCGATGGCGACGGAGCTGCGCGAGCGCATCGACCTGGCCACGCATTACGGCCTGTTCCGGCCTGGGCAGGCCTTCACCGACGCGCTGGAGACGGGCGCGCGCGGACCGCAGATGCGCGTGGTGCCGCACGGTGGTTTCCGCATGGGCGCGAAGGACGGCGAACCCGACAGCGCGGATTACGAGCGTCCGCAGCATTACATCCGCTTCGAACGCGGATTCGCGATGTCGATCCACGAGGTCAGCGTCGGCGAATTTCGTCGCTTCATGAAGGCCACGCGACGCAAGACCCGTGCATTCCGGCGTGGATACTCGATGGCCTACGACGAGCGCAATGGCAACTTCATCCGTCGCAGCGGCGTGGACTGGGAGGACGACCACACCGGCAAGCCGGCCGCCGACGACCTGCCGGTGCTGCATGTCAGCAGCTCCGATGCGCAGGCATACGCAGAATGGTTGTCGCAGCAAAGCGGCCGCCACTATCGCCTGCCGAGCGAGGCGGAGTTCGAGTACGCATTGCGCGCAGGCAGCGACAAGCGCTACCCCTGGGGCGACGGCGCGCCGCCGAGCAGGGTGGGCAACCTGACCGGCAGCGGCGACCATTCCCCCGGCGGCCGCAGCTGGAAGAATGCGTTCCCCGGGTACAGCGATGGCTACTGGGGACCGGCCCCCGTCGGCAGGTTCGCGGCCAACGCATATGGCCTTCACGACCTCGCCGGTAACGTCAGCGAATGGGTCGCCGACTGCTGGCACGACGGTTATCGGCGTGCTCCCCAGGACGGTGCGGCCTGGGTCAACCCGGGTTGCCGCATGCGCGTGATGCGCGGCGGATCCTGGGCCAGTTCGCCGGCGCAGTCGCGTTCGGCATGGCGCGCGCCCGCCGACAGCGACACCACCAATGCGCGCATCGGGTTCCGCGTGGTGCGTGACCTGTAGTTCCATACCTGTAGTTCCGCCACCGGAGAGGGGAGAGCACTGATGAGGCAGGATCCGTTCGGCAATTCGGCGGAAGGCGGCAGACGCCGTCCTGGTTTGGGCGGCGGCGGCCTGCGGCTGTGGGTGCTGTTGCTGTTCGCCGGTTACGGTGCTTACTACTGGTTCTCCAACCGCAGCGTCGATGCGGTTACCGGCGAGAAGGTGCTCATCGACAAGAATCTGTCGATCGAGGACGAGGAAGCGCTCGGGTTGCAGGCTTATGAAGAGATCCTGTCGCAGGAGCGCCCCGTCGATCCGAATACGCAGATCGCGCGCGAGATCCGCGGGATCGCGCAGAAGCTGATCGCGAAGGTCGAGCCCGTGGAAGACGCGCTGGCCGCCGAGCACGGACTGCAGTCGCCGCACTATGCGCGCGGCTTCGAGTGGGACGTGAACGTGATCCATTCCGACCAGGCCAACGCCTTCTGCCTGCCGGGCGGCAAGATGGCTGTCTACACCGGCCTGGTGCCGGTGGCGCAGAACGCCGACGCGATGGCGGTGGTGATGGGCCACGAAATCGCGCACGCCTTGCTGCGGCACGGCGCGCAACGCATGGCGCAGCAGAAGCTGACGCAGGTCGGGCAGATGGCCGGGGCGATGAGCGGCATGGACCCGCAGCAACAGCAGATGGTGATGGCAGCGATGGGTTACGGCTATCTGCTGCCCTATGCGCGCAAGCACGAGACCGAGGCCGACCGGGTCGGACTGATGCTGGCGGCAGCCGCGTGCTTCGATCCGCAGGCGGCCATTCCGCTGTGGGAACGCATGAGCGCGGCAAGCGGCGGAGCGGGGCAGCCCGAGTTCGCATCGACGCATCCCAATCCCGGCACACGGATCCAGAACCTGCAGGCGCTGATGCCGCAGGCGATGGCGTATCGCGCCAAGTTCTGCAGCGAGGCGGGCAGCGGTGCCAGCGCGACGACAGGATCGGCCGCTCGCTGACCCGCAGTGCTGCGGCAACGAAAAAGCCGGCTCGATGCCGGCTTTTTACTGGTCGGGAGATTCGCCTCTGCCGGTGTTGGCTGCATCCGGCGGAACTTCCCTCAGAACGACATGAACAACCCGCCATTGACCGGAATATTCGCGCCGGTAATGAAGCCCGCATCGTCGGCGACCAGGAACTCCACGGTCCGCGCGATTTCTTCCGGCTTGCCCAGGCGGCCGACCGGTACGCCGTCGACGATCCGCGCGCGGATTTCGTCCGGCATCGCCATGACGAGCGCGGTCTGGCAGTAGCCGGGCGACACCGAATTCACCGTCACGCCTTTGCGTGCGACTTCGCGCGCAAGCGCCATCGTGAAGCCGTGCATGCCGGCCTTGGCGGCGGAGTAGTTGGTCTGTCCGAACTGACCGGTCTGGCCGTTGACGGAGCTGATGTTGACCACGCGGCCGAAGCCGCGATCGACCATGCCATCGACCGCATGCCGGCACATGTTGAAGACGCCGTCGAGATTGATGTTGAGCACCGCTTCCCACTGCACGTGTTCCATCTTGCGCAGCGTAGTGTCGCGGGTGATGCCGGCCGCGTTGACCAGGATGTCCAGCGTGCCGTGGTCGGCCTCGATCTTGCGGACCAGCGCGCCACAAGCCTCGAAATCGCCGACGTTGGCGGCTTCGAAATGGATGTCGAGGCCTTGTACCTCCTTCTGGAACTGGGCGATGCGTTCCCCGCGTGAGCCGAGGTCGGCCGCGACGACGATGCGGCCCGAGCGTGCGAGCGACTTGCAGATTTCGGTCCCCAGACCGCCGATGCCGCCGGTCACGACGGCCACACGTTTGCTCATGGAACTCCCGAATGCCTGGATCACGGCCGCGGCCGCGAATGCGTTGTCTGGATGTGCTGGATGGCCGATGGGTGGCCGGCGGACAGCATGGGCTGGCCGCGAACGAGGTTCAGCGACCGCGCGGTTTGGCCTGGTCCTTGTCTTTTGGCACCGATGTCGGCGCGCGACCCATGCCGCCCACCAGGTTCTGCTGGAATTCCTTCCACAGTTCCAAGTTGCGCTCGGTCAGCTGGTTCATCATCGTCCACGGGGTCTGCCCGAGCAGGCCGCCCATCTGCTGGCGGAACTGCTGCTGCTGCTCGAGGAAGGTCTGCATCGACCGCTCAAGGTAGCTGCCCATGAAGCCCTGCAGCGAATCGCCATAGAAGCGGATGATCTGGCTGAGCAGCTGCGTCGACAGCATCGGCTGCCCGTCCTGCTCGTGCTCGGCGATGATCTGCAGCAGCACCTGCCGCGTCAGGTCCTCGCCGGTCTTGGCATCGCGAACTTCGAATTCCTCGCCATCGACGATCAGCTGCCGCACGTCCTCGATGGTGATGTAGCTGGAGATCTCGGTGTCGTAGAGGCGACGGTTGGGATACTTCTTGATGACGCGGTTTGCAGCCATGGAGCCAATACTCTAACGATGCCTGGCGGCAGCATGGCGCAGTGCAGCACGGGTTGCAACTTGGCGGGGCAGGCGGCAGAACTGTACTTGCTGGTGTGGAAATTCATGGTCGCCGGCCGGTGAAACGGGCGTTCCTCGGCTACCCGGCGCGGGTCCGGACGCGGCTCGATCCCCCGCGTCGGCACTTCCGGAGACTTGGAAAAGCGGGCCTGCGCCGGGATGACGAGCGAAGGGCCGGGTCGCGGGATGACTAGCAGTTCAGCGTCGTGAACCGTGCTCCCGACCGTGGCGAACATGATGCGCCTGCCGCTTCGTCGCGCTTACCAACCCGTCGCGCTTACCAACCCATGTACTGCCCACCATTCGCCGACAGGTTCGCGCCCGTGATCCAGCTCGCCTCGTCGGGAATGAAGAAGCCGACCGCATAGGCGATTTCGGCCGGATTGCCGAGGCGGCCGGTCGGGATCTGCGCGACGATCTTATTGCGCACTTCCTCCGGCACCGCCATCACCATGTCGGTGCCGATGTAGCCGGGCGACACCGTGTTGACGGTGATGCCGAACCTGGCGTTTTCCTGGGCCAGCGAGATCGTGAAGCCGTGCATGCCGGCCTTGGCCGCGGCGTAGTTTGCCTGCCCGTACTGTCCCTTCTGGCCGTTGATCGAGCTGATCTGGATCACGCGGCCCCATTTGCGCTCGCGCATGCCTTCGATGACCGGGCGCGTCATGTAGTAGACCGAGTTGAGGTTGGTGTTGATGACCTCGGTCCATTGGTGCGGCGTCATCTTGTGGAAAGTACCGTCGCGGGTGATGCCGGCATTGTTGACCAGGATATCCACGGGCCCGAGCTGCTGCTCGACGTTGCGCACCATCGCTTCGGCTTCTTCCGACGAGGAGACGTCGCCCTGCGCCAGCGCGATGTCGTAGCCGTCGGCCTTGAGCTGCCGCTGCCAGGCGCGCGCCTTGTCCTCGTTGCGGTAGTTGGTCGCGACACTTGTGCCCCATGTCGGCCAGCCGCTTGCAGATCGCGGTGCCGATGCCGCCGGTGCCTCCGGTAACCAGTGCTGTGCGTGCGGTCATGGTCGTTCCTCGTTCGATGGTGGCCATCCGGACTGGTGACGGCCTCCCGGGCAGTCTATTCGGCGTCGTTGACAAGTCTGTTGTGCAATGCGGCGAGCACCAACGCAGGCGTGCGCGGGATGCGACCGGGCTCGAAGGCCCGTATCGCCGTTGCAAGCAGTTCCGCGACGTCGTGGGTGCCGGGCAGTGCCTCACGAGCCTGGCCAAGTGCGTCCCAGGCCGCGCGCAGGCCGGCCTGCGGATCGTCGTCGCGGACCGGCAATGCGGCTGATGATTTCGACAGCTTGCGCCCCTCGCCATCGACGATCAGCGGCAGGTGCAGGTAGCGTGGCGTCGGCAGTCCGAGCGTGCGCTGCAGCAGGATCTGGCGCGCGGTCGAAGCCAGCAGGTCGGCGCCGCGGACCACGTCGGTGATGGCCTGCGCAGCATCGTCCGACGACGACGGCGAGCTGGTAGGCCCAGTAGCCGTCCGCGCGCCTGAGTACGAAATCGCCGACTTCAGCGGCCACATCCTGCGAGATGCGGCCGTGGACGGCATCTTCGAAATCGATGCGCGTCCCGTCCGCGACGCGCAGGCGGATCGACGGGTCCGCGCGTCGCGTTCCGGCAACGCAGGCGCGATGGATACCACCTTGCGGCAGCAGATCGCTGCGGCTGCAATGGCATTCGAAGGCGGCGCCAGAGGCCAGCAGGCTGTCCAGCGCTTGCCCGTACAGCGCGCCGCGCTCGCTCTGCCGCACGATCGGTTCATCCGCGACCAAGCCGAATGCCGACAGCGTCCGCAGTTGCGCGTCGGCCGAACCTGCCACCTCGCGCGGCGGATCGAGATCCTCGATCCGCACCAGCCAATCGCCGCCGCTGCGGCGTGCGGCCAGCCAGCTGCCGAACGCGGCCACCAACGATCCGAAATGCAGCGCTCCCGTGGGCGAGGGCGCAAAACGCCCCCGATAACGGATGGACGCGGGCGAACGCGGCGCCATGGTCTGTGCCGCGTCAGGTTCCGGGCCGGCGGTTTTTGCTGTGTCTGGGTTCATGTTGAAGCGTCGTCGAGCACTTGAATTTAACCGACTCTTGCCACACTAGCTGCATAGAGCCGCGGATGAGCGCGGCAACATTCGCAAAGCCTGGAAATCGCCCGCATGTTCAAACGTATCGCTCTGTTCCTTGCCACCAATTTGGCCGTGCTGGCGCTGGTCAGCATCGTCATGGCGGTGTTCGGCATCAACCCGGCCACCAATGCCGGCCTGCTCGATGATGGCGGCGCTATTCGGCTTCGGCGGCTCGTTCATCTCGCTGCTGATGTCGAAGTGGATCGCCAAGCGCACCACCGGCGCGCATGTCATCGCGCAGCCGCGCAACGAGGCCGAACAATGGTTGTTCGCGACGGTCCAGCGGCAGGCGCAGACGGCCGGCATCGGCATGCCCGAGGTCGCCATCTACGATGCGCCCGAGATCAACGCTTTCGCCACCGGCGCCAATCGCAACAACGCGCTGGTCGCGGTCTCCACCGGCCTGCTGCGCGCCATGAACCGCGACGAGGCCGAGGCCGTGCTCGCGCACGAAGTCAGCCACGTCGCCAACGGCGACATGGTGACGATGGCGCTGCTGCAAGGCGTGCTCAATACGTTCGTGATCGTGCTGGCACGCATCGTCGGGCGCGTGGTCGATGGCTACCTCAGCGGTGGTCGCGACAGCGGTGGCGGCCTGGGCTACTACGCGGTGGTATTCGTGCTCGACATGGTGTTCGGCCTGTTCGCCAGCATGATCGCGATGTGGTTCTCGCGGCATCGCGAGTTCCGCGCCGATGCCGGCGGCGCGACGCTGGCCGGTCGCGACAAGATGGTCGCCGCGCTGGAACGCCTGGCACAGACGTACGGCCACAGCACCCTGCCCAAGCAGGTCGCCGCCTTCGGCATCTCCGGCGGCGTCGGTCATGGCCTGAAGCGGCTGCTGATGAGTCACCCGCCGCTCGAGGAAAGGATCGCGGTGCTGCGCAATGCGCCGCTGGACAAGGGCGCGGTGCGGCAGGGCGTGGTGGCCTGAGTTCTGCTCGAAGCCATGACAACGAAAAGCCCGCCGAAAGGCGGGCTTTTTCTTTTGCTCGTCATTCCCGCGAAGGCGGGAATCCAGCGTCTTTGCTGCCGAGCGGGGGTTGTCATCTGCAAGGCACTGGATTCCCGCCTTCGCGGGAATGACGGGCAGGAGTCTGCGCGATTCCGGTTCCCGCCACGATTTCAATCGAAGTCGTAATTCATTTCCGGCCCCGACCCGGCCAGGAAATGCCCTTCGACATAGTCCACGCCGGTCGAGAACAGGATCGACATGCTGGCCGCGTCCTGCACGAACTCGGCGATGGTGCGGATGCCGAGTTCGCGGGCCTTCTGCGCGATCTCGCGGATGCGCTGCTGGTTGTCGGCATGCTTCGGCAGTTCCTCGATGAAGCCACGGTCGATCTTGAGCAGGTGCGGCTTCAGGTGCGCGAGCAGCTGGAACGAATCCAGCCCCGCGCCGAACTGCTCCAGCCCGATCCGGCAGTCGTGCATCGCCACTGCAGCGGCGAACTCCTGCGCCGCCTTCAGGTGGGTGAACACCTTCGCCTCGGGCAGTTGCAGCACCAGGTATTCGCCCGGCACGCCATGCACGGCGAGTTGCTCGCCGATGTAGCGGACCAGGCTGTCCTCGCTGAGCGAGGCCTGCGTGACCTTTACCAGCAACGTGGTCGGTTTGCCCGTGCGCATGCGCTGGCCGATGATCGCGATGGCATGGCCGATCACGTAGCGATCGATCTCCCACAGCAGGCCGTGCTCCTCGGCGATCTGCAGGAACGCCATCGGCGGCACCAGCTCGCCATCGCCGGCATCCAGGCGCAGCAGCGTGTCGTAGATCGCGCCGGTGTCGCCCTGCAGGCTGATCACCGGCTGGTAATGCAGGATGAAGCGTTCGTTGTCGAGCGCATCGCGCAAGCGCACGACCCAGGCTTCGATATGCTCGGCTTCGGCGCGGTCGACAGCGCTAGGGTCGAAGATCTCGGCGCGGTTGCCGCCGACGCCCGCCGACGACTGCACGCCCTGGTTGGCCTTGGCCAGCACCTGGCTGATGCTGGCGATCTTCTCGCCGATCTGCACGCCGCCGATGCTGACCGTGATGGCGCTGGAGCGCGCGCCGATCTGGACCACGTGCGAGGCCATCGCCTCGCGGATGCGCTCGGCCAGTGCGCTGGTCGCGACGTGGTCGCCGTTGCGCAGCAGCACGGCGAGGCTGTGCTCGGCGAAGCGCGCGGCGATCGCATCGTCGCCGAGCACCTCGCGCAGGCGCCCGGCGATCGAAGCCAGCATGGCGTCGGCGGAGTCGAGGCCGATGTCCTGCAGCAGGCGCTGGTAGTGGTCGGGTTCGAGCAACAACAGGCCGTGCTGGCCATGGTTCTGCGCGGCATCGGCGACGGCGTCCTCGAGCGCGCGCAGGAAGGTCGGGCGGTTGAGCAAGCCAGTGACCTGGTCGCGTTGGCGCAATTCCTCCACTTCGCGTGCCAGCGCCGGATCGGACTCCTGCCGGCGCAGCACCACCTGCACGCAGGGTTCGCCTTCGTACAGCGCGGGCGTGAACTCCATCACGGCCGGGAATGCGCCGCCATTGATGTCGCGCGCTTCCAGTTCGTAGCGCGGCGGCGGGGCCTCGCCCTTGCTCAGGCCCTTGAGCAGCTGCTTGAAGCCGTCGACATGCTGCGGCGCTACCAGGTCGAGCAGCGACATGCCTTCGACGTCGTCGAAGCTCTCGAAGCCGAACATCTCCAGGTAGGCGGTATTGGCGCGGATGTGCATGCCTTCGTGCACATAGGCGATCGGGTCGCGCGAGGACTCGATCAGCGCATCGCAGCGGCGTTCGGTCTCGCGCACCTGCGCCTCGAGCCGCCGCAGCGAGCGCCGCGCCTCCAGGTCTTCCCACTCGGCGCGCACCACCTTGAGCAGCTGCTGCGGCTTGTCGCGCAGCGCGACGCAACGCGCGCCCAGGGCGTGGGCTTCGGAGAAGTTGGCTTCGTCGATCTGGCCGGCGATGGCGATCACCGGCATGTCCTTGCCCGTGGCGACCACGTGGTGCATGACGTCGGTCAGCGGCACGCTCGTGGCGCGCTGCGAGGCGAGCACCAGGTCGATCGGCTGCGCGGACAGCATGGCGACGAACTCGTCTGCCGACGCCGGGCGCAGCGGGCGCACCGCGATGCCGGCGTTGCGCAGGCCGCTGACGATGGCTTCGGCGTCCTCGACGCTGTCGTCGATGATCATCAGGCGCAACGCGGTGTCCGGACTCTTGGCCATGCAGCTCTCCGTGGGGCGCGGCCCTTGCGGAGCGCGCCGTACAGTGCGGGTTTATGGCACGACGGCGGGCGCCGCGTCCAATCCGAGCGCCGATTTCACAAAGGACGCTTGGCAGGATCGCCCGCTACCTCGCGAACCAGCTTCGGCACCAGGTAGCCGGGCAGGCGCGCCACCAGCGCGGCATGAAGGACGCGGGCACGCTCGTCGTCGACCTCGAAATGCGCGGCACCCGCCACGCGGTCGAGCTGGTGCAGGTAGTAGGGCAGCACGCCCGCATCGAAACAGCGTTCGCTCAGCGCGGCGAGGGCAGCGACTGAATCGTTCACGCCGCGCAGCAGCACGGCCTGGTTGAGGACGATCGCGCCGGCTTGCCGCAGGCGCGCCATCGCGGCATCGACCGTGGCATCGAATTCGTTGGCATGGTTGGCATGGACCACGACCGCCACCGGCCACGGCAACGAACTCAGCCAGGCCGTGCATTCGGCATCGATGCGTTCGGGCAGCACGATCGGCAGGCGAGTATGGATGCGCAGCCGCCGGATGTGCGGCACGGCCGAGAGCAGGGAGGTCAGTGCCGCGAGCTTGGGCGTGGCCAGCGACAGCGGGTCGCCGCCGGAGAGGATGACTTCCGCGATCGAGGCGTCGGCCCGGATCGTTTCGACCGCCGCCTGCCATCCGTCCGCTGCGGCGCTTTCCTCGGCATAGGGAAAGTGGCGGCGGAAGCAATAGCGGCAATGCACCGCGCAGCTGCCGGTGGCGACCAGCAGTGCGCGGCCCTGGTATTTGTGGATCACGCCCTGGCCGGCGCGCGACAGGCCGTCGCCGACCGCATCGGGCGTGAATCCAGGCACTGGCTGCATCTCGTCGTCGAGCGGCAGCACCTGCCGCAGCAGCGGGTCGTCGGGATCTCCGCGGCGCATCCGCGCCGCGAAACCGCGCGGAACGCGCAGCGGGAACTGCATCGCGGCGGCATCGGAGACCGGCAGCGCACGCTCCAGATCGAGTAGCGACAACAACTCGCGCGGATCGCGGATGGCCTCGCGCCACAGGCGTTTCCAGTCGCCGCCGATCGGTTCGGATGGCATCGCTTCGCCGCCGGCGTGGTGGCGGACGGCGTGGTCGCGGGCGCCCTCGGCGGGCTGCAGGTCAGGGGAGGCAGCAGGTATCATGTCGCGTCTTTAATTTGACGAATTCCGCCAGCGCTTGCGGTTCACCGGCGCTGTCGGAATCCCGATCCCATCATTCTAGCCGCCCTGCGGGGCGGCCCAGCAGGAGTATCCATGGCCAGCTATGGCATGAACGACGTCAAGACCGGCATGAAGATCCTGGTCAACAACGAACCTTGCATCATCACCGAGACCGAGTACGTCAAGCCGGGCAAGGGCCAGGCCTTCACCCGCATCAAGTACCGCTTCATCAAGTCCGGCCGCGTGGTCGAACTGACGATGAAGGCGACCGACAACCTCGAGGCTGCCGACGTGGTCGACACCGACATGCAGTTCCTCTACAGCGACGGCGAGCACTGGCACTTCATGCAGCCCGAGACCTTCGAACAGGTGCAGGCCGACAAGACCGGCGTCGGTGATGCCGCCAAGTTCCTCAAAGGCGAGGAAGAGTGCGTGGTGACCCTGTGGAACGGCACGCCGATCGCCGTGCAGCCGCCGAACTTCGTCGAGCTGAAGATCGTCGAGACCGATCCCGGCGTGCGCGGCGATACCTCGGGCGGCGGTGGCAAGCCGGCGACGCTCGAAACCGGCGCGGTGGTGCGCGTGCCGCTGTTCGTCAGCCAGGACGAGATCATCAAGGTCGATACGCGCAGCGGCGAATATGTGTCGCGAGTGAAGTGACGTTCTGGTTCGCGTCTTGTTCGGTGTGGTTTTACCAGGACGTCATCCCCGCGAAGGCGGGGATCCAGCGCCTTTGTTGTCGCCCTCGCCGGAACAAACTCGAGCCACTGGATTCCCGCCTACGCGGGAATGACGAGCGAAGAGAAGCATGAGCGAACCCATAGGCGTCCCGGAACCCTGCGACCTCGTCATCGAAGCCGGCTGGGTCATCCCCGTCGAACCGCACGGCCTCGTCCTGGAACACCATGCCGTCGCCGTGCGCGCCGGCGTGATCCTTGCGATCCTGCCGATCGCCGACGCGCGCGCGCGATTCGACGCTGCCGAAACCGTATCCCGTCCCGACGCGGTGCTGATCCCGGGCCTGGTCAACGCCCACGTCCACAACCCGATGACGCTGCTGCGCGGCGTCGCCGACGACATGCCGCTGAAAGTCTGGCTGCAGGAGCACGTCTGGCCGATCGAGGCCGCCGTGATCGGCCCGGAATTCGTCGCCGACGGCATCACCCTGGCGATCGCGGAGATGCTGCGCGGCGGCACCACCTGTTGCAACGAGAACTACTTCTTCCCCGACGTGCAGGCCGCGACCTACAAGCGCCACGGTTTCCGCGCACGCGTCGGCCTGCCGGTGATCGATTTCCCGACCGCGTGGGCCAAGTCCGACGACGAATACTTCGATCGCGCCACCGAAGTTCATGACCAGTGGCGCAACGACGCGCTGATCGCGACCGCATTCGCTCCACACGCGCCGTATACCGTGTCCGACGACAACTTCGAACGCATCCGCATGCTGGCCGATCAGCTCGACGTGCCGGTGCACCTGCACACGCACGAGACCGCGCAGGAAGTGGCGCAGTCGCAGCTCGAGCACGGTCAGCGCCCGCTGGCGCGGCTCGATCGCCTGGGCCTGGTCAACGACCGCCTGATCGCGGTGCACATGACCCAGCTGACCGAAGCCGAAATCCACCTCTGCGCCGAGCGCGGCGTGTCGGTGGTGCATTGCCCCGAATCCAACCTCAAGCTGGCGTCGGGCTTCTGCCCTGCCTGCGCACTGCAGCGCGCAGGCGTGAACCTGGCGATCGGCACCGACGGCGCGGCCAGCAACAACGACCTCGACATGTTCAGCGAAGTCCGCACGGCCGCACTGCTGGCGAAAGCGGTCGCCGACGATGCGGCCGGCTTCGACGCGGCCACCGCGCTGCGTGCGGCGACGCTGGGCGGCGCCAAGGCGATGTGTTTCGACCATCTGGTCGGCTCGATCGAGCCCGGCAAACAGGCCGACCTGGTCTGCGTCGACCTGTCACCGCTGGAGACGCAACCCGTGCACCATGTGATCTCGCAGATCATTTATGCGACGGGTCGCCACCAGGTCAGCGATGTCTGGATCGCCGGCAAGTCGAAGCTGCGCGAGCGCAGGCTGGTCGATATGGACAGCGCCGGCATCGTCGCCAATGCGCGGCAGTGGCGCGAACGCATCGCCACGATCAAGGTGGGCGCATGAACACGGCATCCGGCGGCACCGGCACACCCGATGACAACGGCGGGCCCGGCGAAAACTTTCGCCAGAGCGAGCTCGACAAGTTCGGCGCGCTGGCGAGCCGCTGGTGGGATCCGCAGGGTCCGCAGAAGGCATTGCATGCGTTGAATCCGGCGCGGCTCGGCTACGTGGCCGACCGCACGACGCTGCGCGGCGCGAACGTGCTCGATGTCGGGTGCGGTGGCGGCCTGCTCAGCGAATCGCTGGCGCGCGAAGGCGCGGCCGTGACCGCGATCGACCTTGCGCCGGACCTGATCAGGATCGCCAACCTGCACAAGCTCGAATCGCGGGTCGAGGTCGACTACCGACTCAGTTCGGTGGAGGCGCTCGCGGCAGCGCAGCCCGGACACTACGACGTGATCACGTGCATGGAGATGCTCGAGCACGTGCCCGATCCCGCCGCGATCCTCGCCGCCTGCGCCAGCCTCTTGAAGCCGGGCGGGCGCCTGTTCGTGTCCACGCTCAACCGCACGCCGGCCGCGTTCGCGCTGGCGATCGTCGGCGCGGAGTACATCGCGCGCGTGCTGCCGAAGGGCACGCACCAGTATCGGGATTTCATCAAGCCTTCGGAACTAGGTGCCTGGCTGCGCGCGGCTGGCCTAGAGTTGGAAGACGTCAGTGGCCTGATGTACGAACCCTGGCGCAATGCCGCGCGGGTCATCGCGCGTACCGATATCAATTATCTGGCATGTGCGGCGAAGCCGGGAACCGGGAACAACTGAATGTCTCGTTTCCCAAGGGTCGTGCTGTTCGACCTCGACGGCACCTTGCTCGACAGCGCGCCGGACATGCTCGCCACGGTCAACCAGCTACGCGCCGAGGCGGGCAGGGGGCCGATGCTGCTGGCAGAGCTGCGACCGCACGTGTCGCGCGGTTCGCGGGCCATGCTGGAGATCGGTTTCCCGGATCTGCCGCTGACCCAGCGCGATGCGATGGTGCCGGGGTTCCTCGATGCCTACCAGGCGCTGCTCGGCCGGCATAGCGTGTTGTTCGACGACATCGATGCACTGCTCGCGCGGATCGAGGCCGACGGCGCGCGCTGGGGCATCGTCACCAACAAGCCCGAATACCTCGCCCGCGAGGTCCTCCCGCAGCTGGGCTGGGACACGCGCTGCGCGGTGCTGATCGGCGGCGACACGCTGGCCGAACGCAAGCCGCATCCGCTGCCGTTGCAGGTCGCCGCGCAGCGCCTCGACTGCGCGATCGCCGACTGCGTCTATGTCGGCGACGACGAACGCGACATCCAGTCCGCACGCGCGGCGGGCATGCGCTCGATCGCGGCGCTGTGGGGCTACCGGCGCGATGACGAACGGCCGGAAGCGTGGGGCGCGGATGCGTTGGCGGCCTTGCCGCGCGATCTGCTCGAGCCGGCGGCATGGCCACGCGCGACATGAACGCAGCGGCGCCGCGCAAGCGCAACACGGCATGAGCGATCCGACCGCCCTTGCCGGCTTCGTCGCGAAATGGCGCGCGCGCTGGCCGGAATGGAGCATCGCACAGGTGTTCGTGCCCGCCGCGCAGCGCGACGTCGTCGCGGCATGGTTCGCGCTGCTGCAGGAACTCACCGACGCCGCCTGGGGTGGCAGCGATCCCACGCCCGGCCTCGCCAAGCTCGCCTGGTGGCAGGAAGAATTGAGCGGCTGGTCCAAGGGCGCGCGCCGTCATCCGCTCGGCGACAGCCTGCAACGCCTTCCCGCGCCGTGGAGTGCGCTTGGCGCATCGCTGATGGCTTTGCAGCAATCGCGCGAGCGATCGGACGATGCCGAGGCCGCGATCCGGATCACACGACCGTTCGCTGCAGCGGTCGCCGAATGCGAGGCGGCGCTGTTCGGCGTGCCGGCCGATGCGAGCGCTCTGGTCGGAACGACCTTGCTCGCCGAGCGGCTGCTGGCGGATCCGCAGGGGGCGGTTCCGTCGAGTATCTCGACGAAAGACAGCCCTGCGATGGATTCCGCGAGCGCGTGGGCCATCGAGCTGCAATCGGCGTGGCCCTTGGCCGCGACCCGTCCGCGCCAATTGCAAGCGGCCTTGCTGCGGGCGCGTCTCAGCGCCTTCGCGGACAGCGGCCGCAACGAGCCGCTGGCGCCGTGGCGCACGCTGATCGTGGCCTGGCGGGCCGCACGCAAGGCCTGAGCCGTGCGACGCAGTGTTGCGGCAGGGCGGCCGCGCAGGGCCGGTACAATGCGCATCCCTCTTCATCCGTGACACCGCGATCGTGAGCAATCGTCCCAGTTCGTCCGTCCTGCCCGATGTCGCCGGCGAGATCGCCTTGGCCGCACGTCCGCTCGACTGGGTCGGCATGCAGCGCATCGCGCTGCCGCTGCGCATCCACGACGATGCCGGCGCGCCGCTGCAGGTGGCCGCCTCGGTCGACGTTGCAGTCGACCTGCGCGACGCCGAGGCGCGCGGGATCCACATGTCGCGCCTTTACCTGCGCCTGCAGGACGCGCTGTCGGCCGAGGCCATCACGCCAGCCGGCCTGCGTCGCGTGCTGCAGGACTGCATCGACTCGCAGGACGGCTTGTCGACGCGCGCCCGGTTGGTGCTGCGCTACGACCACCTGCTCAAGCGCCGTGCGCTCGCCAGCGACCACGCCGGCTGGAAGGCGTATCCGGTCGAGATCGACGCGATCCTGTCCGAAGGCCATCTCGCGCTGACGCTCGCGTTCTCGGTCGAATATTCCAGTACCTGCCCGGCGTCCGCCGCCTTGTCGCGGCAGCTCAATGCCGAACGCTTCGCGGAGGACTTCGCGGTGGCGCGTCCGTTGTCGACCGCGTCGTCAGCGACTGGCTGGCGTCGGAACGCGGCCTGGCGGCCACGCCGCATGCGCAGCGCAGCCGTGCCGACATTCGCATGCAGTTGCGTCCGGCATTCGACGAACTGCCGTTGACCGGCTTCATCGACGCCATCGAGGCCGCGCTCGGCACGCCGGTGCAGACGGCGGTCAAGCGCGAGGACGAACAGGCCTTCGCCCGACTCAACGCCGAGAACCTGATGTTCTGCGAAGACGCCGCACGCCGCGTCGCCGCGGCGTTGGCCGCCGATCCGCGCATCGAGCACTACGATGCGACCGTCGCGCATTTCGAGAGCCTGCATGCGCATGATGCGGTGGCGAGGGTTTCGGGTGCGGGGAGCCGATAGCCGGAAAGCGCACTCCCCTTGTTGTCGTCATCCCAGCGAAAGCTGGGATCCACTTTGATCTCGTAATTTTTGCCTCAACAAGGCAATAAGCAAAATGGGTTCCAGCTTTCGCTGGAATGACGAATCATTATTTTCCGGCTACCGGCTACCGGCTACCGGCTACCGGCTACCGCCCTCTCCAGCACCAGCAGCGGATCCACCCGCACGTCGAACCAGTTCATGCCCCAGTGCAGGTGCGGCCCCGTCGCGCGTCCGGTGGCCCCGACCGCGGCGATGACCTGGCCCTGTTCGACGCGGTCGCCGACCTTCACGTCGATCCGCGACAGGTGCAGGAAATTCGAGCTCACGCCGTGGCCGTGGTCGATCAGCAACGTGCCGCCGGTGAGATAGAGCGCCGGTGCGGCGAAAGTGACGATGCCTGCTGCAGGCGCCTTCACCGGCGTGCCGGCAGGTGCGGCGATGTCCATGCCCGAATGCCCGCTGCCGGGCTTGCCGTTGTAACTGCGCGCATTGCCGAAACGGCCGCTGATGCGGCCTTGTAGCGGCCAAGCGAAGGCCTGTGCGAAATCGGCGCGATCGTCGTCGCGCTAGGCGCGCGGCTACGACCACGGCCTGTTCGCGTTCGATGCGCGCGGCGATGTCCGGCGGCGGATCGACCGTTTTCGGCGGCACGCCATCGATCCGTTCGAGCGGCCAGTCGCGCGGCGTCACCAGGATCGTGGCTCGTGCGCGGCTTCCGTCCGCACGCACCACCTCGACAGCGAGTGGTCCGGTCTCGTCGCGGCCGACGCCGAACACGACCGTGCCGTAAGCCGTTGGACGCAGTTTGCGGCCCGCATAGTCGACCTCGCTGCCTGCGGGCACCTTGCCGAAGACCAGCGCGCCCTGCGAAACAGCGGCAGGAAACACGATGCGCTGGTTGTCGACCTGCGGGAGCGACGGCACCGGTTCGTTTGCGGATTCCTGGGCGCCGGCAACGGAGCCCGCCAACGCGATGGCCGCGCCAAACAGCGCCGCAATCAGGGGCTTGTGTTGCAGGGTTCTGCCATGCAGCCGCGCTGGCTCCGCGCTGCCTGCAGCCTTCATCGATCGAACGCCAACCGCTGCCCTTGCGGCGCGCCGACCAGGCGTTCGCCGTCCCACACCACTTCGCCGTTGACCCAGGTCGTCGCGATGCGCGAATGGAACGTCGTGCCCTCGAACGGCGACCAGCCGCATTTCGACAGCACGTCCTCGCGGCGCACGGTGAACGGCGTGTCGTCGACCAGCACGAGGTCGGCGCAATAGCCTTCGCGCAGGAAGCCGCGCTCTTGCACGTCGAACAGCTGCGCCGGCGCGTGCGCGAACTTGCGCACGACCTGCGCCGAGGTCAGGCGTCCTTCGTGCACCAGTTCCAGCGCCGCGACCAGCGCGTATTGCACCAGCGGCAACCCGCTCGGCGCCGAGGTGTAGGGCCGCATCTTCTCTTCCAGCGTGTGCGGCGCGTGATCGGTCGCGAGTACGTCGATCGCGTCTTCGGCCAGTGCGCGGATCAGCGCCTCGCGATCGCTCGCATCCTTGATCGCCGGATTGCACTTGATCAGGTTGCCCGAGGCGCGCGTAGTCGGCGCGATCGAAACGCAGGAAATGGATGCAGGTCTCGGCGGTGATGCGCTTGCGCACGCCGTCGGCATCGACCAGCGGGCCGGGCGTGAACAGCGCCAGCTCGTCGGCGGTGGAGATGTGCAGCACGTGCAGTCGCGAGTCGTGCCGGCGCGCGAGCGAGATCGCCAGTTGCGTGGACTTCATGCACGCTTCGCGCGAGCGGATATCGGGATGGCATTCGGCAGGGATGTCGTCGCCGTACTTCGCCTTGTACTTCGCCAAGTTCGGCGTCGATCATCGGCGTGTCTTCGCAGTGCGTGATGATCGGCGTCGGCGCTTCGCGGAACATCGCATCGAGGATCACCGGGTCGTCGACCAGCATGTTGCCGGTCGAGGCGCCCATGAACACCTTCACGCCGGGCGCGGTGTGCGGGATCGAGCGCGCGGATCGCTTCGAGGTTGCCGGTGCTCGCGCCCATGTAGAAGCCGTAGTTGGCCCAGGCGCGGCCGTTCGGCGCGCGTGTATTTGTCCTCGAGCGCGGTAGCGTCGAGCGTCGGCGGACTGGTGTTGGGCATGTCCATGAAGCTGGTCAGCCCGCCTGCGACGGCCGCGGCCGATTCGCTGGCCATGTCCGCCTTGTATTCCAGGCCGGGCTCGCGGAAGTGCACCTGGTCGTCGATCATCCCCGGCAGCAGCCGGCGCCCGCCGGCATCGACTACCGTTTCGCGGTCGCGCGCGGCGAGGCCGGAACCGATTTCGACGATGCGTCCGCGCGAGACGCGCAGGTCGCCATCGAATTCGCGCTCCTCGTTCACCAGGCGCGCGTTGACGATCAGGGTATCGGTCATCGGGAAATCATCTTCATCAGGAGTGTCCGGTGGCGGGCGGCACGGGATCGTGACCGCCGGGGTGCAGGGGATGGCAGCGCGCGATGCGACGGAGCGCCAGCCAGCCGCCTTTCATCGCACCGAAACGTCCGATCGCCACCATGGCGTATTCCGA
Organism: uncultured Gammaproteobacteria bacterium; assembly: GCA_963816945.1. Taxonomy (GTDB): domain Bacteria; phylum Pseudomonadota; class Gammaproteobacteria; order Xanthomonadales; family Xanthomonadaceae; genus Luteimonas. Next base: position 206,941 of record CAWFMH010000001.1, on the reverse strand, counting down.
ACAGGTCGGCGCAAAGCGGCAGCGAGGCCCGAGCAAGGGGCTCAGCCAGCGTTTGTAGATGCGAAGAAGGAAGATGAGAAGTCGGTCGATCACGATGAATGAACACGGCGCAGAGCAGGATTCGCGGTTGCTGCTGCAGTCGCAGCAGGGTATAACAGCGCGCTTTCCCGTCCAAGGGAACCAAAGGAACCGCCTCAAGTGGCAGTGAAGAAACCAGTCCAAAAGGCCGCCAAGGCCAGCAAGAAGACCAGCAAGCCCGCCGCCAAGAAGGCCCCCGCAAAGAAGCCGGCAGCGAAGAAGCCGGCTGCCAAGAAGGTCGTCGCCAAGAAGCCCGTGACCAAGAAAGCGGTCGCGAAGAAGCCAGCCGCCAAGCCGGTAGCCAAGAAGGCTGTTGCCAAGCCAGCGCCGAAGAAGGTCGTCGCGAAGAAGGCCGCCGCCAGCAAGGCGCCCGTGAAGGCGGCTGCCAAGCCTGCAGCGAAGCACGCCGCTGCGGCCAAGCCCGCCGCCAAGGTCGCCGCTGCGGCCGCCAAGCCGGTGGCGCAGGCCAAACCTGTCGAACAAGCCAAGCCCGCCGCTGCCGCGAAGGCTGCGCCGAGCAAGTCGGCCGCGTCGAAGGACGGCGCCAGCCTGGTCAAGCCGATCGCCAAGCCGATCGTGGCGCCGCGCCCGGTAGGCAAGGTCGCCGTGGCCGTGGTCGCCAAGCAGACGGCACCCACGCCCAAGACCAAGTACAAGGTAGTGCCGTACAAGAACGATGAAGCCACCGGCCGCCCGATCCTGCCGCAGGGCTACAAGCCCGGCACGGACGAGGAATACATGGGGCCGCTGCACGTCGAGTATTTCCGCCAGCGCCTGCTCGGCTGGCGCGCGGACCTGGTCGAGGAATCCAAGCAGACCATCGAGAACCTCAAGGACGAAGTGCGCGATGTCGGCGACGAAGCCGAACGCGCCACCCGTGAGACCGAGAACTCGCTGGAACTGCGTACCCGCGACCGCTACCGCAAGCTGATCGGCAAGATCGACAGCACGCTCAAGCGCCTGGATTCGGGCGAGTACGGCTACAGCGTCGACTCGGGCGAGGAAATCGGCCTCGAACGGCTGGAAGCGCGCCTCACCGCCGAACGCACGATCGACGAGCAGGAGCGCTGGGAGCACCTGCAGAAGCAGATCGGCGACTGAGCCGGGTCTGCCGCACTATCCAAAAGCCCCGCACCTGCGGGGTTTTTTTTGCCGAGGGCTTCGCAAGGTCCCGCTTATGCTCCTTCTTTGCGCAGCGGGGGAAGGTTGGGATGGAGGTGAGTGGAACGCGATCGCCAGACACCACGCACTCACGCCGCGCAAGCGCTACCACGCGCACTCGTCACCGCCTTATTGCAGATCCCGCAAGTCCAGGCGCCGCAACTTCGGCGCCAGTTTCGCCGTCGCAGCGACCACCGCCAGCGTCATGCAGCCACCAAAGACCACCGACGGCACCAGGCCGAGCAAGCGTGCGGCGACACCCGACTCGAACGCGCCGAGTTCGTTCGACGAGCCGATGAAGATGCCATTGATCGACGAGACCCGCCCGCGCAGGTGGTCGGGCGTGGCCAGTTGCAGGATGGTCGAGCGCAGCACCACCGAGACGCCGTCGCACATGCCCGACAGCAGCAGCATCGCCACCGACAGCCACAGCTGCCGCGACAGCGCGAAACCAATAATGCACAACCCGAAGCCAGCCACAGCGAACAGCAGCAGGCGCCCGGCATTGCGCTTGGGTGGATGCCGCGCGAACCAAAGCCCAACCAGCACGGCGCCTGCGGCTGGTGCTGCACGCAGGATGCCGAGCGCCTCTGGCCCGTAGTGCAGGATGTCGTGGATGAACGCCGGCAGCAGCGCGACGGCGCCGCCGAACAGCACCGAGAACATGTCCAGCGCCTGCGCGCCGAGCACGACCTGGTTGTTGAAGACGAAGCGCAGGCCTTCGCCGATGCTCTTGAACACCGGCGCGCGGTCGGCAGGCAGCGCCGGCTCGGTCACGCGCAGGGAGATGATCGCGATCGATGCCGCCGCTGCGAATGCGGCCGCGACGAGATAAGTCGTCGCCAGGCCCTGCCACGCGATCAGCAACCCGCCGAACGCGGGCCCCGCCACCAGCCCGACCTGCATCACCACGCTGCCGATGCCGGCGCCGCGCGCGAACTGTTCGCGCGGCAGCACGCGAGCGAACAAGGCGTTGTAGACCGGGCCGAGAAACGCGCGTACCACGCCGTTCAGCGCGATCGCGACGTAGATCATCTTGGTGCCGAACGCGGGCAGCACGCCGCTGGCGACGCCCGCCAGCATCAGCGTGGTCAGCAGCAGGCCGAGGCAGGCGAACATGCCGAGCTTGCGGCGCGGCAGATGGTCGACCGCATAGCCGGCGAACAGTGCGAAGCAGAAATAGGGCACGACCTCGGTCAGGCCGATCAGTCCGAGCGCCAGCGCATCGCGCGTGATCTGGTAGATCTGCCAGCCGACCGTCACCGCGACGATCTGGTACGACAGCATCGCCAGCAGGCGGTAGAACAGCAGGCCGGTGAAGCCGCGGTTGCGGAGCAGCAATCCGACGCTGTCCGCGCCGACGACGCTCACCGGGCGCGTTGCGCGGTGTCGCGGATGAAGCCGAGCAGGGCGGCGAGGCCGTTGTTGCGCGTCGGCGAGAGGTGTTTCGCCAGGCCGATGTCGTCGATGTAGGCCGGGTCGGTGGCGAGGATCTCGGCCGCGCTGCGCCCGGAATACACGCGCAGCGCCAGGTAGATCAAGCCCGAGACGATGGCCGAGTCGCTGATCGCGGCGAAGTCGAGTTTTTTCGCATTGCCGGACGGCACGATCCAGACGATCGACTGGCAGCCGCGCAGCCGGTGCTCCTCGGTCTTCAGCGCCTCGGGGAATGCGGGCAGCTTGCGGCCGAGGTCGATCAGGTACTGGTAGCGCTCCGACCAGTCGCCGAAGAAGGCGAATTCTTCCGCGATCGCGTTTTGCGCGTCGGAGGGGGTGGGTTCGAGGGGGAAGACAGCGTCGTTCACGTAATCAACTCGTCGTTTCGTTGCCATCGTCTTCGCCAGGCAGATCTCGTCGTGAAGCTCGAATCGATCGCCTGGGCTCTGCTCCCTCCCCTGCGAATGCAGGGGAGGGCTGGGGAGGGGTGCCGTCGGATCAGATAATCCTTTTTGAGCTCATGCTCGTAGTTCCTCCGGCAAGTGTGCCGGATCCGACTAACCCCCTCCCAACCTCCCCCTGCATTCGCAGGGGGAGGGGCTAAGGCGACTACGCCCGCTTCCAGCGCACGCCCTGCGGCGTGTCTTCGAGCAGCATGCCTTCGACGGCAAGCTGGTCGCGGATCGCATCGGAGCGCGCGAAATCGCGGTTCTTCTTTGGCAGCGCTTCGCTCGTCGATCAGCGCCTGGATGCGCGTCGTCATCGTCTTCGGATGCGCCAGCGGCCGAACCATGTCCGCAGACTCGATTCTGCTGCAGCAATGCCCAAATGCCAGAGCCCGCGCCCAACAGTTCCGATCTTCAATTCGATTCAACCATTGCATCGAGTTCGGTTCGCAGCGATGCCGTGAACGACCTGATTGCGCGATGAACGCGCTTCGCGCGGCGAAACTGCGCAGGCGATTCTCGGCGAGCAGCTCTGTCCGGCGTGTTTGCGATCATCGCTCCGAGCTGCCAAGCTTCGACAACAATGCTTGCGACTCAGCGAACGCCTGCGGCGTACTAGTCGTCGTCGGGCCACTTCTATGGCTGGCGAATCTGAGGCAGGGCGTCGATATCCTGCAAGTCGCGCAACGTGCCGTACAGCCGGTCCAGCGTCCGCACGCTCTGTTCGATCAGGCTCTCCGACCACTCCAGCGGCTGCCGGTAGTGCGCCGACAGCAAGGCATGGCGCAGCGCTTCGGGCGGATGCACGCGCAACAGGTCGTGCACCTTCTCGATGTTGCCGAGCGACTTCGACATCTTGGTGCCGCCGAAATTGAGCATGCCGTTGTGCAGCCAGTAGCGCGCGAAGATCCTGCCGCCGTGCGCGCATTCGCTCTGCGCGATCTCGTTCTCGTGGTGCGGGAACTGCAGATCGACGCCGCCGGCGTGGATGTCGATGGTGTCGCCCAGGTGCGCCTCGGCCATCGCCGAGCACTCGATGTGCCAGCCGGGGCGGCCGCGTCCCCACGGCGAATCCCAGCCGGGCAGATCGTCGGTGGACGGCTTCCACAGCACGAAGTCGCCGGGATTGCGTTTGTACGGCGCCACTTCGACGCGCGCGCCCGCCAGCATGTCGTCGGGATCGCGCCGCGACAGCTTGCCGTAGCCCTCGAACGAATCGACCGCGAACAACACGTGCTCCTCCGCGGCGTAGGCATGGCCGCCGGCGATCAGGCGCTCGATCATCGCCACGATCTGCGGGATGTGGCGAGTCGCCTCGGGCTCCACGTCCGGAGCGACGACGCCGAGTGCGGACATGTCTTCGCGGAAGGCCGCCGCGAAGCGGTCGGTGATGGCCGTGATCGGCACGCCTTGCTCGCGCGCTGCATGGTTGATCTTGTCGTCGACGTCGGTGATGTTGCGCGCGTAGCGCAGGTTGCCGTGGCGACGGCGCAGCAGCGCGGCGAGCACGCCGAAGACCACGTAGGGCCGCGCATTGCCGATGTGCACGTAGTTGTAGACGGTCGGCCCGCACACGTACATCGTCGGGCAGGCGGGATCGAGCGGCACGAACGGTTCCAGCCTTCGCGTCAGGGTGTTGTAAAGGCGCAGGGCCATGCCGGGTCGCTGAAGTTCGGGTATCCGCATGATTCTACTGGTCGCGATGCGCGCACGACAGCGTCGATTCAGGCCAGGATGGCGATCAACGCCTACACTTCCGGCCCCGATGCAACGCTTTGTCCTGCCCCTGACGATCGCCTGTCTCGCCTTCACGGCGACGTCGGCGTGGGCGCAGAACACGGTCATCCAGAACGAGAACGTGCGCGTCGAGTACGCGCAGGTGCTGCATGCCGAGCCGGTCTACCAGACCCTGCGCGCGACCAGCATGGTGCAGCGTTGCGAGCAATCGACCCCGGTCGCGCCCGTCGCCGAACCGCGCCGTGGCCTGTCGCGCGTGGTCGGCGCGGTGAAGGACGTCCTCACGCCCGCACCCGACAAGGACAAGGAAGCCGACAAGGACGAAGCCGAAGGCGCGCCGGCAGAGGGCGATTGCCGCATGGTGCCGGTCGAGCGCGAGTTCCGGCGCGCGATCGCCTACGACGTCGACTACGTGTACAAGGGCGTCAAGTATCGCTCGCGGCTGCCTTTCGATCCCGGCAACCGCTTGCGCATCCGGGTGTCGGTGACCCCGATCGTGCCCCCCGCCGGCAGCCGCTAGTCTTGCGGCGTTGCGCCCTGCGTGCGACGATGCGCCCCCGATGACCCAGACCCACGCCGACGCCGTTGTCCTGACCTCCGCCCGCATGGCGGCAGGGATGACCTCGCGCGCGCGCCGACCGGAAGCCCACCAGCCTGCTGGATAGCCCGGAGCGTCATCGTCGTTTCACCGGACCAACCCAGCCTTGCCGCTGGGTTTTTTTGTTTTTATCGAACCCGTTTATCGAACCCCTTCAGATTGCCCGTTTCCCGATTGGACATGCCATGACCCACGCCATCCGTCATTTCCTGAACACCCAGGACTGGAGCCGTGCCGACCTCGATGCGCTGCTCATCCAGGCCGCGTCGTTCAAGCGCCACAAGCTCGGCGATGCCCTGAAGGGACGCTCGATCGCGCTGGTGTTCTTCAATCCGTCGCTGCGCACGCGCACCAGCTTCGAACTGGGCGCGTTCCAGCTCGGCGGCCATGCCGTGGTGCTGGCAGCCGGGCAAGGATGCGTGGCCGATCGAATTCGACCTGGGCACGGTGATGGACGGCGATACCGAGGAGCACATCGCCGAGGTCGCGAAGGTGCTGAGCCGTTACGTCGACATGATCGGCGTGCGCGCGTTCCCGAAGTTCGTCGACTGGTCGCTCGACCGGCAGGACAAGGTGCTGCGAGGCTTCGCCGAGCACGCCACGGTGCCGGTGATCAACATGGAGACGATCACCCATCCCTGCCAGGAACTGGCGCACGTGCTCGCGCTGCAGGAACGCTTCGGCACGAGCGACCTGCGCGGCAAGAAATACGTGCTGACCTGGACGTATCACCCGAAGGCGCTGAATACCGCCGTCGCCAACTCCGCGCTGACCATCGCCACGCGCATGGGCATGGACGTGACCCTGTTGTGTCCGACGCCCGAATACCTGCTCGACGAGCGCTACATGGGCTGGGCGGCGCAGAACGTCGCCGAGAACGGCGGCTCGCTGCAGGTCAGCCACGACATCGAAAGCGCCTATGCCGGCGCCGACGTGGTCTATGCCAAGAGCTGGGGTGCGCTGCCGTACTTCGGCAACTGGGAACCCGAGAAGCCGATCCGCGACCGCTACAAGCACTTCATCGTCGACGAGGCCAAGATGGCGCTGACCAACGAGGGCGTTTTCAGCCACTGCCTGCCCTTGCGTCGCAACGTCAAGGCGACGGACGCGGTGATGGATTCGCCGAACTGCATCGCGATCGACGAAGCGGAGAACCGCCTGCACGTGCAGAAGGCCGTGATGGCGGCATTGGCATCGTAGGGGTGGGCCCTGGCCCACCGCTTTCCTGTTGCAATCTCATTGGTGGGCCAAGGCCCACCCTACGGATCACAAGATGAGTCAGAAAAACATCGTCCTCGCTTTTTCCGGCGGCCTCGACACCAGCTTCTGCGTGCCGTACCTGCAGGAGCGCGGCTGGGCCGTGCACACCGTGTTCGCCGATACCGGCGGCGTCGATGCCGACGAGCGTGCCTTCATCGAGCAGCGCGCGGCCGAGCTCGGCGTCGCTTCGCACATCACGGTCGATGGCGGGCCCGCGATCTGGGACGGCTTCGTCAAGCCGTTCGTGTGGGCGGGCGAGGGCTACCAGGGCCAGTATCCCTTGCTGGTATCGGACCGTTACCTCATCGTCGACGCCGCGCTTGCGCGCGCCAACGACCTCGGCACGCGTGCGATCGCCCACGGCTGTACCGGCATGGGCAACGACCAGGTCCGCTTCGATCTGGCGGTGAAGGCCAGTGGCGACTACGAGATCGTCGCGCCGATCCGCGAAATCCAGAAGGAACACACCGAGGTGCGCGCCTACGAGCAGGCCTACCTCGAGCAGCGCGGCTTCGGCGTGCGCGCCAAGCAGAAGGCCTACACGATCAACGAGAACCTGCTCGGCCTGACCATGTCCGGCGGCGAGATCGATCGCTGGGACGTGCCGGGCGAAGGTGCGCGCGGCTGGTGCGCGCCGCGCGCCGCCTGGCCGCTCGAGCCGTTGCAGGTCACGCTGCGCTTCGTCGCCGGCGAAGCCGTGGCGCTCGACGGCGTCGAGCTGCCCGGCGCCCGGTTGCTGGCGAAGCTCAACACGTCGTTCGCGCAATACGGCGTCGGTCGCGGCCTGTACACCGGCGATACCACGATCGGCCTCAAGGGCCGCATCGTCTACGAGGCGCCCGGCCTGACTGCATTGCTCACCGCGCATCGCGCGCTGGAAGAAGCCGTGCTGACCAAGCAGCAGAACCGCTTCAAGCCCGACGTCGCACGCAAGTGGGTCGAACTCGTCTACGAAGGTTTCTTCCACGACCCGCTGAAGACCGATCTCGAAGCCTTCCTCGCGTCGTCGCAGCAGATGGTCAATGGCGAAGTCGTGCTGGAAACCCGCGGCGGCCGCGTCGACGCCGTCGCCCTGCGTTCGCCGCACATCCTCAACGCCAAGGGCGCGACCTATGCGCAGTCGGCGGACTGGGGCGTGGCCGAGGCCGAGGGCTTCATCAAGCTGTTCGGCATGAGCAGCACCTTGTGGGCCGAGGTCAACCGGAAGTAACCGTGTTGTCATCCCGAACGAAGTGAGGGATCTGCTTGTCTTCGAAAAACAGATCCTTCGCTGCGCTCAGGATGACAACCATTGAAGCACGACAGTTCCTGGATAACGACATGCTGGACTCGATCCTCAAACATCTCGAAGCGCTGGTGTCGTTCGACACCCGCAACCCGCCGCGCGCGATCGGCAGCGACGGGATCTTCGATTACATCCGTGCGCAATTGCCGGGGTTCCACGTCGGCGTCTCCGACCACGGCGCGGGCGCGGTGTCGCTGTTCGCGGTGCGCGGCAATCCGAAGCGCCTGTTCAACGTGCACCTCGACACCGTGCCGGACTCACCGGCATGGAGCGCGGATCCGCACGTCCTGCGGGTAGCCGAAGACCGCGCCATCGGCCTGGGTGCGTGCGACATCAAGGGCGCCGCAGCCTGCTTGCTGGCCGCAGCCGCACAAACGGAAGGCGACGCGGCGTTCCTGTTCAGCAGCGACGAGGAGGCCAACGATCCGCGCTGCATCGCCGCGTTCCTGGCGCGCGACCACGGCTTCGACGAAGTCATCGTCGCCGAGCCGACGCAATGCGAAGCGGTGCTCGCGCATCGCGGCATCGCTTCGGTGCAGATGCGGTTCACCGGCGAGGCCGGGCATGCGTCCGGCGCCAATGCGATCTCCGCCAGCGCGCTGCACCAGGCGATCCGCTGGGGCGCCGACGCGCTGTCGTTCGTCGATGCCGAATCGCACCAGCGCTTCGGCGGACTGACCGGGCTGCGCTTCAACATCGGCCGTGTCGAGGGCGGCATCAAGGCCAACATGATCGCGCCCGGCGCCGACGTCCGCTTCGGCTTCCGGCCGTTGCCGTCGCAGGACACCGACGTGCTGCACGACCGCTTCCGCGCGCTCGCGCCGACGAATGCGGAGTACACGCCCGTGTTCCGTGGCCCGTCGCTGCCCGCGGGCGACGTCGCCCAAGCCGAGGACAGGCGCCTCGCCGCGCGCGACCTCGCCGATGCGCTGGGCCTGCCGATCGGCAATGCAGTCGATTTCTGGACCGAGGCTTCGCTGTTCTCGCAGGCCGGGCTGACCGCGCTGGTGTTCGGCCCTGGCGACATCGCCCAGGCGCACAGCGCCGACGAGTGGGTGGCGCTCGAGCAGCTGGCGACGGCTGCATCGCATTACCAACGCCTGATGGAGGTACGCACATGAATTCGCCCACCTCGCGCACGACCGTCCTGATGGACGATCGGCGGCAGCTTCCGCCGGCGCGGCCCTGACCTGCACATGACGATGACCGACCTGCGCACCACGATCGTCCGCCTGCTGTCCAACATGGCCAGCGCCAAGGAGATCCAGCAATACCTCAAGCGCTTTTCGCGCCTGGACGCGGCGCGTTTCGCCGTGGTCAAGGTCGGCGGCGCGGTCCTGCGCGACGAGCTCGACGCGCTGGTGTCGTCGCTGTCGTTCCTGCAACAGGTCGGCCTGACGCCGCTGGTGGTGCACGGCGCGGGTCCGCAACTCGACGAGCAGATGCAGGCCGCAGGCATCGACAAACGCACCATCGACAACCTGCGCTACACCGATGCGCCGGTGCTTGCCGTCGTGCGCCGCGTGATGCGCCAGGAAAACCTGCGCCTGGTCGAGGCGCTGCAGGCCGAGGGCGTGCGCGCGACCTCGATCCAGTCGGGCGTGTTCGAAGCCGAATACCTCGACCAGGCGACCTACGGCCTGGTCGGCAAGGTCGCGCGCGTCGACACCGACGGCATCCAGGCCGCGATCAAGGTCGGCTCGATCCCGGTGATCGCCTCGCTCGGCGAGACCGCCGACGGCCAGATCGTCAACATCAATGCCGACTGGGCCGCGAACGAGCTGATCAAGACGCTGCAGCCGTACAAGATCGTGTTCCTGACCGGCACCGGCGGCCTGCTCGATGGCGACGGCCACGTCATCGATTCGATCAACCTCAGCACCGAATACGACGAGTTGCTGGCGCAGCCCTGGTTGCATTCGGGCATGCGCGTCAAGATCGAGCAGATCCACGACCTGCTGATGGCGCTGCCGCCGTCGTCGTCGGTCTCGATCACGCGGCCGGACGAATTGGCGAAGGAACTGTTCACGCATCGCGGCTCGGGCACGCTGGTGCGGCGCGGCGAGAAGATCCGCTGCGAGACGTCGTGGGATGCGCTGGACCTGCCGCGCCTGCAGACGCTGATCGAATCGGGTTTCGGCCGCAAGCTGGCGCCCGACTATTTCGAGCGCACGCAGCCCTATCGCGTGTTCGTCTCCGAGCACTACCGTGCCGCGCTGTTGCTGACGGTCGAGGAGGGCATTCCGCATCTCGACAAGTTCGCCGTCGCCGACGACGCGCAGGGCGAGGGCCTCGGCCGCGCGATCTGGCACGTGATGCGCAACGACGTGCCGCGCCTGTTCTGGCGCGCGCGGCCGGAGAATCCGGTCAACGAGTTCTATTTCGAGGAGGCCGACGGCTGCATCAAAGGCGAGCGCTGGAACGTGTTCTGGTACGGGCTGGAAGCGTTCGACGACATCCGTATCGCGGTCGAGCATTGCCGCGAGCGCCCGGCCACCCTGAAGCCATGAGCACGCTCACCACCATCGGCATCGTCGGCGCACGCGGCCATGTCGGCGCCGAACTGATCCGGCTGCTGGCCGGGCACCCGTCGCTTCGAGCTGGGTTTCGTCTCCTCGCGCGAACTGGCCGGGCAGCGCGTCTCCGATCACGTCGGCGAGTTCCGCGGCGAACTGCGTTATGCCGACATCGGTCATGACGCGCTGGCCGACCAGGGCGTCGACGCCGTACGTGCTCGCGTTGCCCAACGGCAAGGCGGCCGCCTGCGTCGCCGGTATCGACAACGGCAACGCCGATGCCGGTCATCGTCGACCTGTCCGCCGACTATCGCTTCGACGAGAGCTGGTACTACGGCCTGCCGGAACTGACGCGCGATCGTTATCGCGGCGAACGTCGGATCAGCAATCCGGGCTGCTACGCGAGCGCGATGCAGTTCGCGATCGTGCCGATGCTGGAACTGGTCGACGGCCCCGTGCAGTGCTTCGGCGTCTCGGGTTACTCGGGAGCGGGGACCATGCCCTCCGACAAGAACGATCCGGCCAAGTTGCGCGACAACCTGATCCCCTATGCCCTGACCGGCCACCTGCACGAGCGCGAAGTTACGCGCCAGCTGGGGCACGACGTCGAATTCATGCCGCACGTCGCGCCGCATTTCCGTGGCCTGACGATCACCGCGAACCTGCATCTGCGCGATGCCGTCACCCTGCAGCAGGCGCGGCAGCGCTATGTCGATCGCTACAGAGGACGAGCCGTTGCTGCGCGTGGCCGACGAAGCGCCGTGGGTCAGCGCGATCGCCGGGCGGCATGGCGTGGAAGTCGGCGGTTTCACGCTGTCCGACGACGGCAGGCGCCTGGTCGTGGTCGCGACGCTCGACAACCTGCTCAAGGGCGCGGCGACGCAGGCCCTGCAGAACCTCAACCTGGCCTTCGGCTACGCCGAATTCGAAGGCATTCCGCTGTAGGGTGGGCCCTGGCCCACCATCGCGGTCCGGCGCGGCGGGTCAGAACCCATTCTGTGTCGGTTCGACGACAGCAAAGGAGCACAGACATGTCCGACCTGCTCTGGCAAAAGCCCGGCGTCACCGTCGATGCGGAGATCCAGGCCTTCCTTGCCGGCGACGATGTGATCCTCGATCGCGAGTTCTTCCTGCACGACATCGCCGCCAGCCAGGCGCACGCCGAAGGCCTGCAGCGCATCGGCATCGTGTCGGCTGACGAACTCGACGGCCTGGCGCGCGAGCTTGCCGCGCTGGCGGACGATTTCCGCAGCGGTGCCTTCGTGCTCGATGCCCGTTACGAGGATGGTCATTCGGCGATCGAGGCGCGCCTGGTCGAGCGCCTCGGCGATGCCGGCCGCAGGATCCACACCGGTCGCAGCCGCAACGACCAGATCCTGGTCGCGACGCGGCTGTGGCTGAAGGACAAGCTCGCACGCGTGCGGGCGCTGTGCAGCGAAATCGCGGGCATCGCGCTGGCGCGTGCCGAAGCGGAAGGCGACCTGCCGATGCCCGGTTACACCCACCTGCAACGGGCCGTCGTGTCGTCGGCGGCGATGTGGTGGGCCGGCTGGGCCGAGGCGTATATCGACAATGCCGTACGCGCGGCCGACACGCTCGCTTGGATCGATGCCAATCCGCTCGGCACCGCGGCCGGTTACGGCGTCAACCTGCCGTTGGATCGCGAGCACACGACACAGGCGCTCGGTTTCGCGCGCATGCAGGTGTCGCCGCTGTACGCGCAACTCTCGCGTGGCAAGTTCGAACTCGCCGCGCTCGATGCGCTCGGCAGCGCCATGCTCGACCTGCGCCGCCTGGCCTGGGACCTGAGCCTGTTCACGAGCGCCGAATTCGGTTTTGTCGCGCTGCCGTCGCAATACACGACCGGCAGCTCGATCATGCCGAACAAGCGCAATCCGGACGTGATCGAACTGATGCGTGGCAGTTACGCCAGCGTCGCCGCGGCGCGCACGGAGATCGAACAGCTGCTGTCGCTGCCGTCGGGTTACCACCGCGACCTGCAGGTCAGCAAGGGCGCGCTGTTCCACGGTTTCAGCAAGGGCCTCGGCGCGCTGGCGCTGTTGCCGGACCTGTTGCGCAACCTTGAATGGCAGCCGCAGCGCATGCGCGAGGCGATCGAGCCGTCGATGTACGCGACCGACCTGGCCGTCGATCTGGCACGGCAGGGCGTGCCGTTCCGCGACGCCTATCGTCAGGCGGCGGACCCGGCGCGCTGGACGCAGGGCGATCCTACCGCCAGCCTGGCCGCGCGCACCTCGCCGGGCGCCGCGGGCGACGCCCGCCTCGACATCTTGCGGCAACGCCTGCTCGCGCTGGACTGAAGGCCATGACCCACGCGCGACCTCCGTTCACCGAGCAAGTGCTGCCGTCCTGGAAGCGCGCGGTGCTGAAGGTCGGCAGCAGCCTGCTGGCCGCCGACAGTGGCGGCTTGTCCGCGCGTCATGCCGAGGCGATCGCCGGCTTCGTGGCGGCCTGCCATCGCGCGGGACGCGAGGTGGTGATCGTGTCTTCGGGCGCGGTCGCGGCGGGTCGCGCGATCGCCAACCGGCAGCCGATGGCCGGAGCGGCGATGGCCGAACGCCAGGCGCTCGCGGCACTTGGACAGGCACAGCTGATCGGTTTCTGGCAGGGCTTCTTCGCGCGTCCCGTCGGACAGGTGCTGCTGACCCACGACGACCTGCGCAATCGCCGCCGCTACCTCAATGCACGCGCCACGTTGCGCGAACTGCTGCGCCGCGGCGCGCTGCCGATCGTCAACGAAAACGACACCGTCTCCGTGGACGAGCTCAAGCTCGGCGACAACGACACGCTGGCCGCGATCGTCGCGGCACTGGTCGACGCCGAAGTGTTGTTCATCGCCACCGACATCGATGGCCTCTACGACGCCGATCCGCGCCATGAACCCAATGCGCGCCCGGTCGAGATCGTGGCGCAGCTCACCGCGACGCTGATGGCGGTGGCCGGTGGCGCCGGCAGCGTGGTCGGCACCGGCGGCATGCGCACCAAGCTCGAGGCCGCGCAGCGCGCGGCAGCGGCGGGCGTCGCCACGGTGTTGTTCAACGGCACGCGTGCCGACGTGCTCGAAGGGCTCGCGCGAGATCGCCTGCTCGGCACCCGCATTTTCGCCGCACGCAGCCGCGTCGCCGCACGCAAGCACTGGCTGCAGAACGTCCCCGCCGAACCGGGCGGCATCCTCGTCGACGATGGCGCCGCGCACGCCGTGATCGAGAAGGGCGCCTCGCTGCTGCCGGGTGGCGTGCACGGTGCCGAGGGCAGCTTCCGGCGCGGCGACATGGTCGAGTTGCTGCTGCGCAACGACCACGGCGAACAGCGCATCGCCCGCGGGGTCAGCCAGTATTCGGCCGACGACATCCGCCGCATCGCGCGCCGCCATTCGCGCGACATCGAGGCGACGCTCGGGTACAACTATGGCGAGACCATCATTCACCGCGATGATCTTGTTTTGCTTTGAGAGTGCTGGAGAAGTTCCAGGTGAGATCAAGAGCACCATGACCGACATCCGAACCCAGGCCAGCGCCTGCCGCGAGGCCGCGCAAGCCATCGCGCAGTTGTCGACAGCCGCAAAGGACGCGCTGTTGCGGCGGATGGCGGACGCATTGCAGCGCGATGCCGACGACATCCTCGCCGCCAACTCGAAGGACATGCTCGCGGCGCAGGAGAAAGGCGTCGCCGCCGCGATGCTCGACCGCCTGAAACTCGATCCGCAGCGTCTCGGCAACATCGCCGACGCTCTGCGCGAAGTCGCGGAGCTGCCGGACCCGGTGGGCCTGGTCACGCGCAGCGAGACACGCCCCAACGGCATCGTCGTCGAGCGCGTGCGCGTGCCGCTGGGTGTCGTCGCGATGATCTACGAGGCGCGCCCCAACGTCACGGCCGATGCCGCGGCCCTATGCCTGAAGGCCGGCAACGGAGTGATCCTGCGCGGCGGCAGCGAGGCGATCCATTCGAATACCGCCATCGCCGCCGCGCTGAAGCGCGCGTTGCGCGAAGCAGGCCTGCCCGATGCCGCGTTGACCCTGGTCGAGGACCTGCGTCGCGAGACGATGGTCGAGCTGCTGCAGCTCACCGACCTCGTCGATCTCGCCATCCCGCGCGGTGGCGAGGGCTTGATCCGTTTCGTCGCCGAGCACGCGCGCGTGCCGGTGATCAAGCACTACAAAGGCGTCTGCCATCTGTTCGTCGATGCCAGCGCCGACCTGGATCTCGCGCAGCGGCTGCTGCTCGACGGCAAGGTATCGCGCCCGGGCGTCTGCAACGCGCTGGAGACGTTGCTGGTGCACGCGGACATCGCTGGCGCGTTCCTGCCCGAAGCGGGCAGGGCGTTGCTGGAACGCGGCGTCGAGATCCGCGGCGACGAACGCGCCCGCCTGCTGATGGGGGGCGGCGCCGTCGCTGCGACCGACGACGACTATGCCGCGGAGTTCCTAGACCTGATCCTGGCCGTGCGCGTAGTCGCCGATTTCGACGATGCCATCGCGCACATCCGCCGTTTCGGCTCCGACCACACCGAGGTCATCGCCACGCGCGACGACGCCATGGCCGAAAGATTCGTGCAGTCGCTGCGTGCGGCGGTGGTGATGGTCAACACCTCTTCGCGCTTCTCCGACGGCGGCGAACTCGGTCTCGGCGCGGAAATCGGCATCTCCACCACGCGTCTGCACGCCTACGGCCCGATGGGGGCCGAATCGTTGACGGTGGAACGCTTCGTCGTGCGCGGCGCGGGGCAGACACGCAACCTGCCGTAGCGCCGGTCTGCGCCAGGCGCGGGCGCGCGGGCGAGGTGCGGAGCGGTGCGGGCATGAAAAAGCCGGCTGAATGCCGGCTCGGTCGAAACCCTGAGAATGGTCGGGGAGACAGGATTCGAACCTGCGACCTCTACGTCCCGAACGTAGCGCTCTACCAGACTGAGCTACACCCCGACTGGGTGAGCCGCGCATTGTAAGGATGCTGCCCCCACGCGGCAACTGCCGCGGCCTCTACGGGGCCGGCGGGCCGGTAAACTAGTGCGATTGCCGACCGGAGTGTCCCCGTTGATCAAGCCGCGCACGCCCCCCGGGGTCATGGAGCTGCTGCCCCGCGATCAGATCGCCTTCCAGCGCATGCTGGACACGATCCGCAGGACCTTCGAGCGCTTCGGCTTCCTGCCGGTCGAGACGCCGGTGATGGAGCTGTCGGAGGTGCTGCTGACCAAGTCCGGCGGCGAGACCGAGCGGCAGGTGTACTTCGTGCAGTCGACCGGCGCGCTGGGCAAGGCGGCCGAGGAGGGCGGCGATGCCTTGCCGGAGCTTGCGCTGCGCTTCGACCTGACCGTGCCGCTGGCGCGCTACGTGGCCGAGCACGAGCACGCACTCGCGTTCCCGTTCCGCCGCTACCAGATGCAGCGCGTGTACCGCGGCGAGCGCCAGCAGCGCGGCCGCTTCCGCGAGTTCTACCAGTGCGACATCGACATCGTCGGCAAGGACACGCTGTCGATCCGCTACGACGCCGAAATCCCCGCGGTGATCCATGCCGTGTTCGACGCGCTGGCGATCGGCGAGTTCACCATCCAGCTCAACCACCGCAAGCTGCTGCGCGGCTTCTTCGAGGGCCTTGGCATCGAGGGCGAAGCGCAGGCCGGCGTGCTGCGCGAGCTCGACAAGCTCGACAAACGTGGCGAGGACGCGGTGCGCGCGACGCTCGCGGGCGAGGGTTTCGCTTTGACGGCAGAGGCCGTCGACCGGTTGATGGCGTTCTCGCGCGTGCGCTCGAGCGGCCATGACGATGCGCTGGCGAAGCTCGCCGCGCTCGGCGACGGCACCGTCCAGTTCGAAGAAGGCCGCGCCGAATTGCGCGAGGTGCTGCAGCGCCTGCGCGCGATGGGCGTGCCGGAATCGCGCTATGCGATCAACCTCTCGATCGCGCGCGGACTCGACTACTACACGGGACTGGTTTACGAAACGGTGCTCGATGCGCATCCGCAGATCGGCTCGATCTGCTCGGGCGGTCGCTATGACGACCTCGCCAGCCACTACACGAAGTCGAAGCTGCCCGGCGTCGGCATCTCGATCGGTCTGACGCGCCTGTTCTGGCAATTGCGCGAAGCGGGACTGATCGGCACGGCGGACAGTTCGGTGGATGCGCTGGTCGTGCTGCTGGACGATGCCGGCCTCGATCACGCACTGGCGCTGTCGCAACAGTTGCGCGCGGCTGGACTCAACGTCGAGACGCAGCTCGAGCCGCGCAAGCTGGCCAAGCAACTGCAGTACGCCGATCGCGCCGGCATCCGCTTCGTCGTGATCCGCGGCGAAGACGAAGCTGCGAAGGGCGTGGTCGCGGTGAAGGACTTGCGCCGTGGCGAGCAGTTCGAGGTGGCCGATGCCGATCTTGCGCGCACATTGCAGGTCGAGCGTGAGCAGTCGCGCACGCTGGCCGTTCGTTGAGTTTCCAGCCATCCGCCTGGGCTGAAGGCCCTTTCACCTCAGCATGAGCAGGTTCGCAGCATGAAACCCATTCGCCTCGACGGTCGCTCCCTGACCCGCACGCAGCTGGTCACCGTCGCGAACGGTGCAAGCATCGAGCTCGATCCGACTGCCCTGAAGGCGGTGGCGCGCGCGTCGGAATTCCTCGCCGAACAGGTCCGGCGCGAGGAACCGATCTACGGTGTATCGACCGGCTTCGGCAGCAACGCCGACAAGCTGCTCGGCGCGCATCCGCTGCGCGACGAATTGCCGGGTGCGACGCCTTCCGGTCGATCGCTGCACGAGGAGTTGCAGCGCAACCTGATCGTCAGCCATGCCGTCTGCGTCGGCGAACCCTTCGCCGCCGACGTGGTGCGCGCGATGCTGTGCATCCGCATCAACACGCTGCTGCGCGGGCATTCCGGCATCCGCGTCGAGACGCTGCAGGCGCTGGCCGCGATGCTCAATGCCGGCATCGTGCCGGTGGTGCCGCAGCTGGGCTCGGTCGGCGCCAGCGGCGATCTGGCGCCGCTCTCGCACCTGGCGATCGTCCTGCTCGGAGGCGGCGAAGCCTTCCTCGAAGGCGAGCGCATGCCGGGCGCCGAGGCGCTGCGTCGCGCGGGTCTGGCACCGGTCGCTCTGTCGTACAAGGAAGGCCTCGCGCTGAACAACGGCACCGCGCAGATGCTGGCGACCGGCGTGCTTGCATTGGCCAGGCTCGACGATCTGCTCGACACCGCCGATCTCGCCGCGGCGATGACGATCGACGCGTTCGCCGGCCGCCTCGGCGCTTTCGCCGAGGACGTGCACGCGCTGCGCCCGCATCCGGGTCAGGTGCATGTCGCCACGCGCCTGCGCGCGTTGCTCGCAGGCTCGACGCTGGCCGATATTCCGTACCACCTCGTACCGCGGTTCCGTCAGTGGCTGCCGCAGAGCTGGGACGATGCGAAGGCGCAGGCGCTGACGTTCGATATCGGCTGGGACTGGGTGCCGCTCACGCAGCGCCACGGCCGCGAGAAGTTCTACCGGCGCTTCAAGCCGTTCCGCGGCGGCAAGAAACACCAGCCGCAGGACAGCTATTCGCTGCGCTGCATCCCGCAGGTGCACGGCGCGGTGCGCGATGCGGTGGAACAGGCCAAGCGCGTGCTCGACATCGAGCTCAACGCGGTGACCGACAATCCATTGGTGTTTCCCGACAAGCAGGCCGAGCACGTCGAGGGAACTTGAAGCAGGTGATCTCCGCCGGCCACTTCCACGGCATGCCGCTGGCGCTGGCGATGAGCTACGTCAAGGCCGCGATCCCGGTGCTGGCGTCGATTTCCGAGCGCCGCCTCAACAAGCTGGTCGACCCGGCCACCAACGATGGCCTGCCGGCGTTCCTGATCGGCAACGAGGACGCCACCGAGTCGGGTTTCATGATCGTGCAGTACACCGCCGCGGCGATCGTCAACGATCTCACCAGCCGCGCCATGCCGGCTTCGGTCTATTCGATCCCGACCAGCGCCAACGCCGAGGATCACGTCTCGATGGGCGCCAACGAGGCACGGCACGTGCTGGCGATGGCCGACGACCTCGGCAAGGTGCTGGCGCTGGAGTTGTATACCGCGGCGCAGGCGCTCGACCTGCGCCGCGACATGATCAA
The DNA here is from genome assembly GCA_963816945.1 of uncultured Gammaproteobacteria bacterium. Lineage (GTDB taxonomy): Bacteria > Pseudomonadota > Gammaproteobacteria > Xanthomonadales > Xanthomonadaceae > Luteimonas. The sequence goes on along the minus strand of CAWFMH010000001.1, from coordinate 188,323 downwards.
TGCGGCGCGCGATCTCGCCGATCGCGCCGATGCGGCTGCGTTCGCGACGAAAGTGCAGGGCGGGCCCTTGCCGGCGAGCGGCGATGCCGCGGGTTTCCTGGCCGAGGTCGAAGCGCTGCGCGCCGAACTGTCGGATGCGGATGCCTTTCATCCCGGCGACGCCGTGGCTCGGGCCCATTCCGCATTGCGCGCCGCGATCCCTTTCCTCGACCGTGACCGCGCCCTCGATGGCGAAGTCGCTACGGTGGTCAGGCTGGTTTCCGAAGGCACGCTGCTCGAGGCAAGCCGTCCCTGATGCGCGTAGCGTGCCTGGCCGCCTAGGCGGCCGAGATCGAAGTCCGCACGCAGTCGCGCCCGTTCGCCTTGGCCGTGTACAGCGCCTGGTCGGCGACCTGGAACGCGCTGTCGACGTCGGAGATCGTGTCCGGTCCGACGGTGTGCACGCCGATGCTCGCCGAGATGCGCACCTGGTGGCCATGCGCGAGGCAGACGTCCTCGGTCAGCCGCTTGCGCACGACTTCGGCGACCGCGACCGCGGTGCGCAGGTCGAGGCCCTGCAGGCCCACCACGAATTCCTCGCCGCCGAAGCGCGCCAGCAGCGCGTCGTAGGGACGCAGCGACTGGCCGATGCGCTGCGCCGCCCATTTCAGGGCGTCGTCGCCGACCAGGTGTCCGTGGCGGTCGTTGATCAGCTTGAAGTGGTCGAGGTCGATCATCAGCAACGACACCGGACGACGCGCATCGCGGCCGACCAGCAGCATCTGCTCGAAGGCTTCCTGGAAGTAGGTGCGGTTGTAGAGCCCGGTGAGCCCGTCGCGGCGGCTGGAATCGCGCAGGCGCCCATGCGCGTCCTCGAGCTGGATCAGCGCGCTGCGCACCTCCTGCGTGCGCTGCGCGACCTTGCGCTCGAGCTGCTGGTTCGCCTCGCTGACGATGCGTTCGTTCTCGTCGCGCAACGAGCCGTAACGATGGCCCAGGGCGATCGACAGCAGCAACATCTCCAGCGCGGAACCGATCTGGACGCCGTACTCGGTATAGAAGGTCTTCGGCACGATGCCGAACGCGACCAGCGTGAACATCGTCGTGCCGAGCAGGAACATCGCCCACGCCAACAGGAACAGCCGGGCCGGCGCATAGCCGCGCCGCAGCACCACCACGCTGACGATCGCGATCCACAGCACGCCAACCAGGACCGCGCGCGAGGCGATCGGCGTCGACACGCTGTAAGGCAGCTGCAACGACGCCAGGCCGAGCACGAGGAAGAACGCGATCAGCGCCAGGCTGACCCAGTTGCCGCGCCGCCAGCGCTGCGGCAACTCGAGGAAGGTGCGCGCGAACTGCTGCATGCCGATCAGCGCCAGGCAGATCGACAACGGCACCGACTTGTCGGCCAGCCATGGCGAATCGGGCCACAGGTACTCGAAACCGAAGCCGTTGAGCGTGAACAGCACCAGCCCGAACGCGGTGATGTGGAACAGGTACCAGAAATAGCTGGCGTCGCGCAGCGTCAGCCACAGCACCAGGTTGTAGAAGAACAGCGCCAACAAGATGCCGTAATAGATGCCGATGAACAGCTGCGCATCGCGCGACAGCTCGGCGAAGGCGATCGGCGTGTAGAGATCGAGCGGCACCTGCATCGAACTCTGGCTCTGCACCCGCACCAGCAGTTCTACCGGCTGGCCGGTCGGAAGGGCCAGCAGGAAATTGGGATGGCGGTAGCGGATGCTGCGCGAGGCGAACGGCAGGCTGTCGCCGCTGGCCTGGTGCAGCACGCGGCCATCGGGATACTTGAGGTACACGTCGAGGCGATCGCTCAGTGCATAGCGCTGCACCAGCAGCCAGCGCTGCTCGGCCGGATTGTGGTTGACCAGGCTGGCATGGAACCAGTACGCACCGGGCTGGAAACCGAACGCCGTGCTGCCCGAGGGCAGGGGCTTGAAGGCGCCGCGCTCGACCTGCGCGAGGGCCGAGACGACGTCGTCGGCACCGGCGTTGATCGTGGCGGTAGGTCGTGTAGTCCGTGAGCGAGGCCTGCGACATGCCGCGGCCCAGTTCGAGCACGGTCTGCTGCGGCGCGGCGCGCGCCTGCGCGAACGAAGCCAGGCAGAGCAGCACGATGCCCAGCCAAACCCGCCCTTGTCCGCTGCGTCGAATCATCGCCCCATCCTTCCCTGGCCGGCATGCACCGTCCAGTGTCCTGGGGTCCAGTCTACTTCAGCAGCCAAGGCGAAGACGCCGGTAAGCGGTGAGACGGATGCTATTTTGCATACCTGCCGACAACGGCCGGACCGGGAATTTCCGGCCGTCGTTCCATCGCCGCATCGAGGGATTGCATGATCCGGCCTATCGCCTGCCTGTTATTGCTGCTGGTCTCGAGCGTCGGCCCGGCCGCGGCAGCGGCCGACACGATCGGCGGACGCGTGTTCTCCGACAACGACGGCGACGGCATGTTCGACGCTGGCGAGTCCGGAATCGCCGATGTCGCGGTCTCGAACGGCCGCATCGTGACGCGTACCGATGTCCGGGGCGCATACCGCCTGTCCGTGCAGCGCGGCCAGACGGTGTTCATCGTCAAGCCCGCGGGATGGCGCGCCACCAGTGGCGGCGATCGCCTGCCGATGTTCTGGCGGCAACAGCCGCTGGCGCTTCCGTCGGCGCTCAAGTACGGCGGAATGCTGTACGGGGCAGCTGCGACACGGTTCGATTTTCCGCTGCAACGCGAGCCGCGGCGCGAAGGCGATCTCGACGTGCTGGTCTTCGGCGACCCGCAACCGAAATCGATGATCGATGTCGGTTACTACGATCGCGACATCGTTACGCCGCTGCTCGGCCGGCATGCAGCGCGGCTCGGTATCAGCCTCGGCGACATCGTCCATGACGATCTCTCTCTGTACCCTGCGATCAACGCATCGACCGCGAAGCTCGGCATCCCGTGGCTGCATGCCGCCGGCAACCACGACCTCGATTTCGACGCAGCGCGGGACGAGGACTCGCTGTCGACCTTCCGCCGTCATTTCGGCCCCGATAGCTTCGCCTGGGAAGAAGCGCGCGCGGTGTTCGTGGTGCTCGACGATGTCGTCTACCGGCCTGGTGACAAGCCGGCCTATGTCGGCGGCTTCCGCGGCGACCAGTTCGCGTTCCTCGAAGCCTATTTGCCGACCGTGCCGAAGGATCGGCTGCTGGTGCTGGCGATGCATATCCCGCTGTTCGAGGCGACGCCGGGCCGGGACACGTTCCGCGACGCCGATCGCGTGCGGCTGTTCGCGTTGCTGCAGGATTTCCCGCACGTGCTGGTGCTGAGCGCGCACAGCCACACGCAGCGACACTGGTTCCACGACGCCGGGTCGGGCTGGCACGGCGCCAGTCCGTTGCACGAATACAACGTCGGCGCGGCCTGTGGCGCGTTCTGGTCGGGCGTGAAGGATGCGGCCGGCATCCCCGACAGCACGATGGCCGACGGCACGCCCAATGGCTACGCGACCTTGCGCGTTGCAGCCGAGGGCAAGTACGCGCTTGCCTGGCATCCGGCGCGCGACGCGCGCGACACGCGGATCGGATTGCATGCGCCGAAGGTGCTGCGACGCGGCGCCTGGCCGGGTTGGGCGGTGTACGCCAATGTCTACATGGGTCGCGACGACACGCGCGTCGAATACCGGATCGACGACGGCGACTGGATGCCGATGAGCCACGTCGCGCAGCCCGATCCGCGCCTGGTCATCGAGAACGTGAACGATGACCTCGCCGATACGTTACGCGGCTATGACCGGTCGCCCGAGGCCGAACCTTCGCCGCATCTGTGGCGCGGCGCGTTGCCGACCGACGGCGCCGTCGGCGAACACCGTATCGAGGTGCGCGCCTTCGATGCCTGGCAGGGCGAGCTGCGCGCGCAGACGCAGTATCGACTCGACACCGCGGAGCACGCCGCTGGCCACTGAACTGCCGACCGACCTGCCGATCAAGCACTTCCGCAACGCAGCTGCGTGGGAGAAGTGGCTGGTCGCGCATCCGGCCGAGAAGGGGTTGTGGCTGAAGATCGCCAAGAAGGACAGCGGCGTGGCTTCGGTCAGCTATGTCGAAGCCCTGGATGTCGCGTTGTGCCACGGCTGGATCGACGGCCTGAAGCGCAGTTGCGACGAGCAGTTCTTCCTGCAGCGTTTCACGCCGCGCCGCCCGAACAGCCTGTGGTCGAAGATCAATATCGGCAAGGTCGAGGGACTGATCAGCGGAGGTCGCATGGGGCCTGTCGGGCTGCGTGAAGTGGAAGCCGCCAAGGCCGACGGACGCTGGGGCGCGGCCTACGACTCCGCCAGCCGCATCACCGTGCCCGATGATCTGGCCGCGGCCCTGAAGAAGAACCGCAAGGCGGCCGCCTTCTTCGAGAAACTCGACAAGACCAACCGCTACTCGGTGCTGTGGCGCGTACAGACCGCGAAGAAACCGGAAACGCGCGCGGCGCGGATCGCGACCCTGGTGGCGATGCTGGCGAAGGGCGAGAAGATCCACGCCTGAGGTTCACGCGACGGAATCGCGCACGCGGAGCGACGAAGGGGTTAGGGTGCCGCGGCTTCGGATGCCTTGTCGGCATAGGGATACGGCACGGCAGCCCCCGGCGTGAAGCCCGCCTGCCATTGCCGCAAACGCGCAGCGATACGTGCGCCGATGTCGATCTGCGGCTGCGATGGAGGGAAGTCTTCCGCCTTCTCGCGTTCGGCGATGCGCGACCTCGCGCTTTCGAAGGCCGCAATGAAGTCCGTGGTGTGGTTGAGGCCATCCACCATCCACGCGCGCCCGAAGTAGGTCGCCGCGGAATCCGAGCCGCAGCCGAAAGACGGCCGGTTCTTGCGCGCGGCGGCGAGGATCAGGGTGTCGGGCGAACGCAATTTCGGGATGAAGCCGCCGGAATAGCAGGCCGACACCACCACCACGCGGTTGCGGATGCCGGAGGCATCGAGCGCGGCACGCAGCTGCCGCGGCGTGATCGTGGCCTCGAAGACGGGCGGCAACTGCAGGTACAGGCGATGGTCGGGCGTGCCGTGCGTGGTCAGGAACAGCAGCAGCACGTCCTCGTCGCGATCCATGACCTTGCCGATGCCCGCGAGCGCCTGTCGCAGGTTGTCGAGCGTCGCCAACGGCCGTGGTGTCCTGAAGCTGTCGACATGGTTGACCAGCGAGACGATGCGATCCTTCGCGGCGAAGCGCCGCGTCATCAGCGTTTCGAGGTAGTCGACCTCGTTGCGAAACACGTCCTCGGCGCCGTCGCCAGCGAAGCCCACCACGTACAGGTCGGTGTGGCCCGGCTGCTGCGGAGCGAGCGCGGCGAACGTGGCGTCGAGCAGGCGCTGGTCGCGTTCGCGCAGCGATTCACCGCCGTCCTGCGCAGCCGACGGCAGCGCGCACACGAACAGCAACAGGAGTGCCGCGATGACCGCGCGTCGCAGCATCAGGATGCGGTCGGCTCGATATCGGTGAAGTGTTCGACGCGTCGGTGGCCATGCGTAGCCTCGCCGATGCGCGGCTCGGGATAGTCTTCGCGGCGATCGATCAGGATCGTACGCAGCCCGGCATCGCGCGCGGCATCGAGTTCCTCGACGACATCGGACAGGAACACGATTTCTCCGGGCGCGCGCCCCAGCGCATCGGCGATGCGGCGGTAGCTGCCGGCTTCGCGCTTGTGGCCGATCTCGGTATCGAAGAAGGCATCGAACAGCGGCGCCAGATCGCCCGCGTCGGAATGGCCGAAGAGCAGCCTCTGCGCGGCGACCGAACCCGAAGAAAACACCGCGAGCGCATGTCCGGCCCGGTGCCAGCGCGGCAGCGACTGCGCCGCGTCGGGATACATGTGGGCGGTGAAATCGGCGCTGCGATAGCCGTCGTCCCAGATCATCCCCTGCAGGGCCTTCAGCGCGGTGTGCTTGCGGTCCTGGTCGATCCAGCCCTGCAGCATCTCGACGATGACGTCATCGCTGCAGATGCCGCCGTTCTCGGCGGCTACGGTATCGAGCCACTTGCGCACCTCCGGCTCCTTGCCGCGAGCGCGCACGAATGCAGGCAGCGCTCGACGCGCATACGGAAACAGCACGTCCTTGACGAAGGAGATGCTGCTGGTGGTGCCTTCGATGTCGGTGAGGATCAGAGGTTTCATGCTTCGCTCGTTGTCACAATTGGCTCGTCATCCAGCTTGTGTATCGCAGCTGCGAAAGCGAGACCTGCGCATGTGCTTTTAGCTCCCTCCCCTGCGACGGCAGGGGAGGGCTGGGGAGGGGTCTCTTCAGATCGCCTGGTTATTAGCCGGAAGAAACGCTTCACGCCGTGATCGTAGCGATCACCTCGCTTGTCCCTTCTCATAGCGCGGGAATTTCTGCGCGATATCGGTGCCCGTGAAATGCCCGACCCAACCATCCGGCTCGGTAAAGAAGCGGATCGCGACGAAGTCCGGTTCCGGTCCCATGTCGAACCAGTGCGTGGTGCCATCCGGCACGCCGATCAGATCGTTCTTCACGCATTCGATCTCGTAGACCCTATGGTCGACGTGTAACGTGAACAAGCCCGAGCCCGCCACGAAAAAGCGCACTTCGTCTTCCTTGTGGAAGTGCTCGTCGAGGAACTTCTTGCGCATGTCCTCGCGATTGGGATTGTCCGGGGCGATGCTGACCACGTCGACGGTCTTGAACCCGCGCTCGGCGCTGATGCGGTCGATGTCGGCCCGGTAGGCGGCCATGACGGCTTCCGGCGTCGCGCCTGCCGCGATCGGCTGCGTCGCCTGCCATTGCTCGAAGGTGACGCCGATCCTGGCGAGCTCGCGCGCCATCTCGGCGTGGTCGCTGGTCGTCAGCAAGGCCGCATCGGGCGCGGCGTCCTCGAAAATCCGTAAACGACTCATCGCAGCTTCCTCAACTCCAGTTCGCAACCCAACAGGAACTCGAACGCCTCCAGATGCCTGCGCGCCTCGGCCATGTCGCGGCCCCAGGCGTACAGGCCGTGGCCATCGATCAGGTAGCCCCACATGCAGCCACGATCGAGCAGGGCGTCGACCTGGGCGGCGAGCGTGTGCATGTCCTGGGTGTTGGGCAGTACAGGCAGGTCGAGTTCCGTTTCATGCGTGGTGTTGCCGACGAAGGCTTTCAAGAGCTCGTAGCCTTCGAGGCGGACATGGCCGGCGCCGGCGTACAGGCGCGAGGCCACGGTCTGCACCGGCGAGTGCGTATGCAGCACGCAGCCGATCTCGGTGAAGCGACGGTAGAGCTGGGTATGCAGCAGCGTCTCGGCCGAAGGACGATGGTCGCTGCCGACGGCCTGGCCGTCGAAGTCCACCACCATGATGTCGGTCTCGGTCAGCCGGCCCTTGTCGCGCCCGGAGACGGTGATCGCGGCGTGGCGATCATCGAGGCGGCGCGAGAAGTTGCTGCTGGTGGCGGGCGTCCAGCCGAGCTGCGACAGCTCGCGCACGTTGACGATGATCTCGCCGGCGAGTTCGCGCAGGCGCTGACGGTCGTAGGGCAGGGCGGTGGTCATGTCGGCAGTTTAGCGAAACGGCGTGGAAAGCCTGCGTCAATCCTGCTTCTGCAATAAAAACGGCGCGGTTGCCCGCGCCGTTTTGTTTCGCCGACCGTGTCGGTCGCTCAGGGACCGAGGTCGGGCCCTTCGTGGAACGGTGGCGCCGGCTCGAGCGTCGGGCCGCCGTGCGGTGGCGAGCGGCCGGGCGCCAGGTCGCTGTGCCGGTAGCCGTACAACGCATAGACCACCATGCCGATGACAGCCCAGCCGACGAACAGGCTCAAGGTGTACAGCGACAGGTTGAAGAACAGCAGCAGGCAGCCGAGGATCGCCAACGGGCACACCAGCCACACCATCGGCGTGCGGAACGGACGCGGGCGATCCGGTTGCTTCTTGCGCAGGATCATCACCGCGATCGACACCATCACGAAGGCGAACAGCGTGCCGGAATTGGAAATGTCGGCGAGCACGCCCACCGGGAACCAGGCCGCGAACGCCGCCACGAAGATGCCGGTGATGATCGTCACCACATAAGGCGTATGAAAGCGGGTGTGCACCTTGGACAGCACGGTCGGCAGCAATCCGTCGCGCGACATCGTGAAGAAGATGCGGGTCTGGCCGAAGATCATCATCAGGATGACCGAAGGCAGTGCAAGCGCGGCCGCCAGGCCGATCATGTTGCCCCAGTTGGCGAAACCGAGCATGCGCAACACATGCGCCAGCGGTTCCTTGCTGCAGACCAGGGCTTCGCTGCCCTTGCAGGCGAGGGCGAGCTCCGGGCTGCCCGGGTGCAGCGCCATGCCGTTGGCATCGAGCATCGGTTGCGAACCGATCGAGCCGACCGCGCCATAGCCGACCAGCAGATAAAACACTGTGCAGACGCCGAGCGAGGCGATCAGGCCGATGGGGATGTTGCGGTTCGGATTCTTGGTTTCTTCCGCTGCAGTCGAGACGGCATCGAAGCCGACGTAGGCGAAGAAGATCGAGGCCGCCGCGCCGAGTACGCCGATGCCGCCGAGCGGACTGCCCCAACCCGTCGGGAAGAACGGTTTGAAGTTCGGATCCTGGGCCGCGGGAACGGCGATGATGATGAAGGCCGTCAGCGCCGCGACCTTGATGAGCACCAGCACCGCATTGACCTTGGCGGACTTGGACGTGCCGATCACCAGTAGCACGGTCACCACCAGCGCGATCAGGCAAGCCAGCAGGTTGAAGCTGCCGCCATCCATCGGCCCGGTACGCAGGTATTCAGGCAGGGGATAGCCGACGCTGATCAACAGCCCGTTCATGTATCCGGACCAGCCCACCGACACGGCGCAAGCGGCGACGGCGTATTCCAGCACCAGCGCCCAGCCGACGGCCCAGGCCAGGCCTTCGCCGAGTACGCCGTAGGTGTAGGTATAGGCGGAGCCGGAGACCGGCAGCATCGAGGCGAGTTCGGCGTAGGCGAGGGCAGCCAGCGCGCAGACGAGGGCGGCGATCACGAACGCGACCATCATGGCCGGACCGGCTTTCTGTCCGGCTTCGGCCGTGAGCACGAAGATGCCGGTGCCGATGATGGCGCCGATGCCGAGCATGGTCAGCTGGAAGGCGCCGAGTTGCCGCTTCAGGGATTTCCTGCTGGCGGTTTCAAGGATCTGGTCGAGCGGTTTCACGCGCCAAAAGAGCATTCAGTTCTCCCCAAGGACAAGGCGGGTATCGGATCAGGCTGGCGGTGGCCTGCCAGGAACCCCGCGACCTTAACCGTCACGTCACACGCGCACAAGCGCCGGGCTTGCCCTGAACGGCGATAATTCCGGTCCGGCAAATCGATCCGGCGGATGCGGCGGCGCAACATGGACTCACGATCACCTGAAGAGATGCCGATTCCGGCATCGTTCGACGACTACCGCGCGCGTTGGCCGGACGAAGCCGATGTCGTGGCGCATTTCGCCGCGCTGCTCGACGACGACCAGGATCCTTATCTGCGCGAACGGCTCGCCGGCCATTTCACCGCTTCGGCATGGCTGGTCGACCGGACCGGCCAGCGCGTGTTGCTGACGCACCATCGCAAGCTCGGCCTGTGGCTGCAGCTCGGCGGCCATGCCGATGGCGATCGCGATCTTGCGCGTGCGGCGCTGAAGGAAGCGGAGGAGGAGTCGGGCCTTGCCGGCTTGTCCGTGGACCGGGGCATCTTCGATATGGATCGCCACTGGATTCCGGAGCACAAGGGCGTGCCGGCGCACTGGCATTACGACGTGCGCTTCGTGGTCCATGCCGGCGAACACGAGGACTTCGTCGTCAGCGACGAGTCGCATGCGCTGGCATGGCGCGAGATTGCAGCGCTGGTCGACGATGCCGACGCCGATCCTTCGTTACGGCGGATGGCGCGGAAGTGGCTGGCGCGCAGCGTCCAGGAAGTCATCTGCCCAACCTAAAAGTCGCCATTCCCGCTTGCGCGGGAATGACGGTAAAGATCAGTCTGCGCGTCCCGCGAACTCGCCGGTCACGGTATTCACCCATACGCGCTCGCCGGTGGTGATGTATTCCGGCACCTGGATCTCGATGCCGGTGTTGAGTCTGGCCGGCTTGGGTCGCTTGGTCGCGGTACCGCCCTTGAGTTCCGGTGGCGTCTCGACCACTTCCAGAATCACGCTTTGCGGCAGTTGCAGCGCGACGGGCAGGTCGTCGATGACCTGCACGTAGCAACCGCTCAACCCGTCGCAGACGTAGCCGCCGGCGTCGCCGACGACATCGGCATCGAGCGTGTACGGCGTGTAGTCCTCGTCGTCCATGAACACGAAGGCGTCGCCATCCTTGTACGAGAACGTCGCCTGGCGGCGGCTGAGCTCCACTTCCTTGAGGTCGTCGTCGCCGCCAAGGCTGAGGTCGAACTTGTTTCCGCCTGGCACGCTGTACATCGTGAAGCGGAACTTGACGTTGCCGCCGCGGCCCTGCGGCGAGCTGCGCTCGATGTCGCGCACCTGATACACGGTGCCGTTGTGTTCGACGACGTTGCCCTTCTTGATGTCGTAGGCTTTCATTTAGTTCTTCGAAAAATTGGGGAAGGATTAACGGAATCGCTCATTGACCCGTCATCCCAGCGGAAGCTGGGACCCATCTTGACCTTGGCTTTCGGATTTGTTGTTGCAGTGCCCAAATCAAAATGGATCCCAGCTTGCGCTGGGATGACGAGCGAGGGGTCTATTTCGGCGCCAACCGCGTCGCGCCATCCAGGCGGATCGTCTCGCCGTTGAGATAGCGGTTCTGCAGGATGTAGGCGACGAGGTCGGCGAATTCTTCCGGCTTGCCAAGGCGCGACGGAAACGGAATCGATGCGGCCAGCGACTGCTGCACGTCGTCGGGCATGCCATCGACCATCGGCGTCCAGAAGATGCCCGGCGCGACGGTCATCACGCGGATACCGAAACGCGACAGCTCGCGTGCCATCGGCAGGGTCATCGCGACCACGCCGCCTTTCGAGGCCGAATACGCCGCCTGCCCGATCTGGCCCTCGTACGCGGCGACGCTGGCGGTATTGACGATCACGCCACGTTCGCCGTCGTCACCGGCTTCGTTGTGCTGCATCAGTGCGGCGGCAGCCTTGGCGACGTTGAAACTGCCGACCAGGTTGACCATGACCGTAGTCTGGAACTGCGACAGCTTCATCGCGCCGTCGCGGCCGAGCACGCGGCCGGCGCCGAGGATGCCGGCGCAATTGACCGTGGCGTTGAGGGCGCCGAGGAAGGCTTTGGCGGCATCGACATTGGTGACCACGCCGGCTTCGTCGCTGACGTCGGTCCTGAAGTAGCGCGCGTTAGCCTGGCCGAGTTCGGCTACCGCCGCAGCGCCTTTTTCGTCATTGACGTCGAACAACGCGACTTTGCCGCCGTGGGCGACGAGATGCCGGGCGACGGCCAGGCCGAGACCTGAGACGCCGCCGGTGACGATGGCGCGGACCGAATCGAGTTGCATGGGAGACCTGCGGCGGAAAAAAAGGATTTTACCGTAGGCCAGGCCTCTGCCCACCGTTTCTCTATCCAGGTGTTCTGCCGCTGCTGGAAAAAACAAGAGCCGCGGGCCGGGGCCCGCCCTACAGCTCCAGCAGGTAGAACGTATTGCAGCCGCCATGGCCGGTCTGGCCGCGCGGTGCGCCGATGCGGTGGAAACCGCTGCGCTCGTAGAGTTTCATCGCCGAATCCATGCCGCGTAGCGTTTCGAGGTAGCAGCGGCGATAGCCGAACGCGCGCGCCGAGGCCAGGCAGCGTTCCATCAGCGCGGCGCCGGCGCCGAGGCCGCGCAGTGCCGGCAGGAAATACATCTTGCGCAGCTCGCAGGTATCGCCGTCGCCGCGTTCGAGCTGGGCGATTCCACCGCCGCCGAGCACGACGCCGTCGCTTTCGACGACGAAATACGCCGCGCGCGGGACGTCGTAGGCGCGGCTCATCCAGTCGACCTCCGGATCGTTGATCGCGAACCCTTCGCCGATCGCGCCGAACTCGGGCATCACGCTGCGAATGACGGCCGCGACCGCCGCATCGTCGCGCGCTTCGATCGGACGGATTTCGAAGGCCGCCGTGGCGTCAGACATGGATCAGCTCGCTGCTGCCACTGGCGATGGATCCGCCCAGGCGGCGCGCGAACTCGTCGGGCGGCAGGCCGGGCGCGAACAGGAAGCCCTGGCCGATCGGCACGCCCAGGCGCAGCAGGAACTGGCGCTGCGCCTCGGACTCGACGCCTTCGGCGACCAGGCTCAGCTTCAGGCTGCGCGCGATGCCCGCGACGGCTTCGCAGACGGCGACGTCGGAATTGTTTTCCGGCACGCCCTCGACGAACAACTGGCTCAGCTTGAGGCCATGGATGGGCAGGCGGCGCAGGTAGTTCAGCGCACTGTAGCCCTCGCCGAAATCGTCGATGGTCAGGATCACGCCCAGGCCGCGCAGGTCGGCGAAGGTCTTCAGCGTGTCGGGCGCGTCCTTGATCAGGACGCGCTCGGTGAACTCGAGTTCGAGCGCCGCGCCGGGCAGGTGGAACTCGGAGAGCACGCTGCGCACGGTCTCGGCGAGGTCTTCGCCCAGGAACTGCCGATAGGACACGTTGACCGCGACGCGTACGATGCCGAAGCCGGCGTCGCGCCACTCCGCGACCTGGCGACAGGCCTCGCGCAGCACCCAGCTGCCGATGCGCACGATGTCGCCGGTATTCTCGGCGTGGCTGATGAAGTGGTCCGGCCGCATCTCGCCGAGCTGGTGGTTCTGCCAGCGGATCAGCGCTTCGCAGGACACGATGCGGCCGTGGCGCAGGTCGACCTGCGGCTGGTAGACGAGGTGGAATTCGCCGTTGTCGGCGGCCTTGCGCAGGTGCGTCTCGACGCGCAGCCGATCCTGCTGCGACTGCGCCAGTTCCGGCGTGAACGCCTGCCAGCCGTTGCGGATGCGGCGCTTGCTGTCGTACATCGCCGCGTCGGCGTTCTGGATCAGCGCCTGCGGCTTGTCGCCGTGCTCCGGTGCACGCGCGATGCCGATGCTGGCGGTGATGCTGAACTCCTCCTTGTCGAAGCGGAAACTATCGCCGAACGCATCCAGGATGCGGTCGGCGACATGCTCGGGACGCGCGGGATCGTCGCCGGTGCTGCAGACCACCAGGAACTCGTCGCCGCCGAAGCGCGCGATCAGCCCTTCGCTGCCGACCGCGAAACTGATGCGCTTGGCGGCTGCCGTCAGCAACTCGTCGCCGGCGCCGTGGCCGAGCACGTCGTTGACGACCTTGAAGCGGTCGAGATCGATGTACAGCACGGCCAGCTGCGCCTGGGTCGGATCCTCGAGGCGCTCGTGCAACTCGCCGAGGATCGCGTCGCGGTTCATCAACCCGGTCAACGGATCGCTGCGGGCCTGCACACGCAGCGTCTCCTCGTCGTGCTTGCGCCGGGTGATGTCCTGCAGTGTGCCGGTGATGCTGGTGCTGGCGGAATCGCCGGCCTCGGATTCGCCGATCGCGCGCACCCAGAAGGAATGGCCATCGGCGCGGATGCCCTGCAGTTCGAGATCGAAAGTGCCGCCACTCACGGAAGAAATGCGCTCCAGCGCTTGCTGCAGGCGCTTGCGATCGGGCTCGCGCAGGCAGGCGAACATGTCGTCCATCGTCTGCGGCGGCTGCGCCTGGCCGAGGATGCGCAACGCCTCGTCGGTGAGGTAGACGTGGTCGCGCCCCAGTTCCCACTCCCAGCCGCCGATGTGGGCAAGCGCCTGAGCGCGGTCGAACAGGGCGCTGTCGCGCTTGAGTTCGGTAACGTCGCTGAACAGCGACAGTACCTGCTGCGGATGATCGCTGCCGGGAGAGAACTGCGGCACGGAGGTCACCGACAGCCAGGTCAGATGCAGATTGATCGGGTCGTACCAGCCCAGCACGGTACTTTCTACGGTCTTGCCGGTGCGCAGTGCGCGCATCGCCGGCCACTCATCCTGCGGCAGCGCATGGCCGTGCTCGTCGACGATGAGGTAGCGCGAGGCGCGCAGGTCGCGGTTGAGATTGCCGCCTTCGCTGACGCCGAACATGCGTAGTGCGGCGGCGTTGCAATAGGTGAGGCGGCCTTCGACGTCTTGCACCACGATGCCCTTGTCGATGACTTCCATGAGTTCGCGGTAGCGCAATTCGGCCTCGTGGCGGCCGCTGAGATCGCGCGCCACGGCTACGACGCAGGGACGACCGTTGTGCTGGAACATCGCCGAATGCACCTCGACCGGGAAGCGAGTGCCATCGGCGCGCATGTTGGTGACTTCGATGACGTACGTCTCGCCGCGATTGAGCGTGTCCCACACCGGTTTCATGTGGTTTTTTGGCAGGTCCGGATTCAGGACCTCGATTGGTTTGCCGACGATTTCATCGCGCCGCCGGCGGTAGGCCGACATGCCGGCCTTGTTGAGATCCAGGACGATGCCTTCCTCGCTGAGGATGCTGACCGGATCCGGGACCGCATCGAACAGGGCGTGATATCTCAACTGCGCTGTTTCGGCGTCGGCGCTGCTGGCACGCAGCGCGGCGTGCGCCTCGGCCAGCAGTTCGCGCGTGTCGGCGCGCAGCGTCTCGTCGTGGCTTGCGGCCTCCAATGCGGCGACCACGTCCGACGTATCGGCAACGCTATCGACCATGTCCGCCACGATGTCTGTCGCGTCGGCGGCGGTATCCGTCTCGACGTTCGCTGGCGACATCGCGGTCGTGTCCTTGGGAGGTCTGGTGTTCATGTCGCGCTACGCGCCTTGGTGACCTTGCTGCCGGTGTCGTGGCCGAGCAGGGCGGCGAGCCAGCGTCCGGTGTCGCTCAGCGCAGCGAGGTCGATTCCGGTCTCGATGCCCATGCCCTGCAGCATGTAGACGACATCTTCGCTGGCGACGTTGCCGCTCGCGCCTTTCGCATAAGGACAGCCGCCGGTGCCGGAGACGGCGGCATCGACCACGGCCACGCCTTCCTCCAGGCAGGCGAGGATGTTGGCGAGCGCCTGTCCATAGGTGTCGTGGAAGTGTACGGCCAGCGCCGGCATCGGTACTTCCGCGGCCACGGCGCGCAGCATCGCCGCGGCTTTCGCGGGCGTGCCGACGCCGATGGTGTCGCCGAGCGAAATCTCGTAGCAGCCGAGCGCATGCAGGCGGCTCGCCACGCGCACGACGTCGGCCACCGGAACGTCGCCCTGGTAGGGACAACCGAGCACGGTCGACACGTAGCCGCGAACGCGTACACCGTCGGCCAGCGCGCGCTCGAGTACGGGACGAAAGCGTTCGATCGATTCGTCGATCGAGGCATTGATGTTCTTCTGGTTGAAGGCTTCGGACGCGGCAGTGAACACCGCGACTTCCTCAGCGCCAACGGCGCGGGCGCGGTCGTAGCCTTGTTCGTTCGGTACCAGGACCGGATAGCGCACGCCTGGCTTGCGCACGATGGCGGTGTAGACATCGGCCGCATCGGCCAGTTGCGGCACCCATTTCGGGCTGACGAAGCTGGTCGCTTCGATGCTG
This sequence comes from uncultured Gammaproteobacteria bacterium, assembly GCA_963816945.1. Taxonomy (GTDB): domain Bacteria; phylum Pseudomonadota; class Gammaproteobacteria; order Xanthomonadales; family Xanthomonadaceae; genus Luteimonas. The sequence goes on along the minus strand of CAWFMH010000001.1, from coordinate 172,841 downwards.
CGCAATCCGGTCGCTGAAAGACGGTCGATCAGCTCGATCTTCGCCGCCGTCGGCACGATGGCCTTCTCGTTCTGCAGGCCATCGCGCGGACCGACTTCGACGAGACGCACCTGCGCAGGCAAGGCCATGTCAGTGCTCCAGCGCGGCGAGCACCGCGAGCACCGCGTCGGCTTCGACGAAATCGCCCGCCGCTGCGCGCACTTCGGCGATCACGCCATCGCGCGGCGCCTTGAGCGCAAGTTCCATCTTCATCGCTTCGACCACCAGCAACTCCTGCCCCTGGACCACCGCGTCGCCGGGTTTGATCTTCACCATCACCACGCGTCCCGGCATCGGAGCCAGCACGCGGCCATCGCCCTGTATTTCGTCCCCTGGGTCGCGTCGGAACGCCGATACCGGTTCCAGTCGCAGCCGTCGATCCCCGTCGTGGACGTCGATCCGCTGCGGATGGATCACCACCCGGACACGTCGTCCACTACCGTCAAAACGCGCGGAGAGCACGTCATCGGCCATGCGTGCGCCGGCGACTTCGATCACGCGCCCTGCGTGGGCGATGCGGTAGTCGCCGCCGCTGCCGTGCGCGATCAGTTCCTCGCGTTCGCCGCGATGCAGGAACGCGAGCAGGCGCTTGCCTGCGTGCCCGAGGCGCCAGCCGTCGGCGATCGCCCATGGCGAGAACGGATCGGACGAGGCCGCGGCGGCATCGCGCGCCTGGCTTTCCTGCGCGATCAGTTGCGCGACCGCGGCAGCGGTCAATGCATCCTCTGCCGCTGCCGCGTCGGGCAGGAATTCGCCGAGGTGGCGATCCAGGTAGCCGGTGTCGATGCTGCCGTCGACGATGGATGGATGCCGCACCAGCCGTTCGAGGAAGCCGATGTTCGACTTCGGCCCCTCGATGTCGCACTCGGCCAACGCCTCGCGCATCCGCGCCAGCGCACGCGGACGGTCCTCGTCCCAGACGATCAGCTTGGCGATCATCGGATCGTAGAAGATGCTCACGACATCGCCTTCGACGACGCCCGAATCGACGCGGACATGCTGCGATGGCGTCGGCAAGCGCAGATGGACCAGCTTGCCGGAGCCTGGCAGGAAGCCGGCCTCCGGATCTTCCGCGTAAAGCCGCACCTCGATGGCGTGTCCGGACTGCCGAACTGCGTCCTGTGCCAGCGGCAGCGGCTCGCCGGCGGCAATGCGCAGCTGCCATTCGACGAGATCCAGGCCGGTGACGAGTTCGGTGACCGGATGTTCCACCTGCAAGCGGGTGTTGATCTCCATGAAGTAGAAATTGCCATCCGGCGCGACGATGAACTCGACCGTTCCTGCATTCGCGTAGTCGATCGCATGCGCCGCCTGCACCGCTGCGGCGCCCATCGACGCGCGCAATTCCGGCGTCAGGAACGTCGACGGCGATTCCTCGAGTACTTTCTGGTAGCGGCGCTGCGCCGAGCACTCGCGCTCGTTGAGGTGGATCGCGTTGCCTTGCGAATCGCCGAAGACCTGGATTTCGATGTGGCGCGGCGACTGGATGTAGCGCTCAAGCAGCACCCGGTCGCGGCCGAACGCGCCTTTCGCCTCGCGCTGGCAGCTTTCCAGGTTAGGCAGGAATTCCTGCAGCGCATGCACGATGCGCATGCCCTTGCCGCCGCCGCCGTGCGCGGCCTTGATCATCAGCGGGAAGCCGATGCGTGCGGCTTCGCGTGCCAGCACCTGCGGCGACTGGTCGTCGCCGGTGTAACCCGGCACCACGGGCACGCCGGCGGCCTGCATGAGGTCCTTGGCGCCGGCCTTGCTGCCCATCTTGCGCATCGACGCGGCCTTGGGGCCGATGAAGACGATCCCGTCTGCTTCCACGGCATCGGCGAAATCCGCGTTCTCGCTGAGGAAGCCGTAACCGGGATGGATCGCCTGCGCGCCGGACTTCTTCGCGACCTCGATGATCGCGTCGCCGCGCAGGTAACTCTCCTGCGGTCGCGGGCCACCGATCGGATATGCCTCGTCGGCAAGGCGCACGTGTTGCGCATCGGCGTCGGCTGCCGAGAACACGGCCACCGTGCGGATACCGAGGCGGCGGCAGGTGCGGATCACGCGGCAGGCGATTTCGCCGCGGTTGGCGATGAGGATCTTGGTGAACATCTCTTCCTTCAAACCGGCGTGTGGCAAACCGCCTCGATGTTGTGGCCATCCGGATCCAGCACGAACGCGCCGTAATAATTCTGATGGTAATGCGGGCGCAGACCGGGCGGGCCGTTGTCCGCTGCACCAGCCGCGAGCGCGGTGTCGTAGAACCTGCGCACCGCATCACGGTCGGCCGCGAGCAGGGCGACGTGAGTATGCCCCGCTGGAGCGTTGCTGCCGATCCAGAAATCGGGCTTGCCGTCCTTGCCGAAGCCGGCCGCACTGGAACCGTCGCCGGTCTGCTCCGGCGTGACTTCCATGATGAGGCCATAGCCCAGCGGTGCAAGGACTGTCGTGTAGAACGCTTTTGCGCGTGGATAGTCCGAAACTGAAATGCCGATATGGTCGAGCATCGCTTACTCCTTCGTGGTCCAGGCAGCGGGGCGTTTTTCCAGGAACGCGCCGATGCCTTCCTGTCCCTCGGGCGACACGCGCAGGCGTGCGATGAGGCCGGCATTGGCCTCGTCGAGCGCGTCGCGGTCGATTTGACGCACGGTCTCGGCCACCAGCCGTTTTGCCGACGCCGAAGCGATCGGGCCGGCCTTGAGCAGTAGCGCGACTTGGCGATCGATCGCGGCATCCAGACGATCCGCCGCAACCACCTCGTGCAGCAGGCCGATCCGGTGCGCCTCGGCGGCATCGAAGATCTCGGCGCTGGCGAAATAGCGGCGCGCATGGCGGGCGCCGATCGCGGCGACCACATAGGGCGAAATCACCGCCGGCAGCAGACCCAGCCTGCTCTCGGTGAGGCCGAATTTGGCTTCGTTCGCGGCCACCGCGATGTCGCAGCAGGAGACCAGGCCGACACCGCCACCGAATGCAGGCCCGTGGACGCGTGCGATCGTGGGCTTCGCCAATGCGTCGAGGGTGCGCATCAGACGGGCGAGGGCGAGAGCATCATGACGGTTGGCGGCCTCGCTGGCCGCGGCCATGCTGCGCATCCAGTTCAGGTCGGCACCGGCCGAAAACGAGGCGCCCGCGCCCTCCAGCACGACGACGCGGATCTCGGGATCGCTGCCGAGCCGGTCCAGGGTCGAAGTGAGGGCGGCGATCAGTTCGGCGTCGAAGGCGTTGTGCAGCTCCGGCCGGTTCAGGCGCAGGCGCGCCACCGGGCCGGCGCGTTCGATCAGCAGCGAATCGGTCATGGGGCGCTTCCGGGAACGGACCCCGATCATAAGCGCTCCCTTGTGTTCCGGCCCTGCGGCCCCGCACGGAGCGGGTCCGGGATGTAGAATTGAGAACAGTTCCTATTTGAGATCGACTCTTGAGACTCTCGGAGTTGCCGCGCCGGACCAGCGCTACCGTCGACAGCGTCGAGGACCGCTCGCCGAACGACGCCATCGCGCGCCGCCTGCGTGAGCTGGGTTTCGTGGCCGGCGAGGAGGTGCAGGTGATGGCAGCGGGACCGGTGGGCGCCGAACCGCTGCTGGTGCAGGTCGGTTTCACGCGCTTCGCGCTGCGCCGCAGCGAGGCCGCGCGCGTCGTGCTGCGCGCGAACGGGGCAGCGACATGAGCGCGCCGGCGATCCCCTTGCGTCTCGCCCTGGTCGGCAATCCCAACTCCGGCAAGACCGCGCTGTTCAACCTGCTGACCGGCAGCCGGCAGAAGGTCGCGAACTACACCGGCGTCACCGTCGAGCGCAAAGAAGGCCGGTTGTTGGCGCCATCGGGACGCAGCTACGCCTTGCTCGATCTGCCGGGCGCCTACAGCCTCACGCCGGCCAGCCTCGACGAGGCGATCACGCGCGATCTGTGCCGCGGCTTCTACCCCGGCGAGCCGGCGCCCGATGTGCTGGTGTGCGTGGTCGATGCCACCAACCTGCGCCTGCATTTGCGTTTCGTACTGGAAGTCCGCGAGTTGGGGCGGCCGATGGTGGTCGCGCTGAACATGGCCGACGCCGCGCAGCGACGGGGGATTCGCATCGATCGCGAGGCTTTGGAACTTGCGCTGGGCATCCCGGTTGTCGAAACCGTAGCGGTGCGCCATAACGGCGCCAAGGCGCTGGTCGAGAGGCTGGAAGCGATCGCCGACAAGCCGCATGCGCCGACGGTCGTGCTGGCGACGGGAGCCGACTTGCACGAGGAGACCCGTCGCCTGCTGTCGCTGGCAGTGTCGATGCCGACCCGTACCGCGCGTGTCGACGACGTGCTCGATCGCTGGCTGTTGCATCCGCTCATCGGCTTGCTGACGTTGGCGGTGGTCATGTTCCTGATCTTCCAGGCGGTCTATGCCTGGGCCACGCCGATGATGGATGCGATCGAGGCTGCGACGGCCTGGCTCGGCGCCGTCGTCGGCAATGCGCTGCCCGCAGGGCCGCTCAACAGTCTGGTGGTCGACGGCATCATCGCCGGACTCGGCGGCGTGATCGTGTTCCTGCCGCAGATCCTGATCCTGTTCGCCTTCATCCTCGCGCTCGAGGAATCCGGCTACCTGCCGCGCGCGGCCTTCCTGCTCGACAGGATGATGGCGGGCGCCGGGCTGTCCGGACGCTCCTTCATTCCGCTGCTGTCGAGCTTCGCCTGCGCGATCCCCGGGATCATGGCGACGCGTTCGATCCAGGATCCGCGCGATCGCATCGCCACGATCATGGTCGCGCCGCTGATGACCTGTTCGGCACGCCTGCCGGTGTACGCCCTGCTGATCGGCGCGTTCATCCCGCAGCAGCAGGTCGCCGGCATCCTCAACTTGCAGGGGCTGGTGCTGTTCGCGCTGTATCTCGCCGGCATCGTCAGCGCGTTGGTGGTGTCGTTCGTGATGAAGAAATGGCGCCGCGACAAGGGCGAGCATCCGCTGCTGCTGGAGTTGCCGTCCTACCGCGTGCCGCATCCACGCGACCTGCTGATCGGCCTGTGGGAGCGCGCGATGATCTTCCTCAAGCGCGTAGGCGGCATCATCCTGGCGTTGACGATCCTGCTGTGGTTCCTGCTGTCGTTTCCGTCGGCACCGGCCGGCGCGACGATGCCGGCGATCGACTACAGCTTCGCCGGCCGCATCGGCCATGCGATGACCACGATCTTCGCGCCGCTCGGCTTCAACTGGCAGATCTGCATCGCGCTGATCCCGGGCATGGCGGCGCGCGAGGTCGCGGTCTCGTCGCTGGCAACCGTGTATGCGCTCTCCGCCGCCAACGACGATGCGGCCGCGCAAGCGCTGACGCCGATCATCACCGACACCTGGTCGCTCGCGACCGCGCTGTCGTTGCTGGTCTGGTTCATCTATGCGCCGCAGTGCATCTCGACCTGGGCGACGATCAAGCGCGAGACCAACTCGTGGAAGATGATGGCGATCAGCGCGGGATATCTGTTCGCGCTCGCCTACTTGGCTTCGCTGCTGACCTACCAGGTCGCCGTCGCGTTGGGGGCCGGATGAGCGCTTCGCTTGCCCTTCAGTACTTGGTGATCGCGCTGGCGGTCCTGGCCAGTGCGTGGGTGGTGGTGCGGAAACAGTTTCCGGGCGGCGTCAGGCGAGTGCGTATCGCCCTGGCGGTACCGCTGGTGCGGGAAGGCCGATCAGGCTGGGTGCGGCGCCTCGGGCTTGCGATCGCGCCGGCCGGCCGTGCTGGCGGCGGCGACGGCTGTGGCGGCTGCGACAACTGCGATCCGCCTGCGAGCCGGTGAAGCGGAAGCGCCGAACCTGTTTTGATGGCCCGCGCATCGATCGACCGAGGAACTCGCATGAACGTAAGGGATAGCAATGGCACTGCACTCGCCGAAGGCGACGCGGTGACGGTCATCAAGGACCTGAAGGTCAAGGGCACGTCGGTGACGCTCAAGCGCGGCACGCTGATCAAGAATATCCGGCTGACCGATGACGAGGAGGAGATCGAATGCAACTCCGACAAGGTCAAGGGGCTGGTGTTGAAGACGTGCTTTCTGAAGAAGGCTTGATCGGGCGCCACTGCGCAGGAACGCGGGCCGATATGCCCTTGGGAGATTCGTTTTGCTGCTGTCGCCTCGTATGCCGAGTCGTGTCCCGACTTGTCCTGCAATGACGGCGAAGCATGCGCGGCGGCGATCACTGCGCAGCGGCGAGGCGATTGCTACGGGTTTGTAATGGCTAAGCTGGGCGTGCGGGGTGGATCGCGTTGATGAGCGATCTCACCGACCTCAGTGCTTCTTGCGCGACGGCCCGACGCCCTTGCGTTCGACCATCTCCACGGTAAGGCTGAAGGTGCGCTGCTCGTTGGGATGCAATGCGCCTACGCCGACGACCTGGCGATTGAGTTCTTCGCCACGCTCGTTGCGGATGACCAGCACCATCGAATATTCCCAGGCGCCGCCATCGGGCGGATGCTGCAGGGTGCCTTCCACTTGCAGCGGCGATGCACGCGGCTGCGTGATCTGTTCCGCAGCGCTGTCGAAGCGCAGGTAGTGCTTGCACGACGGGCACACGCTCGCGCTCTCGAGGATCGTCGTCTTGCAATGGGGGCAGGTGCGGGTCGCACCTGCCGTCCCCGGCCGCGGGGTGCTCATGAGGCGAGTTCGGTTTCCGCCTTGCTGTGACCGTTGCCGTTCGATTTCGCGGTGCTTTCCTTGCTTTCCCAACCGCATTCGACGTGGCCGCGGATCTTCGATCCCGCCGCGACGGTCAGCGATCCGGCCTTGAGGTCGCCGGTGAGCACGGCGGTGTCGAGCACCTCGACGCGCTCTGCGGACTCGACGTTGCCTTCGAGCTCGCCGGCGACGATGACCTTCTTCGCGCGCACGCCACCGTTGAGCTTGGCACCCTTCTCGATGGTCAGGTCGCCCTGCACGTTGACGTCGCCCTTGAACTTGCCGGCGATGCGTACGTGTCCGGCGCCCTCGATCTTGCCTTCGATGGTCAGGCCGGAGGCGATCAGCGATTCCTTGATTTCAGTTTCCTGCGCCCGGCGCGGCATGGTGGCCGGCGCGAAATCGGTATTGGCCTGCGGCACGGAAGTCGGTGCCGGAGCAGGCGACACGTCGCGTGCGAAGGCGGGCGTGGGGTCGTTGGCCATCGGCGCGTCCTTCTTGGCCGGGGTGGATTGGTTGAAGATTGCCATCGGGGGATGTCCTTTCAAAATTCACGGGATGACGACACGGGTCGTGCTTGCAGCCTAGCGGCTAGGTGCACGTCGCGATTGTGATACGGCTCACCAAAATCGCCACGGGACAACGGTTTAGGCCGCTCCTTGTACTCTTTACGCGAACCGGCGGCCAGTGTACGCCGACCGCGGTGGCCGGATATGGCGATCCTGCGCGGGGTTCTTGACACCTGCGCTACATCCGGAACACCCCGAACCTCGCTGCCTCGATCGGCGCATTGAGGGAGGCCGAGATCGCCAGGCCGAGCACGCGGCGGGTATCGGCGGGGTCGATGATGCCGTCGTCCCACAGCCGTGCCGTCGCGTAATAAGGGTTGCCCTGCGACTCGTACTGATCGCGGATGGGCGCCTTGAACGCAGCCTCATCGTCGGCGCTCCAGGTCTTACCGGCGGCCTCGATGCCGTCGCGCTTGACCGTGGCGAGCACTCCGGCAGCCTGCTCGCCGCCCATCACGCTGATGCGCGCGTTCGGCCACATCCACAGGAAACGGCCACCGTAGGCACGGCCGCACATCGCGTAGTTTCCCGCGCCGAAGCTGCCACCGATCACCACCGTGAACTTGGGCACCGACGAGCACGCCACCGCCGTGACCATCTTGGCCCCGTCCTTGGCGATGCCGGCGTTTTCGTACTTGCGGCCGACCATGAAGCCGGTGATGTTCTGCAGGAACACCAGCGGGATGCCGCGCTGGTTGCACAGTTCGATGAAGTGCGCGCCCTTGAGTGCGCTCTCGGCGAACAGGATGCCGTTGTTGGCGATGATGCCGACCGGATAACCGTGCAGGTGCGCGAAGCCGGTGACCAGCGTCTTGCCGTAGCGCGCCTTGAATTCGTCGAATTCCGAGCCGTCGACGATGCGCGCGATCACCTCGCGGATGTCGAACGGGCGTCGCGTGTCCTTCGGCACGATGCCGTAGAGCTCGTCGGCCGCGTACAGCGGCTCGCGCGAGGGACGCACCGCGAGAGAGAGCATCTTGCTGCGGTTGAGGTTGCCGACCAGGTTGCGCGCGATCTGCAGCGCGTCGCGATCGTCCTCGGCGAAATGATCGGCCACGCCGGAAATGCTGGTATGCACGTCGGCGCCGCCTAGCGCCTCGGCATCGACGATCTCGCCAGTGGCTGCTTTCACCAGCGGAGGACCGCCGAGGAAGATCGTGCCCTGTTCCTTGACGATGATGCTCTCGTCGGACATCGCTGGCACGTACGCGCCGCCGGCGGTGCAACTTCCCATCACCACCGCGATCTGCGGGATGTTCTCGGCGCTCATGCGCGCCTGGTTGTAGAAGATGCGGCCGAAGTGCTCGCGATCCGGGAAGACCTCGTCCTGCAACGGCAGGAAGGCGCCGCCGGAATCGACCAGGTAGATGCACGGCAGGCGGTTCTCGCGCGCGATCTCCTGCGCGCGCAGGTGCTTCTTGACCGTCATCGGGAAGTACGTGCCGCCCTTGACGGTCGCATCGTTGGCGACGACGACCACTTCGAGGCCTTGCACGCGACCGATGCCGGCAACCATGCCGGCACCGGGCGCCGCATCGTCGTACATGCCTTCCGCGGCGAGCGGTGCGATTTCCAGGAACGGCGAACCCGGGTCGAGCAGGGCGGCAATGCGGTCGCGCGGCAGCAGCTTGCCGCGCTCTGTATGGCGATCCCGGGCCTTCTCTCCGCCGCCGCCCGCGACGCGCGCGAGGCGGGCATCGAGTTCCTCGACCAGGGCGCGGTGATAGGCGGACGCATCCCGGAACTCCTGCGAGCCCGGATCGAGACAGCTAGTCAATGAGGGCATACGGGCGGGGGTCCGGACGAAGACGGCACAGGATAACCGCTGCGCTCGAGTCGCATTCTGTAGGTCTCAGCCTGCAGGGCGGCGCAAACAAAAAGACCCGCCGAAGCGGGTCTTCCTGCACAACGTTGGTAAGCCGGATTACTTCTTGGCTTCTTCAGCAGCGGCGTCGGCCTTGTCGGCAACGTCCTGCGCGGCATCCGAAGTCGCCTGGGCGGCATCGGCGGTCGCTTCGCTGGCGGCAGCGGCAGCTTGGTCGGCGGCTTGGTCGACATTCTGGCCAACTTCGGCAGCGGCTTCGCCGGTCGCGGCAGCGGCGGCATCGACGCCCTGGGCAGCGGCATCACCTGCGGCAGTGGCGGCATCGGCAGCGGCGGCACCGGCTTCGTCGGCGGCGGTCGCGGCTTCGGAGGCTTCCTGCTGGGCGGTAGCGGTTTCGTTCTTGCAGGCCGAGAGAGCGAGGACGCTGGCGGCGAGCAGCACAAAGAGCTTGGTGTTCATGGGTCTCTCCTGAGGAGTTGTCTGAAAGGATCTGTCTGGTAATTCTTCGGATCAGGCAACGCCAGTGCGCGTAGCAGCCCGGCATGCGCCGGCATCTCGTTCACTGACCAATGGAAAAGCCGCCGGCGAGCCGGCGGCTTTCCACTACTTGCAACAGCAACTCGGGCGATATTACTTCTTGTCGCCGGTGTTGGTTTCTGCGTCAGCCGAAGCAGCAGCTTCTTCTGCGCTGTCCTGCGCCTGCTCAGCCGAGTCGGCTGCATTTTCGGCAGCGTCAGCAGCATCGTCAGCAGCAGTCATGTCGCCAGCGCCGGTAGCGGCGTCAGCCGAGGTGGCGGCAGCGTCAGCAGCAGCAGCAGCAGCGTCGGCACCGGCCTGGGCAGCGTCGGTGGCCATCGCGTCGCCGGTGGCGGCGGCGTTGTCGGCAGCCTGCTGGGCTTCGCCAGCAGCGTCGGCGGCTTCGGCGGCGGAGTCAGCAGCCTGATCCTTGTTGGTGCAAGCGGCCAGGGACAAGCCCAGAGCCAGCGCGAGCAGCGCCTTGTTGATCGTCATGTCAATCTTCCTCGTCGTTTAAAGTTTGGCAACGCGCAACTGCGCGCCGATACCATGATGACAAGCCATCCTTGGGTGTCAAGCGGTTGGCCGCTTTTTTTTTGTAAAGACGTTCTTAACTTTTCACACGATCTCCACAGCGATGGCGGTCGCTTCGCCGCCGCCGATGCACAACGAAGCCACGCCCCGCTTGCCGCCGCGGGCCTTCAGTGCGTGCAGCAGGGTGACCACCAGGCGCGCACCACTGGCACCGATCGGGTGCCCCAGCGCAACGGCGCCACCGTTCACGTTCAGCCTGTCGTGGGGTATGCCGAGGTCCTTCATCGGTGCCATCGCCACGTTGGCGAATGCTTCGTTGACTTCGAACAAGTCGACGTCCTCGACCTTCCAGCCCGCCTTTTTCAGCACATTGTCGATGGCAGTGACCGGTGCAGTCGTGAACCATTCCGGCGCTTGCGCATGGGTGGCATGCGCGACGATGCGGGCCAACGGTTGCAGGCCGCGCTTGGTGGCTTCTTCAGCGGACATCAATATGGTGGCCGCAGCCCCATCGGAAATTTTCGAGGATGAGGCGGCGGTCAGCACGCCGTCCTTGCCGAATGCGGCACGCAATGTCGGGATCTTGGCGAGATCGATCTTGCCGGGTTCCTCGTCGGTATCGACGGTGACCTCACCCTTGCGGCCCTTGACGACGACGGGAACGATTTCAGCGGCGAAAGCACCGGACGTGATCGCGGTCTGTGCACGCCTTGCGCTTTCGGTGGAATAGGCATCGAGGTCTTCCCGACTGAAACCGTACTTCGCGCAGGCGGCATCGCCGAACACGCCCATGGCCTTGCCGTCATAGGGATTGGTGAGGCCGTCCCATGCCATGTGATCGAGAAACTCGGCGGAACCGTAGCGCAGGCCCGTGCGCGATCCGTTGAGCAGGTGCGGCGCATTGGTCATCGATTCCATGCCGCCGGCGACGATGACCTTGGCGGAACCTGCCTTGATCAGGTCATGCCCGAACATGATCGCCTTCATGCCCGAACCGCAGACCTTGTTGACCGTGGTGCAACCGGCAGCAGTGGGAATCCCAGCGGCCAGCGAAGCCTGGCGCGCAGGTGCCTGGCCGAGACCGGCCGGCAGCACGCAACCCATGATGACTTCGTCGACCTGGTCCGCAGCCAGTCCTGCGTGATCGAGCGCGCCGGTGATCGCGGCGGCGCCAAGGGTGGGGGTAGGCACGCCGGTGAACTGGCCGAGCATGGAACCGATGGCGGTGCGTTTGGCACCGACGATGACGATATCGGACACGAATGACTCCGGGAGACAGCGGCGTGGGGGCCGTGGAACCGCGATTATCGCGCCGCGCGCTGCGCTGCGGCAAATTGGACGAAAGGATCAGGTCAGTCTTCGCAAGTACAACTGGCGACCTCGGCCGCCCGCATGCACGGGTTTGAAGCCCTGCGCCACGAACAGGCCCGGAACGCCGGTCCAGACGAACGCGGCCGCCTGATGTTCACCGCTGTCGACCGCTTGCGGATAAGCCTCGATCTCTTCGGCGCCACGCCTGCGTGCGAACGCGACAGCGGCCTCGACCAGCGCCGAGGCGACACCGCGGTTGCGCCAACGCGGCGGCACGTAGAAGCAGTTCAACGCCCAGGTATGTCGCTTCCAGTCGCGCAGCAGGGCCTTGCTGCGCTCGGTGCGCGGGAAATCCGCACGCGGACCGATTGCGCACCATCCGGCCACCTCGTCGCCGACGAAGGCGAGCAATCCTGAGGCCTGGCCGGATTCGACCAGGTGCTTGAACGCGCGCCGGTTCGGTTCGCCCTTGACCGCGTCCCAGGTCTTGCCACCCATCGGCACGCGCCACCACATGCACCAGCAACCCCCGCATGCGCCGTTGGCGCCGAACAGCACTTCGATCACCGGCCAGTCGTCGGCACGCAACGCGCGCGTGCGCAGGGTCGTTTCGATCGCAGGGCCGGGGTTGCGCCGTGCCATGTGCGTGCTTCAGTGCTTGCCTTCGAACAGCTCGCGGCCGATCAGCATGCGCCGGATCTCGTTGGTGCCCGCGCCGATCGCGTAGAGCTTGGCGTCGCGCAGGATGCGTCCGGTCGGGTATTCGTTGATGTAGCCGTTGCCGCCGAGCGCCTGGATCGCTTCCAGCGCCACTTGCACGCAGGCATCGGAAGCCTGCAGCAGGCAGCTGGCAGCGTCGATGCGCGACTTGTAGCCCGCGTCGTAGTCGCGCGCGACCTGGTAGGCGAACGCGCGCGAGGCCTGCAGCGCGGTGTACATGTCGGCCAGCTTGGCCTGCATGATCCCGAACGTGCCGATCGCGACATCGAACTGCTTGCGCTCGCGCACGTAGGGCAGGGCGGCATCGAGCGCGGCCTGCATCAGGCCGAGCGGGCCGCCGCTGATGACCAGGCGCTCGGTGTTGAGGCCGTTCATCAGCACCTTGACGCCGTTGTTGACCTCGCCGAGCACGTTCGCGTCCGGGATCTCGCAGTTCTCGAACACCAGTTCCGAAGTGTTGGAGCCGCGCATGCCGAGCTTGTCGAGCTTCTGCGCCGTCGTGAAACCCGGCATGCCCTGCTCGACGATGAACGCGGTCATGCACTTGCTGCCCGCGTCCTTGCCGGCGGTGCGCATGTAGACGACCAGCACGTCCGCCTCGGGGCCGTTGGTGATCCACATCTTGCTGCCGTTGGCGACCCAGACAGCGCCGCCGCTTTTATCGGTACGCAACTCGGCGCGGCAGCTCATCGAGCCGACCACGTCCGAGCCCGCGCCGGGTTCGCTCATCGCCAGCGCGCCCTTCCATTCGCCGCTGCACAGCTTTGGCAGGTACTTCTGCCGCTGCGTCTCGTTGCCGTTGGCGTAGAGATTGCTGACGCACAAGTTGGAATGGGCGACGTAGGACAGGCCGACCGAACCCGACGCGCGCGAGATTTCCTCCATCGCGACGAGGTGGGCGAGATAGCCCATGTCGCTGCCGCCGTACTCGCCTGGCACGGTGATGCCGAGCACGCCCAGTTCGCCGAGCTTCGGCCACAGGTCCTGCGGGAAGACGTTGTCGTGGTCGATCTGGGCCGCGCGCGGCGCGATCTCGGCATCGGCGAAGCGGCGGACCGCGTCGCGCAGTGCATCGATGTCTTCGCCGAGCGGGAAAGTTCGCATGATCCGGGGGCTGCTCTGGTTAAGTGCGGGGATGCCGGTGCAGGCATGCGTTGAAAACGATTACCTGCACCGGGCCACTATCAAGCTACAACCTGCCTCATGCACCCAGCGTCAATGCCCGCCGCGCATGCGACCCAGGAAGCGCGGCGCGGTCCGGCCCATCGGCAGCTTGAGCTTGCCGATCGCCGAAATCCGTTCCTCGGCAAGCCGATCGGCTGCCTTGTAGGTGGGGATGTTGTCGCGCTCGGAGATCTCGTAGATGCGCGCCAGGTTGTGGTAGATCGTGCGCATCATGCGCATGGCGCGTTCGCGGTTGTAGCCGTCGATCTCGAGCGATACGTTCATCACGCCGCCGGCGTTCACCGCGTAGTCGGGCGCGTACAGGATGCCGCGCTTCTGCACCTCGTCGCCGATCGCGTTGTTGGCCAGCACGTTGTTGGCCGCACCGCAGATGATCTTTGCCTTCAGGCGCGGCAGGGTCTGCTCGTTGACGGTGCCGCCGAGCGCGCAGGGCGAATAGACATCGGCATTGACGTCGTAGATCTCTTCCAGGCCCACGGCTTCGGCGCCGTACTCGCTGACGGCCTTGTCGATCAGGCCCTTGTTGATGTCGGTGACGAAGATCTTGGCGCCGCGTTCCTTCAACAGCTTCACGAACTCCATGCCGACGTGGCCCAGCCCCTGCACGGCATAGCTGTACTTGCCGACTTCCTCGTCGCCGTACTTCTTGTTCAAGGTCGCCATCAGGCCCTGTAGCGTGCCGTAGGCGGTGAACGGCGACGGGTCGCCGGAACCACCGTGCACCTGGTGCACGCCGGTGACGTATTCGGTCTCGCGATAGACGTACTCCATGTCGTTGACGTCGATGCCGACGTCCTCGGCGGTGATGTAGCGTCCGCCGAGCGTGTCGACGAACTTGCCGAACGCGCGGAACAGTGCCTCGGACTTGTCGGTCGACGGATCGCCGATGATCACCGCCTTGCCGCCACCGATATTGAGGCCGGCGACCGCGTTCTTGTAGGTCATGCCGCGGCTCAGGCGCAGCACGTCGTTGAGCGCGTCGGCTTCGCTCTTGTACGGCCACATGCGCAGGCCGCCGAGCGCCGGACCGAGCACGGTGTTGTGCACCGCGATGATCGCCTTGAGGCCGGCGTCCTTGTTATGGCAGAACACGACCTGCTCGTGGCCGTAGGTGTCGAGGTGTTCGAAAATCATCGGAAACTCCGCGGCGTGGAAGCCATCGCGCGTCGCGATTGGCGCCAGCAATGTGTGATAAGTCGTTGAATTGGCTGTGTACGCGGCATGCCGGACGCGATTGGCCGGTGCCGCAGGCGCGACAGTCTAAAGCAATCGTTCCATGCCGGCTTGTGTACGCGGCCGTATGCGCACGGCGCGCGGGTCGCGATCAGAAGTCGCGATACGGCCCTTGCCGGATCCACAGCGTGGCCAGCCATTTCTCGCCGCGCTCGACCGGTAGCCCGGCGTGCAGGGAATCCGGATCGGGCGAGCCGTCGGACTGCAGGTTCGCGAAAGCGATCGCAGATCCAGCCGTCGGTGCGATGGTGACGCCGGCAGCGGGGAAAACGGTTTCACCGCCGGCTTCCACGTCGTTGAGATAAGCGCAAATCGTGCCGGCACGGTCGCCGGCCTGCGGGCGATTGCCCGCGAGCGCGGCGGAAGGCAGGTAGTCGCGATGCGGGTGGTACTGCTCGCCGGGCGCGTAGCGCAGCACGATCAGCGGTTCGGCGAAGACCAGCTCGACACCTGCCGCGGTCGCCATGCGCGCCTGCACCAGGCGCAGCGCCAGGTCCTCCTGCAGCGGATCGAAACTCGCATCCTGGCTCGTGCGGATGGCGTTGAAGGATTTCGCGCCGCTCTGTGGATCCAGCGTATGCGAATGCGAGAGTCTTGGCCGCGCCGCGGCCATGAGCAGGCGGCACTCGTCGGCGGACAGCAGGCTGTCGATCGCGCCGAGCTTGGGTCGATCGGACAACCTTTTCACGGGCGGCTGCTGCCAGGTTTCCTCCAACGCCAGTCGTTCGCGGACCAGGCCCAGCGCAAAAGGGCGCACGGAACAGGCGGGCAGGGAATCGGATGCCGAAGGCTGGTCATCGCCGGCAGCTGCCTGCATCCGTGCCGCCAGCAACTGGGCCGCGACGGGATCGCCGACGCCGGCCGCCTGAGTCAGCAGGCGCACGCACAAGGCTTGATCCTGCTCGTCGTTGCGGCGCCCGAAGTGGATGGCGGCCGTAGTCAGGGCCGGGGCATAGCCCGCGTTCACCGCCAGCAACAGCCTCTGGTTGATGCGTGCGTCGCGCGTGACCGCCTGGTTGCCCACCGAAATCATCGCCAGCAGGTAGGCAGCAATGACGTTGCCGGCAGTTTCGGCCTCCTCCAGCAGGCGAACGCCCTGTCCGGGATTCGGTTCCGTGCCCACCCCGTACAGCAACATGCGCGCGGCTTCGATCCGCGCGCGGTTGTGACCGGCAGCGGCGGCCTGGATGAAAAGTGGAAACGCCTCTTCCATTGCCATACGCGCCACCAGCGCGGTCGCCAGGGCATAGACCTTGGCGGGATCGGCGGACGCGGCTTCGGCGCGTAGCGACGCCAGGGCGTCGTCGGGTGTCGGGTTCGGTTCGTTGCTCATCGGCAAAGCGTAAACGATGCGGTGACTTCCGGCGCCGGGATTTTCACAATTGCGATTCGATCGGCAGCCATGCCAGCACGCGATTGGTCGCGCGCGCGAGCCGTCCTGTGTCGGGTTCGTGCTCGATCAGCAGCGGCGGACGTGGTGCGCGGTCGAGCCAGCGCACGTCGCCGTGCGGGTCGAGGAACACCCAATAGCTCAGTTCGGGCGATGCCAGCCGCAGATATTCGGCGCGCAGGGCGAGGGCGATGCGCGCATCGTCGAACAGCACGCCCATCTCCGTGTTGAGGTCGGACGAGCGCGGGTCGAGATTGAACGAGCCGATGAAGCCGCGCGCATCGTCGACCACGAAGGCCTTGGTATGCAGGCTGGCACCGCTGCTGCCGAACAGGCTCGTCCCGCCGTCCGTTGATGGCCCGGAGCGTGCTTGCGCGCGGATTTCGTACAACTGGACACCGCCGCGCAGCAGGTCGTCGCGATACCTGCTGTAGCCGCCGTGCACGGCAACCACGTCGTTGGCGGCCAGCGAATTGGTCACCACGCCGACCTGCGCACCGCGCGCGACCAGGCCGACGAGATCGCGCGTCTTGTCGGGACCGGGCACGAAGTAGGGCGAGATCAGCAGCGCCTTTTCACGCGTGCCGCCCAGCATGCGTTCGAGGCGAGCGACCAGCCAGTCGCTGCGGTCATCGTGTTTCCACTTCAGTGGCGGGTCGGCATGCACGCGCAAGCGGTCGCTCCAGACCGGCGTCAGCTTGCGGCCGGCGTAGCCGCGCACGTTCGGCGAGGCGTCGACGCGGCGCAGGTAGCGCAGGGCCTCGTTGCTGCGCGCTTCGGCGCGGATGTCGACCAGTAGCGCCTGCAGCTCGCGCGGATGCGGTTTGGCCAGCGCCACCAGCGGCACCGCCGCGCTGCTGTTCCAGTATTCGTCGAAGATGCTGCTGGCGTCGGCGACGACAGGGCCGAACAGCACCAGGTCGAGGTCGCGGAAATTGACCTGCTCGCCGGCGCTGAAATATTCCGCGCCGATATTGCGCCCGCCGACGACGGCGACGCGGCCATCGGCGATCCAGGCCTTGTTGTGCATGCGATGGTTGACGCTGAAGATCCGCTGCACCAGTTCCAGCACGCGCCACAAGCCGGTGCGATTGCGGAACGGGTTGTAGAGGCGGATCTCGATGTTCGGATGCGTGTCGAGCAGCAGCAGCTTCGAATCCAGGCCTTCGGCATTCATGTCGTCGAGCAGCATGCGCACGCGCACGCCACGCTCGGCCGCCAGCCAGGCCTCGCGACCGAGCAGGCGGCCGGTGAGGTCGTCGTGCCAGATGTAGTACTGCAAGTCGAGGCTGCGTCCGGCACGGCGGGCTGAGATCGCACGCGCCGCGAACGCATCCAACCCATCGGGCACCATCAGTACGCCGGTCTTGCCGGGATTCGCCGCGAGCAACGGCACGAGTTCGCGATCCAGCGCGGTCTGCGCCGGTCGCACGGCCAGCGTCCGGCTCGGCGCGCCCGTGGCTGGCGGCGTGAGATGGTCGGCCAGCAGCAGGCCGCTGATCACCATCAGCACCAGCGCGAACAATCCCCAAGCGACGATGCGCCTTGCACGTGTCATTGCCGATTCCCCGTCAGCTCGAGCCCAGTATCCGGCCTTGCGTCGCGGTTTGCGAGACGTGGCACGGGCATGCTCCTGTCTCTACCGTAGCGTGCGTCCTGCGGCTACCCATGCGCAGCATCGTAGCGCGCGCTGCGCGCACGGACCGGCAACGACAAAGCGATCGCGCGCACAGCGCACGCTACGGCACTCGAAACCACGGGAGCAACGCCATGGCCACCGCCACCAAGACACCGAACAGGACGCCATCGGCATTCGCCCGCAACAAGCGCCTGCTCGACGCCCGCCCCGATACCGCCGACTTCCGCGACCGCATGTTCGAGCCGACGCTGATCGACGTGCCGACCTCGTGGCCGCTGTCGCACCACACCCGCCTCAGCGTGCCGATCCTCGACCAGGGCGACGAGGGCGCCTGCACCGCCTTCGGCCTGGCGACCGTCGCGCATACCTTGCTGCGCACGCGCGTCTCCGGCGCCAATCGCACGCGCGTCAGCACGCGCATGTTCTACGACATGGCACGGCGCTACGACGAATGGCGCGGCGAGAGCTATTCCGGATCGAGTTGCCGCGGCGCGATGAAGGGCTGGCATCACCACGGCGTCTGCTCCGAGGAGACCTGGCCCTACACGCCCGGCAGGGAAGGGGCGCTCGAGCCTTATACCGACGCGCGCGCCCGCGATGCCACGCGACGTCCGCTCGGCGCGTATTTTCGTGTCAACCACAAGGACCTGGTCGCGATGCACGCCGCGTTCGCCGAAGTGCGCGTGCTGTATGCCTCCTGCGGCGTACACGAAGGCTGGATCGAGCCGCCCGCGCACGGCCGCATCGCCTGGCGGCAGCAGGAGGAACTCGGTTACCACGCCTTCGCCATCGTCGCTTACGACGACCGCGGCTTCTGGATCCAGAATTCCTGGGGCCGCAGCTGGGGCCACAAGGGCTACGGCTACATCAGCTACGACGAATGGCTCGAACGCGGCACCGATGTCTGGGTCGCGCGGCTCGCCGTGCCTGTGCGGCTGCAAGGCGCGCAGGCGACGGCGGTCAGCCATTCGGCGCTGGCACGACAGGCGACCGGCTATTCGCAGGCCGACCTGCGCCCGCACATCGTCAGCCTCGGTAACAACGGCCTGTTGCGCGACGAGGGCCGCTTCGGCACGACGCGCGAAGACGTGCGCAACCTGCTGCGCAAGGACCTGCGCGCCACCACGCGTGGCTGGAAGAAGAAGCGCGTGCTGCTGTTCGCGCACGGCGGCCTGGTGCCGGAACAGGCCGCGATCCAGCGCGTCGCCGACCTGCGCGAAGCGCTTGTTGCCGCAGGAGATCTATCCGCTGTGCTTCATCTGGAAGAGCGATTTCTGGACCACGCTCGGCAACCTCCTGCGCGATGCCACCTTGCGCCGCAGCGAAGGCCTGCTCGACCGCGCCAAGGAACTGCTGCTCGACCGCCTCGACGACACGCTCGAGCCGCTCGCGCGCGTGATGGGCGGCAAGGCGGTGTGGGACGAGATGAAGGAGAACGCGCTGCTCGCGACCACTGCGGTCGAACGCGGCCTCGACGGCGGCCTGCAGGAAGCCGGCGGCGCGGCGCAGGTCGCGCGCCTGCTCGGCGAATGGATCGCCGAAGACCCGTCGGTCGAATTGCACATGGTCGGTCACAGCGCAGGTTCGATCCTGCTCGCACCGATGCTGCAACTGTTGACCACGCACGGACAGGTCGCGATGGGACCGGCGCGCGGCATGCAGGGCATCGGCGTCGACGTGGCCAGCGTCAACCTGTGGGCGCCGGCGATCACGGTCGACCTGTTCCTGCAGGCGTACGCGCCCGCGATCGAAGCACGCAGCGTCGATCGCGCCTGCCTGTTCACGCTCAGCGACAAGGCCGAGAACGACGACCACTGCGCCGGCGTCTATCACAAGTCGTTGCTGTACCTCATCGCGCACGCGTTCGAAGCACAGGCGCGCAGCTGGATCGACCGTCGCCTGCGTCAGGGCACGCCGATTGTCGGCATGGCGCGTTTCGTCGAAGCGAAGGAAGTCGAAGACCAGGCGCTCGGCTACGAAACCCTGCGCAAGCTGGTGCGCGACGGCCGTCTCGGCCACGTGCAGTCGCCGACCTCCGGCAAGCCCGAAGGTTCGCTCGACGCCGCCGATGCCACCAGCCACGGCGGCTTCGACGACGACCGCACCACGATCAAGGCCACCATCGCCCGCATCCTCGGCACGCGCAGCGCGCCGGTGCAGTTCGAAATCCGACGCTCCGAGTCCGGCCTCGACGACCGCCGCCGCATCCTGCAGCGAGCGCTGTTCGCCGACCCCTTGTCGCGGGAGTGATCCGTCAGCGGCGCGGCACCCAGTAGCCGGCACGGAAGCGCCAGTTCGGACCATGGCGATACCAGCGCGGCGGCGCATACACGTAGCCGCGGCGTGCCTGTACCGCATAGCCGGCTACCCAGACATGGCGGCGGCCATTCCAGCGCCAGTAACCCGGCGTCCACACATAACCGGGACGCACGACGATGCGCTCGTAACGCGGTGGCGGCGGTGCCAGCCGCACATCGATGCCGACATAACCACGCGCCTGCGCCTCGGGCGCATGCACGCTGCCGAGCGCGGCCAGGCCAAGCGCGGCGGACAACAACAGGGGACGTAGCATGGTGATTTCTCCTCGTCACGCCGACGTCCTGCGCCGGCACCGATGACAACGCCGGTCGCCGAGCGCTGTTGACCTTGCCGACGCGCTTATTCAGCGCCGCGCCATCCACCTGAACGCTGTTTGGGCCCCGCGGTACAATCGCGGCATGTCGAAAATGACCCGGAGCGCGCCATGAGCACGCCTGCCAAGCAAGTCCCCGCCGTCGATCCCGAGACGCTCGCCGCTGCGCTTCGTCACGGCCGCGAGCCTGTTCGACGGCCACGACGCGGCCATCAACATCATGCGTCGCCTGATCCAGGGCGAAGGCGTCGAAGTCGTGCACCTCGGCCACAACCGCTCGGTCGAGGACGTGGTCCGCGCCGCGCTGCAGGAAGACGCCGACGGCATCGCCCTGTCGTCCTACCAGGGCGGCCACGTCGAATACTTCAAATACATGGTCGACATGCTGCGCGAGCGCGGCGCCTCGCACATCAAGGTCTTCGGCGGCGGCGGCGGCACGATCACGCCCGAGGAGATCCGCGAGCTCCAGGACTACGGCGTCGAGCGCATCTACCACCCCAACGACGGCATGCATATGGGGCTGGTGGCGATGATCGAGGACGTCGTGAGCCGCGCCGCGAGTGCGCGCAAGCCCGACGAGGTTCCACCGCAATCCGCTGACATCGACGACGAGATCAGCATCGGCCACATGCTCAGCGCGATCGAGGAACGCCTGCTCGACGACTCGCAGCTCGCCCACCTGCGCAAGCAATGGCAGCTCGCCGGCGGCAAGACGCCCGTGGTCGGCATCACCGGCACCGGCGGCGCCGGCAAGTCGTCGGTCACCGACGAACTGCTCAACCGCTTCCTCTCCAACTTCCCGCAGATGCGCATCGCCGTGATCTCGGTCGACCCCACGCGCCGTCGCACCGGCGGCGCGTTGCTCGGCGACCGCATCCGCATGAATTCCCTGCGCAGCCCACGCGTCTACATGCGCTCGATGGCCACGCGCCGGCAGCATGCGGCGACCAACACGGTGCTCAAGGACTGCATCGGATTCCTGAAAGGCCTCGGCTACGACCTGGTGATCGTCGAGACCGCCGGCATCGGCCAGAGCGATTCGGAGATCGTCGATCTCGTCGACTTCCCGATGTACGTCATGACCAGCGACTACGGCGCAGCCTCGCAGCTCGAGAAGATCGACATGATCGACTTCGCCGAGCTCATCGTGCTCAACAAGTACGACAAGCGCGGCGCCGAAGACGCGCTGCGCGACATCCGCAAGCAATGGAAGCGCAACCGCGTCGCGTTCCAGACGCCGGACGCCGACGTACCGGTGTACCCGACCATCGCCAGCCAGTTCAACGATCCCGGCATCAGCTGGATGTTCGCCAACCTGTGCCGCCTGCTGCGCGACAAGCTGCAGCTGCCGGCGGAGAAGTGGACGCCGTCGATCGACACCTCGCTGAAGGAACCGCGCGCCACCGTCCTGATCCCAGGCGCGCGCGTGCGCTACCTCGCGGAGATCGCGGAGCAGGGCAGGGCGATCAATGCCGGCATCGACAAACAGGCCGAAGCTGCGGATCGCGCGCAGGCGTTCTGGCAGGCGTTGCACGAACTCGGCGACGACAAGTTGCCGAAGCAACTGGCGCTGTATGACGCCGACGATCTGACGCACCCCTCACCCGGCGCTGCGCGCCACCCTCTCCCCGCAAGCGGGGCGAGGGAAGAGCCGCGCGCCAACGAAGCAGCCGGCGGAACTTCTTCTCCCCGCGCCAGCGGGGAGAAGATGCCCGAAGGGCAGATGAGGGGCGCTCTTGATCTTGCTCCCGCTCCCGACCGCACCCTGCTCACCCTCCGCCAACGCTACAACGACGCCATCACCGCCCTCACCAGCGACTCCATCAAGCTCCTGCGCGAATGGCCGCAGCGCCTGAAGTCCATCACCGACGAAGTCACCGAATACGAAGTCCGCGGCAAGGTCATCAAGGTCGAGAACTACCGCGACTCCCTCAGCCACCAGAAGATCCCCAAGATCGCCGCCCCCACCTACAAATCCTGGGGCGAACTGCTGGTGTTCCTGCAGAAGGAAAACCTCCCCGGCAGCTACCCCTACACCGGCGGCGTCTATCCCTACCGCCGCACCGGCGAAGACCCGATTCGCATGTTCGCCGGCGAAGGCACGCCCGAGCGCACCAACCGCCGCTTCCATTATTTAAGCGTCGGCCAGCCGGCCGCGCGCCTGTCGACCGCGTTCGACAGCGTCACGCTCTACGGCGAAGACCCCGCGCCGCGCCCCGACATCTACGGCAAGATCGGCAACTCCGGCGTCAACGTGCCGACGCTCGACGACATGAAGAAGCTGTACTCCGGCTTCGACCTGTGCGCGCCGACCACGTCGGTGTCGATGACCATCAACGGCCCGGCGCCGATCATCCTGGCGATGTTCATGAACACCGCCATCGACCAGCAGGTCGAGAAATACCTGCGCGCCGATCCCAAGCGCTGGGACGAAGCCCACGCGAAGATCGAGAAGTTCTTCGAGACGCACCCGCGCCCCGCCTACGCCGGCCCGCTGCCCCCGACCAACGACGGCCTCGGCCTCGGCCTGCTCGGCATCAGCGGCGACCAGGTCGTCGACGCCGACACCTACGCCCGCATCAAGGCCGAAACCCTCAGCCTCGTGCGCGGCACCGTGCAGGCCGACATCCTCAAGGAAGACCAGGCGCAGAACACCTGCATCTTCAGCACCGAATTCGCGCTGCGCATGATGGGCGACATCCAGCAGTACTTCGTCGACGAGAAGGTGCGCAACTTCTATTCGGTGTCGATCTCCGGCTACCACATCGCCGAAGCCGGCGCGAACCCGATCTCGCAGCTCGCGTTCACCCTGAGCAACGGCTTCACCATCGTCGAGTACTACCTCGCGCGCGGCATGAAGATCGACGACTTCGCGCCCAACCTGTCGTTCTTCTTCTCCAACGGCATGGACCCGGAATACACCGTCATCGGCCGCGTCGCCCGCCGCATCTGGGCGCGCGCGATGCGCGAGCGCTACGGCGCCGACGCGCGCAGCCAGATGATGAAGTACCACATCCAGACCTCGCGGCCGCTCCCTGCACGCGCAGGAGATCCAGTTCAACGACATCCGCACCACGCTGCAGGCGTTGTATGCGCTGTTCGACAACTGCAACAGCCTGCACACCAACGCCTACGACGAAGCCATCACCACGCCGACCGAAGAAAGCGTGCGCCGCGCCGTCGCCATCCAGATGATCATCAACAAGGAACTCGGCCTCAACTTCTGCGAGAACCCCTGGCAGGGCAGCTTCATCGTCGACAAGCTCACCGACATCGTCGAGGAAGCCGTCTACAAGGAGTTCGAAGCCATCAGCGAGCGCGGCGGCGTGCTCGGCGCCATGGACACCATGTACCAGCGCGGCAAGATCCAGGAAGAGTCGATGTACTACGAGCACAAGAAGCACGACGGCTCGCTGCCGCTGGTCGGCGTCAACACCTTCCTGCCGAAGGAACACGCCGGCGACATCGTCACCGAGATCGAGCTGATCCGCAGCACCGAGGAAGAGAAGGGCCAGCAGATCGACAACGTGCGCCACTGGCAGGCCTCACGCAACGCACTCGCGCCGAAGCGGCGAGACCTCGCACGAGCACCTGGCCGATGCCGACCAGGAGACTGGGCTTCGTCCACGACGGCCACGGCCTGGCCTACCTGCAGAACACCGCGCGCAATCGCCAGAACGTGTTCGAGGCGCTGATGGAAGCCGTCAAGACGCACAGCCTCGGCCAGATCAGCCATGCGCTGTACGACGTCGGTGGCGAGTACCGTCGCAACATGTGAGCCGTCCGGGAAGGACGAACAAAAAAAGCCCGCTTCGGCGGGCTTTTTTTGTGCTGGCCTGGAACGGCCCGATCATGACGACGTAGCTGTCGTCGGCGCAGCACTCGTCTCCGCCGCATGGACCGGAACTGCTGCCGCATACTTGTTGACGATATTGGGATTGGATCCCGAGCGGATCGCGCGGTTGTCGTCGTCCGTCGTCGAGTTGTCGCCGTCCTGGTCCCATTCGCTGGATTCAGGAGGTGCCTGTAGCATCTGCTGTGTACAGGTGTAGTGTTGCTTCTCGTCCAAACGAAATCGGAGACAGAACCGATGAAAGCGCCCAGTTTCAAAGTCCTGGCGGCTATCGTTCTGGCCTTATGCGTCGCGCCCATTTCACTTGCACAGGTCGATAAGGATGGTAATGAGCGGCGGTTTTACGATGATCTCCTGGACCACCTCGTTGGCAAATGGAATGTGAGCGCAACCGTCCACGGACAAAAGTTCACGCTGGACCGTGAGGCTGAATGGGTCATGGGTCACCAATACCTGCGCATTTACGAGAAGAGCCACGAAGTCATTCCCTGGCTAAAAGCGCCGTTCGAACGAACCATCTTTATCGGTTACAACCATCACAGCAAGCGCTATGTCGTGTACGAGTTGACTGTGCACGGCGGCGACGTCCCACACGAACCCGAAGGTTTTTACTATGCCCACCGTACGGGTAACGAACTGAAGATGGCCATGACAAAAGGAGCCGAGGTGATTGGCTACTCACGGTTTACCTGGGAACCCGCATCCAAATCTTGGCGCTTTCAAGGGGGGCGAGTGATTGCCGGGAAAGAACAAGAGCCTTTCGTTGACCAGAAAGCAGTGGCCGTAAAACCACCACCAGAATAGGCGGGTCTTCAACCCATCTTTATCCGCCAATGCCATGACCGATGTGCTGGGGTTTCGAGGAAAGAAGCAGGGACAAATCCTCAGCCCAAAGAAAAAATTCGCGCACGCCCATTCCACGGGCGTCAGGTGGCCATCTTATGCTTTCAGGAACAACCGTGCGCACTATCCGCGCCTGCATCGCTGGGGACGGCCGGATCTACATGGTCGGCATGCTCATCGCCTGCACAGGCGCCACAGGGCTAATCGTCACTTCGATGGCTCCATTCAAAATCCGCGCGGCATCACCGCGACTGCGCTGGCGTGGTTGACGACGCCCTTGATCGCGTGGCGAATACCGCCGCAATCTGTAGACCGCTGGCAATCAACAAGAATCCGTAAGTGCCCACGATCGTGTCTGGCGCGAGGCGATGATCATCCAAGGCATCGATTTCGGTTAGGAAGAAGCTGGCGCTTCATCGTTGGGAAAGTGAAGATTGGTAGTTGTCCGAAGAGGAGCACCCCTATGCGCCGACAGTTGGCGGCAATGCTCGCGCTCGCCTTGGCTGGCGGATCGATCTACAGCACCGCTCCCGCCGCCGCGGTGCGGGCGATAGAGGAAGCGGTCGTGGGGCGATGGGACATCAATATTCAGACGCC
Source organism: uncultured Gammaproteobacteria bacterium (assembly GCA_963816945.1). GTDB lineage: Bacteria > Pseudomonadota > Gammaproteobacteria > Xanthomonadales > Xanthomonadaceae > Luteimonas. Next base: position 147,326 of record CAWFMH010000001.1, on the reverse strand, counting down.
CACCGGCCCCGTCCCTTCCTGGCTCGAAATCCGCCGCTCGGGATCCCGCACCTTCGTCGGCCAGTTCGTAGGCGTGTCCGGCAGCGCGCGGCCGATCTCGCGTATCGAAGTGAATGGCGGCGAGCTGCACTTCGCCATTCCAGCGCAGTGGGAGAAAGGCACGGAGGATCTGACGTTCCAGGGACGCGTGCAGGGCGACAGGATGAGCGGCTCGATCACGTTCCCCGACCGCAAGCGCCACGACTGGACCGCCACTCGCGCGCCCTCACTGCATCGATCCACAACGCCACGGTGGGCCGAACCAATCCACCTCCTCAACAAAACCGACCTGACCGGCTGGCGCACGTTGGAAGGCCAATCCCGCTGGCAAGTCGCCGACGGCGTGTTACGCAACACAGCCGGCGGCGCCAACCTGGTGACCGAGCGCAAGTTCACCGACTTCAAGCTGCACGTCGAGTTGCGCTTTCCCGAAGGCAGCAACAGCGGCGTCTACCTGCGCGGACGCTACGAGGTGCAGATCGCCGATCACCTCGGCGAGCCCGCGAGCGACGGCCTCGGCGGCGTGTACGGTTTCATTGCGCCGAACGAGGACGCAGGCAAAGGTCCGAACGAGTGGCAGTCTTTGGACATCACCCTGGTCGGGCGTAGGATCACGGTCGTGCTCAACGACAAGACGGTGATCTGCGATCAGGACATCCCCGGCATCACCGGCGGCGCGCTCGACAGCGACGAAGGCGCGCCCGGGCCGCTGCTGTTGCAGGGCGATCACGGCGCCGTCGAATTCCGCAACATCATCCTGACCCCCGCACGATGAGCACCGCCATCGACGACACCACCTTCGACGCCATCGTCATCGGCTCCGGCATCTCCGGCGGCTGGGCGGCGAAGGAGTTGTGCGAGAAGGGCCTGAAGACGCTGGTGCTCGAGCGCGGCCGCAACGTCACCCACATCAAGGACTATCCCACCGCCAACCTGATGCCGTGGGAGCTGCCGCACCGCGGCGTCATGCCGCGCAAGTTCGTCGAACGACAACCCGGTCATGAGCAAGATCGCCGGCGAGGACAACGCGCACTTCTTCATCAAGGACGCCGATCACCCCTACGTGCAGGAGCGCCCCTTCGACTGGATCCGCGGCTACCAGGTCGGCGGCCGGTCGCTGGTCTGGGGACGCGGCTGCCAGCGCTGGAGCCACTACGAGTTCACCGCGCCCGAGCGCCAGGGCTACGGCATCAACTGGCCGATCGGCTACGACGACATCGCCCCGTGGTACTCGCACGTCGAGCGCTTCATCGGCGTCACCGGCACGCGCGACGGGCTCGAAGCGATGCCCGACGGCGAGTTCCAGCCGCCGTTCGAGTTCACCTGCCTCGAGCAGCACCTCAGCGACAGCATCCGCGCGCACTACGGCAACCGCTACGTCGTGCACGGCCGCTTCGCCCACCTCACCCAGCCGCAGGACATCCACCTGCAGCAGGCGCGCGGCACCTGCCAGGCGCGCAACCTGTGCATGCGCGGCTGCCCCTTCGGCGCCTACTTCAGCTCCAACTCGTCGACGCTGCCCTGGGCGGCGAAGACCGGCAACCTCACGATCCGTCCCCACGCCGTCGTGCATTCCATCCTCTACGACGAGCGCAAGGGCAAGGCGACCGGCGTGCGCGTGATCGACGCGAATACGCACGCCATCACCGACTACCGCGCCCGCATCGTCTTCGCCAACGCGTCGGCGCTCAATACCACGCTGATCCTGCTCAACTCGACCTCGTCGCGTTTCCCGCACGGACTCGGCAACGACAACGGCCTGCTCGGCAAGTACGTCGCCTTCCAGAACTACCGCGCCTCCGGCGGCGGCAAGTTCGATGGCTTCGCCGATCGCTACCACTACGGCCGCAGGCCGTCGGAATGCATCATCCCCAACTTCCGCAACCTCGGCAGACAGGAGATGGATTTCGTCGGCGGCTACACCACGTTCACCGGCGCGTCGCGCGGACGCGGCGGGCCGACGGACGCACGCGTCGGCGGCGCCTACAAGGACGCGCAGGCCCAGGTCGGGCCGTGGGAGATCTACATGTATCTGCAGGGCGAGACGATCCCCAAGGAAGCGAACCACGTCCGCCTGCACGAAACGAAGAAGGACGAGTGGGGCATCCCGCAGCTGGTCACCTCGGTCGGCTACGACGACAACGACGAACGCATGATCCGCGACTGGCGCGCGCAGGCGACCGAGATGCTCGAGGTCGCCGGCTGCCGCGACATCAAGACGGTCGACAACAACTGGTCCCCGGGCCGCGACATCCACGAGATGGGCGGCTGCCGCATGGGCAGCGACCCGAAGACCTCGCTCCTCAACCGCTGGAACCAGCTGCACGCCTGCAACAACGTCTTCGTCACCGACGGCGCCTGCATGACGTCCACCGGCAACCAGACCCCCTCGCTGCTCTACATGGCACTGACCGCGCGCGCGGCGCATCATGCCGTCGAGGAGCTGGCGAAGCAGAACCTCTGAGCAGCACGACCTTGTGGAGCCGGGAGCCCCGATCATGCCGATGACGCGACGCGAAGCGCTGAAGACCGCCACGGCCTTGGTCGGCGGCGTGCTGGTCGCGCCCGCCGTGCTGACCGGCTGCGCGCCCGAGGGCCGCGAGGCGGCATCGACAGGGCTGATCCCCGAGGACAAAGCGCTGCTCGGCGACATCGCCGACACGCTGCTGCCGCCGACCGCGGCCTCGCCGGGCGCCGAAGCGGCCGGCGTGGGCGCGACGATGTTCCTGCTGCTCAACGACTGCCAACCGGCGGACGTGCAACAGCGCGTCGCCAACGGCTTGCAGGCGTTGCGCGCGACTTGCCGCGCCCGCGGCGTCGCCACCTTCGATTCGCTGACACGCATCGAGCGCGAGCGGCTGCTGCGCGAGGTTGACGCCGCGGCGCAGCAGGCGGGCGAGACGCACTGGTTCGCGGTCACGCGCGGGTTGGCGCTGCATGCCTACTTCACTTCCGAACTCGGTATGACGCGGGCGACGCGGTTCGTGCTGACGCCTGGGCGGTGGGAGGGGTGCATTCCGCTTGCGGCTGGGCAGCCGGCGTGGGGGTGATGGGCAACACATCTCGCGAGTATGTTTTTCAGGGAGGGGGCAGACAATGTCGGCTAAACAAGAGCTACAGCAGCATAAGGAACTCGCCAAAAGACGAATATATTCGGAGCAAGGCCTAGCCCGCATCAGGTCAGCGTTCGCTCTTGAGCCAACTCTCAATCTTCAAGCCACTACATTCTTCTGTGCCGGCTCGTTGGGTCGGATGGAGGCAGGTTGCAATTCCGATCTCGACATTTTCGTACTCTCCGGCGATCCGCCGATGAGTCGTTTGAAGGAGGTGCGCGTTCTCTCGAAGATGGCTGATTTAAATGATGAACTCGGATTCCCGCCGTTCGCTGACGAAATGCGGTACATGAAGGTTTACGATTCGAAGCAGCTAGTTGACGATACGGGTAAGCCACGTGACGATTCAGAGAACTCCTTCACTACGCGCATGCTCCTCTTGCTCGAGAGCGCCCCGCTAGGAAACAGGCCTTTGTACGATGAAATTTCCTTCAAAGTTTGCGAAAATTACTTTCGCGACAACAAGGGAAAGAAGAACTTTAAGCCGCTATTTCTAATCAATGACCTGTTGCGATATTGGAGAACGCTCTGTCTGAATTACGAGCAATGCAGAGACGACACAAGCAAGCCGTGGAGAAAGAAGAACGTCAATTTGAGATTCAGCCGACTGACAACTGTTTTCTCGACAGTAGCGATGTTGATGATCGAGAACACTCAATCGGCTGCAGACCTAGTTCCAAGCTTGCAGTTGACGCCTTTAGAGAGGCTTGCTCGATCTGTCGATCTCCTTGGTGATGAAAGCCTTCTTCGCGAGTTTCCGAATTTCCTGGACCACTATGCGACCTTTCTTCGAGTTAAGGACAACCCAAAACCTGAGCGTTTGCTTGGGATGCGTGACACAAAAGAGAAGATGAAGCATTCGTCGGAATATGTATCAGATTATTTTCATCGCCTGTTCTGCAATCATAAATTGCGTGATTACTACCGCTATCTAATGATATGAGTAATCGTAAGCATTTTCTTTTTATCGTTTTCAACGATCCCGTGGTTGTGGGCGTCTTGCAGTTCCTTAGTTCCGTTCTAAGCAACGGAACGCAATCTACTAAACCACATTTGACCATCCAGGGACCGTTTGAGGAAAAGGTCGATCTCGATCGAGTCAACTCGGTTAGAAGGGCTTTAAAGAATGACGTAATGTTTATCGGCAACCCTGGGATGTTCGAAACCGACAAAGGAGTGGCGCTGTACTTGTCCGTTTCTAGCGAAAACCTGCGCAAGGTATGGAATAAACCCGACTTCCCCGTAGAGAAGTATGGATTTAATCCCCACATCACATTTTATGAAGGTGAGGAAAAAAGGAAGGCAAAGGCTGCATTCGAATTTTTGAGGAAAAACAGAGTCGAGTTGCTTTGTCGCGACTTCGAAGTCGCCCAATATGTGCCGAAGCAGATCGATATGTTTCCATTCGAAGGCGCAGATGGAGATGAAGATGCCATCGGAAAACTGATGAGCCGGGGAAGTGTCAGCACATCCTTCAGGATAAAGTTCATGTCTGCAGTCAATTCTTAGCACGCAATTTACACAAGACAGGCAACGGAATGGGTTACCGCTCCGATGTCAGAACGCTAAGAGTGGTTGGCGAGTGAGCGAGGGGAGTAATGATGTTCTTGTTAAGCGTGTTAGTCGCAGCGCTCTTAGTCGTGTTGACAGCATTGCAAGCGACGTACCCAAATGAAGAGCGCGTTAAAACGCCGCTCTTCAAATTCCTAATAATGATCATCGCTGGCATTTCTGCAGTACTTATGGTCGTTGGTTCGTATCGGGAACATCAGTCCAAGGAGCGAACACAATTCGCTCTCGAGGGTCTTTCACAGACCGTGTTTCCACGTGACATCGAGCTAGATTTCAGTGCGTCGTATTCGCCAGGCGAACCGATAACAAGTTTTCTTGACGAGGCATTCGTCATGGTCGCCGTTATTTCGCCACAATCGAGCAACTTTTGTAGGTGGGGAGTGACTCACACGCCCACAGTTGATTCAGCTGTTGGTGAGCTCTTCATGAGATACGAAAATCCACCATCGAGTGCAGCCAATTCAGCGTTTTTTGATCGAACGGCGCAACTCTATAAGTTCCCGCTCATGGCGCATGTGAGTGGAACGATCGCACATCTTAGAGGCCGAGTTGAGGCTGTTCCTATAGTCATGGAGCCGTTGCTTCCGCTTGATCGATATGCGGAAAGTCAATTCATTGTCGAAGTTGTCGTCCCCGGTAGAGTGCGCGACGTACAGCAAGCCATTTTGTACATCAAAGGTAAGCGAGTGCCCTTGCACATCGTTGACACAGGAAGAGGGTGGATGGGAAGCACCGTATTCCGGCCAACGTGGGAGCGGCGATGTCAGGCTAAGTCACGGTAAGAAGGTACCTACGACTTAACGTAGCGGCTCCTCTTGCCTATTTTTTGCTTTCGCACAAATGGCAGGGCAAACTGATGCCGCTCCGATCGCCTCCCCGGCGTCGCGACAACGCCACAAGGATGCGGCGGGGCACCATCCGTTCGTCGTGCACTTGATCGCCGCGACGGACTCTCACTCTCGATAAGGAAATCACCGTGAGCCAGAACTTGATATCGCTGCAATTGAACGATGAAGACGTGACCGCCATCGGCGAGTCGCTGACCGCGCTGGAAACCCGCCTCGCCGGCCTGCTGTCCTTGCAAGCGGGCGAGCGCCGCACGCTGGCGAAGATGGGCGACAAGTCCGAAGCCTTTTGCCGGCAGACCCTGACCGTGCTGGCTCAGAACCTGCAGGTAGTGCCGCCCAGCCTCAACCTTCCGGAAGCGCTGGCGGACCTCGCCGCGCTCGACCGCCTGCGTCCGGTGCTGGCGCGCCTACAACGCCTCCACGAGCGCGCCGAGGACACCGAGATGGCGCTCGGCAGCGACATCATGGGCACCTCGCTAGAGGGCTACGCCCTGCTGAAGGTCACTGGCAAGAACCAGGGCCTGGATGAGCTGCGCCGCGCCTTGTCGCAACGCTTCAGCCGCCGGGCAGGGACGCCGGCGACCACCCCGCCGGCCGAATCAGTCTCCTAGCCCAAGCGCCCGAGTTCGGAGCTCCGGCCACGGCGCTCCAGGCTCGAAAGCCGCCCCCAAAGCCCGGCGCACCGAGATCAGAGCTCGGTGCGTCGGGATTTTTGCTCGGTCGCCCGAGCTTTTCGCGCGGCACGCCGAGCTCAGAACTCGGTGCGCCAGGCGTTTTTGCTCGGTCGTCCGAGCTTTTTGCTCGGCACGCCGAACTCTGAACTCGGCGCGTCCGCTTCTACAGGCGACGTGCCGAGCTCGGAGTCCGGGACGCCGAGCTTCAAACTCAGGTGCACAGGGAAGTGGATTGAAGCGTGCTTGTTGATGCGGTGTGGAACGGATCCAACTCAAAGCGCGCCAACTTCAACAGTTGAGGAAAAAAAAAGCCCCTAGCCCAGCTTGACCACTTGCTCAAGGTGGCGGCCTCTTTGTTCCGTTGCTGAGCGGCATCCGTTGCCGGTGCAAAGCCGTGCTGCTAGGGGCGGGAGTAGCATCCAACGGGCAGAGGGCTAAATCAGTCAGTCAATGAGCCGCAAAAGGGTAGGAAGTTTCCCAAGTACGGCAGTGCACTCCGGAGAGCTTCATGACTCAAATGAAGAAGGTTACCGATACGCAAATTGCCAGTGCGTTGCGCGACTACGAATTTGGCGAGAAGGCAAGTGTGGTGGCTAAGGGACTGGGAATCTCGCATCAAGCGCTTACCTACTGGCTACCCTACGCGGGTCTCAACGCGATGTGGCTGCGTTATGTCAGAAATCTGGAGACGAAGTACAAGCGGCTCGCCGTAAAAGCGAAGCGCGACCATTTGTGCCTTACTGCCGCGACCTCAGTCATCAAGGGATTTCAGCCTAGTGCCAAGCGACGATCGTTGATCGCTACCGCCTTACGTGCTCAGTTCCGCCTGAATCGGGAGCGTGCGAATTGCGCAGTAGGACTTGGGAAAACCGCAGGTGAATTTCGGCAAGCTCATCGGGTCGACAATGTACTGATCGAAATGATGCGTCGCTATGCTGCTGACAATCCAGGTCAAGGATTTCGACCAATGTTTGCTGTCCTTCTAAAGGACCAGCCCGGCACGCGTGAGCGCGCGCTGCGGTTATATACACAGTTCCACATGCACGTCAAAGCACGTGCGCTGGCGAAGGCTCGCCCCCTCGTTACAACACGGCGACACATGCCTGTTCAAACATCGATCAACGCTATGTGGTCGATGGACTTCATGCAAGATGCGCTCATGACAGGTGAGCGATTCTGGGTTTTCAATGCGATCGATGACTGCAATCGGGAAGCCATTACTTTGCAAGTACTGAAGCGGCGCTCAGCGCGAGCCGTCATTGAGGCGCTACAAGAAGTTGTCGGCACCGGTCGCAAACCAGTTTGCATTCGCACCGACAATGGTGGCGAGTTTAAGAGTTTGGTGTACAAGAATTGGACCCAGCGTCGCGCCATCATGAGAAAGTATTCAAGACCTCATTGCCCCACTGATAACGTGAACGTCGAGCTCTTTAACAAATCTGTTCGGACGGAGGTCCTGAGGCGATACGAGTTCCGCAGCCTCGCAGAAGTTCAGAGATCACTTGACGATTGGCAATTGAGATATAACTTCTCCAGGCCGCATCTCGCCCTAGGAGGACTTTCGCCAATGCAGTACGCATATGTCTTAAGCCAGCGTCGTTAGGCTCAGAACGAATAGTTAGACCATCTTCACGCGTCACAACCAAGGAAGGAAATCATGACTCTCAATAGTGTATTGAACATAGCTTCTATTGCGGTCGTTATCGTCGCTGTCCTCGTAGTCGCTTGTCGGGTCGTATTTGCGCGCAAGCGAATCGCTGAATCGGCTTCAATACTGATTGGCGGTCTACTTATCGGTGCGGCCGCGCAGGTTGCGCGCATGATCATGGCGTAGGGCACGCCAAGGAATGTTTTGGCTCAGCTTGTGCAGCTGGACGGCAGAAGTCAGACACGGAAGATTTTCCGCAAGTAGCGCTCGGACTCACTGCGCTGGCTGTGTGGCACGTTCTCCAGTATGCCTAGCATCCAGTCCTCAATGCGCGCCGCCGCTTCCCCGGGCGGGAAATCCACTTCTAGCGACGGAATGTTGGCCGCGAGTTTGCAGATTTCGACCGAGAGACCGGGCACGCTGCTGGGGTCAAATTTAGTCATAGACGTAATGGTATCGCAGGATTTGAGAATGCCTTGTATAAGCTGGCCGCATGGAATGGACGAAGTGCAGACACACAGACTGGCATGCATCCCAGGGCTACACGCTCTCGGCTCCGCTACGGGATACGGCGACGAGCAGCCCTTTTTGGCACGCGTGGGTTGAACGCCCGGGTGTGCACGTCTACCTAGGCAAGAGCATCTCATTGGACGAGGTCAAAGCGCTTTGTGAAGACCACTTCGCGAGGAGCGAATTAAGCTAAGCCTATGTGCTACTCCGCTATGGTCTACGCCGAATACAAGAAGTACGTGCGCGAGCACGGCGCGCTCATGGACGTGAACGCCTACGTCAAACTGTTCTGGTGGCAGAAGGGCCGCGACCCGCTGCGGCGACCGCGGGCGCCGCGATCCATGGAACGCGAGCTGCTAAGGGAGGGGCCGCCTGAGTTGTCGGATGCCATCCTAGAATGGGACGTCCAAGAGATCGCGCAGCTCGAACAAGAGATCTTCAAGCAGCGCAAGCGCATTGCGGACGGTGAACGCGCCCTGCAAGCGAAGCCGACCAAGAAGGCTGCGGAGGATGTGCGCATCGGCACCAAGAATGTCAAGCAGGCCCGGCGTCGCTTGGATGTGCTGAAAGGATCGGGGGCGGATCCCGACGACTCTCGCATCTATCCTGGTTACTACTGCCCGGTGATGATCTGGGAAGGCGGCCGGCGCGTCGTGAAGCCTATGCGCTACCAGTGCCGCATGCCTGGCTGGACCGAAGAGGTCGAACGCAAGTTCAAGAACACCTATAACGCGCGCAGGGACAAGCTGGAAGCGTCGTGGGGCAAGCTGTTCGGGTACAGCCATGGGGTCATGCTCGCTAGCGCGTTCTACGAGCACGTCGACCGAGCGGGCCAGGACGTCATCCTCGAATTCAAGCCATCCACGAGTCAGGACATGTTCGTTGCGTGTCTGTGGTCGCGCTGCGTCGATTCTCAAGGTGTTGTTGAGCTGCTGTCCTTCGCCGCAATCACTGACAATCCGCCGGCAGAGGTGGCGGCGGCCGGGCACGATCGCTGCATCATCCCGATCAAGCCTGAGCACGTTGACGCATGGCTGAATCCAGATCCGAAAAACCTGGCTGCGCAGTACGCAATCTTGGATGACCGCGAGCGGCCGTATTACGAGCATCGAGAGGCGGCTTAAAGAACAAACAAGGTCGCCCGCGCCGTTCCGGAAGCGGTTCATGCGCAGGGCTCTAGAGTCAAGCCTCCTCCGCATCGAGACACGCGCCATGTCGCCACGTCTACTGCTTTCCACTGCTGCACTGCTGATCGCCGCTTGCTCGCCCGCTCCGCAGGACACGCCGACGGCGCAACGCGCGATGTCCCCGGCGACGCAAGCGAACGCTGTCGAGGACGATCCCGAAGACGACATCCGCGAAGCGGTCTTCCGCCACCTGTTCCGCAACAATGGCTCTGCGCTGCAGGGCGACGCGCAGGTGTATTGCCTGCAACTGCACGGCGATGCGGATCCGGGCGAAGCGCTGCTGCGCCGCTTTGCGGGGCATCGTCCGCCGGTGGTGAAGGCATCGGCCTGCCGCCTGGACCCGGCGAAGGGCGTGACCGAACAAACGACCGGCCGCCGCGGCCTGATCTTCCGCATCGATTCGATCCGCCGCACCGGCGACGAAGCCATCGTGGAAGGCGGCTACTTCGAAGCGGGGCTCAGCGCTTCGGGCAACCGCTACGTGGTGCGACGCATCGCAGGGCGCTGGCAGGTGGTGGACGACGCGATGCACAGCATCGCTTGAATGCGGCCCGGTAAAACGGGGTCAGAGACCGTACTCCTGGCTGACGCACCCGCGTGAGGCGGGCTTGAGCCCGCCCTACCTCATCTGCGGAGCATTGGATGCCGGCCGGTGATGAATAATTTTTATCCTTACATCTGAAAAGCACAGACCAGGGCACGCAAAGACTCGCGCGTGCGGCGATCGGTCAGGGCGCAATACAGCATCACGTCCTGTGGCGGAATGGTGGGCAGGGACAGCGCAGTGCCTACCTCTACCGTGCCTGGCGGCGCTGTGCGTCTTGCGAGCGGAGCTAGCGCCAGACCAGCGGCCGCGGCGGCGCCCACGATGGCCGCGCCCTTGCCCAAGAAGACTTCTTCCCAGTCCAGGTCCGCCTTGTCCAATGCACGCGTGGCGGCGGCTCGAATACGACAGGCGGGCCCCTGGGTCGCCAAGGGTAGGGGCCGTCCTCCGGTGGGCTTCCAAGTGGCGCCTGCAAACCAGTAGAAGGGTTCGGTAAACGCGGCCTTTCCCTGTTTTCGGCGCTGCTCCGGACGGAACACCAGCACGGCGTCGAGCTCGCGTTGTTCGAAGCTTTGCGTCAGATCGCGACTGCCAGCTATGCGAAACTCAAAGCGCAGCGTCGGTTGTTGCGCCTGCAAATGCCGAAGTATTCCAGGCAACTGAGGCCCGACGAGTTCGTGGCTGAGTCCTATGACCAGTCGCTGCTGCTGGACGTCCAATGCCGACACTGCCCGATCGTGTGTGGCGATCAGGTCATGGGCCGCTTCGAGAAAGCCAAGCCCTGCGATCGACAAGCGAACATGGCGTGGAGTGCGCTCCAACAGGCGTTTGCCCAGCTGCTGCTCGAGCTTTCCGAGCCGCAGGCTAATCGCAGACTGGGTGGTATCCAGCACCTCGGCCGCCCGGGTAAAGCTTTGCAGCTGCGCCACGAGGACGAACGCTTTCACCGCATCGATGTCCAGCGACTTCATGGCGTCTATTCGGTTCTTAAATGACAAGTATAGCGATTGAGCCATTTATCGAATGATGCGATGGCACTAACGTCGTCACTCACTGGCTGATTTGGAGCTTCCGATGATTGCTCGCGTCCCCTTTGCACTCTTGGCTGGCCTCGCGATGACGGGGTCAGCTGCCGCCGAACCCGCGGCTTCTCACTTGGCGGGCACCTGGACTCTGGTTGCGGCCGATAAGATTCTCGCCAATGGGGACCGCGTTGCGGATTACGGGCGAGCGCCGCAAGGTCGACTGATCGTCGATGATCACGGCCGATACTCATTGCAGATCTACAAATCCGAGCGGCCGAAGTTTGCATCCGCCGACAAGTCCAGCGGCAGCCCCGCGGAATTCGCCGGCGCGGTGCTGGGTTCGAGCACCCACTACGGGACCCTCCGTGTTGAACCCAAGCTCGGAGTGCTGACCTTCTCCATCGATGCTTCGTCCTTCGCCAACTGGGATGGGACGATTCAGAAGCGTCAGTTCACTCTGGAAGATGGCGTGCTGACCTATCGAGTGCCGGCACGACCCGATGGGAGCATTCCTATTTCGGTCTGGAAAAAGCAGGACTAGAGTGCACGGCTAGCGATGCGATCAAGTGGAACGTCACCGAGACGCCTTTGAGAGGTCGTATCGAAGACCGGGTGTGTTTAGGCGGAACAGGAGTCAGCGTGCACTTTCCACAACCGGAAATTGCACTCTGACCCGGGTTTTGCGGCCGCGCGCGCCACGCCGGCCAACCGAAGGCAGGGTGGGCAAGCGACGTTGGTCAGGTGCCGTAGCCGCCCAAGGCCGCTGTCGGGTCGCGGACGTTGCGCCCAACATGGCGATTCCCCCTCGCTAGTTGGAACGAAGATGAAGCTCGCACTCGCGGCCGTGGTAGCCGCCATTCTCTGCTACGCCCAGCCCGGTCTCGCCGAAACGCTGTCTTGCCAGCCGATCGACTCCCTCCCTGCGGTGCTGGACGCGCCAGGGTCCTACTGCCTCGCCCGGGATCTGGGCACGACGATCGACAAGGCGGGCGAGGCTGCCATCAAGGTGGCCAGCGATGATGTCCGGATCGATTGCAACGGCTTCCAGATCGACGGTGCGGCGGCCGGCGCGGCCACCATGGCGGTCGGCATCACCTCGGCCAACAAGGAGCGCGTCACGGTGCGCAACTGCCGGGTGCGCGGCTTCCGCTTCGGCATCAACGTGTACGCCGGTTCCGGCCATCGCGTCGAAGCCAACACGGCCACGGCGAACACCGCGGTGGGCATCTCCGTCTCGGGGCGCGGCTCGGTCCTGCGAGGCAATACCGTTGCCGACGTGGGCGGCGCTCCCGACGTGTACTACGCCGCGGCGATCACGGTGGACACCGGCGTGGACGTCATCAACAACCGCATCAAGGGCGTGCGCTCGGCGGTCGGCGACGCCTTCGGCATCCTGCTCTATCTCGGCGGCGCAGGCGGAGACAGTATTGTCAGGGGAAACGAAATCAGCGACCTGGCCAAGGGCAATAGCCAGGCGGGGCGATTCGGGATCTATGCGCACACCAAGGACCGCATCCTGTTCGCGGGCAACACGGTGCTCATGACGCCACGGGCATCGCAGGCGGATGCGGCGATCGTCTGCGCAAGCGCGAAGCAGGTCGCGTACGGCAACTTGCTGGCTGGCGCGACCCCGACTGCGGCCACGCCGGGATGCACGGCGACGGGCAACACGCTGTGGCATTGACGGCGCGTCAAGAACTAGAAGGGACAGAGGGAATTAACCAACCCCCGCACCGGTCTCCCGTCGCGGCCTGACGGCCGCGGGCCTTTTCAAGGCCTTCTCCACCATCGCCTGGAAGAGGGCATCAAAAAGGGGTCCATCAAGAAGGGGTCAGAGAACATTAGCGTTTGAAACGCTTATGCGCTCTGACCCCTTTTTGTTTTCTTTTTGTTTTTGCCGGAGCGGGAAGTTCCGGTGGGCCGGAATCACCGCCTTGGATGCGAAGTGGCCGTGGCGTTCGCCGCGCGGCAGACCGCGACTTATCCAGCGTGAAAATGACCCTGGAACCTTTTGCGAACAGACCGGGTCAAATGGGCCCGGTAACCCGATTTGAGCGGGTTCGCTCCCGGCAGTGACACCACACAGTACCGGCTATGTGACCGCGTCAATTGACACCTTATTGGAGGTCAAAGTGTCGACGGAACCCATCTTCCAAACGCATCTCGTCCTGGGTTATGTCGCGTGGCTGCTTTGCTTCGGCGCGTACATCCTGCCCTGGCTCAAGTCGATGGACAGGGTCGAGGCGCACCGCGCCATCGCAACTCTGCACAGCTTCCGCTTCTTCGGGCTCGTCTTCATTCTCCCGGGCGTCGTCGGCCCCAACCTGCCCGCCAGCTTCGCCACCTTCGCTGCCTATGGCGACCTCGCGGCCGGGCTGCTCGCCATGCTGGCGCTCCTCACGATCAAGATACGTCCGGTCTTCTGGCTGTTCGTCGTCGCCTTCAATCTTGTCGGAATGACCGACCTCATCCTTGACTACTATCACGCCATCCAGGCCGGCCTTCCGGCGCAAGCGGGAGCGTTGGGCGCCGCATACGCGATCCCGATCATTTACGTGCCGCTGCTGATGATCACGCACGTCTACGCGTTTTATCTGCTGCTGCGTTCTCAGAAAGGTGTCAGGGACCCGGCATGAGTTGAATGATAAAAAAAGGGGTCCAAAAAGGGGTCAGAGAACATTAGCGTTTGAAACTCTTATGTTCTCTGACCCCTTTTTGTTTAAAGCCAGCGCAATCCGGTAAGCGGAGCGCAGCCGGGCTCGAACATAAAGGAGTCTGAGGGACGGAAGCAATTGTCCCGCTGCGTGTACACACTTGCCGTTCTCGCGTGTGTGGGCCAGCTCTGCATCCAGGCGTAGGAAGAGAGGCCTTGGGTCGCAAGGGTCGGTGTGCGGTCGCAGTGACGGCCGCGTCGGGACTCAGACGCTAATGTTCTCTGACCCCTTTTCACCGCTGACTCATTTCACCGTCACGGCGGCGAGTCGACAAGGTAGGCACGCTGGCACATTGGGCTCACTGCTACGATGCCGCCACCTTGGCCCGCGATTCAGGTGACCGATGCGCCCCTCATCCGTGGTTCGTCTGCTATTCGTTCTCGTCGTCGCTTTCCTGGCGCCCACCGTACTGCAGGCTGCGGAGGTAGCGTCCGATCGCGCGCAGGTGACAGCGCTGGCCGATCAGTACGTCGCGGAATACAAGGTGAGATTTCCGATGTCCTACGCTTTTTCCGGCCTCCCCATGGACCGGCATGACGGCCTCGATATCAACGCTCCCTCCGATCTGCAACAGTGGCGTGAGTTCGAGCGAAGCCTGGAAGGGCGGTTGCAGCGGATCCAGCCCGACGCGTTTGCGGATGAGCCCGAATGGGTCACCTGGCATTTTCTCAATCAGGCACTGAAGCAGAGCACCGCGACCGACGTCTGCCGCAACGAGCTCTGGCGCGTCTCGGCGCTGGGCTGGCAGGCAGGGCTTACCCAGCTCATCGGCGTTCAACCGGTGGGGACCGACGAGGCGCGCGCGCAGGCGTTGACGCGCTGGCGAAAGATGGCGCCATGGATCGATCAGGAAATCGCCAACCTGAAGGAAGGTCAGCGCCTCGGCTACATGGCTACGCAAGCGTCGGTGAAGTCCACCCTCCAGCAACTCGACAACCTTGTCGACGGCCCGGCGAGCAAGACCGGCTATCTCGAGCTCGCTGAACGCGACAAGACGCCCGCGTTCGCCGCCGAGTGGACCCGGGTGATCGAAAGCTCCGTGCTGCCGGCGCTGCAGCGCTACCGCGATTTCCTGCGCGACGCCTACCTGCCGCATGCGCGCACCCTAGTTTCGATAGAGAGTCATCCCAACGGTCGCGCCTGCTATCGCGGCCTGATCTTCTCCACCGTCACGATCGACGCCGACCCGGATGCGCTCTACGACCTCGCGGTCGGGCAGGTCCAAAAGGAACGTGCGATCGCGCTGGCGCTCGGCAGGAAGCACTACGGCGACAAGGTCACGGACTGGAAATCGCTCTCGGCACTGATGCTGGTCGACCCCAAGAACAAATTCGCGACCACCGAAGAGGTGCGCGCGTACACGCAACGCACCTACGACCGCGCGTATGCGGCGGCCAGCAAGATGGTGCTTACGCCACCGGTCGGTCGGGTCAAGCTCGAGCCATTCCCGGAATTCCAGCAGGAATCGGCGCCCGGTGGCCAGTACCTGCCCGCGGCAGACGATGGCAGTCGTCCTGCGACTTACTACTACCGCAACGTGCCGAAGGATCTGTACCGGGCTTCATTGCAGAACGTGATCCTGCACGAAACGCTGCCTGGCCATCACCTGCAGCTGGCCTTCCTTGCCGAGCGCGGCCGCAAGGAGAATCACCCGATCGGCCGCCTGCTTTACTTCAGCGGGCCCGGCGAAGGCTGGGCGACCTATGCGGAGGACTTCGCACAGGAGATCGGCCTCTATGAATCCGACCTGGACTACATCGGTCGGATGATGGGCTCGATTACGCCGATGATGGTCGTGGAACTTGGCATGCAGGTGAAGGGCTGGAGTGTGGAGCAAGCGGTCGAGTACCTGCGGGAAGGCATGCCGATGCGTCCGCCGGAGCGCGCGCCGCAGTCGGTGGCCCTGATCAGCAGCTTGCCCGGATTCGTGCTCGCGTATCCGCTCGGCGGGATGGAGTGGGAAAAGATGCGCGCGCGGGCGCAGGCTGGTCTCGGCCAGAGCTTCGACGCGCGGGCATTCCATCAGATGGAACTGGAGGACGGCATGCTGCCGTTCGTAGCGCTCAACGCGAAGCTGGAACGATGGATCAAGCGTGCTGATCAAACAAACGTTCACAACGTTCGATAGCCGGACGCTGGAGCCCGGAAGGGTGGAACTGCGTAAAAAACTGGGGTCAGAGCCGACTTTGCCCCCTTATCCACGCATCAAAAAGGGGTCAGAGAGCATTAGCGTTTGAAACGCTTATGTTCTCTGACCCACTTTTTGTTTTTGGGTCAGAGACCGTTTGTGGAAGACGCTCGATCGTCCCGTGCGCCTGCGGCCTCAGGCACAACGTTGCCTATACTCCAGTCTCTGCAGCGAAAGGAGAAAGGCCATGGGAATTTCGAGGCATTCCTTTAGCCGTCGCGAGTTCGCGAAGACGACGCTGGCCGCGGGCGTCGCCGCGATGACCGGTTCGCTGGCGGGATGCGCTACCTCGATGGGATCGCAAGCGGCAGGCGTCGTCGCAGCGCCTGGCCGGCGGATCCGCACGGGGGTGATCGGCTGCGGCAGCGTCTCGAACCAGTACCTGCCGGTGTTGACGCAGAGCCCCTACGTCGAAGTGATCAGTGTTTGCGATATCCGGCCCGAGCGGGCGCGGGAGCAGGCGGCGAAGTTCGGCGTGGCGCATCACTATCCGCACATCGATGCGATGCTGGCGGGAGAGCCATTCGAGTTCCTGGTCGACCTCACGGACATGCAGGAACACGAGCACCTCAATCGCCAGGCGCTCGAGGCTGGCAAGCATGTGTGGAGCGAGAAACCCATCGCGAACTCGCTCGCGGCCGGACAGGAACTGCTGCAGATGGCCCGCGGCAAGCAACTCCGGCTCTGGGGCGCACCGATCACGGTGCAGTCTCCGCAGTTCGCGTTGATGGCGCGTACGCTGACCGCGGGTTCGCTCGGGCGCGTGGCCGCGGCGCATGCGGATTACGGACACGAGGGACCGGACTGGGCGCCGTTCTTCTACCGCAAGGGCGGTGGCAGCCTGCCTGATCTGGCGGTCTACAACCTCACCACGCTCACTGGACTGCTCGGTCCGGTAAAACACGTCACCGCCATGCTCAGCATCGTGACCCCGCACCGCGACATCGTGGGCGCGGGACGCATCGAGGTGACCGAGGAGGACAATGCGATGGTGTTGATGGATCACGGCGACGGCGTGATCTCGCATGTGCAGTCCGGTTTCAACTACTTCAATCCGCATGGCCACGATGGCAGCGGCGAGCAGCGCCACACGATCAGCATCGTCGGGACTGCCGGTTTCATGGGGCTGGTCGGCTACGACTGGTTGCCGCTGGGCGTGGACATCGCGACGCACGACCAGCCGCAACTCGCGCGCCAGGCCACGGATCCGCAGGGTTACACCTGGCAGCAGGGCGCGGCACTGGCCGCCGAGTGTCTCGCCACCGGCCGCGAGTTGCTGGCAACGCCGGAGCATGCGCTGCACGTGCTGGAGATCATCACTGCCGCACGCGAGTCATCGGCCACGGGCAGGCGCATCGCGCTGACTTCGACCTTCGACCGGCCGGTCGTGTAGAACGGGGCCAGGTTCACTGATCCATCGTAGGAAGTGAACCTGCCTCCATTTTTGTTGTTGATGCGTGGGCACCGCTTTCCAGCGACCCACAACTGGAGAATTCCATATGACCCAGCGTGACGCCGTTTTCCCCGCCGGTCGGCATGACCTCTACACGTCACAGACCTATTCCGCAGCGATCAGATCAGGTGATCTCCTGTTCGTATCCGGTCAGGTCGGCAGCCGCAGCGATGGCTCGCCCGAGCCGGACTTTGAGGCTCAGGTCCGTCTGGCTTTCGCCAATCTCGAGGCGACCCTGCAAGCGGGTGGATGCGGGCTCGACGATATCGTCGACGTGACGACCTTTCATACCGATCCCGAAAATCAATTCGGCACGATCATGACCGTTAAAAGCGAAGTCTTCCCGCAAGCGCCTTATCCGAATTGGACGGCGATCGGCGTCAACTGGCTCGCGGGGTTCGATTTCGAGATCAAGGTCATCGCCCGTATTCCCGGCTGAATATCACCGGGTTAGAGTTTTGAAACAGCGCGGGCGCACGACGGATCAAAGGAAAACGGGAAGAACGGAGTCAGAAGAACGGGGTCAGAGACCGTTCTCCTTACCAAAGCAAGAACGAGAAAGGACGGAGTCAGAGCCCGTTCTCCCAGAACGGTTTCTGACCCCGTTTGCGTGGTCACGCGGCCGAATAACGAGTGCAGGGAGTGGCGGACATGACGACCTTCGTGTTGATCCACGGCGGCGGAGACGTCGGTTGGTACTGGCATCTGCTGGAGGCGGAGTTGCGTTCGCGCGGGCACGACGTGGTCGCGCCCGACCTGCCGTGCGACGACGACTCCGCGGGCCTGCGTGAGTACGCGGACGCCGTGGTCGAGGCTGTCGGCAGGCGGAGGAACCTGGTTGTCGTGGGCCAATCGTACGGTGGCTTCACCGCACCGCTGGTGGCCGATCGGCTCCCGGTCGACGTACTGGTTCTGCTGGCCGCGATGATTCCGTCCCCGGGGGAGACCCCGGAGGACTGGTGGGCCAACACCGGCTACAGCCAGGCGGCGCGGGAACAGGCCGAGCGCGATGGCGGCAAGACCGGCAGCGAAGACCCGCTGGTCAGTTATTACAACGGTGTTCCGCGCGCCCTGGCCGAGGAGGCCCTGCGCAGGGCACGCGAGGAGTCATCGACAGCCTGGCGTACGCCGTGGCCGCTCGACGCGTGGCCGGACGTGCCGACGAAATTTGTGCTGTGCAAGGACGACCAGTTTTTCCCGGCCGACTTCCTCCGCCGGCTTGCGGCAGAGCGCCTGGGCATCACCCCCGACGAGATTCCCGGCTGCCATTGCGTTGCGCTCAGCCATCCGAAAGCGTTGGCCGATGTCCTGGTGGGTTACACCGCCGGCTGATGATGCTGCACGACTACATATAAGAACGACGGGTCAGAGACCGTTCTCCCGAAACGGTCTCTGACGCGTTTGTGGAAACACGTTGTTCACTTCCGCCCCACATTCTCCTCATGCTGCCCACACGAACCCGCGCCAGGATATGGCTGCAATCCCCACAGGAGGCAGGCACATGGTTGGATCGAGCGGACTTCACACGCCGGGGCCCCGAATTTCTGCGAGAGGAAGCCGGGCCTACCGTGCAGGCGTTGCCGTCGCAGTCGCGACGTCGTTCCTGACTGTGTGGACCACGGTTGTTCGCGACGATGGCACCGGCATTGGCTTCTTCCTGCTGATCATGGCGGCAGTGACAGGTGCGTTCTCTGCCTGGTTTCAGCCCGCGGGCATGGCGCGGAGCATGCTTGGCGTGGCGATCATGCAGGTATTGCTCGGCGTAGCGATTGCGACCGCACCGTCGACCGCGAGCACGCCGGATGGCGTATTCAAGGCTTTGCTGTTCAGCGGTATTTTTACGGTGCTGTGGCTGATATCGGCGGCTTGTTTTCGCGCCGCCGCAAAAGCGGAGATAAAGCCGTAAGGCGCAATGATGCGTAATGAGGAACTCACGAGGTGGCTTCCACCTTTTGCTACTCTGACCCCAGCTTCCCGAAGCACTGTTTTGATCGAGACCCATCGTCCACGGGAAGGGATCATTCAACTGGGGTAGAGAGATGAACCGACTGCTCTCGAAACTGCTCGTCCTCGTGCTTCTCGGCCTCGCAAGTCCCGTCGCGCTGCATGCAGCAGGCAAAGGCAACCCGTCGTTCTACGACCGGCACGTCATTTTCGACAACAGCCAGTCGGATGGCGGGCACGGGTCGAGCAGTGGCTGGCTCATCGCACCGAGTGCGCTGGAGCTGATCGACGGCACCGTGCCCATCGAGACGCAGCATTTCGTGAGCCCGCCGAACGCGCTCAGGTTGAAATGGACATCCGCGCCCGGTGGTGCATGGGAGGCGACCGTCGGGATTACCCGGCGCTATGCGCGCCCGTTCAAGTTCGACGGGGACGCGCTCACTTTCTGGTGCTTCTCGGATGCCGAGATTACGGCCGCCAACTCGCCGCGCGTCTACCTGACCGATGTCAACAAGCATGGAACGAACGCCGTCACGCTGGTCAGCGGCCGCGAGCGGATCCCGGCCGGGCGATGGACGCAGGTCAAGCTGCCGTTTACCACCATCTTCGACGGATCCGTCAAGGGGACCGACGACATCCAGTTCGAAGTCCGGGAGACCTTGAGTGTGACCTTCCTGCAGGGTCTCGACGACAACAAGAGCCACACGCTCTACGTCGACGACATCCAGATTCGCGATATCGGTTCCGGCGACAAGACCGCACCGTCGGCGCCCGCGGCGGTCACGGTCCGGGGCTACGAGCGGCACTTCGACGTGAGCTGGACACCGACGACCGCGGACGACCTGCTCGCGTACCGTGTCTATCGTTCGTGGGACGGGAAGACGTTCGAAGCGATCGGCACGCAGCAGGGATCGCGTTCGCGCTTCGCCGATTTCGTCGGCGCGCCGCCGCGCAAGGCCTTCTATCGCGTCACGGCGCTCGATCTCGCGGGCAACGAGTCGGCACCGTCGCCGGCCTCGACCGGCGCGAGCACGCGTGCGTTCACGGACGACGAGCTCCTGACGATGGTGCAGGAAGCGACCTTTCGCTATTACTGGGAAGCCGGGCACCCGGTCGCGGGACTGGCTCCCGAGGTCCTGCCCGGCGATTCGAATCTGCTGGCGCTGGGCGGCAGCGGCTTCGGAGTCATGGCCATGCTCGTGGCCGCCGAGCGAGGGTTCGAAACGCGCGATGCGGTTGCCGAGCGCATCCTCAAGATCGTGCGTTTTCTCGCGCGCGCGGACAGGTTTCACGGGGTGTGGCCGCATTTCTTGAACGGAGACACGGGCAAGGCGGTGCCCTTTTTCGGCAAGTACGACAACGGCGGCGATCTCGTCGAGACCGCCTTCATGATCCAGGGTCTGCTCGCGGCGCGCCGGTACTTCGACCACGACACGGCCGTGGAGCGCGAAATACGCGACACCGTCACGCGGCTGTGGCGCGAGGTCGAATGGAGCTGGTACCGACAGACGCCCGACAGCGATGTCCTCTACTGGCACTGGTCGCCGGACCACGGGTTCCACATCAATCATCCGCTCATCGGTTGGAACGAAACGATGATCGTCTACCTGCTCGCCATCGCATCGCCGACGCATTCGGTGCCGGCGACGCTCTACCATACGGGCTGGGCCGGTACGTCCGAGCGGCATGTCCGTTATCGCCAGTACTGGAGCCGCACGACGGCCGGGAATCACTATACGAACGGCGGCAGCTGGTACGGCATCAAGCTGGACGTCGGGGTCGGCAATGGGTCGGACCTGTTCTTTACGCATTTTTCCTACTTCGGTTTCGATCCGCGCGGCATCCGCGATCGCTACACGAATTACTTCAAGAACAACCGTGCGATCGCGCTGATCAACCGCGCTTACGCCATCGAGAACCCGCGCGGCTTCGTGGGCTACGGTGCGGATACCTGGGGCCTGTCGGCCGGGGTCAACACCGGTGGCGGCCGGCCGCTGCCGCGCGACGACAACGGCACGATCAACGTGATGGCATCGCTCGCGTCGATGCCATACACGCCGGAGGAATCGCTCGCTGCGCTCAAGCATTACTACCGCGATCTCGGGGCGAAGGTCTGGGGCATCTATGGGTTCCACGACGGCTTCAACCAGACGCAGAACTGGTACGAAGAGGTTTACATGGCGCTGAACCAGGCACCGATCACGGTGATGATCGAGAACCATCGTACGGGGCTAGTGTGGGGTCTCTTCATGGCGAACCCCGAGATCCAGCCCGCGCTGGATGGCATCGGGTTCGTGAAGGATGAGGCTGCGGATTGAACTGCTAGCCAGAGCCGACTCAGGGAGCAACAGCATGCGCAAGCACATCGGAGCGTTGGGTCCTTGCCTTTTCGTCGTCGGCCTCTGCGTCGGGGGTCCGGCTGTCGCGCAGTCTGATTATTACCGCCACGTCATTTTCGACAACAGCCAGCAGCTCACCCAGTACTGGCAATCGAGCGCGTCCGACACGGCACCGAGCCGACTCAAGTCGGCCGGCGATCGCCCGGCCGGGGCATCCACGTTGTTCCGCCGCCTGCCCGTGGAATCCACGGTGTTCCGCACGCCGCCGAACGCCCTGCGCATAGAGTGGCAATCGGCGCCCGGCGGCAGCTGGGATGCGCAGATCCAGCTCGTCAATTTTCCGAATCGATACCCGGAACTGTCCGGCGGCACGCTTTATTTCTGGTTGTATTCGCCGGAGCCCATTGCGGCCGCGGATCTGCCTGGCGTGGTGCTGTCGGATGCACGTGGCGGCCTGCAGGTGGCGACTTTCCCCGGCAGCTTCACCGTCGAGGAACCGTTGGCGTCCTACACGGGCGACATTCCCGCTGGCCGCTGGGTGCAGGTACGCATTCCACTGGCGAAGCTGCGTTCGGCGTCCGTGTATGCGTTCCACCCGGAGCGGTTGCAAAGCATCATCTTCCACCAGGGACGCGCGGATGGCAGGAAGCATGTCCTGATCGTCGATGACATCCGGGTCGACGATGAGCCCGCGGGCGGCGCCGCTGCAGCGTCACTGCCGATCCCCGATGCCGTTTCGGCCAAGGGCTACGACCGCCACATCGATGTGCAATGGCGTGCGCGCACCGGGAGCGCCGCGGACTACTTCGTGGTGTTTCGCTCGATCGATGACCAGCCGTTCGCACCCGTCGGCATCCAGCGGCCGGGCGTGCATCGTTTTACGGATTTCATCGGTCGTTCCGGCGTGACGGCGCGTTACCGGATCGCAGCGGCGGATTGGCAGGGCCACGAGTCGGCGCAGTCGGAGGCCGCTGCCGCGACGACTCGCGAGCTGTCCGACGAAGAGCTGCTCAGCATGTTGCAGGAAGCGGCCTTCCGCTATTACTGGGAAGCCTCGGGCGTCCATTCGGGCATGGCGCACGAGAATGTTCCGGGCGACGACCGCATTGTCGCCACGGGCGCGACGGGGCTCGGCATCAGCGCCCTCGTGGCGGCCGTCGACCGCGAGTTCGTCACGCGCGATCAGGGCCTCGAGCGGCTCGAGACCATCGTGTCCTTCCTCGAGCGTGCGCCGCGCTATCACGGCGCCTGGTCGCACTACTACAACGACGAGACCGGCGAGACGATGCCACTGTTCGGCATGTACGACAACGGCGGCGACATCATCGAAACGTCCTACATGATCCAGGGACTGCTGACGGCGCGTGGTTACTTCAACCGCGATGCGCCACGAGAGAAGGCCCTGGGCAAGCGCATCACCAACCTGTGGCATGCCGTGGAATGGGACTGGTACCGCGCGTCGCCCGACAGCCCGTATCTCTACTGGCACTGGTCGCCGCAATGGGGATTCCAGATCAGCCATCCATTGGTCGGCTTCAACGAAACCCTCGCGACCTATCTTTTCGCGATCGCCTCGCCTACGCATCCGGTGCCGGCGAGCATGTACTACAGCGGCTGGGCCAGCCAGGACAAGCGCGCGCAGGCCTACCGGCAAGGCTGGTCGAAAAGCGCGGACGGGAAACTCTACGCGAACGGCAACATCTACTTCGGCACCAAGCTCGACGTTGGCGTCGGTAGCGGCGGGCCGCTGTTTTTCGTGCACTACATCTTCATGGGCTTCGACCCGCACGCCTTGCGGGATCGATACACGGACTCGTACTTCGAGAACAGTCGCCGCACCGCTGAGATCAATCGCGCGTGGAGCATCGCGAATCCCAAGAAGTTCGAGGGCTACGGCCCGAACGCCTGGGGGTTGACCGCCAGCTACGGTTTCAACGGCTACACCACGCCGGCGCCGGACCAGTGGTACGACGAAGGGACGATCACGCTCACCGGAGCGCTTTCGTCGTTTCCCTACACGCCGGAAGCGTCGATGGCCGCCTTCAAACATTTTTACCGCGACCTCGGCGCCGAGCTCTGGGGCATCTACGGCCCTCGCGACAACTACAACCCCAGCGAGCGTTGGCTCTCCGCCCACTACATGGGCCTCAATCAGGCGCCGATCGTCGCCATGGTGGAGAACCATCGCACGGGCCTGCTGTGGCGTTCGTTCATGTCGAATCCGGAAATCGGCGAAATGCTGAAGAAACTCGACAGCGCGAAATAAAGTTCGAGTTCATGTACCAGGCTCATAACCCGTAGGCTGGGTTGGCTTCATCAACCCAGCGAACCGTTCCTGGCGCGATTATCCTACGGCCACGAAGATGCTTTGGACTTGCTGCCCATGACCGAAGAAGTCGACAGCCCAGCCGCGCCGAAAGACGGCAACCCGACAAAACCGGAAGGCGGTGCGCCGCCAAAGCAGGAAGGCGAGCTGACCCGATCGGAGCGCGTGTTCGTGCGCATCGCGCTGATGCAGACGGTGCTGGCGGTGATCGGTATCGTCACCGGCTCTATCGCGCTCTATGCAGGCCTCACCGAAGCCGACGCAGCCCGCAAGCAGCAGGAGGCCGCGGTCTGGCCGATGCTGCAGATGGCGATCAACGACTACGACGTCGCGACCCAGGAGCTGGTTTTCAGGATCACGGCGCGCAACGCAGGGATCGGCCCGGCGCGCATCTCCGGTTTTCGCGTCATGGTGGGCGGCGTCGCGCAGTCGGACTGGAATGAGGCCCTGACGACGCTTGCGGGCTCGCACGAGGGTGTCCTGAGGAGTTATTTCAGCGGTCGCGTTATTTCCCCCGGGGAGGACGTCGAGCTGGTGCTGGCGCGCGGCAAGATCGCACGCGCGGCACTGGAAAAAGCCTACGCCGGACCGTCGCGCCTCGCGTGGGAGGTCTGCTATTGCTCCGTGTTCGACAAGTGCTGGATATCGAACAGCGCAGGCCAGTCGTGGCTGAAGGCAACGACCCTCGTGAAAGAATGCCCGGCCTACGGGAAGGATCAGTTCCTCGACTAGCGGCGTAAAAAAAGCAATCAGCAGTCCTATGACCAAACCCACCTTCGATAACGCCTACTGGGAAGACCTGTGGTCGAAGACCTTGCGCGAGCACGCCGACAAGGTCGCGCTCCGTCCGCCGAATGCGCATCTCGTGGACGAGGTCGCGGACCTTGTGCCGGGGCGTGCGCTCGACGCTGGTTGCGGGCACGGCGCGGAAGCGCTCTGGCTAGCCGCGCGTGGTTGGCAGGTCACCGCGCTGGACTTCTCTGCAGCGGCCCTGGCGCAAGGCCGGTCGATGGCCGATGCGGCCGGCGACGACGTAGCCGGGCGCATCCAGTGGATCGAGCACGATCTCGCGAGTTGGACGCCGAAGGCCGACCACTATGATTTGGTGACGTGCCTGTACGTCCACGTGGCCGGTTCTGTCGAAGCGTTCGTGCGGCGCATGGCGACCGGTGTTGCTTCAGAGGGAACCTTGTTTCTGGTTGGACATCGGCCGGTCGATCCCGTCACCGGCGCTGCCACGAGGGCTGCGAACCAGGTGCAAGTTTCCGTGCAGGCCGCGGTCGCTGCGCTCGATGCCGATGCGTGGGACGTGGTGGTCGCCGAGGAACGACCGCGCCCCGTTGCCGGAACGGGCGTGGATGCCGTCATTCGTGCGCGCCGGCGACACGAACGCTGATGTGCATCGATTGCGATTTCATCGACAAGCGATCGCAGGCCGAATGGTCCCTGCCGCCACTTTCGCCCTGATCTGCAGACCTTCGCTGGCGCGCCGGCGCATCGCGCCGTCATGCGGCTTTAAACATCGGTATGGCAACGTGCGATTCCGGCACGGCCGCGGGTGCGCATCAGCCCATCTGTTGGTCGTGTCGCCCGCAAATACAAAGGAGGATTTGTCTTGAAGATCGTGACCAGTCTCAGCTTCCGCGGCGAGTGTCGCGAGGCGTTCGAGTTCTACGCGAAAGTCCTGGGCGGCAAGATCACTGCTGCCCATCCCTATAGCGAGGCACCGCCGGACATGCCGATCAACGATGCGAAGTACAAGGATTGGCTGATGCATTGCTGGCTCGAGGTCGGCGACCAGGCGCTGATGGGCGCGGACATGGACAAGGAATGGGCGCCCAACATCGACAAGCCCAAGAATGGCTTCGACGTCACCCTGCATACCGACGACGCCGCCCAGGCGCGTCGCTGGTTCGATGCGCTGAAGGAAGGCGGCAAGGTGGTCATGGACTTCGCCGAGACCTTCTGGTCGCCGGGTTACGGCAGCGTGGTCGACCGGTTCGGCGTGCCATGGATGGTGAACACGATTCCCGCCGCGGGCTCGAAGTAGGCAAACGCAGGCTGACGGCGTCCTCCTCGCGCCATGCTCCCAGCTTAGTCGCGGCCTGCATCTGCGCAGTCATGGGCGTGAACGCTCATGGCTGCGCCCGGTTGAACGGATTGGCCAGCGATGAAGGAGTCTTCACCAGACTTCGGGAAGAGTATGTACGCCCATCCAGCCTTGGACCTGCTCGTGCTATCGAATGACGATATTCTTGAATTGGAATGCCTTTCGTCCGTCGAGAGGATCGGCGATCCCCCGGACGGTTGCGATGCAGGACAGTACGCGCGGCTGGGGTTGATCGTGAAGAACGACCGCTACTGGACCCTCACCTTGGAGGGCAGGGAGCGGCTGGCAGACCTTCGCGTCGAAGCAGCGGAATGCGCAGACTTCGTACCCGTCTTGGGAAGCGGACAGATGGGTGCCGGAGCGCGCAACCGCACTTGAGGGAACATCATGACCGCTACCTACACTTTCGACGTCTTTAGCAGTCTCGACGGCTTCGGCTCCAATAGCGGCGACTGGGGCGGCTACTGGGGCAAGCAAGGTCCCGAGTTGCTCGACCATCGCCTTGCCTTGTACGGCGAGAAGCAGCGGATGGTCTTTGGGGCCAATACGTATCGGGCCTTCGCGCAGATGGTGGCCACGAGCACCGAGGAATCCGAAGTGCACGACCCATGGGTCACCCGGATGAGGCACCTGCCGGCAACGGTGGTGTCGACGACGCTGAAAGGCCCACTCGACTGGCCGGACGCGACCCTAGTGAGCGGTGACGCCGTCGACGTCGTCGCCCGGCTCAAGGAAGAATCCAAGGTGCCGTTGCGCTCCCATGGCAGTCTGTCGATGAACCGTGCGCTGATGGCTGCTGGTTTGGTCGACCGCGTCCAGGTAACGGTCTTCCCCGTGATCACTGGTCAGACAGGACACGAGCCGATCTTTCAGGATGCGGCCGACTTCGATCTCGAACTGATCGAGAGTCGGACCCTCGATGGCAACATCCAGGAGCTCGTCTACCGGCCCACCCTGCATGGCTAAGCGAGTACGCCGACGCCGCTAGGTCGTCGCGCTGCGTACGGCCGTCGCCACGGAGGCATCACCGCTCTTCGCGTACCCGAGCGCCTCGGTGATCAGGCCATCGCGCACGCGCATCACATTCACGCCGCGAACCGATTGCGATTGCCCTGGACCGAAGTGATAGCGCCAGCGAATGATGGCGTGCTCGTCGATGGCAACCATCTCTTCGGTAGTGAACGCGCCGTCGCGGTTGTTGGCCAGCTTCTGCCAGAACTCGAGACACGCAGTGCGGCCGACGTAGCGTGTGCCGTCGGGAGCTGGCTCCACGCTCTCCATGACGCAATCGTCGGCGATCAGGTCTTCGAGCAGCGACCCGTCGTGTTGCACGAAGGCCTGGTTGAATCGCTGGATGATCTGCAAGGTTCGGGATGGACGGGTTTCCATGGCGCTCTCCTATACTTGACGGCGTTCTAAGCCTGGCGAGACAGAGTGTGCCGAGGCGCGCCGGGCCGGAATTGATCGAGAGTCCGCAATTCTTTGCAGGAGATTGCCGGATGGATGCACTGTCGGAAGCCATGCGCGCGGTGCGTGTCACCGGCGCGCTGTTTTTCAACGGCGAGTTCTCGGCGCCGTGGCGATTCGCCACGCCGGCGCAGGATCAACTGCGTTCGCAGATTTCACCGGATAGCGAGCGGTTGGTGCTGTTCCATCTGGTGACGGAGGGACACGCGACCGCGCGTACGGCCGGTCACGACGAGGTGAGCCTCGCAGCCGGGGATATCGTCGTCTTTCCGCACGGTGACGCGCACGAGTTGTGGCATGGACGAACTTCCAAGCTGTTTCCCGGGGCGCGCCTGTTGCCGAAGCTTGCGAAGGGCGAGCTGACCGCCGAGAAATGGGGCGGCGATGGACCCGTGACGCGGATCATCTGCGGCTACCTGGGTTGCGAGCGTCACGCAGAAGCCCTGTTCCTGAGCGGCTTGCCTGCGATCCTCAAGACGAACGTGCGCAGCAGCCCGGCGGGCGCATGGATCGAGAGCGCGATACGTCACTGCGCGAGCGAGCCGGAATTGCAGAAGGCCGGTCGGTTGGCGGTGCTTGCCAAGCTCGCCGAGACCGTGTTCGTGGAAACGCTCTGCCGGTACATGGATGCGCTGCCGCCTGAGCGCACTGGCTGGTTGGCCGGCGCGCGCGACGCCAAAGTCGGGCAGGCGCTTGCGCTCCTGCATCGCGACCCCGCGCGCGCATGGACGTTGCCCGATCTGGCACGAGCAAGCGGCACGTCGCGCACGGTGCTGGCCGAGAGATTCGCTCAGCTCATGGGTGAATCGCCCCTCGCATACCTGGCGCGTTGGCGTCTTCAGCTCGGCGCGCGTCTCTTGCTGACCACGAACCGGATGGTCCTGCAAGTCGCCTACGAGGTTGGTTACGAGTCGGAAGCAGCCTTCAGTCGCGCCTTCAGTCGCGCGTTCGGCGCGCCACCGGGGCGATACAGACGGGAGCGGAAGACTGGGCAAGTGCAGGTCGCGGCCGCAGAACTGTAGGCCGGGAAAAAAATGGGATCACGAAAAGGTGTCAGGGACGATTTCTGATTGTCCCTGACGCCATCTTCTTGCTGAAACTCTTCTCTCGACACCTTCTCCAGGTGCACCGCATGTACCGCCCGATGACGCGTGCCGGGCGCTGCGCCCGGCACGCATCGGCGGTCTTATTTCGGGCGCAAGTAGCGGGCGTACACCCAGTCCGCTACCTGGTTGCCCATGCGCAAGCCGGCGGTGCATCCCTCGAGGAAGTGGATGCCGGCGTACACGCGACCGATGGCCTGCTCGTTCTCCGCGTGCGTGAGTCTGGCATAGCTGCGGGTGATGGCCTTCGGCGGCAATTCGATCAGCGGCGCCGGCAGCGGCACGGCCGGTGTATTGACGGTCCGCGTAAAGGGAAGGGCATCGCTGTGGAAGAAACGCCGCAACGTCTGCGCCGCGGCGCCGGTCAAGCCGGTGGAAGCGCAGGGGTAGTCCGGATACGGCGGCGTCTGCAGGAACGGCCGCCAGGTTGGATCGCTCCGCGTCAGCGGATTGCCGTCGTTGGCCCAGCGGATCGCGGTCACCGGTCGCCAGAAGTTGTAGAAATACTTGCTCTCCATGTTGGTGACGTGCGTGTCGGAGACGGCGATGTTGAGCAGTGCGAACAACCGTGCGTGCTTCCAGCGGCCCAGGCCGCGATTGGCGACGGCGAGGCGTGCGTTCGCGTTCCAGTCGAGTCCGCCGCCGGCCCAGAAGCGCGGGATGTCGCTCGCTGGCGAATTGGGCCGTCCACCGCGGATGCGCGCGTCGCCGACGTGCTTCACGAATGCGTACTCGAAGGCGTACTGCAGGCTGTTCAACTTCAAGATCTTGCCCGGCGGCGCGCGGAACCGCGTCGCGCTCTTGAGGGCGAACGGCGTGACCGCGGACCAGCCGGTGAAGGCCGGGATGGTCACTGCGGGAAACTCCGGCGCCGGCGTGGGTTGGTGCACGCCGAGCCCGGGCGGCAGCGCATACGGTGGCGCGTTGGGCGTGCCCGAGCCGTCGATCGGCACCAGGCCCGTGGCGGTGGCGGCATAGCGCTGCGCGAGGATCTCGTCGGCCGCGGCCTCGCCTGCGGCGATGCCGGCCGCTTCGGCGGCGTCGGGTGCGCCCGGGCCGATCGCGGCGGCGTAGGCGGCTTCGATCGCCTGGATCGCGAGCGCGCGATTGACGTCTTCCGGCGGCACGGCCGGCGGCAACGCCCCGATCATCGCCAGCAGCGTGGTACGCGCGGCCGCCGCGACGGCGGCATTGGGCGATGCGCCCCAAACCGCGTGAGGCAGCTTGTTGTAGGAGTCGTAGCGACGGTCGATGCTGTTCAGCGCATCGTGCACGGCGATCGAGGTGATCGCCATGATGCGCGCCTGCTGCTGCGGCCCGCCGAAGCGCGGCGCGACCACCGGGCCACTGGCGAGCGCATTCCAATCGGTGACCGAATCGGCCTGCACCGGCAGCGCGAAGGCGAGCATCAGTGCGGCGGGGAGGAGCCCTCGGCGTGCGGGCCGGGGCAAGGGGTTGCGAGAGATGGTCATGGCTGGGGTTCCTATGAAAAGGAGTGCGCATCCCCCTATTCCCGGGCTGGCCGGGCACGCGCCTCCATTGAACGCCGAAAGCCGCGCGACCCGGCAACGCGGCAGCCTGAATGCGGACGATTACGGCACATTATTTGTTGGACCCGCGTATGGCGGGCTTGAGTTCTCCCTCCTGCATCAGCTGTGGAGCATTGGATGCCGGCCCGTGGCGCTCAAGACGCGGCGCGCAAGCCGCTGATTGCTAGGCGGGCCCGAGAAAGGCTCGCGCGCGAGGTTGAGGGAGGGTCGCGCAACGGTGTCGGGTCGCGGCCGAGACTCGCCGCCTTGCAGCGGCAAGGCAAAAGGAGTGGTGCACGAGGTTCATTGGCTTGAGCGTGGAGCAAGCAAGCTTGGCCGCGACGCTTCCTTCGCGGACGCTACATCTTGCACCTTGCGATTACAGGCCTTGACGACTGGCGCGCAAGACGATGCGGCTGTCGACTTAATGTATTTGGCTTGCGGCTGGGGTTTGCGATCTCGTGCGTGGACTTGGGATGCGTATGAGCGCTGAAGGAAAAGGCGGGAGCGCGTAGAAAAAACGGGGTGCAGAGTGCACTTTCTCCGTTAGGCTTGCGCAACCCGTATAAAGGGGACTGGGCTCTGCAGACGGCGCGCGAAGAGACCCTAAAACAGGTCAGCGAGTAGAAGCGAGATTGGTTGGGGGTCTGATGAGAATCGTTCTGCTGTTCTGCACTCTATTGCCAACACTTGTGTTGGCTGCGCCGTCGTGTGTCGAACCGGAAGCCAAAAATTTCGTGTTCGCCACCAGCCCGAGCAGGCTCGCTGACGGATGGTCCGCTGAATGGATGCTTGAAAGCGTGGATTCCTCCAGGAAGATTGTGTTGAAGCGTTGCAGTGAACGTGCGACTGACCATTGCTACTTTGCAGTCGATGTCGAGCCAGGAAAATACTATTTCAAGGAAGTCCTACCGGGCGCCAATAATTTTCTGAATTACCCGGTGACGAAGCCAGCACTGTGGTTCGAGGTAACGGCAAGGGGAGTTGACTACATTGGAGAGTGGACAATCGACCGTGGAGACAAGGGCGTCATCAATGACCTTAAAGTCGCCTATGACCTGAAGGATATCGATGAAATAACGACGCTTTGCGCGATTGGTGAACGGAAGCTCTTTCTGTCGCGAACAAGAACGAATGCCGTCGAGGTTGTCGACTGAGTGCGCAGCACCACCTGTTTTCACTGACAAACGGGATCAAGGATCGTTCTTCCCGGTCTCTACGCCTGACTCGCTCACTCACAGGGACGCAGGGATGAATTCATTGCTCAGGATCGTGTTGGCTCCAGCTTGCGCGCTCGTGTTGGCTTCCTGCAAGGAAAGAACAGCGCCTGGAGATTTCCTGCAAGAAGTTTTTAGTCGATGCTCTCAGACGACGGAAGCTACTACGGAATCGAAGAACTTCTTCTGTCATTGCGTCGCAAAGGACATCGTGTCCACGCATTCTGTCGAAGAACTCGAACGCATGTCGAGGCGAGCGGCCAATTTCATGGGCACGGAGAAGACGAGGTCATCGGTCACGTCATGCGGGGAGCTGGTGAGCGGCAACCCGACATTGAGAGCCGGCACGAAAGGCTTTGCTTCCGTGAAGGATGGAGGGGCAAACCGCAGGCATTGGCGTGAGATCCGTTCTGGACATCAAACGCATTTCGTCTACATGCCCGAGGCGTACTGGAAGGATCTCGATGAGTACCGGCAGGCCGTGGCGGATCTTTGCAAATCCGAGGAAGCGTGTTCGATCTCTTTCTGGAAAGACATGTCGATGGTCCCAACCCGGTACCCGTTGTCCAGAGAACAGACGCTGTCGCAGATTCCCATCATCGCCAACTACAGGATGGACGGAACCATCCGTGTCGAGTGGGGGTGCGAGAACTTGACGCCCAGGCCCGTGCCATGCCCGCCCGACAAGTAGGTCCAAACAAATGGCGTCATAGCGAACGAGGGATGGCGCGGTGACGCGGGATTCGCGCCCGCCGCCGTAGCGCCGGCCGCATGGCGTTGCTGGCATCACTTTTTACGCAAGCGGGACGAAGAGGATAGGTTGAACTCCGTCACGCCTTTGCCAAGACATTTCCTCTATACATCCTGCACCCTTCGCACGGGGAGACCAGGATGTCTTCGCACATACTCACGGATGCGGTGCTGGCGGCGCTGATGACCAGTGCCGCTGTGTCCGCCGCGGGTTTCTCCAGCAGCGCAGCGGCACAGGACGCAAACGATGAAGAGGCGCCGGTCACGCTCGATCGTGTCGAAGTGACGGGTTCGCGCATCAAGCGCGTCGATATCGAGACCTCCCAGCCGATCTTCCAGCTCAGCCGCGAGGACATCCTGGCCCAGGGGCTGACCTCGATCGGCGATGTGATCCAGAACCTGACGGCCCACGGTTCGGCGCAGAACTCGAACGTCAACAACGGCGGCGATGGCGAGACCAATGTCGATCTGCGTAATCTCGGTCCCGGCCGTACGCTCGTGCTTGTCAATGGTCGGCGCTGGGTCGGCGGCACGGGTCTTGGCGGCGCGGTCGACCTGAATTCGATTCCCACCGCCGCGGTCGAGCGGATCGAAGTGCTGAAAGACGGCGCATCGGTCATCTACGGTTCGGATGCCATCGCAGGCGTGGTCAACGTGATCCTGCGCGACGAGTTCGATGGTGCCGAAGCGAACGCCTATTACGGTCGGTACGACAAGGGCGACGGCGTCCGGCAATCCTACGATTTCACTGTCGGAGCCGTGGGCGATCGCTTCTCCGCGATGATGGGCGTCGGATACGTCAAGGAGGAACCGGTCTTCGCGCGCGATCGCGCGATCTCCAGGGAGCCGGTCTACGGCACCGGCAACACCTTTGGCAGTTCGATCACGCCGTTCGGCAGCTACCTGCTCTGCGATGGCGCGATCGGCCCGGCCGGATGCAGCGGGGACCTGGTGGATCCGAGCGGTATTCCATTTTCGCCGTTCACCTACGATCCCGGCCAGAGCGGCCTGAACTGGCGCACCTTCCTGTTTCCGGACGACATCTACAATTTCGCGCCGGAGAACTACCTGAGGACGCCGCAGGAGCGCACCTCGCTGTTCGCCAGCGGCAAGCTGGAGATCACCGATCGCGTCCGCTTCAAGGCGGCCGTGACATATAACGAGCGCAAGTCCGAGCAGCTGTTGGCTTCCACGCCGATCGTGCTCGGCGCCGCGACCGGCAGCCCGCTGGCCAGCAGCATCTATATCCACGAGGACAGCTTCTACAACCCGTTCGGCTTACCGGTTAGCTTCATCGCGCGCCGTGCAGTGGAGACCGGCGGCCGCAGCTTCAGCCAGGATGTCGATACGTTCGTCTTCGATGGCGCGCTGGAGGGCGATTTCGAGATAGGCGATCGCCTGTTCGACTGGCAGGCCGGCTATCTGCGCGGTGAAAACAAACGCCACGACAGCACCTCGGGCCAATTCGGCCTGCCGGCGCTGCGCGATGCGCTGGGTCCGTCGTTCCAGGACGGACCGGGTGGCCCGGTCGTCTGCGGCACGCCCGACGACCCGGCCACACCCGGCGTGAACGAGCGCAGCGTGATCGCAGGTTGCGTGCCTTTGAACCTGCTCGGTGCGCCGGGCGTCATGACGCCTGAGATGCTGGACTATGTCAGCATCGAGGCCCACGACGAAATCAGCTACGAGCAGACGACCTACTACGCAAACTTTTCCGGCGAATTGTTCCATCTTCCGGCTGGTCCGTTTGCCTTCGCCACCGGAGTGGAGCACCGCAAGGAATTCGGCGTCGACACGCCCGATGCCATGATCAATTCCGGAAATACGACCGGCAATGCCCGCGTCGGCGCGCGCGGCGGTTTCGATCTCGACGAAGCCTTTCTCGAGTTGGCCATCCCGATGCTCGCGGACGCACCGTTCGCCCGCCTGCTGGATATCAGCCTCGCTACCCGTATCTCCGACTACAGCAACTTCGGCGATACCACCAACAGCAAGTTCGGTGTCCGCTGGAAGCCTATCGATGACCTGATGATCCGCGGCAACTACACGGAAGGGTTCCGTGCGCCATCGATTGCGGAATTGTTTACAGGCGTAACGGATTTCTTCTTTTCGACGATCGATCCTTGCGAAGCGACCAACTACGGCACCCTGTCTCCCGCAGCGCAAGCGCGCTGTCGCGCCCAAGGCGTGCCGGAGGGCGGTTATCCGCAGCTTCCCGGCGCAGTCACCCGCGTGGCGACCGGCGGCAATGTCGATCTGGAGCCGGAGCCCTCGACCAGCAAGACGTTGGGGCTCGTGTACAGCCCGGGCTGGATGAAGGGCTTCAACGTGACCCTCGACTGGTGGCAGATCGAATTCGAAAACACGATCACCCAGTTCGAGGCCCAGGACATCGTCGATTTTTGCATCGTGGGCGGCATCGACTCCTTCTGTGATCGCTTCACCCGGCTGCCCGGCGGCACCATCGACACCTTGGACGCAACCGGGTTGAACATCGGAAATACGCTCGCAGAAGGCTACGACGTGACAGTGAGCTATCAGATGCCGTCCGCGGATTGGGGCAAGCTCAGCCTCGTCTGGGATACGTCCTATCTGGCCAGGCGTGAGTCCGACATCGACGGCGACGGCATCCGCGGCGAGAACCAGCTGCATACGCCCGCGATCGGCGAACCCATGTTGAACGACGAAGGCGGCAACAGGGTCGGCTCGCACATCCAGAGCGACAACAACTGGCGTATCCGCTCCAACCTGCAGGCCCGCTGGGAATGGGGCAATCTCGGTGCAACCTGGATGATGCGTTATTACTCCCACCTCGAAGAAGATTGCCAGTTCCTCGTAAGTTTCGGCTTCGAGAACCTCTGTTCCGATCCGGGTCGCATCGTCGGCATCCCGACCGATCTGAACGGCAACGGTCTCTGGGACGGTGAAGGCGTGGACGCCATCGTGCCGACGCCCGCGGCCCGGAACCGGCTCGGCTCCACGACCTATCATGATCTGGGCATGTTCTGGAACACGCCATGGAACGGCCGTATCTCCGTCGGTCTGAACAACGCATTCGACAAGGACCCGCCGCGCTCGGTGCTGGCCTTCGCCAACAGCTTCGATCCGCAATATCAGGTGCCGGGGCGGTTCTACTATCTGAGATACAGCCAGAAATTCTGACTGAGGAGTTATTTCAGCGGCCGCGTCATTTCCCCGGGGAGGATGTCGAGTTGGTGCTGGCGCGGGGCAAGATCGCGCGCGCGGCGTTGGAAACGCCTACGCCGGACCGTCGCGCCTCGCCTGGGAGGTCTGCTATTGCTCCGTGTTCGACAAGTGCTGGATATCGAACAGCGCGGGCCAGTCGTGGCTGAAGGCGACGACCCTCGTGAAAGAGTGCCCGGCCTACGGGAAAAGAGCAGTTCCTCGACTAGCGGTGCAATAGACGTACTAGCGATAAGAAAAACAAGAACTCAGGTCAGAGCGCATTTTCCTTCGCGCCCTGGCTTCCATTTTCGAAGGATCGGCACGCAATGAAATTGCTCTTCAGCCGCAACCCCAATCCGCGCCTCGCAGTGGCGGTGGCACGCTACGTGGACGCGAAAGTCGAATTCGAGTTCGCCGCGCCACTGGCTCCGGGCCAGAGCGAGCGGTATCGCCCGCTG
Organism: uncultured Gammaproteobacteria bacterium; assembly: GCA_963816945.1. GTDB lineage: Bacteria > Pseudomonadota > Gammaproteobacteria > Xanthomonadales > Xanthomonadaceae > Luteimonas. Next base: position 111,382 of record CAWFMH010000001.1, on the reverse strand, counting down.
AACCCGAATTTGCTGTTGCCCATCCTGCTGGCCCCCGGCAAAAGTCTCTGGGAGACCGACGCCATCGCCTGCCGGCTGTCGCGCGACGCGCGTTCGGATTTCTGGCGCACGGACGATGACGAGCCCGAGATGATGCAATGGCTCAGTTGGGGCAAGGAGAACTTCGCAAGAGCCTGCGACATGGTGCTTTTCGAGCGCGGGACAAAACAGCGGTACGGGCTCGGCCCGGTGGATCAGCAGCGGGTCGAGGAGGGGATGAGGCGCTTCGGCACGGCTGGTACGCTCCTCGATGCCGAGCTTTCCGGTCGGACATGGCTGGTGGGGGATTCGGCGTCCTATGCCGACTTCCGAATGGCGGCGTTCCTGCCCTTCAACGATGTCGCGGGGTTGCCGCTGGACGACTATCCGTCCGTCAAGCGGTGGTATCGCCAACTCGAGGAACTCGACGCGTGGCGCGATCCTTTCAAGGGGCTGGACGCGCCCGAACTGCCGCCGGTGCCGGGCTGACAAAGAATGAGCCAGGGATTGAGAGAGGTCGGCGTAGATTTTCGAATGAAAACTGGGTCAGCGCGCACTTTCCCAGGCTTCGGTTTTGCCTCGTGGATGTTCACCCGCCGGCGATGCGAGGAGCGCGAGACTTGCGGCGTTTCGACAATGGGAGGCGCGCATGACACCCGCTGCGATCAGGAAGAAGGTGGAGATCTTCTTCGGCCGATATACCGCGACCTACGCGCGGGCACTCGCGGACAAGCCCGACGTCGACAAGGCGGTGACCGCAGCGTTCGCCGACTATTTCGTCGAGTCGAGTCCCGCCGGCGTGCATGGCGGCAAGAACGGACTCGTGTTCCGTTTCATGGCCAAGCGCGGGTTCGCGCGCTACCGCAAGCTCGGCGTCGAATCGATGACCATCGATGCGCTGGAGATCACGCCGCTCGATGGCCTGCACGCGATGGCGCGGGTGATGTGGGACTCGCGTACCCGCCGCCGCAGCGACGGCCGCTTGGTCCGTATTCGCTTCGCGCACCACTATTTCCTGACCATGGCGCGCGGGCGGCCACGAATTTTCGCTTACGTGGCCACCGACGAGCGCGCGATCTTGAAGAAGCACGGTCTGATCTGAGGTTGGCAGCGGGAAGGCTTCAGGAGCAATTGCAGCGAGATTGAATGGCTCCGGCACCATTTGCTCCCGGACAGAGCTATCCCTTCCAGGTGCCTGCCACCTGCCGAGTTGCCGCGTTCAAGCTGTTCCACACGTTGATGTTGGCGATCACCAGCAGCAGCGCTGACTTCGCCTGTTCGTCGCAGTGCAGCGCAACCTCCTCCCACGTCGCAACGTGACGAGCCTGGACGCGCTGACGGCTCCGTTATCGCGTCTGCAAACAGCAGACTTTGATGTCATCATTTAGCCGCCCGGGTTGTCCACGAAAATTACACGCCGCCGCGCGCGCCCTTTGGAGAGGTCATATGAAGGCACTCTTCGCGATCCTCCTGCTGATCGCGGTTCTGCTTCAGAACGCACCGGCGCTTGCAAAGCCATCCACTGCGTCGCCCTTGATCGGCAGATGGGCCGTCGATGTTTCGCGTTTGCCGATTCCGCCGAAGGCGCGACCGAAGCGCGTCACGATCACGTTCGGCGATGCGGGCAACGGGAAGTGGGCGACGCAGGTCGACATCGTCGACGCCGGTGGAACGAAGAGCCATGCCGAAGGGACCGCTTCCCTCGACGGCACGGCTGCGCCCGTCAAGGGCAGCGCGGAAGCCGACGTCACCGCCGTGAAGATGCCCGCACTCAACGTGCTGGTCATGCAGCTTGGTAAAGGTGGGATGCCGGCATCGACGCGCGTCTATACCGTCGCTGCGGACGGCAACTCGATGATCGAGATCGCCGCCTATTTCGGGGACGGCGGCGTGCCGGTGATGCGGACGAACTATTTCACGCGCGTCCGGTAGCCGTCTTGCCGACGAGCGATGTCGGGTTCATTGGAGAGCAGGCGGGCATGGATCTGGTGCTGCAACTGATGGTGGGATTCTCGGTCGGCATGGCCATGCTGCTCGCGGCGGTGCTCGCCGGCGGCTACCGGCAGCTGGCGTTGCCGTGGCAGTCGCGGCTTGGCGGCTTCGTCATGCTGGCGGGGCTGGCGCTGACCCAACTCGCCCACCTGCAGTTCGCAACCGATGCGGTGGATGCGCTGCCGACGCGCCGCTACGTGGTGGTGGTGTTCCTGCAGTCGCTGGGCTTCTACTGGTTGCTGCTGGGCGTGCTGCGACCGGAGGGCGGCTGGCGCCGGATCGAATGGGCGCTGCCGTTCGCGGTGCTGGCGTTGTCGTTGACGATCCCGTTGGCCTGGGCGATTCCGGTTGCGCTGGCGCTCGGCGCCGCCGCGGCGCTGCACCTGTGCGCGCTGGTGTATCGCCTGCGTGCGATGCGCAGTTGGTTCGCGCTGGAGCTGAAGGTGCTGGTGCTGTTCGCGCTGATGGCGATCGCGGTGGCGATCAGCGGCTTGCTGGCGCAGAGCGGGCTGGGTTGGTACGGCTACGTTTGGACGTATGCGGCGCTGATCGCGCTGGGCCTGCTGGTGGTCGGCTGGCTGCTGCTCAGCGTGCCGGACCTGGTGCCGAAGACGCGCGAGGCGGTCGCCGTGGCCTATGCGCAGTCGACCCTGACCCGCGTCGATCGGGATGCGGTGGTGGCGCGGCTGCGGCAGCTGTTCGAGCAGGAGCAGATCCATCGCTCCGAGTCGCTGAGCCTGGCCGCGGTGGCCGAGATGATCGGGCTCAGCACTCACCAGGTGTCGGAACTGGTCAACACGGCGTTCGGTGTCGGCTTCTCGCGCTTCGTGCGCCAGTACAGGGTAGAAACCGCGAAGCAGATGCTGGTCGACGAGCCGCGCGCCTCCGTGCTGTCGGTGGGCATGGCGTCCGGTTTCAACTCCCAGTCCAGTTTCTACGTAGCGTTCAAGGAGCACGTCGGCGAGGTGCCGGGCGAGTATCGCCAGCGCCGGATGGCGGCCGCGCCCACTTCCGGATGATCAATTAGGAGCCCGGCAAGTCATTGATCTTGCGCGGATGCAGCGCGGATCGGGGACGATTTGTTCCGCATTGATCTTTCCGGAAGCCGGGACCGCCCGCCCCAGCCACGCTGCTGTCGCCATCAATCCTGAGGCGACACCAATGCTCCAGCTGGGAGACTTTGTCATGACACATTTCGCTTACGGCCTGTATCTCGCGATTTCCATCGGGATGACGATCTGGGTGGCGCGCGCGCTGTCCAGCAACGGCGAGATCTTCCTGATCCGCTGCTTCGGCCAGGACCAGGAACTGGCCGCGTCGACCAACCGCCTGCTGGTGATCGGCTTCTACCTGGTCAACCTGGGCTTCATCAGCTACCGGTTGAACGATTGGCAGGTCGATACCGTCAGCCTGATTCCGCAGATCGGCTCGCGCGTAGGCATCAGCCTGCTCGTGCTCGGCCTGATGCACTTCTTCAACATGGTGATGATCGCCCGCTTCGGACGGGCTGTGAAAGCCTGGGCGCAGGAGCAGGGGGATGGCATTTAGAGCGGGGTCGGAATAGGTGTCGGAGTGGATTGCTTTGCGGAACAGCGGCCGGGGTAGTTCCGTCCATTGGGAGGTATCGCGTGACCCGCGCGGCGGGCTTGAGCCCGCCCTACACCAACGCTACGCAATACCACTGTGTACGGTGGGCCCCGGCCCATCTGCTGCCGACACCAGGTTTCGTCGAATGCGACACGGTTGTTTTCCGACACGCGAGTGCGGCATGAGCGTGGTGCGCAATCATCGCATGCGGCAGGTTGCAGGGATGCCGAGCCGTCGTATGGTTTGTTTCTGATCGACGGCGTCAATCTATACTGACCTTCCTCGCTCCAACCTCAGGACCTTCCATGCTCGGCATGTCCCTAATTCTCGCGGCGATCGTCGCTGTCGGCCTCGTCGGTCTCGTCCTGTTCTTCTGGGTCATCGCGCTCCGCCGCGTGGTTCCGGTCAATGAGGTCCACATCGTCCAGACCCGCAAGAACACCGTTTCCTACGGCAAGGGCTTCGCCAGCAACACCTACTACGAGTGGCCGTCGCGGATTCCGCTGATCGGCCTGCAGCGGGTGACGCTGCCGGTGTCCAACTTCGCCATCGACCTACCGGACTACGCCGCCTACGACAAGGAGCGCGTGCCCTTCCTGGTGCATGTGATGGCCTTCTTCCGCATCAGCGACTCCAATACCTGCGCGCAGCGCGTCGCCTCGTTCGAAGAGCTCAAGGAGCAGCTGACCGCCATCGTGCAGGGCTCGGTGCGGACCGTGCTGGCCGCGCACGAGATCGACCAGATCATGCTCGACCGTAGCCGCTTCGGCGAGGCCTTCACCAAGGAAGTGCAGCCGCAGCTGGGCGGGTGGGGCGTGGAGGCGATCAAGAACATCGAGCTGATGGACATCCGCGATTCCCAGGACAGCGACGTCATCCACAACATCATGGCCAAGCGCACCTCGGGGATCGAGCGCGAATCGCGGCTGGTCGTAGCGGACAACACCCGCCAGGCCGAAATGGCCGAGATCGCCGCCAAGCGCGAGATCGAGATGTCGCGCCAGCTGGCCGCCGAGCAAGTGGGCCTGCGCACCGCCGAGAAGGACAAGAACGTCGGCGTGGCCAACGAGCAGGCCGCACAGCAGGTGAAAGTACAGCAGCGCGAAACCGCGGCCAAGGAAATGGACGTGGTGCAGGTCAAGAACGTGCGCGGCGCCGAGATCAGCCGCGAGGTGGCGGTGATCGCCGCCGCCCAGGCCAAGGAAGTGGCGATCGTGCAGGCCGATGCCTCCAAGCAGGTCGCCATCGTCTCGGCCGAAGGCAACAAGCAGCAGACCGTGCTGACCGCCGAGGGCAAGCTCGAGGCAGCAAAGCGCAATGCCGAAGGCATCGCGGTGGAAGGCAACGCCAAGGGTTCGGCCGAAACCGCGATCCTGATGGCGCCGGTGGACGCGCAGATCAAGCTGGCCGAGAAGATCGGCAGCGACCAGGGCTACCAGACCTACCTGCTCGGCATCCGCAACATCGAAGCTGCCCAGGCCGTGGGCACGGCGCAGGCCGAGGCGCTCAAGTCCGCCGACGTCAAGGTGATCTCCAACGCCGGCACTCCGAGCAAAGGGCTGTCCAGCGTGATGGACCTGTTTTCCGCCGACGGCGGCACCGCTATCGCCAGCATGCTCGAAGGCCTGGCGCAGTCGCCCGAGGGCAAGAAGTTGCTGCAGAAGGTCGTCAGCAAGCCGGATGATCCCGCTTGAGCGCAAGGGCAAAGAACGAGGTCAGGTTCTTAGTCCGCCGATCGCTGCCGCGCGCATCGGCGGGGCAGCGAGTCAAGCAGCGTTCGAAGAAGACGCCCATCGAAGTCAACGCTCGAAGTCAGCGTTTGTCGAACGAGTACCGCCCCGGGCCCGCCACCATCAGCAACAGCAGGCCGCCGGCGATGCTGACGTTCTTGTAGAAGTTGATCATGCTGTCGTAGCGCGCCATGCCGTCCATGTTCCAGTACGGATGGCCGATGAAGGCGGCGAGCAGGGTGTAGCCCAGCAGCAGGAGGGCGAGCGGGCGGGTGTAGAAGCCGAGCGCGATCGCAAGCGCCACGCCAACCTCCATCGCGAGCGCGATCGACGTCATCAGGAAGGGCGCCGGCAGATCGGTCGAGGCCATGTAGTCGACGGTGGCGGAGAAGCTGAAGAGCTTGCCTACCCCGAATCGCAGGTACAGCAGCACCAGCAGGAGACGGGCCGTCAACATCAGGCCGTCCTTGTACTTTTCGAACAGGGTGTAGCGCATGTTCGCCTCCCGGTCTTGCGACCGCAGTCTCGGCAAGGCGCGCCACGCGTCGCTATTCGACGCCTCTCCGGCTGTTCCGGCATGCAGCCGTCCCGCCGCGGTCGATCTTACTCGCCTCGGCAAGAACGGGGTGAAGAACGGTGTCACGAAAAGGGGTCGGAGTGGGGTGCCCCGGGTTTCACGGACAGGTTCGTCGGAATGCAGATTCAGTCGGCTGGTATTGCTTGCTCTGTAGAGAACAGCAAAGCGTGCCGGGCGTTGAACATGGCGACATAGCGTCGACCGAACCGTTGCATCAGACGGCCGTTGGCACCACGCGCCGGCTGTGTCACCAGCGGGTCGCGCAGCTGCGTGCCTGACCCACCGCCGGGCTACAATCCGGCCATGCTCAGCGCGCACCAACTGCACCGTCGACGCATGCTCCAGGCCATGATGGCCGCGGCCCTGCCTGGAACCCTGGTGTCTTGCGGCGGCGACACGTCGTCGAGTGCCCTGGTCGTCGGCGGACTGCCGGTGACTTGCAACCTCACGCTGCCGGTGGCCTGCGTGGCACGCGCCAAGGCGACGGGCGGGCAGGGGCTCGGGTTCGAGTTCAGCAAGTACAGCGGCTGGCCCGAAATCAAGGAATCGCTGATGGCCGGGCGCATCCAGGCGGCCTACATGCTGGCGCCGCTGGTCATGGACCTGGCCGACAAGAAAATCCCGGTGAAGATCGTCTCTCTCGGACATCGCTCCGGCGCGGTCATCATGGTGCGCACCGAGTCGCCTTACCAGAAGTTCCGTCAGCTAGCTGGTAAGCGCATCGCTATTCCCAGCCGGTTCGCGGTGGACTTCCTGTTCCTGCGCAAGATGCTCCAGCAGGAAGGCATGACGCCCGCGGATATCGAGATCGTCGAAATGCCGCCGCCGGACATGCCCGCTGCGTTGTATGCGAACGCGGTCGACGCGTATTGCACGGGTGAGCCTTTCGGCGCCGCTGCCCAGCGCGCAGGGTACGCACGACCCCTGCGCATGACGCGCGACGAATGGCGCAACTACATCTGCTGCGTGCTCACCGTGCGGGAGGAATTGATCGAAACCAATCGTCCGCTGGTGCAGGACCTGGTCAATTACGTGCTCGGCGCCGGCCGCTGGCTGGATGCGCAGCAGGCCAATCGCAACAAGGCGGTCGCCATCGCCGCCGGCCGCGAATACTTCAACCAGGACCCGAACATCATCCGCTTCGTCATGGAGAATCCGACGGACCGGGTCACCTACGGCGACCTGCGGATGATCCGCACCGAATTCGAGGACCTGATGCAGCTGTCCATCGAGGCGGGCACGATCAAGCATCCGATCGCCTACGAAACGTACATGGACGAAAGCTTTGCCAAGGCCGCCCAGCCGGCGATGATCAATATCTGACCTGCGAGGCGCTCCGCCATGAAGTATCGACGACGCATTGCTGCTTGGCCGATCGCGATCCTGGCGTTGCTCTGTGCGATGTGCGCAGTGGCGGCAGACCGCCCCACGCTCAAGGCCGGCGTGTTCGAGCCGCCGAGAGCCGCGCCGGAGTTGCCGTTGCAGGCATCGAACGGCGGCAAGCTTTCATTGGCGAGCTATCGCGGCAAAGTCGTCCTGCTGGGCTTTGGGTTTACGTCCTGTCCGGCAGTCTGTCCAACGACGTTGGCCGTGCTGGCGCAGGCCCGCAAGCGACTCGGCGCCCAGGGCGCGCAGCTGCAGGTGGTCTATGTCACCGTCGATCCGGAACGCGACGATGCGGCCCGAATGCGCACCTACCTCGGCGCCTTCGATCCGACGTTCGTCGGCGGCACCGGCACGCCCGCGCAACTGGCGTCGGTGCGCAAGGACTACGGTGTCATGGCCGAGCGCAAACCCCTCGGCAACAGTTACTCCTACGCCCACTCGTCGTCCGTCTACCTGATCGATCGCAAGGGGGTGCTGCGCGGGATGATGCCGTACGGTCAGTCGCCTGCCGACTACGTGCACGATATCCGGATCTTGCTGAGCGAATGACGTTGCAGGTGCCGGTGAGTTCGCCTCCGCGGTGTTCATCATGAGCCGCCGTACGTGGTTGGTTACTGGGTCATCGATTGCGGCTGCGCTCGCGATCGCCATGGCATGGGCCGCTTTCGCGCCTGTGCCGATGTCGGCCAATCGCGAACAACCCTTCATCATTCCCGAAGGAACCTGGGCAAGAAGAATGTCCGGCGATCACGTCGATATCCTGCCGCAACGGATCCGGCTCACGCTCGGCATCAACAATGTCCTGTTCCTGAAGAACCAGGACAAGGTGCCGCAGACGTTCGGCCCCGCGCTGTTGATGCCCGGGCAAAGTTTCCGCCAGCCGTTCGAGGTCGCTTCCGAATATCAGTTCGCCTGCAGCGCGCACGCCAGCGGCCAGATGACTGTTATCGTCGACCCGTTTCCGGCCACGCCCTGGGGCAGGTTGCGCTGGCGGATACTGGAACTGGCCCACTCGTTCGGAAACAAAACGCATGAACCCTCCGCTTGAAGGCGTCGTCATGGGCTCGAACGCATGAGTAGGCTGCGGCAGTCGCTGCCGGGGATCACGATCATCGTGGTGCTGCTCGTCGTCTGGTGGCTGCTCGTGGGCGCCACGCGCAGCGTGATCTTTCCGACACCGTGGCAGGTGGTGACCGGCATCATCGAACTGGTTCGCGACGGCACGCTGTGGCAGCACATCGGCGCCTCGCTCGGGCGCGTCGGGGCCGGATTTCTGCTCGCGGTGGCGGTCGGCGTGCCGCTCGGCTTGTGGATGGGCTGGATGCGCGGCGCCTACGACACGTTGAATCCGCTGTTCCAGATCCTGCGGCCGATCTCTCCGATCGCGTGGATTCCGATCGCCATTCTCTGGTTCGGCGTGGGCAACGCGTCGCCGATCTATCTGATCTTCATTTCATCGGTATTCCCGATGATCGTGCAGACGGTCGCGGGTGTGCACACCATCGAGAAACGCTACCTGCGCGCGGCGGAGAATTTCGGCGTGTCGCGCTACACCTTGTTCACCCAGGTGGTGATCCCGGCGGTGTTGCCGCAGGTCATCGTCGGCATGCGCATCGGCTTGGGCGTGGCCTGGCTGGTCGTGGTCGCCGCCGAGATGATCGCGCTGCACTCGGGGTTAGGCTATCTGATCATCGACTCGCGCAATGCCGGCAATCGCTACGACCTGGTGATCGCCGGCATGGTCATCATCGGCTTGATAGGACTGCTGCTGGACGGGCTGATGCGCTTGCTGGAAGGCTTGAAGATCGTGCGGTGGCGCTATGCCCACTAAGATCGAGGTCGCGGGTCTCCGCAAGAGTTTCGCCACCGACAAGGGCACGTTGCACGTGGTCGACGACGTGAGCCTGCAGGTGGCCGACGGCGAGTTCATCGCCATCGTCGGTCCGTCGGGTTGCGGCAAGTCCACGCTGATGCGGATGATCGCGGGCTTCTTCCCGCCCGACGCGGGACGCGTCGTCATCGATGGCACGACTCGTACCCAGCCGAGTCCGCAAGGCATCCTGATCTCGCAACAGGGCTCGGTCTTTCCGTGGCTCACGGTGCAGCAGAATCTGATGTTCGGCCTGAGCGGAGTGCAGTCGACGCGCGAGAAGGGCGCCATCGCGGATCATTACGCCGCCATCGTCGGACTGAAAGGATTCGAAGGCAGCTACCCGCATGAACTCTCCGGCGGCATGCTCAAGCGCGTCGAGCTGGCGCGCGCGCTAGCCGTCAAACCCGCGATCTTGTACATGGACGAGCCATTCTCGGCGCTCGATGCGCTGATGAGCCTGCGGATGCGCAATGAGCTGCTGCGGATTCTCGAGCAGGAACGGCATACCGTGCTGTTGATCACCCACGACGTGGAGGAGGCGATCCATCTCGCCGATCGCGTCATGGTGCTGTCGCCGCGGCCGGCGCGGATCCAGGCGACGTTCGAAGTGAAACTGCCGCATCCCCGCAAGCTCACGAGCCCGGAAGTGCAGCAGCTGCGCAAGGCGATTCTGAAAGAGCTGGGCGTGGAGGCCGAAGCGGATCCCAGCTGACGAGCCGCGTTGATACGTTCGAGTGTGCTCGCTGAGGCGAACCATCGATCGTGAGCTGACGAAAGCAGGCTCGAGCTCCGGTTTGTGGCACGGAGCAGGCCTCTGGCTACACTGCCTTCTGGCAATGAGGGGCATGGCATGCAGGTACATCGAAATGTCGTGGTCGCTGCATGGCTGCTCGCGTTCGCTTGGATGCCGACGGTTGGTGCCGCGGCTGACGGGAATGTCGCAGCAATGCGCCTGGTGGGCGTCGATGCACAAGGCCGCGCCGAGATCGCCGGTGCGGACGGCAGGCGCGCCACGCTTCGGGTGGGCGAAACGTTCGGCGATTGGACGTTGATGCATGCCGCGGGTGGTGCGGCGCCGCTCGCGGTGCTGGAGGACTTCGCGCATCGCGACGACGGCCGTATTGTCTACGTGGACGCCGATGGCGTGCGGCTGGACCTGCGCAAGACAGCAGAATCCACCGAGGACGCCACGGGCGGCCTGTTCCTGGGACACACCGTCGACGAAGTGCAGGCGAGCGCCACCGACCTGCTCGGGGCGAAGCTCCTCGCCGGCGGCAACGATCCGCGATACGGCGACGTCGCGCGCGCGTTTCCGCCCATCACCAAGGTGCAGTGGGGCACGTTCGATTTCGTCGGCACGCCGGCCACGCACGACAAGGTGTGGTTCAACTACGGCGGCCGTTCGCCGAACTTCGATCCGGCGATCTACCAGCCTTCGGTCGATGCCGTGCGCAAGGCGGGCCGCGTGCGCAATGGGCTGGTTGGCGGCTGGCTGCCGGTGCTGCGCTTCGTATATCCCGAGACCGGCGGCGCGTGGACGGAAATGCTGGCGTTCGCGCCGTTCCGCACGTTCGGCGGCAACGACCGCGTGCAGCCGGTGTGGTATCGCGTAAGCCGCATCGAGGGCGGGCGGCTGCGCTGGAGCCGTTACGTCGACACTTACGTTGCGTTCCCGATGCGCGACACCGACGCGCCGCGTCTCGCGTCCGCGTTCTACGACGGGTTGCGCGGCTTCCACGCCGCTTGGAGCGCCGAGTTCGCGCAGGGCATCCGCATCGACCTGCCGGACGACCGTGTCGAGGACATGGCACGCTTCGGCCTGGTCCGCAGCATCAAGACCCGCATCGGCGACTTCCCGAAGTACGGCGTGCTCGACCGCAACTACGGCGGTGCCGAGCACGACGGCTTCCCGGACACGTTCACCGTCGAGACCACGGCGATGGTCGACTGGGGCCTGCTCGATCGCGCCGGCCGATACATCGACAACTATCTCGCGCATTTCGTGCGCGACGATGGTTCGCTGATCTATCGCGGGCCCGAGACCGGCCAGTACGGACGCATGCTGACCGTGGTTGCGCAGTACGCGCAGGCCGGCGGCGATGCCGGAATACTGCTGCGCCATCGCAGCCGCCTCGACGGCATCGCACGCCTGCTGCTGGCGCTGCGCACGCAGGCGCAGCGGCTGCCGGCGGACGATCCCGCGTACGGCATGATCGCGGCGTGGAGCGAAGCCGACTCGGTGCTCGAGCCCGATCCCGCACGCTACATGCAGCCGTACTATGCCAACAGCACCGAAGCCGCTCGCGGCTTCCGCGAGCTCGGCGCGGTGTGGACGCGTCTCGGCGAATCGCGCGGTAATGACGAACTCGCCGCATGGGGCCGGCAGCTGGCCGGGGAGGGCGACGCGCTCGCGCGCGACGTGCAGACGTCCATCGCGCGTTCGCTGCTGCGCGTGGACGGAGAGACCGTGCTGCCCAGCATCGCCGGTGCGATCGAGCCGTTCCACATCGCCGTCGCGCGCGACCGCAGCGACCCGCAGTACCGCGCCTATCGCGGCAACATGGAGATGCTGTTCTCCGGATTGCTCACGCCGGAGCAGGCGAACCTGGTGATCGACTATCGCGCGCGCCACCACGACATCCTGCTCGGCGTCCCGACCGCTTACGGCTACAACACCGGCGAGATGGCGGGCTTCCTCGCCTATGGGCACGGCTACGGCCTGCTGCAGCAGGACCGTATCCCCGAGGCTCTGCTGTTGCTCTACAGCATGATGGCGCACCAGTACACGCGCGGCAGCTGGCTGGCGCCGGAAACGCGCAGGCCGATGCTCGATGTCGACACCGCGCCGTACTGCACGCCTGCGCAGCTCGTCGCCAGCCTGATGGTGCGCTGGCTGCTGGTGTTCGAGGATCCTCGCGAAAACGCGCTGTGGCTGGGGAAGGGATTGCCGCGCGAATGGCTGGCACATGGCCAACTGGTCGACGTGCGCAACGTGCCCACGCGCTGGGGCAAGGTGGGCTACCGAATTGCGTCGCGAGCAGGTGACCGTCGCATCGCCGCCACAGTCGAACTGCCAGCCAGCGGCTTGCCCGTGCCGACCGTTCTTCGCCTACGCGCGCCGCCGGGCCTGCGGCTGCAGGCCGTGACGGTAGACGGCCGCGACTGGGGCACCTTCGACGCCGTGGCGGAAACCGTGACCTTGCCCGCAGGCACCGCTGGCACGCAGGAAGTCGTCGCGCGTTATTGAACGCAGCTGCACGAAACGCGGTCAGCGAGACGAACGGAAGTCAGGGGAACCGCAATCTGACGCCGATTTCACCGCACTGATTTCACCGACCCGGTTTCAGGGGGACGACGCCAGCGCCGCTGCCGAGGGCGCAACCTGCGTGCCAGCCGATGCACCGGCAGTGCCTTCCACCTTCACAACAGTGCAATCGCGATCACGTCGACGCGGAAGCGCCTGCGTCGGCTCCGCCCTACAAGGCTGACGTCGGGCGTGGCTCGATCATGCGCCGTGGCCACGCGAAGTACGTCCTCCACGCATACCCCCACGGCACCACCGCCGCCAGCAGCGGCAGCCCGAGAAATGAGCTGGCCATTTCGCCGCTGGGCGTCCCCCACAACGCGCCGGCTTGCCACAGCGGATACGCGACGAATGCCAGCCAGATCGTCTTGTAGCCGATCGTGAAGAACATCAGCGGTAACCAACGCAGAGGGCGGAGGACGCCGAACAGCGCGAGCGCGGGGTAGGTGGCCCACGCGGCGAACGCGACCGCGCGCGCCGGATCCCACGGGCCATCGTGCGTCAGCAGTACGCGCCAGGCGAATGGCGCGACGAACACCAGCATCAGCAGGAAGAACAGGCGCAGGCCCCAGATCTGGATGGGACGGACGCCTTCTTGGCGCGGGTCGGGAGCGAATAGACGGACAAACATGGCATCACTCCTCGGAAGGAAGCGCGGGATCGAAGGCAAGCAGGTCGCCGGGCTGGCACTCGAGCGCCGCGCAGATCGCCTCGAGCGTGGAAAAGCGGATCGCCTTCGCCTTGCCGGTCTTCAGGATCGACAGGTTGGCGAGGGTGATGTCGACGCGCGAGGCGAGTTCGGTGAGCGTCATGCGGCGCGCGTGCAGCTGTTCGTCGAGGCGGACGAGGATCGCCATCTCACACGGTTCCTTCGAGGTCGGCGCGCATGCGGGCGCCGTGCGCGAACACGCCGGACAGCACGAACAGCAGCAGCACCGCGAGCCAAGGCGCGAACGAGAAGCCGTCCAGCCGCCCCGGCTCCCACACCGCCGCCGCGATCGCGATGACGATCAGCCGCAGCACTTCGAGCGCCACCACGCTCCACGCGATCGCATCCAGGCGTCTGGCGTTGTCGAGGATGAACGGGTCGCCGCCGCGCACCGTGTCGACGATCGCCAGCAGCCGCCGCAGGATCGTGTGCACGATCGCTGCGCCGATCATGCCGGTGACGACGATCGTGCGGAGCCCGAGCGGCACCAATGGGTACTTCGATACCAGGTCCAGGCCCAGCGCCCGTTCCATCCACCCTGGCATGACGAAGGTGGCGCCCAGCAGCAGTGCGATGCAGACGGCGTAGAGAATGTTGAGGATGGTCAGGCCCTGGATGACCGGGCGGGCGACGGCGAGGGCGCGGGCGGACATGTTGTTCACGGGGTTTCCCTACGAATTCATCGTGAAACGATAATAAACATATCGTACAACGATAAAACATAGGCCGGAAGGCACCCCTGGGGCGCGGGTCGAACAGGGCCCGAACAGGGGTCAGGGGGCCGAACAAGGTGTGAGGGTCGACTTCTTCCCTTGTTTAGGACGGCAACAAGCGGGAGGGAGCGGTTCCGGCTCGATCAATCCCGGCTGGCCAACTGCGCCCGGACCGAAGGCGGATCGCCGGCGGCGAGCGCCCGGCCAGAACCGGTCGTCCGCTGATCTGGAGCAATCCGCCGAGCGCGCGCTCGCGCCCGCCCGACATCCTTGGGTTACTCGCCCACTTTCCTCGAGACGACGTCGAAACCCCCGCCTGGCCACTGCCAGCGCCCCGTGATCGTCTTGCCGTCTTCGCTCAGGCGCCCTTTGAAGAAATTGGCTGCGCCCTTGTCGCCGAACCATGACCAGCACGTGCCGTCATCGTCCACTTGATGCGTGTAGGTGAAATTGCAGCCGTCATCCGCCATGAGGTGGGAACGCAAGGTCTGCGTGTCCTCGTCCCACGTGACGTATTCGATGCCGGCCAGCGTTCGGCCATTGGGCGTGGTGGTTTCGAACTCCTGGATCAGGTAGTGCCCGCCAAGTCCCATCCTGTAGGTCGATGTGCCGGGAGCGCCGCCCTCGTTCTTCCAGGTGCCGATGAGATGCGAGAGTTGCTGCATTGCGGGATGCGGTGTCAGCGGAAGCTCAGCCGCGCGACGGTTGTTGTGGTCTGCCATATGCCCTCCTTCCAGAACGCTGATTCACGACGAGGAATAGTAACGGGGGTTAGTAGCGGGGGTCAGAGTGCACTTTGCGCCATGCCTCCTGTGGAACAGTAGACTCGTGCACCCCGGATAACGGAGCGACGGTGTGACCCTACGAGCCCTCACGATACTGCTTTGCCTGTGCGCCCCGGTGGCCTTCGCGCAGGCGCCGGTGTTCGACGTACACGTCCACCTGCGTGAAGGCGAGACCTCGTTGCGGGAGTACGAGGCTGGTGTCGCCGCCGCGAAGATCGAGCTGGCCGGGTTCGGCGCGATGTGGTTCGGCGGCCCGCATCAGGCGCTGCAGGGCGAACTTGCGAAGATCAAGGCGGGCAACGATAGCGTGATCGCGCTTGCGGCGAAGCACCCGAAGATGCTGCCCATCGCCACCGTCCACCCCTACGACGGGCAGGCCGCCCTGGACGAGCTGGCGCGCGTGGCGGCCGCCGGTGCGAAGGTACTCAAGATCCATCCCCACACGCAGAAGTTCGACGCGGCCGATCCGCGCGTGCTGGCGCTGGTGCAGCAGGCGGGCTCGCTGTGCATGGTGGTGCTGATGGACAACGCCAACATCCTGCCCGGCGACAGCGAGCGCCTGTTCAACCTGGCCGTGCAGGCGCCGAAGACGAAGTTCATCTTCGCGCACATCGGCGGGCTGAATTTCCGCTTCTGGAACATCCTGGCGCTGGCGCGCACCGCCGACGACTTCTTCATGGACAACATCTACTTCGACATTTCCGGCACCGTGGTCCTGGCGGCCGATGCGCCGATCGAGGCAGAGTTCGTCTGGACGCTGCGCAACGTCGGCATCGACCACGTGCTGCTGGGCTCCGACTATCCGCAGATCACGCTCGACAAGACCGTCGACGCACTTGAACGGCTGGATCTGACAGCAGAAGAGAAGGCCAAGATCCGCTCCGGCAACGCGCGCAGGTTGTTCGGCAGGTAGCAGAACCGGGTTGGAGGAACAGGGCCGTTTGCTCACGGGCTTGAGCACTGCGGTGCGACATGGGACGATCGGGCAGGTGACCAGCCCACCCGCCGCAGCGCTGCACTTGCGCGACCTCGCACGACTGCGCCGCGTGCGCGACCGGATCGATCGGGAGTACGCGCAGCCGCTGGACGTCGAGGCGCTCGCCCGTGGCGCGCACATGTCGGCCGGGCACCTCAGCCGCGAGTTCAGGCGCGCCTTCGGCGAGTCGCCGTATAGCTACCTCATGACGCGGCGCATCGAGCGCGCGATGGCGCTGCTGCGTCGTGGCGATCTCAGCGTCACCGACGTATGTTTCGCGGTCGGCTGTTCGTCGTTGGGCACCTTCAGCACTCGTTTTACCGAGCTGGTCGGCGTGCCGCCCAGCGTCTATCGGCGCGAGGCCGCGCAGGCGACGGTGGGGATGCCGTCGTGCGTGGCGAAACAAGTGACCAGACCGATCAGGAATCGAGAAGCGCCGGCGCCCGAACCGGACTTAGCATGACGGCCCGACCCACACCGAGCATGACCGCCATGGACATCACCATCCACTCGACCTTCCTCCCGCACAACGACCCGGACGCCTCGCTGGCCTTCTATCGCGACACCCTCGGCTTCGAGGTCCGCAACGACGTCGGCTACAAAGGGATGCGCTGGATTACGGTCGGCCATCCCGACCAGCCCGGCACGTGCATCGTCCTGCATCCGCCGGCCGCCACCCCCGGCCTCACCGACGACGAGCGCCGCACCATCGCCGAGATGATGGCCAAAGGCACCTACGCCATGATCATCCTGGCCACCGCCGACCTCGACGCAACCTTCGCGAAGTTGCAGGCCAGCGAAGCGGAGGTCGTCCAGGAGCCGACCGATCAGCCGTACGGCGTTCGCGACTGCGCCTTCCGCGATCCGGCGGGCAACCATATCCGCATCAACGAGCTGCGCTGAGCTGTCCGGCGATCGCAACCGACGTCTACTACAACCGCTGCACGTCCCCCCAGCCGGCAAATCGCCGGCCCTTGGGGTTGCTGATCTTCACAGGAGGTCCCAATGAACTGGAACAAGTGGATTCGACAGTTCCACCGCTGGGTGGCCATTGCTTTTACGGCGACCGTCATCGCCACCTTCATCGCCTTGGCACAGGAGAAGCCCATCGTCTGGGTGTCGTACGTGCCACTGCTCCCGCTCGCCTTGCTCCTGTTGACCGGCCTGTACTTGTTCGTGCTGCCGTATGCCGCCAAGTGGCGCAGCGGGCGCGGCACCCCTGACGAGAAGTGACGCTGCTCGAAGCCGGTTAGATTGAAAAAAATCCTGTCGAAGAGGACGTTTGGAACCATGGATTGCCGATACGCGGTTGGACGCATGCATGCGCTCGTGCTGGTGTGCGTTGCCCTGTTCCCCTTCTCGGTGTTCGGCCAGGGCAATGCACCTGAGAAGAAGGCCGTCGACGATTGCCATGTCGGGAGCTATCGCTTGAGCGACGGCACCGAGGTCGATATCGGAAACGCGGATGACGGCAAGTTGCGCTGGAGGCGGAAGGACGGCACGACCGGACTACTCACGCGTTCGCCGGATGGCAGTTGGCGCAGCACCTTGGGGTGGACGGACCAAGCGGATGGTGTCGGCGTCTCCTTCGCGGACTGCAGCAAAGGCACGATCACGTTTGCAGGTGTCGCAGGTCGCAAACTCGAATTCGACGTCACGCAGACGCGCTTCAAAGGGGCGGGTGTCACCCTCGCCGGGCGCCTGACGCTGCCGCGAGGCAGCGGGCGCGTGCCGATCGTCGTCCTGGTCCACGGTTCCGAACATTCGTCGGCGTTGGACGATTACTCCCTGCAACGCCAGTTCGCGAGCGAAGGGATCGGCGTCTTCGCCTACGACAAACGCGGCACGGGCACCTCGGAAGGACGCTACTCGCAGGACTACCTGGTGCTGGCCACGGACGCCATTGCCGCCATGCGCGAAGCGAAACGACTCGCCGGGCCGCGCGCCGGCCGCGTCGGTTACCAGGGCGGAAGCCAGGGCGGATGGGTAGCGCCATTGGCGGCCCGCATCGAGCCGGTCGACTTCGTCATCGTCGGATTCGGGCTGGCGGTCTCTCCGATGGAAGAAGACCGCGAAGCCATCGCGTTCGACATGGAGCGCCAGGGTTATGGCGCCGAGGAAAAGGCTAAAGCGATGGAAGTGGCCGATGCCACGGCCACCATCGTGCTCAGCAACTTCCGCGAAGGCTATGCGCAGATGGAGGCGGTGAAGAAGAAGTACGCCACCGAGCCGTGGTTCAAGCACGTCCATGGCAACATCTCGTTCTACCTGCTGGAGACACCCGAACCGGTGGTGCGCGACCAAGGCCCGCTGCTGTTGGCGGGCGTGCCCGCGCAATACGACCCGATGCCCGTGTTGCAGAATCTCGACGTCCCGCAACTGTGGATACTCGGCGAGCAGGACACCGATGCCCCGTTTGCAGAAACAAAACGCCGCCTGTCGCATCTGAAGTCGGAGGGACGTCCGATCACCCTCGTCACCTATCCCGATGCGGACCATGGCATCTACGAGTTCGAGACGGACAAGGACGGCAAGCGCGTTTCCACGCGCAATCCCGACGGCTATTTCAGGATGATGCGGGACTTCATCATCGATGGCCGATTGAAATCGAAGTACGGGACGGCACGATTCGTGGATTCGAACAAAGGGAGCGGCGGTAGTTAAGCGGCGTGTCCTACGAGTCGGTCGACTGTGGCTTAACCATCTTCGTCATTCTTACAGTCCAGAAATTCGCGTGAGGCGGACTTTAGCCCGCCCTACTGCGCTGCAACGGCACAATACAACCAGCGCCTCACCGCGCCCCGATGTTGTCAGTATTCGATCGATCCGATGTCCGCCCTGGGCCCTTGTACCCTGGGGAAGCCAGGACCCCGCTGGTCGTACTGCCGGTTAAGCGGATTGCTGCCGCGATCGATGACGGGGCTACCCGGGAGTGGCGCGTGGACCAGCTGGCCCGTGCCGTAGTTGGCCAGAGGCCGCAGCCCTGGATCGCCGGAAATCGTGTCTTGTGGCACGCGCAGGCGCGAGCGGCCAATGAAGTTGTGCGAGCCTGTCAGCGTGTAGCCCTCCCAAGCGCGTCCACCTACATCGTAGGCGGGGGTGCCTGCTGCACACCGGTTCGCCGCGACGATGGTGCTCAGCAAGTTGAGGTGGCGCGCCCGGATGACGCCGACGCATTCGCTGATCGAAGTGTCGGCGTTGTCCGTAATCGTGCTGTTGCTGATAGTGGCGCTGTCCGAAAGCTCCCCGGCGCCGAGGTATCTGGCGCGATTGCCCGACAGCGTGCTATCGAGGACGCTGGTTCGACCCGAACCCTTGACGCACAGTCCGCCACATCGACGCACGGCGCTGTTCCCCGCAATCGTGGACTTGTTCACAGTGACGCTACCGCCTAACACTTCGACACCCGCGTTGTCGGTGGCCGTGTTGTCCAATATGGCCGAATAGGTCAGGGTAGCGCCGCCCAGCGTGGACAACCCACCGCCGCTACGTGCACTGTTACCTTGCCCCACAGTGCTGCGGAACAATGTCATGCGGCCTTCCGAACTGATTGCGCCGCCGTGTCCATTTCCGCCAGAGGCGCGGTTTCGGTAGATGAGCATGTATTTCAACGCCACGTTTCGGGCATGCACTGCGCCGCCGAGCGCCATCGGGTTGCTACCTCCTTGTCCCAGTGCCTCGCAGTCGAAGACGCCCGAGCTGACCAGCTCCACGTCGCCCTCGGAGTGGAGGCAGCCCCCCGTGGCAAATTCAGCGATGTGCAGCCCGTTGAAGAGGTTGATTTTGAACAGTCGCAGCAACCCCGAGCCCGTGTGCAGGATGAGACGACTGTTACGGGCGGCATCGATGGTGGCGCTGCCGGGTGTGAAGAAGCCGATCTCGAGATTATTCTGCGTCACCACGATCGGGCCGCCGGTCAGATTGATGGGGAGACACGCGATGCTGCTGAGATCGACGGTGTCGCCATCGGCTGCCAGCGCCACCGCATCGCGCAGGCTGCCAGGACCACTATCGGCGCAAGTGGTCACCGGCACGAGGGCCGCGCGGGCGTTATTCGGGTGGAAGGCCGTCACGCCCAACAGCAAAACGAAGAGGGCGCGGATCGCCGAGGAGTGCGAGATCGTCATGGCGAGACCTGCTGCCGGCCGCCGGAAAAGCGGCGACAGAATTCACCCAGGACAATGAAGCGCTGGTGAAATCGGGTTCAGCAACTTGAATGCGTGCGGTCCGGATGGCTGTAGGCGTTGAGTCGATCGTTGATCGGGTCGGCTCATCCAAAGCCGAACTCCACTGAGCATCCCTGCATCACAAGTCTGTAGCTATTGCATCAATGCGGCGCTTGACGTCGCGGCAGCGAACACACGACCAGGCACGAGAGTCAAGCGCGACCCGGCTACACCTTCACCGTCTTCCACCTGCCGCGCGAGAACAGCCACAGCGTGAACAGGCCGACCGAGGTCTCGGACACGAACACGGCCCAGAACACGCCCGAGTGCTGCCAGTCGAGCGTGATCGCCAGCCAGTACGACAGCGGGATCTGGATCAGCCAGAAGAACACCAGGTTGATCTTGGTCGGCGTGCCCGTGTCGCCGGCGCCATTGAAGGCCTGGACCGCGACCATCCACCAGCCGTAGACGAAGTAGGAGTACGACAGGATCCGCAGCCATTCGCCGCCGATCGCGATCACCGTGGGGTCGTCGCTGAAGATCGAGATCAACCGGTCGTGCATGAAGAAGAACACGACCGAAATGGCGAGCGTGAAGGCCATGTTGTACCAGCCGATGCGCCACACCGAGGCCTCGGCGCGGCCCGGCTCGCCGGCGCCGAGGTTCTGGCCGACCAGCGTGGCCGCGGCATTGGACATGCCCCAGGCCGGCATCAGCGTGAACATCATGATGCGGATGGCGATCGTCGCGCCGGCGACCGCCTCGCTGCCGATGTCGGCCAGGATCCGCATCAGGAAGATCCATGACGTCATCGCCACGATCATCTGGCCGATGCCGCCAAGCGAGGTGCGCACGATGTTCCATAGGATCGCGCCGTGCAAGGCCAGTTGCGAAGCCGCAACGCGGATGTGCTGGCCGCCGCGCAACAAGACCCAGAGCTGGTAAAGCACGCCCGTGCCTCGGCCGATGACGGTGGCAAGCGCGGCGCCTTCGATGCCCATCTCCGGAAACGGGCCGATGCCGAAGATCAGCAGCGGGCACAGCACGATGTTGAGACCGTTGGCGAGCCACAGCACGCGCATGGCGATGGCGGCATCGCCCGCGCCACGGAAGATCGCGTTGATCACGAACAGCAGCATGATCACCACGTTGCCTCCGAGCATCCATTGCATGTAGCGGTAGCCGTGCTCCAGCGTCCACGCGTCGGCGCCCATCAGGCGCAGCAGGTCCTTGGCGTAGACGATGCCGATCACGGAGAACGGCACCGAAACCAGCACGCCGATCAGGATCGCCTGCACCGCCGTGATCGCGGCTTCCTCGCGCTTGTTCTCGCCGATGCGCCGCGCGACGACGGCCGTCACCGCCATCGCCAGCCCCATCGCGATCGAGTACAGCAAAAACAGATAGCTCTCGGTCAGCCCCACCGTGGCCACCGCGGACGAGCCCAGCTTGGCGACGAAGAAGATGTCCACCACCGCGAACGTGGACTCCAGCACCAGCTCCAGCACCATCGGCACCGCGAGCAGGAACACCGCCTTGCGCAGCGGGATCTTCGTGTAGTCGGCGCCGGTGCCGCGGATCGCGTCGCGTAGGGCCGCCCAGACCGATTCCTTCGGCGGCGGTGCGTCGATCGCGGCGGCGTCGGCTTCGGCAGTCGTGCTTGGTTCGATGGTCATGGCGGGGCGACTCGATACGGGGAAAGGGCGAAGACAACGGATGGGCGGACTGGCCCGCTACACAAAGGCGACGAATCAGGAGCCGCGAAATCGACACTTCGCATCGGCATCGGCATTGCGGATCCACGAGGCCGCACCGACCGCGGCAGCGTAGCGGACGAAACTACCAGTCCTGCTACCGCCGTTCCAAGGCCCGGCAGTGCTCGCAAGCTGTGCATGCAGCGCGAACACGGGAAAAGAGGGGTCGGAGTCGACTTTCCCCTCGGCTAGGACTTGCCCGGACGCCCGATCCTTCCCGGTCCTGCGATGCGGTCCATCCAGCCCTCGATGATAAAGTGCTCCGTCTTGCTGCCACTACTGCACAGAGCGACGCGATGACGATCCATGATTCCTATCCAATCGGCACGCCCGGACGTCCCTGGGATGTCGCGGAAATTTCCGCCTGGCGCTCACGCCAAAGCCGCAAGCGCAGCTACGAAGCGGACGTGCTCGGCGTCATCGAGCGCCTGCGCGCGCGCTTCGACGTGCTGCAATACGGTGAACTGGACGATCATCCCGACACCTACCCATTGTTCGCCATCAAGAGCCGTGAATGGCGGGATGTGCTTCCGTGCGCGCTGGTCACAGGCGGCGTGCATGGCTATGAAACCAGCGGCGTGCACGGGGCGCTGCAGTTCGTCGACCGCCATGCGATGGACTATGCAGGTCGCGTCAACCTGGTCGTCGTGCCGTGCGTCAGCCCGTGGGCCTACGAACGCGTGCAGCGCTGGAACAGTCAGGCGGTCGATCCGAACCGCTCGTTTCGCGACGCCAGCCCGGCACCGGAGTCCGCCGCGCTCATGCGTCTGGTCGCACCGCTCCGTGACCGCGTGCTCGTGCATATCGATCTGCACGAGACCACCGATACCGACGAATCGGAGTTTCGCCCGGCGTTGGCCGCCCGCGATGGCACTGCGTTCGAGCCGGGCGAGATCCCCGACGGCTTCTACCTGTGCGGCGACAGCGAGAATCCGCAACCCGAGTTCCAGCAGGCGGTGATCGCGGCGGTCGCGAACGTCACCCATATCGCGCCAGCCGATCGCAGCGGCGAAATCATCGGTTCGCCGGTGGTCGCGCCGGGCGTCATCAATTACCCGGTCAAGCAGCTCGGCCTCTGTGCGGGCATCACCGAAGCCCCCTACAGGACGACCACCGAGGTCTATCCCGACAGTCCGCGTGTCACTGCCGAGCAGTGCAACGCTGCGCAAGTTGCGGCTGTGCGCGCCGCGATCGATTTCGCGTTGGTGCGCAACTAAGAAGCGGCAACCGGAATCAGGACCCCGAAGGCGGACGCGTCTTGATGCTCGAGGGCAGGGCGGTGAAGTCGCTCGTCTTCTCGAGAGAATTCATCGCAGACAGGAGCGCCGGCGGCGGCACCATGAGCTTGCGCTCGGCCAGGTTCAACCATCCTCCCAGGCTGGTGACGCGCGCGCTGAGTTTGCCGTCTGGTCGGAAGATCTCGTGCCGAAGCAGGAAGCGGCTGCCGTCCGATGCGTGGCCCGCAAGTGCGTACGTCACGGTGATGTGCTGCTGCAGTCCGACTTCATTGAAATACTCGACCTCGTCCTTCATGACGACCGGGCCGATCCTGAGGCGCAGAAACTCCTCCATGGGAAAACCATGTTCCATCAGGAACATCTGCCGCACGTCGGCGGCCTTGTCGAGGTAGGCGGTGTTCTTCATGTGGGAGTTGAAGTCCATGTCGGCCCAGCCCGCATAAAGTGTCTTCGTGTACATCCGATGGCTCCGGGAAGAAGGATTTCGACGGAACAACGCCGATGGCCGGGGATCGCGGCCAGAATCTGCAAAGCGACGAATCGGTACTCGGACCGTCGTTCTTGAAAGTACGGGTGACAGGCCGGCCGCGCAAGGAACAGCTCCGCTCTGATCCGGGCCCCGACTCGCTGGCTCCGACGTCGGCAAACCAGGCGGGATACCATCCAAAACGAATGCAGTGGGTCGGAGATCGATCCGTTGGTATTGCAGCGGCAAATCGCCATCCTTTGACGTGAGGCGGCAATCGGACATGATCAGCATTTCATTGCTTGGCGTTCCCAACGACGACAATTCCTCCTTCATGAAAGGCCCTGCCGAGGCGCCTGCGTTGATCCGCCAGGAACTGCTCTCCGACGCCTACAGCCTGTGGAGCGAGACGGGCACCGATTTCAGCGCGCAGGGCGCCCTGATCGATCATGGCGACATCCGGTTCGATGACGCCGCCGATCCGTGGGACGTGATCGAGCGCGAAGTCGGGCGTGCGATGGATGCGGGCCATCCGCTGATCTGCCTTGGCGGCGACCATGCCATCACGCATCCGATCATGCGCGCAGTGCGACGCCGCCACGCCGCGCTGACCATCCTTCATTTCGATGCGCATTGCGACATCTACCACGCCTACCAGGGCAATCCGCGATCGCACGCGTCGCCGTTCGCGCGGATCATGGAAGAACGGCTGGCGGATCGCCTGATCCAGGTCGGCATCCGTACCAACAACGATCATCATCGCGAGCAGATCGAGCGATTCGGCGTCGAGGTGGTCGAAGCCGTGCGTTGGGGTTCGCCGTTCCAGCGTCCGATCACGACGCCGGTCTATATCTCCCTGGATCTCGACGGACTCGACCCCGCCTACGCGCCCGGCGTATCGCACAGGGAACCCGGCGGCTTGTCCACGCGTCAGGTGATCGACTTCATCCACACCCTCGATCAACCGATCATTGGCGCCGACATCGTCGAGTACAACCCGCGCTGCGACATCTCCAACCAGACTGCGCTCGTCGCCGCCAAGCTGTTGAAGGAGATTGGCGGGATGATGGTGAAGACTGCCCGGAAGTGATCCGGACAGGCGAGGCACGGCGTCGCCCTCCGGAGCGACACGAGTCACGGCATCGCCGTAACGTCCTCGGCGCTCTGCCTGGCTCTTGCCGAGCGCGATATGGCGCGCGACCGCATCGCCGATCAGCGCGATGCCGACAAGGGCGAAGACCCACAGCGCCGCCTCGCGCGCACCGCGTTGCAGGCGCTGGCGCCAGCGGGCGAAGCGTTCGTCGCTACGGCTGCCGAGCACCGCATGCAGCGCAAGCAGAAGCAACGGCGGCGCGACGAAGATCGCGTTGTAGGCGAGCAGCAGCGGCAGCCATTGCAGGGGCGCGAGGTCGGCGCCGAGCATCAGGGCGATCGCGGCGAAGTAGGGCAGTGCGGTGACCAGTTCGACGGCGGTGACGGTCATGCCGAGTACCACGTAGCCCGCCAGTCGTCCGCGCGCCGGGGCGTGTGGTTCCGGTGCCTGGTGCGCGGACTTCGGCGCGAAGATGCCGTAGGCCAGCAGCCCGACGCCGAGCACGCCCTGCGCGATCAGCGCCGCTGGATGATCGAGGCTGTCGCCGAGCGCATCACGCAATGCGCCGAAGCCCAGCATCATCGCGATGCCCAGGCCCAGGTAAGCGATGAGGATGCCGCCGACATAGGCCAGCAGGCGCGAAGCTGCGTGCGGCCGCGACAACAACCACAGGGCGACGACGAGGGCGGAGGGATTGAGGCTGTCGAGCAGCGAGAGGCCGAATAGTGCCGGGAGCAAGTCGATGGACATGGTGGATGCGGGGCTGACGGAAAGAACGCGTCATAGCATGAAGCGATTCCATTCGTCGTGCTTCGGCACTTAGGCGTGTGCACGGCGGGCTGGAGCCCGCCCTGCGGTGCTGCGTTGTCTGCGAATGCTAGCGGTGCAGCGCGCTTTCCACGATGCCGCGGACCTCGATCCAAGTGGCACCGTTCGCCACGAGGTCGAAATGCCCCGCGTTCGGTACATCGACCAGATCCACCGCGATGTCGTCGCGCACGGAACGTGCGTAGTCGTGCGCGACGTAAGGCGGGACGAGCCGGTCGAGGACGCCGCTTACCATGACGATGGTCGCGTCGGTTGCAGGCAGTGCGCTCGGCGAGGTGTCGGCGTAGACATCGGGGCGCCTTTCCGTTGCTTCGCCCACGAGGTTCTCGATGATGCCGGGTCCGCAGATCCCCGGGACCAGGGGCGCGAAGCTCTTCAGATCGCCGACACCCGCGAGGGCGACGACCTTGCGCGGAATGAAGGGATCGGCGACGCGCAGCGCGCTCGAGGGTGGAAGCCGATCGCGGGCCGCCGCCCAAAGCGCGAGATGCCCGCCCGCCGAATGGCCGACCAGCACCGTGCGTGAGAGATCGAGCCGATAGCGCGGTGCTTCGGCGCGCAGGCGATCGATCGCAGCGCCGATGTCCTCGTATGTGCCTGGATAGCCGCCACCGGCCTCGTCTGCGCGCCGATAGCCGATGCTCCAGACGGCGGTGCCGCGCCGCGCGAGATCGGCACCGACGTGGCGCAGTTGTTCGCGCGCCGCCGTCTTCGTGGTCCAGCAACCGCCATGGATGAGCACGGCGACCGGAAACGGACCGCTGCCGGCCGGCACGAACAAATCGATCGCCTGCGTCGCCGCGGATCCGTATCGGATCTCGGCCGTGGGCGCCGGTCGCGGAATCGCCATGAAAGCAGGGATGCCGATCGGATCGGCCACGCTCTCAGCCGAGGCCATGAGCGCTGGGACCAGGACGGCGGCAAACTTTGACAACTTCATGCGGGAATCTCGGGGTACTCCCTTCCCTGCGACGGCAGGGAAGGGTGGGGGAGGGATGCCCTTGGCGCAGCGCGTAACGCATGGCTGCAAAGGCGAACTTCGGCATTCCGCCGGAAACAACGTGTCAGCGCCGCGGCAAAGACCGCAAGCCCGACGCCGGAAGTTCCCAATGCTTGCCGTCGAGACTGCGCAGATCCGACCCCTTGGCGCTGACCGGAAACGCCTCGCCCTGCTGCACGCACACCGTGCCTTTCGGCGGCAGCACCTGATCTTCCAAGTAGGCGATGGCATGTCCGAGCACGCAGGGATCGAGCGCGCCGACCGCGAAATGGCCATCGGCATCGAAGGTCAGCAGGCGTGCGTTGCCAAGGTCGGTCGTCAACGCCTGTGCTGCGGCGTACGGCGTGGCGGGATCGTGGGTCATGCCGATGACGAGCGCCGGTGCGGCGTACGGCGGATTGCGGATATCACCGCGAAACGCGCTGCGATCTTCGGCGGGCCAGAACGCATGCACCAGGTTCGTATAGCTGCTCCAGGTCCAGAAGTGCGGGGAATCCTCGTAAGCCCGAGCCGCCACCTTGAAGTAGGCCTTCGGCGGCAGACGCGGATAGTCCTGATCGACCGCGTACAGCGCCGTGAGATAGGCATCGCTCGCTGTGTCGGCGCTGACGTCCGCGCCGGACAGGGAGAGCAGCACGCTCGGATCGCCCGCTTCGGCAGCCGCCAGTCCAGTGGAGAGCACGGGCCACAGGATGCGGCGACGCAATGCGCTGGCGATGGCCGTGCGTGCGTGGTCGGCGGTCAGGGTGCCCGGTACGGAGGGGTCGCTGGAAGGCAGCGGCTGCTCTTCCAGTCGCGCGAGCAACTGGTCGAGCGCGCGGCCCGGGTCGGCGCCGCCGAAGCCGCAACCCACCTGGTTGGCGGCGCAACCGTCGACGAACCGCTTCAGCGCCTCTTCGTGGCCGGCCGAGTATTCGCGCCAGTCGGCAATCGGACGAAGCAGGTATTGCGATACATCCATCGCGCTGTCGAGCAGCATGGCGCGGGCGCGGCCCGGAAACAGCGACGCGTACGTCGCACCGACCGCGGTACCGAACGAAGCGCCGAGGTAAGTCAGCTTGTCGTCGCCTACGGCGATGCGCAGCAGTTCCAGGTCGCGAGCGCTGTTGGCGGAACTCAGGTGTGGCAGCAGATCGCGATTGGCCTGTTCACAGGCGCGCGTGTAGCGCTGCATGTCCTTGAGGAAGGCGCGTTCGTCGATGGCTTGCGGAGTGGGGTAGGGAGTACCGAACGCGGGATTGGCGCCGCATGACGCCACGGCCGGCTTGCTGTGGCCCACGCCGCGCTGGTCGAAGCCGATGAAGTCGAAGCGCGAGAACAATCCGAACGCTGGCGGCGGGATCGCACGGATGGCGGCGATGTTCTGGCCGCTGCCACCTTCGTGGAAGAACAGGTGTCCGATGCGATGGGCTGGATCGGACGCCGGCTTGCGGATCAGCGCCAGCGCGATCTTCTTGCCGTGCGGACGGTTGTAATCCAACGGCACGCGTGCGGTGCTGCATTGAAAGCCATCGCCGCAATCGGTCCAATCGAGCTTGGGAACGATGGAGGCGGATGTAGCGGCGGCCTTGGGCGAAAACGGCGCCAGGGCCAGTAACAATGCGACAAGGGCGGCGGCTCGCCCTGGGCGGTTCAACAGGGACATCGTCATCTCCGTGGGGGAAATAGGCGCGACTCCGCGATGGCCGAGGGGGCGACCATGCGGAGTCGCGGTACAGCTTCTGCTGTCCGCAAAGTCTGCGTTTGCTGCGCGCTCGCCGGCAGCGGCATCGGAAAGCACTCGGCACCTGTCGCAAGTCAGGGTGACGAGGTGTTGAACGTTAGCGTGGGCTTGAGCCCGAGCTACGCAGCGCCACTGGGTATTGGATGGCGGCCTGTGGCGCGCAGGTGACTCTGCGTCAGCGTATCGGCAGCTTCAAGCGTCGTCCGTTCCAGTTGAGTACCACGCCGTCGGCCTCGATCGCTTCCACCACGGCGTCGCCGATGCGGTCGCCTTCGGCCAGGCGGTTGCCATCGATGATGACGAAGCGCTGTGCAGGTGCGTCGTTCCACATATGCATGCTGATTTTCAGCGGCGGTAGTTGCTTGCGTTGCTCGGCGGAGAGGTCGGCGAGTCGCAGCAGGTCGGCGTCGCTTGCGACGGGAACGGGCGGCGGCGGTACCGGTAGCGTTTGAGGTGCGGCGACGGGTGGCGGCGCGACCGCAGCGATGTCCGGCGCGGCGGCAGGCGCGGATGGTGGAGACGCAACGTCAGGCGGTTCAGCCAGGACGATGTCAGGCGCGGGGTTGCGCGTGGGCTCGATGGGGCGCACCGGCGTGGTGGTCGTGGGCGCGGGTGGAGTCGGACGCGGCGGATCTGCATCCGCGACGACAGTGGGCGCAATGTCGCCGTCGACGGTATCGCTTGCAATCGCTTCAACGGCCGCAGGCGCGGACCGCTGTCGCACGCTCTGCACCAGCCACAGGACGATGGCGAGTGCGACCACGCCGATCGCCAGCCACCACCAGATCGGCATCGGCCGACGCTGCGCGCGAGCGAGCGGCGGCAGCTCTGCGTACAGGTCCGGCGATTCGCCGCGGCGGCGCTCGGCTTCGGATTTGCGCAGAGCTTCGAGGATCAGCGACACGGGTTTACTCCAACACCCTTTGCAGATGCGGACCTTCGTCGCCGGCGGAAAGCGCGAGCATGGTTTCCGGGCCGATCACGCCATCGCTGAGCAGTCCATGCGCGGCCTGGAATCGGCGCACGTCCTCGACCATGGCGATACCGTTCGCGGCGGTGCCGAGTCGCGTACGCAGCCATGCTCCTGATGCATCGGCGGCGTCGACAGGCAACGGGGCGATCAGGCCCTCGGGGCCACGCCACAATGCGGCGTACTCGCCACTCCACATCCGCTCGAGCGAGATGCGATCAATGTCGTACTGCCTGCCGTCCTGCCACAGCCGCACGTCGACCGCATCCGCACCCGTCAGCAGCGCCCACGTGTTCCGGCCTTCGGTATCGAGGTGCAGCAACGCCGGTCGTCCGAGGCTCGCAAGCTTGTCCAGACGCGCACGGCCGCGCACGCAGTAGGCGCCAGGTCCGATGCTCGGGGCGCATCCGGCGGCGACGGAGACTGCGCGATCGTCCGCGGGCAGCTTCCACAACGTCAGCAACTGCCGCCATGCCGGAAGGGACGACGCATCGGCGGTCCCTAGATGTTGGGCGAACGCCGCGCCATCAAGACGCGGCGTGTCGATTTTGACGACCGGCTTGGCTACGACCGGTTCGGCGGAGGCTGTCGACGCTTTTGCCGTGGCGGGCAGTGGCTGCAGTCGCCACCACAAGGCAGCCAGAGCCAGCGCCGCGACGACACTGGCGGCGATCGCTGCGCGCTTCAGCCCGAAGCGGCGCGCCACCGGCGCCAGCGCTTCCTGCGCGGCCTGATTGACGGTGCCCTCATTGATCGTGGCGTCGTCGCGGGCATAGCCACCGAGCAGCGCACGCTCGGCGATCACATTGATCAGCCTCGGCACGCCGCCGGCGTGCATATGGATACGCTTGATCGCGCCGGGCGTGAACGGCAGATGCTGTCCACCGGCGATGCGGTAGCGGTGGCGCAGGTATGCCGCAGTTTCGTCGGCGTCCAGCGGCGTCAAATGGAAGCGGGCGGTGATGCGCTGCGAGAGCTGGCGCATGTCCGGGCGCGCCAGCATTGCGCGCAGTTCCGGTTGGCCGAGCAGGATGATCTGCAGCAGCTTCTGCGTGTCGGTTTCCAGGTTGGTCAGCAGCCGCACCTGCTCCAGCGCATCGAGCGAGAGGTTCTGCGCCTCGTCGATGATCAGCACCACGCGCAGGCCTTTGGCGTACGCGTCGAGCAGGTAAGCATTGAGCATGTCGACCAGCGCCTTGGCGCTGCCGCTGCGGTCAATCGGAATGTTGCCGGCGAGGTCGAGGTGCAGCTCCTCGCAGATCGTTTCCAGCAGTTCGATCGGTGTCAGCCGCGGGTTCAGCACCAGCGCGACGCGGGTGTTCTCCGGCAGTTGTTCCAGCAGCAGCCGCGACAGCGTGGTCTTGCCGGTGCCGACTTCGCCCGTGAGCTGCACGAAGCCGCCACCACCGCCCTGGCCGATGCCGAACAGCAGGTGTGCGAGCGCGTCCCGATGACGCTCGCTGAGGAATACGAAGCGCGGATCGGGCGTGATCGAGAACGGCGGCTCCTTGAGGCCGTAGTGCTCGAGATACATGCGCATGCCGGTGGCGACGGGAGGGTTAGCCTGACATGAAACGAAGATTCCGTCGCTATTGCGTCGCGCGCCAGGCTTTGGTCCTCGCCAGTACTTGCGGAGGGTGGAACCGCTGCGGCTTGCCGGCAGTCAGTGCAAGAAGCCCAAACGGGGACCAGCATCAATTCACCAAATTCACTGTCCCTTTTGCGCAAGGCGGGCTTGAGCCCGCCCTACGTGATCTGAGGCCTTTTCATGGCAGGGCGAGCAAGCTGGTTTCGCGTGACTTGCCGTCGTTGGGCGTCAGACGCAATTGCCGGTTGCGGCAGACGTCGATGCGTGGGTAGACCAGGGTGCGACCGTCGCGGAACACCACGCGAAGATCGCGCAGGCACCCGCCGTCGGCGAGGTCGACCGTGGTCGAGGTCAGGCCGCCACGCAGTGGTGCGTCGAGCGCGACTTCGCGGAAGGTGCCGCTGCCGGCGGGGGCGACCGCGAGCGAGGTCACGCTGTCGTGCGCGGTGTTCACGAGGTCGAAGTAGCGGGTCGGCGCGGATCCGGCATTGGCGTGCGCGGCGGTGGCGAGGAGGGTGACGAGAACGGTGGCGAGAGCGGCGGTGCGCATCGGGCGCATGACGGTGTCTCCGGCTGGTGGGTGGGCGCCGGCGGCGGGCGCGGTACATCGCGCAGGCCGGTCGGCGAGGCCATCAAGCCGCAGGTTTCAGGCGCCGGAAAGCGATTCGGGACGAATCGTCGTAGCGCCATGGCGAATCGTAGTCACGCGCCGCAATGCTTTGCACGAGCCCGCGCCGCGCCTACGATGGCCATGCTCCATCAGGACATTGCAATGAAGATCCGCCTCGGCGACACGGAAATCGGTCTGTACCGCTACCTCGGTTTGTGGACCGCGGTCGTGGTCGTGTTCGCGGTGCAACGGTCCTTGCAAGATGAGATCAACGGGCGGTCGTGGTCGGCCTTCGACTACCTGCGCTGGTCGATGATCCAGTGGTACACCTGGGCCGCGCTGGCGCCGCTGGTGTTCAGGCTGGCCCAGCGCTACCCGATCCAGGCGCCGCTGCGCTTGCGTGGGCTGGGGATGCAGCTGCCCGCGAGCGTGGGCGTGACGTTCCTCGCGCTCGCGATCGGGGCCTTCGTCTCGACCGCGTTCGAGCCCAGTTCGTTCGCGCAGCAGCTCAAGTATTTCGTTAGCCAGCACTTCGCGACCGGCTTGCTCACGTACTGGGCGCTGTTCGCGATTCAGCAGGCCATCCACTTCCATGCTGAGAAGACGCGTCGCGAGGTCGAGGCGAGCCGGCTCGCCACCGAACTCGCGCAATCGCGGCTGCAGGCGCTGAAGTCGCAGATGCAGCCGCATTTCCTGTTCAATACGCTGCATGCGATCGTGACTTTGCTCGACGAGGACAAGGTCTCGGCCGAGGACATGCTGCTGCGCTTGAGCGACCTGCTGCGGGCGTTCCTCGAGGACTACAACGGCGAGGAGATCAGCCTGCGCCAGGAACTGACGCTGATCGAGCTCTACCTCGGCATCCAGCGCACGCGCTTCAAGGATCGCCTGACCACGCAGATCTACATCGCTCCGGACACGCTCGACTGCGCCGTGCCGAGCCTGCTGCTGCAGCCGATCGTCGAGAACGCGATCCGCCACGGCATCGGCCAGCACGTCGGCGTCGACTGCATCGAGATCGAGAGCCGGCGCGAAGGCGATTCTCTCTGCATCGATGTCCGTAATCGGAACAGTACGCTGGCTGCCGGACCCTCCAACTCGGCCGGCCATGGCATCGGCCTGTCGAACACGCAGCTGCGCCTCAAGGAGCTGTATGGCGATGCCGCGCAGATGCGCCTGGACATGATCTGGCCCGAAGGCGTGGCCTGCCGCATCCGCGTACCGTTCCGCGAACTCGAGGAGCCTGACGACGCGCCGGAGTTCGTGCCGGCATGAGCATCGGTGCGCTGGTCGTGGACGACGAGCCGATCGCGCGCCACGCGATCGTGCGCCTGCTGCGCGACGACAAGGACATCGAAGTGCTCGGCGAATGCGGCGATGGCGTCTCGGCGGTCGCGGCGATCCGCAGCCAGTCGCCGGACCTGGTGTTCCTCGACATCCAGATGCCCGCGATCAACGGCATGGACGTCGTCGCCACGATCGGCGCGGCGCGCATGCCGGCGACGGTGTTCGTCACCGCCTTCGAGCAATACGCGGTACGCGCGTTCGAGGCGAACGCCGTCGACTACCTGGTCAAGCCGTTCAGTCGCGAGCGCTTCGCCGACACGTTGCAACGCGCGAAGGCGCGCCTGTCCGCGGGGGAGGGCACCGGGCCGCAGGCCTCCGCGAGGATCCTGCAGGCACTCGACGCGCTGCGACAGCGCGACGACTACCTGCAGCGCATTCCCGTGCGTACGGACGAGCATGTCGTCTTGGTCGATGTCGACGACATCGTCTGGATCAGGGCCAGCCGCAACACCGTGCAGATCCACCTGGCCGACCGCATGCACGAGTTGCGCGAGACGATGACCTCGCTCGCCGGCCGCCTCGACCCGCGCCATTTCGCGCGCGTGCATCGCTCCGCGATCATCAACGTGCGCCGCGTCAAGGCGATCCACCCGTGGTTCAACGGCCACCACATCGTCACGATGGACACCGGCCAGCAGCTGCGCATGAGCCGGTATCAGCATGAGGCATTCCTGCGGCTGGTTTCTACGCGGCGCGAAGGGTGACGGAGACTCATCTGGCCGGACTTGGCGATCGGCAACCGAGCGACCCGATGCTTAAAGGGGTGCGCCTGGCTTTCGGAAGCCAACTCGCGATATCGGTGCGCTCGCGCATCCCGTAAGATCGGGCCTGCTCAACAGGGGGAGTGATGCATGGGGATGCATGCCTGGCTATGGCGGCTGTCGGTCGCCGCAGCCTTGACGTCGGGTTTGGCCTTCGCCGGGGCTCCGGAAGTCCTGGCGACGGGCGTGCCGGCGAGCGCCGAGAGCGGCGTTCAACGCGTCACCGAGCGCAAGACTTCCGCCTATCGTGACGTGCTCGCCGAGTTCGATGCCGCGATCCGCGCAGCGCCCGAGGACGCCGAGATCGCGGTCGCGCGCTGCAAGTTCATATCGCAATTCACCGACGAGGAATATGGCGAGTGGGTGGAGTCGGCGCCGGACGATCTCGAAACGTGCATCGGCACGTTGGAATCCAGATGGTCGAAGGCACCTGCTGCGCAGCTGTTCAAACTCGACCAGCTCTGGGGCGATGAAGCGGTCGAGCTCGGTGAGAAGCTGCTCGCCGGTGCCAGCCGATGGCCGCCGCCATTGCGCCGGGCACTGCTGACGAAGTTGTCCGAGGCGCAAGAGCAGCAAGATCATTCGATGCGGGCAGGCGAGCTGGCAGTCATGGCCGCCAAACTCGGCGAGCCGTCCCGTGCCGCGCTGGCAGTCGACCACCTGGTCGCGCGCAAAGACTTCGCATTGGCCGGCGAGTTGCTGCGGCGGACGCCGCCGGCTACGGAATCGTGGCAGGCCGGTGCGCGCGTCGAGGCGGCACTTGTGCTTCCGGACCGGCGCGCTGCGCTGACGGAACTGCGTCGGTACGCCGGCGCCGGGTTCGACGTGGGGACCACCATTGCAGCGCGCGCGCATCTTCGCGCCGGTGACGTCGCCGCTGCGCGCACACTGCTCCAGGCCAGCACAGGGAAAGGCGAAGTCCTGCAACAGGCGCGTTTCGATGCCGCATTGGCGGCAAGGGACTTCGACGCCGCAGCTGCGCTGATCAATGTCGTCGATACCGCCAACTTTGCCGCCAATGCGCAACGCTTCGCCGTGGTGGCGACGCAAGCGCCAGGCAGCCTGGCGGCGAGCACGCTGCTCGTCGCAATGCTGGCCTATGGCGCAGGCCTGATCCTGATCGCGCTGCTGCCGGGCACGGTGCTGGTACCCGTCCACTATCGCGGCTTGATGCGTCAGCTACGCGGCAGGCGCGCGATTCCATTGTTCGAGGGCATC
The DNA here is from genome assembly GCA_963816945.1 of uncultured Gammaproteobacteria bacterium. Classification (GTDB taxonomy): domain Bacteria; phylum Pseudomonadota; class Gammaproteobacteria; order Xanthomonadales; family Xanthomonadaceae; genus Luteimonas. The sequence continues at coordinate 76,970 of CAWFMH010000001.1, read as the reverse complement.
GGCCTGCGTCACGCGTGGGTCGGGGCCGCGCTCATGTTGTGCGTGCCTGTGTTGGCGGGTGCCGTGGTCGAGCCGACATCATTGGCGACCTTGCTTGGCGGAGAGACGCCGCCGCCGGGCGGTGCGCTGTTTCGCGCGACCACGTGGGGCACGGCGATCGCGTTGTTGTGCATGGTTCCCCTCATGCGCAACATGGGCAGACGGGCCATCATCGGCGACCGCGCCGTCCTGCGCGCCTGGTGGCGCGTGCTGATCGCGTGGGCCTGCCTGATGGTGCTTCACTTTGTCATTTCGCTGTGGCACGGCCAGTTCGGCGGCGGTGATCCGACGTTCCAGACCAAGATGGTCGAGTCACTGACGACCGGGGGTCGCGAAAGCTACGGCATTGCCGTGACCTTGCTGGTGACCGCGTTGCTGGTGCCGATCTTCGAGGAATTCGTTTTCCGCGGCCTGATCCTGGGTGGGCTGACGCGCCACATCTCATTTGGCTGGGCCAATCTGCTGCAAGCGCTGCTGTTTGCGGCGATCCATGGCGACCCGCCACGATTCCTGTTCTATCTCGCGGTCGGTTTGTTGGGAGGCTGGCTGGTGAAACGAACCGGATCGCTCGCGCCGGCGATCGCGCTGCATGGGCTCAACAACGCGCTCGCGATCCTGTTGCGCCTGATGGCCTGATGCCTTGGATAAGGATCAGGTCGCTCGCGGCTAGCGGTCGCTGCGGTGTGGGTCAATCCGAAGACTCGTCCGGAGAACGCCACCACACGCGTCCGTCCTCGGGTGCCGGAGCGTCGCATTCGCGCACTTCGATACCGTCGATGCGACGACCCTCGCCGGCGCGGACCCAGTTCTTCAGCAGCTTGTCGACGGAATGGCGGCTCTGCGCGGCGATACCGAGGTCGCGTTCGTAACGCCATGCCGGCACGTCGTCTTGCGCATCGTCTTGCGCATCCTCATGCGTGTGCGCATGGACGGTGCCGTAGCTGCAGCGCACGCAGTAGTACCGGATGTTCGCGGTCCAGTCTTCGCAAAAGCCGATGCCAGGCGCGGTGGCTCCAAGCAGCGCGTGCATGTCTTCGGGTCCTTGGCATCCGACGAAGACGGTGAACGTTTTGAACGGCGACGGCGTAAGCCGTTCCAAGACGTTGAAGACCGGCACTACCTGATCCCCGCACTGGCGGGTTCCGGTAGAAGCCCCATCGTGCAGCACGATGTCCCCGAAGCGATAACCGCTTTCGGGAAACGGCACGTTCAACAGCCGTGCCCGGACCACGTCGATGCGCCGTCCGAAGACGGTTTCGCCGGAATCCCAGGCATTCAGGCGCATGCTGGCGACGCCGAAATCCCCTTCGATCGGACCTGCACCTTTCGGAACATTAATTCCGCACAAGGCCCACAGGCGCCGCATCTCGGGCCAATTGCCCAACGCCGTTGCCGCGATGCCGGCATTCCACAGCGACGATTCGTCTTTTTCGTCCTGGAGCGCGATGGCGCGCTGGTTGTGGTGCAGCGATGTCGGCCAGTCGCGCAGGTACTTGTGCGCAAGGCCACGCATGTAGTGGTAGTAGGGATTTTCGGGTTCCGCCTCCAGCAACTCGCCGAAGCAACGGGATGCCTCGTGCAGGTTGCCGTTCTCGCTCTGTGCATACGCGCGCGCGTGCAGGACACCCAGAGGGGAAAGATCGTCGAGATCGGACATGGCAGGCAGTGCGGGACTGGTTGCGCATTGTGGAGGAAATCCGCCAACGCCGGAGAAGGTTTCGCTTCGATTGCGCAAGCATCGGGTGAAGGCGGCGAAATCGTATTGAAGACGCAGGTTCGAGCAGGCGCCCCCGACTTTCGCCATGCGCGGCCAGCGTCCAGGAAGTGCTAAGAAGTCCACTCCAGCCGCGGCAGGCCTGCGAGAGGCTGGCCCGTGGTCAGTCCATCAGTGAGGAGTCATCGCATGCGCAACACCCGTCGTGACCTGCTCAAGCTCGCCGCGCTCGCTGCCGCCGCTGCCACGCTGCCGTCGTTTGCCTCCGCGGCGCCGACGACCAAGGTGGGACGGGCGGCCAAGCCGCTGAAGATCCTGATCCTCGGCGGTACGGGTTTCACCGGCCCGTTCCAGGTGAACTACGCGCTCGCGCGCGGGCACACGGTGACCTTGTTCAACCGTGGCAAGAAGCCGTCACCGGAGTGGCCGGGCGCGGTGGAGCAGTTGCACGGCGATCGCAATACCGGTGACCTTAAATCGTTGCAAGGACGCAAATGGGACGTGTGCATCGACAATCCCACGAGCCTGCCGTTCTGGGTGCGCGATGCAGGCAAGGTGCTGAAGGGCAACGTGGGGCAGTACCTGTTCATTTCGACGATCTCGGTGTATGCCGATGGCAGCAGGCCGGGCATCACCGAAGAAGCCGCGCTGGCGCAGTACAAGGGCAAGGACGCGATGGCCGAAACGCAGGAGACGCTGCGTGCTGATCTCGAAGGCCTGTACGGCGCGCTGAAGGCGCTGAGCGAAGCCGAGGCGCGCAAGCAGTTCGGCGAGCGCGTGACGATCGTGCGGCCCGGTTACATTGTCGGGCCGCGCGACGAGACCGACCGCTTCACCTACTGGCCGCATCGCGTCGCCCAGGGCGGCGAAGTGCTGGTGCCCGGCGACGGTCACGACCCGGTGCAGATCATCGACGGCCGCGACCTCGGCGAATGGATGGTGCGGCTGGCGGAGGCGGGCACCGTGGGCACCTTCAACGCCGTCGGTCCGGGAAAGCCGTTGACGATGGATGCGATGTTGCGTGGGTGTCAGGCCGTCACTGGTGGAGACGCGACATATACGCATGTCACGCCGGAGTTTCTGGAAGAACAGAAGGTCGAGGAATTGCCGATCTGGGTGTCGTCCAAGAGCGGTCCCTACGCTGGCTACGGCCAGGTCGGCAACGCACGCGCGATCGAGGCCGGCCTCACGTTCCGCCCGCTCGCCACGACCGTGACCGATTTGCTCGCATGGTTTCGCAGCCTGCCTGCCGAGCGTCAGGCAACGCTGAAGTCAGGCATCACGCGCGAGCGCGAGGCGGAATTGCTGAAGGCGTGGCACGAGCGCAAGAGCGTGTAGAAATAGGCGGGGCGAGGAGGCGCACGGTCAGCGCGAGACGCGCGCGCGGGTGATCGGTTCAGTCGGCTTGCTTCAGGCTTTCTGCGGTCAGGTCCAGCACGCTGGTCTGGCCCGTGGCCACGTCGACCCGCGCTAGTTTGAGGTGCGGGCCTTCGTCCGCGCTGTTCTTGTTGGCCGGCGCGGGTGCCGGCGGTTCGCTGCCCAGCAGCAACAGGTCGTTGTCCTTGTGCATTACCGATTGCAGTTCGTTCATCGGCAGCGCGGCGCTCCACACCGGTTTGCCGGCAGGACCCGACACGCGGGTGAGTTGCAGGCGACCATCCTGGCCCAGCTTGTCGTGGTGCAGGACCAGGACGCTGTCCGGTTGTCGGTACCACAGTGCCTGTTCGCGCTCGCCGTTGTCGCGCAGCAAGCCTGCGCGCAGGAAGGCAGGCGCCTCTGGCAGCACCCGGTAGTCGCTGAACTTCGGTCGCTTGCCCCACTTGTCCGGAAGCTGGCTCGGCCAATCGGGCGGCGCTGCGGACACCTGGATCATGCGCGCGCCCCATAGGCGGTACTGCTGCGGCTTGGGTTCCAGCAAAGCGGCGGGGACGTGGTTTTCTTCGAGGAACTGCTGCATCACGCCGGGGCGTTCGGACGGATCGCGTCCTGGGACGACGGGTGGATTGCGGTAGAAGTCGGCTTCCTGCTCGGTCATCAGGCCCAGCCAGCGTTCGCCGATCGGCAGCGCGCGTGTGATGAACGCCGATGAGGAGCCGCGCGCATAACGCGCCGGCGGCACGATGCCCTGCGGATTTCGCACCGGCGTATCGCGCGTCGCGGCGCCCAGGTCGGCGGCGTCGATGCGCCATTGGCTGGCGTCGTTCAGCGTGAGCTGCAGGCCATGCCTGCCGAAGGCCACGTAACCCAACTCGTCGACACGCTTGCCGGACATCGCCGGATTCCTGGCGTCGATGCGCGCGCCGTCGGCCACCACGCTGCCGTCGGTCAGCGAGACACCGAGCGGTCCGTCCAGCGTCAGCCACAAGGTCTTGCCGTCCGCACCCAGCAGGTCGAAGCCGCGCAGGTCGCGGCCTTCGCGTTCGGCGCCTTCGTAGCTGCGCAGCCGCTTGCGCCATGCCAGCTTGCCGGTGCCGGCGTCGACGGCCCACAGGTCGACGTGCAGGAAGTGGCGGCGTGACCGATTGTGGCTGCGAGCACCTGCAATCTGCGTCACGGTCTCGGACTGGGTGCTGAGCAGGTAGACCCGGTCGGCACCGCTGTGCGCGGTGCGCAGCGGAGCAGCCTGGAACAGTGCGGGCTGCAGTTCGCGTATCGCGCCGGTGGTGAACAACGAGCGCAAGTCCGCGCTGCCGCCTTCCCGCAGCACCCACAATCCGACCATCCCCAGCAGCACCAGCAACAGCACGCCCAATGCCGCCAGTACTTTGCCGATCGCCTGCCTCATGCGTGTTCCCCATTGGACAATGGCGGTAAACGTGCATTGACGTTGGCCATTGGCCACTAGAACGCAGGCACGGCTGGGCACAGGACACGCCTGCGATTCGTCGACACGGAGCGCTGCTCGAGCATTCCGAAGTCTGCGGGCAAAACGTCAGGCCAGGCGAAACTGCCGAGGGTGCACGCGCCCAAGCGGGGCAGGGGAGGCGGGTCAGACGGTTTGCAGTACGCTCAGCCAGGGCGTGCGCAACGACACACTGGCCCCGGTCTTTCGACTCGAGTCCTGCTCAACGCAGATCTACGTCCGCGACCTTATCTTTGTAGTCCTTCTTCGGATCGACGCCGAGCAGCATCTTGACGCCGGCCAGCAGGTTCGATTCGTTGAGCCAGATCTCGGCCTGTTCTGCGTCCAGCCGCAGCAGGACGAGGTTCGGATCATCCTTGCCTTCGAACCAAGCTGCGATGAACGGATTCCACAGACGATCGATGACGGTGCGATCGGTATCGACGTGCAAGTTGCCCTTGATGCTCGCGAACAACTCGTGGTCCTTGGCAGTGAAGCTTGCGATCGCGCGATGGCCCTGCGCGAGATGTTCTACGAGCGCATTCGGCTTGCCGGTGAAGAACCAGATCGGTCCCGACTCGCCTTCGACCTGCGCGGTCATGGGACGTGAGTGGCCGTCCTCGACGCCATCCAGACCCAACATAAGAGTCCGGTCCGACTTGAGGGCCTTCCAGAATTTGCGTTCGAGTTCCTGTGGTGTCGTCTCGCTCATTGCGCTCGCTCCAGTGGGGCTGCATTCGATATGCAGCGTGTCGAAAGTATCCGGCGACAGATATGGCGAGGCCGTGATGGGACGACGATCGATCGCAAAGACAACGGAGGACCAAGATTGCATCCGCGTTCGAGGCTGAACCGTTCACTGACGACCCATTTCACGCGAAGCGCTCGTCCCTCAAGGCAGCCAACGCCTGAATTGGGCCGACTCACGAAGCAGGTTGGGCTCGAGTGAATGCTTAGCCCGCGTCCGCATACCAGGCTACTCACCGATGGTTGGGCAATCTATTGCCCATAACCACGTGCCATCTTCTTGCCGCCGCGCAACCTCGGAGCTGAAGGTGCCATTGGGATAGCGACTAGAGGTAAGCGCAAGATCGCCGTTGAAAATGGCGGGGTACGGCTCACCGGCGTGGAACACGAACCCGCTAGCCAGCAAGTTGGAGTAAAACTCGCGTATCTCCACGGTGCCGCGGGCGACTCTGCCACCGCCGATGGCGAGGACAGCATCTGGCTCAAACAGGGCGACCATGCCATCAACATCGCCAGCATGAGCTCTGGCAATCAACAACGGCTCAAGGTCCTGCGGGTCGAGAATAGGCTTTTGGTTCTTATGGCTCATTGCGAACTCTTCATTGCGAACTCTCTAGCACGCCAACGCCAACCTAGCTACTCCGGCAGATTCGAACGAATTAGGTCCACGGTTTCAGTAAGTTGCCTGGCAGAAACTTGAACTCGCTCTCGACGCTGTGCATCCCCGCTTGGGTCGTGTGAGGTACCCCTTTTGCGTCCGGCGCCATCGAATGTCGCGAGTTGAGGCGGACCTACACCCCAATCACTGCCCTTCTGCCGAGGCACAACATGGAAATGGAAGTGCGGCGTTTCCTGTCCGCTAAAAACCCCGTTGTTCTGGAACGTAAGAATTCCGAGGGGCCGATAAGTCTTGACGAGCGCCTCTGCGACTCTCTTGGCCGAGACCATGATAGCCCCGCACTCTTCGTCAGATAGGTCGAGCAGCGTCGCGACATGCCGACGTGTGATAACGCAGCACTGGCCAACTTCGAACTGCCACGGATTGATCACGGTTAACGTATGTTCGCTTTTGTCTATGATCTTCCATCTTTCCTCCCGACCTGCTACGCAAAGGTCGCACGGATCTCTTATGGGAAGTTCGATCATTTGCCCTCCGATTAAGCTGGTTTGCTTCAAGCGGCCTAACGCTGAATTAAGTTGGGCCGCGAAGCGGGTTCGGCTTGAATGAATTGTTAGGTGCCGGCCAAGACGCCGCGTTCTTGGAACACTTCGCGGGCCACATTGAGCCCATTGATAGCTGCGCGAAACCCGGCGTACACCGCCATTTGAAGAATTACCTCGACGATCTCGGTGGCTTCGCATCCGACATTGAGCGCACCATGGATATGCACCTTAAGCTGCGGTGTGGCCGTGCCCATGGCGGTTAAAGCCGCAACGGTTGCGAACTGACGTGATCGTTTGTCCAAGCGCAGGGCGCGCCCCACTTACATCGCCGAATACGAGAAACGAGATGATCCATTCGGCCAAATCAGGCGCAATGTCCTTTGAGGCCTCCACAACCGCGGTGCCGGTGCCGCCAGTAATCGCGGAGAGCAGCGGCCTCACCAAGCTTGTGCACGATTGCTCTCCGTGGCCATTCGCTGATTCTCCATTCGGCACCTAACGCCTGAATTGTAGCCGAACCGCGAAGCGGCTTCGGCTTGCATGAATTGTTAGTCCTGCTACCCATTGACCGTGACTAAAACCGCCGTGGACATCAGATGTGGGCTCGGCTGATAGTTCGATCGTGAATTGACTCCTTGAGAATCGCTGCGATCGTGTCCGGTGCGGACTTGCCATATTGCTCTTGGAGCGCAGATTGGCAATGTGCCTGACAGTGTCCGCAAGGAAGATTCCCCAAGCCGGTGCTTCCTCGCGGCCGTTGTCCTGCAGAATCCGATTTTGATCGTGCAGTGCTGGCCCTTCTCCGCGATCCAAGCGCTGAGCATCTGGATGGATTTCTCGTCGCGCTGGGCTGCTGGTGGGATGACTAGTGGTTTCATAGCAGGTCTAACGCCTGAATTAAGCCGACCCGCGAAGCGGGTTCGGCTTGAATGAATTGTTAGGCCACAGCCGATGGCGCGCAGTGCGCCAATCGACAAGCGGTCCCCTTGATGAGTTTACGACCAGTGCCAGGGTAATGCGACCTCCACGGATCGCCTGAAGTCGAAGATACGGAAGTGCCTGCCCGCATTGACTGGAGAGGTAATGTGCTCAATGACCCGTGATTCCATGAAGCCGGAGCTATTGACAAGAGATTGGAGGTGAGGCTGACACGTCGACAGCGACGAACCGGTAGCGTTTGATGCGCAGATGTCAAAGGTGCGCGGCATCACATAGCCACTGGCTTCGCAGAAGGCCGCGATCATGTCCCTGCGGTTTAGCTTGAACTCGATGGTCTTGCCCCGTGGCCTAACGCCTGAATTAAGCCGACCCGCGAAGCGGGTTCGGCTTGAATGAATTGTTAGGCTTCATCCCCGTGAACCGCGAGGCCCAATGAAGCTCTTGCTGCTTCTGCACGGGTAATTGCCAGATAGGGTTTGAATCTCATGTAATGGATCAATCCTAGTGAACTTAGCTCCTAGCGTGAGAAGCAAATCAACAGTCTCAGTTTGGCCAGCTTGCAGCGCGTGGATCAAAGCGAACTCAGGATTGTGGCTCCTAAGCCGTGCAGCAACCGAACCCCATCAACGTGAGTTCTCCACCGCTCGCCAATGCAGCACCGTCTCCGCGGACTGATTAACGAACTCCAGCGATCTCGGGTTAGCCTCACCAGAACCGGAACCGTTTGCGGATGATCAAGCGCAGCTTGCAAGAGCTTAGTAGAAAGCCGGAAAGCTCCTCTTCTGTGGCCGTCCCCATTCGTCTCTTATAAAGCCTAACGCCTGAATTAAGCCGAACTGCGAAGCGGGTTCGGCTTGAATGAATTGTTAGCGCCCATTGCGACGAATCTCGAGAGCGCTCAAAGAATGAGCCCTGTGTGCCAGATGATGGCTCGCATTGAACTCCCGAGTCTTGCAGGTCCATTGGTTGCGCCCGGCTAGCGCCCAAACGCCACTGAAGCACGAACCGGACCGACAACAGCAAGCAGAGTCAAAGCCACCATACTGCAACCAACATGCCGGCCAGATTGGATGTCTTCAAGAGGAAATACGAATGCCAGAGCCGGCAAAGCATGAAGCAGTTCGGGCCGCCTAGTGATGAATAGCCGGCCACGCGAAACGGCAGCTCCGCTTGTAATGGAGACGGCGTCAGTTGTATAGCGACGGTCAAATCGCATTGATGCTCGCTCATGGGAGCGCTAATCGCCTATATTGAACTGAATTGTTGGAGCTGACACTGCGCCGAATGAGCACGTCTTCCAAGTGGCGATTGGACTTTCCGATAGCGTGCATCAATGTTGGCCTGCTTAGATTGCCCGGCATCAGCCCGTCCACGACTTCCGAAGTAATGGTGTATGCCGTACGGGCTGGTTAGATACAGCCACAACAGCCTTGTAGTTGTGGGCCGGTCGCGGCCAGCGCTACGGGGCAGGCCCAGTATGTCATAGTGCAAGGAGCACCAATACACTCGAGGCTTCTTAGTGTCCCTGGCTTAAGCCGTTCCGCGATGCGAGTCCCGCCTGGACGGTCTTGTTAGGAGCGCTAATCGTGATGCTGAGATTGAACGCTGTACGCCATCCGGCACCCGATTGCTGGGTTGCCCGAGGCCGAGAAGCTCGCCAGCGAAATCTTTGCGAAATTGTCGACGCGATAGCGCACCAAGCATGCCGGGGATCTTGAAGTATTTGAAGCCAGCGCCGATTGGCCGAAGTTTCCCAGCCTGTGCACCGATTGCCATGTACCAGTCGTGCAAGAACTCGATCTTGCGAACTGTCGAGTCGGCCTGGATGCAATGACGCAGTATAGGTCCGGCCAGGCTCCATATGGCCACTTGGGCTTCAATCATCAGGTTTCCGAAACTGCCAGAGACGGTCCGGTAGCGGTCAGATGCTCCTGAGATTCGATTGCTCATGCGCGCCTAACGCCTGAATTAAGCCGAGCCGCGAAGCGGCTTCGGCTTGAATGAATTGTTAGGCCTCATCATAGGCATGTAGCAGGCCAGCTGTTAGAACTCCCTGCGATCAGCCGTGCCCTGGATACGAAGCGACGCGGGTTGGGCTTCATGAAGCAGGCAGTTCTACCGCTAGAACGTCAGCCTTCCCGATGGTCAGCAGCGCCGAAGCGGTGCTAGTGGGCAAGAGCGAGCAACGGACCTTGGGCAGCATGAGCCTGGTGACCGTCATGGGAGGGCTCAAAGAATGCCGACCGTACTAAGCCCAGACGAATGCCAAGTCCAATCATCAAGCCGCAGCCCGACCAGGGAAGTCGACTAAGAGCGTGGGTATCCTGTTCGTTCCAGCGTTGGCTTCAACGGACGAGCAGCGCCACTTGAGGAGCGGCACGTCTCCTCAAGACAGCGCAGGCTGTCATTATACGCCCCGCACTGTTAAGCCGACTGCTGCGGCTATCTCATGAGGCCTAACTACTATTCGGCCCCTAGATCGGGGCGTTGCGCGGAGTATGCATGGCCCCGGGCGCAGGTTCCAACCAATTGGTATCGGCAGGATCTGTGTCCGTTCAATGGTTTAGCTGACCACGGTCGCCGCAACGGCGCGTCGACTGGTGGCGTTATCAGGCGCCGCAGAGGGCGTAAGAGTTACGCCTGCATTGATGAGGGTGTAACGGACGCTCCGGCGGCCTGGCGCTCCGCGCGGAACCACGCGATCACTAGGTGCCGGAAGCAAGTGGATCGACCCGAGCCACCGCTCCGTGCCTGGCTGGTAGGCTGGCCGCATGTACAGGATTTTCGCCAGCGTCCTCCTCCTGCTCGGCTGCGTCCTTCCTGCAAGCGCCGAAACGTTCAAGCTGCTCGGCCCAGACGAGTCCCTGGAAGCGATCGTACGCGCCGGCGACGAGCTCACGCTCGAGGTGCGCTACCGCGACCGGATGCTCGTGCGCACCACGCCGATCGGCCTCGACATCGAAGGGCACGTACGCGCCGACGCTCTACCTGCCGTCACCGATAGCGCACGCATCAGCGTCGACGAGGTGATCCGGCCGACGGTGCCGGAGAAGCGTGCGGTGATTCCCGATCGTTACAACGAGTTGCGCCTGTCTTTCGGGCCGTCGTTGGCCGCAACGTTCCGCGTTTACGACGACGGCGTCGCGTACAGGTTCGAGACCAGCTTCGCCGATGAAATCACGATCCGCACCGAGCATGCCGGCCTGCGTTTCGCCGACGCTGATGCCGTCTACATTGCCCTGGCGACCTGTCGCAAAGAGGTCGATTGCTTCCACAGCAGCTTCGAGGAGAACTACGTGAAGCTCGCCGTGCGCGAAGTGCCGGCAGGACGCCTGGCCTTCCTGCCGGTGCTGGCGGAGACCAAGGGCGCCCACGTCGCCTTCACCGAATCGGATCTGTGGGATTACCCCGGCCTCTGGCTGCGCGGCGCGCCAGGCCAGCCGACGCTCGAGGCGGATTTCGCCCGTTACCCGCTCGAGGAGCAGGTCTTCGGCACCGAGTTCAAGCAGCGCATGGTGACCAAGCGCGCCGATTACATCGCGCGCACGGCAGGGACCAGGACCTTCCCCTGGCGCGTGCTGATGGTCGCGCCGAATGCAGCGGCGCTGCTCGAGAACGATCTCGTCTATCGCCTTGCACGGCCGCTCGCGCTCGATGACGTGTCCTGGATCCGGCCCGGCAAGTCGACGGAGGAGTGGATCACGAGCCGCCTGCTCTACAACGTCGACTTCGTCTCGGGCCTCAACACCGACACTTACCGCCATTACATCGATTTCGCGGCGGAGTACGGGCTCGAGTACATGATGTTCGACGCCGGTTGGTCGGACAACGACGACAACACCAAGCTCAATCCGGCCATCGACGTGCCCGGACTGATCGCGTACGCACGCACGAAGAACGTCGGTGTGCTGTTGTGGAACGAAGCGCTAGCGCTGGAGCGGAACCTGGAGCAGGCGCTCGATCGTTACGCCTCGTGGGGCGCGCGCGGCATCATGATGGACTTCATGGATCGCGACGACCAGAAAATGGTGCGTCTCTACGAGCATGTGGCGCGCGAGGCGGCCAAGCGCCACCTGGTGGTCAACCTGCACGGCGCATTCAAACCTACCGGCATGCAGCGGGCCTATCCCAACATGCTCACGCGCGAAGGCGTGCTCGGCCATGAGTTCAATATGTGGAGCGAGCGCGTCACGCCGGACCACGCGCTGATGGTGCCGTTCGTGCGCATGCTCGCCGGACCGATGGACTGGGAAGGCGGCTCGATGGTCAACGGCACGCAGAAGTCGTTCCGCGTCGTGTCCGAACAGCCGATGAGCCAGGGCACGCGCACGCAGCAGATGGCGCAGTACGTCGTCTACGAGAGTCCGCTGCAATATCTGGCCGGCACGCCGTCCGACTACCGCACGGCGCCGGAGTTCACGCAGCTGCTGGCCGGGATTCCCACGACGTGGGACGAGACGCGCGCGATCGATGGTGCCGTCGGCGATTACCTCGTGGTGGCGCGCCGCTCCGGCGACACCTGGTATCTGGCGGCGATGACCGACTGGACGCCGCGCACGCTCGAAGTGCCGCTGTCGTTCCTGGCTCCCGACAGTTACGCCGCCACGATCGTGGCTGATGGCTTGAATGCCGATCGCTATGCGGCCGACTACCGCATCGAGAAGCGGGAAGTCAGGTCTGATACGACGCTCACTCTGAAGCTGGCGCCGGGTGGTGGGTACGTGGCGCGACTGGTCCGCTTGCTACCCAGTAAGAGTATCGGTGCAGGAAATGAGCGCGCAGGCAGCGACTGATTCCATGTGAAACTTCCAGCGACTCGGTGCAGTAACATCCGCCAACAGACTTTCCAACTGCGGAGCGCAGCATGAGCAGCAACCTCTCTTTCCTCCACCGGAAGACATTGGCAGCCGTCATCGTGGCATTCGCCACGTTGGCTTGCGCAAGTCTTGCCTGGGCAGCCGATGAGGATCTCGCGGCGATCCGCGGCGAGGTCGTCAAACGCCACGATGCCTCGGTCAAGCGCCTGCAGGAATGGATCGCGCTGCCTTCGATCGCTGCGGAGGATCGCGGGTTTCCCGCGGGCGCCGAACACATGGCCAAGCTCGCGCGCGAAGCGGGGTTCCAGAAGGTCGAGATCATCAAGACCGACGGCAAGCCGGGCGTGTTCGCCACGCTCGATGCCGGCGCGCCGAAGACGGTCGGGCTCTACTTCATGTACGACGTAAAACAGTTCGATCCGGCCGAATGGAGTTCGCCGCCGCTGGAGGCGAAGCTGGTCGACAAGCCGGGCGCCGGCAAGGTGATGATGGGTCGTGGCGCCGTGAATCAGAAGGGACCGCAGGCCGCGTTCCTCGCGGCGCTGGAGGCGATCCGCGCTGCCAACCGCAAGGTGCCCGTGAACCTCGTGCTGGTTGCCGAGGGCGAGGAGGAGATCGGCTCGCCGCATATCGCGCAATTGGTGCGTCGGCCCGAGGTGGCAGCCGCGCTCGGCAAGTCGATCGGCGTGTTCATGCCGGCCGCATCGCAGGATCTCGACGGCATCGTGACGGTGAGTCTCGGCGCGAAGGGCGTGGTCGAACTCGAACTCGTGTCCAGCGGCGAGAAATGGGGACGCGGTCCGGCCAAGGACATCCACTCGTCGCTTGAAGGCTATGGTCGATAGCCCGTCGTGGCACCTGGTGAAAGCGCTCGACACACTCGTCTCGGCCGACGGCAACACGATCACGATCGACGGCTACCCGAAGCCGCCGCCGATCAGCGCGGACGAGAAGGCGATGGTCGCCGACGCCGCCAAGCGTCGCAACGAAGCGAAATCGAAGCAGATGCTCGGCGTGCAGCACTGGATCGGCGACCTGCCGTGGGTGCAGGCCAACGAGCGACTCGTTTCGCAGCCGACGGTGAACATCGAGGGCCTCGTGGGCGGCTACACCGGTCCAGGGGGCAAGACGATCCTGCCGCATCGTGCCGTGGCGAAGATCGACATGCGTCTGGTACCCGGCATGAAGAAGGACGATGCCGTCGCCGCGCTCAAGGCGCATCTCGCCAAGCACGGCTTCGGCGACATCGAGGTGAACGTCACCGGAGGCTACGATTCGACCAGCACCTCGGCGGATGCGCCGCTGATCCAGGCGCAGGTCGCGGTGCTCAAGCGCGCCGGTATCGATCCGGTCATGTGGCCGCGCAACGCCGGCTCGTATCCCGGCTTCGTCTTCACCGACGAGCCGCTCAAGCTCGCCGCCGGTCACTTCGGCCTCGGCCACGGCAGCGGCGCGCACGCACCGGACGAGTACTACGTGATCGAAGCGACGAATCCCAAGGTGCAGGGCTTCGACGGGGCGGTGATGTCGTACGTGGAGTATCTGTACGAATTGGCGAAGTAGACGTTCCGCAGGCCAACAGCCGGGCCAGGGACCGACAACGATCGGTTTCTGGCCCTTTGTTTTGCGCCATGGATGAAAAGCAGCGGAAGCGGGATCGGCTCTCGCGCCCGGCACGGCTTCGACTGCGACGAGTGCGCGCCGGGTCCGCCTACTTGCCCAGGTGTTTGTCGAAAAACTTCGCCATGACGGCGTAGGCCTCCTTCGACTCGGGCAATTCCGGATCGGAGAAGAACGAATGCCACATGCCGTCCCACACGTGCAGGTCGGCCTCGACGCCGGCGTTGGTGAGCAGCCGCTGGCTCTGCAGCGAGGAACTCATGGCGAAGTCGCGCGTGCCGGTGATCAGCAAGGTCGGCGGGAATTTCTTCAGCATCGCGGGCGAGTTGGCTGGAATCACCAGCGGATCGCTGGCGCTGGCAGCCTTGAAATAGGGCAGGCGCTCGGTGATCGAGATCGGCCCGCTGCCGACCGGGTCGCCGCTGAGCGCGGGCGAGACGTACGAGGAATCGCCGCCGAGCGGCGCGATGGATCCGCAAAAGGTGCCGATGGCGCCCGGCAACTCGACGCCGTCCTTGATCAGGCGCGCAACGACTTCGCCCGTCAGCATGCCGCCGGCGGAACAGCCGTAGATGCCGATGTTCGCGGCGGGATAGGTCTTGAGCAGTTCCTTGTATACGGCCGCGACGTCATCGCTGGCCGCCGGGAAGACGTGCTCAGGACCCTGTCGGTAATCGACGCCGATCACCTTGATCTTGCCGACCGCAGCCACCGGGATGGCTTCGACCAGCGCACCGCTACGCGCGCCCCAGAGAAAACCACCGCCATGCAGGTTGATCAGCACGCGGTTGCGGTTGGCCGGCGAGATGCCGCCGCTGGGCTCGGCGACGTCCGCACCCACGCCCGCGATCGTCTGCGTGGATAGCTTGACGGGGTAAAGTTTCTTCATGCGCTCGACGCGATCGGCGTTGATCTTGTCGTAGAAGCTGCGCGCCGCCTCGATGCCGCCGTCTAGGCCCGGCGACTGCTTGCCTTCGATCAGCACCTGGCGAAATCGCTGCAGCGATTCCGGCGACGCGTACATCGAGTACGGCACGGTGAAGGCGGGAAGCTGCATGCCGCCATCGGCGCTGCTCGCGGGACGGGGCGCCTCCGCGCCGTATGACACCGATGGCAGGCTCACCAGCCCGGCAAGAAACAACGGAAGTGCGCGCATGCTGGCTTCTCCGCGATAGTCGCTTCGCCGCAAAGCCTAGCATTCGTAAACCGGGAAGCGAGCGCATGTCGAAATACATAACGATCGGAGCGGGCGAACAACGAGCTTCTCGGCCATGTCGATCGAGACGCGCATTTCCAGGGGTTTTCGGATCAGTCCGTTATCTGGCGGGCTCTCGCGGATGAACCTGGAACCTTTTGCAACCCGAATGCCGTTCAGCGCCGCCGTTCGAAAAGTGGTGTCCGGTCGAACACGTTGTGCGGTTTCAGCACCCAGCCTGTCCACATCAGGTGGGCAGCGCCACGGAACAGGCCGTTGACCGATTCCCCGTCCTCGGCACGCGGTAGGTGATGGAGCGAGCCCATGTACCAGACGACTACGTCCGCGTTGGACACATTTTCGGAGTTCGCCACGTAGGTGGGCAGGTCCTTGGCCCAGATCTCGCTGCCCCGGTACCGGGTAACCCAGAAATCACTCTGGGCGAACGCTTCCTGATGACGGGGGCGACCCCAGCGCAGCGGCATCAGGTGATACATCGAGCTGTCACCGTGCGCATTGGTCAATGCGGAGTCGTGCACATGAATGGTGGTGAATTCATCCGCCTTCCATTCCAGCCCGCTCTCCTTCGTCACCAGTGTCGAAGGGTCAGTCGCACTCGCCCCACTCTCTACGTGGTTGACGACGTGGACAGAGTCGCCTTGGAAACCATCCAGGTCGATATCTAGCCTCCAGATCGGGGTGTGCATATGGACGATCTTCTCTGAACCAGGAAGGTTCATCGCGGTTGCTCCATACCGCCCTTCGACGGCGCCGTCGTCGCGGAACGCCCACCACACAACATTGTTGTAGTTATAGGCATCGATGGTGCCCCACAGCACGACTTCCTGGCCGCGTCGCACGTTCGAGTCGTTCATCCAGGCCAGCCCTCGATCGTGTACTTCCTTGCATACGACCGCGGGCGACCCCAGCAAGGTTCCCCCCACGGCGGCGGGGCAATGCGCGGAGTTGAGCGTTACCAAGCCCTGGCTGTAAGTGGACAGATCGAGAAATCGTGGATTGCCCGGGTGGTAGGGAACAAAAATTTCACCGAGCCTGGCGTCCCAGAACACGCGCAGGAACGGAGCGTTCGGAGACTTTCGGAAGAAGGCTGCGGTGATCACCAGGCCGTGCTTGCCTTGGCTTTGCCAGCAGATCCGCCAGCGCGTCTCTTCGGGTCCGTTCACGGGAAACGCCTGCTCGACGAGGTAGGGTGCGGAACATTGAGCCGCCGACGTGTTCGCCATCGACAACAGTGCGATGCCAAGGAGGGCAGAAAGGTAAACGGTACGCATCACTTGGCGCTCCTATCTAGCAGGATTCGCTTGGTTGCCAGATCAACGACGACGCTTGCGTTCGACACGTAGTAGTCGCCGTCTCGCAAGATCAGATAGAAGCAGCGTCCGTGGTAGCAGGGGTCGCTGCGATCCTCGGTGTAGATGCGCAGCGCCTCGGGCGTGAGCCGCTCGGGACTTCGGCCAAGGCCTCGCATGTAGGCCTTGTCCGCGCGAGCAACGTTCCACGCCTCCTCAACGTCCGCCTGCGTCATCGGAACGCTTCTGGCGTCGATGCGCGTGAATTCCACTATCGAAGGGCTGGCGCCGAGTTGCACAATCGCTCGCGCGCCGAATGCCATCTCTGGAATAGCGAATAGCAAGTCGGCGTGTCTGACGGTACGGTTCTTGATCGCGAGGAACTCGATCGAAACCAATTTGGCACGCTCGCCAAGCAGTTTGGCGGCGCGTGGGTCGGCACGCACGAGCCGTTCCGCCTCCACCTTCTCTTCGTCGGTAAGTGGATCGAGATCGTCAGGCGGGGCGGTCTCGCTCGCCGATTGATTGGGCGCAAAGCCGTGCGCCGGCGCTCCCGTCAGGATCGCCGTGCAGGCGAGTGTCAGTGCGATGCAAAACTTGGGCGCATTCATTTCGCCTCGCTTGCGGAGCAAGTTTCTCCGCTCTCAGAGTAGATGCTTGGGTGGTCCTGCATCGAGATCAACCAGGGCGGAGTGATGGCCAGCACGAGGAATCGTCGTGGGTCGAGATGTCGCGTCGAGTCGAACATCGTGATCTCCCTGGGTCGCAATGCCGGCGGCACAGCAGCGTCCGCGGCAACGGCCACCTTCAGTCGCGTGCCGGGATCACCCCTCACGGCACGAGCGCAGGAATCCCACAATGCGACGGAGGTCGCAATAGCAGCGGTGGATGCTGCCGCGTCAGTTCCTCTCACCCAAGGTGCGCAGTCTGTCGTTTCTGCTGGCCGAAAGCGGTCGGCGACAGCGTTTCTTTACTAAAGCGCAGCAGAATCCCTGACGAGTCAGTACTGCTTACCCCATGGGGCCAGGCAGTGATCGGAGGTGTTGCCATGTACTCGATGCCGGTGCGTGTTCGGCAATGCAGGAGTGCCGCGGGACTGTCGCAAGCTCAGCTCGCATCTCAGGTGGGCGTGCGCAGGAGCGCGGTCGCGCAGTGGGAACAGGTTGGTGGTACGTCGCCGAGCGTCGGCCATCTGGCGCAGGTGGCGGTGGCCACGGGCGTGTGCTTCGAATGGCTGGCGACGGGCAGGGGGGCGATGCGACCGAGCGGAGCCGAGTTCGAATCCGCCGCCCAGACCTGCGACTTCGCGAAGGACGAGTTGGAGAATCGGCTGCTCGATTCGATCCGTCGCCTGTCGCAGCGCAATCGCGAAATGGCCTGCCGGATCGTGGAGTTGATGTCGAGTTGAAGACGCCATGCGTGATGCGCGAGAACTTCGCTGATGCACGCTGCAAATGATGTCAGAAACACTTCAGGTATTTGGCCCTGACACCATTTGCAATTGCTTTCACGGGTTAGTCGATTGTCTTCACTCGTTTCAAGGCGTCTTTCGATCCGGCAGGCGCTCGAGCAGACGTGGAAGTCGTTCTTTTTCGAAGCGTGCAGACGCTTCCAGTTGTCCCGCCACTTGATCGAAGACAGGCCTGAATCGTTTCACCATGGCGACTTCGAGGATGAAGTCGTCCATGTCCCGGTCTTCGCCGGTGTCGTCGAACTGAACCGTGCTGAGCGTGCCGCGCTCGTAGATGTCGTAGGTGTGTCCGACGTGTGCATCGGGACGCCACACGCCGCCGTTCGGGTTGCGATGCTGGCCGAAGAACCAGTAGAAGCGCTGGCCCGTCTGCGTCGGAAAACGGAACCAGTCCGAAGGATGCGGTGTGTGTTCGCCACCCAGCACCCAGTCCGGGGGGAACTGCTGCAGGATCGGTCCGGGAATGCTGGCGTCGATCGTCATGAACACGAGCGCGCGTTGATGGAAGGCGGCCTTGCCGCATTTCACGCGGAAATAAGCCTGTTGGCTCGGCGTGGCCTGGTCGATGGACGGCGCGAACTCCACGTGGATATTGAAGGGTTCGATTTCCAGGCCGTGCTTGCGGCGCACGAAGCAGCCGAGGTCCGGTGTCGCGGGATTCGGGAATAGATCGAAGATGTCGAGGTCGGGCATGGCCCCTCCTGTCCCTGTCGGGATGGACACGGCGGTTCCCCTGCACGATTACCAACGTGGCAGCTTTGGGAAAGCGGCCGTTTTTTCATTCGGGAGGACTCGGGCTCCAAAGTGGCTTTGGAATTTCGTGAGACTTGATTCGCCGTTGTCTCCTTCGAAATTTGGGGATCAAGCGGGTTCTGCTGTTGCCTCTGTCCACGGCGAGAACCCGTCGGATGTTGTTCCTGACCCGCTACATTCGGCGGAATCGCCTTCGGTGGTTCCGCCCTGCGCAGTTGCCTGGAATTCGTACGACTGGACTTGACCGCGTTGGATCCCTAACGTCGTTGCCGATCGATCTCCTGCTGAGCCTTGCATGCTTCGTGCACGCACCATTGTCCTGACCTCGCTCGCGATGATCGCGTTCGCCGGCAATTCGCTGTTGTGCCGGCTCGCGCTCAGGCAGACCAACATCGATGCCGCCAGCTTCACGATGGTTCGCCTGGTCTCGGGCGCAGTCGTCTTGTGGCTCATCGTGGGACTGCGCGGCGGCCGTCGGTCCGGCGCGGGTAACTGGCCTTCGGCGCTGGCGTTGTTCGTGTACGCGGCTGGTTTTTCGTTCGCCTATATCGTCCTGCCGACGGCCACCGGCGCGCTGCTGTTGTTCGGCGCGGTGCAGATCACCATGATCGGTCGCGGCCTGTGGGCGGGCGAGCGCTTGCGTAAGGCACAGGCGGCCGGATGCGTGTTGGCATTCGGCGGGCTGGTCGGTCTGCTGCTGCCAGGCCTTTCGGCGCCACCGCTCGGTGGAGCGGTGTTGATGCTGTGCGCGGGATTCGCATGGGGCGTGTACTCCTTGCGCGGCAAGGGAGCGCTCGGCCCCGTCGCGGTGACCGCAGGCAATTTCCTGCGCGCGGTGCCGATGGCGTTGCTCCTGGGCACCTTCATGTTCAGGGACCTGTCGCTGGATCACGCGGGCGCGGCGTATGCGGTCGCCTCAGGCGCGCTGGCATCCGGCATCGGCTATGCCATCTGGTATTCGGCGTTGCCGGCGCTGAAGGCGACGACGGCGGCCACCGTGCAGCTGAGCGTTCCGCTGATTGCGGCGATAGGCGGGATCGTCTTCCTCGCCGAGCCTGTCACGTTGCGGCTGGCGCTGGCGTCGGTCGCCGTGCTGGGCGGCATTGCGCTGGTGATCGTGCGGCGCACACCCGATTCGGAGCGCGTTGCATCTCCGAAACGACCGCTATCCTGATACTTTCGGCGCGAAGACAACGGTGGTGAGTGCGTTCCCACGATCCTGCCCGACGCATACGCAGCGCGCCCAGCATGCAGTTCTGGGCAGATTGGGTGTAAGGAAGCGGACGAAGCTGATGGACGCAGCTCATCGGCGGACTTGAGCGCAGCCTGCCATTCTTCTTCAAGGCTTGCCGGCGCGCGCAAGCTCACTGAGGTCCAGTCCATGCAGATCGATTTCACGCCAGAGACTCCGGAGCCCGTCATTCGCCCCGCACTCGCGGCGGAGGCAGAGCGCCTCAGCGACCTGATGCGTTCGACCTTCGTGGATGCCAATGGGCATTGCAGCACGCCGGCCAACGTCGCCGCATTTCTCGATGCCGTGTACTCGCCGGCGACCCAGAGGCGGGAAATCGCGGATCCGGACATCCTGACGTGGATCGTGGAAAGCGCAAATGCGGGTGGCGCATGGGCCGGCTTCGCGCAGTTGCGGCTTGCAGCGCGCGCGCCGGAGGAAGTGGGGCTGCGACATCCCGTCGAGTTGGGACGCATCTATCTCGCGCCCAGCTTCCAGGGTCGAGGACTTGCACGGATCCTGATGCTGCACCTGTGCGACGAGGCGCGCCGGCGCGGCGCCGACGGACTTTGGCTCAACGTCTGGCAGGAAGCTACGCAAGCCATCCGCTTCTACATGAAGCATGGGTTCCGCATCGTGGGCCGCTCCATCTTCACCGTCGGAGACGATCCCAAGGATGATTGGGTGATGGTCCGCGCCTTATACCCGGACTGAGCCACACAAGGCTGCAAGGCACATTCGCAGGACGGCACTGCATAGCGGACGACTGTCTTTCCGTTGAAAACCCCCGCGACAGTCAGGCCATACGGTCTGCTGGTGTCCATTGATCCGGTGCAACAAAAACCTTCGAACATGTCGATCCGGGCCTCCCTCGTTCGACGCCTAGACAGGGGCAGGGTTCAGAACGCTGGAATCGTCCGGCAGCCCGGCGCCACGACAGAGGACACACGACCATGCGATTCCTTTCGATGATCAGGATCAACGAGAACTCGGGCCTGGCGCCCAGCGAGCAGCTCATGGCCGACATGGGCGAGCTGATGGAGGAAATGACCAAGGCCGGCGTACTGCTCGACACCGCCGGGCTCAGGCCGACCTCGGAAGGCGTGCGCCTCCGGCTCGCGCGCGGGAAGCTGAGCAAGGTGGATGGCCCGTTCACCGAAACCAAGGAAGTGATCGGTGGCTTTGCGATGTTCGAGGCAGGGTCGAAGGAGGAGGCGGTCGAATGGACATCGCGCTTCCTGAAGATCCACGGCGACGAGTGGGACATCGAGTGCGAAGTGCGACAGCTCGAGGAGCCGGATTTCGAGACGGGGCGCGAAGCTGCGGGCTGAACTACGAGCCTCTGGACGCATCCGCGGGGCGGGGCGCGCGGAGCGACCAACCAGCTTCGCCGTTGAACCTGCCGGATGTTCTATCGGTGAGATCGATGCATGCCACGCAACTACGGTGGAATCGCCTTCGGCGGTCCCACCCTACGGATCGGACACCCCCGTTTGCGACAGGAACTATGCCGCCGGCATCTGTGCGAGCGCCTACGAATTCCCGGCCGGAGGTTCCTGGTCTGGTGGCGGTGCGGGTTTCGCGGCTTCGCGAGCTTCGCGCTTGCGCGCGTCCTTCTCTTCCTGCTGCTTCTTTTTCGCGATCTCGCGCTGCCGCTTTTCGAACGAATAGTTGGGCTTGGCCAAGGAAGTGCCTCGACGGGGGGAAGACCAGTGTAATGCCGCAGCGAGCTCCAGTCAGCGCGCGGGGCGATAACCGAACGATAACGGTGCCGGAGACCGGCTTTCGCCTGTCGATCCAGGCCCCGTTCGTCGTATCCAATGAACACCCCGTTGGGCCAGGCGACCGGGCCGACCCATCCGCCAAGGATCGCTGCGGCAAGGGGTGGCTGATCAACGGCATGAAGCTGTTGCCCGCGTGGGGCGCGACCACAGCGCGGCATTGCACGACCAGGGTTGCCGGGCGGCTGGCGCGATCGGCACACTGCGGGCATGCGTCCTGGGGAAGCCATGAACAGTCGACCCCTCGCCATCGCCTCGCTCGTGCTGGTCATGACGGTATGGGGCGGCAGCTTCGCCGTGACGAAAGCAGCCTTCGACGACCTGCCGCCGATACTGCTGGCGTTTCTCCGCTTCGCCGTCGCCTCGGCCGTGCTGCTTCCGCTGGCCTGGCCGCGGCGTCTGGTGCACCCGATTCCGTTGCGTGCTGCACTCGTCCTCGGACTCACCGGCGTGGGCCTGTATTACATCGCCTTCAACCTCGGCCTGGTCTACACCACGGTGACGCAGGCCGTGCTGATCCAGAGCGCCATCCCGGCGCTGACGGCCGGACTGGCGTTCTTGCTGCTGGCCGAGCGTCTGTCCGCTCGCGTCGTCTGCGGCATCGCGCTCTCGTTCGCCGGCGTCGCCGTCGTGCTGGTCGTGAACCCGGCCGATGCGCGGGCACCGCATCCGTTGCTCGGCAATGCCCTGATCGTGGGTTCCGCCGTCATGTGGTCGCTCTATACGATCTACGCAAAGCGGCTGGCGCAGGCCGATACGATGGTCCTGACTGCCTGGACGGCCGTGGCAGGCACCGCATTCCTGGCGCCGGCAGCGCTTGTCGAATACATCCTCGGCGCGCGTCCCACGCTCACGGTGAGCGGCGGATTGAGCGTGCTCTATCTTGGCGTGATCAGTTCCGCCGCTGCTTACCTTCTCTACAACCGTGCCTTGCGTTCACTCGGCGCCAGCCAGGTAGCCGCATTCCTGAACCTGATGCCCATCGTCGGTGTCGCGACCGCGGTGGTGTTCCTGCACGAGCTTGTCGTGCCCGCGGCCATCCTGGGCGGGGTCCTCGTGCTGGCTGGCGTGTGGCTGGCAGCGGGCAAGGCGCGGGATCCGGCTGCGATTCGCGAGCCGTAGTGCGGAATTGCACTGCCAGACAACGGATCGATTGCTGCGGCGACAAGGAGGTCGAATGGGATGGCCTTCGGCTTTTCGCCCGTTAAGCCCTCCATAGCGCCGCCAACTGTTCTGCGGCATCAAGGATCAGACGGACGGTGCCCGCAGGTGAGCGTCCACCCTTCGGGCTCACGCGGACAGGCGTATAGGTATCGGTGACGGTGCCCGGCATCGTGCAGAACCGGTCCCGAGGGGGACGCTGAATGCGTGATGCGATGGTCCGGAATGCCGCTGCGCTCGTCGAGAGCGAAGCGAGGTATCGCGCGGTCGTTCAATCGGCGCTCGATGCCATCATCGTCATCGACCAACTCGGGCACATCAGGGAATTCAATCCGGCCGCCGAGCGTGTTTTCCGCTGGAAGCGCGCGCAGGTGATGGGACTGGACATCGCCGAAGTCATCATTCCGTCCGATTTGCGTGATGGTCATCGCCAGGGTTTCCTGCGGCACCTCTCGACCGGCAAGACCACGCTGCTCGATCGGCGACTGGAACTGGTCGCCATCCGTGCCGGCGGCGAGACCTTTCCCATCGAACTGACCGTGACGCGCTGCGATGATGAGTCCACGCCGTACTTCACGGCGTTCATCCGCGACTTGACCGAGCAGCGACGACTGACGGCGGCGGTGGCCAACCATGCCAGGCACGACATCGTGACCGGGCTCGATCGCTACGCCGTGCTTGAGCCGCGCCTGATCGGCATGCTGGCGGACGCCGGTGCCTTCGTCGCGGTGATGTTCGTCGACCTGGACCGCTTTCATGGCATCAACGAGGCCATCGGTCACGCGTTGGGCGACGAGGTGTTGCGGTCGGTCGGCGCCCGCCTGCAGACGTTGTCGGGCGAGCACGTCGTCATCGGGCATTTTGCGAGCGACGAGTTCATCGTCGTCCAGCACGGCGGCGACGGTGCATCGGCCGAGATGCTCGCCGAAAGCATTCGCAATTCGCTCGCCATGCCCTTCGATGGCCACGACTACCGCGTGCTGCTGACCGCCACGATCGGAATGAGTTGTGCGCCTGCGCATGGCAGCACGGCTCTGGACCTTCTGCGCCGGGCGCAGGTGGCGGCCGAGCGCGGCAAGAGCCTGGGCAGGGATTGCGTCTGCCCCTTCCTCACCGAAGACATGCAGGACATCGAGGATCGTGTCGCGATGGGCGGGCTGCTGCGCGCAGCGGTCGGGGCAGGGGAGTTGGCGCTCCACTACCAGCCGCAGTTCGCCGCTGCCGACGGCCGGCTCACCGGTTTCGAGACGCTGCTGCGATGGCACAGCCCGCTGCTCGGCGACGTGGTGCCGGCGCGTTTCATCCCGATTGCCGAGGCCCTCGGCCTGATGTCGGAAATCGGCAACTGGGTGGTACGCGAAGCCTGCCGTCAGGCGCGCGAGTGGCTGGACGCGGGTCAGCGCGATTTCACCATCGCCGTGAACGTCTCGCCGCAGCAGTTGCGGCGCCCTGGCCTGGCAGGCGCGGTCGCCGACGCGTTGCATGCTTTCCGCGTGCCAGGAGAGATGATCGAGATCGAACTGACGGAAAGCTCGGCGATGGAGAACCTGATCCGGGTCCAGGACGAGCTCGCCAAGCTCAAGGCGCTCGGCCTCACCTTGTCGCTGGACGATTTCGGCACGGGCTATTCCAGCCTGGCTTACCTGAAGCATTTCGCCCTGGACAAGCTGAAGATCGACCAGAGCTTCGTGCGCGGCTTGCCGGAAGGCGAGCTCGATGCTTCGATCGCGCGGACGATCGTTTCGGTCGGCCACGACCTCGGGCTGCTCGTGGCGGCGGAAGGCGTGGAGACGGCGGCACAGGCAGAATTCCTGCACGCCATCGGCTGCGACGAACTGCAAGGCTTTCTGCTGGGACGGCCAGGACCCGCAGCCACGGCAGTGAGTTATTTCGACGTCAGGCCCGCGGCAAGCGTGGCTGCCGCGCCTGTCCAGGTGATGCTGCCCTTGGGTGTCACGGATGCGCGCACCGACCCCGCCATGCCGGCGACAGCAACGATCGCCCGGGTCGGCAGCCCGTGGTGGGAACAGCGCATCGGTGATGCGGTGCTGGGCACGGACCCGCGACGGCGCATCCGCGTGGCGCAGTGGCTGATCTCGGCCTTGGTCTATCTGGGCAGCTTCCCGGTGCTGTGGTTCGGCATGCCGCAAGACTCGGGCTACGGCAACCTGCTTGCATGGGGCATGTTCGTGGCCGTAGGCCAGATCGCGTTCTACGCTGCGCTGCGCGGCGGCTGGAGCGAACGTTTCGCCGATCCGGCGCTCACGGCGGCGCAGATCGTGTTCGGGATCGTGGCCGTGGATTGGGGCTATCTGATCTGCGGTCCCGTGCGCGGCTTCGCGCTGTTTCCGCTGCTGCTGATCTTCACTTTCGGCGCCTTCTCGCTGAGCTGGCGTCGCATGATGTGGCTGACGGCGTTCGCACTGGCGAGTCTGCTCGTCACGGTGGCCACCTTGCATGCCGCCTGGTTGGGCATCGGTTCGTGGTCGCTCGCCGACGGCGATCTGCGCATGGACCTCACCAATGTGCTGATGTGCATGATCCTGCTGCCGGCGTTGTCGCTGGTCGCGACGCGGCTGTCGATCCTGCGCAGCAAATTACATGCGCAACGCACGGCGTTGACCGGGGCGCTGGCGGAAGTGCAGCGGCTGGCGACCCGTGACGAGCTCACCGGACTGGCCAACCGCAGGCACATGCAGGAACGTCTGGACGAAGAGCAGCATCGCTCGGCGCGCAACGGGCATCCCTTCAGTGTCGCCGTCATCGATCTGGACCACTTCAAGCGGATCAACGACGCGCACGGC
Source organism: uncultured Gammaproteobacteria bacterium (assembly GCA_963816945.1). Classification (GTDB taxonomy): domain Bacteria; phylum Pseudomonadota; class Gammaproteobacteria; order Xanthomonadales; family Xanthomonadaceae; genus Luteimonas. Next base: position 51,382 of record CAWFMH010000001.1, on the reverse strand, counting down.
CACGCCGGGGGCGACGCCGTGCTGCGCGGGTTCGCCACCGATGCGGGTTTGTCATTGCGCACCTGCGACCTCATGGCTCGCTGGGGTGGCGAGGAGTTCCTGCTGCTGTTGCCGGATACCGGTGGTTCGCAGGCACAGGCCAGTCTTCTGCGCCTGCTCGCGCGCGTGCGCAGCGGCCCGCGCGGCATCGGCCTGCCGCTGACGTTTTCGGCAGGCGTGACCGAACATCGCCAAGGCGAGCTGGTCAGCGAAACGGTGGCGCGCGCCGACCGGCAAATGTACGAAGCCAAGCGAGCTGGCCGTAATACGGTTCTCTTGCAATGAGCGAGGCGCCTTGTTCTGCGGCAGTGCCCGTGGAAAAAAGCGAAACGGGATTCGGGTCGCATTTCCCCGTGCAGCCCGACTCAGGATCGCTTGGGAGGTCTGTTTTCACGCGATGACCTCACTGGGATGACGCATATTCGAGCGACATCAGTCGCCACTAGGGTGGTTTGCCACGTGACGTTTCGCTCCATCCCGTCGATGACGCAACCGTTGCGGACGATCACTTTGGCCGTTGCCTTGGCCCTGTTGCCTGCTTGCGGCGGAAACGTTCCTGGCGCTTCCGACACCAGCATCCAGTCGTCGCAGCCGAAGCTCGTACTGACGCCGTGCCGCGTGGCGAACGTCGAGGAGGAGCTGCGTTGCGGGATGCATGAGGTCTTCGAGAACCGCGAGGCCAAAAGCGGACGCAAGCTGCCGCTGAAGATCATCCTCGTTCCCGCACGCAGCCCGCACGCGGAGTTGAAGCCCGTCTTCTACCTCGGCGGTGGTCCTGGCGAGACCAATACCGAATTCGTGGAGACTGCACTGGGGTCGAGTTTTCACGAGGACCACGACATCGTCCTGGTCGATTCGCGCGGAACCGGCGAGGGACATCGCCTCGCCTGCCGCATGCCACGCTCGGACGATCATCTGGAAGGCTATCTGCACACGCCGTTCGCGCCGGAGATCGCGCGCGCCTGCCGTGCCGAACTGGAACGGCGTTTCGATCTTTCGCAATATTCGACAGCGGCGATGGTCGACGATCTCGACGAAGTGCGACAGGCGCTGGGCTACGACAAGATCAATCTGGCGGGCGGTTCGTTCGGCACCTACGCTGCGCTGATGTACATGCGCGCACACGGCGAGCACGTGCGGAGCGCCTATCTGGTGAGTCTGGTGACCCTCGACAATCGCGTCCCTCTCTACCACGCGTGGGGTGCGCAATGGGCGCTGGAACGACTCTTCGAGCAATGCGCGGCCGACAGCGCCTGCCACGGCGCCTATCCGAACCTGCGCGAAGACTTCTCGGCCGTGCTCGCGCGTCTTCATCAGGCGCCGGTGCGGGCCTCGGTGCGCCATCCGGTGAGTGGCGCCAAGACCGGAATCGACCTGACCGAGCAGGCTTTCGCCGACGCCGTGCGCGTCATGATGTATTCGGGAGCGCGCGGCCGCGAGGTTCCTTTCCTGATCGCGCAGGCGAAGAGCGGCGACTTCGATCTCCTCGCCGAAACCGCGATCGACGCGAATCGAGGATTCTATGGCGCCGCGCCGTTGGGGCTGTATTACGCCGTGACCTGCAACGAATTCGTCAACCGCATCCGACCCGGCGACGTCGAGCCCGCCACGCGCGGCAGCTATGCCGGTGCCGCTCGCGTCAGGGATCAGATGGCGTCGTGCCAGGCGTGGCCGAAGACGATCCTGCCGGCAGGCTATTTCGAACCGTTCCGATCCGACGTGCCCGCGCTGCTGATATCCGGCGACACCGATCCGGCTTCGCCGCCGCGCTGGGGCAACGCGGTCCATGCGTTTCTGCCGAACAGCGTTCATCTCGTCGTTCGCGGCGGGCATGTTCCCGTCACCAGCTGCACCGATGAGGTCGCCGGTGCCATGTTCCGGACTGGATCGAACAAGGGCTTGGACGTCGACTGCATGGCGAAGATTCGGCCCGTACCCTTCAAGCTGCCGGGAATCTCGAAGTAGGCAACGCTAGGGGGCCGAGGCGCTGGCTCAAGGACGAGCCACCATCTGCCACACTCGACGTCCGCGATTCGCAAAGGCCAACGATGACCGAGCCGACCTTGGGCGCGCCGACAGCGCCGATGCAGCGTCACGAACTGATCGACGCGCTGCGCGGTTTCGCGCTCGCGGGCGTGCTGATGGTCAACCTGGCGTCGCTCACCTCGTACGACCTGCTTGCTGAGCCGGTGCGCGCGGCCCTGCCGACCCGCGCGTTCGACGTAGTCGCCGTGCACGCCATGGAACTGCTGGTCAACATCAAGTTCATCACGCTGTTCTCGCTGCTGTTCGGCCTCGGCTTCGCACTACAGCTCGAGCGCGCGCAAGCCCGTGGCCACGGCGGTCTTCGCCGTTACGCGCGCCGTCTCGTCGTGCTCCTCGGCATCGGGCTGGTACACAGCTACTTCATCTGGTGGGGCGACATCCTGCTGACTTACGCGGTAGTCGGGTTGTTGATGCTGCCGTTCGCACGGCTGCCGGACCGGGCGTTGCTGGCGGCGGGCTTTGCGATCGCGTTGCTGCCGCCACTGTTGTCGCCGTGGGTGCGCACGATGCTGCCTGCGATGCCGGCGCAAGCCGAGGTCTTCGCAGTGGGAGTGGAGGCGTTTGCCTCGTCGTCGTGGATGCGCACGCTCGATGCCAACGTGGCGCTCGCCAACTGGGCGCGTGTGTCGAACTGGGCCCTGGTCTGCTTCGTCCTCGGGCGATTCCTGCTGGGGTACTGGGCAGGTCGGCGCGGTCTGCTGAAAAGGCCCGACCAGCATCGGGCACTGCTGGCGCGCATCTTCGCCTGGGCCCTGGCGACCGGGATCGCGGTCACTACGCTCTCTTACCTTCAGGCCCCCCTGCGTGCGGCGTTGCCGCTGCTCGATGGAGATGCTGCGAAGCTCGCCATGCGCGTGTTGCTGCGAATCGGACCGTTGTCGCTCGGCATCGCCTATGCCTGCGGCTTCGCGCTACTGTTCTGTCGGCCGGCGTTGGGACGTCCGCTGCGTGTGTTGGCGCCGGTCGGCCGCATGGCGCTGACCCACTACGTCGCGCAAAGCGTCGTCGGTGTGGTGTTGTTCTACGGCATTGGTTTCGGCATCGGGCCGCGCTTGGGCATGGCCGGACTACTGGCGGCATGGGCGCTGATCTTCACGAGCCAGGTGGCCGTGAGCCATGTGTGGTTGTCGCGGTTCCGCTATGGACCGCTGGAGTGGCTGTGGCGCTGGCTGACTTACGGCGGTCGCCCGCCGAAGCTGCGGCGATTGTCCGGGGAAGCGGACGTCCCCGCGGTGGCGGCCTATTCATCGCCGTCTTCGACGATGCACTAAGCAGCGCGTACGCACGGGCGGAGTCGCTGCACGGATGGATCCGTTGGACGATTCCTATTGGGCGATGCCAGCCGGCGTCGGCGGCTTGCGCAGGCTCTCGAGCTTGGCCTGGTAGAGATCGCGCGTGGCGCCGTCGCTGTGCGCCTGCGCGCGTAGCAGGGCGCGACTGGCGCGGCGGACGTCACCGAGTTGCACGTAGGCCTTGGCCAGCGCGAAATAGAAACGGTGCTCGTCCGGATACAAGCGGATCGCGCGCTGGTAGTGCTCGACGGCGCGTCGATAGTTGCCGTTCTTCTCGAAGTCGATGGCCAGCAGGAAGTGATGGAAGGGATCCCTCTGCTGCACACGTTCCAGTCGCCGGTGGAATTCGGCTTCGCGCTTGTGGTCGCCGATGCGCTCGTACAGACCGACCATGTTGAATAGCGCCCCCGCATGCTCGGGGGCCAGCGTCAGCGCGCGGGTGTAGGCGCGTTCGGCTGCCGCTGGATCGCCGTTGCGCAGGTAAATCACGCCGGCATTGCTCCAGTGGGCGGCATAGTCCGGATCGAGATCGATCGCTTCGGCCATGTAGGCGAGGGCCGGCTTGACCCGGTTCTGCGCCAACAGCTCGACGGCCTGGTTGTTGTAGTAAAGCGCCAGCAACCGCTGGTCGGACACCGGCGCAGGATGATGCCGCGCGATCACCGAGTCCGAGGCGACGTCCACCGTGAAGCGCTGTCCGCCGATGCGCACGCCGGCATTGATGTGGATGTTGCGGTAGATGGTGCTGTCCCGCTGGTCCCAGCCCAATGTTTCCTCGATCACTTGCGGGTAGGCATCCAGCCCGGCTTCGCGTGCCAGCGCCAGGAACAACAGGGTGAACGACAGGCAATTCGCCTCGCGCGTCGCATAGGCCTGTTCGATGGTGTACGTGGCGTCGCCCCGATAGGCCATGCCCAGGCCTTGCGGCTCGAACATGAATTCGACCAGCCGCTGCAACCGCTCGTTCTGCGAAGGATGATTCGCGACGATTTCGTCGCGCAGTCGGGCCTGCAATTCCGGAGGCATGGCCATGACCCGTTCGCGGGCAGGGGGTTGGGCATCCGGGACAGCCACCGGTGTAGGAAGCACCGCTGGGGGAAGCGCCAGTGCTACTGCCATGATCCAGCTGATCATGCAGATACCCTCCACGCCGGTCGGCCTGGAACATTCGCTGCGAGCAGTTTAATCCTGTTGCCGCACGCTGCATGTGCCGGATTGGGGAATCCGGCCCGCGGGATGCGCAAGCGTCGCGCGCGGCCGCTTCGTGAAAGTCAGCTGGTTCCAGTGCGCCCTCGGACCGCAGAAGCAACCGATCCGCACGCATGGCTGTGCTCCTCGCATTGCCTTGCAACCGACGAACGGGACGCCGTATCCCCATCCGGGGATGCGCGTCTCACGACGAAGATCCCTCCGTCCTCGAACTGCTGGAGCGGGCCATGAAACATTCACTTCTGATCGCGGCATTGCTCCTGTCCCCGGGCGTGGCCGCCCAGCCGGCAGCGACTGCCGGCTTCATCGCCGACTATGCCGAGGCCCATGACTTCAACGGCTCGATCCTGATCCAGAAACAGGGGCGGATCAGCTACGCGACGAGTTTCGGGTTGGCGAACATCCCGTTCAAGGTGCCCAACACCACCCAGACCCGATACAAGATCGCTTCGATCACCAAGCTCTTCACGGCCGTACTGATCCTGCAGCTCGTCGATCAGGACAGGCTCGATTTGGACGAGCCGATCAGCACCTACCTGCCGGATTACGCCGGAAGCGGCGCCGAGACGATCACCGTGCACGAATTGCTCAACCACACCTCCGGCTTGCCGAACTTCGACGCCGTCAAGGATGCCGAAACCGCAATCCAGCATGGCCTGCCCGTGTACCAGTTGCCCCACACCAGCAATGAACTCCTAGCGAGTTTCAGCAACCGCGGCCTCGTCAATGTTCCCGGCGAGGTCTTCGACTACAACAACGGCGATTACATCGTGCTCGGTAAAATCATCGAACGCATCCATGGCAAGCCGTTCGATCAGGTTCTGCGGGAACAGATCCTGCAGCCGCTGCGGCTGGACGACACCGGCATGCTGCGCCAGAGCGAGATCGTCGAGAGGCTCGCGGACACCTATTTCTATCGCGAGGACCTCAAGGTCCTCGCCAACGACCTGCCGGTCTACCCGGAAAACTGGTACGCCGCCGGTGCCATGTACTCGACAGCCAACGACATCCTGACGTTCGCGAATGCGTTGTTCGGGGCCAAACTCATCAGGCCCGAAACCCTCCGGAAAATGCTCGAACCAGGCCTGGACGATTACGGTTATGGCCTGTGGTCGTACCGAACCACGATCAACGGAAAGAAGACTTCGGCCGCGAAACGACCTGGCCGGATCATGGGTGCGCAGAGCCAGCTGTACCGGCTGTCCGAGTACGACATCACGATCGTCATCCTAAGCAATACCGGCACCACCGACCTGGACGAGTTCGTCGCTGAAATCGGCAAGCGAGTGGCCGACGCCGGTCGATAACAAGGCGGCAGGCGGCCATGCGCGACCACCGCTAGGCGATCGCAGCTTCGATGGCAGGCCGCCAATGCCGCTCGACGAGGCTGCGGAAGCCTGGACCACGGGGATGGATCTCGTTGTCCCATTCGACCGGATCCGGCAGATCCAGGCGTGAGTCGAGCACGACGAAGCGCGTGGTGTTTGTCTTGACGGCAAGCAGCATGTTGCAGAACGACGCCAGCAGCCAGCGCACGATTTCCTTCTGCTCTGCCGGCGCGATGCCCTTGTCCGATGCGGGCTTCCAGATCCAGGGACCCGAGCGGAACGTCAGGAACTGGTAGCCGACATTCATCGGCGTCACGTCGGCATAGGTGTGGGTGATGATGGTCGCCTGCGGCGCGAGTTCATCGCGCATCGCGATGATGAGGCCGTAGGCATAGACGATGCCGTCGAATGTCCTGCGCAGGTCGGACAGCCTGATCCAGCGACGGACGATAGCCGGCGTGGTATCCGACCATGGCCAGTGGCCGGAGTCGTGGCCGGTGCCCGCGGAGAGGTGGCGGATGAAATCGAGCCCGACCACGTCGTTGCCGCCTAGCGACAACAGGAAGAGGTCGAAGGGCTTGAAGTCTTCCCGCATCGTCCAGGCCACCCGCATCCAGCGCTTGATCAGGCCTTGCACCTCGTCCGCATCGCGGCCCGGATAACTGTCGTCGACGAAGTTGATGCGGCTCCCGAACTCATCCGGGGAAGCGATGCGGCGCTGCAGGTCCGGGTACGAACGCAGCGGGTACTGGAACCACGAGTCTCCGATGCACAGTCCCCGCTTGCGTTTCGGAAACCTCCGCAAGGCGGCAAAATAGCGTTCCAGCTGTTTGATGTCGGTGCTTGCCACGGCGCGCTCCTCATTCGAAAAGGACTGCGGTGGGGATGATAGGCCCGGTTTACTCGCGGGCGATAAGGCGCCTCGCGTCGTCGTCAGCCGCCGTCCAACCAGTGGTCGACTGGCTGAGGGCGCGCGAACAGATAGCCTTGGCCGTAATCGCAGCCCATCGCCGTCAGCATTTCGCGCTGGTATTCGGTCTCGATGCCTTCAGCGACGATCTCGACGCCGAGGGCATGGCCCAGCGCGAGGATCGCCTCGATCACCGCCGAGCTGCGCGGCGACACCCCGGCCGAGAACGGAGCGATGAAGCTGCGGTCGATCTTGATCATCTTCAGCGGGAAGCGATGCACGTGGCCGAGCGAAGAGTAGCCGGTGCCGAAGTCGTCGAGCGCGGCTTCGACGTTGGCTTCGCGCAATCGCTGCAGCACCGCGACCATCGCTTCCGGATCGCCGAGCAGGGTGCCTTCGGTCACTTCCAATCGCAGGCGTGCGGGATCGAAGCCGATCTCCGTGGTCAGCGCGAGCAGCTGCCGGTCGAAATCTTCCTGCTGGAACAGGCGTGGCGAGACGTTGAGGGTGATGTAGCCGCCATCGCGCACCAGTTCGCGGCTGCATTGCAGGGCCAGCCTGAACATGCGCCAGTCGATCGCCTCGATCAGCCCGCTGTCCTCGGCCACCTGCAGGAACTCGCCGGGTGTCAGCACGCCGCGTTGCGGATGCTGCCAGCGCAGCAGTGCCTCATAGCCGACCACGGCGCTATCGGCCAGTCGCACTAGCGGCTGGAAGTAGGGCATGAACTCGTCGTTGAGCAAAGCATCGCGCAGTGCCTGTTCCAGGTCCAGCACGCCCATCGCGGTGTGCTGCATGGCATCGTCGAACAATACGAAGCGATTGCGGCCGGCGGTCTTGGCGCGGTACAGCGCAAGGTCGGCGTCGTGCAGGATACGGTCGGAGGATTCGTAGTCGCCGTCGATGATCGCGATACCGATGCTGACGGAAACCTGCAGCTCGCGATCGCCCACGCTCATCGCCGGCTGCATCGACCGCAGCACGCGCTGCGCGACCTTGGCGGCCGTCTCGGGCAGCTGGGCGTGCTCGAGCAGGATCGCGAATTCGTCGCCGGCCAGGCGCGCGACCACGTCAGGTTCGCGCACGCATGCGGCCAGGCGCAGGGCGACCTCCTTGAGCACCTCGTCGCCGGCCAGATGGCCGAGGCTGTCGTTGACTACCTTGAAGCGGTCGACATCGATGTACAGCAGGCCGATGCCCTGGTCCGGGTCGCGCCGCAGTCGGGCGATGGCGCGCTCGAGGCGGTCGCGCAGGTAGACGCGGTTCGGCAATCCGGTCAGCGCGTCGTGCATGACCTGGTGCTGTAGCTGCGCCTCGATCTGTTCCCGCACCGTGATCTGCTCGCGCAATTCGCCGGTTCGCTCTTCCACGCGCTGTTCGAGCAGCGCGTTGGCCTGCTTCAGGGCTTCGGCGGCCTTGCGACGCTGAATGCTGTTCGCGAGCTGGTAGGAAACGAAGGTGAGCAGCTCGGCATCGTGCTCGTCGAAATCGACGTCGGCGTCGTAGGTCTGCACCGCGACCACGCCTACCGGGCCGTCGACGCCCAGCAACGGAGCGCCCAGCCACATGAGCGTTGGCTTGCGCATCATCTCGGCGTCGATTTCCCCGGCTTCGAGCAGCGCCTGCACGCCGGCGACGTCGACCAGCTGCGGCTTGCCGGTGCGCAATACATATTCGGTCAGGCCGCGCCGGAAAGATCGCGTACTCCAGTCGCGCTCGTGCTGGTCCTCGGCGTACGGGAACGACACGGTAGTGCCGTCCTCGGAGGCCAATGCGATGTAGAAATTGTCCGCGTTGATGAGTTCGCCGACGATGGCGTGCACGTGACGATAGAAGCGCTCGCTCGTGTCTTCGCTGTTGGTCAGCGCGGCGATCTGGTACAGCGCTGCCTGCAGGCGCTCGCCGCGCTCGCGTTCGGCGACCTCGCGACGGAGCTCGACGTTGGTTTCGGCCAGCTGCAGGGTGCGTTCGGTGACCCGGCGCTCCAGTTCCGACTGCGAAGTCTTGCGTTCCAGTGCGGTGAGGACGTGTTCGGCCACGAATGCGAGCAGGCTCATCTCCGCGGTGGTGTACTGCATGCCTTCCAGGTAACTCTGCACGACCAGTGCCCCGAGCACGCGTCCTTCGCGCATCATCGGCACCCCGAGCCAGTCGCTGCTGTCGGGGCCATGCACGCGCAGCGGGCCGGACACTTGCTCGCGCAGCTGCTCGGTCGATCCCATCAGCGGCTTGCGATCGCGGACCAGGTACCAGGTCAGGCCGCGCTCGATCTGTGCCAGCGGGATTTCCTCGTCGGGATCGAGGTTCTGGGTGTCGACCACGTCGGCGAAATACAGGAATCGCAGGCTGTCGCGCTCGCTGTCGTACAGCGCGATGTAGAAGTTTTCCGCGTACATCAGGTCGGAGACGATGCGGTGCAGCCCGCGCAGCATGTCCGGCATGTCGAGGTCGGAACCAGCCATGTCGGCGATCGCATAGAGCGAGCGCTGCAGCATTTCCGCCTGCTCCAGGCGCGCTACGCTCTCCTGCATGCGCTGGATCGCCAGCACTTCGCCGAGACGGTGCGCGGCCGGTTCGAGCAGGTCGGGACAGCCGTCCGGGCAGTGCAACACTGCCGCCATGTGGTAACCGTCGTCCTGGAGGATGCGCAGGTGCGCCGGTACGTCGCCGCCGTTGCGCGCTTCGAAGACCGCATCGATCGTCGCCGTCACCACGGCGGAATCGCGGGGCTGCGGGGGATGGCAGACGATGTCGCGTGGCCAATGGGTCGACCACAGCACGCTGGCACCCCGTGCGCGGGGGTCGGCCAGCAGCACCTCGGCCACTTCGGCAGGCGTGGCAGCGTGCAGCAGGCGGACGGCCAGGTCGCCTTGGGCGGAGGCGGCGACACCGGCAGACGTCAGCCTGTCGAGCTTCGACATGGTCATCCCATCCCTGCCTGGTGCCCGATACAGCCCTCGTCGAAGCGGCGACGGGCACTGGCGAACGGAAGAGCGGCGGGTTTCATGGCGATATCGGCGAGGCGGATGCCGGCAAGCGTACGGGCTGCCTGCCAAGCGTACCGTGACGGCATGCGCCCTTGACCGTCGTCCGTGGGGCGGTGCCGGAGACAGCTTCCCGGTGGAGGCTGCGCTACTGCGGCTGTGGTCGGATCGTCGAAGTCCGGCTCGAAGTCGCCGTCCGGTACGACCAAAAGCAAGCCCCGACGTCCACCTGCAACGTCGGGGGCTGCATCATCGCCGGGGGAAAATGCGCGCTATCGCCCGGATTCCCCGCTGTTGCGAACGCATCACCTGCGAGTACTCACCTCGACCGCGCCGATATCCGGGGCGGGACCGTACGGTCGCGGCCAGCGGTAGAAATCGTTGGTCACGCCCACGGAAGGCGCGCGGTCGATCACCGGGCTGTTCGCCAAAGGATCGGGGTCGAAATTGGCCATCGTGATATTGGTCAGCCGTGGCGCCTGGCCGCAGACGCTGCCGCCAGGACACTGATTGGACTTGACGTTCCAGAACAGGTTGCCCTGGAACGCGAACACGGCGGCGCTGCCGTCGGCGTAGTGCCCGCAGGTCAGGCTGCCGCCGCCGCCATATTCGTTCTGGCCGATCAGGGCGTTGTTCTGGATGTTGGCGCGCGATGTCGCGTTGCCGCCCGACGTCACGATCAGGCAGTCGCCTTCGCCGGTGATGGTGTTGTGGCGGATGTTGGCGACATGGTTGGCGCCGAGCGTGATCGAGAGCGCGTTGCCGAGCGCGCGGCAGTGATCGCCGGACACCATGAAGTCGCGACCGTTGAACCAGGAACACTGCCCGACCACGACCGAGTTCTCGATGGTCGCGTTGCCGCGCGTCTTGAGCTGATTGCCGGCGTTGGCATAGGCGTGCACCCGGCGCAGCATGACCGACGAGGTGGGCGCGCCATCGAGATAGAGCAGATCGATGCCGTCGGACGTGTTGTGGTGGATGTGGGAATCTTCGATGAACCATTGTCCAGCGGTGGTGGCGGTACCGAGGCCGTCCCCGTAACCGCCGCTCTGCTGCGCCCAGCAAGCCCAGTAAGTGCCGGTCTGCCAGCGCTGTCCGCAGCCGTTCCAGGCGATCTCCATGCGTCGCATGACGATCCGCCCACTGTTGGAGCTTCCGGCGCCGATGTCCCCGTCCCAACCGACCCAGCCGTTGCCGTTGATGTTGACGCGCACCAGTTCCCAGTCGACGAGACCGCCGGCGCGGATGCCGGTGTGCGCGAGGCCGTGGATGTTCAGGTCCTGCAGCAAGACATTGCGGGAATTGTTGGCGGACACGCCGACAGAACCCCACTGGCCATAGGGCGCACTGCTCTTGCATCGTGCTGCAGCATTGCTGTGTGCTTCGACGCAGTCGCTACGGTCGGTGATTTCGAGGCAGCCGACTTCGACGTAGGAGCTGCCTTCGAGGTTGATGACCTTGCCCACCCGCTCGGTGCCCCAGAATTTCGGCTTGATGCAGGCGCCCCTGGAGTCGGTCTTGCCGAGGATACGGGTGCGCGCAGTGGCGCTGAGACCGCTGGGCACCGGAGCCAGGTAGCAGTTGTAGCGGGCGCCGGTACTACAGCGTCCGCCGCTGCTGCCCGGCGCACCCCAGCCGATCATGTAGTCGCCGGGCCCGATGATCAGGGTATCTCCGCCGGCGATGCGCGGGCTGCCGCTGGTAGGCAGCGCGTAGTAAGGATGCTTCCAGGCGCAGGCCTGGGCCGAGCCGGAACCGGAGTAGGGGGCATCGACACGCCCAGTGCATTGGGCGGCGTCGCCGCCGTCGACGCGGACATGGAACGTCGCCGCGGCGGCGTGGCCGGAGAGTGCGAGGGCCAATGGCAGGAGCAGAAAGAGCAAGCGGGCGGAACGGGGGAAATACGCGCGCAAATCAGGCATGAAAACAGACTCCGGGAGGGAAAAGACTCCGGTTTCTGCATAAATACCATCGAAGGCAGGGGTGAAAACGAGACCTCACGTCGCATAGATCGCAATGAATGCGCCGCGGGAGGCCTATTTTCTGCGCTTTTGTGCGCTATTCGCACATTTGACCCGCGGCGACAGCGGTCCGCATCGGTGCATCGATCATGTTCATAAGGCGGGCCAGGGCCCGCCTTATGGCTGTCTACGAGGACAGGCGGCTATTGCTGCGTTTGCGCCTTGACCCACGCTTCTCCGCGCCGCTGCATCTCCTCGTCGCTGACATCCTCGATGTGCGTGCCGAGCATCCATTTGTGCCCGAACGGATCGACGACGGTGCCCATCCGGTCGCCCCAGAACTGGTTTTCGACCGGCTGGACCAGCTTCGCACCGGCTTTCACAGCGCGATCGACGGCGGCGTCGGCATCATCGACATAGATCATGAAACTGCCTGTCGCGCCACCGCGCGATTTCGGACCAAGCGCGTCCCAACTCGGCATTTCGTCCGAGAGCATGAGGCGCGAATCGCCGATCTGGATTTCGGCATGGCCGATCTTGTCGCCCATCGGCAGGCGGTAGTTTTCCTTGGCGCCGAGCGCGTCGCGATAGAACTCCAGCGCCTTGGCGGCATCGTCGACGACGACGGACGGGGTGACGCTGTGGTAACCGGTGGGAACGGGGTTGATCGCCATTTTCCGATACTCCGGACGGGGTGCCGGAGCATGCTCCTGCCGGCGTTATCGGGCGATCACGGCAATGTTGCCGGATCGCTACGCGTCGGCTGTTGTGTTGGTTCCGGCAACCGCCGTCCGTGATGCACGATGGGTGGTCGACACGTCATCCCTGCGGCACTACGTGCGCGCCGGTTCGGCGGCCAGGTGTACCCTTTTAGGGAACGGGAAACGGACCTGGCACGAATCGCGCACGCGCGTCGCGGCTGCTGTCCGCCGGCGCGAGCTTCCCACGTTCGCTTTCCCGATGCCGAGACGGCCTTGGAGGAGAACACCCATGTCCCTCACCCGACGCGAATTCCTGGCCGGTCCCGCCGCGCTAGGCGCCATCGGCCTGCTGCCGGGCAGCTTGCTCGCAGCCGTCGCCGCCGAAACGCCGCCGCTTCCGGATCTCTCCAACTGGGACAACATCCGCGCCCAGTTCGCACTCGATCCGTCCCACGCACACTTCGCCAGCTTCTTCATCGCCAGTCACCCGGCACCCGTGCAAGCCGCGATCGACGGCTACCGTCGCGCGATCGACCGCAATCCATTCCATGTGCTCGAGCAGGGTCTGTTCGAGGACGATGCCCATAACCTGCCATTGCAGGTACAAACGCAGATCGCCGACTACATCGGCGCCCGCGCGCAGGATGTCTGCCTCACCGGCAATACCACGACCGGACTGGCGCTGGTCTACCACGGCTTGCCGCTGCAACCGGGCGACGAAGTGCTGTGCACCACGCACGACCACTACTCGCATCACGAGTCGATCCGGTTGGCTACCGGCCGCGCCGGCGCGACGATGCGCAAGATCACGCTGTTCGAGGAGGCGGCCAACGCCACTACGGACTCCATCATCGCCAACCTGCTCAAGGGCATCGGCCCGAAGACGCGTGTGGTCGGACTGACCTGGGTGCACTCCAGCACCGGCATCCGCCTGCCGATCCGCGACATCGCCAGCGCATTGCGCGCACGTAGCGGTCCGCCTCTGCTGCTGGTCGTCGACGGCGTGCACGGCCTCGGCTCCACCGATGAGACCATCGCCACGATGGGTTGCGACTACTTCTGCGCCGGCACGCACAAATGGATGTTCGCGCCGCGCGGCACCGGCCTGATCTGGGCCAATGCCGACAACTGGGCGCGCCTGCGCCCGACCATTCCCAGTTTCAGCGACCTCGACCAATACACCGCATGGGAAAAAGACCATGCCCCGACCACGCCGACCAATGCCAACCGCATGAGCCCCGGCGGCTTCCATGCCTACGAACACCAATGGGCCACTGGCGCCGCGTTCGCCATGCACAAGCAGATGGGCCGTGCCCGTGTCGCTGCGCGCATCCGCAGCCTCAACGAGCAGTGCAAGGCCGGCCTCGCCGCAAACCCCAAGGTCAAGTTGCACACGCCTATGTCCGGCGACCTTTCCGCCGGCCTGGTCGTGTTCGAAGTCGCGGGCCTCACGCCGGCGGACGTGGTCAAGCAACTGCTGGCCAAGCGCGTCATCGCCAGCACCAGTCCGTACGCCATCACCTATGCGCGCCTGGCTCCCAGCCTGGTCAACACCCCGCAACAAGTCGACGAAGCCGTGCGCGCCGTCCGGGAGATCTCCGGCTGACGCGAGGCCGGCCGCTGGCAAGCACGACCAGGCGGTGCGCCGCGTGGGCGCAAACTCTGGATGCATTACGCGGCAAGGACGTCCGGTTCCGTCGCACGCAAGCCCCGGCACATCACGCGCGTGCCCGTGTGCCTTACGATCTGCCCGCGCACGCCTGGAGCGCGTCACGATTTAGGAGGTCCGCCATGTCTACCGCCCGCATCGACGCGCAACGCCCCATTGCCTGGCTACAGGTATTGCTCGGCGGCCTGATCGTCGCCCTCGGCGATTTCGTCTTTGCCACGATGCTCTGGTTCGGGTGGACCGTACCGGGATTCATCAAGCTGTTCCAGACGATCGCCGTCGGCGTGCTCGGCCAGGCCAGCTACGAAGGCGGCGTGGCGGCAGCATGGCTCGGTGCCGGCCTGCACCTGTTCATGGCGACGATGTTCGTCGTGGTCTACGTCTTCGCGGGTCGTCGCCGGCCGGGCCTGCTGGAGAAGCCGTTCGCGTACGGCGCGGCCTATGGCGTAGTGCTGTACGTGGTCATGAACTTCGTGGTCATGCCGCTGTCGCGCGTGGATGCCTCGCCGTCGTTCGAGCACCCGGACTCGATCTTCTACAGCGTCATCGCGCATATGGTGTTCGGCGTAATCTGCGTGTTGTTCGCGCGGCGCGCTTTGCGGCCGCGCAATCAGGCTTCGTAGGGCCTGATCTCGAGGGGATCGAGAGAAGTTGCGAGAGCGTTGGTCGATTGGGGTAGCCATGGGGGGGCGACGTGCGAAAACTGGCAGCCGGATTCGTCGTTGCATGGGTCGCATGGCTGGGATGCATTGGCATCGCGCGCGCAGAAGTCAGCGTGCAGGTGCTCGACACCGATCCCCGCGGCGAAGTGGTCGAGCTGGGCAGCAACCAGAACTTCTATCTGCGCATCGGGTTCAGCACCGACCAGCCGGTCCGTATCTGGATCGAGCCGTACTTCCGGGGCAGGGCGGTCAATGCGGGCAGCAGCCCTTCGGACACGCATACCGGCACGGGTGAGACGCTCGGGTGGTTCTTCTTCATGCAGGCCGGCGACAGCGTCGACGAAATCCGCATCCGCGCGGGCGACGGCACGACACAGGGGACGCACGTGGTTGCCACCTATCCGGTGCGGATTACCGGCAGCGCACAGCCTGTGGTCGCGCACGCGGAGCCGGCCTGGGTCGTCGAGATGAAGCAGCGCGGCGAAGCACGACAGCGCGCTGCCTACGAGCAACGCATGAATACGCCGGCGAGCGTCGGCGAAACGGCGTTCTTCAGTGGCTTCATGCTGCTGATGCTCGGCATCGGCGTCGTCGGACTAGCGGGGCCGGTGTGGGGGACATGGCGATGGCGCGGCGCGTGGCGCATCGCCGCAGCGGTGCCGGCGATGATGATGGCATTCGTCGTCCTACGCCTGATAGCCGACACTTCGTCCGATCCGACTTCGCACAACCTGTGGCCGTTCGAAATCCTGGTGATCGGGACGCTCAGCGTCGCCATCATGGTGGTGCTGTTGGTATCGCGAAGGATGGCTGGCGTCGGACGATGAATCGGGCGGGTCGCTGAAGCCACGTTTCCGGCCGGCCGGCGACCGCTGTGTAGGCGCGCCGGCTGCTGAAACCACGTAAGCCTTTCCCCTCATTCCGGCATTCGACGGAATGAGGGCATGGCGCGCGCGTCACGCGGGACGCTGGCCCGGATTCTGCCGCTACCTCGGACTCACTTGCCAGCTTGCAGCTTCTGCGCAGCTGCCAGATGTTTGGCCACGTGGTCACGCGTCTCGGTCAGGTGCTGCTTCACCGCCTCGCTGGATGCCAGCGTCAACAGTCGCGTATCGATCAGCGCCAGGGCTTCCGTGTGGCCTTTCACCATCGCGTCGATGTAAGCCGTTTCGTAGTCCTTCCCGGACTTCTGTCCAAGTGTGGCCAACTCCGTCGCGCCTTGCTCCTTCATTGCTTTCACTTCATCGGTCGACGCAAGCGTACCGAGCGATTGCGTCTTTGCCTGGTTCGCGCCGTGCTCGGTTTCCATCATCTCGGCGTACGCCAGCACGGGCGCCGAGACCTTCTTTTCCTTGGCTTGCCGCGCGGCGGCGATCTCGTGCTCGTTCACGGCGCCGAGCAAGCCGAGGGCGAGGGAGTCATCGGACGAAGCGGCCGTCGGGGCGGGCGGAGTAGCGGCTGGCGCAGTGCTGGCGGCAGTGGCATCGAGCGCAGGCGTCGCCGGTTCGGGCGTGGGCTGGTTTTCCGGCATCTCGCGGCGATCGCATGCGCCAAGCGTCGCGATAGTCAACGCACCGGCCAGCAACAAGGAAGTTTTCATGTTCGGTGTCCAAGGTGCCTTTCAGCGGAGGCGGCACCATGGCAGCAGGCTCGTGAAGGCCCTGACATCGAATACCGCGCGTCGATGCTTCAGACACCCGTCTGGCTGTGCGGTGCCTGCAGCGGTTTCGATTGCGGCGAATCCTTCTGCCGCAGCCAGATGCTGAGGATCACCAGTGCCACGACCGCGAGGAATTCGCTTTGCCAGTTCTGGAACGACTCGAACCAGAACTGCGAGTCGCGAAGGTAGCTTGCCAGCGAGATCGCTGTTTCACCCTTGAGGGCGCGTTCGGCCAGCTCGTGGCGCCAACTGCCATTCAGATGCAGCGCGAACGAGCCAATGAACAAGAGGGCGAAGGCGATCGCAAGCGAATGGCCATAGAGCGTTTTCCAGATGCCGCCGACCCGTACCGGCCACGGCACCGGCCCGCGTTCGACGCGCTCGCTTTCCTGGCTCGGCGACATGGGACGCGATTCTGCGGAACCTTTCTGTCGCAAGGACACGGTCAGCAACACGTACATGCCCATCTGCAGGAATTCGCTTTCCCAGTTCTCGAAGGTCGCCGAAACGAAATGACCGCTGTGCAGATATGCCCAGAGCGACAAGGGCAGGGCGCCGTGCTCGACCAGTTCGCGGTTGTAGACCGCCAGCCCCATCACGACCTGCCCGACCAGCGACGCCACCATCAACGCAACCAGCACCAGCGATAACCCATTGCGACGCCAGAACGACTCTTGTGACTTGACCATCATGCGGACTCCAGCGCGCGCAGAACGGGTGCGAATCGAATGGGAGTTATGGCGCCCGTTCGATTGAGCGGGCGCGACGCTATGGACGCACGCGCACTCCCAACAAGCGTCGAGGGCGTTGGCACTCTCGACGCTTGTTCGTGCGACTTGTCTTCGCCGGGCCCGACGCCAGGCGAAGCCCCCGCACTCACATCATCTTGTCGCGGGCTTGCTCGGCACGCGCAGCGCCGATCGCCGTTTCCACCTGCTTCACTTCCTCGGGAGGCGGCAGCACCGCCGGGAATCCCAAAGCCTGGATCCACAGTTCGCGCGTCCAGCCGGTGGTGTGGTACAGGTGGTGATCCTCGTCGGTCTCCACCGCTTCGAAGGCCGCCTTGAGCACCTTGGCTTCATTGCCGCTGGCGTGCTTGGCGACGTGCCCGATCAGTTCCCAGTTGAGGTGGTCCTTGGTTTCGGCGAGCACCACGCATTCGCCGGCCACCAATTCGGCGCCGGCTGCATCGGCCGTGTCCATCGCCATCTTGATCGCCGTCACCAACGACTCGCCCTGATGCGCCACCACGGCGCGGCCGGGACTCTGTTCCTCGGGATCGAGGCCGAGTTCAGCGAACACGTTCAACAGGACTTTCTCATGCGTCCTGGTTTCGTCCAGATAACCTTCCCACTCTTCGCGCAGATCCGGATTGACCGCCGCCTGGATCGCGTGGGTATAGACCTGGATGCCGCCACGCTCGGTTTCCAGCGCCTGCAGCAGCAGCTCTTTGACTTGTGCATCGTTGTATTTCTTGGCCATCGTGCCTCTCCGTAATGAATGCTGAAACGTGGGCCAATCTCCGTAGAGAGACGGTGAACGGAACCGGGGTTTGCCTCGAACATATTCATCTTCCTGACGATGCTCAGTGCCCCATGCATCTGTCGATGAATTCTTCGACCGGTCCCGGCGCATATGCAACGCACCAGCGTGTCACCGCGTCGTGAAAATCCTGCCGCGCAACGCATCCTTCACGCCGTGCGCCCGAGCATGTCGCCGAGGTGCACGGGATGACTACGAACAAGAGCGAAGCCGAAGTGGCGGCACTGGAAGCGGCGCTGCCCTATCTCAAGAAGATGCTGCCGCCAGACGAGGTGGAAGAGCAGGTGCAGGAGTTTGCCAGGGACATTCTCGACAGCGCACCCGTCGAGGATCGACAGGAAACTTCGCGCCGCCTCGACGAGATCGTGCGCGATGCGGTGCCGCCGGAAGACGGCGCGCCGTGAAGTCGCCGCGACGCGCGCTGATCATCCTCGACATGATCAACACGTTCGATTTCCCCGGAGGCGTCGTGCTGTGCAGGCGCGCCCTGCCGATAGCACCGGCGATCGCGAGGCTGAAGGACAAGGTCAAGCGCGGCGGCGGTCATTGTCTGTACGTGAACGACAATTTCTCGCACTGGCAATCGGACTTCCGCGAACTCGTCGCTAAGGCGGAAGCCGGGCCGGGCCGGGCGATCGTCGAACGCCTGAAACCGCGCGACGACGACAGCTTTGTATTGAAGCCGAAGCACTCCGCCTTCTTCCAGACGCCTTTGAAACTCCTCCTGGAACAGTTGCAGGCGCGCACGCTCATCCTTGCAGGCATCGCCGCCGATGCCTGCGTACTGGCTACCGCGCTCGACGCGCACATGCACGAATTCGAAGTCTGGGCGCCATCGGACTGCATGGCAGCCATGACCGATGCGCGCAAACGCGCGGCGCTGACGGTCTTGAAGCATTCCGACATCGATACGCGCGCTTCCAACCGGGCCATGCCGCGCAGCTAGGCCGCAGCAGCGTCCGCGGGGCGACTGGCCGGTGGCGCCCCGGCCCGACGTTGATCGAGTGGGGCTGGAGGATCGGTCGCACCGGTCGAATAGCCGATCGCAGCGCCTGCCGTCGTCCGCTGCGCGCGGATCCATTCGGTGCGGGAGGGAGGTGCCATGAATGTGCTGACTCGCCGGCTAGCGCCGGCACTGTGCGCACTGGCTTTGTGGTTCGCCGCCGTCGAGGCGCGTGCGCAAGCCGATCCACGGGTCGTGTTGAACGGCATGATCGTGCAGTTGCAGACCGGCACGCCCAACCCGCAGTGGTATAGCCCGGAAGTCTGGCAGTTGTTCGCGTATCAGACCCAGAACTCCGGCGTCTATCCCGCGCTAACCCAACTGGGCCCCGTGCAAAGCGTTGCGGTCGTAGCGCAGCAGCAGCTTCCGGTCGGCGGCCTGTATTCGATGACTGCGCTGCACACGGGCGGGCGCTCCGACTGGCGCATCGGTATCAACACCTATACCAATCGCGTCGAGTATGTCGATTTCGCCATAGGCCAGACTCAACCGTACCCGTTGCCGGACATGAGCCCCATCCCCGCAGCCGGGCCGAGCTCCAAGCCAGGATCGAAACCGGAAGTCGATCCGGATCCGGGCAAGGACGACCCCGGCGAGGACAAGCGCGCCGACGCGGACGACAAGGACGACCGCAGCACCGATGCCGGCGGCGATGATCCGAGAACATCGGACGCCTGCAAGCAATTCCCCAATCTCTGCTAGTCGCGAAAAGGATCCTTCCGGATGTGGACCAGGCGGGAAACGGTCGTAGCGGGTCTGCTGACCATCCTGTACGGCGCAAGCGGCGCGTGCGCACCGGGCAATGCGCGGACAAGGCCGCGCCGGGGTTGCGTGCTGACTGCTTCCGAAGCTCAGCCCTACCTGGCGAAGGCCAGCGATACGCGCGTGTTCCTGACGGGCAGGGAACCGATGATCCCCAGGTCCGGCAACCGTAATTTCGACCTCGCCCTTGCCAGAACGCTGTCCAAGGCCGCTTCCGTCCTCGAAGTGCTGCCCGGCTTCGCCTATTACGAGGACTACGACGAATTCAACGCCTACGCGACGCCGGCCGTCAGAAGGGACAGGGCCGACGGTACGGTGCTGTTCGGCGGCGGCCTGCTGCTGGACCTGATGCGCGGCAAGGAAAGCCCGGAGGTCTCGGTGGCCGCGGTCTGCGCGCACGAATTCGGCCACATCGTGCAGTTCAAGCACGACCTGCAGAAGGTCGTCCAGAAGGGCCAGAAAACCGCCAGGCGCGGCGAGCTGCAGGCGGATTTCCTTGCCGGTTACTTCGCTGGCGTGAGAAAGCGCGAAAAGCCCGACTTCCCCGCGGCCGTGTTCGCGGCTACCCAATCGAAGTTTGGCGACTTGGACGTCGATTCGCCCGGGCATCATGGCACGCCGGCCGAACGCGGGGCGGCGATCGTCAAGGGATTCGAGGCCGCCTACCGGCAGAGACTGTCCCTCGCCGACACGATCGTCGCCAGTACGAATTACGTCACCGCGCTTTGAGCAGAACGGCCGACCATCGACAACCGCTCAACTCATACCCAGATAGCCGTTCGTCATAAGGACAATGCAGCTGCAGTAGTTGCGATGAAAATCCACTGGCTGCACCGAATTTCCATGTTTCAGGAAGTGCTCTCCGCAGACTGCAGGCGCTGGCTAACTTCCTGTTTACAACCGCGCCACGCACGCTTGCTAAAAACGGCTCCGACTCCATTCGTCGAGGCAAGCCATGCGCATCACCATCATCGGCGCCGGTTTCAGCGGCAGCGTGCTGGCAACGGAACTTGCGACGCCGAACGATTCGGACCTCGATGTTTGTCTCGTCGGCGTACGCGAGACGTTCGGGCGCGGCGTGGCCTACGGCGAGTCGCGCACGGAGCACCTGCTCAACGTGCGCGCGCGCCATCTCGGAGCGGATGCCGGAAACCCCGCTGAATTTGCGGAGTGGCTCAATCTCACCGAGCGCGGCCGCGACAGTTTTCTTCCGCGTATCGCCTATGGCGAATACCTGCGCGACCGCCTCGACGCGACACAGGCCTTGTCGTCGAACCTGACCTGTCTCGAGCACGAGGCGGTCATGCTCGAGCGCCAGGCGGGCGGATTCCGCGTCCATCTGGCGGACGGCAGCGATTTCTTCAGCGATCGCGTCGTGCTCGCGCTCGGCGCGCTGCCGCCGCAGCGGCTGTCCGGCGTGGGCCCGAGGCTCGCGGCGCACCCGCGCTACATCGGATGGCCGTGGCAGGACGACGCCATCGACCGGATCGATGCCGATGCGCGCCTGCTGATCGTCGGCACGGGCCTGACCATGGCCGATGTCGCGACCACGTTGCGCCGTCGCAAACATCGCGGCGAGATCGTCGCGCTGTCGCGGCACGGACATCTGCCGCAGCGGCACCTGCCGGAACCCAGCGCGCAGATCGAGCTGCCGCCGAACGTGCTGCACGCACTGCGCAAGCACGACCTGGGCGGACTTGTCGGCGCGATCCGCTCACTGGCGCCCGTCGTACCCGACTGGCGCAGCGTGATCGATGCGCTGCGTCCGCACACGCAGGCGTTCTGGCAGGGGTTGTCGCGACGGCAACGCGCGAGATTCGTGCGCCATCTGCGTTCCTACTGGGAAATCTTCCGTCATCGCCTGGCGCCGCAGGTCGCCGCGGAACTGGACGATCTGCAGGTGATCGGCCAGTTGAAGGTCCGTGCGGGACGCCTGTTGCGAGCGGGCCTGGGACAGGATGCGGTGGAGGCGCTGATCCGCGAGCGCGGACAGGTGCACGCACGCAACGAACGCTTTGACGTGCTGATCCGCGCGACCGGCTTCGATACCGACGTCGATCGGACGACGCATCCCTTGATGATGCACCTGCGCGAGTCGGGGCTTGCGACCGGCGACGCACTCGGTCTCGGCCTTGAAGTATCCGGGCATTACGAAGTGCTCAATGGATACGGGCGCGCGGTGCCCGGACTGTACTGTCTTGGACCATTGTTGCGCGGCCGCCTGTGGGAGATCACTGCCGTACCGGAATTGCGCGTCGCCGCACGCACGCTGGCGCGCAGGTTGCTTACGCGTTCCGAGATTGGACTTGAACGGCGCCAGGAGCGCGAAACCGGAGTGCTGGGTCATTGATGCGGCGAGGGGTCGGCTAGTGAGCTCGCGTAGGATGGGTTGAGCGCAGCGATACCCATCGTTTCACCTCGGACACAACGACTGGTCTTACTCGCCATAGATCTCTTGGAGTGAGCTGTGTCTCTGTCCGGGCATCTCGCCTTCGGACAGTTGACGGGTATCGCTGCGCTCCACCCATCCTACGGAAGAAGAGGGGCGAGGCGTGACAGCGATCACGCCAGGGCAGGGATCTTCCCTCTCGTTTGCCAGCGGCGACAGCCGGCAAGGCGCCGGAGAATGCGCGCTATCCGGCTAGGGGGAGCTCGATCATGGTAGGCATGCCACGTGCGTTGGCGTTGTGGGCGTTGCTCGTTTGCGGCACGTGTTCGATGGCGGCATCGGCCGCAACGCTCGCCGTCCCACAGACACATCCGCGGCTCTGGTATAGCGTGCAGAACGGATCACCGGGACTCGCCCGTCTACAGCGAGCGCGTGCTTTCAGCTTGCAGAACGCGGTGCCGATTCCGGGTTGGTCGCCTTCCGACAGGTTCCGCCAACTGGCGTTGCGCAGCCTGATCCGTGGCCAGGGCGATCCGTCGACCGATCAGGACTGCCATCAGGCGCTCGAATGGCTGGCCGGCTTCACGTTGAATGTCGGCGGCACGTCCAGCGACGAGGCGCGCTGGGACGGCGAGAACGCCATCCTCGTCTACGACTGGTGCCACTACGCCCTCGCTGATGCGATGACGGCGCAGGAACGCGAGGATCTGATCGAGCGTTGGAACGGCTATATCGCCACGCTCAACGGCAAAGGCTGGGGCGGGTTGACGATGCCCGCCAACAACTATTTCTGGGGTTACCTGCGCAACAGCCTGCTCTGGGGCATCGCCAGCTACCACGATGGCGGCACGCAGCAGCGCCAGATCGCGCAAGGCTTCATCGATCATGCGCTCGATGTCAGGTACCGGGATCTCAACCATCCGGCTGCAACCAACAGGAACAAGTTCCACGCCTGGTACGAGGCTTTCGGCATCGGCGGTGTCCCGCTGGAGGGCCTGCAATACGGTCCGTACATGCTCGACTATCCGGTGATCGGCTTCACCACTGCCGCCGACTATGGTTACGACGCGTGGGCCGCCGTGCCGTTCTGGCGCGACGCCGTCTACTACCTGCAGTACGCCGCCACCCCGAGCGCGACGCGCGCGCGCGATGGCGCTCCGCTTCACCATGAACTGTTTCCATTCAACGACGACGAGTTCTTCGTCGACGGTGGCAGCGCAGAGCAGACGGGTTACGCAAATTTTCTCGGTGCGATGATCCTGCGCGATCCGCTCAAACCGCTGGCCCGGCAGGCGAAACGCTGGATGGACGCTCGCGCAGCCCAGCCTTCGTGGTGGATCCGCGCAGAATTGGCCACGGCCAGCGTCACGCCCAATGCTCCAACGACGCCGTTGGACTACTACGCCGACGGCAGCCAGTTCTTCTATGGCCGCAGTGCGGCGACAGCGGACGCGACGACGTTCATGCAGCAACTGGGCGGCGCCAACGCCTACACGAGCAGCGTTCAAGAGCTCGAACCCGATGGCGGCGTCGGCCACAGCCATCAGGATCTCGGCAACTTCCAGCTGTGGCGCAAGGGCCGCTGGGTCACGCGCGAAACCACCGGTTACGACATCGACGACGACGGCGTGCGCGGCTGGAACAATGGCCCCGTGGTCAACCCGCTGGAGGCGGTGGCCCATAACACCGTGCTGTTCCAGGGGCGCGGCCAGATCTATACGCGGCGCGGATGGTCGCGCGTGCTACGCCTGCAGAGCACGCCGGATTTTGCCTACTCGGCGGTCGATATGGTCGACAGCTACCGGGCTCCCGCCGACGAATCCTGGTTGGCCGAAGACGACTGGCCCTTCGCCGAAGTCGCGATCCGGGAGTTCATCTACCTGCGCGCGTTGGAGGCCATGGTGATCCTGGATCGCGTGAAGTCGGGCAACGATTCGCTCGATCCCATCTACGACATTTCCTACGACGGTCCACAAATGGCGGGCACGCAGGTCAAGAAGTCCTTCGTGCTGCACGCCACCGGCACCGGTTCGAACGAGAACGGCAATCCCTATTCGCTCAACGCAGCGGCAGCGACGGCCGTGATCGGCGACCAGCGCATGGACCTGCGAACCTTGCTGCCCGCAAATCCTGCGTATCGCGTGATCGACGAGGGCGGCAACGTCGGACAGTTCCGCCTGGAATACGACGTCAGCGGCACCGAGCTGAGCTATCTGCTCAATATCGTCAGTGCGCGTGATGCCGCGCAAGCGCAGATCACCGCAACGCTTCAGGACCTGGGCAATGTCTGGCAGGTGATGCTGACGCATCCGCAAAAGGGCACGGCCACCTTGACCTTGCGAAAAGGCGAAACTTCCACGGGCGGTAGCGTGCGGATCGGGCAGGGAGCCGCGATCGCGTTGCGCGAGGATCGGCAGGCGATGCTGATCAGTGATGGCGGTGTCGCCTGGGATGGCATCGGTTGCCGCGTCATCCAGGTGGGCGGCCGCTATCCCATCTGTTATCCGGACGCACCGATGGGACCTATTCCGGGTCGTCCCGGCAGACCTGTCCTGCCTCTCGGTTACCCGCGAAGTCCGCTCCACGACACTCGACGCATCCCGTGATTCGGGAACCTCTTGGATAATGGATTCGTGCCGTGCCGTTAGCGGCCGGACCTGGGCACCGAATCAGGCGCGTGGAATCGGAGCGAACGAGCGTTGGATGGTTGGCTCACCGATTTATCCAGACCATTGCGGGTCGCTACACTCCCATCGCGATCTCAAGAAGAACGCGCCAGGCGTTCATGGGCAACCACTCCTCATACCCATCCCACGTCTCGTACTGCGGAAGTTTCACCGCGTTCGGAATCTGCATGAAGCGCGTGCCCTTCTTGAACTCGGCGAGAATCGCGGCCCTCAGGTCCTGCAGATACTTCAGCTGGTCCGCGACACTCGACCTCGGCCCGACCGGCGCGTTGTGGGCATACATCACTTGATCGAAATCGAGTGCGTTCATCTCGGCAAGCGTTCTCTCCCACTCGCGGGGAGAGAAATCGGGCATGTAGGCGAAGGCCACCCGATGAGGTACGACGAGATCGACGGTATAGATGGCATGCTCGTTCGGGAACTGGAATACGGTCATGCCTTCGCCGTGGTTCGCGCCGAAGTAGACAAGATTGATCAGGCTGTTTCCGAGCCTCAGTTCCGACTTCGATCCGGACCACGTCTTGTCGGGCATGACGACATCTGGACTGGGATGGTTCCTGAGCCAGTTGGCGGTTGCGTCGTGGCTCAGAATCGTCGCCCCTTCCGCTTTGAACACTTCTCCGCCGCTGATGTGATCGTAGTGGTTGTGCGAATAGACAAGATATCTGATCGGCTTGTCCGTCAATTTGCGTATGGCCTCGAGCGACGCCTTGGCGAAATCCTTGTCGAAACTGTCCATGACGACCACGCCATCGTCGGTAATCATGAAGGCGTTGAAGGCGAGCCCGCCGCCGAAGCTGTAGAGCCCGGGAGCTACCTTGGTCGTCTCGTACGCGGGACGCGCTTTCGCGGCAGGACTGAATGCGCCGAGACTCAAGGTAATCGCCACGGCCACCAGCAGCCTGCCCAACAGTTTGTTGCAAGACATTGTTTGCGACCTCCGGTCACGGAACTTCGACGGATTGCGGCGCGCGGTGCGATCCACCATTCCGCGCAACTGAGTGCGCTGGCAGTATGGGGCTGCGGTGTATTCGCACCAGAGCCATTCAGACGAATTGTCGAATGCCAGTTGCGTTCATGCCCTGAGAAATTGGGAGTCAGAATGCAATCGAAGCGGACCCTTTACGATGGCCGATTGCGCCCCAAACCTGACGTTCCTCGAGGTGGGCGGCACCGAATTCGTTGTCGGTACCACTCTGATGGATATCAGCATGACAGGCGACTCATCAGAATTGCCGGAAGAACCTCTCGAGGTTGCGGTCGAAGCGCGGCGCGAACGATTGGTGGAGGCGCGTTTCGCGGAGCGCTTGCGCGGATTCGGACCGCTGGGAATCGTCGCGATACTGCTCATCCTCGTCTCCGGCAACACGCCCGTAGGCGATGTGGTGGTGCCATTCGGTGCCGTTCTGGTGTTGTTGTGGGCTCGGTGGTCGCGGACGCCATGGGCCGAAATAGGCTATGTGCGACCCAGGAGTTGGATCGGTGGCCTGGCTGTCGGCGTCGCATTCGGCATCGCATTCAAGATCTTTCTGAAAGCCGTCGTGATGCCATTGCTCGGTGCCGATCCGATCAACCAGGCCTACCACTACCTTGCAGGAAACCGGGCGATGCTGCCGGCAGCCCTCTGGGCGATGCTGGTTGCGGGCTTTGCGGAAGAGACCGTGTTCCGCGGCTACATGTTCGAGCGCCTCGGCAAGCTGTTCGGCCAAGGCATCGGCGCGAAGGTCGCGATCGTACTGCTCACTTCCGCATGGTTCGGCGTGAGCCACTACGCCGTCCAGGGACTCGCCGGCGCCGAGCAGGCGACGATCTTCGGCCTTGTGTTCGGAACGATCTTCGCGGTCACGGGCCGCCTATGGACGCTGATGTGCGCGCACGCCGCGTTCGACCTGACGGCGCTTGCGATCATTTACTGGGATATCGAGAACGACGTGGCGCGCCTGCTTTTCAGCTAGGCCGATCCTGGGGCAGGAACTGACGGCCTTGCGCATGGTCAAGTACGACGACCATGCGAACTGGATCCCGGGCGTTCGCCCGGATCTTCGAGGCGGGCAGGAGTTCCACTTGACCAAGCCGAAGTCGCCTCGCGGCCTGACGTGGTCCAGAGGGCAGATCGCCAGCGGAGAATCAGCAAGATGCGGCAGAAGCCCCCAAGAACCCATCTCGAAGAGGACGTTTGCGTCCATATTTTCGCCGTGTCCGCCGCCATGGTCGGTGTCTGCCTGACTGTCATCGGATTGATCCAGATCATCAATGCAGTCAAGAAGTCCGGGACATTGGCAGACGATCTGCTGGCGGCGAATGCGCTGCTCTTCCTTGTCTCCTGCTTGTCAGCGTACTGGGCATTGCGGACTCGAGCTACTCGCAGGATGCATCGAGTCGAGCGCTTCGCCGATGGCGTATTCATTCTGGCGATGATGCTCATGGTGTTCATCTGCGGTCTTATTGTTTATGCAGTCTCGAGTTAGTAGCCTTGCGCAGGGACAGAGGCAACGAGTTGAATTTGAATCGCCACTTTATTCGTCCGATAAACGGTGTCCGTTCACTGAAATGAGCCGCGTTGTTCCGTGAGCCATTGCCCCTCCAGGCAAGCCAGGAACCCCGCCATGAAACGTCAGCTCATCGCGATCGCCCTCGCGGCTGCCACCACCTCCGCAATATTGGCGTCTTGCCAGCGTTCGACGCCGGAAGACGCCACCGGCGCCGCGCCCGCATCGACACCCGCACCCGCGCCCGCCAGCGAAACGCCCAAGGCCGCGCCCACCGATCTGGAACAACTCGCACAACGCCTGGTCACGCAGAGTGCGGCGGTGAAGGAGGGCGAGATCGTCTACATCACCGGCCGCGCGCAGGACGCCGAATTGCTCGAGAACATCGCGGTCGAGGTGCGCAAGCTGGGTGCGTGGCCGATCATCGAGTACGGCAGCGATCGCCTGTCCAAGCGTCTGTTCTTCGACGTGCCGGCACAATACGACGCGCAGGCGGACAAGATCGGCGCCGAACTGGCCAAGATCGTCGATGTGAGCATCAACCTCGCCAACAACACGACCCAGGACCTGTTCGAAGGTGCGGATCCCAAGCGCACCGCGGCGCGAGGCAAGGCCAACGAGCCGGTCGTGCAGGCGTTCCTGAAGAACAACGTCCGCAACGTCGAGGTCGGCAACGACCTGTATCCGACGCCCTGGCGCGCCGAACGCTATGGCATGGCCGAGGACGCGCTGGCCAGCACGTTCTGGAATGGCGTCAACATCGACTACAGCGAATTGCAGGCGCGCGGTGAACAGGTCAAGGCAGCGCTCGCGGCCGGCAACGAAGTGCACATCACCAATGCGAACGGCACCGACCTGAAAGTGCGGGTGCAAGGAAGACCGGTGCTGGTCAGCGACGGCATCATCTCCGCCGACGACATCAAGCAGGGCGGCGCGGCCGTGTCGGTGTTCCTGCCGGCGGGCGAGGTCTTCACCACACCGGTGCCCGGCACCGCCGAAGGCAAGGTGGTGCAAACACGCACGTTCTTCCGCGGCAAGCAGGTCGACAACCTGACGTTGACGTTTGCAGGCGGGAAGGCGACGGCGATGTCCGGCTCGGGTCCGGGCTATGCGGACCTCAAGGCCCAATACGATGCGGTCGACGATGCACGCAAGGATCTGTTCGGTTTCGTCGACCTCGGCATCAACCCGAAGGTCACGCTGCCTGCGAACAGCACGGTCGGTACCTGGGTGCCCGCCGGCGCGGTCACCGTGGGCACCGGCGTCAACACGTGGGCCGGCGGCGACAACTCGGTGCCCTATGGCGTGACCATGTACCTGCCGGGCAGCACGGTGATGCTGGATGGCAAGGCGATAGTCGAGAAAGGTGTGTTGAAACTTTGAAGCTGCGGAGAGTGGCCTGATCAGCAGGCGTCATCCGGCGCATTGTGGAAGATAGGAAAAGGGGTCAAGAACATTTCTGTTTGAAACAGAAATGTACTCTGACCCCTTGTTCGTCCCTGCGGCCAGTTCCAAACCCGGGTACGAAGTCTGCGCATTCCGCTGCATCGACGCGTAGCCGTTTAGCCTTCTCGTGGTTCGTTCTGCCCGTCGCGCAACGGCACGTGGATGTTGTCAGGATCGGGCGCCTCAAGGCGACAGTCGAGGAGGAAGTTAACCGGGAATTCGACAGCTTGGAGAACGTCGAAGGAGGTCTCATCGCCCGAAACCCCACGAAAACCGAGGGTGTATTGCGTCGGGATGATCCGTTCGATATACCAGTGATCGGCCGCGATGAAGTCATCCGGATTGAGCGATCCCCACCAGACGGCGGCCTTCTCGCTAAACGACAGGCTGCCTCTGATTGCATCGTAAACCTTGCCGCTCACCGCGTTCTTGATATCTTTAACGATGTCTGCACGCTCGGCTTCATCGGCGCTGAAGAGCCGCTGGAAGTTCTGGCGAAGCTGCAGATCGAGTTGAGTGAGGAACGTCTGGTAACCGGCCTGCGCGGAATCGGTGGGCAACTCGTCCGCCTCCAGCAATGCGACCACCAAAAGCATGCGATTGAAGGGGCCATCGTCGAATTGAACGGTGAACCGATTATTTCCGTTAGGTGGGAGCTGCACCGCCTCGTTTGCCTTCATCTCGCTTCGAAGAATGCGGCGTGATTGCGATGCCTCGGCGACGGTAGGCGTCGACATGAGACCGTCGCCGCTGACGACAAACAGATAGGGCCAGATATAGGGTTCGGAATGGCTCGTATTACGGTGATCGCTCTCGGCGAGGCACACGAGACGTTCGAGCGTGAGGATCGCATTAAAAGACATAACTTCACTCCTTCGCTAGACGCTGCTGATGATGATCAACGGAAATTCTGGAGGATTTGTTGCGAACGTACGCCGTTCATGCCGGCACGATTCAGGCGTTGACGCACAATGCCAAACATCGTAATTGACGGCCCGCCGAAGCGGTTGCTTAGGGTGGCGTAGTGCCCCGCCGACGTGCCTGAGCAAACAAGTAAACGCAGCTAATCACACGTTGTGGCCACCCGTTCGTCGGCCAGGGCGCGGATGTGGCGGTCCCCGACTTTGTGGCGTTGATGTCCTACTGCGGCATGCAGCGGTCAGCCATGCCCGGCCATGAGAACCGAACTACGAACTGCATGCGACGGGGCGGGTGCCACGTATCGGGCAACGGTAGGAATCATGCGCGAGGATCGACGGCCAGCCTGACGCGCATGGCGTGTTGGCCTCAATAGCGCCCGCGTCGAACTCCAGAAAGCAACACGCCCCGCGTAACAAAAAGCCAGGCAGGGCGCGGGTTCGAATGGTCGCATGTGGTGGCCGGGGACGCTAGCAACGTCTTCCAAGCCCGTCCCTAGCCGTCCTGCAATCCTTGCTAGATCATGGAGATACGTCCACCCTAGTCCCTAGTCGTCCGACTGAATCCAGCACAGAGACATGGGTAAGAACGTGGGCCGGGGAATCTGGAAACTATCGGCAAAGTTTGTCGAGAAGACCCGTGAGGTGGGTATGCACTCCGATGGAGGAGGGCTCTACCTGCGCGTCGCTCCGGGCGGTACTCAGTCTTGGATCTTCCGCTACACCCGCAATGCGAAGACAACCGATATGGGGCTAGGCAGTGTCCTAGCCCTTTCGCTTTCTCAAGCCCGCGAGCGTGCGGCTGAGAAGCGTACACAGCTCGCCGATGGCCTAGACCCTAAGACAGAGCGGGATGCCGGCAGGGCGACCGCTAGCAAGCTCTGGGGGGCTTGTGTTGATGACTTCATTGACGCCCACAAGGCGGGGTGGAAGAGCGAGACTCAGGCCGAAGTCTGGGCACAGTCCCTTAAGGACCATGGCCCCGACCGGAAGCTGCCGATTGCAGCGATAACCACTGCGGTCATCGTTGAAAGACTCCGCATCATCTGGACCACTAAAACAGACACGGCCAAAAGGGTACGAGCCCGAATTGAGAGAGTGTGGGACAGCGCTAAGGTGGAAGGGCTTGTAAGCGGAGAGAACCCGGCCCGCTGGAAAGGCCATTTGGACAAGTTGTTGCCGAAGCCGTCGAGCGTGACTAAGCCGGGACACTTCGACGCCATGCCTTACAAGGAAGTGCCAGCATTGTTCGTCAAGTTAGCAACGCGGGTAGGGCACAGCGCTACGGCACTCGCCTTCACTGTGTTGACGGCAGCGCGGACCGGTGAAACGACGGGCGCTAGCTGGCCCGAATTCGACAAAGACAACTGGACGATTCCGGCTGAGAGGATGAAGGCAGGCAAGGCGCACGTTGTGCCGCTTTCAAAGCAAGTGAAAGCACTGCTTAAACCATTACCCAAGAGCAAGGCACCCTTTGTCCTCTCCGAGAACGCAATGCTCTACATGCTCCAGAAGGAAAAACACCTAGGCTTGAAGCCTTACACGGTGCACGGTTTCCGTAGCTCGTTCCGAGATTGGGCCAGCGAAGAGACAAACTTCCCTAATGAGGTGGTGGAGATGGCTCTAGCCCACTCCATTCGAGATAAGGCGGAAGCTGCCTATAGGCGCGGCAACCTATTGGTGAAGCGAAAGGAATTGATGCAGTCTTGGGCAGACTATTGTTTTTCCCAGGTGAGAACGAAATGATCCTTGCCAAGATCCGTGATCCGAAGATCGATCCAAAAGCCCCTTGGGCAGACGATTACTTGGAAAGAAGACAACAGGGTGAGATCCTCACGCGTCTAATAGACTCGCTCGACGGACAATACGTAATCGCTTTGAAAGGCGATTGGGGATCTGGGAAAAGCGTGTTCCTGCGGCGGCTTTCCTGCCATCTCGAACTTGAGGGAATTCCAGTTGTTTCAGTCGACGCGTGGAGATCTGACAACCTAGAAGATCCGTTGCTGGCTTTCGTCTCTGCAATCAGCGAAAGACTTCGCGGCAATGGGAAAGCCGTAGTCGCGACAAACAAGATCATCTCTGGTTTGGCGAAACACGGTGCGCGCCTTATCGTCCCTACCACCACTCTTCTAACAAATCTGCTGCTCCCGGGCGCGGGTGCTGTCATTAATGAAGTGGCTCAAGCGCTGAACGATTCTGGCGAGTACCTTCTCAAGCTGGAAGAAGAACAGCGGAAGTCAGCGGAAGAGTTTCGAGAGCTCGTAGAAAAGGCGCGTAACAGTTTGGACGTCAGCCGGAAGGGTCGAAAAAGAATCGTCATCGCAATCGATGAGTTGGATAGGTGCAGGCCAGATTTTTCCATCAAGATGCTCGAACGAATCAAGCATTTTTTTGATGTCGACGGGGTTATCTTTCTTGTCGCTACAGACGGCAGAAATTTGCCAAATTATGTTTCGAGCGTCTACGGCGACAAAGTCGACGGTGAAGTCTACCTACGAAAGTTCTTCGACTTTGAATTCCACCTGAAAACGCCGACTACGACTCAGTTTATGTCGATACTCAAACAGCAGTTCGGTGTGGCAGACCGCGTAGAACAACTCGCGCCCAACCTTAGAGATATCGATATTCACGCAAGAATATTAGGGACGCAGTACGCGCAGGCCGTCAAAGATGCCGATAGAGGTATCGATTTCGTCGAATTCATCGCTGCATTCGAAGAAGTAGCCAATCGCTGCAATTTATCCCTTCGAGATCAAGCGCAGGCATTTACCATTGGGTACGCATATTTGAGCTCGATTCCCGAGCGACAACCAATTTTTCCGTCCGTCATCGCGTTTGCTGTCTGCTTGCGTTACTTCGACCATGGTCTGTATGAGAGCCTTCGTTCGGGACGCACAAGCCTTCAAGGAGCCGTTACTCGTCTTCAACAGGAACATCCGATGGAATTCAAATCAAGTTGGTTTTCGAAGACACCGACTGGACTTGATGTTCATCAATTTGCAGATCTTGCAAACAGCAACACGCCTGAAGCACATTTGCAGGGCCTTCGCAACGGACTGCGGGCGGAGAATTCCGATCGATCAATAGGACTTAGCGTCAATCGCCTACTCGTAAGGACCGCGCGTGTTCAACCCGAGATGCCAAGAACGTATCTGCGTGAGGCTTTGTCACTTGCAAATGCATTCGCGGAACCTGTTGAAGAGGGCTAGCGGTTGTGACTCTGGGCCAGGCCAGCACGCGATATCCGTAGTATGGCCACGTAGCAGTATTGACTTACCGAACACGCTCGCAATGTTTGATTGCAGAAGGACAGAAGACGTGAGCTGGTCCATCTACCTCTGCGTCGACGGTCCAGACAATACGAAATTCCTTCTCGTGTGCGTGGTCTGGCCCTTTGATGAAATAGCCATCATCTTGAATAACACTGTGTATGTCCTGAGCCATCATGGCTGGAATGAGTTCGAGCAATCGTCGGATTTCGCCATCATCGTTTGCAGCTAGGGCGCGACTCAGTTCAGGACTAACCCGGAGGCACGAGAGTTGGCGGGTCGCTTCAATTGAACGTTCCTTGTAGCGGCATCCTCCCATCTCAACCTTTTTCAATGAGGCGCCCTTTGGTAGGCATTTGCCTATTTCTTCTGCAAATGCCTCAACATCGTTGATGGCAAAGACGCTGTCTTCCTTGAAGTGCGCTGCGAGTCTTACCGAATGCTCCTCACTGAGGCATAGCAGATAGCTCCTGCGGCCGACCCCATGGACGCCAGCCATTGCGGGAGCGCCGTCCTCACTGCTGCGTACGAAGAACTGCAGTTCTCCTTCCTGCGTGTCCCTTCTGCTCTCATCTTCGATAGTTCTGCAGCGCTCATAGGTCGTGAGTCGCAGCTCACCGGTTCGAAAGAACGAATCTACGTGTACGGCCGAAATGTACCGAAATAACGAATTCATCTTGCCTCGCATTGCGGTATTTCGCGGGCCACGTGAGCTGGAGGATTACGCTTGTTCAATTGTTCGACTTCCCGCACGAGTCGATCACGATGCTTCACAGCCCATCCCTCAACGCCGCTCACTGCTGATTCAAAGCTACTGCACTGAACAATTTTGCTCTTCTCTAGCGCTCGATGGCGATTGATGATGGCAATCCACCCGCCTGTGGCAGTGGTGGTGACGAACGCAACCCAAGTTCCACTAACGGTGAGCACGTAGTCGTCCTGCGGTGACCCTCCGTAGGTGCGTCGTTCCCAAAGAAAGGGCTTGAGCTCTGGCTTGTTGGGTGGGTAGGTCATATCGCCATCGTATGGCTTGCGGTCGCAACGGCCGAGACTAGCGCAATATCGTGTAGTGTTTGCATGGCATGCCGATAGGGGAGACACACATGCAAGTTCCGCCACTGCCTACGGATAGTCTTTACAAGTTCATGGCACTTACAGGCCTAATCGTTGCACTGTTTTTTCCAGCATATCTTCTGCCAAAGCTGGAACAGATTGACTTAGATTTGGCGAGTGCAAGTGCGAAGGTCGAGCTTCTTAAGCACCAGATCAGTCACTCTGAAGATAAGGTCGCCGTTTACGAGAAGAACAAGACTG
The DNA here is from genome assembly GCA_963816945.1 of uncultured Gammaproteobacteria bacterium. GTDB lineage: Bacteria > Pseudomonadota > Gammaproteobacteria > Xanthomonadales > Xanthomonadaceae > Luteimonas. The sequence continues at coordinate 17,103 of CAWFMH010000001.1, read as the reverse complement.
AGGTTGAGAGACGGGCGTTAGCGGAAGAGTTGCAAGAGCGGCTGCGTGCGGTGTCTGAATTAAGAGCCCTAGGCCTTCAATTGCGCTCGAGAAACCAGTGGACAAAGAAGTACACAACCCTATCTTGGTTTGCGGGAATCGCCGGTTCCGCTACGTCGCTGATGGGCTTCCTTCTTTGGTATCGACGTGTTCAAAGGCCCAGCGATGAACTATTGAGACATCAGCTGACGGTCCAGAAGCGACAAGCAGAGCAAACCGCACCTTCCCGTAAGCCCTAGAAGGTCTTTGGATCTGGCGGGGCACGGCATAACCGGACCGTCGAACCATAGCCCGATACACCTGTGGCGGGAAGGGGATACAAGAGCCCAAATATCGCTCTGCGCCTCCCCTCGGAACTAGGTGCAGTTGCCCGATTTCTGTTTAGATTTGCACTCGTTGCACTGGTCGCCACCTGAAGGTTTGGTGGCCTGTTCCTTGAAATCCTTTTTGGGCCAATTGCTGCAATTTTGGCACCAATGCCACGTGTCACTTCCGTTCCGCTTGCGGTACGCCATGGGGACTTCCTCGCGCCGGGTATGTGGCGATCCTACTCCCGACGGACCGAGCGGGTTGCATGCCCCTAAGACGTGGCGGGGGACGGTGTAAGCCGGTCACCTAGCTTGCCCGGTACAACGACGAGGCCGTCAGTCTGGACGGCTGTCAAACACCGTCCACGACAAGCCCTTGAGGCATGGTCGGGTGAGGGGAGGTTGGAACAACCGAAACCCCTGCCGCGCCGTTGGCTTGGATGATCACATGGGTAAGGCTGGTAGCGAGTGCCGGAAGCTTCTGAGGCACGAGCGTTCAATCGAAACATTCTCCGGCCTGACCCCCTAGAGGGGGAAGGTCAGGACGGATTGCAGTCGCGGTGTGAGCGGTTGGTGTTTACCGCGAACGTCGCTGAGAGGATTCTAAGAATCCGAACAGTTCTCGTTCCTCCTTCCCCCTCAGGGGAGGAAGGATTGAATTGCGTAGAAGCGAAAAGCTCTGACTAAGAGCTTAGAGCTTCTATGCTCTTTTCTTTTCTTGAAGAAAAGAGCTTCTAATTAGAGCTCTTAAAGCTCTTCTAACTAAGATCAAGAGCAACAGCCGCGTGCAGGCGTACACACGTGCGCGATACCACACCTGTCAAGCCCTCTTCGGCGTTGGTTGCGGTACCAAAACTGCGAATTGTCTAAGTTTTTTTTTTGAATCAGCGAGTTAGCTTTGGCGGGCATGGGTGCAACCAAACCCTGACCCTATCCACACTCAACGTCAGCTTGGATCCGATTGCTGAGACCCATTGTCTGCGCAGTTGGAAACCTGGCCAGACTTCAATCGCAGAATTTCATTGCGGGATTTTTAAGGTGAGGTTTGCACTCCTGCGGCACCCCCCAACCCCCCGGGTACGCCCACCCCTACACCCCCTTTTCCTTGACCCTTGAACAAGGTGGGAGCATCGTCCGATCTCCCAGATGGATAGGAGCGCGACATGCCTCGTCTCTATTACTACGTGGTGACTTCAGGTCAGCAATGGGAGGTGAAGTACGACGGCCAACCTGCTGGCACGCGGTATCTCTACAACACGCAAGACGAAGCGCTCCAAGTCGCGAGGACCACGGCAAGGAAGCATCACACCGACAATGGCGTGCCTAGCGGCGTGAAGCTGCAAGGCGCGAACAGCCTATGGCGCGATGAGGCGACTTATGGGGATGACCCTTTCCCGCCACGCGGCTAGTTGATTAAAACCAACCGATGAGCGGCTCTCATTCGCATCATCTCCGCTATACAATACCGACTAACGTCCGTTAGGGGGATATGTAAATGGTCAAGCTCGTAGCCTACTACCGTGTATCCACGGCCCGACAAGGGCGATCAGGGCTCGGGCTCGATGCACAACGCACCGCAGTACGCCAGTACGCGAAGGCCGTAGACGGCGAGGTCATCGAGGCTTTCGAGGAGATCGAGAGTGGCAAGCGGGACGACAGGCCCGAGCTTGCCAAGGCATTGAGGCTTGCCGACGTGACAGGCGCAACGCTTGTCATAGCCAAGCTCGATAGGCTGAGCCGCGACGCTGCATTTCTCCTGACACTCCAGAAGTCCGGCACGCGGTTTGCCGCTGCGGACATTCCCAATGCTGACAGCACGACGATAGGCGTGCTGGCAGTGATTGCCCAGACAGAAAGGGCAGCCATTTCGAAGCGCACCAAGGAAGCTTTACAAGCTGCCAAGGCGCGGGGCCAGAAGCTTGGGAACCCGAATGGAGCAGCAGCCCTGCGAAGGGCAGGGAAGGGCAACAAAGCGGCCGTAGCCGCAGCCAGCCGGAAGTCCGACGAACATGCGGCGAAGATCCTGCCCATCGTAAAAGACTTGAAGGCTGCCGGCGTCGATTCGCTTGCGGCGATCGCGGCTGCCTTGAACTCTCGGGGCGTGCAGACGGTGAGGGGAGGGGTGTGGCATCCCTCCAGCGTGAGGAACCTGCTGGCCCGGTAAACGGGATCAGGAAGCAAGACCCCGAAGGCCGCGCACTGTCGCGGCCTTTTCATGCCAGAAAGCTGCGCAGTTTCGGCTTTAGCATCGTCGCGTTCACCTAATAAAGCTTGTAAAAACAATGACATAGCGGCGGGCATCTTGACAGACTAGCAGAATATGTTATACTATAACAGTAGGGATCGCAATAGGGCTCGATTCGGGCTCGACCCTGCCGACAGGAGAACCAATGGAAATCAAAACTCAGGCAGTCAAAGACCAATGCGACACGTTGCTGCTTCTAGGAAAACCGATTGCCGAAATTGCTGCCGAGCTTGGGCAGACCCGGCCTTGGGTGCAGCAGAGAAGCTCAGCGATGACGCGCCGCCGAGCAAAGCAACAGAGCGAGCAGTTTGATCGGCTTAGGGATCTAGCGAAGTTATCGCCTGACACACCGATCGCATCCGCAATCAATGTCGTTACCAAAGGAGCCAACTAATGACTGAAGTAAAACCGAACCTCTCCACTACTGCCGGCCTGATGGCCGCATGGAGAGCAGCAGCGGCGCCGAAAGCAGCGAGTCCGAAGAACGCCGACGTGCGTGTATTGATTCGCGAACTTCGCAAGACCGACCCGGCAGCAGCAGATGACGCCGAGTCGCGGTTACAAGCTCTCGAATCGGCAGAAGCCGAATGATTGCAGCCCAAAAGAAGAGGGGCCAAGACGTTGTCGCGTCCGGCCCCTCGAATCAATCCCAAGTCGCGCTAACAACCAAGGAGAGTGAATTGAAGATAGCAGTAACGAAAGACGATGACAACTCTGTCCCGCAAGCTCAGCCCGGTAACTCTTGGCTTGTCTGGGATCGCAAACCTTTCGAACCTACCGAGTTCGACGACTACGGCAGCGTCGTTCGTCGTGGCGAGCAAGCAAGCTTTCGGACCCTCTCTCTACAGCACTCACACTTCAGTCCATTGGGTCTTGGGTGTTACTCCTTGCGTATCGGAGGAGGGAACGGGACAACGACAGCCGATGTCTTGCTTGGCAGCGTGAGCGGAACGGCTGACCTTGGCTCTATCAACTACTTGGACAACAGAACCGCCGCTGAGATTGTCCGTGCTGCGCCCGTTGCGGCCAACAAGTCAATGAAGGAAGTAGAAGCAGGCATTCTTGCGTTAGCAACGCTCAGCAATCAAACCCGAAGCACGTTCTCTGCAAGAGATCGCCTCCCCGACAAGCGCTTTGTGGTCATCGCTGGCGAGGAGTACGGGACGGCGTACGTGCCCAGCGGGATAGCGGACGGCTTCGTGAAGCTCGACGGAGGCGAAGAATCGTTGCGATTCACCCACCAGTTTGTCGATTTGCTCGAAACGAAGCACCAGCTATTCAAGGCGCTTGGCCTTGACGCCTACATTGAACGCGACAACAAGTGCATCGCGAATGGACTCGAATCCGCCGAGCGGTCACGTCGATGAAACTTACAGGAGACAAGTGCCAATGCACCGTGTGTGACTTGGGCTTTGGTGGAGATGCTGCTTTCCGGCGTCATCGTATTGGGGAAGTGGGGGCAGCGGACCGCCGCTGCCTCTCCCCGGCTGAAATGACCGATCAGGGGTGGGCACTCATTAAAGAGTTCTGGCGGAGGCCGGATGCAAGGCGTGTCCTAGGGTCGAGTGCTACCTCCACCAAGGAGAGTGCACAGGTGACCCGGTTACACCGTGCTCCGCCACGCGTACGTGGCAGGTTCACTGCGGTCATCGAGCGGGAGTTGCCCAATGCAGCCTGACGACCTGTTGCCGGAGCGCTTGTTGCGCTTGCCCGACGTGATGGAACAGACGGGACTTTCGCGGTCCCGTCTTTACTCGCTGATGGCAGCGAAAGAATTTCCGCAGCCGATGAAAGAAGGTGCGTCTTCGCTGTGGCCGCAGAGTTGCGTACAGCGATGGATTGACCGACGCATTGCCATCGGCTATGGCGGAGAATTCGACGGCAACGCCTTCGGGAGGTGCGGAATCTACGCCGCTACCTGACATGGGTACAGGTGTGGTGTAGAAATACTATCATGAAAAAAGCCCTTGTAAATCAAGGGCTTAGATGCAGTACTGGTGGCCGGGGACGGAATCGAACCGCCGACACGGGGATTTTCAATCCCCTGCTCTACCAACTGAGCTACCCGGCCACGGGCGAGGGCGGGATGATACGGGGACAGGCGCCGTGCAGCAAGCCGGATCGCTGCTGAACGCGGTGCGGACTGTCGATTGCAGGCGCGATTTGCGGGTGCATGATCGGCACGAATTTCCGTGCCGCTTGCCGGCAAAGAGGCCGTGATGAGAGTTGCAGCGATGATGGTGGGCGCGGCGCTGGCGCTCGGCGCCTGTGCCACCGATGCAGGGCTGCGCGACGAGCAGAAGCTGGCGCTGTATCGCGCCCATGCCGGGCCGCCGGAGCCGAGCTTCCAGTACTTCGGCAGCATCAGCGGCTGGACGCCGCTCGGCGACAGCGCGATCGCGCTGTGGACCAGGCCCAACCGGGCGTACCTGCTGGAGCTGTATGGGCCGTGCAGCGATCTCGAGTTCACGCCGGTGATCGGCGTGACCAACCAGATGGGGCGCGTCTATGCGCGCTTCGACAAGGTGATCGCGCGCAGCCGCAGCTCGATCGAGATGCCGTGCAACATCAAGCAGATCCGCGCGCTCGACGTCAAGGCGATCAAGCAGGCCGAGAAGGTGGCGCGCGATCAGCCGCCGCCGGCAGGCACGTAGCCGGCGGGCTTTTCGGCGCCGCCGCCGAACAGGAATTTCTCCATCTCCGCTTCGAGGAAGGCGCGATGCTTCGGATCGAGCGGTGACAGCCTGTTCTCGTTGATCAGCATGGTCTGGTGCGCCAGCCACGCGGCCCAGGCGCTCTTGCCGATGTGGGCGAACACGCGCTTGCCGAGTTCGCCCGGCCAGGGCACGAAATCCAGGCCTTCGGTCTCGCGTTGCTCGTATTCGCAGAAGACGCTGCGGGGCATGGAAGGTTCCTCGGGAATCAGAAGGGGGTCTGGCGTTCGAGCAGGCTGCGGATCGGCGCGGGGATGCCGAGCGTCGACAGTTCCGCGAGCGCGAGCCAGCGCAGGTCGTCATTGTCGCCCACGCTGGAGCGCGCCCTCGTCACGCGCAGGCGCAAGGGCTGCAGTTGCAGGTGATAGTGGGTGAAGCCATGTGCGATCGGGTCGAGCGCTTCGGCGCCGTCGTAGTCGTCGAGGAAATGGGCTTCGAACCAGCTACGCGCGCTTTCGGCGGCCTCGGCTTCGGGCAGCGACCACAACGATGCCCAGATGCCCGCGGGCGGACGCCGTTGCAGTAGTACGCGACCCTCGTGGTCGCGCAACAGCAGCACGATGGCCTTGCGCTCAGGCAGCGGTTTGCCGGGTTTGGGCGTCGGCAACTCCGCGACGCGCCCCTCGCGCAACGCGAAGCAGCCGCCTTGCAGCGGGCAGATGACGCAGGCCGGGTCGTGGCGCGTGCACAACGTCGCGCCGAAATCCATTTGCGCCTGGGTGTAGTCGGCAAGTCGATCGTGGGGCAGCTGCGTTTCGGCCAGGGTCCACAACTGCTTCTCGATCGCCGGCAATCCCGGCCAGCCGGCGATGCCGTGGTAGCGACACAACACGCGCTTGACGTTGCCGTCCATGATCGCGAGCCGGTCGCCCCAGGCCTGCGCGAGGATCGCGCCGGCGGTGCTGCGGCCGATGCCGGGCAGCGCGGTCAATGCATCGAAGTCGCGCGGCAGGTCGCCGTCGTGCAATTCCACGCACAGGCGCGCGGCCGCGTGCAGGTTGCGCGCACGTGCGTAGTAACCAAGACCGGACCACAGCGCGAGGACGTCGTCGAGCGGAGCCGCGGCCAGCGCGGGCAGGTCGGGCAATGCGGCGACGAAGCGTTCGAAGTAGGGAACGACGACGCGCACCTGCGTCTGCTGCAACATGATCTCCGACAGCCACACGCGGTACGGCGCGCGCGGATGCTGCCACGGCAGGTCGTGGCGGCCCGAGACGTCGAACCAGGCCAGCAGGCGGCTGGCGAAATCGTCTTCGGTCGTGCTCATCGAACCATGTCTTCGGCGAGCGCAGGGTCTTCGAGCGTGACTTCGACTCCTTCGAGTTGCGCGCCGGAGATTTCCAGGCGTGGCGATGTGAAGTGTCCGGATAGCGGCGGCAGCGGCGATGCGTTCGCGGGCGCATCGATCCACGCGAGCATGTCGTACAGGCGGAAGCGACCGTCGAAACGCGTCTCGTCGCGCTGCAGTCGCAGGCCGGCGATGTCCGACAGATCGGGTTTGCCGACGTAGTCGAGTGCGAAGGGCAGGGCGGACGTCGACTGGCCGACCGGGACCGGCAATGCCGGCCAGTTGTCGGGCCAGTTCGGCAACCTGCCGTCGAGTCGCACGACCAGGCGTCGCCCGAGCGCGAGCGCGCCGCGCGCGTCGAAGTCGGGCAGCATGTCCTGTCCACGCAAGGCGACGCCGACCGGCGCCAGCGTCCACGTCGCGTTGTCGAAATGCAGTGGCCCGGAGAGCCCAAGCGCGAACGGGAGATCGGTATCGCCGGACTGGTAACGCGCCGACAGCTTCAGGCGCGCAGGTTGCACGCGGAGATCGTCGTCGCCGAGCAGAACCGGACCGGAGAGATGGACCCGCACCGGCATGCGCCAGGTGCCGCGATCGATCGTGATGGGGCCGACGATCGCTGCGCCCGCGCCGTTCGAAGGTTTGCTGAGCGCCACCGACAGGTCGAACGGGATGCTGGTCGGCGGATCGAGATAACGTCCACGGACTTGCGCGTTGACCGGTTGACCGGGATGCAGGTCGGGCAACGTGGCGGCGATGCCGTCGATATGCCAGCCGCCATTGTCGATACGACCGCGCGTCACGTACAGACCGTCGCTGAGCGTCGGGATGCGGGTTTCGCTGGGTGGACGCGTCGCCAGCCAGTGCTGCAGTGCGGGCACGTCGAGCACGGGTGCATCGAGTTCGACGCGGGTGATGGTCAGTTCGGCGCCGCGGGTGCGGATCGTCGACCAGGGCAGCGACAGCAAGACGCGTTCGGCTCGCAGGATCGGTGTTTTCGCGCCGGCCTCGCGCGCGACCACATCGCGCACGACCAGCACCGGCGAGCCGCCCAGGCGGTATTCGCCGAGGCCATTGGCGGTGATCTCGAGGCCCAGCGCCTTGCCGAGCTGACCGAGCACCAGGCCGGTCACGTGTTCCGGCTGCAACGCGACGCGCAACGCCAACGCCAGCAGCAACAGCAGCACTGCGATTGCGCCGGCGATGCGCGCCCATCGACGTCGTGGCGCAGGTTTGCCTTGCGCTGCGCCGACGCTCACGCGCCGAGCGATTCCGGCAGCAGCGCCTCGACGAATGCCGTTGCGTCGAAGACGCGCAGGTCCTCGGAGCGCTCGCCGATGCCGACATAACGAATCGGGATGCCGAACTCGCGCGCCAGCGCGAAGATCACGCCGCCCTTGGCGGTGCCATCGAGCTTGGTCACGACCAGTCCGGTGACGCCGGCTGCGGCATGGAACTGGCGCAGCTGCGAGATCGCGTTCTGACCGGTAGTGCCGTCGATCACCATCAGCACTTCGTGCGGCGCTGCCGGATCGACCTTGCCGAGCACGCGCTTGATCTTGCCGAGCTCGGCCATCAGACCGCCCTGCGTGTGCAGGCGGCCGGCGGTATCGGCGATCAGCACCTCGATGCCGCGCGCCTTCGCCGCCTGCAACGCATCGAAGGCGACCGATGCGGCATCGCCGCCTTTGCCGGCCACGTTCTGCGCCTGTGCGACCACGGGCACGTCGTTACGCTCGCCCCAGGCCTGCAGTTGTGCGACGGCCGCGGCGCGGAACGTATCGCCGGCGGCGAGCATCAGGCCATGGCCTTCCTCCTTGAAACGCCGGGCGAGCTTGCCGATCGTCGTGGTCTTGCCGACGCCGTTGACGCCGACGGTGAGGATCACGAAGGGCCTGGCTTGGCGGTCGATCGCCAGTGGCCGCGCCACCGGCAGCAGCATCGCCACGAGATCGGCGCGCAATGCAGCGAGCAGGGCATTGGCGTCGGCGAACTCGCGCCGATGCATGCGCTGACGCAACGCGGCGACCAGCGGCGTGGTGGCGGCGACGCCGACGTCGGCGGTCAGCAATGCGGTTTCGATCTCGTCGAGCAGGTCCTCGTCGAGTTTCGGATTACGCGCGAACAGGCTCGCCATGCTGCGCGACAGCGCGCTGCCGCGCAGGCGTTCGCGCCAGCCGGCCTTGCCGGGCGCGGCGGGTGCCGGCTCTGCGGTGATTCCGGTGTCGATCACGACGGGAGCAGGCACGACGACGGGCGCGGGAATGACCACGGCTTCGGGCACGGTGTCCGGTGGCACGTCCGTGACGGCTGGCGATGCTTCCGGTTGCGGCCGTGCCGGGAACGCCGCCGCCAGCTCTTCGATGCTCGGGCGCGGGCCGGTGCCCGGCGCTGCGGCCGCAGTCTCCGGATCCGGTTTCTTGCGGCGGAAAAAACTGACCATTTAGTGTGGGAGTCGCAACTGGAGAAATGTTACTGGGGAGTATCCGAACCTCTGGACCGTCATCCCTGCGACAGCGGGGAGCCAGCGACTCGACCGTGTTGGCAACAAAGCGCGCGAATGACGAGCAGGGGCCAGGACTCGATGCCGTGTCTGCATGCAGGCGAACGCGGAATTGTCCAATCTCCGCGCAAGCGGAGACAATGGCGACATGTTAACACCGGCCCCGTCGACGCCCCGATGACCCGACGCCACGCAGCGGGCGCCGCGTCCGGCCACGTGCGCATCATCGGCGGGCGCTGGCGCGGCACCCGTTTGCCGGTTGCCGACCTGCCGGGTTTGCGGCCGACGCCGGATCGCGTGCGCGAGACCTTGTTCAACTGGCTGCAACCGGTCCTGCCGGGCGCGCGCGTGCTCGACCTGTTCTCCGGTAGCGGCGCGCTCGGACTGGAGGCGGTGTCGCGCGGCGCGCGCGAAGCGCTGCTGGTGGAACGCGACCCCGTGCTGGTCGAGGCCCTGCATGCCACGACGCAGCGCCTGGACGCGGCCGAGATCGTGCACGTAGCGCGCGCCGATGCCGTGACCTTGCTGCGCACTCCGTTGCATGGCCGCTTCGACGTCGTCTTCGTCGATCCGCCGTTTGCCGATGGCGCCTGGGCGCCCGTGCTGTCCGCGCTGGCGCCTTGGCTGGCGGACGATGCCTGGCTGTACCTCGAATCACCGTCGGAACAGGCGATCGATCCCGATGCCTCATGGCTGCCGCATCGCGAAGGCCGGACGCGCGACGTCCGCTACGCCCTCTACCGGCGCCGTTCCTGAACCGCACTGCGGTGCCGCTGTTACACTGCGGGCCGGTTCCGAAGGCGGTGGCGGCGACTCCAGCATGAGCGTGTCCCAAACCGGCATTGCCAACACCCGCGCCGCGCGCAGCCGTGTCGCCGTCTATCCCGGTACCTTCGATCCGATCACCAATGGCCACGTCGACCTGGTCGACCGCGCCGCGCCGTTGTTCGAGCGCCTGATCGTCGGTGTCGCCGAAAGCCCGGGCAAGAGCCCGGCCCTGCCGCTGGCGCTGCGTGTCCAGCTCTCGCGAGACGCCCTGTCGAAGTATCCCAACGTTGAAGTGCGTGGCTTCAACTCGCTGCTGGCGCATTTCGTCGCCGAGATCGGCGGCGGCGTACTGTTGCGCGGCCTGCGTGCGGTGTCGGATTTCGAGTACGAGTTCCAGCTGGCGAGCATGAACCGGCACCTGATCCCGGAAGTGGAAACGCTGTTCCTGACGCCGGCCGAGCAATACGGCTTCATTTCTTCTTCGCTGGTGCGCGAGATCTCCCGCCTTGGCGGCGATGTTTCCGGTTTCGTGCCACCGGCAGTGGCCGCAGCGCTGCAGGCCGAATGGCAGCGCACCGATGCATGAATGCATTTCAATGTGGGGAACCTAGGATGAAGATTGCGATGAACGCCATGACCCGCCTGATGCTGATCGCCTGCCTCGTGCTGCCGTTCGCGGCATGCAAGAAGGAAGAGGCGCCGAAAGCGGTCGCTGCGCCGCTGAGCGCGCCGGCCAACGACGACGGCGGCGCTTGGCGCGCCTACCTGTCGGATGTCGTCACCCGCAACATGACCGGCATCAGCAACCAGCCGTTCGTGTACATGCTGCCGGGCGAGAGCACGCCGGATTTCGCGTCCCAGTACGAGCGCCTGGCCGAGAAGGCCAAGGCCGATGTCGCCCGCGGCATCATCGAAGGCAATCTGCTGGCTTATGGTTCGCCCGCGTCGGCGAAAATGGCCGACATGGTGGTCGCCTCGTTCGCGGACGTGCCGCCGAACACGATGAAGGGCGTCAAGGTGCTCTTCATCGGCAAGGCCGCCGACAACGAGCGCGTCAAGGCGGCGGTGGCGCCAGCGGGCGTCGACTACGTCTTTGTCGAAGCGAAGTAGGCTTGAACGGCGGGCTCCATGCCCGCATGAAGCAATGCAGGAGCGGTTGACCCCGCTCCTGCAGGATCCACATGTCACTCAAGATCAACGAACTCTGCGTCAACTGCGACGTCTGCGAACCGGTCTGTCCCAACCAGGCCATTTCCCAGGGCGAGACGATCTATGTGATCGATCCGTCGCGCTGCACTGAATGCGTCGGCCATTACGACGAGCCCCAGTGCGTGGTGGTGTGTCCGGTCGAATGCATCGACGTGGATGCGGAGCATCCGGAAACCAATGAGGATCTGCTGGCGAAGCTGCGCCGGCTGCAACAGGAGTCTGCATGACGATCCGTGTAGTCCTGCACGTCGCCCTGGCGACGCTGCTGCTCTCCCTGACACCGTTCGCCAACGCGAAGAAACCTTCCGAAAAGCCTCCGGGCGTCGCCATTGCCGCGGCGCATGGCCTGGCGACCGACGCCGGCCTGCAGATCCTGCGCGACGGCGGCAATGCCTTCGATGCGGCCATCGCCGTCTCCTCCACCTTGGCGGTGGTCGAACCGATTTCGTCGGGCATCGGCGGTGGCGGCTTCTTCCTGCTGCACGATGCCAACAAGGATCGCGACGTCTTCCTCGACGCACGCGAAACCGCGCCCGCGTCCGCGACGCCGCAGGCCTACCTCGACAAGGACGGCGGGCTCGACCGCGACCGTGCCGAGAACGGACCCTGGTCCGCCGGGATTCCGGGCCTGCCTGCCGCCCTGGTGCACCTGCAGAAAAACTACGGCCGCCTGCCGCTGAAGACCACCCTGGCACCGGCGATCCGTATCGCGCGCGAGGGATTTCCGATCTACGCGCGCCTGGCGAAGGGTTACGGCAGCCGCCGCACCGTGATGGAACGTTATCCCGGCACCCGGGCCGTCTTTCTCGCCGATGGCGATGCACCTGAGGAAGGCGAAGTGCTGAAGCAGCCCGATCTTGCGCGCACGCTCGAGTTGCTGGCCAGCAAGGGATTCGACGGGTTCTACCGCGGCGATACCGCCGACAAGCTCCTCGCCGGCGTGAAAGCCGAAGGCGGGCAGTGGACCGCGGCGGAACTGGCGGGCTATCGCGTGCGCGAACGCGAGCCGCTGCGCTTCAAGTATCGCGACTGGGACATCGTCACCGCGCCGCCGCCATCCTCCGGTGGCGTGGCGCTGGCGGAAATGCTGCACGTACTGGAAGGCTGGGACCTGTCGAAACTCGACGCCGCGCATCGCACCCACGTCGTTGCCGAGGCGATGCGCCGCGCCTTCCGCGACCGCACGATCTACCTCGGCGATCCGGATTTCGTGGAGGCGCCGGTGGCACGGCTGATCAGTCGCGACTACGCCGCCGGGCTGCGCGCGACGATCCATCCGGACAAGGCCACGCCGAGCGATCTGTTGTCCGGGCAACCGGCACCGCTCGAGGACGATGAAACCACGCACTTCTCGATCATCGACGCCGAGGGCAATCGCGTCTCCGCAACGCAGACGGTCAACCTCTTGTACGGCTCGGGACTGATCCCGCCCGGCACCGGCGTGCTGCTCAACGACGAGATGGACGACTTCGCGCTCAGGCCGGGCACGCCCAACGCGTTCGGCGTGATGGGCTTCGCCGCCAACGCGCCGCAGGCGGGCAAGCGCATGCTGAGTTCGATGACGCCGACGTTCATGCTGTCGCCGCAAAAGGTGATCGCGCTCGGCGCCCGCGGCGGCAGCCGGATCATCACCCAGGTGCTGCTCGGCGTCCTCGGTTATGACGCGGGCCTGCGCGCGCAACAGGTCTCGGCGTTGCCGCGCTTCCATCACCAGTGGATGCCGGACGCGATCTCGGTCGAGGCCGGCGCGCTCGACGCCGGCACCGTCGCGGCGCTGCAGGCAATGGGCCATAAGGTCAATGCCGGCGAATCGGTCTGGGGCGACGTGGAAACGGTGGAATGGAACCGCGCGACGCATACACTGTCGGTCGGTAGCGATCCCCGCAATCCGGTCGCGAAAGGCGAGGTCGTCCTCGCGCCGTAACGGTAGCGGCCACCCGGACTACATCAATCATCAGGAGTTCGCCGATGGCGGACAACGACAAGAAGCCGATCGCGCACCTGCTGCCGGCGATCTTCACCGGTTTGGCGGCACTGATCGCGGCGCTGACCGGCGTCTATGTGAACCTGCGCGACGACAAGACGCCGCCGGAGCCTGCGCGGACGAGCGCAGCGGCGCCGTCGACCCGGTTGGCGGAGGCGTTGCCTGTACCACTGCAACGCAAGGTGGAAAAATTCCGCCTGCAACTCGATCGCATCGCCGTGCAGCACGACGGCACGGTGGGAACGACCGACTGGCGCTTCGCGGTCGAGGCCAACGGCCAGCCGTTGTTCGTGTTTCAGCAGGACGACCTCGACGATACCGGTGGACGCAACGTCGCCACGCCCAAGGACGTCGGCGCGGTCCTGCGCCTGCCGCCTGCGCAGGCCAACCGGATCACGATCAAGGGTTGGCGCGGCAGCCGCTTTCGACTGTCGCCGGGTGACCCGGACGTCTCGGGTGAAGGCACGATGAGCGATACCGGCATCGTGGCGCCGATCGAGGTCCAGGCGGAGCAGCCTGACGCAGGCGCGTTCGTGTTCTATTTCTCCGCCACGTCCGGATGAGACGGGGCCCGGCGACGGCATGCCGCAACACCCGCTTACGGCCCGCGGCGTTAAAGTAATGCCAGGCAAGCGCGCAAGAAAGCAGTACCCATGAAACTCTGGTCCATTCTCGGCAACAGCCAGCAGCTCGACGGCGGTGCCATGTTCGGCAATGCACCGCGCGCGATGTGGGCCAACTGGCTGGCTCCCGACGAGCAGAACCGGATCCCGCTGGCCTGCCGCGCGCTGCTGGCCAGCCCGCTCAACGGCAAGACCGTGTTGTTCGAGACCGGCATCGGCGCCTTCTTCGAACCGAAGCTGCGCGAGCGCTACGGCGTAGTCGAGGAGCGCCACGTGCTGATCGAGTCGCTGCGCGCTGCAGGTTTCGAGCACGAGGACATCGAGGTGGTGGTGCTGAGCCACCTGCATTTCGACCACGCCGGTGGCCTGCTGGCGCCGTGGCAGGAGGGCAGGGCGCCCGAGTTGCTGTTCCCGAACGCGACGTTCCTGGTCAGCGCCGCCTGCTGGGACCGCGCGCGTGCCCCGCACCAGCGCGATCGCGCCAGCTTCATTACCGAATTGCCCGACCTGCTCGAAGCCAGCGGTCGGCTCGAACTCGTCGACAGCACGTATTCGAAGACCCTCGGCGAGACGGTCAGGTTCCACTACAGCGATGGCCATACCCCCGGACTGATGCTCGCCGAGATCGTCGGTCCGGAACGCATCGGCGGCGAGGCGCACGGCGGCGTCGTGTTCTGCGCGGATCTGATCCCCGGACGTCCGTGGGTGCACGTGCCGATCACGATGGGTTACGACCGCAACGCCGAGCTGCTGATCGACGAGAAGCGAGACTTCCTCGACGACAAGCTGGCGCGCAACGTGCACCTGTTCTTTACCCACGATCCGGAATGCGCGCTCGCGCAGGTCACGCGCGATGCCAAGGGCAAATTCGGCACCGCCCACGAGGTCGCGGAACTCCACGCACGGGCGCTGGCCGCATGACGCGACGGACATGGGGCGCGTTGCTGCTGGCATTTGCGGTGAGCGCAGGCGCGAGCACTCCTGCAACGGCAGCGATCGCAAGCGGCCAGGGCGCCCCCCCGGCGCCCGCCGATAAACCAGCGCAGGAAGCACCGGTCGGATCGCCGAAACCAGGACAGGTCACGCGCGATGCCGAGTTCGGTGTCGTCACGCGGCAGTTCGGCCTCGAGCGCACTGTCGAGATGTATCAATGGCACCGCGCTGGGCAGGGCTATTTCGCAGGCTGGAGCCTGGAGCCGGTCGACTCGACCGGATTCGCGCCCGGTCATGCCAACCCCGGGGCATTCCCGCTGCAAAGCAGGCAATGGCGCGCGCTGCGTGTGACGCTCGATGGCAAGCCGCTGGCCGGTTCTGCGGTGGCCAGGTTCGGTGAGTGGCGCTCGTTCCGACCCAATTTCTCGGCCTTGCCGGGCAACCTGTCGGCGACCTTCCAGCCGGAGGGCGACGGACTCGGCAGTGCCGAGAACCCGCTCGATCCGCAAGTCGGCGACTTGCGCGTCACCTGGCGTGAACTGGTGCTGCCGCCCTTGCAGGGACGCGTCTTGTTGCGCGATGGGGAATGGGTATTGCCGGATTCGCCTGAAGTGACTGCACCGGCTTTGGACGAAGTGGATCCAAGCAGCGAAGCAGTAGCTCCGGCTGCGGGGCGTTGGCTTGCTGCAGGCGCGTTATTGCTGGTCTTCGCCGCGGCATTGGCTTATCGCAGGCGCACTCGTCGGCGCAGCACGAGCCAGCAATCTTCGAAGCCTGCCGAATAGCTTGGAAGAAGCAACAAGGCCGGGTTTCCCCGGCCTTATTGCGACTTGTCGCTCACGTGCGCTCAGGCCGCCGCCGCCTGCTGCTGGCGCGGGCCTTCGCGCAACGCGCGGCCGACCAGGCGGACCACCAGGTCGAGCTCGTCGGCGGTGACGGCGAAGTGCGGCGTGAAGCGCAGCGAGTTCGCGCCGCCGTGGATGACGCCGATGCCGCGCTCGCGCATCCATTCCTCGGTCGACCCGCGCCATAGCACTTGAACTGCGGCGCAAGCTCGCACGAGAACAGCAGGCCGGTGCCCTGGACCTTGGTGATCAGGCCGCCGGTTTCGGCCTTCAGCGCCTCGAGCTTGGCGAGCGCTTCCTTGCCGCGCTCGCGGATATTGCCGCGCAGTTCCGGCGTCAGCTGCGCCAGCACGGCGCAGGCGACGTCGAGCGCGCGCGGATTGGTGGTCATCGTGTTGCCGTAGGTGCCCTTGCGATACAGGGCGCCCGCGCGCTCGGTGACGGCGAGCACCGACAGCGGGTACTGCGCCGGCGTTGAGCGCCTTGGAATAGGTCTCCATGTCCGGCGCTTCGTGGCCCTCGAAGCCGGGATAGTCGACGATCGACAGCACGCCGTGCGCGCGCAGGCCGGCCTGGATCGAATCGACCAGGAACAGCGAGCCGTGCGCCTTCGTCAGTTCGCGCGCGGCGGCATAGAAACTCGCCGGCACGCCGCGGCCCGGGTCGCCTTCGCCCATGACCGGCTCGAGGAACATCGCTTCGATGAACCAGCCATTCCGGTCGGCATCGGCGAAGGCCTTCTGCAGCGCATCGACGTTGTACGGCTCGACCGTGATCAGGGAATCCTCGTCGCGGAAGCTGGCGAGGTTCTGCATGTAGTCCTTGCGGCTGGAATCGGAATACAGCGCCGGGCGCTCGGTGCGGCCGTGGAAGGCGCCCTTCACCGCGAGGCGCTTGATGGTGCGCCGGCATGTTGCGCGCCGGGATCGGTCATCAGCTTGGTGTTGATGTCGGCGATGCGGGCGGCGAGCGAAACCGATTCCGAACCCGAGTTCAGGCACAGGAACTTCGCGTAGGGACTGCCGCCGCGGGTGTGGCCGATTTCCTTGCGCAGGCGCGTTCGAAGCGCAGCTGGCACAGGCTCGGCGTCATGACGTTCGCCATCGCCTGCGGGCGCGCCATCGCCTCGAGGACCGCCTTCGGCGTGTGGCCGAGGCCGAGCATGCCGTAGCCGCCGGAGTCGTGACTGCACCGCGCCCTTGAGCGTGACGACCCACGGACCGCGCGCGGCCAGCGCGACATACGGATTCACCGCGTCGTCGGGATAGAAATTGATGAGCCGGCCTGCACGGCCTGAACCTGCGCGTCCTCGTCGAGGTCGAGCAATTCCGGGAACTCCGCCTTGGCGCGCGCATATTCGTCCACGGCCGCATCGATCGCGGCTTCGAGCTCCGGATGCCTGGCCGCGAATTCCAGCGTCGTGGCGTCGTCCAGGCCGGTGGTGCGACGTTTGCCGGCGTGGCTGCGGAGCGGGGCGAGCTTGTCGATGAGGGTCATGGCGGTACCACCTGCGGGCGATGGGCGAGGACGTGCGCGGTGGCGCGCATTTACGGTGAAACGGCAAAAGCGCGGGAAGGCGTCCATCCATCCGCGTCGAAACCGGGGCAGAGCCTACGTCGTACGATCGAGCGATGCAGCGAGTAA